>JBDSLR010000042.1:0-103371 GCA_039916305.1 Chitinophagaceae bacterium | reverse complement strand
CTGCCTGTGGGGCAAACCTTACCTGGTCTACCAAAGAACGAATATCATCAACTGAATTATTACTTGCCGCATCCAGCTCATGTATATTTAAGGAAGTTCCATTATCAAAAGAAGTACAGGAGTTACAAACATTACAAGCTTCTCCATCAGGGGTTCTGTTCTCACAATTAATGGTTTTAGCTAATATCCTTGCACAGGTTGTTTTACCAACTCCCCTAGGGCCGCAAAATAAAAAGGCATGAGCCAGCTGGTTATTTTTGATTGCATTTTTTAAAGTTGTGGTGATATGGGACTGCCCCACAACAGTATTAAAGTTTTGCGGCCTGTATTTTCTAGCAGAAACAATGAATTTATCCATAATTGATAGAGAGGATCAAATTTCGTATTTTCTGGTTGGATATGGAGATTTGTTTATTCACTTTTAATTAAGAAAGGCACTTTTATTAGTTTAAAAGAATGATTAAATTTGATTAAAATAAAAAATATGATTGATAAACAAGAGCTTCATCAACTAATAAATACCTGTGATAATGAAATTGTATTGGGTGAAATTAAAGACCTATTGAAATCTAAGGAGGTGAAAGATTGGTGGGAAGATTTAACCTCAGAGGATAAAAATCTTGTAATGGAATCTGAAATGCAATATGAGAAAGGCAATTTCATTAGCCATGATAATTTAGTTCAACAATTTGAAGAATGGAAAAAGAAATAGTATGGACAGATGTAGCGCAAAAAGACTTTTGGGAAATAAGTGTTTATCTAAAAGAAAATTGGACTCAATCAGTTTTGAACAATTTTTCTCGTGCTTTGTTTCTTAAAATAGAATTATTACAAAAACATCCAAACCTCGGATTTAAAAGCACCAAATACTCACGCTTCAGAAAAACGCTCGTAACCAAGCATTATATGGTTATTTATTCTGTACTTACAAATAAAATTGTGATACATAGGTTGAAACATACTTCAAGGTCTTAGTTCTTAATGAAAATGTTTAATAGCGTTCTAATTTTCAACGGAGCGTCGCCAATACAGTCTAATCAAGGCTCAATAGCCTGTTACCAAAAATCTTCTTTTTCATTTTAAATTTCAATCATCAACCCTTACCTTTGCGCCTCCAAAGGAGTCCTTTGGACAAAATTTAGAAATAACATAATTTATGGCAAACGTTGGAAAGATAAAACAGATAATTGGTGCCGTGATTGACGTGCATTTTACAGGCGACAATAAGCTGCCTGAAATCCTTCATGCACTTGAAATTACCCGTCCAAATGGCGATAAAGTTATACTTGAAACACAACAGCATTTGGGTGAGGATAGTGTTCGCTGTATTGCAATGGATGGTACCGAAGGCTTGACCCGTGGAATGGATGTTATTGATCTTGGCTCACCTATATTAATGCCGGTTGGAGAAGATATTAATGGTCGTTTATTTAACGTAACCGGCGATGCAATTGATGGGTTACCACAAGTAAGTAAAAAAGGCGGCCGACCAATCCATAACAAACCGCCCTTATTTGAAAATTTAAGTACAGCTTCTGAAATCTTATATACAGGTATTAAAGTTATTGACCTTATTGAGCCTTATGCAAAAGGTGGTAAAATTGGTTTATTTGGTGGTGCCGGGGTAGGTAAAACGGTTTTGATACAGGAGTTGATCAATAATATCGCAAAAGCCTATGCCGGTTTATCAGTATTTGCAGGTGTGGGTGAAAGAACCCGTGAAGGAAATGATCTGATGAGGGAGATGATCGAGGCAGGGATCATGAAATATGGAGACAAGTTTATCCATAGCATGGAAGAAGGTGGATGGGATCTGGAAAGTGTAAACATGGAAGACCTTAAAGATTCTAAAGCAACTTTCGTTTTCGGACAAATGAATGAACCGCCGGGAGCAAGAGCACGGGTGGCTTTGAGCGGTTTGACCATTGCAGAATATTTCCGTGATGGTGATGGAACCGGAAAAGGAAAAGACATTTTATTTTTCGTCGATAATATATTCCGTTTTACACAGGCAGGTTCTGAAGTATCAGCCTTGTTAGGTCGGATGCCATCAGCGGTGGGTTACCAACCAACACTTGCCACTGAAATGGGATTGATGCAGGAAAGAATTACTTCAACAAGGAATGGTTCTATTACATCTGTTCAGGCGGTATATGTTCCAGCGGATGATTTGACAGATCCGGCGCCGGCAACAACATTCGCTCACCTGGATGCTACAACAGTATTGAGCAGAAAAATTGCCGATCTTGGAATTTATCCTGCGGTTGATCCTTTGGATTCTACATCAAGAATCCTTACTCCGCAAATTGTTGGTGATGCACATTACGATTGTGCTAACAGGGTAAAATTAATTTTACAACGCTATAAAGAATTACAGGATATCATTGCCATTCTTGGTATGGATGAGCTCAGCGATGAAGATAAATTAACCGTATCGCGTGCCCGCCGTGTACAGCGTTTCCTTTCGCAGCCCTTTCATGTAGCGGAGCAGTTTACCGGTTTGAAAGGTGTGTTTGTAAGCCTGGAAGATACCATCCGTGGTTTCAATATGATTATGGATGGCGAAGTGGATGAATATCCTGAAGCAGCATTCAACCTGGTAGGTACCATTGAAGATGCCATTGAGAAGGGTAAGAAATTGCAGGCGCAGGCGAAATAACCCCCCTCTCTCTAAAGGGTAGGTGTTGAGAGCAACAAAAAACGCTGTTTCGTTATTGGTATTTTGATTTTGGGCCGGGCTTTTGTTTTTCAATGAAACATCGTTGCGTCGCACACTTGTACAGCAGGAATTCTGTCATCGTCTAAAATTAAAGTCCCTTATAAGGGCAAGAGCTATGGAACTTGAAATTCTTACACCTGTTAAAAAATTGTTCAGCGATACCGTATATGGTGTGCAGCTGCCTGGTATCGGCGGCAGCTTTGAAGTGCTGGATAAACATGCGCCGCTGGTGAGCGCGTTAAAAGCGGGTAATATAAAAGTGCTGAAAGACAAATCCATGAAGAACATTTCCAACTTCAGCATACAAAGTGGATTTGTAGAAGTACTAAATAATAAAGTAACGGTACTGGTAGAAGGCGCCACTGCAGCAGATGCCGGTGCCTGATAAGTGATAAAGTAATTTTTCTCGTGAAAATCCCCGTTCTTGTATCCCTTTAAAATCCATGGTGTCGTACCATAAGATTCAATATTCTTACTTACTGGTCCAATTATATTTGAAAAATTATTGACCCCGCTTCGGCGGGGTTTTTTTATGTCTGCCGCAACAGGCAATTTTATGTGCTATCGATAACCAGCGGACCGACTGAAAGTAAGTGAACCGTGCACTATAAATCGCCAGGTGAATACTCCAAAAAAAATCCCGGAACAGCATTGAATTATAAGTCGCCTATGAGTTGTGTAAAGAAACTATCCGACGCTGCTAAAATGCAAAATGAACAAATTGTATTTCGGCGATGAAATACAATTCAGTTGTTTTATTGTTGTAAGAAACAGGTTTTATGCTCACTATTAATTCCTTTTTAACCCGGTGCTAATAAATTTTTAGCCAATCCATTAGCATTTGTTACACCACTGTTAACTTCTTATTGCACCCATTAAACAGGTATCTTCTTTGCGGGTCTTACTGCATATTAAACGCTAAAAATTTAAACATGAAAAAGTATGCGATTGTACCTGCGGTACTGGCAGTGGCTTTGATGCTGGGCAGCTGTACCAAAGACCCCATTAGTAAACTGACCGATGAAGAAACCCGTATCTATATTACCAATCATGACAGCACGGTTAGTTTCTCCAATTTTAAAACTTTTAGTATTGCAGACTCCGTAGCTATCATCAGCAATAACAAACTGCGCGAGAAAACGCGTGACGGATATGATTCGCTCATGATAGCCGCTATTACCAGCGCTATGCAGCAAAGAGGTTATACCCTGGTAAACAAAGATCAGAATCCCGATTTGGGCATCAATGTCAACAACATCATCAATACCTATACCGGCTATGTTGACTACGGTAATTATTACAATGATTACTATGGCTATTGGGATCCTTACTACTGGGGTTATCCGGGCTATGGTTATTACGGTTCATATATCGGCACTTACCAGGTAAATGAAGGAGTTATTTCTGTTGACATGTTTGATTTGAAAGATGCTTCCGGTACCGGTAAAATAAAATCGGCGTGGAATGGGGTAGTGAGGGGCGAAGGAATATTTACGGATGCCAGCATAAGTAAAAGTGTACAGGCTTTGTTTGATCAGTCGGCTTATATAAAAGCTAATCAATAATAGATTTTAAAAATATTAACATATGAAAAAGATAAAATATATCGCAGCAGGGTTCGCATTTTTGCTGTTGGGGGCGGGAGCTTATGCGCAAGAAAATGGCCTTACACTGAAACTTAATTATTCGGTTGCTGTGCCAATGGGTTCTTACAAAGATCTTATCAGTAATACATCCTATAAAGGATTTGGTGCAGAACTGATGTACCATATTAATAAGAAGTTTGCGGTTGGGCTGGAAACCGGTTCACAGGCATTTTATCAGAAATATCCGCGCGGGGCATATAAGTTCTCCGACGGTAGCGATCTTTCTGCAGTGTTGACCAACACTATACAAACGGCACCTGTATTACTTAAAGGACAGTACAATTTTTTGCCCGGTAAAATCATTCAGCCTTATTTGGCACTGGCTGCAGGTGGTAATATTATTACTTATAACCAGTACGCAGGTGAATTCAGCAATGATGGTAAAACAACATTTGGTTTTGCAGCAAGGCCGGAAGCGGGCGTTTATATTCCGTTTGGTAAATTCAGTAATGCCGGGTTTAGCCTGGGGGCCGGTTATAACTATATGCCTTTTAATTACAACGGCATCAGCAACCTGGATAATCTGACCATAAGAGCCGGCATCAGTTTTCCATTAGGGAATTAGCGCCTTATGACAGCACTTCTCTATTTCAGTAAGAAATGATAATGATGTTTGTTCCTATTATTTTCTTGTGAAATAAACGCCGGATAGAGCCAGCATAGAAGTTGCAGGAATATCCGGATATGAAGCTTTTTGTGAAATAAAATTTGCTTGCAGAAGAATACCGGTCGGCGCTATGGGTCAGACCGGTTTTCTTATTGAAAGAATGCTTGCTGAAAAATAAATTTCAGCTATGGTTTTTCTATAATAATAATTGCGTGGCGACGAACGACGTACATGCGGAAACTATGCTGGTATATGAAAAAGCGATGTGTAATTTATAAAATTTTGTTGTTAGCTCGTCCCGGAAGTGAACAGGGAAATAGCTTCCGCCAGTTAAGCGCGAAGCGGGTGGGTAGCAGGTACTGATTTCTTAATTCAACTGCGGGTCTATCGGGAAATTGATCAGCATTTCGTAATCGCCGCCCAGCAAACGGATAGATTCTTTCCAGGTTTCGCTGATGGCCGCAGGGAAAACAATTTTACGGGTGGCTTGCGCCAGCAGCCATGATTTCTCTTTCAACTCATCCGTCAACTGGCCTTCGCCCCAGCCGCTATAGCCTATAAAAAAACGAATTTTGTTGATATCGGCTTCGCCGCTGCGTATCATATGCAGGGCCGTTTCAAAATCGCCCCCCCAATAAATACCTTTTATTATTTCAGTACCGCCTGGTATCTGCTCCGGATACTGGTGCAGAAAATGTATTGTATCCATTTGTACCGGGCCACCATAGTACACGGGCAGTGTAAGATCGCCCGCATTGGATACCAGCTCATTCAATGTATGCTCATAAGCGCGGTTCAGCACAAATCCAAATGTGCCTTCATCCTGGTGTTCGCACAAAAAGACTACGGTCCGCTTAAAATTCGGATCTTTTAAAAAAGGATCTGCGATCAACAATATGCCCGGTGCCGGCTGTATCATTAATTCTAAATTACTTATTATATTGGCAAATAAAAATCTTTATTCGGGTAGCCGGAAGCCTCATTTTGGTGCAAAACCTTAGTTAAAAAGCGTAGTCGCCCGCAGGGTTTTCCACAAAAGCCGCCCCAGCTCCACTATTTTTGTAATAATGAAGAAAATTCTACCTGTTATCATTTTACTGATTACCGCTTCACTCCTGGGCATCATTGTTATCCAGGTATCCTGGATCAAAAATATGCTGGTAGTTAAGGAAGAGCAATTATATGAGAAGGTGTACAAGTCAATGTCAGCCGTAGGAAACGAACTGATGGAACAGAAAGGTACCCTGCCCAGCCTTAAAAATCCCAAATTCAGGCCCGGATTTATGATGCCCAGCGATCAGTTGCTCAATGAATTGCTGAAGCCTTCCACCATTGCCAGAAATTATACGCCTTTTGAGATTGAAGAAAAATTAAAAAAAGCGTTTGACGATAATGGTATTAAAGATGTAAAATTTGAATTTGGAATATCTTCTACTGTTGGCCTAAATTCTTATGAATTAAAATCTGCTAACCTGGTAAAGACGGTGGAAGATACCATTCACAATATCAAATTTGTGTATCCCCTGCAGATACCCAGTGGTAGTGAGTATGAGAACCTGATGCCGGAAGAGACCATGATACTCGTAGTAACGGATGTGAAGAATAATATATTCAGGCAATTGCGCTGGTTAATGATAGGCGCCATCCTATTTACCCTCATCATCATTTCTGCATTTTATGTTACCGTGAATGCTTTGTTCAGGCAGAAAAAAATGAGCGAAATCAAGAATGATTTTATTAATAATATGACGCATGAGTTTAAAACACCGTTGGCTACCATATCACTGGCGGTGGATGCCATGCGCAATGAAAAAGTGTTGCAGGACAGGGAGAAGATGGGTTACTTCAGCGGTATTATTAAGGAAGAAAACAAACGCATGAATAAGCAGGTAGAAACTATTCTGCAGGCTTCATTGATGGAAAGGCAGGAAATCCAGCTGAATAAAGTACCTATACATGTACATGAAGTGATAGATAAAGTACTGGAAAATTTCCACCTTCAGCTGGAAGACAAAAGCGGCCATGCAATGCTGCAACTGAATGCAGCAGCTGATCTGATAGAAGGCGACGAAGTGCATTTTACCAACCTCATATCCAATTTGGTAGACAATGCCGTAAAATATTCAAAAGACAACCTTGTCATTAAAATAAATACCATTAATACGGGCAGGTATATACAGGTGCGCATAGAAGACAATGGTATTGGCATGAACAAGGAAACTCAAAAAAGAATATTTGAAAAATTTTACCGGGCACATACAGGTAATGTACACAATGTAAAAGGATTTGGCTTGGGACTCAGCTATGTAAAAACCATGATTGATGCACATGGCGGAAAAATAAAAGTTGAAAGCGCTACCGGTAAGGGTACCACGTTTATTATTGATATGCCACTGGCAGACCGGAAGTAACAGGAGAATGCATAACCTGCAGATTTCTGATTTCCTTCTTTTAACTGCACATCTGTGTGCATGGGTATTTTCCCTTTGCCTGATAGTTTTTTAACTGATCAGGCACCCATCTCCATAACTTAGAAACCGGAAATCATTTTCTAAAGCGTAGTTATAAATCTTTTTCCAGCCAGGCCCCGCCAGGGCTGCCACCAATAAAAGCAGGGTTGATTGCGGCTGATGAAAATTGGTGACCAGGCCTTTAATTATTTTAAATGGATAACCAGGTGCAATCAGTAACTGTGTCTTGCTGAGTAATCGCTGCAGGTTATTCTTTTCCATCCAGCCTAACAGATCCTCCAGTGCTTCCTTTGCAGTAAAATTATACGGAAGAAGATCGTCATATACTTCCCACTGCGCAAGAAATAGTTGTTCATGCTGAATGTCGGGGTTGATCTTAGTCTTTACACCCAACCAATAAAGACTTTCAAGTGTCCTGGCAGAAGTGGTACCTACTGCATAAGTGTTACCGGTAAAACGCAGCAATTGTACAATGGTTTGTTTGGGCACATCAATAAATTCTGCGTGCATATCATGCCCTGCCATGCGGGCGCTTTTGACCGGTTTAAAAGTACCTGCACCTACATGCAGTGTTACAAATGAGTGCTGAATATTTTTTTGCGCCAGCTGTTTAAATATAAAGGGCGTAAAATGCAACCCCGCCGTTGGTGCCGCTACTGATCCATCCTCCAGCGCATATACTGTTTGGTAACGTTCCTTATCCGCCGTTTCTGCCATCCGTTTTATATAGGGAGGCAGTGGGATAACACCCGCCTGGTGCAATACCTCTGCAAATGATAAAGCAGCAGGTGTCCATTGAAGTTCAATAATAAAACTATCATTCATTTTTGCGGTATACCTTGCTTCCAGCGTTATGTTTTCATTGTTATACGGCAGTATTTTTTGTAGCACCTGGCCCGCTTTCCATTTGCTGGCACCACCAATCAGGCATTTCCATTGTACATGGCCCTGCTGCAGCATGCCAGTAGTGACATCCGGGTAGTCATCCCCGGGCTCAAGGCAAAAAACTTCAATCATGCCGCCGCTTTGTTTCTGAAAAAGTAACCTTGCTTCTATTACACGGGTATTATTAAAAATCAGCAGGCTGCCGGCCGGCAGGTAACTGTCTATACTGCGGTAGACAGCTTCGGTTATATTTCCGTTTTTATATACCAGTAACCGGGACGCATCTCTTTCAGCCAGGGGGTGGCGGGCAATTTTTTCTTCCGGTAACGTATACGTATAATCGTTAATTGAAATTGATCGGATATCCATAGACTGTATCGAGATGATAATATATAGTACAGAGACGAAAGTTTATAAAATAGACGGTGCATAAAGGCCTGGTAAAAATATTTCCCTGTTGCTATTGCATACTAAATTCGAAGCAGCTTTCTATTAACCAGCGGCACCCCCGGCTTCACACCGCTCCATATTTCACTTACGGCACAAACCTTCACATCTGCCAGCCCGTTTGCCAGCGCATAATTCCGGATGGTATCTTCCGTGATATCTGTGGCCGGCCGGCACTTTTTTTATACCAGCTTACCCAGATAGTAAAGCTGGTATTTCTTCCAAACTGGTCCAGCAACGCCATCTCTTTTCGAATATGCTTTTGCCCGCCGCAAAAAGATATATCAGGGCGGGCAGCTTAATCCTTTCACAGTATTGGCCGCTGATATCTTTCTCCGGCAAATCAAAATAGTTGGCAGGGGCATGCAGCAACTGCATTTTTTTACCTTCTTTGATATGCAATTCCTGTATCAGGGTACTACCTGAATAGCCTTAGCGGGCCATTGTAATGATATTTTAAAGCTGTAATGCACATTTTGGGCGGCCAGGTTCACAGGTTATCCACCGTTTCCCACCGCTAATGCACACTACAAACAACTGTTTATATTTAACAGCGTCCCCAAACCCTTGCCCATCCTCATATTTAACCCAAAATAAGCTTGTGGAAAAATTAAATTCTTCCAAATTAAAGGACTAAGTGGTAAAATATGTTATTTTGTGTCAATAAATGTCAAAACTGGTACAAATCCTTCTAAATGATTCATTTTCTTGGCGAATACGAAGTTACACTGGACGCCAAAGGTCGCTTCCTGCTCCCCGCTAAACTGCTTAGCCAGTTACCGGAAAGGGAGGCTACCAATTTTGTTATCAACAGGGGATTTGATGATTGTTTGAACCTGTACCCCATGCAAAACTGGATGGTAGTGTCTTCTGAAATTGAAGACCTGCCCGATCACGATGACGACAACCGCAAGTTAAAAAAGTATTTCAATTATGGAGTGGCTACGGCAGAATTAGATTCCGCCAACCGCATTTTGTTGCCGGCACCTCTTAAAGATTACGCTGGTTTGTCGAAAGATATAGTCTTATCATGCTCTAAAAAACGTATAGAAATCTGGGATAAAAGTAAGTTCCACCAGTTCTTTGATTCTTTTACTGCTACAGAATTCAGCTCATTGTACAAAAAGGTAATGACGCCGAAAAACGGTCAGTAAGGTTATGGATACAAATAATGATATAGCCATTACAGATAGTTCTTCAGATGGATATCATGTGCCGGTGTTATTGCGCCAGACATTGGATGGTTTGGCAATAAAGCCCGGTGGCATATATGTGGATTGTACATTTGGCGGTGGTGGTCATTCAAAAGAACTCCTGCGGCAACTCGGCCCGGCAGGAAAGCTTTTCGTTTTTGACCAGGATGCAGATGCAGCTAAAAATGTGCCTGATGACCCACGGGTTGTTTTTGTGCCAAACAATTTTCGTCACCTGCAACGCTTTATGCGCCTGCACAAGACGTTATTGGTAGATGGTATCATGGCAGACCTTGGCGTAAGCAGTCACCAGTTTGATGAACCCGAACGTGGTTTTTCAACCCGGTTTGAAGCGGCGCTTGATATGCGCATGGACCGGCGGCAGGCATTAACAGCGTTTGAGGTGGTGAATACCTACACCGAACAGCAACTGCATACATTGTTTGAACAGTACGGTGAAGTAACCAATGCAAAAACGCTGGCCCGGACAATTGTCGCCATCCGTTCAGCAACTTCATTAAAAACCATCAGCAATTTCAAAGCGGCCTTGCATGCAGTAGTAAAAGGAAATCCCAATAAATATTTTGCACAGGTGTTTCAGGCTTTGCGCATTGAGGTAAATGATGAACTGGGGGTGCTGCGCGAATTGCTTGAACAAATTCCGCATCTTCTGAAACCTGGCGGCCGCGTGGCCATCATCACATTTCATTCACTGGAAGACAGGTTAGTAAAGAATTTTTTTCGTAAGGGTACTTTCGGAGAGGAAGAAGCACATCCTTTTGAAAATGTGGCATCTGCCAGTACATTAAAAATAATTACCAAAAAGCCTGTCACTGCTGAAGCAGCTGAATTAAAAAGAAATCCGAGATCAAGAAGTGCAAAGTTGCGGGTAGCGGAGAAAATATGAGGAAGAATAGGGAGCGTGTGGTAAGTATGGAAATGTGATAAATGAAATCTGCAAGTGGTTCAAGCCTGTAGCTTACCCGCATCAGTCAATGTATTTGTTAATAGTGAATTACCGGATTAAGTAAATCAGACATTATCACTTATCCATCAAGACATGGGTTCAACGCAGCAGAAGGAAGCAAAACGGGATTGGAAACGCCTGCTCAATTACCAGTGGATAGTAAAGAATATTCCTTACTTCCTGTTTTTGAGTGTACTGGCCGTGCTGTACATATACAACGGACATTATTCTGATAACACCGTAAAAGATATTAACAGAACCAGTAAAGAGCTGAAAGAACTGCAATACGAATATAAATCACTGAAGAGCGAAGTAATGTTTCGCAGCAAACAAAGTGAACTGGCAAAAGCGGTTGCACCATTGGGTTTAAAAGAATTACAGCAGCCGCCTATGATTTTAAGGGATAGTGCAGGAAAGTCAATAGTGAATACTCAGTAGTGAGCAAAAGAAAAATCATATAAGTAAGTTAGGTTGAGCAGAACCGCAGTATTGAGGAAAGAGTAAATTATTGAGTTACTAAATCTCAAAATAAGCAATAGCAGCCTTGGAAGTAAAGAACGACATATTATGGAGGGTTTACCTTGGCTTTATTGGCATTGTACTGCTAAGTGTGTGCATACTGGGCAGGGCCGTGTACATCCAGCAGTTCCAGGGAAGTTATTGGCGCAGCAAAAGTGATAGTCTTCATACCCGGTTAATGCCTATGCAGGCAGAGCGCGGAACCATCTATAGCGAAGATGGTGATATGCTCAGCACCTCAGTGCCCTATTTTGATATCTATATTGATTTTGGTGCCGATGGCCTGCGCGAGAAAAAAGGGCAGCGGTTTAAAGAATATGTTGATTCATTAAGCGTAGCACTGGCTGGTTTTTTTGCTGATAAAAAGGCAAGTGTTTATAAAAAAGAATTGTTGGCGGGTTACAAAAAGAAAGACCGCTACTATGAATTAAGGAAGAACCTGACGTTTGAAGAATATAAAACCCTGCGTTCATTTCCCTTGGTGAACCAGGGCCGGAACAAGAGCGGTTTTATTGCGGAAGTAAAGAACAGGCGCTTAAACCCGTTTGGTTTGCTGGCCAACCGCACCATTGGTTTATCGAGGGATTATATAAATGGCGATGGCAAAATTGTTAGCCAGAATGTTGGACTTGAAAGAACCTACGATACATTATTAAAAGGGGATAAGGGACAGCGGCTGGTAAGATTTATCAGCGGTGGTGCATTTATACCGGTAGAAGGTGCTGAGATTGAACCACGGAATGGGAAAGATATTATTACTACCATAGAGGTAAATACACAGGATATAGCAGAGAATGCCCTCATGAAAATGATGATAGAAAATGAGGCCGACCACGGTACCTGTATTGTAATGGAAACAAGCACCGGTAAAATAAAAGCAATGGCCAACCTGGGTAAGAGACCGGATGGCAATTACTGGGAAGATTATAACTATGCCCTCCGTGCTACAGAGCCGGGTTCAACCATGAAGCTGGCAACGCTGCTGTCAGTGTTGAGCGAAGGCAAAACAACTGTGAATGATATGGTACAGGTTGGTGCAAATGGCAGCGATTATGTGGGGGTAAGAACAGTTACTGATGCAGAGCGGGCACCCAAACCAGTAATGACTATAAAAGAATGTTTTGCGCACAGTTCAAATGTGGGCATGAGCAGGATTGCTTACAATGCATTTGCCATGCAGCCTGATAAATTTTTAAGCTACCTGCATAAATATCATTTTGATACAAGAACGGGTATTGACCTGGTAGGTGAAGAGCGACCTGTGCTGCCAAAAATAAAAAGGAATAACGAAGGCCTGCATGCCATGGTAACCATGAGTTTTGGGTACGCCATTGAAGTAACGCCACTGCAGACATTGATGCTGTATAATGCGGTAGCTAACAATGGCAAAATGGTAAAACCCTACCTCGTAAACCGGATAGAAGACGATGGCCGGATAGTTAAAAGTTTTGAAACAGAAGTACTGGAAGAACATATTGCGGACGAGGCAGTGATAAAAGCTGCCCAGCAATGTATGCTGGCAGTAACTACGGAAGGAACAGGACGACCGGTTTTCAAAGATGCTGTTTATAGCGCCGGTGGTAAAACAGGTACTGCACATGTGGCGGGTAAGGGTATCAGTTATGATGATGGGGTGTACCAGGCTTCTTTTGTAGGTTATTTTCCTTTTGATAAACCCCAGTATACCTGTATAGTGGTTATTAAAACAAAACCACATCCGGCAAAACACATGGGTGGGCAAGTTGCCGGGCCAGTGTTTAAAGAAGTAGCAGATAAACTGTACGCATTGAAAAATACAAACCCATTGCTACAGGAGGAAGGTGTAAAAAAAGACAGCACCGTTTTTTATTACGCAGGTGAAACCAAAGATGTAAAGGAAGTACTGAATACATTAAATATTGGTTTTGTTGATTCAGCCGGCAGCCAGCCCTGGAGCAGTATGTACAGCAATAACAGCAGACCGGTTGTGAACACACGCTGGGTGGCAAAAAATACCATGCCCAATGTAAAAGGCATGGGCTTGAAAGATGCATTGTTTCTGCTGGAAAGCATGAATATGAGAGTGCTGGCAAAAGGAAGGGGGAAAGTAGCGGTACAAAGTATTGATCCCGGGGCTGCAATAAATAAAAATCAGTTGATAAAAATTGAACTGAATTAAAGAGGAAACTGACTATGGCAATATTGCTGGACATATTATATAAGGTGAGCATCCGCTCTGTGCATGGAAATACCCAGGCGGAGGTGAAAGATGTTCAGACAGATTCAAGAAAAGTGGGCGCCGGCACTGCATTTATCGCTATACACGGTGCTGCATCAGACGGGCACCAGTACATTGATATGGCCATAGAAAAAGGCGCTGTTGTTATTATCTGCGAACAGTTTCCGGCAGTTCTCAATGAAGATATTACCTATGTGCAGGTAGAGAACAGTGCTGCAGCAGCAGGTTTTATGGCGCATAATTTTTACGGCCAGGCTTCTGAAAAACTAAAATTAGTAGGCGTAACGGGCACCAACGGCAAAACAACCATTGTTACTTTATTATACAAGCTCTTTACAGCATTGGGTTATAAATGCGGTTTGTTGAGTACCGTGCAGAACCATATTGGCGATACCATACTGCCCGCCACCCATACTACACCCGACCAGGTAACACTGAACCAGCTGATAAAACAAATGCTGGACGAAGGCTGTACACATGTGTTTATGGAGTGCAGCTCGCATGCTATTCACCAATGCCGCATTACAGGCTTGCATTTTGCGGGCGGCCTGTTCAGTAATATCACGCATGATCACCTGGATTATCATAAAAGTTTTGAAGAATATATACGGGTGAAAAAATCATTTTTTGATTCATTGCCTTCCGATTCTTTTGCCGTTTCCAACCTGGATGATAAAAGAGGCGCCGTAATGCTGCAGAATACACATTCATTCAAGTATTACTACAGCCTCAAAGCCATGGCAGATTTTAAGGGAAAGATCCTGGAGAATGGTTTAATGGGGTTGATAATGAGCGTGAATGATCAGGAAGTTCATTTCAGGATGATTGGTGAGTTCAATGCCTACAACCTGCTGGCAGTATTTGGCGCGGCTGTTTGCCTGGGCGAAGACAGGCACGAAGTGTTGCGCTGCCTGAGTATTTTAAGTGGTGCAGAGGGAAGGTTTGAATATGTAGTATCAGTTAATGAGAAAGTAATTGGTATCATAGACTATGCCCATACGCCAGACGCGCTGGTAAATGTGCTTACCACCATACAACAATTACGCAAAGGGCATGAGCAGATTATAACTGTGGTAGGATGCGGGGGTGACCGGGATAAAACAAAACGCCCGGTGATGGCTGCAGAAGCATGCCGTTACAGTGACAGGGTGATACTGACATCAGATAATCCGCGCAGTGAAGATCCTGCGCAGATATTGAAAGACATGGAGCAGGGTTTAAATACCGCGGCAAAAAGAAAAACAGTTTCCATTGCAGACAGAAGAGAAGCCATCAAGACGGCCATCAGTTTTAGCAAACCGGAAGATATTGTTCTCATAGCCGGTAAAGGACATGAGAAATACCAGGACATAAAAGGCGTGAAGCATCATTTTGACGACAAAGAAGAACTGGTGAAAATATTTGCCTTGCTGGATAAGTAAGGGGTTTTGTAACCAGAAGCCGGTTGATACGCATGTGAAACCGGAATTAATAAATAGTAACAAAGAAAAAAATGCTATACCACTTATTTGAATGGTTTAAACAACAGGGTATCACAATGCCGGGCAGGGCATTGTTCCAGTTTATTACGTTCAGGGTGTTGCTGGCTATTCTGTTGTCACTTGCTATTACTTCTGTGTATGGTAAACGCCTTATTAATTTCCTGGTTAAAAAGCAGGTAGGCGAAACAGTGAGGGATCTTGGCCTGGCAGGTGAGCAGCAGAAAAAGGGAACGCCTACGATGGGGGGCCTCATCATCATACTTGGTATACTGGTACCCACCTTGTTACTGGCTAATCTTAATAAAGCCTATATACGGTTAATGATTCTGTCTACTATCTGGCTGGGAGTGGTAGGATTTGTAGATGATTATCTGAAGCTGCGTTCCAAACGCATGGCACAGCAACAGGGTGTTACATACAAAAAAGGAGATAAAGACGGATTGGCGGGCTGGTTTAAAATACTGGGCCAGGTAGGGTTGGGGTTGATAATTGGGTTAACCTTATTGTTTAATGACAACACAAAAGCCTACCGTGAGTTCACGGGCGATACCGCCACCCTGGACGCTAAAGATGTGATTGTATTTAAACAGGATGGTAAAGAAAGAACATTCATTAAATCAGAAGTACCCATTACCACCATTCCTTTTGTAAAATCACACGAGTTTAATTATTCAAAATTATTACCTGAAGCAGTCCGCGACTATACATGGGTTTTATACCTGCTGGTAGTCATCTTTATTATTACGGCTGTATCAAACGGTGCTAATATAACGGATGGTATTGACGGGCTGGCAACAGGTGTATCTGCAATTATTGGAGTATGCCTGGGCATTTTTGCCTATGCCAGCGGCAATATCCGGTTTGCAGATTACCTCAATATCATGTACATACCTAACCTGGGCGAGTTATCTATTTTTATTGCAGCCATGGTGGGGGCCTGTATTGGTTTCCTGTGGTACAATGCTTACCCGGCCCAGGTTTTTATGGGCGATACCGGTAGTTTAACGTTGGGTGGTATTATTGCGGCGCTGGCTATTATGGTACGCAAAGAATTGCTCATACCTATTTTTTGCGGGGTATTCCTTGTAGAAATATTGAGTGTAACCATACAGGTTAGCTATTTCAAATATACCCGGAAGAAATACGGCGAGGGGCGGCGGATATTTTTAATGAGTCCCCTGCACCACCATTACCAGAAGCTGGGCTATCATGAAAGCAAGATTGTAACAAGGTTCTGGATAGTAACTATTTTATGCGTAGTGCTTTCAATTGTAACATTGAAAATAAGATAACTGTTTTCATTACTCACTGTCCTTGCAAAAGGCCTGGGTTAGATTAAAAAATATTGCTGAAAAACCGCGGCAAGTGACATCCATCCTGTTGAAAACCCCCATAAGGCCGGAAAGATATTGTGGAGTACAAAAAAATTTCATACTACTGAAAAACCCCCGTTAATCCGGATGGCCGGATATGAATTATTGAAAACGATTTGATGTGATGCGTAAAAGAATGGTCATACTGGGCGGAGGTGAAAGCGGTGCAGGCGCCGCATTGCTTGCCAAGCAGCATGGTTTTGATGTGTTTCTATCCGACAGTGGTTTTTTGAAAGATATATACAGGCAGGAGCTGGCGGCCAATGGTATTTTGTTTGAAGAAAAAGGTCATACAGAAGATATGATTCTTACTGCAGATGAAATTGTAAAAAGTCCAGGCATACCCGAAAAAAATGAACTGGTGCAAAAGATACGTGCAAAAGGTATTCCTGTTATCAGCGAGATTGAGTTGGCCTACCGTTACAAAGGCAATAGTAAAATTATTGCTATTACCGGCAGTAATGGAAAAACCACTACTACTTCACTGATATACCATATCTGTAAGCATGCCGGGCTGGATGTAGCACTGGTGGGTAATATTGGTTATTCATTTGCCAAACAGGTTGCGGAAGATCCCAAACCATGGTACATAGCGGAAATAAGTTCTTTCCAGTTAGACGATATAAAAACGTTCAGGCCAGAAGTGGCCATACTAACCAATATAACAGAAGATCATTTAGACAGGTACGAATACAAGTTTGAAAATTACATCGCCAGTAAATTTCGCATAGCGATGAACCAGACCAAAGATGATGTTTTCATTTATTGTGCAGATGACCCGGTAACAATGCAGTACATAAATAAATACGCAATCCATTCTAACCCATTACCATTTACTATGCAACAACAACCCAGCAACGGCGGCTTTATTAAGAACGGACAAATGATTATAGAAGCAAACAACGAACGCGTAACCATGAGTATTTATGATTTTGCACTTAAGGGTAAACACAATCAGTACAATACCATGGCAGCAGGTATAGCGGCAGCTACGCTTGGGTTGCGCAAAGATAAAATACGCGAAGCCATTGAATCATTTGAAACCCTGGAACACCGGATGGAGCATGTTTCAACGGTGAGGGGCGTGGAATTTATCAATGACAGCAAAGCTACCAACGTAAACAGTACCTGGTATGCGCTCGAGAGTATGGAAAAGCCAACCATCCTTATTATGGGTGGGGTGGACAAGGGCAATGATTATTCTTCCATGCTTGATATGGTAAAAGAAAAAGTAAAAGCCATTGTTTGCATGGGTTTGGACAGCCGTAAAATTCATGAGGCCTTTGGTAAAGATGTTGAGCTGATAGTAAATACTGAAAATGCAAAGGATGCCGTACAGGCTGCATTTCATTTTGCAGAGAAAGGGGACGTGGTATTGCTGAGCCCCGCCTGTGCAAGTTTTGATTTATTTAAAAATTATGAAGACCGCGGCCGCCAGTTTAAAGAAGCAGTAAGGGAATTGTAACATAATTTTTAACAGGTTACAGATATTCATTTCCTGGTTTGGCAAAATGTTGGTAATGTCTCTAGACTTTATACTTAGTAATAAATACCGTGTGGCGTGAATGAATTTGCAACCATAGAAAAAAATCCTTTCAGGGGCCTTGGTCAAAAAACCAAAGGCGATAAAGTGATCTGGGCCGCCGTTGTATTGCTGGCCCTGGTTTCGCTGCTGGTAGTATACAGTAGTACAGGCACGCTGGCGTATCGTTTAAGCAAAAGCAACGAGTCTTATTTGTTCAAGCAGGTGGTTTTTATCGGCATTGGTTTTATGGTCATTTACTTTTTGCATAAAGTCAATTATAAGCTGTATTCACAGATAGCAAGATTATTGTTCATCCTGTCTATACCATTGCTTGTTTATACTTTATTCTTTGGCGTTCGCTTAAATGAAGGCAGCCGCTGGATAAAGCTGCCCATTATTCAAATGACTATCCAAACCTCCGATTTGGCCAAACTGGCGTTGTTTATGTACCTCAGCCGTTTGTTGAGCAAAAAGCAGGATAATATTAAAGATTTCAGGAAGGGGTTTTTGCCCATGATCATACCTGTTGGCCTTATCTGTATGCTTATTGCGCCGGCTAACTTATCTACCGCCCTGCTGATTGGCGCAACCAGTATGCTGATTATGTTTATTGGCCGGGTGAGCACCAAACACCTGCTGATGACCATCGGTACAGCATTGATACCGGTAATGATATTGATTGCAGCAGCAGTCATCCACCATAAAAAAAACAACGGCGAAATAGTAAAACAGGAAACGCATTCAAGACTGACGGGCCGGGTAAGCACCTGGATAAACCGGGTAGAAAATTTTATGTATGGGGGTGGTACCGATGCGGATGATGAAGACAATTACCAGGTTAATCAGGCAAAGATTGCTATTGCAAAAGGAGGCTGGATGGGGGTAGGTCCTGGTAACAGTGAGCAGCGCAATTTTCTGCCGCACCCCTACAGTGATTTTATTTTTGCGATCATTATAGAAGAATATGGGCTAATGGGTGGTATGTTTATAACCTGTATCTACCTTGTTTTTTTATACCGCTGCATCCGCATTTTCAGGCGTTGTCCTTATGCATTTGGGGCTTTTCTTGCGCTGGCATTAAGTTTTACACTTGTGATTCAGGCGCTTGCCAATATGGCGGTGAATGTGAATTTGTTTCCCGTAACAGGCGTTACATTACCTCTGGTAAGTATGGGTGGCAGTTCATTCATTTTTACCTGTATTGCTATTGGTATTATTCTGAGTGTGGCAACCAATGTTGAGAAACTGGAAGGAAATGTACAACCGGCAGTTATAAACGAAAACACGGATGATGAATAAAAAAATCATCATAGCAGGTGGCGGTACGGGCGGACATATCTTCCCGGCGATAGCCATTGCCAATGCACTGAGAGAAAAAGAGCCGGGTATAGAGATCTTGTTTGTGGGAGCCAGTGGAAAAATGGAAATGGAAAAAGTGCCGCAGGCTGGTTACGCTATCAAAGGAATTGATATAGCCGGGTTAAACAGGAGTTCTTTGATTAGGAATATCGGGTTACCGTATAAACTGGTGAAAAGTTATTTTCAGGTGCGTAGCATTGTAGCAGACTTTATGCCGGATGCTGTGGTGGGGGTAGGTGGCTATTCAAGTTTCCCGGTATTGCGTTTTGCACAAAGCAAGGGCATCCCTACCTGTATACATGAGAGCAACTCATTTGCCGGTAAAAGCAATAAAATGCTGGCAGTAAAAGCCACTAAAATTTTTGTTGCCAGCGATGGGATGGAAAAATTTTTCCCGGCGGCTAAAATAATGATAACGGGCAACCCTGTTCGAAGCAGTATTGTACACAGTATGGCAACAAGAGCAGAAGCGCTGCAGTTTTTTGGCCTGGATCAAAATAAAAAAACGATACTGGTTACAGGTGGCAGCCTGGGTGCAAGGGGCATCAACGAAGCCATTGATTTGCACATTGATGAATTTGAGCAAAATAATATACAACTTATCTGGCAAACTGGTAAGCCATATGCACCCCGCGCAAAAGAGATTAGTGCCGGAAAAGCCAATATATGGGTGAATGATTTTATTGGGCAGATGGAGATGGCTTTTGCAGCTTCAGATGCTGTGGTATCAAGGTCCGGCGCCATGTCAATTGCCGAATTGTGCGTTGCTAAAAAGCCTGTGGTATTTGTACCTTATCCCTTTGCGGCAGAAGACCACCAAACGGTGAATGCCCAAAACCTGGTAAACAAGCAGGCGGGCTTACTGGTAAAGGACAATGAAGCAAAAGACAAACTGGTGTGTACCATTATTGCATTGCTGAATGACGAAGCACAGCAGCAGCAGCTAAAAGATAATATAGCGAAACTGGCAGTCACCAATGCTGATAAAATAATTGCAGAAGAAGTATTGCTGCTGGTTAACAGGTTGAAAGGGTGATAGTGATTGCTTGAATAAATCTGGTTAAACAGTTGGAGCAGTGTTAAAGCAGTATTAAACAAATGGCACAGATAAACAATATAGATGAACTGATTAATCCTTCTTCCGGAACCGGGGTAAAGGGAGAGGTCTACTTTATTGGCATTGGCGGCATTGGCATGAGTGCACTGGCGAGGTATTTTAAATTTAAGGGCTGCAGGGTGAGCGGGTATGATAAAACAAGCACCGTGCTTACAAAAAAGCTTGAAGAAGAAGGCATTGCCATCCATTATGAAGACAATATTGAACTGGCACCAAAAAAGCCGCAACTGGTGGTGTATACACCTGCGGTACCAAAAGATCACAAAGAGTTGAACTGGTATAAAGATCAGGATGCCACATTACTGAAACGAAGTGAGGTGCTGGGCCTGATCAGCAACAGCTCGTTTAATATATGTATTGGTGGCACACACGGCAAAACTACCATAACTACCATGACGGCACATTTGCTGCGCGACACGGGTTATGGTTGCAACGCTTTCCTGGGTGGCATATCGGTTAACTACAACAGCAATTTCTGGAGCAGTGAAAGAAATGTATGCGTAATTGAAGCAGATGAATACGACAGGAGTTTTTTACGGCTGAGCCCTGATATCGCCGTTATCAGCTCCATGGATCCGGATCACCTGGATATCTATGGAACCGAAGAAGCTTTGCAGGATGCATTTGTAGCATTTGGGTCAAAAGTAAAACCGGGTGGGATATTGCTGAGTAAGTTTGGTTTAAAGCGTGCTGCGGATTTACATGCAGACCGGCACTTTACTTACAGCCGGCAAAATGAAAGTGCTGATTGCTATGCTGCCAATATACGCATGATGAATGGTGGTTACAGCTTTAATGTAATGATGAAAGACAGCATGCTAAGCAATGTGGTATTGCACATGGGTGGCATGCACAACGTAGAAAATGCGGTAGTAGCCATTAGCATTGCACATTTGCTGGAGATTGATCATGAGAAAATTAAAGCGGCTGTAGCATCTTTTAAAGGAATAAAAAGAAGGTTTGAATACATTATACCGCCAACACTTCAGGGGGAAGGTGGGAGTGAGGTGACTGGTGGGGTGATATTTATTGATGATTATGCGCACCACCCTGCAGAACTGAAAGCATTGATCAGCGGAGCCAAAGCCTTATTCAGCGGAAAAAAATGTACGATCATTTTTCAACCGCACCTGTTTTCCAGAACCAGGGACCTGGCGGATGGGTTTGCCGAAAGCCTGGATTTGGCAGATGAAGTATTGCTATTGCCCATTTACCCGGCGAGAGAATTACCTATGGAAGGGGTTAGCAGTGATACCATACTCAGCCGGATGCAGCATTCCAATAAAAGGATATTGAGTAAGGAGGCGCTATTGCAATATATGAAAGAAGTATTTGTGCCCGGGCTCAGCAATCAATTTACAGAAGTAGTAATTACAGCCGGTGCCGGCGATATTGATGCGCTGGTGCAGCCTGTTAAAGCAATACTTGAAAAGAAATGACAATTAAAAGCAATATCAGAAGAATACTGTTCCTGGTACTGGTAGTGGTACTGGGTGCCGGCTTATTGGTATTGCTGATTGCCGCTATTAATAAAAAGAACCATAAAATCTGTACCGGTACCGATATTACCATCAGTGGAAAAAGCAATGACCTGTTTTTGAACAAGCAGGAGGTAATGAATATTATTGCTCCCGACAAAAGCAATCCCCCCAAAGGACAATTACTGGCCTCTTTTGATCTGAAAAAAATGGAGGCTGCACTGGAGCAGAATATATGGATAAGGGATGCGCAATTATTCTTTGATAACAATGGCATACTGCGTGTAGCCGTTGAGGAGAGAACGCCGGTGGCACGCATTTTCACCGTAAATGGTAACAATTTTTATATTGACAGCAGCGGTAAGCGCCTGCCACTAAACAGCCGGATGGCTGTTAAACTGCCGGTGTACAGCAATTTTCCGTCTGATAAAGAAATCCTGTATGGTGCAGACAGCCTGCTGATGCAGCAGATTAAACAAATGAGCCCCTTTATACTGGCCAATACTTTTTGGATGGCGCAGATAGGGCAGATAGATATAACAGCTTACCGTACGTTTGAAATGATACCGGTAATAGGCAAACATATTATTGCATTTGGAGACGGGGCTGATTACGAACAAAAATTTCACCGTTTGTTTTTGTTTTACCAGCAGGTGGGCGCTAAAGCGGGGTTGGATAAATATAGTGTGATCAACGTGCAGTATGATAAGCAGGTAGTAGCAACAAAGAAAGGAACAGCGGGGAAGATTGATTCATTACAGGCATTGAAAAAAATTCAGCAGTTGATTGAATCATCGAAGCAATTACAATATGATACAGTATCCACACTGGTGGATAATAATATTGCTGCAAATGCGGTGGCTTCGCCAACTTTAACGATTTTAAAAGATCCCCAGCGAAATGCCGCGGTAAAAGATTCGTTTAAAAGAGTTCCAACCTCCATTCCTGCCCGAACAGGCGGGCATCCAACACCATTGAAAAGCCGGGCCATTCTGCCCACCCAAAAGAAACAACAGCCAAAAGCGGTTATGAAAAAACCAAAAGGGTAATGAGGAATAAGTGGTATAACATTAACAACTAAAAATAAACATACATCTATGAACAATGAACAACCAATTATAGTGGGGCTCGATATCGGCACCACAAAAATTGCCTGTATTGCCGGCCGTAAGAATGAATATGGAAAACTGGAAATAGTTGGGTTTGGCCGTGCCAACAGCAACGGTGTAAAACATGGGCAGGTGCTCAATATTGATGAAACCATCAAGGCTATCCGCGCAGCGCTTGACAATTGCATGGCTTCCAATACCGGCATTGATTTTAAAGAAGTGTATGTTGGAATAGCAGGCCATCACATTAAAAGCCTGCAAACCCGCGGTGATATTGTACGCCAGGATACCCATGAAGAAATTACCCAGCGCGAGATTGATCAGCTTATAGCGGATCAGTTTAAAACGTATATTCCTGCAGGTGATCAAATCATAGATGTTATACCGCAGGAGTTTACAGTTGATAATTTTCAGAATATACCAAACCCCATTGGTTATGGTGGTGTTAAAGTGGGTGCTAATTTTCATATTATTACGGGTGACAAAAATGCCATTCGCAATATTAACCGTGCGGTAGAGAAAAGTAACCTCATCACCAAAGACCTGGTGCTGCAACCCCTGGCTTCTGCCAGCGCAGTAATGGGCCAGGAAGATCTGGAAGCAGGTGTGGCCATTGTAGACATAGGCGGGGGCACTACCGATCTGGCCGTGTTTTATGAAGGCATTTTGAAACATACTGCCGTAATACCTTTTGGTGGCGAAAATATTACCAACGATATCAAGACCGGGCTGGGTGTATTAAAAACGCAGGCCGAGCAAATGAAAGTACAGTTTGGTTCAGCTTTATCCAATGAGGCCAAATCAAATGCATTCATTACTATTCCTGGTTTACGTGGTATGCCTGCAAAAGAAATCAGTGTAAAAAACCTGGCCAATATCATCCAGGCAAGAATGAGCGAAATAATGGATTTCGTTTCTTACCACCTGAAACAGGTGGGCATGGACAACCGTATGCTCAATGGCGGTATTGTACTAACCGGGGGCGGGTCACAACTAAAACACCTGATACAATTAACTGAATATGTAACCGGCTTAAATGCACGAATTGGTTTTCCTACAGAACACCTCGCAGGTGGACATATTGACGAATTGGCCAAGCCAACCTACTCTACCTGTATTGGCCTTATCTTAAAAGGATACGATGATTACGAGCATAACCGGAAACAGTTTGAAACGGCGCACGTAAAAGTAGACGTGCCCAATATTTTAAAACAGGCACAGCAGGAGCAGGTTGAAGTAGAGATAGAAGAAGAGGAAGAGACAATTGTAGCAGAAAAAATGACCAACAGAAAAGGAATGAAAGATTTCTGGGGCAAGTTTAAAGACGGGTTGATTGACCTGTTCAAAGAAGAAGAAGACAAGCATTTGTAAGAAATAAAAAATAAAAGTAAAAATTCAACATCAAAAAATTCAAAAACCGTTAGCCGCGCCGGATTTGCGCCTGCATGTTAACTTTTGACTTTGGTTTTTGAATTGCTAAATTCTGTAATTATGATACATTTTGATTTACCAAAAGAGAAATCATCTATTATTAAAGTAATAGGTGTTGGGGGCGGGGGCAGTAATGCAGTAAACCACATGTTCAGCCAGAGTATTGAAGGCGTCAACTTTATCATTTGTAATACAGACGCACAGGCTATTGCACAAAGCAATGTACCTAATAAGATTCAGCTGGGGCCACACCTTACGCAGGGTTTGGGTGCCGGCGCTAATCCTGAAATTGGTAAACAGGCCTGTGAAGAAAGCCTGGAAGAGATTAAGCGCATCCTGGAAGTAAATACCAAAATGGCGTTTATAACCGTGGGTATGGGTGGCGGTACCGGTACCGGCGGTGGCCCAATCATTGCAAAAATCTGTAAAGACCTGAGCATCCTGACCGTTGGTATTGTAACAACGCCTTTTTCCTATGAAGGAAGGAAGCGCCAGTTACAGGCAGAAGAAGGCATACGTGCTATGAAGCAGTACGTAGATACCCTGCTGGTAATAAGCAATGATAAATTGCGTCACCAGTTTGGTAACCTTAAAATGAAAGATGCATTTGCCAAGGCAGACAATGTGCTGGCAACTGCTGCCAAATGTATTACCGATGTAATCAACAGCACAGGCCAGATAAATGTTGACTTTGCAGATGTTTGCACTGTAATGAAAAATGGTGGTGTGGCCATACTGGGTAATGCGGTGGCAGACGGAGAAGACAGGGCACAGAAAGCCATTGAAGAAGCATTGAATTCACCGTTGCTGAACGATAATGACATCAGCGGTGCTAAATGGATACTGATTAATATTAATTCTTCCGAAGGTGATCATGAATTTACCATGGATGAAGTGGAAATTATTCAGAATTACCTGCTGAGCCGTGCAGGAGAAGGAACCGATGTAATACTGGGATTGGGGTATGATGCCAGCCTGGGCGATAAAATAGGTATAACCTTAATTGCCACTGGTTTCGAATATAAAGATCCGTTTACCAAGCCAATAGCAAAAAAAGAAGCACCGAAAAAAGAAGAGAAAATTGTGATGGTGCTGGAAACAAAAAAAGAACAACCGGTGCCTGCCAAACAATTTGCATTGCCTGTTGATGAGCGGGCAGATGATATGGCAGAAACTATTGAAGTGCAAAAAGAAATTGTTGCATTAATAAAAGAACAACCGCTTGCGCAGACTGTATTAAAAGAAACATTGCAGCCAGTGCTGGTAGACGAGGAGCCTGCAGCACACGTAATAATTCCTGCCGGTAACTTTACGAATAGCGCAGTCAGTAAAACTACTGTGGACAATCCCGTGCATTCTGTGGAGAATAAAGAAGCGCCAACATATATGGAGTTGGTATATTCGCAGCCATCAGCAGCTATTGTAATTCCGTCAGCTGAAACCTTCCCTGAAAACAACAATAAACAATCAGTATCTACTGTAAATAATTCTCCCGCATCTGCAGTGCGTGGAGGATACTTGGCCAAGCCTTCCAATATTTATGCCGAACCGCGGACGGCAGATAATTCCTGCTCTCCTGATCAAATGACTCCTCCTGTGAAACAACCCGTCTTGCAAGAGTTGCCGGTTCAACCGTCGGTTCAAAAAGAAGAAGAACCTTCTTTCGACATGCAGCTGGTAATTAAAGATGAAGTTTCTAAAGCGGCGGATGCGCCTCGGGCGCCACATGCTCATCACGCTGAAATGTTTGCTGCAGAAGACCCCGCGATGCGGGACGAAGCAGAGGAACAAAAACTTCGCGCTGCAGAACGAATACAGAAATTACGTAATCTGTCGTTCAACGTAAATGCAGCCGATACAAGCAATGAGTTTGAAACTGTGCCGGCTTACATCCGCCGCAATTTAGAACTGTACAACACCGTTAGTCCTGCAGAAAATTTTTATAGTAACCTGGAAGTAAAGGCTGATGAAAATAATAACGGTAAGATAAGTACCCTCAATACCTTCCTGGATGGAAAAAAACTTGATTAATGTCAGTTGTGTTTTATAGCAGTTTTTAGTTGTTGTATCCTTTAAAAGGATAGTTGTTAGCCCTCCCGGTTTCTCCCGTGAGGGCTTTTTTGCGGACTTTAATTTTTTTCAACGGTGGCATCCTGTAATTTTAGACGCAGGTCCGCTTATAGTTTATTCATCAGGTTGATAATCCAGTCTTAACAAACCTCTTTTTCGCTTATAAGTAAAGGGTATTAATAAAATACCCGGGTTTACTAATTTAGCTTCGCCTGTATTATAGTCAAAACGTACGTCCACTATCATTTCAGCTTCTGTTATTACTCCTTCCCTGTTAATACTGAAACGGGTGATACCGCTTTTGGAGGCTTTGTACTTTCTTGAACAGAAAAAGTCAAGTTGATTGGCGGTTTCATCCGTAAAAAATTTATCCCATTGTGTACTGCCATTGCTGAATTTATTTTCAATGAGGGTATCTTTCAACACATTGTTTTTTCTGTCCAGCAATAGAAATTTCATGGAGTTGGTGAAAAAGGAATTGTATATGACACGCTGGGGCCGGTTATTGAGGCCGGTGGATCGTTCGCTGTAGTAATTTACAAGTCCCCTGTTGTATAAGCCCCTGCTGGTTAGTAAAACATTATCGCCCAGCAGAAAAATACGAAAGGGTATGTACACTTCATCTTTATTGCCTGCTGAAAGTTTTAACAGGTTTGGCGGACCACCTGTTTCGGCAAGATTACTGTCAAGCCTTACCAGGAATAGCAATGAACTTAATCGGGTACTGTTGCTATTGTTTTTTTTGGTTAACTCACGGTCTGCTATGGCTGCTACTATAATACTGGTATCTGTTACCGCCAAAAGCGGGTTGTGGAAGTTGGTATTGGCAGATGAATAAGACTGCTCGATGGTTTCCAACGTATCTATCTTGTTAATGATGATATGTTCACCGGGCTGAGGAACCGTGGTGGTAGTTTCAAAACTATCGCGGGTATTTGACTGCTGCACCTTTACAGCAAACAAACTGCTTTTTTTACGCAGCACTGTATAATTCCTGTTTCTTTCTTCGAACGGACGGGCTCTTATCCATAAGCGGGGCGTGGAAGAAACATCTGTAATGTTGCCGGCAGCATCAATTTTAAGGAGCAGGTTTTTCCTGGTATCTGAGAAATACACAAGATTGGCGTAATAGCAGCTGTCTGTAAACTGGAAGTCCATACCCCAGTATTTTATTTTACCCAGGGGAATTTTTTTTTCTGTTTCCGGTTGCAGCTCCAGCGAGTAAATATGCAGGGTAAGTGTTATATCACCTTTTCCGGGAAAGGGATGTTCTGCGGACGCACTCCAGACATGGATGCGGTTATGTATATTCCCGGCAATTTTCGGGTTAAAACCTACATCGATGTCAGTATACTTTGCTCTTTGAGCAAGCAAAGAAAATTGAATACCGGCACAAAAGAGAAACAACAGCAGTCGTTTTGGAAAAGGCATTAATTAAGGTAAGAAAAAACCTTTTATAGCCGGATTAAATATTAATAAATTAAAAGCAGGGTCAGGCTGCATTCCTGGCCAGAGAGTAAATGACTGTAACACCACTGTTTTCTTCCGTTTCCAGCCCAATGTTACCGCCCAGTTTACGGGCTACATCAACAAAATGTACAAGGCTGTGCATATAGCTGCTATAAGCAAATGCCCCATTGTTGCGGATACGTACCTGGTGCTGGCCGGCAATAAATTCGGTTTCAACCCGGATGCAGCATTCGGTGGTTCTGTAAACAGCGTGACTGAGCAGGTTGCCAATGATATAAGCAAGTGCATTTTCTTCTGCCGGCACATTCACTGATTTGTTAACGTCGTTAATAATAAAGCTTTTTCTTACGGTGGTCTGTGGTAAAAGACTGGCTTGTAATTTTCTTACCAATTCATACAGTGAAGTAGAAATACCCGCAGCGGCAGGGACAGACTGGGTACGGATTGGTTGAGACAGGTTTTTCATACTGGAAGTGTTGAATTTGATTAAATTGGTTGATTCTTTTAAAGGGTGCAGGTAAGGGATTGAATTTTAGTACAAGGTTTTCGTACGGTTAACGGTATCCTAGTAAGGGTTATTTAAAGTTTTCATAAGATAAGGTATTGGTTTAGGGTCAGGGGCTATTTACCTGGTTTATGGTTAGGGGTGTTTGCCTGGTTTAGGGTTTAAGCGGTTTGTCAGGATATTGGTTAATTTGTTTAGCTATACAAAGATGGACCTATAAATGGCTGAAAAAAATAGAGGAGCGTATGAATTTAATATAGAGGATGAACTATTGGTTGTAGTGGATGCTCTACTTTTATCTGTACTGCAGGCCGGCCGCCGGCATTACACTTGGTATCCGTTTATGCGCAGCAATTTTGATTGCCGGAAAACCTTCTGCGGCATGGGCTGTTACATAAAGAGAGCTTAGGAGCGGGGCCAGGCATATAAGATTCGTAGGTGTTACTCAGGTTGCACGGACGGCATATACAAAATTTGTCGTCAAACTGACCGCTCATCGCCGACCATATAAAACCTCAATGTGTCGTGCTTGTAAGTATTAAAACATCTTATAACATTCATAAAAACAGTAGATAATTATGCCAACAGTTTTGATTACCGGGGGTACTGGTTTAATAGGAAGGGCACTTAGTACACTGCTGCTACAGAAAGGATATGATGTTATTATTGTTACGCGTGGTAAGGCGTCAGAAAAAAAAGCAACGGAAAAAGGCCTGTCCTATGCTGCATGGGATGTAGCTGCGCAAACAATTGACTTACCGGCCATAAAAAAAGCAGATTATATTATTCACCTGGCCGGGGCTGCTGTGGCAGATAAACGCTGGAGTGCAAAAAGAAAAAGGGAAATCGCTGAAAGCCGCACACAAAGTTCTGCCCTGCTGGTAAAAGCTTTACATGAAAACAGTAACCAGGTGAAAGCCGTTATCAGCGCTTCGGCCATTGGCTGGTATGGGGCAGACCCCGTCATCCCGAATCCAAATCCTTTTACCGAAGCCGATGCTGCGGATCCTGGATTTTTAGGAGAAACCTGCCGGCTGTGGGAAGAAAGTATTGCGCCTGTAGCGCTGATGGGGAAACGGCTTGTAAAGTTAAGAACTGGGATAGTACTCAGTAAAGAAGGCGGTGCGCTAAAAGAATTTATAAAGCCATTGCATTTTGGAATTGCATCTATACTGGGCAACGGGAAACAAATTATCAGCTGGATACATATTGATGATCTCTGCCGCATGTACCTGCAGGCCCTTGAAGATGAAAAAATGGAAGGAGCGTACAATGCAGTGGCGCCCAAACCTGTCAGTAACAAGGAACTCACATTACAACTGGCAAAAGCAATAAAGGGTAGTTTTTATATTCCTGTACATGTGCCTTCCGTAGCATTAAAAATTATATTGGGAGAACTTAGCATTGAAATACTAAAAAGTGCTACTGTAGCAGCCAGTAAAATAAGGAGCGCCGGGTTTAATTTTATTTTTCCTTCCATTGAAGCAGCAGTTAATGAGCTGACCCGGAAGCAACCCACTTGATCCAAACAACCCATTCAGTGGCCGGCAAAACCGTTTTACAGGGTAGAAAAGAATAAGCCGCAATGAACTGATCCGCTAAAGATCATGTATCACGCTTACGGCTAAACATATTTATCAGGTAGTTTCCGGCATTTAAGCCGGTTATTCATCCGCGACAATCTTCGGCTGCTTCATGGGTGGTACCACCAGTTCGGGGCTTAAATCAGGTAAAGAAGATTTTATTTTTTCTCCCCTGTAAATACTGGTATCCACAAAATACCAATGGAGGCCCTTGTCTTCCGAAACAGCAATAAGCGTACTCTCAATAATTACTTTTGCCGCCATAAATTTCACTTCCGTTGTCTGCGGAACCGTGGCCTGCAATTGATTTTTATACGTGATGATTTTTCCTGGATCGCCAATGGTGACTTTTTTTATTTCTGCGCCAAATTGTTTCATGTATTTATTCAGGCTGTCCCTGGCAACCAGCATTTTTTCCTTGCCTCCGCCATCGGCCACTAGTTTGGGGGGCATATACAGCACCAGTTTCTCCACGTCTTTTGCCAGTACGGCCCTGGCCATTTCCATAGCCTGAACTTTAATAACCGTAGAGAGGTTTTGACTTTCAGCAGTTATAGCCAACAGTGAAAAGAGAATAGTCGTTAGCAGGATAGCAAATTTATTCTTCATCGAATTTTATTTAAAGTGCAATGGCATTACAAAAGTACTGCTGTGCCCTGCAGTGAAATGGAATATCCTGTTAAGAATCGCACAAAAATTACAAATCCCTCCGGCTGTTAATCCAGAAGCAAAATGCCCAGGTAATTATTATTAATAAGATGGTATAGAGAATATGCGCATTGACTGCTTTTAAAGAGGCCTCATACGCTTCTACATTAATACGACCTATAAAAGCGGGCTTGGGTAAAAGCCGGTGAGATATTTCCAACGGAAAAAACTCGCCGATCCCATTTTTGTATTTATACTTTAGAAAGTTTACAGAAAGCGGTTCCGCAATAATAAAATAGAAAGCAAAAACGGCCAGTGCTATAAAAGACTTGCGGATCAGCAATCCTACCATAAAAGCAAGGGAGAGCTGTGAGAATGTTTGTAAGGAGAACAGGCCGATATAATAGACCAGGTGCCATTTGTCTGCAGCGGCATTGCTGGTATTGGTGAGCCCGATAATCAGCGCTACCAGTGTATAGAGCGCAGTAACAATAGAGGAAAGAATGATCACATCGATCAGCTTGCCCGTCATAAAATCCTTTCGGCTCCAACCGTCTATAATATTCTGACGGTTTGTTTTATAAGTATATTCATTGGTAATAAGCAGGATGATAACAATAGACGGAATAAATACAAACAGGGATGAGAAATACGCTACCGTGCGCCATGCTTCCGGAAAGGAAAACGGGTTGCCAATAAGTGCTTTTACAATCTGCCCGGAAGAACTCTGTTGTTGGGTAATGTCTTTATAAACGGCAATAAACATATAATTGATGCCGGGATAGGTAAGTGCGGTAATGCCCATTACCCACCAGAAAGCGGGATACTTTTTTATTTTTAACCATTCGGTTCTGGCTATATTAAACATGCAGCAATGAGTTTGTTTGATTAGTTGTTAGTGAGTTCAAAGAATTTGGCTTCCAGTCTTTTCTTTTTGAAGAGCAGGTGATGCAGGGTGATGCCCTTGCTGAAACAATAGCTGTTGATTTCATCCAGCCGTGCTGTACCTTTTGGCAGTATAAGCTGCAGGTTGTTTCCCTCACGCGTAACAGCAATAGCATCATTTCTGTATGCATGAATAGCGGCCGTAAGCGCTTCCATATTACCGGCGCTTATTTCTACCAGGTCATCATCTACCAGCACATCATTTACGTGGCCGGTAGTAAGCAGTTGCCCTTTTTTAAGAATGGCTACATGGGTACAAACTTTTTCCACTTCATCCAGCAGGTGACTTGCCATAATAATAGTATGCCCCAGCTTATTCAATGTTATCATCAGTTCCCTTATTTCGGCTATGCCTACCGGGTCAAGCCCGTTGGTAGGTTCATCCAGCACCAGTACCTGCGGGTCGCCCAGCAATGCCGCAGCAATGGCCAGGCGCTGTTTCATACCCAGGCTGTAGGTGCTGAAACGGCTGTTGCGGCGTTCATACAATTTTACTTTTTGCAGTACATCGTCAATAGCTGTCATACTGCCCCTGCCGCTGATGCTGTGGGTGATTTTTAGATTATTACTTGCAGAGAGATAGTGGTAAAAGTTGGGTGTTTCCAGCAATGATCCAATTTTTTTTCGTTGCCCGGGAGATCCGGGGTTGCCAAACCACAGAAAATTACCGGCATCTGCTTTCAGTACATCAAGAATTATACTGAGTAAGGTTGTTTTGCCACTTCCGTTGGGGCCAAGTACGCCAAATACGCAGCCCTGTGGTATGTCAAAAGACAGGTTGTTGAGTGCCTGTATTTTTCCATAAGATTTGCTGATGTTTTGTAAGGTTAAGACTGACACTGTTATTAGATTTTATTTGTATGCGGAAGATAGCTATAAAAGAAGATTCCGGCATAAAATAAAGACGGACGAATTAAAACGTGTTTAACCGGTAAATGATTTCCCCCTGGAGGCCCTTGTTAAGAAAAACCTGTTCACGGATGGTTGCTTAGTCTGCATGGTTTTCATGAAAGACTGCGGAAAAGCTGCCGATAACAGCCATGCCATTGGTATTGAATGGCAACCGGTGAAGCTGCAGTAAGTCAATATCGGCCTGCAAAACCTTTCTCGTAAAGGGGTTAAGCGTACCGCCTTTGGCACCGGGTGCTGCCAGCGGATCATAATGAAATTCGGAGTCGCAAACAGTACCCCGCGGGTACATAATGCCCGGTTGCCCTTTGCCACGGATATCCAGTACCTCCGGGTGTGCAAGGCCAAGCGTGTGACCATATTCATGTGCAGCAGTGGTGGAGTTATTAAGCAGGTTGGCCAATTTAAAATACCCGGTGTTGCAGGGTAATCCATCAACAAATGAAATATCGTTCATGGAATATTCTTCTATCCGGAAATAATTATTGCGCGCATTGGCATTGTCAAAAATCATATCCGGAGTTAATGATTTACTCCAGATGCCTTCTATATTAAAAATAACTGTGTATAAAATATGGTTGATACGCACAGTTGCTTTCGGATCATTCCAGTGATCAGCAATATCTTTTGCTATCTGTGCCGCCAGTGCATCGTTCACTGCTTCACCATAAAAAAATAAGGTGGAATGAATGATGATTTGTTTTGTACCTGGTATGAGTTCGGCTTCGCCCATTTTATTAATATCCTCAACATCTCATTACTCCCAAAACCTCAGTTCAGACACCTACTAATTTCTCACCGGCTTGCCAGCTTTCAGCACGCTCTGTATTCTTTCCAGTGTTTTCTTTTCGCCGGTTAAACTAAGAAATGCTTCGCGCTCAAGATCAAGCAGATATTGTTCTGTTACCAGCGTTGGTTCACTCAGATCACCGCCACACATAACATACGCCAGTTTTTTTGCTACCAGGCTATCATGTGCAGTAGCGTAATTGGCTACTTTCATACCGTTAATACCGGCATAAAGCGCACCCAGTGCAGAACGGCCCAGCACTTTAATATCGCTGCGCTGTACGGGCTGGGTATAACCGGCATCAAATATTTCAATAACAGCTTTCTTAGCATCCGCAATTCTTCGGCCCTGGTTCATGCTTATTTCATCCTGTCCTTTTCTTAAAATACCCAAGTCAAAACCTTCCATTGCAGACGTGGCAACTTTAGCAGTAGCAATATTTAAAAAACGGTTTTTAAGCGTAATGGTTTCGGGCTCATCTTCATGCATTTCATCTGCTGCACGCAAGGTGAATTCTTTAGTGCCACCACCGCCGGGTATGAGGCCCACACCCAGTTCTACCAATCCAATATAAGTTTCTGCTGCGGCACAAACCTTATCGCTGTGCAGGCTCAGCTCACAGGCGCCACCCAGTGTAAGTGCGTGTGGTGCCACTACTACCGGTACCGCGGAATAACGTGCACGCATCATAGTATTTTGAAATAATCGGATGGCCATATCCAGTTCGTCGTATTCCTGCTCAATGGCCAGCATAAAAATCATTCCCACATTGGCGCCGGCAGAAAAGTTGGCACCTTCATTGGCAATTACCAAACCTTTGTATTTTTCTTCGGCCAGTGCAATTGATTTTTGAATGCCTTCCAGCACTTCACCTCCAATACTACCCATTTTTGTATACCATTCCAGTCCCAGTGTATCATCGCCCAAATGGTAAGTGCGGCAGGCACTATTTTTCCATACCGTTTCGTTTTCAAAATTTTTCATCACGATAAATGCATCAGCACCCGGCAAAGCCTTGTATGTTTTTGAAGTAACGTCGTAGTACAGCCGCTTACCGTTGGCTACTGTATAAAAAGTTTTTGTGCCGCTGGCAATCATTTCATCTATCCATGGCGCAACGGTATAGCCTGCTTTCTTCATGGCTTCCGTTGTTTTGGCCACACCCAGCACATCCCAGCTTTCAAAAGCGCCAATCTCCCAGCCAAAGCCGGCCATCATGGCATCATCTACGCGATAGATTTCGTCACTTATTTCGGGTATCCGGTGAGAAATATAAGAAAATAAGCCGTAATGAAAATTGCGGTAAAATTCTCCCGCCTTGTCCTGGCCGGCACACAATGATTTCAGTCTTGTGTTTAAATCTTCAATGGGTTTGGCAGCTTCTACTGTTGCAAATTTGGGTTTTACGCGGGGCCCATATTCCAGTGTTTGCAGGTTAAGGGTAAGAATTTCTTTTTCTCCGCCTGCACCCTTGGTTTTCTTAAAAAATCCCTGGCCCGTTTTATCGCCCAGCCATTTATTTTCCACTACTTTTTCCAGCCAGGCGGGAATAGCAAATGCAGCACGCTGTTCATCAGCGGGGCAATTGTCGGCTACTCCTTTGGCAACTTTAACCAGTGTATCTATACCCACTACATCAGCGGTTCTGAAAGTGGCTGATTTTGGACGGCCTATAATGGGGCCGGTCAGCGCGTCCACTTCATCAATGGTTAATCCCATTTTTTCTACCAAACCAAAAATGGCCATGATGCCATATACGCCAATACGGTTAGCAATAAACGCAGGAGTATCTTTACACAAAACAGTGGTTTTGCCGAGGTATAAATCGCCATAATGCATTAAGAAATCAACAACTGCAGGATCTGTATGCGGAGTAGGTATAATTTCCAATAAACGCAGGTAGCGCGGCGGATTAAAAAAATGAGTGCCGCAAAAATGCTTTTTAAAATCATCACTCCGGCCTTCTGCCATCATGTGTATGGGAATGCCGGATGTGTTGGATGTAATTAATGTACCGGGCTTGCGGTATTTTTCAACTTCTGTAAATACAGATTGCTTGATGTCTAACCTTTCTACAACAACTTCAATGATCCAGTCGCAACCGGCAATATCTTTCATATTGTCAGTGAAGTTGCCGGTCTTTATTTTTTTGATAACGTCTTTGTGATAGACCGGGGAAGGGCTCGATTTCACCGCTGCTGTAAGGGCTTCATTGACTATCCTGTTTTTCACCGCAGGATGATCAAGTGTGGCGCCTTTGGCAGTTTCCGAGGGGGTAAGTTCTTTTGAGGCGATATCCAACAGCAATACCTGCAGGCCTATCCCTGCAAAATGGCAGGCAATGCGGCTTCCCATAACACCACTTCCTAAAACGGCTATTTTTTTAATGATTCGCTTAGACATACAGCAAAATTAGTTAGTTAAACAACTATTTAGGTCGAAGGTAGTATAAATATCTTTTCCATCATAACGAATGGAAAGCAGATTTTTATAAGGGTAGAGACATGATTAAACTGTTAAGGCGCGCTTACCGCCGCAAATCAGCATTCTATCTGGCCGCCCTGCGATACAGCACTCCAGTCAATCTGATCTTTGCCATTATTAACCAGTTGCTGCATGTTATCCTTTAGCAGGCCGGCAAATGGCATTTTTTGTTGAACGGATGCGGCCTGCTGCAGCACCAGGTTCATGTCTTTTAAGCCGAGCTTTGCGGTAAAAGCTGCCGGCTCAAATCTTTGCTGTATAATAATATTGCTGTAATTCTGGTAAAGCGGGGTATTGAACAGGGTTTGAGAAAACATCTGCCACATGGCTGTTGCATCCACCCCACTCTTGTTGGCCAGGGCAGCGCTTTCACCAATTGCTTCAAGGGCCGAAGCAATCAGAAAATTGCCGCAAAGCTTCACGGTATTTGCGGCAGTAAAAGTATCGCCAAAATCAAACACACCAGCAGCGCCAGCGTCTTTTAGCAACGGTTCAATTTTATTTCTGATCTCCGTGTCACCCGACACAACAAAATTCAATTTTTTTGCGGCGGCGGCTTCCGGTCTGCCAAAAACCGGTGCAGCCAGGTAGTATTGCCCTTTCTTTTTATGCGCCGCAGCCAGTTCAAGCGCAGTTTGCGGAAGAATGGTACTCATGGAAACATGAATGCTGTCTGCAACAAGATGCGCTATTAGTCCATCTTCTCCTTCACTGATACTTTTTAAAGCGGCATCATCAGACACAATGGTAAAAACAACCGTGCATTGTTTCGCCAGCTCAGCAATGGTATTGCACACAATGGCGCCTTTAGCAGCAAGCGGTACTGCTTTGGCAGCGGTGCGGTTGTACACATACAATTCGTGGCCGCTATCTTTAATGTTGATAGCAATAGGTGTACCCAGGCTGCCTAAACCAATAAATCCAATTTTCATATGAGTTTTTTTTAAAATCACGCGAATGCTATATCACCAGTTAACATACCATACCGGTATGCGCAGTTATTTCTACACCCCGATATAGCTGCTTTGTTTGTCAATTTGATAGGTTAGCTTACGCCTGAACCTTCATTTACCTTATTATCAGGATTAACAAAATGTAATTTACCGGCAGCATCTTCGGCCATCAGTATCATGCCGTTACTTTCAATGCCACGCATTTTGCGCGGGGCAAGGTTGGCAACTACCACTACCTGCTTGCCAGTAATCTCTTCCGGTTTAAAATGGAGCGCAATGCCAGATACAATTGTTCTTTTTTCAAACCCCAGGTCTACTTCCAGCTTTAATAATTTATCTGCCTTGGCTACTTTTTCAGCGCTCACAATAGTCCCCACCTTTAAATCAATTTTAGCAAAATCATCAAATTCAATGGTTGATTTAATAGCAGGCGGCGTGCCTGCAGCCAATGTTGCGGCAGTTTGTGTTTGTTGTTTTTCTGCTTCCGACATAATCTTGTTATTATTCAGTTTTTCCACTTGTACAGTAATTTCTGCGTCCTCAATTTTCCGGAACAGCAACTGCGGTTCGCGCAAGCTGTAGCCCGTGCTAAGCAAATTGGTTTTACCGGCATTTTGCCATTCCAGCATTTTATCTACCACCTTCATCATGTACAGCATTTTCTTGGCGGTGACAGGTAAAAAAGGATTGATAAGAACCGCCAGGTTGGCTGTTAACTGCAAACATATGTGCAGGCAGTTATCAATAAGTTCCTGTGCCTGTGGATTTTCCTGGAGGCGCTTTGCCACAATCCACGGCTCTTTGTCCTGCATGTATTTATTGCCTTTTCTGGCCAGGTCAATTACTTCAAACAGGGCGTCGCGGAATTTGTATTCTTCCAGCAGGCTGCCCGTTTTTATGGCTGCTTCTTTTATATCTTTTAATATGCCGGCATCTTTATCATCCAGGCTATTAGTATGCAGCGGCGGTACTTTACCGTTACACAATTTATGCATCAGCACAAAGGCGCGGTTGACAAAATTGCCAAAGATCGCTACCAGTTCATTATTGGTCCTGTCCTGGAAATCCTTCCAGGTAAAATCATTGTCTTTTGTTTCCGGCGCATTGGAGATGAGAACAAAACGGAGGGTATCCTGCTGATCAGGAAAATCCTGCAGGTAGTCATTCACCCAGACTGCCCAGTTACGGCTGGTAGATACTTTCTCGCCTTCAATATTTAAAAATTCATTGGCCGGTACATTTTCCGGCAACACAAAGTTGCCATGTGCTTTTAGCATGGCCGGAAAAATGATACAATGGAATACAATATTGTCTTTACCAATAAAATGCACCAGCTTGGTATCTTCCTTACACCAGTAATCGGCCCATTGCTCAGTAAGTTCTTTGGTAGCGGAGATGTAACCGATGGGCGCATCAAACCATACATACAAAACTTTTCCCTCTGCATCGGGCAGGGGTACTTTGATACCCCAGTTACTGTCACGCGTCATTGCCCTGGACTGCAGGCCATTGTCGAGCCAGCTTTTACACTGCCCGTATACGTTATTCTTCCAGTCTTTATGGCCTTCAATGATCCATTCTTTCAGAAAGGGTTCATAGGTCTGCAGCGGAAAATACCAGTGTTTTGTTTTCTTTTTTACCGGCACGGCATCGCTTAAAGCGCTGTGCGGGTTAATCAGTATATCCGGGCTAAGCGTAGAACCGCATTTTTCGCACTGGTCTCCGTAAGCATTGGGGTTAGCGCATACCGGGCAGGTGCCAATAATATAACGGTCGGCCAAAAAGGTTTTTGCCTGTTCGTCATAATATTGCTCGGTTTCTTTTTCTTCAAACAGTCCATCATCATACAAACGCTTAAAAAAAGCGGCGGCGGTATCGTGGTGTACTTTATTGGATGTACGGGAATAGATATCAAATGAAATACCCATCTGGTGCAGGCTTTCTTTAATCAGTGCATGGTATTTATCTACCACCTGCTGCGGGGTTATTCCTTCTTTCATGGCGCGGATGGTTATGGGTACACCATGTTCATCGCTGCCGCCCACAAATTTTACATCGCGTTGCTGCGCCCGCTGGTAGCGTACATAAATATCAGCCGGTATATAACAGCCGGCCAGGTGGCCAATGTGCACGGGCCCGTTGGCGTAAGGCAGGGCGGCGGTAACCAGTATTCTTCTAAAATCTTTCATTATAATATTGTCTTTCTTTTATTCCGGACCGATGAACTACTATTGAGCTGCCGTTGAGTCGCACCCACTTGTACTACATCGCGTTGGGCATCGCCGGGCTGCAAAAATACCTTAATTGCAACCAACGCCAAAATGGTTGATTTCCGATAACTTTAATGCATGAAGCGTAAACATTTTTTTTCTGCTATAGTTGCCGCAGGCGCCGCCCTTCCGGCAATAGGAGCAGGCAACAATGATCTTGATGATGCAGGCAACGCCATGCTGGTACCCCGGTACCTCCAGCCGGGCGATACCATTGGCATTACCAGCCCGGCAGGCTATATAACCTTGCAGGATATACAGCCTGCAATACAGCAGATGCAGAACTGGGGTTTTACCGTGAAAGTGGGTACTACAATTGGCCAACGTGATTTTACCTTTGGCGGAACCGATGAAGAAAGAGCGGCAGATCTGCAACAGATGATGGATGATACCTCAGTTAAAGCCATTATGTGTGCACGGGGTGGTTATGGTGCGGTCCGCATCATTGACAAACTCAATTTCAGCAGGCTGCAACAGCACCCAAAATGGATAATTGGTTTCAGTGATATAACGGTTATTCACTCACACCTTAACCGCAATTATGGCATTGCTACTATTCACTCAAAAATGTGTAATAGCTTTCCGGACGATTGGAGCAAAGCAGAACCTGTCCAGATTGATTCTATTCTTTCCATTAAGCAGGCCCTGCTGGGCGAAAAAATGAAATATGCGGTTACGCCCAATGAAAAAAATAAAATTGGTAGGGGGGAAGGCTTACTGGTAGGCGGCAATTTAAAAACCCTGGAATCATTGGCGGGTAGTAAATCTGATATTACAACAGCGGGTAAAATTTTGTTTGCAGAAGATACCGGCGAGTACCTGTATAGTATTGACCGCATGTTCTGGAGTTTAAAACGGACGGGCAAACTGGCCAGCCTGGCGGGTTTGGTAATAGGTGGTTTTAAAATAAAGCCGGAAGACGACTTAAACGATACTTTTGGAAAAAATTTGCAGGATATTGTACTGGAAAAAATATCCGGTTACACTTACCCGGTATGTTTTGATTTTCCGGTAGGGCACCAGAAAAACAATTATGCCCTCAAATGTGGTGTACGCCACCGGCTGGAAGTAAAGCCGGATTCCGTAAGTTTAAAAGAAATTCAGCAGCAGGAAATAAAAAAACCGGCTGCATTAAAATAAAAGTATGACCAACCTACCCCCGTATCTGCAAAAAGGCGATACCATTGGCATTACCTGCCCGGCAGGTTTTATGGCTGCAGACAAAGCGCAGACCTGTATTGATACCCTGCATGAATGGGGCTACAATGTAATGGTGGGCAAAACACTCGGCAGCAGTTCCACCAATTATTTTTCTGGCAGTGATGAAGAAAGGGCTGATGAACTGCAGGCCATGCTGGATGATGATAGTATCAATGCCATACTGTGTGGCCGTGGCGGCTATGGCCTGGGTCGTATAATTGACCAGCTGGATTTTACACTGTTTAAAAAGAAGCCAAAATGGATTATCGGTTTCAGTGATATAACGGTACTGCATGAACATGTGTACAGTAATTACAAAATTGCCACGCTGCATGCGCCTATGGCAGCCGCGTTCAACGAAGGCGGTGCAGTGAATGAATTCATCCTCTCGTTAAAAAATGCGCTGGAGGGAAAGAAGGCTAAATATGAATGCGCAGTGCATGAGAACAACCGGCGGGGAGAAGCAGTAGGTGAACTGGTAGGTGGAAACCTTACATTGCTGTCTCATTTGATTGGTACTTCATCAGCAGCAAAAACAAAAGGCCGGATTTTGTTTATTGAAGACACAGGGGAACTATTGTATAAAATAGACCGGATGATGTACCAATTAAAACGGAGCGGTAAACTGCAGAAGCTGGCGGGCCTGATTATTGGCGGATTTTCTGATACAACGGATACAGACCGGCCTTTTGGTAAAACTGTGTATGAGATAATAGCGGACATTGTAAAAGAATATGATTACCCGGTCTGCTACAATTTTCCGGTAAGCCACAGTAAAGAAAATTATGCGCTGAAAGTAGGCGTTGGGTACAAACTAAAAGTAGGTAAGAATAAAGTAACCCTGGAAGAATAAGCAGGTCATCAGAATCAGTATCAATTTTGTGATGGACAACAGGGATTTTTTATCAAAAAAATTTGAGATGACTGCCAGAAAAAACTTTAATACGGCAAAGGTTCCCCGGATGACGGAAGTGTTTCCACAAGCCGTTATTGCAGATGAACTTGTATTTATTTCTGGTACTACGGGTTTTCATCCCACTACAGGAAAACTCAGTGACAGCTTTGAGGAACAGGCCATGCAATCTTTTCTGAACATAAAAATAATTTTGGAAGAACTGGGGAGCAGCATGGATAAAATTGTAAAAACTACGGTGTTTATGGTTACGGGAAACGACTTTGCTACGTTAAATAAAGTGTATGCAGCGGTTTTTCCGGAAAATGCGCCCGCCAGAAGTACACCGCAGGTAATGCCCTTTCCGGCAGGGATCTTAATTTCAGTTGAGTGTGTTGCGCTTATGTAAAAAATGACATTTGCTTCATAAAAGCAGTGTACAGGAAAGGTGGGTATGGGAAATCTATGCGGACGATAACAATTATTTAATATGGAGATTATTTCCGTAAATGAAAATCAGGTATAATTTTACATCATAAATATGAATGTAAAACAACACAGTAACCTTTGGATTAACATACAAAACTTTCCCCTTGACGAAGCAGGCGCAGTCATGAACTTTTCCCGGAAACTGGCTGTTTTGCAAAACTGGTCCCCCGGTTTCACAAAAAGAGTAACGGAAGAATACAAAAAATTTATATTCCTCTGTTGTATCGCAGAAAACGGTGCTTCCCCATCAAAAGTAGTTGACGAAGCCTGGCACCTGCATCTTACTTATACAACATCTTACTGGATTGACTTTTGTAAAAATACCCTCGGCAAGGAAATACACCATCACCCTTCAAAAGGTGGGCGCGATGAAGATCATAAACATGAAGAGTGGTATAAAGAGACCCTCAATCTGTATGAAAACATATTTGGTATGGCCCCGCCAACTGATATATGGCCGCGGCCAGTATTGAATGCCGCCGTAATTGATATACCGGCATCTACAACCCGAAACAATATTAAAAAATGGGTAGCGGCTTTACTGGCGCTGCCCTTTTTATTTACTGGTTTTATTTATGGAACGCTGTCTCCTTTTCACCTGACCGGCCCCGCATTCCTGGTATTTTACTTCCTGTTTGGTGTAACGCTTATTGCTGCTTATATACTGATTCAGCAGGAAAGGGAAAAGCAGGTTAAGCAAATAAAGGCTGATAGTTTTCCGGTAGATGTTACTGTTTTCCAGATAGCAAAGTTTTTACATGGCAGGCACCGGGCTATACAGACGGCTATTGTAGATTTGATACGAAGGAATTTGCTTACAGTAAACAACGATAAGCGAATGGTGATATTTAGTGACCATTATATAGCCAGCGCAGAAGAGCAAAACCCATTCATTGAAGCATTGCTGAAAGAGCCCAATGGAAGCACTATAAATTATGAAGAAATAACTGTAAGATGGTACCGGGAAGAATTGTTTGATCACCCGGCATTGGAGAATTTAGCAGCTACTATAAACCCTGCAACCCGTTTTTCAGTCACAGGAATATTGTATGCTGCACTAATTGTTATGGGTGGATTAAGAATGATCCAGGGTCTATATCATCAGCGACCTGTTGGTTTCCTGCTTGTTGAAGTGATTGTGCTGACTGTATTTTTAGGTATTGTGATAAAATGGCTGTCAACCAAAAGTCTGCTATTTAGAAAAGCGGAAGCCTTATTTAAAGAGCGGCTATTGCAGGACAAGGGTTATCAAGATTCCCTCGTGAATGAATTTGTTATAAATGGTACGCCTTCTATTGCAGGTTTTGCAGAAGGATTTTTACTGGCTTCCGTATTCAGCGCATACGGCCCGCTGGAACGCCGGTTTGGAACGGATGCTGCAGGAAGTAGTTGCAGCGGAGGCAGCAGCAGTTGTGGTGGCGATGGAGGTGGAGGCAGTTGCGGTGGTTGTGGTGGCGGTGATTAGTTTAAATAAAAAAAAATCCCGCCATGGTAGCGGGATTTTGTAATGTATAGGTCTTTCTTAGTATGTTAAAAAGTTGTGCTTCTTTAATATCCAGGCCTTTTTATTTGTACATCTTCTCACGCTATCAGTAAAGCAAATTTCATCATTTATATTTATAAAACTAATTGATTAATTTTATAAGCTAATAGATTAAAGCTATATCATGACCTTTACCCAACTGGAATATATAGTAGCCCTAGATAATTGCCGGCACTTTGCCACGGCGGCCCAGCTTTGTTTTGTTACCCAACCCACCTTAAGCATGCAGGTGCAAAAGCTGGAAGAAGAGCTGGGTTTAAAAATATTTGACCGGAGCAAACAACCAGTAATACCTACGGAAGCTGGCAGAGAAATTATTGAACAGGCAAAAAAAATACTGGCTGAAAAATCGGTTATGTTGGATATTACCCAGGCAAAAAATGGCGTCATGTCGGGGGAGCTGCGGATTGGCATCATACCTACGCTGGCACCTTACCTGCTGCCTTTGTTTGTACAGGGGTTCAATAAAAAATACCCGCAGGTAAAACTGATAGTCAATGAAATGATGACGGAGTACATTGTACAACGGCTGCGCGAAGGCCGTATTGATGTGGGCATACTGGTAACGCCGCTGCAGGAAAAAGGGATTAAGGAATATGTATTATTTTACGAAGAGTTGCTGGCCTATATTTCCAGGAAGAACAGTGCTTACCAAAAAACCTATGTATTGCCGCAGGATATTGACCCCAATAAGTTGTGGCTGATGGAAGAAGGCCATTGTTTCAGGTCGCAGATAGTAAACTTGTGTGAGCTGCGGCGGTCAACTGAGCTCAGCAGCCATTTTGAATATGAAGCAGGCAGCATTGAAACCCTGCGGCGTATGGTAGAACTCAATGACGGTATTACTATTTTGCCGGAGCTGACTACTTTAGATATGAGTGCAAAGCAATTGCAGCAAATCCGCCATTTTAAAAAGCCGGCGCCCATGCGCGAAGTAAGCATTGTGGTACACCGCGATTTCGTAAAAAAGCGGCTGATAGAAGCCCTCAAGGAAGAAATTATCCTGGCTGTGCCCGAAAACATCAGGAAAAATAAAAGTGCAAACGTGGTGCCCGTGTGACAGGCTTGAATCTTTAGTCGTCAGTCGCAGGACATTAGTGACGACAGGGACCGCTCAGTCGCTGTTGTGGTTTTAATAATCAGTAACCGCGTACTAATAACACGTATACTTACGGGCATTATAAATCTTTTTAAGGATTCTTCAGCAAAGAATCAAGCTTTTGATGAAACAGGGGATAGTCGTTCAGGTTGTTGTGACTGCCGCCCTCAATTGTAATAAACAAATCACCGGGCTTTAAGGAAGATTGTAATTTTTCCGCATTGCTGTAAGGTATTATCCAGTCTGATGTGCCATGAAAGATAGTAACAGGCACCAATACCCGTTGCAGGTACTGGTAAGAAGGTATTTTATAATGGATCATCCGTTCCACAGGATAGATGGGAAAATAGCGTTTACACAAAGACGTGATGGAATAGTAAGGCGTTTCCAGTATCAGCTGCTGGCAGTTCTTCCTGGAAGCCAGCCAGGCGGCAATACCAGACCCTAAACTTTTGCCATAAATAACAATACTGTCTTTGGCAAAACGGCTGGCTGCCAGTACATACAACTGTTCTGCAAAATCGTATAGGCGCTGTTCCGTTAGCGGGCCGGTACTTTTACCGTAACCCGGATAGTCAATCATCCAGACCTCATAACCATTGCCGGTAAAATTGGGGGCAAACTTTGCAAAACGTGCGATGTTTTTTTTATTGCCGTGAAAATACAGTACTACGCCTTTTGGTGCGGTGGTAGTGGTAAACTGAACAATACTGATATTAGACTGGTCATTAAACGGAATATTTAATTCTTCATGGGGAATCGTGAATTGATAGGGCTGATCTTTTGCCAGTTTCTCGGGGTGGAATAAGATATAATCCTGCAGGTAAAAAATGGCAATGCCTGCCAGGCCGTAGATCATTAAAATAATGTTTACCCACCTGAATATTTTTCTTCGTCTTGACATATCGTTGTTCCAATTTAGGATTCGGGATGCAGTGCTGGTGAAACCTCTTTTACTGCAAACCCTGATGCAGTCCCGCAATCAGCAATGCTACTCAGCTTTTTAAAATATCCCGTACAAAATTATGGTACTCCGGAAAAGAAGGTAAATTATTGTGCTTGCCGCCATGAATGCGTATCAGCGTAATCTTATGCGGGTTAATTTTTTGCAATTGCTCGCTGTGTTTAATCGGTATCAACCGGTCGCGGGTGCCATGGATAATGTAGGTGTGGCAATTTACATGACGCAACCATTTATCAGTTCGCAATGTATACATCAGCAAAAATTTCACCGGTAAAAAAGGCAGGAAACGTTCTACTACGCGGGTAAAATTATAAAAAGGCGCATCAAGAATTAAATACCTGGGCTTATTGTCGCTGGCAATCTTACTGGCAAAGCCGCTGCCCAGGCTCCTGCCATAGACCAATATATGATGTTCCGGGTATTGGGTAGCCAACCTGGCGTAGACAAACTGCATATCAGTCAGCATTTCCTTTTCACTTCTTTTGCCTGTGCTCTTGCCAAAGCCACGGTAATCAACCAGCACAACATCATAATCATACCGGTAAAAATCAACCGCATATTTTGCCCAGCCTTTGATGCTGCGGGTATTGCCATGAAAATAGAGGATCAATCCCTTGGGGTTTTCACGGAAGAAATGCAATCCGTTGATGCTTACGCCTGGTTCAATGGCAAAGAATAATTCTTTAAACGGAATATCATACTTGAATTTAAAATCCTGCTCCAGCTTTTCTGGCTTAAAAATAAACCTGTCCTGTAAAAAATATACAAGCAGGCAGAGCACTGCAATAGCACTGATAATATAGAGTAATGTAGTATTCAGCTCAGGTATTTATAATAGGCGGTTTTGTTCTAAACCAAACGGCATCATCATACTTCATCTTCCTGGTTATAATACACCCTTTTTAATTTGATGCCCTGTACCGGTGCTACAATCAACGGGAATTTCTCAATGTTTACATTGGAAGGATCGAGGCCAAAGCCTCTCTCTTCAGACAGGCTTACTTCTTTCAACCAGAAATAAAGTTTCATAACCACTCTTTCAAAGAAAGGTAGTTCATTGTCCTGGCTCAGGAATTTTTCCATCACAATAAACTGGAAATCACCCACCACATTATTGCGCTCCAGGCTTTCGTAGCGGCTGGTAATATTTACTTCTTTGTTATGCACCAGGTCTTCCACCACTTTTCTGAACATCAGGTTAATCTTGGGTTCCATGCGGAAGCCGAGTTTAAATTCAACCCGAATAATGTCATTGGGAATGATGTGCTCCACATTGTATTCGCTGGTATAAGGGTCATCTACAGTATCAACATGCACAAACCAATAAATATCAGAACGCTTGGGTTTCTTGTTAAGAATGGAATAGATGATTTTATGCTCAATTTCTTTGGGGTTATTGGCACTGGTCATGTATACCAGGTGGGTGGCAAATTTGGGCACTGTTTTGTCGTTGCTCAGTTCCTGTATCTGTGGCAGGTAATGCTCCAGTCGCACAAACTCCACATACCTGTTCTTAATTTTACGGCTGCGGTACCAGATATACATAATAGCAAACAGGCAGCCGGCAACCAGCAGGGCCACATAACCACCGTGCTTAAACTTGTCTAAATTGGCAAACAAAAAGCTGAACTCTATGGATAAATAGGTGAGCAGGTACAAGTATATCCAGACGGAAGGCACCCGCTTGGAGATTAGATAATTGGCAAATAAAATGGAGGTTGCCAGCATACAAAGTGTAATGGCAAGACCATAGGCGGCCTCCATATTGGTAGATTCTTTAAAATACAATACCACGCCACTGCAACCAAAAAACAGTAAGAAGTTGATGCCGGGAATGTAAATCTGCCCGCGTTCTTCTGTAGGAAATACCACTTTCATTTTTGGCCATAGGCTGAGGCGCATGGCCTCACTGATAAGTGTAAACGAACCGCTGATCAGCGCCTGGCTGGCAATAATAGCGGCGGCGGTGGCAATGATGATCCCCGGTATCAGGAACCATTCCGGCATCACCCCATAAAAAGGGTTAAAACCCTTGCTGATCATGCTTTCGGTAATTTTCTGACCGGTATAATTGTGCAGAATCCAGGCACCCTGACCCAGATAATTTAAAATAAGGCATGTTTTTACAAAAATCCAGGAGACGCGGATATTGCTTCGGCCGCAATGGCCAAGATCACTGTAAAGTGCTTCCGCACCAGTGGTACAGAGAAACACGGCGCCCAGTATCCAGAAACCACTGGGATAAGTAGTAAGCAATTTAATGGCATAATAGGGGCTTAGGGATTTGAAAATTGATAAGTCCTCATGAAAATGAATAACCCCAAGAATAGCCATCATGGCAAACCATAGCATCATTAACGGGCCAAATATTTTTCCGATGGAAGCGGTACCAAATTGTTGCAGAAAAAACAAAATGGTAATAATGCCCAGTACAATGATGATAATGGTTTTTGTTGCTATGCCACTCAGTTGCGGTATGTTGCGGAGGCCTTCTATGGCAGAGGTAACGGAGATGGGTGGGGTAATCATACCATCGGCCAGCAGCGCGGCCCCGCCAATCATAGCGGGCAGTACCAGCCACTTTTTTTGTCGTCTTACCAGTGCATACAAAGAAAAAATACCTCCTTCACCACGGTTATCTGCCTTCAGTGTAAGAATAACATATTTCAGGGTGGTTTGTAAAGTAAGCGTCCAGATGATACACGACAGGCTGCCAACAATCAGGGCGTCTGTAACTATTTTTCCTTTGGTTATGGCGTTTAATACATACAGGGGGGAGGTTCCGATGTCGCCATAAATAATACCAAGTGCTACAATTAATCCCGCAGCACTGACTTTGTTAATATTAAGATGTTTACTCACGGTAAAGAAAATTATTAATCAGGGTTCTGGATTATGGCAAACATTCCTGGTTGTTCCGGCAGGTTTTTTATACCCTTGCTGAGCAGCACCCCGTACTTAAAACAAATGTTTTCCCTGTTGGGATTAACGCGGGTGCGGTAGTAATTACTATCAACTGTTCGTTTCATTATTCCGGTATAACAAATTGCGCCGGGAGTAACCCCGACGCCACAACAAAGGTATAAGGAAAAAACAATTCCATAACTTTTTATGTAATAAGCCACCGGCTGACATCGGTTATTTATCAACAGACCGTTAAAAATTGCTGAGAACAGCAAACAGGCAAATCTTTTGCGCAGGACAGGTGTTAGATAGGCTAATAACTATTCATAAATTGGGGTGTAACCTGTAATTTTAATACCAGAAATAAAATTGTATGCCATACAAGAGGATAATAATAGCAGCACTGTTGTTTTTTACCGTTAGTCTTTTAAAAGCACAGGCGCCAAGAATAGTTTACTCAGAACCGGAAAAGGAAGACAGTCGCCGTACCAATTTTGAAATCATCGGTAAGTTAAATGGTAACTTTCTTGTATACAAATCAAACCGTAATGATGATGCTATCTGCATTTACGACAATGACATGAAGTTGAAAGAGCGCGTAAAGCTGGATTTTACGCCCGATCAGCAACTAATCAATGTTGATTTTGTAGCCTACCCGGATTTTTTTTACATGATTTACCAGTATCAGCGGAAAGGAATTGTATACTGCATGGCGGCTAAATTAGATGGTAGCGCCAAAAAAATAATAGATCCTATACAGTTAGATACTACCCAGGTGGGGTTTGCTGCCAATAATAAAATATATACCACTGTTAACAGCGATGATAAGCAAAGCATCATGGTATTTAAGATCAACAGCAAAAACCACGATAATTTTGTGTTTACCACCCTACTGTACAATAAAGAATTGCTGCTGCGCGGCACCAAAGACCGCATGGGCCTGACAATGGAAGAGCGCAACGACTTTTTTACTGATTTCCTGCTTACCAATGATGGAGAATTGGTTTTTGGCAGGTTTATGCGGCAGAATTTCAATGAATACATTACCAAACTGTCACTGATAATCAAATACCCGGATTCGTCCAGTTTAGCGGTGAATAATATAGAGCTGGATGGCAAAATCCTGGATGAGATAAAGTTAAAAGCAGACAACACCAACAAGCGCATCCTCCTTAATGCATTTTATTATAAGCAAAAGCGCGGCAATATTGAAGGGCTGTATTCTTTATTGTGGGATAAAACGGAGAATAAGAAAATAAGGGAAATCAGCAGCCTGTTTAATGATGAACTGCGGGCCAACGCAAAAGGCCAGGATGCGTCTGCGAAAACTGCATTCAATGATTTTTTCCTGAAAAATATTATTGTGAGAAAAGATGGTGGCTACCTGCTGGTAACTGAATCTGAATACAATACTACCCGGGGTAATGCGTTTAACCGTTGGGATTACATGGGTTATGGAAATCCGTGGATGACCCCGACAGATTATTATTATTACTCTCCCTATGGCTATTCAGGGGGCCCATGGAACCGGTGGAACAACCAGAATACCCGCTATAATGCAGAGAATATAATGATTCTTTCTTTTAATAAGGATGGGTCTATTGACTGGAGTAACGTAATTCCGAAAACCCAGTATGATGATGAAAGTGACAATATGATTTCTTTCCAGCTGGTTAATACGGGCACGGATATTCATTTCCTTTTTAACATGTCTGAAAAACGGAATATCATGTTAAACGATCAGAGTATATCTTCAGATGGAAAAGTTACGCGCAACCCCACCTTAAAAAACCTTGATAAAGGGTACGAGTTTATGACCCGTACCGGAAAGCAGGTGGCTGCGCGGCAGGTAATTGTGCCGTGTCTCAATCGCAATTATCTTTGCTTCGCTAAAGTTGAATATTAAGCACCAATCCAAAAAACAAGAATTTGATCGGAATCTTTAAACAAAAAAATCCCGGTAATGCATTGGTATTGCTGCTCTATGCGCTCGCCCTTAAATTTCCTTTTTTTTTGCACCCACAAAAGCAGGTAGCCAATGAAGGCGATAACTATATTTTCAATATCATCGTCCGCTTCCTGGAACCTTTTGCGGGCACCGGGTCACTACTTTTTGCCGTACTGGCTTTTGTTCTTTTGTTTACCCAGGCCACGCTGTTAAACCGCATCGGCAATTCTTTAAAACTGCTGCCCAAAGCCAATTTTTTAATTGGGATGTCGTACATCCTCGTTACATCGCTGGTACATGAGTGGAACCTTTTTTCTGCACCGTTGCTTGTTAACTCCCTGCTTATATGGATATGGTACCGCCTTACCAACCTTTATAACCACAATAGCCCTAAGACGGCTATTTTTAATGTGAGCATGCTGGTGGGTATTTTGCCCCTAATTTATAGTCCGGCTGTAGTGTTTCTGCTGCTGTTAATGTTCGCGCTCATCCTTACAAGGCCGTTCCGTGTTACAGAATGGCTGGTAGCCCTGCTGGGTTTTACTACCCCTTATTATTTTTTATTTGTTATACTCTTCCTGGCCAATCAATGGAACTGGCAGAAAATCATACCCAATATATCTTTCCACTTACCGCGCCTGCCGGCCTCCCTTTGGATTACAGGCGGTATTATTTTTATGGTGGTACCTTTTTTAATAGGTGCCTGGTATGTGCAGACCAACCTGGGTAAAATGCTGATACAAATGCGGAAAAGCTGGACTTTGCTGCTGATGCTTTTAATGGTGTCTGTACTGATTATACTCCTTAACCCAGGTAATAATTACCTGCACTGGCTTCTGGTAGTGGTTCCCCTCTCCATTTTTCATGCGGCCGCATACTATTACCTGTCTGGCCGGTGGTTTCCCGTCTTGTTGCACTGGGCCATTTTTATCTTTGTGATTTTATTGAACTATACCGTGCATAGCTAGGAAGACGAAAGCTATGTCTTGCTGCATGATGTTTTAACCCGCGAATGCACTGTGTTTTCAAAATTCCCTGGTTTTAAATCCTATACCAGCAGTGTTACAACCGGCTTATTTACAGGCCTTCAAACCACCATAAAAAGGATCATTATTGCATAGCCCTCAACCAGCAATTGAGCAAATTCCTCTTTTTTCTGCTTGCTCCTCTTAGCTTATCTTTACGGCCTCCAATAATTTTTATTATGAAATTTGGCGTTGTAGTATTTCCGGGTTCAAATTGCGACCGCGATATGCAGGATGCCCTGCAGGATGATCTTAACCAGGAAGTGGTGATGCTGTGGCACAAAGACAAGGATATCAGCATGTTTTCTACAGAAGACTGCCTGGTACTGCCCGGCGGTTTTTCTTATGGCGATTACCTGCGCTGTGGCGCCATTGCCCGTTTTAGCCCGATGATGCAAAGTGTAATAGATTTTGCCAATAAAGGCGGTAAAGTACTGGGCGTCTGCAATGGTTTCCAGATTTTGTGTGAGTCTCACCTGCTTCCGGGCGTTTTATTGCGGAATGCCAACCAGCAATTTGTCTGCAAAAATATTTATATTAAAGGGATAGGAGCGGATAAGGCCTTAAAAGTGCCGGTCGCTCACGGGGAAGGACGGTATTTCGCCGAAAATAAAATCCTTGACCAACTGGAAGCCAATGACCAGGTTATCTACCGATATTCAGATGCGCTGGGTAATATTACCGAAGCCGCCAATCCCAATGGCGCTACCCGCAATATAGCCGGCATTTGTAACAGTAACCGCAATGTATTTGGCATGATGCCCCACCCTGAAAGAGCCTGCACAGAAGCATTGGGCAACACAGACGGGCGCCTGATTATGAAAGCGTTACTGATGAGCCGCCAGCCCACACTGGTGTAAGCTTCTTTTTACAGTTTTATTAAGATTGTATTATTGAACTTTGCAGTTATTATATACGTTCTTGCATAAAATATTCCGGCATTTATGATTAAATTTTACTTTTCATTTTTATTGTTACTGACTGCTGCTGCCAACGCACAGTCTGCAAAACAGGTGCAATGGGCTTATACTACTAAAAAAATAGCCGACAAAACTTACGAAGTGCATATGACGGCCACTATTGGTGCCAACTACCATATGTATGCACAAAATGCTGGTGCAGAAGGCCCTTTACCAACCGTTTTTACCTTTGTAAAAAATCCTTTGGCAACAGTGGACGGTAAGCCGAAAGAAATTGGTAAAATGGTGAAAAAATATGAGTCTGCATGGCCCGGAACGGTTAATTTTTATGAAAAAACAGTCGACTTTGTGCAGGTAGTCAAACTGAAAGGCAATATCAAAACCAACCTGGCTGGCACCGTAGAGTTTATTGTTTGTAACGATAGCCAGTGTTTGCCCCCTTCAACAGTAGAATTTAAAGTTAATATTGGGGGATAGTCCTGAATACGACATCCATCTTCGTTATAAAGCGGGTTCTTTGCAAAAGGAACCCGTTGGTTTTTTAATACACTGCAATGAAACAATATCTACTCGCTCTTGGTTTTTGCCTGCTGGTGCTGGGCGTCACGGCACAAAATAACACAGATAATACAAAAGCGGTTGCCTGGACCTTTAGCGCCACAAAAACAGCTGGCAATACATATGCGCTTTCTTTTAAAGCCAGTATAGAAAAGGGTTGGAAATTATTTTCTACCAGCATGAAAGACGATGACCCCAATACCCGTATAAAATTGGATTCGGCTTCAATGGGGTTTATCACCCGTTCAGCGGTCAAAGAAAACGGTACGCTAAAAACGGCCACGGAGCCTTTGCTGGGTGATCTGAAGATCAGCTATTTTGAATCCACGGCCGACTTACAGTTAACTGTAGCCGCAAAAGATGAACATAAAGACATAACGGGGGTAGTAGCATTTATGGCTATTAAGGGTGACAGTGTAATAGGACCTGAAGAATTGCCTTTCCGGTTTTCTTTTGATGCGTCTGGCAACCTGGTTGCTAAACAGGGCGGTTTGCTGGAGTCAAAAGAAGCTGCAGGATTACTGAAACGGAGCGCTATTGATATAAATAACCCGGTAAATAAATGCGGCGGCACCGGCGGCGAAGACAGTGGTAAAAAGAGTTTGTGGGGAATCTTTATCCTCGGTTTCCTGGGCGGCCTTATCGGGTTGATTATGCCCTGCACATTTCCAATGATTCCTTTAACGGTATCGTTTTTCACAAAAAAATCAGGCACCAAACAACAGGGCATTAAAAACGCATTTTTATATGGCTTTTTTATTTTTCTGATTTACCTGCTGCTGAGTGTCCCTTTTTACTTTTTAGATGCAGGCAGTTCCGGTATCCTGAATAACATTTCTACCAATGCCTGGCTAAATATTTTCTTTGCAGTGGTTTTTGTGGCCTTTGCATTATCGTTTTTTGGATTGTATGAAATAGGCCTGCCTTCTAATTTGTCTAATTCGGTAGATTCAAAATCAAATGTGGGGAGTATCAGCGGTATATTTTTTATGGCATTAACCCTGGCCATTGTTTCATTCTCCTGCACAGGGCCCATTTTGGGTTCATTGCTGGTGGGTGCACTAAACGGGGGCGCTATTCAGCTAACAGTGGCGCTGGGTGGCTTTGGACTGGCGCTGGGATTGCCCTTTGCCTTGTTTGCCCTCTTTCCTAACTGGCTTTCTTCATTGCCAAGATCTGGCGGATGGATGAATACCGTAAAAATTGTTTTTGGCTTTCTTGAACTGGCATTTGCAATCAAGTACTTTTCAAATGCAGACCTGGTAGAACACTGGGGACTGTTAAAACGCGAAGTCTTTTTTGCGCTCTGGATAATCATCGGAATAGCCATCGTGCTGTATTTGCTGGGTATCCTTAAATTCAGTTATGATCCGCCGCCCAAAAAATTAAGTAAGGGCAGAATAGGCGTGGCCTTGTTCTTTTTGGCCATCACTTTGTACCTGGTGCCCGGTGTTACCAATACAAAATATGCAAACCGGGCATTGATAAGCGGGTTTCCACCGCCTTTAACCTACAGTATTTATGGGCATGGTTCAGCCAAAGGAAAGGGCGTTGACGCAAATGTTATCAATGATTATGAAAAAGCATTACAGCTGGCCAGGGAGCAGCACAAACCTGTTCTCATAGATTTTACCGGATGGGCTTGCGTAAACTGTCGTAAGATGGAAGAGAACGTGTGGCCGGACGAGAAAATAAAAGCCTTGATAGAACAGCATTTTATTCTTGTATCGCTCTATGTAGACGATAGAAAGCCGTTGCCCGCAGAGCAGCAGTTTTTATTTACCAATAGTGACGGCACAAAAAAACCCATAAAAACAGTGGGCGATAAATTTGGCACCCTGCAATCGGAAAATTTTATAGCTGTTGCCCAGCCGCTGTACGCCGTGATATCCCCGGAAGAGCAGTTGCTTACGCTGCCGGTTGGCTATACCCCCAGCGCAAAGCAATATGAAGCGTGGTTACAATGCGGACTGGATGCATTCAACAAAGGCAAGTGAAAAGGGAGTACATAGAAACACCCGTGGTTTCTATGTACATGCGGCACATTCAATCTGCGAATGATAGCCGGAACAATATTATATGACCCTTCACAAATCTTCATTCCGGTTAATGGCATCACATAAAAAAACCTCCGATAAGGAGGTTTTTTTTAATTAGGCGTCATTCTGTTCCAGCCGTCTAACAGCAAGCGGAGCTTAATTTTCAAAAGGTAAGATGGAGGGCCAGAATGACAATAGCTTTACCAGTTAATGGTGAGTAAAATTAATCATCAATACGTTCATTTTTTAGTTACCGGCGTTAATTGTTTCAAAAAAAATACGTTTGGAACTACAAAGAAATTTGTTTTTCCTGCATCATTTTCCTGAGGTTGATTAAACCATAGCGCATTCTTCCTAACGCAGTGTTAATGCTGCAGTTGGTAAGCGCGGCAATTTCTTTAAAGCTTAACTCTGCATAATGGCGCAGAATAATAACCTCACGCTGATCTTCAGGCAACAGGTCAAGCATACGGCGTACCTTGTCGTGGCTCTGGCGTTTCATCATTTTTGTTTCAGCGCTGTCTTCAGTAAAATTCAGCACTTCAAAAATGTCGCGGTCATCGCTTGTTTTAATAGCGGGGGTTCTCTTTACTTTGCGGAAATGGTCTACACAAAGGTTATGTGCAATACGCATTGCCCACGGCAGAAATTTACCTTCTTCAGTGTAGCGGCCACCACGAATGGTGTCAATGATTTTGATCAGTACATCCTGGAAAATATCTTCAGCAAGATATTTGTCCTTTACCATAAATAAAATGGAAGTGTACAGTTTGTCCTTGTGACGCACAACCAGTGTTTCAAGGGCGTTCATGTCTCCATCCATGAATGAATGAATCAATTCATGATCGGTGTTTTTGCAAAGTGATTTCATAAACTTCTACGGGTTTTTAAAAATTATTGGATATTGGTTACGATGTACAGTGTTTGGGATAAATTTCTAGCGAAGTATATATTTGCTATAGGCGGGTGTTTTTTTAGTGGTTAATTTCATAGATTTTTAATTGGTATTCCGAAAATAAAGCTTTTTTCAAAAATAATCACTTTTGAAAATAAAATATTGCAACAGAATTCATAATAGGGTGTTAATACGTAGGGAAATCGTATAACCCCCATCCATCAACATAGTCTTTTTACATTTATGACAGTAGTTTCAGCAAAAAAAGCCGTCGCGGGCACAGAAGATATCCACAAAATGGGTAATTCAATCCTCATCAAAGGTGCCCGTGTACATAATCTCAAAGACGTTACCGTAACTATTCCGCGCAATAAACTCATTGTGGTTACAGGTGTATCAGGTTCGGGAAAATCCTCGCTTACTATTGATACTTTATTCGCAGAGGGACAACGCCGGTACGCGGAAAGCTTAAGCGCCTATGCCAGGCAGTTTATGGCGCGTATGAACAAGCCCGATGTGGATTATATCAAAGGCCTTTGCCCCGCCATTGCCATTGAGCAAAAAGTAATTACAAGAACACCCCGCTCTACGGTTGGCAGTATGACTGAGATATATGATTACCTGCGGTTGCTGTATGCAAGGGCCGGCAAAACAATTTCTCCTGTGTCTGGCCGCGAGGTAAAGAAAGACGATGTGGAGGATGTAGTAAGCGCTATCGGCAATTTACCGCACGGAGATAAAGCGCTGCTGCTGGTGCCTTTTAAGCAGCATACAAACCGTGATGCGAAAGAAGAATTAAATATTCTGCTGCAGAAAGGTTTTTCACGGTTGTATGATGGCGAAGTAAAACATATTGAAGATCTGCTGGAAGACAGCAAATGGAAGCCGGCAGCAAAAAAGAAATTATATGTTTTAATAGACAGGCTGGTAGTAAAAGAATTTGATGAAGACGACAAGCACCGGTTGGCAGATTCTGTGAACACTGCATTTTATGAAGGGGAAGGTGATGTATACGTGGAAGTGAACAGTGATAAGCTGCTGCATTTTTCCAACCGTTTTGAACTGGACGGTATCAGCTTTGAGGAGCCGGTTCCCAATTTATTTTCTTTTAATAATCCTTTTGGTGCATGTCCAACCTGTGAAGGTTTTTCACTGGTGCTGGGTATTGATGCAGACCTGGTAATACCAGACAGGCGCCTGAGCGTATTTGAAGGCGCAGTAGCACCATGGAAAGGCGAAAAGCTGGGCCTGTGGAAGGACCAGTTTGTAAAAGCTGCTAAAAAATTTGATTTTCCTGTCCATAAACCAATTATTGATCTCACTAAAAAGGAATACCAGGTATTGTGGAAAGGCAATGAATTTGTAAATGGTATAGATGATTTCTTTAAAGAAGTAGAACAGAATTTATACAAGGTGCAGTACCGGGTACTCTTGTCAAGGTACCGGGGACGTACACTTTGCCCGGATTGCGGTGGCTACCGCCTGCGCAAGGAAGCGCTGTATGTACTGGTGGGTGGTAAACATATTGGCGAACTATGCGAAATGCCCGTAAAGGACCTGCAGCAGTGGTTTGATGCGCTTATACTTAGCCAGAACGACAAACAAATTGCCAAACGCATACTGATAGAAATTCACCACCGTATTAAAACATTGATGGATGTAGGGCTGGGGTATCTTACCCTTAACCGGCTGGCCAATTCTTTAAGCGGTGGCGAGAGCCAGCGTATACAGCTCACCCGCAGCCTTGGAAGTAACCTTACCAATTCATTGTACATCCTGGACGAACCGTCTATCGGCCTGCATTCAAGGGATACAGAACGTTTAATTACGGTGCTTAAAGAGTTGCGTGACCTTGGCAATACGGTAGTAGTGGTAGAGCACGATGAAATGATGATGCGCGAAGCTGACTACATCATAGACATGGGCCCGCTGGCCAGCCACCTGGGCGGCGAAGTAGTAGCGGCTGGTAATTACGATGAATTAATTGCCCATCCCAAAAGCCTTACCGGCAAGTACCTCAAAGGGGAGCTGTCTATTGCCGCGCCCAAACAGGTACGCAAATGGAATAGCAAACTGAAAATAGAAGGTGCCCGGCAAAACAACCTGAAGAATATTGATGTGGAATTTCCGCTGAACCTGCTTTGCGTTGTGAGCGGGGTAAGCGGCAGTGGAAAGACTACATTGGTAAAGCAAATCCTTTACCCTGCACTGAGAAAATTAAAAGGCGAACTGGGTGATAAGGCAGGTAGCTTTAAAGCCATTAGTGGCGACACAGACAGCATCAGCCAGGTAGAAATGGTAGACCAGAATCCTATTGGCAAATCATCGCGCAGCAACCCTGTTACTTATATAAAAGCCTATGATGAAATAAGGGAATTGTATTCAAAGCAGCCGCTGAGTAAAATGCGTGGTTTTTTACCAAAGCATTTTTCTTTTAATGTGGATGGCGGCCGCTGTGATACCTGTAAGGGAGAAGGGGAACAGGTAGTAGAAATGCAGTTCCTGGCAGATGTGCATTTAACCTGCGAAGTCTGTGGCGGTAAAAGATTTAAAGAAGAAGTACTGGAAGTAAGGTATAAAGAAAAAAATATTTACGATGTACTGGAGCTGAGTGTAGACGATGCCATGCTGTTTTTTGCAGAAGAAAAAGATGTGGTGAATAAGATAAAAGCCTTGCAGGATGTTGGCCTTGGGTACATTAAATTGGGCCAGTCGTCAGATACACTTTCAGGTGGTGAAGCACAGCGCGTAAAACTGGCTTCTTTCCTGGGCAAAGGAAAGGCGCAGGGGCATATACTTTTTATTTTTGACGAGCCTACCACTGGCCTTCATTTTCATGATATCAAGAAACTGCTGGCGTCTTTTAATGCACTGATTGAGCAGGGGCATTCCATCTTGGTAATAGAACACAATACAGATGTTATTAAAAGTGCTGACTGGGTGATAGATCTTGGGCTGGAAGCAGGAGAATTGGGCGGCAATATTGTTTTTGCAGGCACGCCCGCTGATTTAAAAAAATCGAAAAACAGTTATACTGCCAGGTTTTTGTAATTAATTATCCCTTGTATTACGATAAAATAAGACTGCTCTTTTGAGCAGCCTCTTTTTTATCGCAGTGATTAACTTTACAATCGTACAAATTTTTTATTAATGATTTCGGTCCCAAGCTGTACTTGCAGGAAGTAAGTACCTGCAGCGATATGAGCAATATTAGTATTGACTGCATTGGTGCCGGTAGTTAAACCGGTGTTTTGCTGTACCAGTATTTTGCCTGCCATATTTACCACGCGTATGATCGCTTCCTGGCTTTGTGGTACATCTATATTCAGTTCAAGCCTGCCTTTTGTAACGGGGTTTGATTTTAGAATAACCGTGGTAAGGCCGCCCGCCCTTACACTTTTTACATCACTAAACTGAAACTGCCCGTCTTTATCTGCACGCTTGATGCGGTAATAGCGTATACCAGCAGGCAGGTTATCCTGCGTAAGTGAATAAACATTAATACCTGCACCATTTTTAGCAGTAACACTGCCAACCGGTAAGAAATTTACGCCGTTCAGGGAATATTCTGCTACGTAACGGTCAACGTTTACTTCATTGCTGGTTTTCCAGCTAAGGGTAGCTTTGTTTTTTTGTACGCTGGCACTAAAGCCCTGCCACACCGCTGGTAAAAGCGCAACAGAGGCTTGTGTAATTATGGTAAATCCAGCACCAGTGGCCAATGTTACACCTGTAAAATTCACCAGGTTGCCCGTTACAGAAGATGGCGCAATAAAAGTTTGTGTACCGGTAGTAAAATAATCAGCATCTCCATCACTGTCTATCATTAACCGGTAATTATTGGCAGTTGTGCCCCCGGTATAGGTGAGACCGGTCATATCAAAACTAAGACTTACACTACCAACGGCGCCCGTATTTTGTGCTTTCCAGTTACGTACAACCCTTTGAGAACCTTCAGCGATGACAGGTGCCTGCCCCGCTGCAATTGTTTGCTCTGTTAATGCGGCTGCATCATTACCAATCAGCAGGAACTGGTTATCTGGCAACGCAGCTGCTGTTGATAGAACAAGATTGCCTTTGCCAGCCTGGCCCGTGCCGTTTCCATTGCCGGAATTAGTGCTGTTGGATTGTGTTTGCGCAAGGCCGGTACCGTTATCTGTACCTATACCAAATACATCGTTTTGATAGGTGGCAGAACCGGTCCAGTAGACAGTGACACCATCAGATGCTGTATAGCTTAGCGGAGTCCCTGCAGTACCCAGTGTAAAACCATATTTTAAAGCCAGGTATGATTCAACTTTGTTGCGATCTGCTGGTGATAAAGCGGTATTAAACATCAGCACTTCCGCAATAGAACCTCCCCAAACCTCACCATTGGTTGAAGGCAGCAGTGCCCCAATAACGCCATTTACTGAAGTGGCAAATAATGGACCAAAACTTACCTGGTTAGTCTGCGCTCCCCTGTCGAATTGCGTGCCCACGCTACTGCTGAGCGTAAAAGATGCAAGTGCGCCGTTTGCATTGGAAGCTGCGTTCCAATAGGCACTGGTGGTGATATCTACACCATAAAATGCATTTAAAAGGTCACCGTTGAAATTGCCTGCCTGGCAGGTAGAAGAACCACCTGGCGTACCATAAGCAAATATCCATCTGTAGCCATTGAATGAAGTGGCATTGGCTACCACAATAATAGTTCTGTCATTATCATTTTCGGGAAAATCTGCCGGTAAACCCTGCTCCATAAAAGTATTGGAACCGTCAAACAGCATGGCAGCGTTAAAATTAAATACGTTACTGATTAATGAAGGCTGATTGCCGGCTGAAGGTTGCAAAAAATCATTTCCTGATGGGGACTTGTCAAACCAGATATTGGGGCTTGCATCTGTATTGGCTTTCAGCCAAAGTACAGAACCAGCAACACCGCCTGGTGTTTGTGCATCAACATTGTGGGAAATAAAAAAAGCAGTAAGCAAGAAAAGAGATAAGTAAAAAATTTTCTTCATATGGTGTTTTTTAGTTTACAGTTTTTATGGTTGAGGTAATGATACAAATATTCAGCAGCAATATAAGTGTTGTAATACAGGTATTGTTCTCGTTGAGGTGGATTAAAAAAAGAGAGAGGCGTGATTAGATAGCGATGATTATAAAGATATGTATTTTAACTGCACATAAAAAATTTACGCAGTGCTGGACATACCCGAAGGAGATAATATGATAGATGTATTAACGAAGCCTGTCAAGGCTTTTTACAAGTTTCTGATCCTTGTAAATTCCTCTTAATGCCAATATAAAAAACAATGGTATTGAAAGGGCTATCAATGCAGTAAGATCATAATTGCCTTCTGCAAAATGCCGGGTTTCATTATAATACAGCAGAATAGTGAGCAAGGAAAGCAACATGGCGGCCAGCGTTACACGTATTTGCAATTTCCTGTTTTTATATAAGAAAACAGATATTAAAGCGGCAACGCCTACCGCAATGGTGCAAATTAATATACCAAGTTTGCTGGTAGCCGTCAGGTAGGTAAACGTCTTGGTAACCGCGTCGGGCCCGAGCATGTTGCCGCTAAAAAAAGAAAACTTTAAGGTAAAAAAAGCAGCAACAGCTGCCAGAAACAGCCAGATGGATTGAATGCGTTGGATCATGGTGAAATACTTTTATGATGATTGCAGCAAAGGCAGCGGGTAGAAGGTCTGCTTAAATACCGGTTGCCTTGCACCCTATGCCCTGTTTTTTCAGCCCAGTTCCGGGTATAATTCAAACTGACCCATAAATTCATTAACCTGTTTGCGTACTGTGCTGATAACGTTTTCATCGTCCGCATTCATCAGCACATTGTCTATTACATTTACTACAAACTGCATATGTTCTTCTTTAAGGCCACGCGTTGTAATAGCGGGTGTGCCTACCCGTATGCCCGATGTTACAAAAGCACTTTTGTCATCAAACGGCACCATGTTTTTATTCAGTGTAATATCTGCTTTTACCAGGGCCTGCTCTGCTTTCTTGCCACTGATGTTTTTATTGCGCAGGTCAATCAGCATTAAATGATTGTCTGTACCACTGCTTATGAGTTGGTAGCCTTTATCTACAAACGCTTTGGCCATGGCCTGGGCATTGGTAACTACCTGTTTGGCATAATCTGTAAATTCGTCGGTAAGAATTTCGCCGAAGGCAATCGCTTTGGCCGCTATTACGTGTTGCAGCGGTCCGCCTTGTATACCTGGAAATACCGCCATGTCAAGCAAATTGCTCATGGGCCGGGTATTGCCTTTTACGTCTTTCAATCCAAAATGGTTATCAAAATCTTTTTTCATCAGTATTATGCCACCCCTTGGTCCGCGCAATGTTTTGTGCGTGGTGGAGGTAACAATATGACAATGCTCAAAAGGGGAATTCAATAAGTTTTTTGCAATCAGTCCTGCGGGGTGTGCCATATCGCACATTACAAAAGCACCCACTTCATCGGCCACTTTACGGATACGGGCATAATCCCAGTCGCGACTGTAAGCAGAAGCGCCGCAAATAATCAGTTTTGGTTTTTCTTTTCTTGCCTGCGCTTCCAGCATTTCATAATCTACCAGGCCGGTTTCTTTTTTTACGCCATAAAAAAATGGCTGGTATAATTTACCGCTGAAATTAACGGATGAACCATGCGTTAAATGGCCGCCCATGCTAAGGTCAAGCCCCAGTATTTTATCGCCAGCCTGTAAAATGGCCAGTAAAACGGCAGCATTTGCCTGGGCTCCGCTGTGCGGTTGCACGTTGGCATAATCGCAACTGAATATTTGTTTAAGCCGGTCGATGGCCAGCTGTTCTGTTTGGTCTACAATTTCGCAGCCTGCATAATAGCGGCGGCCAGGATAACCTTCTGCGTATTTGTTAGTCATTACACCACCCATGGCCTGCATTACCTGTAATGATGTAAAGTTCTCAGAAGCAATGAGTTCTATACCATGGCGCTGACGCTCCAGTTCTTTACGAATAAGATCAAAAACTAAATTATCTCTTTGCATGGCGCAAAAATAGGCGAACTATGAATAAAAGAAACAAGGCCCTCAATTTTGGTGGAAAGAATTGTTGTTAACATATAATATTTCAGTGACTGGCTATACCAGTTTTCAAGTTTCGCGCTTTTCAGGGGTCACAAAATAATGACGGAATATTTTTTTTGGACTTTCAGAAAGTTACAGTGCCTGGAAAATTGCTGGCGGCTCCTTACCAATCCGGCACCGGGTGCTTGTCTTTGTAATAAGTTCGTAATAAGGAAGCTATGTTTTTTACATTACGCTGGCATAATAGGTTCACCGCAGGCAGAAAAAACAGGCCCGGATAAAGTCGTTACTTCTTATTGGCTTATTTTAAATAAACTGGTAATTAGGTTTTAATAAAGGGCAATTTAAAATGAGCCTGAAAACATAAAAAACCCTACTTTCATGCATTTTTACAGAAGGCATTTGTTGTAGGCTGCAGCCCTTTGTTTGCAAAATACAGCATCCGCTTTTCCGGTGTTGAAAGAAACTGTAGAAACACATACAAACATGAAAGCAATTATTCCTGTAGCTGGTGCCGGTACCAAGCTTCGTCCGCATACATATACACAGCCTAAAGCGCTTATTCCTCTTGCCGGTAAAACGGTACTCAGCATTATCATTGAGCAGTTGCACGATGCCGGTATAACAGAATTTATTTTTATCATTGGTTACCTGGGTGATAAGATACAGGATTATGTACGGGAGAAATACCCTTACCTGCAAAGTCATTTTATACACCAGAATGAAAGACAGGGCCTTGGCCATGCCATTATGCTTACAAAAGATATTGTGGGCGATGATGAGGTGTTTATTGTGCTGGGCGATTCTATCTGTGAGTATAGTGTGGACGAAGTCTTACAAAGCGAATATTCCATGGTGGGTGTAAAGAAAGTGGATGATCCACGGGCCTTTGGTGTAGCTGAAATAAATGAGGATGGTTTTGTAAGCAAGGTGATAGAAAAACCGCAGATGCCTAAATCAAACATGGCGCTGGTAGGCATCTACCGCATTAAAGAATCAGCCTCATTATTTATTTGCCTCGACAATAATATACGCAACCAGATAAAAAGCCGCGGCGGTGAATTTAACCTTACGGATGCGCTGGAGTGCATGATCCAGAACGGGGTAAAAATACAGCCTTATAAAGTACAGAACTGGTTTGATTGCGGCCGCAAGGACTCGTTGCTGGAAAGCAATGCAACGCTGCTGAAAAAGTTTGGCCATGTAGTGTCCGATGATCACAAGTTTGAGAACAGCATCATCATCCCGCCTGTTAGCATAGCTGCCGGCTGTGATATCAAAAATTCCATTATTGGCCCCAATGTGGCCATTGGTGAAAAAGTGTCAATTAACTATTCTATTGTAAAAGATTCTATCATTGGCGCTTTTGCCAACCTGCTGGATATTGTGCTTACTCATTCATTGATAGGCAGTGATACTGACTTAAAGGGCGAGAGCCGCAGCCTGAATATTGGCGATAACACCGAAATAGACCTGGGGAAAAGCTAGTCTTTTAAAGTAAAAAAAAGTTAAAAACTAAAATTCAAAAGCTTTTGCTGTGCAAAAACAAGAATAAAAAAACACCCGGCAGTTATTTTTTTAATTTTCACTTTTCAATTTTGACTTTTCCTACCCAAACAAATCACTGCTTAAATACCGGTCGCCACGGTCGCACGCAATAAATACAATTACTCCAGTGCTTAATTCATTGGCCACCCGTATGGCAGCCGAGGCGGCGCCACCACTACTCATACCAGCAAAAATAGCTTCTGTTTTGGCAAGCTGGCGGGTAAAATCAATAGCTTCCTGCTGACTGATATCCATCGTTCGATCCACTCTTTTGGCATCAAATATTTTAGGCAGGTAGGCGGCCGGCCAGCGGCGGATACCTGGTATAGACGCTTCTTCGGTGGGCTGGCAGCCAATTATTTGTACGGCCGGATTTTGCTCCTTCAGAAACATGGACGTGCCCATGATGGTGCCGGTAGTGCCCATGGAACTTACAAAGTGCGTGATGCCGCCTCCGGTATCCTTCCATATTTCAGGCCCGGTAGTTTTATAGTGAGCCAGGTAGTTGTCGGGATTGGCAAACTGGTTCAGCAAAAAATATTCGCCGCCGGCACCTTTTTCTTCGGCATAATCCCGGCAGGTTTCTATATTTTCCAGCAACGTCACTTTTGCACCAAAGGCCTCCATGGTAAGGGTTCGCTCACGGGTAGAGGTGGAGGGCATTACCAATTCAATCTCCAGGTTATAAAGCCGGGCAATCATGGCCAGTGCAATACCGGTATTACCGCTGGTAGCTTCCACTAATTTTGTTCCGGGGTTTATATCGCCCCGTTCAAGCGCACTTCTTATCATGTTAAGCGCGGGCCGGTCTTTAACGCTGCCACCGGGATTATTGCCTTCCAGCTTGGCAAAGATGCGCACCGCCGGGTTAGGGTTTAACTTTGTAATTTCTACCATAGGCGTATTGCCTACCAAATCAAGTATACTGGCCATTTGTGTTTATTCGTATAAGTTAGTGAAATTAGTGTGTCAGCTTTCGCTCCGTAATTTCTATTTCCGCTTTGTGGTAAACCGCTGAATAGGGTTGCACGCTTTTAGTGAGCCACACATTTCCGCCAATAATACTATGGTGCCCAATCGTTGTTTCCCCGCCCAGTATAGTAGCGCCTGAATATATAATCACGTAGTCTTCTACGGTAGGATGGCGCTTGGTAAAAGCCATGCTTTTATCTACACTCAGCGCACCAAGGGTAACGCCCTGGTAGAGTTTTACATGGTTGCCAATTTTGCAGGTCTCACCAATTACGGTGCCGGTGCCGTGGTCAATATACAGGTGTTCGCCAATTTCTGCGCCAGGGTGTATATCGATGCCCGTTTGCGAATGCGCGTATTCAGTAAGTATGCGTGGCAGCAAAGGAATATCCTGTTTTAGCAGGGCATGTGCAATGCGGTAAAAGCAGATGGCAAAAAAACCGGGATAAGTCCGGATAACTTCAAACTCACTTTTTGCAGCGGGATCGCCTTCTGCTATGGCAGTTACATCTGCATTCAACAGGCGGTAAATCTCGGGTAATTGCCGAAAAAAGGTTTTTGCTTTGATCCGGTTATCGCAGTTCTGGCATTCTTTGGTACTTTCCAGTATACTCACCAGGCTGCTCTCCAGTTGCTGAAACGCAGCTTCAAACTGCAGGGGCGTGGAAAAAAATTGCTTTGATAATTCAGGATACAGCAACCGCACCAGTTGCAGCGCCCAGTCTGTAATTACACTGTTGGGCGGTACATCTTCTGTAAGCTGCTGTTTATCAAAAATGGATTGAAAAAAATCTTTGTTCATGATAAGCGTTCAATTGAAATCAATGATAAACAATAAAGCCTTAAATAATATATAAAGGTGCGGCTTTTTTACGGGAGTGATTGTATGGGGCCCGACATTTTAAAAATTGTCTGCGGTAGTATTCTGAAATGAAAGTGCATCCAAAAGCAACCCGCGCAGACGCCGGCCGTGGAATATCCTGCGGTCGCAGCCTTCAGCAATTAAAACAGTTTACAAAAATTTCAATTGTAAACAGCTTCCAGGAACAAAGGCTGAATATTGCTAATATGCGGGCAGCAAAGCAGATAATCTTTTGAAACGCGTAAAAGTCTCCGTAACTTAATCAATTACGCAGGACCTTTTTTTATTAAAATAAGTGCATTTGAAATCAGCAATACACAGTACCAGGATCATTAGTGAAGGCACTCTAAAAAATGCCACTATAATAATAACAGACGGTATCATTACAGAAATACTGGATGGGCTGGTGCAGCTCCCTGCTATGCCGTTTGTTGAAGCGGGCGATAATGTTGTCATGGCCGGCGTCATTGATCCGCATGTACATATCAATGAACCGGGCAGAACAGAATGGGAAGGTTTCGATACCGCTACCAGGGCCGCCATTGCCGGTGGTGTCACCTCCCTGGTAGAAATGCCGCTCAATGCATCCCCCGTTACAGTTACAGCAGCAGCTTTTGATGAAAAAATACAGGCTGCCCATAATAAATTGCATACCAACTGTGGTTTCTGGGGGGGGCTTATACCAGGTAACGTAAAAGACATTGAGCCAATGGCAGCCAAAGGCGTGCTGGGTTTTAAAGCTTTTCTTACCCATTCAGGCATAGATGAATTTCCCAATGTTACCGAAGCTGATTTACATAAAGCGATGCCCATTATTGCCAGGCTGGGCCTGCCACTATTGGTGCATTGTGAATTGACCACCCCTCATGATAAAGAAACAATGGCTAATAAAAGATCCTACCATGATTATCTTATAAGTCGGCCCCGCAGTTGGGAAGATGAGGCCATTGCCATGATGATCAGGTTATGCGAACAATATATGTGCCGTACGCATATTGTTCATTTGTCTTCCTCCGGTTCTGTTGAACAAATAAAAAATGCCAAACAAAAAGGATTGCCTATTACCGTTGAGACGGCACAGCACTACCTTTATTTTGCTGCAGAAAATATTAAAGACGGGCAAACAGCTTTCAAATGCGCTCCGCCCATACGCGAGCAGGAAAACAATGAACTTTTATGGGATGCACTGAAAAGCGGGGTGATTGATTTTGCAGCTACTGACCACTCCCCGGCAACACCTGCGCTGAAAGAACTGCAAACTGGTGATTTCAGCAAGGCATGGGGTGGTATTGCTTCCATACAATTTGCATTACCGGCACTATGGACGGCAGCCAAAAAAAGGAATGCCGGCATAACGGATATGGCTATGTGGCTGTGTGAAAAACCAGCCCGGCTGATGGGTAACGAAAACAACAAAGGCAAAATTGCCAGGGGATATACCGCCGACCTGGTAGTATGGAACCCGGAGCAGTCATTCACCGTAACAGAATCCATTATTCAGCACCGGCATAAAATAACGCCTTACCTGAATGAGCAACTATACGGCACCGTGGCACAAACCTGGCTACAGGGCGTAAAGGTTTTTGACAACGGTACTTTTACCCGGCTTAACCAGGGAAAAATTATTTTGAAGTAAAAACATGACAAACCAATTGCAAAGAGCACAAAAAATAATGGAGCGGATCAATGAACTGGCCGCCATCAGTGAGGAAGCCAATGGCATTACCCGCCTGTTTGGCACAGCCGCTTTTTTACAGGGCAGCAGCAAGGTATTAGCTTGGATGCAGACGGCCGGAATGGATGCCCGCATTGATAATATTGGTAATGTCCGGGGGCGGCTATTGTCCGATAATCCTGCTGCTAAAACACTGGTCATTGCATCCCATATAGACACCGTTCGGAATGCCGGCAAATTTGATGGTCCCATGGGTGTGTTGATGGGACTTGCTGTCATAGAAGATATAATTCAATCCGGTACAGCGCTGCCTTTTCATATTGAGCTGATTGCTTTTAGTGACGAAGAAGGTGTTCGCTTTCACACAACCTACCTCGGCAGTAAAGTAGTAGCCGGTTCATTTGAAACAAGCCTGCTGAATAAAAAAGATGAGCATGGTATTAGCTTATACGAAGTAATTGAGCAGATGGATGGCGACACAGATCAATTAAAGGCAGATGCTATTGCGGCCACTGACTGGCTTGGTTATTTTGAAATTCATATTGAACAGGGGCCGGTGCTGTATGAAAAAAATATTCCTGTTGGCCTGGTAACTGCAATTGCCGGGCAAAGAAGGGCAGAAATTATTTTTAGTGGTGTAGCAGGCCATGCAGGTACAGTGCCCATGCACATGCGCAATGATGCATTGTGCTGCGCTGCGGAATTTATCCTGGAAGCAGAAAAGCTGGCAATTAGCAATAATGTGGTAACCACAGTAGGAAAACTACAGGTTACCAACGCAGCAAGCAATACCATTGCAGGAGAAGTAATCTGCAGCCTTGATTTGAGAAGTGCAAATGAAACTGCAGGCGCTACAGCATATGAACAACTTCGAAACAAGTGCCTGGCTATTTGTACGAAACGCAACATTATCCCGGAATGGAAACTGGTGCAGCATACAGCGCCGGTACTATGTGATGGTAAATTAAAAAGCTTGCTCGCACAATCGGTGGAGGAAGCCGGTTATCCGCTGGTTGAAATGCTGAGCGGCGCCGGGCATGATGGTGTAGCGATTGCTGCTGTTGCGCCGGTAGCGATGCTTTTTGTACGCTGTTTTAAAGGCATCAGCCATAACCCGCTGGAAGCAGTTGAATTAAAAGATATGGCAGCTGCTATTAAAGTTTCTGATAACTTTATCCGGCGGTTGATAAATACTATAAAAGAACGTGTTAAATGAATAACCGCGGCAAAGTAATTATTCGCAAAACAGCTACTGCACATTAAGATAAATAAGATGGATATATCAGCATTAACAAGATCAGTCGTAAAAAGTAATCATGCCATCATAAGCCCGGACGGGTATATAAACAGCAATGTGCCGGGTTGGGTTAACTGCCGGGTTAATGTGATCATAAATGAAGCCATGGGGGCGCACCTCTGTCAAACATTGATAACTGCGGGCAAACTTGCCAGGATAGAAGGCAGAACGGTAGAGTCACAATTATTTTTTTATGTTATTACAGGTTCTTTAAAAGCCAATATTGCCGGGGTAACAAGAGAATTGCATCCTGGTAATTTTGTATACGTTCCGGTGAAAGCTGCATACACTTTACTGGATATAGACGAAGGGGCAGAAATACTTACTTTTCATAAAGTGTATGAGCCGCTGGATGGTCAGCCGGTACCTTCCGTTCTTTTTGGGGATGCCGCAGCTGTACCGGCGCCTGCGTACCTGGGCGATCCGGCCCTGCGTTTGCAGGTATTGCTACCCGATAGTTTGTCTTTTGATATGGCCGTAAATATTTTCACGTATGATAGTGGTGGCCACCTGCCCATGGTAGAAACCCATATTATGGAGCATGGCCTTATGTACTTGCAGGGGCAGGGGGTTTATATGCTGGGGCAGGACTGGTACCCGGTTAAAAAAGGCGATTCCATCTGGATGGCGCCTTATTGCCAGCAATGGTTTACTGCCATGGGTAAAGAACCCGCCGTGTATATTTATTACAAGAATATAAACCGGTTTCCCACAAAGGTGTAATGGTATATGACTTTAACGGAACTTAATCATTTGTCAAAAACGGAGCAAACAGCAAGCCTGGAAAAATGTTGTGGGGCTGCTGCATGGGTGCAAAAAATGATGGCGCAATTTCCGTTTGCTGATAAAGCCAGTTTGCTAAAGGTTGCGGCAACACAGTGGTGGCAATGCAAACCCGCTGATTGGCTGGAAGCATTTACGCATCACCCACGTATAGGCAGCCGGGAAACACTGGCAAAGAAATTTTCGGCAACAGTACATTGGACTGTTAATGAACAGCAGGGAACGCATGGTGCGGATGAAAACACCATTGACGCCCTGCTTGCTGGCAACGATGCGTATGAAAAAAAATTTGGGTTTATATTTATTGTCTGCGCTACCGGGAAGTCAGCCGCCGAAATGCTGGCACTTTTGCAGGCACGTTTGCTCAATGAAAAGGGAACGGAAATCAGGCTGGCAGCAGCCGAGCAAAATAAAATAACTATTCTGCGACTTGAAAAACTTTTAGCATGATGAATATTACCACCCATGTGCTGAACACGTCCACGGGCAAGCCTGCCGCCGGAGTGCCGGTTTTTTTATATTTTTTAAGGGCAGATACCTGGGTTGAAATAGCACGTGCCATCACCAATAAAGACGGACGTGTGCCCGGATTTGAATTAAACAGCGCAGAACTTATAATGGGCAACTACAAATTAAAATTTGCAACGAAAGCTTATTTTGGTAATTACTCCATCACATCATTTTATCCTTTTGTGGAAATTGTTTTTGAAGTGCATGCCCACGAACATTACCACGTGCCCCTCTTACTGAATCCGTTCGGTTACTCCACCTACAGGGGTTCTTAAGCTATTGCATCAACAAAAAATACAACATGAAACTAAGTATATCCGCAGCTCAAAAAGACGTTTTGCTGGACGAATTAAAGGTCGCGAATCTCAGGTTTCAGCGAATCTATCCGGGCGATAAACCAGACCGCCAACCAGTCCATACCGTATATGGTGGCGCCAATCTTTTTAAATCAGATACCACCGTAAAGATGGGCGGTGTGGCCCTGCGTAATCTGACTAGTTATGCGCCGGATTTTGTAACCCTTGCCAGGGTATTGCAGTTGCCCGGCGTTGAAAAACTACCGGTTACTGAAAATGACATAAAAACACTTGCCGGCAAACTTGACAATATGCCGGAGGCTGATAGAAAATATGAACCTGCCTGGCTTGCCTATTCTATTTACAACCGGATTGTAAAAAAGCTGCAGCAGGAAGCGGTAGAAGATTTCAGGATAGATTTTGAAGATGGTTTTGGCAACCGGCCGGACGCCGAGGAAGATGCTACTGCGGTTAATGCAGCCAGTGAGCTGGCCGTGGGGATGGCCAATAAAACAGTGTCGCCTTTTATTGGCATACGTATTAAACCTTTTACAGAAGATATGAAGAACAGGGGCGTGCGGACCCTGGATATTTTTCTTACCAATCTGCTCGAAAAAACGGGTGGCCAGCTACCACCTAACTTTATTGTAATGCTCCCTAAGGTTACCATACCTGAGCAGGTAATTGCACTGGTGCGTTTATTCGAAATCATTGAAGAAAAAAACGGGCTGGCAAAAGGATCGCTCAAAATGGAAACCATGGTTGAAGCCACGCAGATTATTATGGATGATGAAGGACGTAATCCATTGATGCGAATTATCAAGGCGAGCGAAGGACGTTGTATTGCTGCTCATTTTGGGACCTATGATTATACTGCTTCCTGCGGCATCACGGCCAGGTACCAGACCATGGATCACCCGGTATGTGATTTTGCGCACCATGTTACCAAAGTGGCGTTGGGCAGTACCGGTATCTTTTTATCAGACGGCGCTACCAATATAATGCCCATCGGTCCGCACCGGGGCGATAACCTGACTTATGAACAACTTACTGAAAACCGGCAAAGCGTACACCATGCCTGGCGCACCGGTTTCAATCATACCATGCACTCGCTGATAAACGGATTTTACCAGGGCTGGGATCTCAATCCTGCGCAACTGCCCATGCGTTATGCCGCTACTTATTATTTCTTTTTAAGCAGTTATGGCGATGCGGTGAACCGGCTGCGCATATTTGTAGAACGTGCTGCTATATCAACACTTACCGGTGATATTTTTGATGACGCTGCTACCGGGCAGGGACTGCTCAATTTTTTTATCCGGGCCATCAACTGCGGTGCCATTACAGAAGAACAGGCATTGGAAACCGGTTTAACCCTCGCGGAAATAAGAACCCGCTCTTTTTACAAAATTCTTGCACAAAGAAGGCAAAACAAATGATGGCAAGCCACCAATAAATCTTATATTGAGAGGTAGCCAGCTCAACTATTGCGACCACGAATATTGGGCTAACAGTTGAGGCAGAATTTTTATACGCAAGAAAATCCGGCCTCCTCTTTTCAATCTTTTGCATTGACAGATAAAAAAGTGACGGTAAGCGGAGACGCTGCAAAAAATAATTAGAAGCATGCATTTATCACCCAGAGAAACAGAAAAGTTAATGATTTTCCTGGCGGGTGAACTGGCAGAAAAGCGAAAAGCAAGGGGTGTAAAATTAAATTATCCGGAAGCCATTGCTTTGATCAGTTCTAGGTTGCAGGAAGCAGCCCGCGATGGAAAAACGGTTGCCTGGTTAATGCAGCATGGCGCTGCTATCCTGGGTACGGAGGATGTAATGGAAGGCGTTGCTGAAATGATTGAAGAAATACAGATTGAAGCCACATTCCCCGACGGTACCAAACTGGTAACTGTGCATCATCCCATCAGGCCCGGAAAACCAGCTTAAAAATATTGATTATGATACCCGGAGAGTATATTCTTGCTGATTCAGCTATTATCGCTAATGAAGGAAAGCCCACAGTTAATATTACGGTGGTGAACACGGGCGACCGCCCCGTACAGGTGGGTTCTCACTATCATTTTTTTGAAGTAAACAAAGAATTATTGTTTGATCGCAGCATAGCATTTGGGACGCATTTAGATATTGCTGCCGGAACCGCCGTCCGGTTTGAACCGGGTGAAGAAAAACAGGTATCATTGGTTGAATATGGCGGCAATAAAAAAGTAATTGGTTTTAATAACCTGGTGGATAGTAATCTTTCAGCAGCTGCTAAAGAAATGGCCATGCAGAAAGCCATGTCCCAACATTTTAAAAACCGGCCCCGATGAGTGTATCTATCAACAGAACAAAATACGCCAACCTATATGGCCCCACCAAAGGCGATAAGGTGAGATTGGGTGATACAGAACTATTCATTGAAATAGAAGCAGATTATGGCGTGTACGGAGATGAGGGGAAATTTGGCGGCGGCAAAACCATCCGTGATGGCATGGCGCAATCTGCCACTGCTACCAGGGATGGGGGCGTTCTGGACTTTGTTATTACCAACGCTATTGTGATGGATCACTGGGGTATTGTAAAAGCAGATATTGGTATAAAAGATGGCCTTATCGTTGCCATTGGTAAAGCCGGTAACCCCGATACAACCGATGGCATAACGCCGGGTATGATCATTGGCGCAGCAACAGAAGTGCATGGTGGTGAAGGACTGATTGCCACTGCCGGTGGTATTGATACCCATATTCATTTTATTTGTCCACAGCAGATAGACCACGCATTGTTCAGGGGTATTACAACCATGATTGGTGGCGGTACCGGTCCGGCCAATGGTACAAAAGCGACCACTGTAACACCGGGTGCCTGGCATATCCGTAAAATGCTGGAGGCCGCCGATGCGTTCCCCATGAACCTGGGTTTTTTGGGGAAGGGTAACTGCGCTGCGTTATTACCGTTAGAAGAACAGGTTGAAGCCGGTGCACTGGGTTTAAAAATTCATGAAGACTGGGGCAGTACGCCAGCGGTGATTGATGCATCGCTGAAAACGGCCGACAAATATGATGTGCAGGTGGCCATACATACAGACACACTGAATGAAGCAGGTTTTTTGGAAAGCACCGTAGCAGCCATCAATGGCCGGGTTATCCATACCTATCATACAGAAGGTGCCGGTGGTGGCCATGCGCCGGACATCATTAAGATAGCCATGTACCCCAATATACTGCCATCTTCTACTAACCCCACAAGACCATTTACCGTTAATACCATTGATGAACACCTGGATATGCTGATGGTATGTCATCACCTGGATAAATCGGTTCCGGAGGATGTAGCATTTGCCGATTCAAGGATTCGCCCGGAGACCATTGCGGCAGAAGATATTTTGCACGACATGGGGGTTTTCAGTATGATGAGCAGCGACTCGCAGGCTATGGGGCGCGTAGCGGAAGTTATTACCCGCACCTGGCAAACGGCGCATAAGATGAAAATACAGCGCGGCCATTTACCGGAAGATGCAGCACATGGCAATGACAATTTCCGTGTAAAAAGATACCTGGCCAAGTATACTATTAACCCAGCTATTACACATGGCATCAACGAATATGTTGGCTCCATGGAACCGGGTAAGCTGGCAGATATTGTGCTCTGGAAACCGGCTTTCTTTGGGGTAAAGCCGGAGATGATCATCAAGGGTGGTATGATCGCCGGCTCGGTAATGGGCGATGCCAATGCCTCTATTCCCACGCCGCAGCCCGTGCTCTACCGGCATATGTTTGGTAATTATGGAAAGGCGCTGCACAATACCTGCATCAGTTTTGTTTCTGCCATCTCCTTAGAAAATAAAAAGGTACAGCAATACGGTTTGCAAAAGATGCTGCGACCGGTAAAAAATTGCAGGAACATTAATAAGAAGGATATGATACACAATAACGCAACGCCGGAGATAACCGTGAACCCTGAAAACTATGAAGTAAAAGTGAACGGTGTCCACATAACCTGCGAACCCCTGGCTGTGTTACCATTGGCGCAAAGGTATTTTTTGTTTTGATATAATTTTAGGTTGAGCGGCAACGGTACAAAAGGTTGACAATACCTTAGACAACTTGTTCTTTAAGAAATGAAAAAAGTAAGCAGATGACCATTAGTAAAAAAGCAGGTAACCTGAACAGCATTGATGCAGGCGACAGGGTCATCGACTGGCTTGCGCTGGAATGGTATGAATGCAGTAAACGGATCCTGCATAAAAAAACAGGAATGGGTATTACTGTCATGCTTAAGTTTTTAGAGATAGATCCGGCTTTCACACAGGGCGATATTGTATACCAGGATGAAAAGGCGATTATCGCCATAGCACTGCTTCCCTGTGATGTGATGGTATTGTCGCCGCGCAGCATGTATGAAATGGCTTCAATTTGCTATGAAACCGGGAACAAGCACCTGCCACTTTTTTATGACAACGATGAACTGCTGATACCTTTTGACCAGCCATTTTTTAAGCTGGTGACTGGGTTTAACTACGCACTCAAAAGAGAGCAACGGCAATTATTGCAGCCATTAAAAACAACTGTTAAGCCCCATGGCAATACTGTCGATACTATTTTTTCAAAACTGATGAAATTAACTGCCACGCATGAATAGCGCATTGTTGCGGTTACTGCATATTACGGATCCGTCCTTGCCCATTGGGTCTTATTCCCATTCGGGAGGATTGGAAACCTATGTGCAGCTGGGCCTAGTAAAAGACGGTCTGTCTGCAAAAACATTCGTAACAGAAATGCTTTGCAATAACATTCAGTATACCGACGCAGCTTTTTTGTCACTGGCATTTGATGCGGCCCTTGAAAAAGACATTGCAAAATTATTAGTGCTGGATGCAGAATGTTCAGCAGTAAAATTGCCGGAAGAAATACGCAGCGCCAGCGTTAAGCTGGGCAAGCGCCTGTTAAAACTTTTTGATCCGCTTTGTGGTAATGAAATTACGCTGTTCTATAAAAATGCTATCGAAGCGGGTGAGGCGCATGGCCACTATTGCATCCTGTTTGGTTTGTATACGCATGCCATGCAGGTGAAGAAAGAAGAATCGTTGACCGGGTTTTATTACAATGCTGCTGCTGGCTATATCACCAATTGTGTAAAGCTGGTACCGCTGGGGCAGCAGGAGGGGCAGGAAATACTGTTTTCGCTGCAGCCGGTCATTGAAAAATTAGTGATGGCCTCCCTGCAGCCTGATTTGGCCTTGCTGGGACTTTGCTCCCCGGGTTTGGATATCAGGTGCATGCAGCACGAACAATTGTATTCAAGATTATACATGTCGTAAAAAATGGCAACAAGAAATTATATAAAAATTGGGGTAGCCGGCCCGGTAGGGTCTGGTAAAACTGCTTTGATAGAAAGGCTGAGCCGCCTGATGATGGTTGACTACCGGATTGCAGTCATCACCAATGATATTTATACAAAGGAAGACGCGGAATTTCTTACAAAGAACAGTTTGTTGCCGGCAGAAAGGATCATAGGTGTGGAAACAGGTGGTTGTCCGCATACTGCTATCCGTGAGGATGCCAGTATGAACCTGGAAGCAGTAGAGGAAATGGTTAACCGGTTTCCCGACCTGGAAATTATTTTCATTGAAAGCGGCGGCGATAATCTCTCGGCCACCTTTAGCCCTGATCTGGCCGACCTTACCATGTTTGTAATTGATGTATCTGGGGGCGATAAAATACCCCGCAAGGGGGGACCGGGGATTATGCGGAGCGATTTACTGATCATTAATAAAATTGATCTTGCCCCTTATGTGCAGGCAGATCTCAGCGTCATGGAAAGAGATGCCCGTTTGATGCGCAAGGGACAGCCTTTTGTTTTTACGGATTTGATGCATTACCAGGGTGTTGACAACGTGATTGGCTGGATTAAAAAATATGCGCTGGACGAAATAGCAGCAGAACCAAATCTGTACAGATGAAAGCCTCAGTGCTGATACAAATTGCTGCTCATAACAAAAGCTCTTTTTTAAAACATGCTTATGCAGAACCGCCTTTTAAAGTGGCCAATATTACGGAAGCAAGAAATCCCCAGCTATTGGAGCTGATGCTGATGAGTTCTTCTCCCGGTGTGCTGGATGATGACAGGTATTTGGTTGATATAGAACTGGCAGCAAACAGCTCATTGCGGTTAACTACACAATCATACCAGCGTTTATTCAGGATGGTTAAAGGCGCCGAGCAGGATATAACGGTTCGTATGTTGCCAGGTTCATCGCTGGTCTACCTGCCGCATCCGGTGGTGCCGCATGAGTCGGCGGTTTTCAGGGCAAATAATAAATTATACTTAAGCCATGGATGCAATGTAATATGGGGAGAAGTGCTGACTTGTGGAAGGAAATTAAACGGCGAGCGTTTCCTGTTTTCTTTTTACCACAGCACAACGGAAATATTTTTGAATGGCAGAATGGTTGTAAAAGAAAACCTGCGGATGGCGCCGGGTACAATTGAAGTAGATACAATTGGGCAGATGGAAGGATTTACACACCAGGCCAGTTTAATTTGTTTATCGCCTGCATACATAATTAATGATAAAAAAACAGCAGTGACAAGTTGTTTAGCGGAAGAAAAAGAGATCGCCTTTGGCATTACCACCGCCCCGGTACATGGCGTAATCATCAGGATACTGGGAAACGGGGCAGAGCAATTGTTTGATTGTTTAAAAAAACTGGCTGGCATAATGAATTTTTCTCAAAACCCTGTTTGCTCCAATTTTCCGGAGAAAACAGCTGAGGTAACAAAATGAGTAAATGAACAATGAATTCAGCATAATTGTCTTTGGCGCGGCCAGCATTGCATGCCTGCACACCGCGGCCGGGCCTGATCATTATATGCCTTTTATTGCGCTCTCAAAAACACGTGGATGGACGCTTGCCAAGACAATTGGCTGGACTCTTCTTTGCGGATGCGCACATGTATGGAGTTCTGTAATATTAGGTCTTGCCGGGGCAGCACTGGGCTGGGGGATTCAAAAAACCGGCTGGCTGCAGGGCATCCGTGGTGGTACGGCAGCATGGGCATTACTACTGTTTGGTTTTTGTTATATGGTATGGGGTATTGGCCGTGCTGCAAAAAACCGCGCACACAAACATTTTGATATGCCGGATGGTGGCGACATATATGTGTATGAGCACCGGCATGGCCAGGTAGTGATGCCTTCAGAACGCCATAAAGTAACACCCTGGGTAATGTTTATTATTTTCTTGCTGGGCCCCTGCGAACCCATGATTCCGCTGTTGTTTGTACCGGGTGTTAAAGATTCTTTTAATGGTATGCTGCTGCTGGTAACGGTGTACACAACGGTTACGCTGGCTACCATGCTGGCCATTGTTGCTGCAGGATATTACGGGCTCAGTTTTATAAAGCAGGGTATTGCTGAGCGTTATATACATGCGCTGGGTGGTTTTACATTGCTGGTTTGCGGCGCAGGAATGGTTTTTATGGGATGGTGAAGATTCTGGTTAATTGAAAAGTTCATAAATATGAGTATCTATTTAAGTGAAAATGCCTACGGCAAGAATGCCATTAATCTTTCTAAAATTATCAGGCATAAAGATTACCATGAATTCAGGCAGCTGTCGGTAAACGTATCCTTGAAAGGTGATTTTGATACGGCCCATACCATGGGCGATAACACAAAAATACTGGCCACCGATACGCAAAAAAATACCGTGTATGCATTGGCCAAAGAGCATTTTACCGGTGCTGCAGAATCTTTTGGCATATACCTCGCTAATTTTTTTACCGGCAAAAATCCCCAGGTATCCCAGGTTACGATTGATCTAACCGAGCATGCATGGACCCGTATGATTACAGATGGCGCCGTGCATCCGCATGCCTATATCAGCGGTGGCGCAGAAAAGCGCTTTGCTACGGTTATTAAGCATGCCGCCGGCACTACCGTTTCCTCAGGCGTAAAAGAATTGCTGATTTTAAAAACAACCGATTCTGGTTTTGAAAATTTTATCAGGGAGCCGTACACCACGCTGAAAGAAACGGCCGACCGGATTTTTTCTACCAAATGCGAAGCCAGCTGGCTATATGAGAATATTGAGATCGATTTTGATGCGCAGTACCACAGCATCCGCGATACATTGTTAAAAACATTTGCTTTTCACCAAAGCCTGTCCGTGCAGCAAACCTTATACGCCATGGGGGAAGCAGTGCTAAAAGAAAACAGCCAGGTAAGGGAAATAAGCCTGGTAATGCCCAATAAACACCATATTCTGTTTAACCTGGAGCAATTTGGGATGGAAAATAAAAATGAAATTTTTATTGCCACTGATGAACCATATGGTTATATCACCGGAACTTTGCGCAGGGGCTAGCGGATAGAAAAGAACTATCCTGTTGCAGGATTGTTGCACGTGTAGAACCCGGACTATAATTCCGGCTGCTTAATTTTCTGATCATCAAATGCTGAACATTGATACAGTTTATTCTTAATAATGAAACAGTCAGTACCAATGCGCCACCCGGAACATTGCTGATAGATTTTATACGGTACCAGTCGCGCCTGACCGGGACCAAAATTGGCTGCCGCGAAGGCGACTGCGGCGCCTGTACTGTACTGGCAGGCACGGTACAAAACGGTGCATTGCAATACAGTTCCCTTACTTCCTGTCTTACTCCACTGGGCAATATTGATCAGCAGCATATTGTAACCGTAGAAGGATTGAATCCGGCAACTGGTTTAACACCCGTGCAGCAGGCCATGGCCGACGAAAGCGCAACTCAATGTGGTTTCTGCACGCCGGGTTTTGTAGTCTCCATGACCGGTTTTTGCCTCAGCACTAAACCAGCTTCTTATGAGGCCGCGGTGGCAGCGGTAGATGGCAATATTTGTCGCTGTACAGGATATAAGTCAATTGAACGGTCTTTAAAAACTGTAGTTGCCGTAATGCAGCAAAAACCAGCTGATAAAAAGCTGTTTGATTTTTTAACGGCGAATGAGATAATTCCGGCTTATTTTAAAAATATGGAACAGCGGCTTACCCAACTGGCATCCGCCACAAATGGATCAGCAAAGGATCTAGTTGTTTCCACCTGGCTGGGCGGCGGTACAGACCTTTATGTGCAACAGCATGAAAAGATGGTGCACAGTGATATCAATTTTCTATTGAACAACGGATCGTTAAAAGGCATCAGGCAGGAAGGACGGCAATGCATTATTGGTGCCTCTGCAACGGTTACGGAATTAATGGAGTCGGGTGTTTTCCAGGCAGCGGTTCCCGGGTTTAATAATTTTGCCAAACTTGTATCTTCAACACCCATCAGGAATATTGCCACGCTGGCAGGTAATTTTTCCAATGCCTCTCCCATTGGCGATTTAACGGTGCTCTTCCTTGCACTTGATGCAGTACTGCAATTAAGATCCGGCGATAATACAAGGCAGGTGAACCTGCGCGATTTCTTCCTGGCATATAAAAAGACCGCTGCCACCAAAGAAGAGTTTATAGAAAAAATATTATTTGATATACCGGCCCGGCAATACTTTATCAATTTTGAAAAAGTAAGCAAGCGCCGGAACCTTGATATTGCCACCGTTAATACTGCCATTAAAATAGAAATGGAGAATGATGTTATTAAATCTGCAACGCTGTCTGCGGGTGGTGTGGCGCCGGTGCCTTTTTTCTTGCAAAATGCTGCTGTTTTACTGAAAGGTAAACGGATGGGCGAGAGCCTGGTTGAAGAAGTAATAAATGCAGCTCGAAACGAAGTAAGGCCTATCTCAGATGCCAGGGGAACGGCGGATTATAAAAGGCAGTTGCTTGGCCAACTGATAAAGGCACATTTTATAGTATTGTTTCCGGCGCTGGATGTGAAGCAATTGCTGCGCATTGCTTAAAAGTCAGGTTGATCAATATAAGATTTGAATACTAAATGCGGCAACATGAAAAATATTGATTCGGCAACACATACAAGGGGAGAATCTGTTTACCTGGATGATATCCCGTTGTTGAACGGAACATTGTTCGGATGCGCTTATCCATCTGGTATAGCAAATGGTATTATCCGGGAGCTGGATTTGTCTGCAGCGCTGGCTTTGAGTGGCGTAATAAAAATTTTCACCAGCAAAGATGTAACAGGCGAAAACCAGATTGGGGGTATTATTCCTGATGAACCCCTGCTGGCAGACGGCCATGTTCATTTTTGCGGTATGCCCATTGCTTTTGTAGTAGCTACAACGCCTGAAATTGCCAGGGCGGCCATAAAAAAAATAACAGCTGTCATAGATCCGCTGCCGGTCATTACCGATCCCCGGGAAGCACAACGCAGGGGAGAACTGATTGTGCCGTCGCGTACTTTTAAAATGGGCGATACAGCAACGGCCTGGGCTGGCTGTACATATATTTTTGAAGGGAGTGCCGATACCAATGGGCAGGAACACCTTTATATTGAAACGCAGGGGGCATATGCCATTCCGCAGGAAAACAATGCGGTTAAAATATATTCATCTACACAGGGACCCACCGCTGTACAAAGGGCCGTGTGTAAAGTGCTGGGGGTACCCATGCACCAGGTAGAAGTTGATGTAACCCGTCTCGGGGGTGGGTTTGGCGGTAAGGAAGACCAGGCAAATATGTGGGCAGCACTTTGCGGACTCGCTGCATATGTGTTAAAAAAGCCGGTTCATTATTCGCTCGACAGAATGGAAGACATGGCCATGACAGGTAAACGGCATCCCTATTCCTCAGATTTTAAAATAGGCCTTAATAAAGACCTGGCAATAGTGGCGTATGAAGCAACACTGTACCAGAATGCAGGCGCTGCAGCGGATCTTTCACCCGCAGTGCTGGAAAGATCCCTGTTTCATTCAACCAATAGTTATTTCATTCCCCATACAAAAGTGACTGCTTACAGTTGCAGAACCAATCTTCCGCCCAATACTGCCTTCCGTGGATTTGGCGGACCGCAGGGCATGTTTGTAATAGAGGCCGCAATAGCCATGGCGGCTGAATCATTGGGGGTGCCGGCAGCTGTTATTCAGAAAGCCAATTTGCACCAGACCGGAGATGAATTGCCTTATGGTCAGAAAGCTGCCAGTGAAGCCACGGCCTGCTGGCAAAAAGCAGAGCAGTTGTATGAAGCGGAAAAAATAAAAAAAGAAATAACTGATTTCAATGCATCCAACCTGATGTATAAAAAAGGCATGGCTTTTATGCCGGTGTGCTTTGGTATTTCATTTACCAAAACCCCCATGAACCAGGCCCGGGCACTGGTGCATGTATATAGCGATGGCAGCATCAGTATCAGCACGGGTGCAGTAGAAATGGGGCAAGGCGTAAATACAAAAATGCTGCAGGTAGCAGCCCATGTTTTTGCGGTGGATCCTGCAAAGATCAGGTTACAAACCACCAATACCGGCCGAATTGCTAATACATCTCCTTCAGCTGCCAGCGCTACCGCAGATCTTAATGGCAAAGCAGTACATCTAGCATGCACGGCCATTTTACAAAGATTGAAAGCGGTGGCCGCGGCTGAATACAAAGTGAAGGCTGATGATGTTGAGATCAGGAACGGGGAAGTTTTCGCCGCAGGCAATAGTACAGGCTGGGACTGGAACAAACTGGTAATGGCAGCCTTTTTAAAACGGGTGAGCCTTTCTGATCATGCGCATTATGCAACACCCGTTATTAATTTTGATTTAACAAAGGAGAAGGGGCATCCGTTTGCATACCATGTGTATGGCACCGCCATAGTGGTGGCAAAAGTAGATTGCTTACGCGGTATTTATGAAATAGAATCAGTAAAAGTGGTACATGATGTTGGCGCCAGTATGAACCCCGCAGTAGACAGGGGACAGATTGAAGGTGGTATTGTGCAGGGCATTGGCTGGATGACCATGGAAGAGCTGGTATATGATGCAGCGGGAGTGCTTCGCTCCAATGCTTTATCAACCTATAAAATTCCTGACATTTATTCGGTGCCCGGAGAAATAGCCATTCATTTCCTGGATACAGACAAAGACAACCTGGCCATCCTGCGATCCAAAGCAGTAGGAGAGCCCCCCCTGATGTATGGCATTGGCGCCTATTTTGCGTTGCGCGATGCCGTTAGAAAGTTTAACCCTGCAGCAACGATCCCTTTCTCTGCGCCCATGACCCCGGAAAAACTGCTGGCTGCTTTGTACAATCCCAGTAAAAAAGAAGGAGCACCAGCATCATCCTCAAAAGAAAAATCAGTGTATGGATAGCACGCCAGAACGCTGGGAGTTTATCCGGCACAACATGCAGTTGCAATCACCCGTGATGCTACTGTATGTGGTAGAAAGCATCGGCAGCAGTCCGGGTAGACAAGGATTTTCCATGGCGGTAAATGCAGCAGGCGAAGTGAGAGGATCTGTGGGCGGTGGTATTATGGAGCACAAATTTGTGGAGATGGCAAAAGAAAAACTCATCCGGGAAAAAAAGCTGATCGCCCTCCACAGGCAAGTACATAATAAAGAAGCGGCGAAAAACCAAAGCGGTATGATTTGCTCCGGCGAGCAAACAATCTTGTTATATATTTTGCAACCGGGTGACGCGACTCATGTTGACAAAATAATTACGTCGTTACAGCAGCATACAGCCGGTTGCTTATCCCTATCGCCCGCAGGCATATCCTATCGCAATAACATTCCCCCCAGCAAGTATCTGTTCAGTATGGTTTCTGCAAATGAATGGCTGTATGAGGAACAGACAGGCTACAAAGATCACCTCTATATTATTGGCGCCGGGCATTGCGGACTGGCCTTGTCTAAACTGATGCAGGCCATGGATTTTTATATTCACCTGTATGAGGAAAGGGGTGATCTAAACACCTTGCACGAAAACAGTTTTGTGCATGAAAGAAAATTGCTGGCAGATTTTAGTGAAGCTGGCAATTATATACCTGATGGAAACAATACGTATGTTGTACTGATGACATCGGGCTACCGGACAGACGACCTGGTGCTGCGCTCTTTATTTCACCGGCATTTTAAATACCTGGGAGTATTGGGCAGCGCTAAAAAGATAGAAAAAATGTTTGCTGAGTACCGGGCTACAGGTATTGCTGAAAATATCCTGGCGGGCATTCACGCACCCATTGGCTTGCCCATTAAAAGCCGCACCCCCGAAGAAATAGCGGTGAGCATTGCCGCCCAGGTAATTCTCGTAAAAAACGGGTAAAATTGTAAATCCGGATAGTTTCGGTATCAAGCGGGATTATTAATACATTTGGCACTCATAAAAAATGCTGTATGAAAAAATTGGTATTCGTGCTTTCCGTTTTCTCCCTGTCTTTATTCGTCTCCCTTACAACTGCTGCACAAAATTTACAGTTACCCGCTGGTTTTACCTCCGCTATTCTTGCAGAAGGCCTGGGTGGTGCCCGGCATATAGCTGTTAACAAACAGGGTGGTGTTTTTATAAAACTTTCCCGGCTAAAAGACGGCAAAGGTATCCTTTACCTGAAAGACGCAAACGGCGATGGCAAGTTTGAGACCCAGGCTGCTTTTGGCGATTATACGGGTACCGGTATCTTCATCCGTGGTAATTATTTATATGCTTCGTCCAATGACGAAGTGTATCGTTACCAGCTGGATAAAAACGGTGAAGTGATCAATCCTGCAGCACCTGAAAAAATTATTACCGGCCTGGTAAACCATAACAGGGATAATTCAAAATCAATAGCGGTTGATAACAACAATAATATTTATGTAAATGTGGGTTCTTATGCCAATGCCTGCCTGATTGATCCCAAATCAAAAGTAGCGCCCAATCCATGTCCGCTGCTCGATTCAGTGGGCGGTATCTGGCAGTTTAAAGCCAATAAACTGAACCAGCATTACAAAGACGCGGTGCATTACGCAACCGGTTTTAAAAATGTGGTGGGGCTGGACTGGAATACCCAAACCAATTCTTTGTTTATTGTGCAGCATGGCCGTGGCGATTTGCACAACCTTTTTCCGGAATTTTTTACTGTTGAGCAGGATGGTAAGTTGCCCGCTGAAACCATGTATGAAGTGCGCAAAGGCGCTGATGGCGGCTGGCCTTATCAATATTATGATCCTTTTCAGCACAAGCAAATATTGTCGCCCGAATATGGTGGTGATGGTAAGAAGCCAGGTACGCACAAAGCCCTCGCTCCGCTGGTTACTTTTCCTGCCCACCTGGGCCCAAATGGTATGTTGTTTTATACGGGCAATAAATTTCCTGCAAAGTATAAGAATGGTGCATTCATTGCCTGTCATGGTAAATCGCCCGACCTGCAGAAGGGTTGGATGGTGGCTTTTGTGCCTTTCAAAAACGGCAAGCCCAGCGGTAAATGGGAAGTGTTTGCAGATAATTTTCTGATCAATAAAGACCAGCACAAACCATGCGGACTGGCCCAGGCACCGGATGGCTCTATTTATGTAACAGATGATTCAAGCGGTAGTGTTTACCGGATAGCCTACGGCAAATAAATTGAGTGATATAGAACCACGTTTGACATTTGAGTAAAAAAATATTGAAAATAACCTGCATAAAAACCGCTCTTTCGGGCGGTTTTTTAATTATCTTTCTGAAGATGATTTTTTTGGAATGGGTTATAAACGAGACCGGTCATTTCAGCACAAAGTGTAGGGTTGAGGACACCGGCCACGGATAATCCCGGCCACTGAATGATACACCGGTCACGTATGAAGGTGATTTTTTTAAAGATTTATTTTTTACAGCCTCTTAATTATTTGATCCCCGCCAGTCAAAATCTTTTTAATGAAAATCAGTGTTGCCCAAGTCAGACTGTGTAAAGGTGACATCACCGCAAACATCGAAATACACAAAAGGCTGATTAAGACGGCTATTCTGCATAATGCCGACGCTGTATTTTTTCCTGAACTTTCTATTACCGGCTATGAACCTACACTTGCAAGGGATTTGGCAACAAGCCCGGATGACAGCAGGTTGGAGAGCTTCCAGCACATGAGCGATGCGAATAACATTATGATTGGGATTGGCGTGCCGACAAAAGCTGAAAACGGCACTCTAATCAGCATGCTTATTTTTCAGCCTGGCAGGGCAAAACAGGTTTATTCAAAACAACAGTTGCATGCCGATGAATTGCCGTGGTTTGTGCAAGGGAATAAGCAAGTGGTGCTTACTATTGGCAATAAGAAAATTGCGCCGGCTATATGTTATGAAAGTTTACAGGAAGATCATGCCAATATCGCAAGTCTAATAGGAGCAGATATATACATCGCCAGTGTGGCAAAATCACAAAAGGGAATTGATAAAGCCTTACTGCATTACCCTTCTATTGCAAAAAAGTTTTCAATGCCAGTACTAATGGCAAATTGTATCGGGTACTGTGACAATTTCGAGAGTGTAGGGAAAAGTTCCGTTTGGACAAGCCAGGGTAATATGGTGGGCCAGCTTGATGATGAGGAAGGGCTATTGATTTTTGACACAGAAACAGCGGAAGTCATGATCACAAGATAACTTCATCGCCACGATGCAGAAACGTTAATAAATTGTCAAATTATTTTCAATAGTATGGTTGCAGACATGCCAGTTAGTTGATTTCACAGCTGTTATTTGCGTCTACATATCCCGGTTATTGAAACGGGTGGGTGTTGATCAACAGAGCTGTTTATAAAATAGCAGGAAGCGGTTATCTTCGCTGCCTTATGAGCAAACCAATATTACTGGCTGTGTTTTTACTAAGCAGCATTGCTGCACTTGCGCAGCAAAAATTTACCATTGCTGGCACACTGAAATCAAAAAAAAATGGGGAAACACTGATCGGAGCATCGGTGCGCACCGGCAGTGCGGGCACCGTAACAAATGACTATGGCTTCTTCTCACTTACCCTTCCGGAAGGCACTTACAATTTATTAATTAGCAGCGTTGGTATGCAAACGCAAACGATCCCCGTTGTACTGAATAAAAATGTAACCCTGAATTTTTCGCTGGAGGAAACTTCTAAAGATTTGGAGGAAGTAGTGATAACAGCTGCACCAAAGGGAAGAAGCCTGAAAAGCCCGCAGATGGGTATTGAGCAGTTAAGTACCCGCGAAATAAAAAATATTCCCATGTTGTTTGGTGAGCGCGATGTACTGAAAGCCATTCAGCTGCTACCGGGGATTAAATCTGCCGGCGAAGGCAATGCCGGTTTTTTTGTGCGGGGTGGCGCTGCCGATCAAAACCTGATCCTGCTGGATGAAGCGCCGGTTTACAATGCATCTCATTTGCTGGGCTTTTTCTCCACCTTTAATTCTGATGCCATCAAAGATGTAACAGTATATAAAGCAGGCATGCCGGCCCAGTATGGCGGCCGTCTGTCTTCTGTATTGGACATAAAAATGAACGATGGCAATAACCAGGATTACAATGTAAGTGGCGGTTTGGGTTTAATTTCTTCCAAACTTAATATAGAGGGGCCTTTACAAAAAGACAAGTCGTCTTTTTTAATTTCCGCGCGGAGGACCTATGCAGACGTGTTCCTGAAATTATCAAAAGACCCATCTATAAATAATAATGCACTTTATTTCTATGATTTGAATGCTAAGCTGAATTACCAGCTGGGCGCTAAAGACCGGCTTTATTTATCAGGTTATTTTGGGGCTGATAAACTGGGTGTGGGTGATTTGTTTGGCCTTAAATGGGGCAATGGAACTGGTACTTTACGGTGGAACCATATCTTCAGTAACAAACTTTTCTCTAATACATCGCTCATTTTCAGCAATTACAATTACCAGATTGATATACGGAACGGCGCAAATGATGTAACGCTGTTTTCACAGATAAGAGACGGGAACATTAAGCAGGAACTACAGTGGTACCTGAACCAAAAGCACAATGTGCGCATAGGGTTTAATTCTATTTACCATACCATGCGGCCCGGAGACATTACCGCTTCGCAGGGATCCAACTTTAATAACCAGGCTTTTCAACGACGCTATTCATGGGAGAATGCACTCTATGCATCTGATGTTTGGAAAGTGGCTGACAGGGTAACACTTTCTTATGGTTTGCGCTTAACAGCATTCAGCATTATAGGGCCGGGTGATTTTTACAATGTGAATGCTGCAGGTACGGTCACAGACACCATGCGTTACCGCTCCGGGCAATTTGTTAAAACCTATGTTAACCTGGAACCACGCGCAGCTGCCAGTTTTGAACTGAATGATATTTCTTCTTTGAAAGTTTCTTACGTACGCAACGTGCAGAACCTGCACCTGATTTCCAATTCCACCACTTCCAGTCCTACAGATAAATGGACGGCCAGTACCAATCTTATCAAACCGGAAATTTCTGACCAGGTATCGCTGGGTTATTACCGCAACCTGCTGGATAATAAATACGAACTGACGGTTGAGACCTACTACAAAAGCATGCAAAATCAGATCGATTACCGGGATGGCGCCAATGTTTTTGTGAATGGCGCGATAGAAGCGCAGCTGCTTTATGGCAAAGGACGAGCTTACGGTATTGAATGGTTGTTAAAAAGAAAAGCAGGTAAACTGACTGGTTGGCTGAGTTATACGCTCGCAAAAACAGAACGCAAAATTGATGGCATTAATAATAATGGATGGTACAATGCGCGGCAGGACAGAACACATGATATTGCCATTGTTGCCATGTATCAGTTGAATAAAAAATGGTCATTTTCTGCCAACTGGATTTTCTATACCGGTGATGCAGTGTCTTTCCCAAGTGGTAAATACAGCTCCGGTGGAGAGGTGTATTTTTATTATACAGAGCGCAATGGCTACCGGATGCCCAATTATCACCGGCTTGATTTGGGTGCTACATTGCAGTTGAAAAATAAGAAGCATTGGAGCTCGGAACTTGCTTTCAGCTTGTACAATGCTTATGGCAGGGAGAATGCATACACCATTCAATTCCGGCAAAATGAAGATGACCCTGCTAAAACGGAAGCGGTGCGGACAGCTTTGTTTAAATACATTCCCTCTATTTCTTACAATTTTAAATTTAAGTAATGAAGCTGTTTACAACTCTCAGCATTGCTGCGATAATGATACTGGCATACAGTTCCTGCGAGAAGGTCATTGATATTAAACTCAGGGATGCCGATCAGAAATATGTAATTGAAGGAAATATAACCAACGAGCCGGGCCAATGCAGCGTAAGTATAACACAGACAAAGGCATTCAGCGAAGACAATAATTTTCCGGGTGTAAGCGGGGCAACTGTTACAGTGAGCGATAATGGCGGAACGGCCATACCATTGGTTGAAACAGGACAGGGCATTTATACAACCAGTATAATTAATGGCGCACCTGGGCATACTTATACACTGAAAATACTTGTTAACGGAAAGACGTTTGGATCGGTTTCCACCCTGCCGCTGCCGGTTAACCTGGACAGCATTTTTATTGAAGACAGGATTTTGTTTGGCGACTCAACAAAAATAGTCAACATTACCTATAAAGATCCCGCTGCCGTGGGCGATGCCTACCGCTTTTTACAATACAGGAACAATGTGCAGGAGAAAACGGTTTTTGTGAACAACGATGATTTTACAAATGGCAATGCCGTTACCACCCAGCTCCTGGTGTTTGGCAACGATGATGATGACAAAAAAATAAAAGCAGGAGACAGTATTAAAGTCACCATGCAATGCCTTGATACGCCCGTCTATAAATATTGGTTTAGTATTGACGCTGCCACCGGAGAAAGTAACAATGCAACGCCCGCCAACCCGGTAACAAATATTACGGGTGGTGCACTCGGCTATTTCAGCGCTCATACTACGCAAAGTAAAACGGTCCGGGTGCCTTAAGGATATTGAGCGTTGATAATGGGTAATTACATCTACATATGTATACCTTAATGACGAATTCGGGTATAAAAATTACATCCTACAGTCTTTATAAGGCCGCCTCTTCAATGTTGCCAGGCAATAGCTGAACTATTTTTCCATGCAAAGATATTAGCGGGATGCAAAGCTAAGAATACCTGTATACCGTTTTGTTTCATTGCTGATTTACAGGTTCGTTGTTATCACGTTGAAATGAAATTTTCTCCCGGTTAGACCTTTTAATCCGCACCCGCATAAACTGTGCGCCCGTATGCCTAATGAATTGGCACGGCAGTTGAAATCTGTGTTGTGACAACACTATCATTAACCGTTAAAGCAAAAAAAAATGGGAAATCTACTTTATGTTATCGCCGTAATCTTAATTATTGGTTGGGCAATTGGTTTTTTTGGTGGTTACGCCACAGGTGGCCTTATTCACACCCTGCTTGTGATTGCTATCATCCTTTTCCTGGTTAAGTTTATTGGCCGTCAAGCCTGATAGCATTTTTGTAAACTTTTTTTAATAGGTAAACGTGCCTGTATTATAGCTGCAGGTGCATGGCTGTTGAGTGCTTTAATATATAAACTTTAAAGAAATGCAATGGTTTGGAAGAAGGGAGAGTTCAAATGTTGACGACCGCCGCGGAATGTCCGGCGGCGGAATTGCTACTGGTGGCGGTATAATTGGTATCATTGTATACCTGGTGTATTCTTTCCTGAGCGGAAATTCTATCGATCCATCACAAATACCGCCGCTCTCTTCAGATACCCGCACTACAACGCTGAGTCCGGAAGAACAACAGGCAGATGATAAACGTGCTGCTTTTGTGAAAGTGGTACTGGCTGATACAGAAGATATCTGGGGAGAATTGTTTAAGAAGAACGGCAAGCAATACGTCGATCCCACATTAGTCTTGTACAGGGGCCAGGTAGCTTCTGCATGCGGTGGTGCCTCTGCTGCTTCCGGTCCTTTTTATTGCCCCGGGGATAGTAAGTTATATGTAGACCTTTCTTTTTATGAAGACATGCAAACAAAGCTCAATGCACCGGGCGATTTTGCAATGGCTTATGTAATTGCCCATGAAGTAGGTCACCATATTCAGAACATGAATGGTACGGCTGCTAAAATCAGCCAGCTGCGGCAACAGTCTGATGAAGCCACCAGCAACCAGTATTCGGTAATGATGGAATTACAGGCTGATTTTTATGCAGGTGTGTGGGCGCATTATGAACAGCAAAAGAAAAATATCATAGAGGAAGGAGATATTGCTGAAGCACTGAATGCCGCAAATGCAATAGGTGACGATAGATTGCAGAAGCAGTCTTCCGGTGTTGTTGTCCCCGATGCATTTACCCATGGCTCATCGCAACAGCGCGTATATTGGTTTAAAAAAGGTTATGATACCGGCGATATAACCCAGGGAAATACATTTGCTGAGTTGTCAAAAAATTAATGCTATTTAGCACCCTGAAATTATTTTCCTCACGCAATCGCATTTTCAAAAAAACGTCCGTTGGTATATCCCAACGGACGTTTTTTTTGTCAAACACTGGTAAAAATGCCGATTCAGTATTTTTCTGCGTTATAAGAACGCAGGTCAATATCCGCCCGGCATAGTTAAAACTAATGTTTAATATTCCATTTCCTGATATTCTCCGCATTGATATCGTTGGTGCCGTCTTTTGGATTAGGTTCACCTTTACCGGTATTTATTAAATTTTTTAGACTTTTTTGGATAAAGCCGGTCCATGCATCATGGCAAACATTATAACACTGATCCTGAGGAACCAGGCCCTCATGCGTAAATTTTACTTTTGTTTGCCCGTTTTCTGAAGAAAAATCAAATACCAGTTTTGTATCTACCCATTCTGTTTTGTCTTCAATAAAACTAAATTCATTTGCCACCACAAGGTATACTAACTTTTTGCCAGCAATCATCTCTTTAAGTTTAATTTTACATAAGTGAAGCTCTTTATGATGATAGAAAAAAGTTTCGCCTAACTTATCGGTTGCGCCCTCAATATCTTCACTCCACCACGCCCTGAAATTTATGGTAGCATCAAATGCTTCTGCTGCTGTTTTGTTGACCAGGATAGTTGTTGTAAAACTTTCTTGTGTATCCATTTCTTTACTTTTTTTAAAATTAAAAATATAATTTGAATCAGTACTCACCGCATTTTGGGGCGAATTATTTCCTGGGCCTGGCAATAGAAAACCTGCTATTGCGAATATTATAATTTTCATTTTTTGAGTTTTGCCAAAGTAGGTTGTTTAATATAAGGGTGTAAACGAATATTGATCGTTAATGTTTCTGGAAATGTCTGCCACATGATTATAAGCTGCTTTATATAGAAAAACAGCCATACTAATCCTTTTTACCCCGCATGCTTCCAGTATCTCAATTGCTGGAAGTGCAGGAACACCCACTACGTTCAAAGGAAGCGTTGAAGATGCCGTGATTGCTTTAATTGTCTCCGTATCCTGGATAGCTGTTACAAACAGTCCATCTGCACCGGCATCCTGGTATAATTTAGCTCTTTTCAAGGTCAACTCAAGTGGCGCATCCAGTTTTTGTAAAAATCCATCGGTTCTTGCATTGATGAAAAGTTGCTGATTGGTTTTTAGCAGGTAGTTTTTAATACTGTATAGTTTTCTTAAATAGGCGTCTTCTCCCTGGGCATCTTCTATATTGATGCCTGAAACACCGATGTCTGCAAGTTGTTGAATATACTGGTTAAGCAGGTTCAGGTCATCAGCATAACCGCGTTCCATATCTACCGATAAAGGAATAGTAGTTGATGATTTTATCCTTTGGACAATGTATAACAATTCACGAAAGGGAATTTTTTCACCGTCAGCATACCCCAATGAGTCGGCGATAGCTCCACTCGATGTACCAACGGCTGCAAAACCGGCTTTTTCTATTAGTTGGGCACTTTTTGCATTCCAGGCATTGCCAAGTAACAAGGGTTTGGCCTGATGGTGTAACTGGTAAAATATTTCATGGTTAGTCATTTCCGTTGAATTTCAGTATTAATAAAAAATTTGACTTTATAATTGACTGGTTTTTTTTGTGTCCTTTTTTCCAAGGGGTGAAAGAAATTTCTCCAGGTAACCGCTCCATGCCCTTGAACAATCACTGTAACATTCAACGGCAGTCACCAAACCCAGGTGGGTAAAACTGACCTGGGTGGCATCCCCTTTTGCAGAAAATTCGAAACACAATTTTGTTCCTGTCCATTCATCTTTCTTGTCAATAAATGAAAGCTGGCTTTCAGTAACCAGCCAGGTGATTTTTTTGTAAGGAACCAGTTCTATTAATTTTTGTTTTGAATAGTGTGCGCCGTCACCTGCACGGAAGGTAAATTCATCATTTATTTTTTTAGAACTGCCATCAATTTCTTCGGCGTACAACCCTGACCACCATTTTCTTACATCAAGTATTGCGTTGAATATTTCTTTTGGAGATTTACCTACCAGGTAGGTAGTGCTGTAATTTTTATCTTTCATAGCTGGTTATTTTTGAAGACCAAAGGTATTTTCTAATATAGTCTGATTAGGGGTGTAAATCAGACTTTGTGATGGGTTGTTTTGGACAAGCTGTTTGTATACCTTTAGTAAAAGGAAATCTATGGAACGCATAGTCATTTTATTCCCACAACAGCTGAGTAACCTGAGCACGGTGGCATGTATTGTTGGTGCGGTAGAAGTGTTTAGCAGGGCAAATGATTATTGGAAAAAGCAGGGCAAGCGGCAAAAATATGAGGTGGTAATTGCTGGCACAACAGACAAGGAAGAATTTGTAAAGGGGTTGGTTGCCGTTAGAACCGATGCCCATATTACTGATATTGAAAAAGCCAACCTGGTTATTATTCCGTCTGCTGCACCTGTTAAGAATAGTAATGATGATACCGTAATGCTTGATTGGATAAGAAAGCAATACAAAGAAGGGGCCGAAGTAGCTAGTATGTGTTCGGGTGCCTTCATTCTGGCAGCAACCGGCATTTTAGATGGAAGAAACTGTTCCACGCATTGGTCACTTACGGACAGCTTCAGACAAGCGTATCCCAGCGTAAATTTATTTACTGACAAGTTGATTACCGATGAAAAAGGTGTGTACACCAATGGTGGGGCCTATTCTTTTTTGAATTTGGTTATTTACCTGGTGGAAAAATATTACGATCGGCAGACCGCTATTTATTGCTCTAAAATATTTCAGATTGAGCTGGACAGAAACAGCCAGTCTGCGTTCAGCATTTTTACCGGGCAGAAACAGCATGGAGATGAAATGGTGCAGAAAGCCCAGCATTTTATTGAGACAAATATTGATGAGAAAATATCCATAGAGAAAATGTCATCCAAATTTGCAATAGGCCGCAGAAATTTCGACAGGCGGTTTATTAAGGCCACTGGAAACACGCCGCTTGAATACGCGCAAAGGGTAAGAATAGAATCTGCAAAAAAAGCGTTTGAAAGCACCCGCAAAACAGTGAATGAAGTGATGTATGAGGTGGGCTATTCAGATGTAAAAGCATTCAGGGAAGTGTTCAGAAAAATCACCGGCATTTCGCCCTTAGCGTATAAATCGAAGTATAATAATGAAAATTAAAGAGTGACAAAAAGCTCCCCAGGTTATAGTAAACTTTATACCTTGCTCTCCACGTATACAAGCTAATAATAAGTCAGCATGGCAGAACAGCCAGCCGCATCTTCCGCAAAATAAAAAAATGCAGGGCTGTTTTTTTATGAGCAGTGTATCTGTATTTTTATTGCTGGTACTGCATATCATAACAATAAAATAAAATAAATGATCAAATACGATGTATTTCTGAGTTATAGCCATGCAGATTTGGCGATAGCAGAAATGCTGAGTAAAAGGATCAGGCGGTTTAAGATACCGGCGAGGTTAAAGCATTCCCTTACAAAGCTGGAAATATTCAGGGATATAGAACGCCTTACCGCTGGTTCAGACCTTTCTGGCTTATTAACAGAGCATCTTAACTCATCCCGCCACCTTGTCCTGCTGATGTCATCTGCTGCTAAGAAATCGACCTATGTAAATAATGAGGTGGTTGCTTTTCTAAAAACACACGAGTTAAAATCGATCATTTTTGTACTGGTGGAGGGCGAGTTTGCAGATAATTTACCACCTGCATTACAAGACCAGAAAATTGAACCACTTTATATTGATCTCAGAAATCCGGATAGAAAAAAAATCAGGTATGAAACACTCCGGTTAATTGCGGCTTTGCTGGATGTAGATTTTACGCTGCTAAGTTTAGAAGACTTAAAATACCGGCGCAGGAAAAGGCAGTTGGCGTTGGCAGGCCTACTGACTGCATTGATTATTGCAGCCTGCTCCTATCTTATCATATCAACAGAGGTATATCATTGGACAATAGTTAGCCAGCCCAAACAGGCAGAAATAATTATGCCGGTACATGAAATTGCAGTCAGCCGTAAAGACCCTTCCGTTGTTTTGTTCAGGGGCAGGAGTGCCAAATATGCCAATTTTCCCAGGCCGGAAGGGGTATCTATTAAACCGGTGGGAGAAAATTTTTTGTCCAACGAAACCATCTTCAGGGATAAAGACCTTCATAATTTTATTAAGAAACAGCAGCGCATGCTTCCTGTTGTTTCTTTGGACTTTCGGTTGGAGAGCCTGCAGGGTAAAGGCAGGATAAATATATATGCCGTTTTATCAGATACGGATAGTGTTTATTTTTTCAGGGATCTTTATTTTAAAGGGAAGGATTTGGATGGTAAAGAGAGAGCGATAAAAGCTGTTGTAAGATTATACCTACGGCATACGGATTTGTCTGACCTCTATCCAATATTGAAAATACTGGAGGAAGAAAAAATAACGGATTTCACCAATACAAGTGTAGCGGCTACTATTCACAATTATGTAAACGGCACCACTAAAAAAGAGCGGTTTGAATTGAAGCAGAATGATGCGGGCTATGCTGAGATGGTAGAAATATGGGCGCCGGATGAGCATGTTTTCAGTAATAATTCTGCTGACAGTGTGATGATAGACGACCAGCGGTTGCAGGATGCGAACAATGGATCTGATTTATGGGAAAGCATCGTAAAAGACCCTGCATGGATGCCAGTGGAGAAACATGACGTAAAGTCAATAGAATCATATTTTACAAGCGATGAGGTAGATTCAATACCTGTTGTGCTGGCGAGATGGTTCAAAAACAATATTGCTTTTTTAACTGATCCGCCTTCCAAAAGTCAGTTGATTTCCTGTATTGAAAATGCAGAATTGTCAAAAATAAATGTGCTGCTTTCAACTTTTGGTAATCAGCATGGAATTATGGTTGAAATAACAGGTATTATGGATAACAACATCGGTGAGGAAAAAATTTCCTGTTACCTGTATAAAGTGGCTGCCAGTAAATCATGGAATACTTTACAATTACCTGCGGGGCTGGCAAACGCCCGCATCATTGATTTGATCATGCTTGACACGGTTGGACAAAATTTAATGATACTCACCAATAATAAAGGCTACTTCAAAACCCGTAATGAAGGTAGAACATGGGAAGAAGCTAACTACGGGGAAATCGGTTTTCAGAATGGCGCCCGCGTTAAAACCCTGGTTACGCCATCCGCCGGTATTTATGCTTTTGTGGATAGAAATACTTCTGTAAATGAAGGCGCCAATAACCTGTTTCTTTTAAAAAGGCGGAACTGGTTGCAGCGGCTCCGTATTGGCCTTGGTAATTTAATTAATGAATAAATATGCCGGCTGACCAGGGAAAATAACCAGCTAATGATAATTATATTATATTGAATACAAAGTAAAAAGCGTTTGAAACAGAGCGTATGTGGGTGTGTACCTGAATGCAATTAATTAAAGAAAGGAACATCAAGCGTCTTTACCTCTTGTTGTCCCTGCCGTACAATTGCCGGACTCCTTTATACCTGGTTTAGCAATTCCTGCTCTATTAACGGTTGCAATGACAAGTAGCGGCATATAAAATGATAAACCTGGCATTGAGTTTCTGAAATGTTTATGCCCTGCCCAATTGTTTTAACTTTTGGCCGCATATGATAAATTATAAGCGGCCAGAAGTATGTAACTCTGATAATGAGTTTTGGCCGGATATGTTTTTTTATATCCGGCCAAAACTATAATTTTAGCTAGTAAAATTACAGGCATGGATAGCATAAGCGGCCGGGAAAATGAAATAGAAGCGCTCGACGACTTATTGAAATCAAAGACAGCTGATCTGCTGGCCGTATATGGGCGGCGGCGGGTAGGTAAGACTTATATGATACAGACCTGCCTGCGTGGCAATATTGTTTTTCATTTGACAGGTATGTACCAGTCCGGGTTAAAAAATCAGTTACAGCAATTCAGTATTGCCCTTCAACTGGCAACTGGTTCAACACTTGCATTAAAGCCGCCCGCAAACTGGATTGAAGCTTTCCAGGCATTGCAGGCTTATCTTACTACATTGCTTCAAAAGAAAAAACTGGTTGTTTTCCTGGATGAATTTCCCTGGCTGGAAGGAAGAAAATCTGGTTTTCTATCCGCGTTTGAACATTTCTGGAATAACTGGGCCAGCCGCCAGCCGCAAGTGCTCATGGTAATTTGCGGATCTTCCGCATCGTGGATGCTAAAAAACATTATTAATAATAAGGGAGGACTGCATAACCGTATCACCGCAAAAATGCCCCTGGCGCCTTTTACGCTGGCAGAAACAGAAGCATACCTGCGGAGTATAGGATGCAAACTGGATCGCTACCAGGTATTACAAATCTATATGGCTTTTGGCGGCATACCACATTATTTAAAAACCGTGGGTAAAGACAAGAGTGCGGCACAGGTTATAGAAAGAACCTGCTTTTCTAAACAGGGGCTGCTAACCGGGGAATTTGATAATTTATACAGTTCTTTATTTGAACTGGCAGATAATCACGTTAAAGTGGTGCGGGCATTGGGCGCAAATGGCAAGGGGTTGACGAGGCAGGAGTTGATTACCAGCTGCGGTATCAGTTCTGGCGGAAGGGCCACTGTTGTGCTTGATGAACTGGAGAAGTCAGGATTTATCCAGCAAACCATTCCTTACGGAAAAGTTAGCAAGGATGCCATTTACCGGCTTATTGATGAGTTCTCTATTTTCTACCTGAAATTTATGGATAAGCGCAGGCCGGGCGGAAAAGATGTCTGGGCTAAAATCAGTGAAGAACCTTCCTATGCCATCTGGTGTGGTATCGCATTTGAAGCAGTTTGCCTGAAGCATATTGAACAGATCATGGATGGATTAAAAATAAGGAAGGGCGCTGAAATTGCTGCATGGCGTTTTGTGCCGTCGAAAGGAAGTAAAGAAAAAGGTGCCCAGATAGATTTGATCATTGACAGAAAAGACCTGGTTATTAATATCTGCGAAATGAAATTCTATAATAAAAAATTTACGATAGATAAAAACTATGCTGCAATACTACAGCAAAAAGCTGCGGTATTTGCTGAAAAACTAAAACCGCGTAAAACGCTTTTCATCACCATGATTACCACCTATGGTATTGTTGATAATGAATATGCAGATAAACTGGTACAGCAGCAACTGGATATGAATGCACTGTTCAAGGCTATATAGTAAGCATCAAAAAAAGTACCGTAAAAAAGCCTGTCGAAATCACCTCATCTGACCTTCGGCCACCTTCTCCAAAAAATGGAGAAGGATAGTGGAAACATCTCTATTTACCCGATTTCGACATTGCTCCCTGATTAAGCTTATGTATTACTGTGACTTCAACTGCACCGATCCTGCCTTTTGAGGTGATGCTATCTAAGAACGCCAATGTTATTTTAATATAACAGGTAGAAATGAATAATGATAAACTGATTTGGCCGGATATAAACAATGATAAGTGGCCAAATCTCATACTCCCGGAAAGTGGTGTTAATGGGTTCACTATTATTATACCAGGATAGCGGGAACCGAACGAATCCCCTTTTTATACATACATACACGATGTATACTTTCTGGTTGAGGTTTTTAATCAGGCTCCTATGCTGTTTGTAATTTCTTGTGCCGTAGAATTTATTTCACCACCTTAACCTTCACCTCCCTGAACTCAAATAAATTATCGCTCGTCCTGATAGGCTTTCCACTTGCGGTAGTAACGTTCTTTAGTGTAACCTCTTTGGTGATTACGTAAGGAAATTTTTCTTTGTAGGATGTGTCGGTCATTGCCGGGTTGAAATTGGCAAAAATGGCTGGTCCCTCGTATAGATCGGGGTGCGCTGCGTCATCAATGCGGAGGTTCTCAATGTAGATCCGGTCCGGCATATAACTGGTATAACCAAAATCATGCTGGCCCGAATTGGATCCACCGATGAGTATGGGATTCGCTGGTTTGCCACCCGCAGGAATGAATTGGCAATTGCGGATAATCACTTCGCCCTGCCAGGTACTGCCGTAATCGGGGCGCAGGTTTACAAAGTTCCTTGAGCGGATGGTGGAGTTTTCGATTAACAAGGTGCCGCTCCCAATAGCATTGATACCCATATGCCCCAGCGTTGAATTACGGATGGTGGCATTGGCCACGCCCTGGTGTGCATCAAAACGGGAAAGAATGCAATGGTCATAAATTAGGTTTTTGCTGAAATTTGACCCAAGCACACCCCAATAGCGGGCATCATCAATGCTGTTGGTTTGGCTGCAATTGATGAAAGAAACGTTCAGCGCTTTGTTCACAGAAAGCTCATAGGTGCCCATTTGCACGGGCTTTCCCGCAGCACCAATGGTGGTATACGTGCGGTGCCCGGTAAATATTGTATTTTTCACCGTTACATAAGCGCATTCGCTGATATTGAGAAAGCCATTATAAGGCGCTCCATGATCCCCTTCGCCGGTGATGCGGTGCTCCAGTCCATCAACTACTGTATTGGAACGCCGGATAGCAATATTCCGGCTATAATAATTGTATTTAGAAGAGTCATTATTGGCAATGGTGATGAAAATGCCACCGGTAATGGTCAGCACTTTCTCATCAATAGGGCGTGCGGTGATATCCGTAATCTGGTCAAAATTCCAAATTACCGGCGCATGCATATCAATGTTACCGGCTTTATCGGTCACAAAAATATCCGTTTGGGATGACCCGTTATTCTGGTTAAGCCCAAACCGGATGTATTGTTTAACGGCAGCATTGGTAACGGTAATCAGGCAGGGCGCTGGCAACAATGCATTGATCTTTTGCTGATTTTTTTTCAGGACCGTCACGCCACCCAACTTAAATGGCTGAAGTGTTGAACCAACGATGAATACCGGGGCATTGCGGTTTTGCACTGCGGTATCATCCACTATAAAGGTGGCCTTGCCAAAATCTGTTGGGGTGCGAATCACGGCGATTCGTTCTTTTCCGCTAATATAATAGACAGCACCGTCATCTGCTTTTACCGGCAGGTTATAGCTATTGGCAAGGGCGTGGGTGGCAGCAATGGCATCCATATCATCGGTCTTTCCATCGCCTTTAGCGCCCAGATATTTGTACCGCAGGTAGCCGCCGGCCCTGAACTTGCTGAGATCCTGCGGAGATACATTTACATGCAGTTCGCCATTCTTTGTATATACCCGGGTGGGGGTGTTTTCGGTATGAATGAGTACACTGTCGGGCGCGCTTTGGCGCTGCCCTTTTACATTAATAAAGCAGCTGAAAAGAAAGATAACAAGCAAAAGGTGTTTCATGATTGGCCAGGCTTTAGTGGTAGAACAGGTGCAGTTTATAGCGCCCTTTTTCCATCCGCCAAGTTATGCCATCAGGTTTTCTATTTTGCAAATTACAGGGCACAATATCATTAAAGAATTGCAGCGAAATCTTAATCTGCCAGCTAAAAAGGTTGGGACGCGGAAAAAAACTGCGTTGCCGGGGATTCAAAAAAAAAGGAAAGACTTTCAATCTCTCCTTCCTGTTACCCGACCTGGATTCGAACCAAGACATACAGAACCAGAATCTGTAGTACTACCGTTATACTATCGGGCAAGCTGTACAATTGCAAAGTTAAAAAAACCGGCGCAATAAAACGCCGGCTTAGTTGGTTGCCCTACACGGACATTTTTCGAACCATTTTATACCAGATTTAACCAGACTCGCTAATCTTTTGACTGCATAAGATTTGACGGGTCTTTCGTATTTATATGGTTTATAGTGATTTAAAGAACGTTTGAATTATTAATGCAAATATAGAGAATATGAACACATTCGAAAATTTAACTGAAGCGATTCAGAAAACGAACACTTTCTTTTTGAATAAACTTCAGAAGCAAGTGAACGTAGCTATGACTCTCCGGAACTGGCTAATTGGAAGCTATATTGTAGAATATGAGCAGCTCGGGGAAGACCGTGCAACTTATGGACTAATGGTCTTGGAAACACTTGCTATCAACCTAAAACAAAAAGGTTTAAAAGGAATGGGTGAAACCAATCTGAAATTGTTTCGGCAACTTTATCAATTATATCCTCAAATTCGTCAGACACTGTCTGACGAATTAAAAGATACTGATTTGCAACTATTTAGAATAGGTCAGACGCCGTCTGACTTATTCAGTCCTTTAAAAAATGATATAAAAGGGGAATCTGAAAATAGGATTGCGACTTCCCGTCTTATAAACAACCTTAGTTTCTCACATTTTATAGAGCTTTTAAAAGCAGATTCTGAGCCCAAACGCCGTTTTTATGAGGAACAGGTTATTAAGAATAATTGGGGCGTAAGGGATTTGAAACGGGCTATTGATAGCCTGCTTTATGAAAGGACGGGATTAAGTACAGATAAAGAAACTGTGCTAAATCAACATATATCCCAAAATGACCTGAAGCCCGAAGATGTATTTCGGAATACTTACATGCTAGAATTTTTGGGGTTGGAAGAAAAAGCAGCTTATAGCGAATCCGACCTTGAAGAAAGTATTATTACTAACCTCCAGAATTTCCTCATTGAAATGGGGCGGGGGTTTTGTTTTGAAGCCAGGCAAAAGCGAATCACTTTTGACAATACACATTATCGCATTGACCTTGTATTTTACCACCGTATTTTAAAGTGTCATGTGCTGTTGGATTTATTATGTGGTGCACCACATAACAGTTCATATGTTGTCAAGTCAGTTATGTGTTGTTGAGTCATTATATTATTATTATTCCAGCAATTACTGCAAAGCAAGATAACATAAGTAAGGGATATTTCTTGTGATGCCTATTTGCCTTAAATATTATCTAAGAAGCTCATCAAATCTTTTTTGTTGCGCCAGTGGGTGGATTTAGAATCATGTGCTATTTCACAACAAGCCAACGCCTTCGCTTTCATTTCAAGATCAACTTCAGCATAAATATTTGTGGTATTGATAGACACATGGCCAAGCCAAGCCCTTATAGTATTGATGTCAACACCTGCCTTTAATAAATGCGTAGCAGTTGTATGGCGGATTGTATGTGGGCTAACCCGTTTGTTTTTTAGCGATGGTATTTGTCTAGCATAGCGCCTTACCATTGTATGAATACCAAAGCGGGTTAACGGTTGTTTACGCCGGTTTAAAAATACATGTTCCGAAGAATCCCGGCCTGATATTAAAGAGTTCAATTCGGTGACAGTTTGCTGCCATAATGGACACCGTCTTAGTTTGTTTCCCTTGCCTCTGATAAGTACAGTAGATAGACCTCTTTTTTGGGCATGGGGCATATTTAGATTTTCTATTGTCAACTGTGCTGCCTCATCGGAACGGGCTCCGGTATTATAAAGAAAAAGCAGGAGTGTATAATCTCTTTTTCCCTGTTCAGTTTGTTTATCCGGCGCGTTTAGTAATGCATCCATCTCGGGCTTTTCAAGATAGGTTATTAATGTACGCTTAGTTTTTTTAAAAGGGATCATTTGTACCTGACGGCACCATTCTATGTACTCCGGGCTGTTTAAACCAACAAATTTTGCAAACGCATGAACCGAGGCCAGGCGCTGATTGCGGGTAGATAATGAACAGCCACGATTTGTTTCTACATCTGTAAGAAAGGCTTTTATAGCATCAGGGCTAATATCTTCTACCAATAATTTATCAATAGTTTTTTTAATTCTATTGGCTATAAATGGCAACATCAGCCGGAAGGCATCACGATAACTTTGCTGCGTATTCTTTGATAAGTTCCTGATGCTAATCAGGTATTCCAATAAAAATCGTTTTATCCATGAGCCTATATATTCATCGCATTTCATTGTTGCTCTATTATTGCATATTTTTCAAAACGGATTTTTGCTTCCTGGAGAAGATCATCCGTCATGGTAAGATAAACTGATGTATGAGCAAGATATTTATGGCCCATATATACAGACAATACCGGTAGCAGTTGCTGTACATCTTTATTTTCCTGATACCATCTTACTAATCTGTTGACGGCAAACGTGTGCCTAAGATCATGAAGCCTCGGCTGGAACTTAGCTTCATCACTTCTTTTAATTCCTGCCTTTTCTCTTATTCGTTGGAAGATTCCCTGCATGGTTGCGGTATTAAATGGTTGGGCGTTCTTACCTATAAATAAATGTGCATTTAGACATTGTGGCTGCTGCTGCTTTATTCTCCATTGTAAATATTTTTCTATCACATCCTTAATTTGTTGATTAAATGGAACCAGGCGGGACTTATAAAATTTAGACTGCTGTATGGTGATTACTAAATTACCCAGGTCTATATCATTTAGTGTAATTGATAACGTCTCATGGATTCTTAAACCTAAAGCATAGGTAAGAATGAGTACCGTCCGTACCATATATGGTGCAACATGGCTTCTGTTTTTTTGATAATTTAATGCCGTATTAAAAAGGCACTTCAGTTCTGTGTTTGAATAAATATATGGAACAAAGGATGGTGGCCGTTTTGGTAAAATACGTGGCAACGGTATTACTGTTACATAATT
>JBDSLR010000041.1:0-19923 GCA_039916305.1 Chitinophagaceae bacterium | reverse complement strand
ACGCGCTCAGCACCATTAATTACAAAGGTACAGCGAGGGGTCATATAAGGAATATTGCCCAGGAACACATCCTGAACAATGGTCTGGAAATCTACGTGCTCCTCGTCATTACAGCTCAAACGAAGTTTGGCTTTCAGGGGAACCGCATAGGTCAAACCACGTTCCATACACTCTTCGATGGTATAACGTGGCGGATCTATGAAATAATCGAGAAACTCCAGTACGAAAATATTGCGGGTATCAGTGATCGGGAAGTTTTCCTTGAACACTTTAAATAACCCTTCGATATTACGTTTATCCGGAGTAGTCTCTAATTGAAAATACTCTTTGAAAGATTGAATCTGAACTTCCAGTAAGTCAGGTGCGTCTGCTAAGTTTTTAATCTTACCGAAGTTGATCCTGCTTTGCAATTTTGTTGAAGACATATTATTTAAAACCGGTTTTAGATTGTTCAAATATTATGATTCGCCTATAGACAAAAAAATACCGTAGAACCTTATGGTTCTCAGTATGATAACTAAAAATTACTTAAAAAAATGGCCATTGATTTAGATACCCCGGGCTAACCAATTTTGTACAAATGGATTGCAAATGTACGTAAAACATCTTTACAAAAGCGGCGTAATGCAATTATCTTTTGCCCTGTGCATCCGCCATAAACCTTAAAATTATGTTAAACCGATTCTAACGTTTCAAGTGTATTTTTTCCAGCACCCATTTACCGATTCGGCGACCTTGTACCTGCCCGTTTTCTATGGCCGGCCGGTAATGAATGCCGCCATATAACCGTGAAATGGCAGCTTCTTCTGCTGCAGCGGTAAATGAAGGAAAATGCCGGACAGGCAGTCCATAATCTGTTTCCGAATTGTCGTTGAATGCAAATTGCTCTCCCAGTGTGGCAGTAAGGACTACTGCTGCCGCCGTTGATATAACACTATGGCCGCTTGTATATTCCGGAAACGGAGGGGTTTGCAGCAGCGGCCGCCAGCCTTCATCAATATTGGCATTGATATAGGTCTCGGGCCGTATGAGGTTACTGCGGTATTTCTCGTCCCAGCAGCTTATAAATCCATCGAATAAAGCAATTGCCGTTAACGTATAGGCAGCAGCAGATGCTGCCAGTTTATTGCCTGCCTGCTGGTTTGCAATGCCCACAATAGACATCCAGTGCCCGGCAGGCGAAATTTTCTTGCCGGCAAAATTGAGATGCCCCTGCGTATTCAAAAAGAAAGGGTTGCAATCCCAGAAATTGGCAATATTTCGTTGCGCTACCGTCATTGTACGCCCGGACTCATATACCTCCAGCGCATGCTGGTAAAAAAGGCTGCCTTTTTCCTTATTGAAAGCCGTTGCCAGATCGGGCTTGAACTGGCTGGCGGAATCCAGCGTAATGCAGCGAATCTTATTCCAGTTGGGTTCAACGGCGGCCATATATCCAGGCGGGGTGGGTATCCATTTGCCATCCCGCCTGGAGAAATTGAACCTGCGCATGCGCCTGGTTTCCTTATACTGATCGGCGCCAGCCCATTTTATGATACTATCGGCCACCCGCTTTCCATATGCCAGCGAGGCATTGTATATTTTCAGGTCAATCTTCTGGTGTTTGTACCAGCCAAGCAGGTTGTTGATGGAGTCTGCCAGCACCGGCTCCGAAAAAACAAGTTGTTTTCCTACCAGTAAAAAAGCGTAGACCGCAGATAGGGAGGGAGCGATTCTAACTGTGGGCGGCGGTATATCCGGAAAAGATTTTACCTGGCCATACAAAGACCGGAACCCTGTGTCAGACTTTACTATAACCTCGTAGGCGGCCATATTTGCATATACATAAATACGGCTGGCCACATTGGGCGAGAAAACATCGTGCACCATTACATCCGTAAGCGCTTTTTCTGCCCGGTGCAATGGCGCAGCATTTTCCTGCCAGTCTTTTTGCTGTGCGAATGCAGGGTGGATGCTGATAGCGGCAATAAATATGATAAACAGTTTCTTAAATGTGCGTGTTGAATACGCAGTCTTCTTGCCTGCCGGGGAAGACACCGCCCGGGGATGGGATATTTTTAGCAGGCATTCCAGGCAGCAATTGCTCATTGCCGCCGGCAAAGACATCAGCCAGTCAATAAATGAAGCTGGTAGTAGATTGCTTTCATGACCAGTGCCTGTTTTTTTCATTTGTCCTCCACTTTTAGCACTTGTACGGCTGCATCGTTTTTGGATATGATGAGCAAATGTTCCCCTGCTTTATTTTTCACTTCCACCACGCCCCTTACATCTCCGTCTGCATAACAACCTGTTTTTGCAGGATCAGCTGGTTCATATGTTCCATGGCCTTTTCCCTCCAGCAACAAGCCAAAGCTTGCATCGCATTTGCCCAGCTGTATCCGGTAAGGGAAATAATTACCAGCTATAAAAATATCCGGTATACCATCCTTATTAAAATCATCTGTAAGAATGCTGTTTATTTTAGAGAATTGTGCAGCTAATGGCAATGCCGTAAAAGTAAATTTATTATTGCCCTGGTTATACAAGACACCTGAAGACAGTTCTTCGCAATGCAGTACCTGTGCCTGCGCTAATTTTTCTTTCGGAAAAATATCATTGATGGTTGCATCGGCATAGTCGGCATAGGTTACAAATTTCTTCTTCAGGGAAACTACCTGGTCAAGCAACTCATCCCTTGATGCCATTGGATAGCTTTTTCCCTGGATATAATAACAAACAACAGGGTCAATGGTACCATTGTCATCAAAATCTGCCACATACATACTCATAGGTTCTTTTCCAGAGGCTTTGAACTGGTTGTTCAACCCGCAGTTACCCAGTATAAAATCAATATCACCATCTCCATCAGCATCGGAGGCAGTTACAGCAGACCACATACCACCGGTATTACTGAGGCCCGCCTTTTGAGAAATATCTTCCAGCTTTCCTTTATTATTCTGAAAAAGCATAAGGGGCATCCAGTCGCCGCAAATAAGCAATTCAGGATAATGATCATTTTCTGTATCCGTCCATGCGGCTGCGGTAACCATACCTGGCTTTTGCAGCAATGGAGCAAGTGATGCTGTCACATCCGTAAAAACAATCGTTCCATTTTTTGAATCATTGCGCAGCAAATAACTTCTTGCAGGAAGCGGGAAAGCACCGGGCACCGCACGTCCACCCACAAAAAGATCAGCATCGCCATCGTTATCGAAATCACCTACGGCAATGGCCTGCTTGCTGCTTAGCATGGCTGGCAATGCATTGGTGGCTTTTGTAAAATTCCCCTTACCATCATTTACGTATAGCTGATCAGCGTACTCCGGCGACTGGTCCCCGTACTCATTTCCTCCGCTTACCACATAAAGATCCATATCACCGTCTTTGTCCGCATCAAAAAACACTGCGTTGACCTCTTCACTGGCAGAATCCACCATCCATGGCTGCTGGCTGGCCGGTACCCATTGGTTGTTATTGGTCTGCAAAAATAAAACCCCAGCCTGCTCAATAGCACCCCCCATGAAAACATCTTCCAACCCGTCTCCGTTTACATCGGCTTTGGCAATCGCCGGCCCCTGTTTGGATAACTGGTAAGGAAGCAATACCTCGTCTTTAAAATCGACAAAATCATTTTCCTTATGTATAAAAAATAAACCAGCCGTTGCCGTTATATCACTGAAAAGCCGGGATGCACCCAGCGGGGCCGGCACTGGTTTTAAGGCTTCCTCCTGCTTTACAGTTATAGCCTGGTCTGCCGCAACGTTTTGCAAAATAGTTTCTTTCCCGCCCGGCCAGGTAATAACCAGTTGCCTGATAGCTTGCTGTGCCGGAAACCCAAATAATAATTCCTGGGTAGTAGTAGACTGGTAGCCGCGCACAGGATACAGTTCCTGGTATTGAACCGATCCATCAGCAGCGGTTACTATTACTTTGGCCCCGTAGGCTTTTGTGTTGAGACCGGCACCCTGCAGCCGCAGCTTGATATAATGATTGTGCAGCAATTCATTCTGGTTGTTGCGGTAAATCATGGCCGGCTCATTGTTATTGCAAACAATCAAATCAAGATCGCCATCATTGTCCAGGTCTGCATACGCTGCCGCATTTGACACAGCAGGATTTGTTAGTCCCCAATCTGCTGATTTGTTGGTAAAACCCAGCTGATGATTATTTTGAAAAATATAGTTGCTGAGTTTGTTGGATGGCATTTTACTAACCAGCTCATAGGTCTGGTAATCAAAGTTTCCTTTTTTGACGGCCGCACCTTTTGCATCCGCCATTTTATATTTGAGAAAATCGAGGTCGGTAAAATCACGCAAATATCCATTGCTGATAAAGAGGTCCTTCCACCCGTCATTGTCAAAATCAGCAAACAGGCCAGACCAGCTCCAGTCTGTATTGGAGACACCTGCCAACTGGCCTATCTCACTAAAACGCATGTCCCCTTTTTCATCAGCGCCCTGGTTAAGCTGCAGCATATTACGCATTTGCTGGTGGTAATAGCCGCTGTCCAGCAGTAAATGATACTGATCATATTCATCCGGGCCTTTCAGCAGTTTTTGCCGGTGATTGTCGCCGGGCAGCATATCCAGTGTAAACACATCGGGCCGGCCGTCGTTGTTATAATCGGCAATATCTGCACCCATGGCATATTTGGAAATATGGGCAAATGATTTACTGAGTGATTCGGTAAAAGTTCCATCGTGGTTATTCACATAGAAGCAGTCCCTTTCTGTATAATCACTGGTGGTGTAGATATCCGGCCAGCCATCTTTGTTAACGTCACTCACGGTAACACTCAGCCCAAAATTGAGGGCATTGTTGATAATGCCGGCCTGCAGGGTAACATCTGTAAAATGCATATTGTTATTGGCGGCCCTGTCATTCCGGAAAAGCCTGTTACCAAAACTGAAATCTGGGGTAGAACGGACTTTGCGGGTATTTAAAAAAGGGTTGTAAGTGTGGTTTGAGTGGTTAAGTAAAAACATATCCAAATCACCGTCCCCATCGTAATCAAAAAAAGCAGCCTGGGTGGATTGCGTACCCGGGGCATCCAGTCCATATTCATGTGCCATGTTTTTGAAACCAGGGAGGCCGTCTTTCAAACCCTGGTTAATAAAGAGTTCATTGCTTAATTTTTCCGGATCCGCGTATTTGCCGGAATGGCAAACATAGATATCCGGCAAGCCATCCCCGTTTACATCTGCTACGCTTACACCGGTACTCCAGGTATTGTTGCCCGCCACACCCGCCTGGCTGGTAATATCTTTAAATTGTAAATTCCCTTTATTTAAAAACAATTTGTTCGCCGTTGTGTTACCGGAAAAAAAGATATCCGGCAGGCCGTCATTATTAAAATCGCCCACGCCCAGGCCAGCGCCATTATAGAGATATTCATACTGCAATACATTTAGCGCATCATCTTCCTTAATCATATTAAGAAATGAAACACCGGTTTGCTTTTCGTTCAGCAAGGTGAATAGTTTACCAGCCTGCTGTTTTTGCGCTGTTCCCGAAAAAACAAACAAGTACAGCAATAAAGTAAACCCTGTTTTTTGCCAGCCAAACAACTTCATGCAGTGCCGTGATGGTTTTTAATTATTCAAGCTTTAGTTTTTCATCACCTTCCTTATATGGTAAGAATATCATCATTAACGTCATCATTTCGTCGGTGGTTTTCATATCGCCGCGAGAGAAAACGTTCTTAGGAGGCGAATTAGGATTGAATGGATTGGCAGCAGTATTATCATAGACGCACTCCATATGTATAACCGATCCTTTTGTGACTTTTACCAGTTGTTTAAACCGGTAAATTTCCTGCCAGCGGAAATCCCAGGCCGGAATATTCACCAGCCTTACAGTATCCCCCGCCGGCGTTGTTACATATGCTTTAAATTCTTTTCCGAGCAAATGCATGTGCGGCCATACATACAGGATGGATTGGTCTTCATTTGGATTGGTAACTTCCAGGGTAAATTTTTTCTCTTCATTGGCTTTCAGGAAAAAAGGTGGGTCTATCTGCCGTTCACCAATGCCGCCTGATCCAAAACTGATGACTTTTACTTTTCTCTTAACCGGTGTTTTTGTAAAGAACAGATTGATGCCTGAAAAACTACGTTCATCTGTTGCTGATGGCGCATAATGTACCGTGAGTAAAATAACGCCGCGTTTAGGCATTACCCAACCAAAGGCTGCTGGGTAAGATTCGTAACTGGCACCTGGTATCCAGCCACCATAGTACGTAATTTCTTTGCGGTAGGGCAGGTATTGTTCATACTTGCGGCGGTCGTTATCTGAGAGGTTAACGAATGGAGCGGTTTTCTGAATATCTATATTTTCGTCCACCACAGGGTGAATAGCAAAATTGGTATGATGAACAAGCTTTTTATTGTTGCTGAAAAATTCTATGGCCTCTACATTGGCAGAGTCCTTTAATTCAAAGGGGATTTTAAAAATGATAAAACGTTCCAGGTTGTCGCCCGTTACATGAAACGTATCTGCCATTTTTAAAACAAGATCCGGTTTACGCAGGTAGCGGGTAGATGCAGCCGTGTTTTTCCTGGTTATTCCGGCGGGTTCTTTTCCTTTGGGCATCTTATTATCTACCCATTTTGCAATCAGTTCAATTTCGTTATCATTTAAGGAGCGATCGTTGGCAAAAGAAACATAATGGTTATCGGGTTTCCATGGTGGCATATAACGGCTTTGCACCACCTCTTTTATAAATGAAGCGCGCTTTGCAACATCTTCATAGTTCAGTAAAGAAAAGGGGCCTGAGTCCCCCGGCTTGTGACAGCTGGCACATTTGGCTTCCACAAGCGGCGCTATATCTTTATAGTAAGTAATGTCCTGTGCAGCCAGGCGGCCGGTCAATACCAGGAAAATAAAAAAAAAGAATCCCGCAGATAGCTTCATATCAAAAATCATTAATTAAACAACCTACCGCTTTTACCCGTTTTACAGCCACGTTTGTATGCTGAAGATATTGTGAAATTGCATCGGACAAATAATATTCTGAAGCCTGCCATCTTTTTACACCCAGTTGCTTTACCCGGTTATCAATGGCACCCCGGTACACCAGCTGCAACTGGCTGTTTAGCAAAACAACCTCCGGGGTGATGACAGCATGAAGGTAAGTGCTCAGCTTTTTTAGCGGATCAATCAGCAGTGGATAGCCAATTTTATATTTTTGGCCGAAGGCATTTATGGTGGCGGCGGTATATGCTTTGCCAGGAATAATACCGATCATTTTTATTACCTGGCCATACTGTTGCTGAAGGGTATTTAGTACAGGCGTATAATTTTTACACAAGGGGCAATCGGGAGAAAAGAAGATAAATAACAACAGTTGTTCTGAAGACGCAGGATTTTTGAGTGCCATGTTTTTGGCAGTACTTACATCAACCAGTTTGAAGGATTGCATAACAGCCGACTGAAAAACAGAATCATTCTGCTGCTGCTGTGCATACATGCTATTGCCCAAAGCAATAAACCATAGCAATATATATACATTCCGGCTCCTCATTACGCTCAATAAACTTTTGCTCAAGTTACTGAAAAAATAAAAAACTCCAGGCTACGAAATAGCCCGGAGTATCAACTAATGCTTATGAAAACTATTTTTTATCCCACCAAACACGGCCATATAAATCACCGATGGCACCAAAGTCTGCATCTGCCTTCATGGCGTCAATAGCAGCCTGTTTGTTGGTTACGTTTAAATCTGTTACGTCGGGCGCACTGATAGCAGCGCGTCTTGGAATCTGGTAGACTGTTCCGTCTATCAGGATATCTTCGTTTGCAAGAGCCGTGGTTGAATTTGGATAACCAGTTCTTTTAAAGTTTGCCCAGGCTTCATTAGGTTGTTTGTAAAAGTTGATGTAAGCCTGTACACCAATCTGCTCCAGTATTTTACCAGCATTGTAAATAACCGGCGCTGAAGCTTTGTATGCTATTATCTCGGCAGGCGTTACGGCAGTATAATCTTCCAGCATGGCATTTTTTGCTGCCAGGTCATAGAATGTTATAGACGCATCGATACCTGCATAATACATGGCAGAAGCACTTTCTGTAGTAATACCTTTTGCGGCCAGTTCTGCACGCATGAAAAGTTCATCAGCATAGGTAATAAGCGGAAAAAAGTTCTTTCCGGTACCGGCTGTGCTGGTAGCGCTGTAAGCCGGTTTAAACATTCTCCATTGCAGGTAAGAAATGGTATCCAAACTAAGCGCATCATCCACTTTTTTAGTGGTGAACCAGGTGGCTGCAGTTGTCTTTACCACATCAGGGCTGATAGGTGCACCCACATACTGGCGGGAATTTACCACGGTACCTGCAGGATACAATCCTTTGGCAATGGCTGCATTCATATTAGCCTGTGTGTAATTATTCTTTTTATAGAACAAACGTAACCTTGGGTCGCCTGTGTTCCACATAAAATCTACCGTTGGTTTGGGTGCCCTGAACTCATAAGGATCCCAGTTACCACCAGCAGTGAAGCTCACATCTGCATACATTACCCAACCGTCTGCATTGTTGGTCATAAGGCTGGCAGCATCTGCAATTACCTCTTTTGCAATAGCCGTTGCGGTAGCAGCATCACGCTTCATAAGGCGCATGGCCATTTTTAAACGGATGCCTGCAGCAGCTTTTATCCAAAGCGCTACATCGCCTTTATACCATAGATCATTTGCGCCAAGACTAACCTGCGCTACTGAAGGCGTTGCTTTTAACTGGGTAATGATTTCCTTTAGCCGTTTGTCCCACAGCGCATACAATGCCTGCTGTGCTTCATACTTTGGCGTAAGGGTACCGGCATAACGTGCCTGGAACGCCTCGGTGTAAGGAATGCTGCCATTGATATCCGATACATAAAATGCATAGTAAATCTTTGGTATGTCAGCGATGGCATAAATCTGTGTATATTTTGCCTGATCAGCAGCTGGCAATTTTTCTATCAGCTTCTGAACATCCGTTAAGATGCCGCCTACGCCGGGGTAAAAAATACCATAGCGCGAATTAAAATTTCCTACTGTTTTCAGGGTTACCGAACCATTTCCACCCTGGGCAGTAGATTGCTGCATCCAGTACATAATGCGGCGGTAATTATCATAAAATTGTTCAAAGTCCTGGCCGTGTATTGCAATCGGTGCATTTAAAAACTGCTCTTCCGGCTTAATAGAATACAATGTATTCGGGTTTGTATTCAGCTCAACGAAAGCTGATTTTTTGCAACTGCCAAAGCAAACGGCAGCCACCAGTACAGCTAAGTATGAATATTTATAAAATTTCATGGTCGTAAAATTTCTGTTATCAATTAGTTTCATCATCAATCAAATTAAAAACCTGCATTTAAACTTATTCCTAACTGGCGCTGGTAAGGACCACCACCTGTTTCTGCAAAAGCACCCGGCTTGCTTGAATAGATTGCTTCGGGGAAAATATGATCTTTTGTAGTAGTGTATAAGTACAGGATATTACGGCCGGTCACGCTCAAACGCAGTTTTTGAAAATGAAGTTTGCTGGTAAGTGCTTTTGAAAACTCATAACCAATAGAAACTTCGCGTAGGGCCACCCAGGTATTATCAAATACAGAATACTCACGGATACCAGTACCCCAGCTGGCAATACCTTCATAATAATCAAGCGCTGCTTTGGGTTTTACTACGCCTGCTGCAACTGCATCGGCATATGTTTTTCCACCATAATCAACACCATTGAATTTTACGCCTGCACTGAATACGCCTTCTGGTATAATACCATCTGTACGTGCTATACCATTGGCATCTGTATAGGCAACACCACCATGTTGTGCATCACGGCCAAATAATGTGCTTTCATAGTTACCATATTCTGAACCATACTGGTGCGTGGTGGAAGCTATTTTACCGCCTACTTTAGCATCTACCTGTACAAACAGATTAAAGTTTTTATACCTGAATTCATTGGTGTTACTTAAAAGATAGTTTTCCATAGCAGAACCAAGATTCACCAGGCCCTGGCCCAAAGTGCTATTACCAAAATAAGAACCTGATCTCCAGTAAGTACCATCCTGCTGCAATAATTTAGCACCTGATTTAGGATCGTGTGCATATGAATAGGTACTAACAATGGTTCCAAAATCATAACCCGGAGCAGCAATAGATTTAACATCAGCCCCAAAAGCCAAATCCAAATCAAGACTTGATACGCCCGGATACAATGAAATAATTTTGTTGCGGTTAAGTGTGAAATTGAAAGTAGTAGTCCATTCGATATTCTTTTTGCGAACAACTGTACCCGCTAGCAATATTTCAATGCCCTTGTTCTGGGTATTACCCGCATTAATTACCCTGCTGCTGATACCACTTTCAGATGGCGCACCCAGGGATATAATTTCATTCCTTGTATTCTTTTTATACGCTGCGGCATCGATCCTGATACGGTTATCTAGGAACCGCAGGTCAGCACCAAATTCATATTCTGTTGCCCTTTGTGGTTTAAGATTAAGGTTGCCTAAATCATTGCTCTGGAAACCATAACGTGGAACGGCTGTTCCATTAGCATCGGTAAAAGTTCCGTTTAGCTGATAGTTACCTGTTGAAGTTCTGTAGATTTCCGTGCTTGAGCCAGTGATACCAAAACTTCCTCTTAACTTACCAAAAGACAGGAAATTATATTGTGGCTTACCTTTTAATACTTCGGTAAATATCCATGAAAGTCCTACAGAAGGATAATTATATACATAGGTACCAGTTCCATTTGGATAGGTAAGCCTAGAATCCCAGTCATTGCGGAAACTGGCGTTTAATGTCAGCATGTTTTTGTAGGTGATATCACCATATGCATACAAGGCATCCAGCCTGGATTGTGGATATTTGCCACTTTGGTCTGTGTTGGTGGTTACTGCATTTTTAGAATTGGACAACGCATAAATATCAGGCAGTTTAAATCCGCCACTGGTGGACGAACTCAATTGCGAACCGCCCAGACCACGCTGTGTTTCACCACCCGCTGTTAAACTTAATTCCAGGTCTTCTGAAAGTTTTTTAGTGGCGCTCAGCAATGCCTGTAACCTGGCTGTTTTTTGAGAAGAATTATACAATGCATACCGGCCATAAGAACTGCTGCTGAAACCCGGTCCGTCTCCCCTTTCCTTTGTTTCGTTTACAATGCTGATGCTGTTGATATTTCCCCTCACCAACAGGCTTAACCAAGGTGTAATGTTTGCTGTAACATCCAGGTTAGCCAATAGATTATCTTCTTTCTGGCTTACATTGGTCTGATAGATGCTCCACATATCATCTGTAACTGAACCACGCAAATAGGGAGAAGTTTGCGTACGTCCGCCAGCAGTTTTGTTTATGTAGTTTGCAAATAAGTTATCAATAGGAAAACTGCGTGAATTGGAGTAAGCCAAACGATACAATAAGCTACCCTGGCCACCCTGCTGCATAGGATTCTTAGAATTAGACACTGCATAACTGATAGACGCATCCATCGTTAAAAAATTTCCCAGTTTCTGGGTAGCACGCAGGTTAAAATTATCCCTTGAGAAAGAGTTGGTAGATACAATACCCGACTGGTTGGTTTTAGTATAAGAAAAACGAATAGTCGTTCTGTCATTACCACCTTCCACTGCCACGTTTGTAGTATTCAGAAAACCTGTCTGGTATAAATCCTTCATGTTATTGGCCTTGTAAGAGCGGGTAACGCCGTCTGCATCAATAATCTGGCGACCATCAAACTTTGGACCGAAGCTGTAATAGGGAGCATAATCATCGTTGGGGATGATATCCTGTCCGGCAGCGTTTTTTGAGAATGTTGTATAGCGGCCACCACCATATTCATTTTGAAAATCAGGTAATTTATAAACGGAGTTCCAGGTATTATTTTGATTCACGGTTACACCAAGGCCGGGACGTGCTCTGCCTTTTTTGGTAGTAATGAGGATAACACCATTTAAACCACCGGAACCATATAAGGCACTGGCGGCAGAACCTTTCAATACGGTCAGGCTTTCGTAATCATCCGGGTTCAGGTTTTTCAACTGGTTGCCAAAATCACGGTTATCACCCCATGAGTCAGCACCGGTTGCACCGGGCTGTATTAAAACCCCATCAACTACAAACAACGGCATTGTTCCGCCGCTGATATTTGAATTACCCCTGATACGTATACGTGAGCTTGAAGAAGGACCACCAGCACCCTGGTTAATCATTACACCCGCTACTTTTCCCTGCAAAGAGTTTACAACATTAACCGTACCGGCCCTTGCCAGTTCCTCACCTTTTACTTCTGTTACGGAATATGTTAATTTCTTGGTTTGCTTTCTTACACCAAAACCAGTTATCACCACTTCGTTCAGGCTTTTGCCATCGGAAACCATGCCCACGGTAATAGAGCTATTATCCCCTACAGTGATTTCTGTTTTTTCGTACCCAACTGATGTAAACACCAGTATAGAATTTTGGGAAGGAACGGTAACTTTAAAATTACCCTGGTTGTCTGTAGCGCCGGCAATCTTTGTTCCCTTAATTAGAAATGTAACGCCGGATAACACATTACCTGAAGCATCTTTTACCGTGCCGGTAATGGTTTTTTTGGCCTGGGCGAATGCATTGATGCTGCATACTGCCAGCAGTAGCCAAAGCAGCGCCCGTAATGTTGGTGTTCTCATCGCAGTTTAGTTTTAATTATAAATAAAAATCAACAACCTATGCAGTTACCAAGTCAGTCTGCAGGTTTTTTCTCATAAAGACTTTTTCGTAATTCTCCATCACCAGTGCCGCCGCGCCTACAATCTCCGCGTCATATCCCAAGGCAGAGATTTCCAGTTCAGTGCTGTCGGCGAGCTTGGGTATACAATGTTCATTTAATGCCTGTTGAATCGGCGCCAGCCACAATTTACCGGCTGCTGCTCCCCTGCCACTCAGTATAATAACTTCCGGGTTAATGATATGTATTAAAATTGCCAGGCCCCGGCCTACTATATAACCAGCATCAGACAATAAAGAGACAGCAAACCTGTCCCCTTTAGCTGCAGCAGCTATCACCGCAGCACAATCTTTTTCCTGGCTTTCATGGGTTATTTGTCCTTTCAGTACAGAAAGTTTGTCATCCAGTACCCCCTGCCTTGCCCTTTCGGTAACAATCAGCAAAGAAGATTCTGTTTCCAGGCAGCCATGTTTGCCACAACTGCATAATTTTCCATTTGTAAAAAGAGGAATATGGCTAAATTCACCTGCAAATCCATTGTTGCCCCGGAAGATTTTTTCATCCAGCACCATGCCTAACCCGATGCCCCAACCCAGGTTAACAACCATAGCATTTTTACGATTGTTGGCAGCTCCGAACCTGAATTCTGCCAGGGCTACCAGACTTGAATCATTGTCAATAAAAACAGGAAGCCCGGTATGCTCATTGATGTAGGCGGTGATACTTTTATTACCATTCTTTAGAAATGTATAGTTGATGCCGGTTTTTGTATCAACAAATCCCGGCATTCCTATACCTATTCCTGTTATTTGGTCTTTCTTAATGGCTGATCTTTCTATTACAGAGAGAATCTTTTCCGTAAGTTTTGTAAGCGCTTTATTTTCTTCCGCGAGGTTTAAATCAAATTTTTCAAGATCGGTTATATGGCGGTTTTGCATATCCATTAATGCAATTCGGGTAACAAATTGGTCCATCGCCACTGCAAGAACATAGAGAATACCTGTTTTCAGCGAATACATAAGGGGCCGTCTGCCTCCACTGGAAGGAGCATAACCGGTTTCAACCACCATGTTTTCTTCAATCAGTTCGGTTAAAAGTCCATTTATAAAAGGCAGGCTTTTATTAAGCTTGCTGCTTAAATCTGAACAGGAATACCCTTCAGAAAAAAACAATTGCTTGATAATCTTGCCTTTATAAGCTGTACGTTTTGCCATGTATCCCTTACTTGCTTGATAACTTTATAAATCCTTTAACAAGATAGCACAACTTTATAATTCTAAAAAATAAATTAATGAAAAATTAAAATCAATTATGCGCTTATGAATATATCGTGATGATAAACTGAAAGCAGAAAATTTTAAATCTTCATTACGATGCCAGCTCTTTGGCAAGCGCATAAAAAAAGCCCCGGTTATTGCTAACCGGGGCCTATAAATTTAATTCAATAAGGATTACTGAATTTCAACGTCAGCACCTGCTTCAGTCAATTTATTTTTCATTTCTTCAGCTTCTGCTTTAGTAACACCTTCTTTGATTGCTTTCGGTGCACCATCTACCAGTTCTTTTGCTTCTTTAAGACCTAAACCAGTCATGTCTTTTACAATCTTAACCACGTTCAGCTTAGAAGCACCGCCGCTTTTCAATACTACATTGAAAGCTGTTTTTTCTTCAACAACTGCTGCTGCGCCGTCGCCAGGACCTGCTGCTGCCGCTGCTGCTGCTGCTGGTTCAATACCATATTCTGATTTCAGAAAATCGGCCAGTTCCTGTACTTCTTTTACAGTAAGACCTACTAATTGTTCTGCTAATGTTTTAACGTCTGCCATTTGATTAGAATTTTTTCCACCTTCACGGTCTTGGTTATTGCCAGAACTCCGGAGGAATGTTTAAAAAAATTGTTTGGTGCCTTTTGATATAAACCATCCGGCCAGGTATAATTATATAAAAAAACTTTTGTTCTTTATTCAGCCGGTGCGGGCGCAGCTTCAGTGCTGCCTGCAGCCAGTTTTTCGTGGTGGTTCAATAAAGCAGCCAGTACACGTTTTGCTGGTGACTGCAGCAATCCGATTACTTCACCAATCAATTCGTTCTTGGTTTTGATTTTAGTTAATGCAAGCAGGCTGCTGTCTCCTGTATACACATCACCGTTGATAAACGCAGCTTTCAGCTCAGGCTTTGTACCATTGGCTTTCTTGCGGAATGAACTGATGATAAGGGCTGGTTCTTTAGGGTTCTCTGAAAATAACAGGGCAGTTACTTTATGCAAAGAATCATATACGCCAGCATATTTTTCGCTGTCCAGTGATTCAAGCGCTTTCTTAATAAGGGTGTTTTTGGCCACCTTCATTTCTACATTTTTATCAAAGCAGGCGCGGCGTAAAGTTCCTATCTGTGCAACAGAAAGAGCTTCTGTATCTGCAATATAAAAATTGGAGTACTGGGAAAATTTTCCCTTCAGTACTTCTATAACTTCGTTTTTTTGATCTTTAGTCATAACGTTTTTTTTATTCCCGCCTCCCGCCAGGACGGGAGTAGAAAATTAAGTAAGGAATTAATGTACAAAAGTTTTGGTATCAACTGCAATACCGGGGCTCATGCTGCTGGCCAGGCTTACACCTCTTACATAGATACCTTTGGCAGAAGATGGCTTCAGTTTAATAATTGCATTGATCAATTCCAGGCTGTTTTCTGCAATTTTTTCTGCACCAAAACTTACACGTCCAATGGAAGCATGAATGATACCTGCCTTGTCTACTTTAAACGCAATTTTACCACCCTTTACTTCTGTTACCGCTTCTGCTACATTGTTTGTAACAGTGCCGGTTTTAGGATTGGGCATTAAATTACGCGGACCAAGTACTTTACCCAGCCTGCCTATTTTAGGCATTACCGAAGGGGTTGCAACAATAACGTCTACATCTACCCAACCACCTTCAATCTTTGTAATAAATTCATCCAATCCTACAAAATCAGCACCTGCAGCTCTGGCTTCGGCCTCTTTGTCTGGTGTACACAATACCAATACTTTCTTAGTCTTACCGGTTCCATGAGGAAGTGTTACGGTACCTCTAACTGCCTGATCTGCTTTTTTAGGATCTACTCCCAAACGAATATGTAAATCAACAGAAGCATCAAATTTGGTGATGTTTACATCTTTAACCAGGGTAGATGCTTCCTTTAATGAATATGCTTTGCTGGAATCTACTTTTGCATTCGCAACTTTCCTTTTTTTACTGATAGCCATAGCTCAAAATTTTAAGTGATAAGAAATTAATTTTCCCAGGGGGCTTTACCATCAACAGTTAAACCCATGCTGCGGGCGGTGCCGGCTACCATACGCATAGCGCTTTCCACGCTAAAGCAATTTAAATCAGCCATTTTATCTTTGGCGATTGCTTCAACGCTAGACCAGGTAACTTTACCTACTTTGTTGCGGTTTGGCTCTTTGGAACCACTTTGAATTTTTGCTGCTTCCATCAGTTGAATAGCTGCGGGAGGTGTTTTGATGATAAATTCAAAACTCTTGTCGGAGTAAACAGTAATTAATACCGGAAGTACTTTCCCCATCTTGTCCTGTGTTCTTGCATTAAACTGTTTGCAGAACTCCATAATGTTTACACCCTTTGAACCAAGGGCCGGACCGATTGGTGGTGCAGGATTGGCTTGTCCGCCTTTGCACTGCAATTTTACATAACCTGAAATTTCTTTTGCCATGTTTTTGTTTTTTGGTGTTAGCGTCCCGATGATAATCAGGACTCCCAAATTCATTTTCTAAAGAACTATTTTTGGGACTGCAAAAGTAAGAAAATATTCTTAGCAGCCAACAATTTAATCGCCTTTATTGTACGCTGAGTGAGCGTTTCGGGTAAACCGCACCTGCAGGTGGAAGATCACCATTTAAAAACCTGTCTATACTGTCCATTACACCCACATCCCTGGCAGTGTCAAACTTGCGGGCAAACAATTTTTCAGACGATATAATCCTGGCCAAGTGGCTGGAAGTTAATATATTAGGGTGAGGTGCCCCTTTATCACGGTCAAGAAAAAGCAGGTTATTGTTCACCGCTTGCAGTTTAAAATCAGAATTAAGTACGAGGGTCTGAAATATAAACTCATCGGAGCCCCAGGTAAGCTGCATAAACCGCCTGAACCGGGTATTTTTCTCAATTAAATCAATAATATACTCAAGGCAATTACTGGTTAATGCCCAGAACATAGATGACCCATAATATTCCATGGCCAGTGGTGATTTCCTGGCAGGCAGAAATTTGTTCATCATCCATTGAAAATAATACCGCCCGGGAAAACGGTAATTGGTCAGGTGGTATTCCCTGATACGCGGGTAAGACTCATCAGCCCACTCATCAAAGTGCTCAAACTGCATAAATTCCCCGCCATTGTTAGCAACAAAAAAGTCATATATATAGGAAGCCGGTTTAATTGGATAATCCTGCCCGCTCATCAGGTGCACGTAATCGTATTTTCTGCCGCTCTTAAAAATTTCCTTCACTGACCGGAGCGTTGCTTCCACTGTGTTATAACCTGCCCACACTACATTTACACGATCTTGTATGAGATAGACATTCGGAATTTTTGCAAGAAAAAGATGGGCCGTTATATCAATTTTTTTATCAACATGTACATAGAAGTCAAACCCCGTATGTTGCATCCGGCGTATCATCCGCTCTGTTTGTAATGGGTTTGTGTAAGTAATTACCAGATGCGCAACTCTCATAAGTTATCAATATTGATTTAGGGGGTGACCAACCTTGATACCGGGAAGATTAAACAGAGGATATAATGACTAGGGGTAAGCGAAAATACTTATAAATCGCCTTTAAACAAACGGTTGGGCAATTATCTTCATTAAAATTAATGAGAAATGACCCCAGGAATAAAAAAAACTGCCCGGAATTCCGGGCAGTCGCTGATAATATCCTTAAAAATATGTGTTAGCTGATTTTTTCTACCTGCATGTAATTAAGCTCTACTGGCGTTGAACGTCCAAAAATCTTAACGGTTACCTTCAGTTTTTTCTTCTCATCGTTTACTTCTTCTATAATACCGTTAAAGTCATTGAAAGGACCTTCAATAATTTTGATGGTTTCTCCAACAATGAAAGGCTCGCTCATGCTCAAACCACCCGCTTCCGCCATTTCATCCATTTTACCCAGCATCTTATTTACTTCCGCCTTGCGGAGCGCTATCGGGTTTTCTTTGCCAAGAAAATGAATAACACTATTGGTATTTTTGATGGTGTCGCGTAAATCATCGCTTAATTTACCTTCAGAAATTTCAATCATTACATATCCGGGGTAGTAGTTACGCTCGCGCATTACCTTTTTTCCGTTCTGGACTTTGTATACTTTCTCAACGGGTAAAAAAACCTGCTTAACAATTTCTGTCCACCCGCCCCGCGCAATTTCCTTATCCAGGTATTCCTTTACCTTGCGTTCTTTACCACTTACCACGCGCAGCACAAACCATTTGGTTTCCAGTTGTTGAGTTTGATTTTCCATTACTACTTAAATAAAGAGTAAATAAGTTTTAAAACTGAACTTGACGCAAAGTCCATAACGCCCACTACCAGGGTTATAATAACGGTAGCTACCAAAACAATCAGGGTTGATTGTTGTAACTGTGCCCAGGTAGGCCAGGTAACTTTTTCTACCAGCTCTTTGTATGACTCACTGAAATAAGCAGAAACTTTATTCATCTCTAAAAATGTGAAAATGTGATAAAAAATGCAGCAGTGTGATAATATGAAAATGTGAAAATAACAGCAGTAAACGAATTTTCACATTCCGCACATTTCCAAACCTCCACATTATTCAGCACGGGCACTAGGATTCGAACCCAGATCAAAGGTTTTGGAGACCCGTATGCTACCGTTGCACCATGCCCGTATGAAAGCTAAAAGCTATTAGCGGTTAGGCCAATAGCTTTTAGCAGTATGTTATAAAGATAGTCTATTTTTTTATTAGCCAAAACCCACCGGCTAACAGCTAAAAGCTAATAGCTATCTGAATATTTATTTAACAATCTCAGTAACCTGTCCTGCACCTACGGTACGGCCACCTTCACGAATCGCAAATTTTAAACCTCTTTCCATTGCAATTGGCTGAATCAGGGTAACTGCCAGTGATGTATTATCACCAGGCATAACCATTTCAGTTCCTTCTGGCAAGGTTACTTCTCCAGTTACATCCGTAGTACGGAAGTAAAACTGAGGGCGGTATTTCTGGAAGAAAGGCGTGTGACGACCACCTTCTTCTTTGCTCAATACGTATACTTCACCTTTGAATTCTGTATGCGGAGTAATAGAACCTGGTTTGCACAATACCATACCACGGCGGATCTGAGTTTTTTCAATACCACGTAACAACAGACCTGCGTTATCACCAGCTTCACCTTCATCAAGCAATTTGCGGAACATTTCCACACCAGTTACTGTAGAAGTTAACGGTTTTTCCATCAGACCTACAATTTCAATACCCTCACCTACTTTAATACGGCCTCTCTCAATACGACCAGTGGCAACTGTACCACGACCAGTAATAGAGAAAACGTCTTCCACGCTCATCAAAAACGGTAAATCTACCGGACGGGGAGGTAATGGAATATAGCTATCAACAGCATCCATTAATTCGTCGATTGCACCAACCCATTTTGCATCACCAGCCAATGCGCCGGTTGCAGAACCTTTGATGATTGGCGTATTATCACCATCGAAACCGTTTTTAGTCAACAGTTCGCGGATTTCCATTTCAACCAATTCAATCAGTTCCGGGTCGTCTACCAGGTCAACTTTATTCATAAATACCACCATACGGGGTACACCTACCTGGCGAGCCAAAAGAATGTGTTCACGTGTCTGTGGCATAGGGCCGTCTGTAGCCGCAACCACAAGAATAGCACCATCCATCTGGGCAGCACCGGTAATCATGTTCTTCACATAATCCGCGTGACCCGGACAGTCTACGTGTGCGTAGTGACGGTTAGCCGTCTGGTACTCAACGTGAGCCGTGTTAATGGTGATACCCCTTTCTTTTTCTTCAGGAGCACCATCAATTTCGTCGTACTTTTTAGCAACGTTACCCATACCTTTTTTAGCAAGGATTTCAGTAATAGCTGCAGTTAATGTTGTTTTACCATGGTCAACGTGGCCAATAGTGCCAACATTAACGTGGGGTTTGTCCCTTTTAAAAGTCTCTTTTGACATCGTTATCGGTTTTTAAGTTGTGTTTTTAC
>JBDSLR010000040.1:0-73417 GCA_039916305.1 Chitinophagaceae bacterium | reverse complement strand
TATGGAATTCGAAAAGGAATTCAATATTTCTATTCCGGATGAGCAGGCCGAAACGATTACTACTGTTGGACAGGCTGTTGCTTATTTGGAAGAACACGCCAAGTAAGACTTTTTCCGACTTGTATAGAGGAACTAATGAACGAATGATCCGCCTTTCATCAGCGTAAGCAGGGAAGGCGGATTTATCACTTAATTAATCCCGCAAAGTCTGTTATGGAGTTAAAACGAGTAGTTGTTACTGGTATAGGTGCGCTAACGCCAATCGGAAATAATGCTGATGAATATTGGAATGCATTGATTAACGGTGTATCCGGCGCAGATTTTATTACCCTTTTTGACGCCTCAAAGTTTAAAACCCGCTTTGCCTGCGAAGTTAAAAACTTTGATCCGGTTCAGTTCATGGACCGGAAAGAGGCCCGCAAAATTGACCGTTTTACCCAGTTTGGCCTGGTAGCCAGTGATCAGGCCATGGCCGATGCCGGTCTAAACAAAGACAATATTAATCCGGACAGGGCAGGTGTTGTATTTGGCAGCGGTATTGGCGGTATCAACACTTTCCAGAACGAAGTGGCAGAATTTGCCCGTGGCGACGGTACTCCCCGTTTCAGCCCTTTTTTCATCCCAAAAATGATACTGGATATTGCTGCAGGGCACATTTCTATGCGGCACAACCTGCGTGGTCCCAACTTTGCCGTGGTAAGTGCCTGTGCCACCAGCACCAACGCTATTATTGAGGCATTTAACCTGCTGCGCCTCGGCAAAGCTGACATTATCTTATCAGGAGGCAGCGAATCCGTTATTATTGAAGCCGGTATTGGCGGTTTTAATGCCATGAAAGCCATGAGCGAACGGAACGATGACCCTAAAACAGCCAGCCGGCCCTACGATAAAGACCGGGATGGTTTTGTAATGGGAGAAGCCGGTGGTATAATTGTTTTGGAAACACTGGATAATGCCCTCGCCCGTGGCGCCAGAATCTATTGCGAAATTGCCGGGGGCGGTGCTACTGCAGATGCGTACCATATTACTGCCCCGCATCCTGATGGTTTGGGCGCCAGGAATGTAATGCTGGCCGCACTGGAAGATGCCAATATGAAGCCCGAAGACATTGACTATATTAATACCCATGGCACTTCTACGCCCTTGGGAGACGGCGCCGAAGCAAAAGCCATCACCCAGGTTTTTGGAGCCCATGCATACAAGCTTAATATCAGCTCCACAAAATCCATGACCGGGCATTGCCTGGGCGCGGCGGGTGTAATTGAAGCCATTGCCTGCATAAAAAGTACCGTGCACGATATTATCCCCCCAACCATCAACCATTTTACTGACGATCCCCTACTTGACCCCCAGCTTAATTTCACTTTTAACAAGGCGCAGAAACGTGTAGTAAGAGCCGCTTTAAGTAACACATTTGGCTTTGGCGGCCATAACGCAGCGGTGATTGTAAAAAAGTACCAATAAACCCAACCAAAAGAATTGTAGTCACACGGTTTTTCATTAATCAGAAAGCAACTGGTTTAATCCTGTGGGCGTCTTCATTATCGTATTAAATATTGTAGCTTGCAACTTGTGGCATCATTCCTAGACAGATTTCTTCCCGGCAGTGAAAAAGCGCCTTCGTTTAAAAAACAATTGCGCAATGTACTTGGGTTTACACCAGGTAATACCTCTTTGTACAAAGCCGCGCTTACGCATCGCTCCGTAAAAGAAATGGCTGATGAAAATAATGAACGCCTGGAGTACCTGGGCGATGCCATATTGAGCGGTATTGTTGCAGATTTTCTTTTTAAAAAATATCCCTATAAAGAAGAAGGTTTCTTAACTGAGATGCGAAGCAAGATGGTTAACCGGACCACCTTAAATGAAATTGCATTAAAGATGGGATTGAAAAAAATCACCAATTTTAATAAGTTTGATAATTCGCTCCGCATCAGCCAGATTTTCGGCAATACACTGGAAGCAGTTGTGGGCGCCGTTTATTTAGACAAGGGTTACAGTAAAACTAAATTGTGGGTAATGGAGCGGCTTATTCTTCCGCATTTATTTATGGATGATTTGGAATTGCTGGAGATAAACCACAAAAACAAACTTTACGGCTGGGCCAATAAAAATGGCAAGAACCTGGAATTTGAAACCCTGGATGAACGCATAGAAGGTGGCCGAAGACTTTTTACCATCGGCGCTGTTGTTGACGGTGCATTGTTAGCACAGGGAAAAGCATACAATAAAAAAGACGCCAGCCAGATTGCAGCGCAGATTGCAGTAGAGCAATTGGGACTTATAGAAAAAGAAATCTGAGTAAATGCCTTTCTAAATATCTATTCTCACCAGATATTGCCTCAGTAAAATTGATTTCACACAAAAAAAATTGGAAAAGCTTTGAATTGATAATTATACATTATACTTTTATACTCTTTCCAAGCTATCCTCCACAGAAGATATCCCAGCATAACCACCAGTTTCCTTAATGTGATAAAACGCCTTTGCTTTTTTAGCATTGCTTCATCGCATTCCTGCCATCCATTCCTTCGAAAGATATACCCCGCATTCCTATGATGATTTTTACCACGTAAACATTTCATCATCATAAACCCCTAAACACAATGAGAAAGTTGTACTCAATGATCGCCTTGCTTGCACTGACTTGCACTGTAAATGCACAAAAAAGACTTATTAAAGCAACCACTTCGGGTAACTGGACTTCTGCTGCTACCTGGACTACTACCGGCAGCCCCGGCACTCCCACCAACAATGATAGCATTGTAATTGCTGCCGGTGTTACTGTTACCGTTACTACTGCCGGGGGTGGAAACACAATACTTGTACAAAATGCCGTCCTGGATGTGTTTGGAACGCTGGTAATGAATGAGCCTACTGGCAATAGCACTAACAACCTGAACATTTCAACTACAACTTCCAATATTGCTTTACCGGTAATACGCGTTGCTGACAACGCCAGTATTTCAAAAGGTGTTGATGGAAATGGTTCCGGACGTATCAACGTCATCGTGAATGGTGCCAACACACAACTTAAGTATTCTACTGAACCTGTTGCAGGTGTTTTAGCTGGCCAAACTGCTGGCCCGGTTGTAACCGGCCCCGCTTTTGCTCAAAATACATATAACCAGCAGCCCATGTATTTCACTACTGGTTCCAATGCATCATTGCCCGTAAAAATTTCTGTATTCAAAGCAGCAACCAGCGACAAAAATGTAATACTTAGCTGGGTAAGCCAACAAGAAATCAATACCCAGCAGTTTGTAGTTGAAAAAAGCAGCAACGGAAGCGCATGGCAGCCAGCAGGCATTGTTGCAGCGCACGGTTTTTCTGGTATTCCCATCTCCTACCAATTTACAGACGAGGCTGCTTCAGCCATCAATTATTATCGTCTTAAGATGGTTGACTATGACGGAAAAAGTTCTTACTCCGGTACTTTGGTAGTACGGTTAAAAAATACAAATGTTAACGTGTCTGTATTTCCTAACCCCGCTGTGAACACTGTAAATATTTCAGTAGGCCAAAACCTGGCGCAACAAGGCTTTACGGTACGTTTATTAAATCAAAATGGCCAGCTGTTGGTAAGCCGTAAAATAGCGGAAGGCAGCAGCGTACTTTCTTTTGATGTATCTAGCTTTAAAACTGGCAACTATACGCTTGACATGCTGTTTGCAGGTGGTACAAGAGAAATACATAAACTGGCGATTGTAAAATAATAAGCAATAAACAATAGGATAGAGGCGCGTGGCTGTATGCCCGCGCTTCTATTTTTTTTTCTCCATGCACAATTCAATCAGCACCCCGTTGGTTTCTTTTGGATGTAAAAAGCAGACCAGCTTATTATCAGCTCCTTCTTTGGGTTCTTCAGTCAGCAATACAAATCCCTCCGCTTTCAGCCGCTTCATTTCAGCATAGATATCTGCTACCTCAAAAGCAATATGGTGAAGGCCTTCTCCTTTCTTACCAATATATTTTGCAATAACGCCTTCTGCGCCCGAGTTTTCCAGCAACTCAATTTTTGTGTCGGCCTGCCGAAAAAAAGCAGTCCTGACCTGCTCGCTTTCTACCGTTTCTGTTTTGTAACAGGTTGCGTTCAGCAGCTTCTCAAACAAGGGTATGGAAACCGATAAATCTTTTACGGCAATGCCAATATGCTCTATTCTAATCATAGTTAATTTTGCGGGCCTTAAATCGTTAAATGGCTGTAAATGCCTGCGGGGTACACCAATTTAGTTAAATTTAAGCTGCAGCCAGCGCATCTTGCTGACTGGGAATAAAAATAGAACCAATTGAGGTAAATTTGTGTTTGTATACAAAGGTTTTTAAATGCTTACATTACCCGTTTACCTTGATAACAATGCCACCACTGCCTGTGACCCGCGGGTAGTAGAAGCAATGCTGCCTTATTTTACGCGGTATTTTGGTAATGCGGCCAGCCGTAATCACGCTTATGGATGGCAGGCAAAAGAAGCAGTAGATTACGCACGCGAGCAGGTGGCCGCTTTAATTAGCGCCGAACCCCAGGAAATTATTTTTACCAGTGGCGCAACAGAAGCAGATAACCTGGCTATAAAAGGGGTGTTTGATATGTATAAAGGCAAGGGAAATCACATCATTACTGTTAATTCAGAACACAAAGCAGTGCTGGACACCTGTAAACACATAGAAAAAGAAGGAGGCGAAATAACCTATCTCTCCGTGGATGCACAGGGGATCCTGAACATGACAGAACTGGAAGCGGCTATACGGCCAACAACTATCCTGATAGCTGTTATGTACGCCAATAATGAAACCGGCACCCTTCAACCTATTAAAGAAATCAGCGCCATAGCGCGTAAAAACAAGCTGTTATTTTTTTGCGATGCCGTACAGGCAGCAGGCAAAATTCCGGTAGATGTAAATGCAGATGGTATTGATATCCTGGCACTAACCGCACATAAAATGTATGGGCCAAAAGGCGTTGGTGCCCTTTATGTAAGGCGCAAGAACCCGCGTGTAAAACTAACCGCCCAGCTGGATGGTGGCGGCCATGAAAGGGGTCTCCGCAGTGGAACGCTGAATATACCGGGCATTGTAGGTTTTGGCAAAGCAGCAGAACTGGCCAGGCATGAACTGGAAACAACCGGCACCCGGTTACAGGCATTAAGAGATAAACTGGAAAAGGCTTTGCTGCAGCTGAACGATGTGTATGTGAATGGCAGCACGGCGCAGCGTCTGCCACATGTTTGCAATGTTTCTTTTAAGCATACAGAAAGTGAAGGGTTAATGATGGGCTTTCATAAAAATATTGCAGTCAGTTCAGGGAGCGCCTGCACGTCTGCTTCAATGGAGCCTTCCTATGTGCTGAAGGCTATGGGTTTGAGCGATGAACTGGCCTATGCGGCTATCCGGTTTGCACTGGGGCGTTTTACCACGGAAGAAGAAATTAATTACACCATTGAGGAGGTTACCGGGGCTGTAAGGAAAATGAGACAGGGAGTTTATAGTACTTAGTGCGCGGTTAATGGATGCAGATCCGTAACCTGCCGGATGTCTGAATGCTGGCCGCTTGCTACTGTTAGCCTAATATTTTAATTTTGAAACCAATAAACATACTTTATATAACATACACTAAGTATTCAAACGCCTTAATACTGCATACTTGGTATTAAATACTACAACCATGATCTACGTAAGCGATAAAGCAAAAGAAAAAGTACAGCACCTGATGGAAGATGGTGCTATGGCGGGTAAAGATTATTTTCTGCGGGTATCCGTGGTGGGCGGGGGATGTTCAGGACTGAGCTATAAAATGGATTTTGATAATAATACCAAGCCATCCGACCAAATTTTTGAAGACAATGGGGTAAAAGTGGTAACAGATCTTAAAAGCTTTCTGTACCTGGTAAATACTACGCTTGAATTCTCAGAAGGCCTGAATGGCAAGGGCTTTTATTTTAATAACCCCAATGCCAGCCGCAGTTGCGCCTGTGGTGAGAGCTTTGCCGTTTAATTACACACTACTTCATCTATATACAGAACCCTCCGGCTAATCCGAAGGGTTTTTTTATTGTAAGCACTTGATAATATTAATCCATAATGGGCTGTTGTCTGCCCTCGTAAGCATTCTCTTTTTTTGCACCCTGCATGTCTAAAAAAGATAATCCCGCCTGGTGGCGGGATTATACATTCGCAGTTGGTATTGGTTATTTCATTAGGCCTTAACCGTAATTATATGTGAGATAGGGTTTACTTATTGAGGCACGAAAGTAAAGGAAAAGGCAATATTGAAAAAAGTTTTTTTAATATCCTTTTAATGTGACAGATCCACGAAATGATCTGCTGCATGAAAATGAAAATATTTTTAAACTTTTTTTAAATGATCAGGTCTGCCAGCCACGGCTAAGCGCTTTAGGATGTTATTAAATATTGATTACCAAACGATTGAAAGTTGAAACTTAATTGAAATGAACTTCCTGTTATTTCTAAAAAAAATCCTTCTTTCAAATAATTATCTTTACCGCCTATGTCAGAAAAAATAAGGGTAAGATTTGCTCCCAGTCCTACAGGCGGTCTGCACCTGGGCGGGGTTAGAACGGTTTTGTATAATTACCTGTTTGCCCGCAGCCATGGAGGCGATTTTATATTACGCATTGAAGATACTGACCAAAGTCGTTTTGTGCCCGGCGCTGAACAATATATCCTGGATTGCCTGGCCTGGTGCGGCCTGGTACCTGATGAGAGCCCGGTGCATGGCGGCCCCTGCGGTCCTTACCGCCAGAGCGAGCGGAAACCCATCTATAAAAGATATGCAGAACAACTGGTAAAGGACGGATATGCCTACTATGCTTTTGATACCCCGGCAGAACTGGAAGCAAAACGCACCGCTACGCCCAATTTTCAATACAGCCATGCCGTACGCGCATCCATGAAGAATTCGCTAACGCTGGCGGCAGACGAAGTAAAACCATTACTGGACGCCGGCACGCCGCATGTTATCCGTATTAAAATGCCGGCCAATGAAGAAGTGAAGTTTACAGACCTGATACGTGGCGAAGTAATATTTAACGCATCTCAGTCAGACGATAAAGTTTTATTGAAAGCAGATGAAATGCCTACCTACCACCTGGCAGTGGTAGTAGATGATCACCTCATGAAAATAACGCATGCTTTCAGGGGTGAAGAATGGCTGCCCAGTGCCCCGGTACATGTTTTGTTATGGAAATATTTATTTGGGTTGGAACAGATGCCGCAATGGGCCCACCTGCCGCTGATTCTTAAACCGGATGGCAACGGCAAGCTGAGCAAACGCGATGGGGACCGGCTGGGCTTCCCGGTCTTTGCCATGAACTGGATTGACCCCAAAACAAACGAGCTTACAAAAGGCTTTCGTGAACTGGGTTTTTTACCGGAAGCATTTGTAAACCTGCTGGCCATGCTTGGCTGGAACGATGGTTCAGAGCAGGAAATTTTTGCCCTTGAAGAATTGGTGGCAAAGTTCTCTATGGATCGTGTGCACAAGGCAGGGGCCAGGTTTGATTACGAAAAAGCCAAATGGTATAACCATGAATGGATAAAAAAAGTGGACGCAGGAAGCCTGAAGCAGGAGGTAAAAAGTGTACTTGCCCAGCAAGGGGTGGAAGCCGCTGATGATCACTACCTGGAAAAAGTAATTGCCATGGTAAAGGATCGCTGCTCTTTATTATCCGATTTCCCCCAGCAATCTTCTTTTTTGTTTGAAGCGCCCAAACAGTACGACCTGGATGCGGTAAAGCCAAAGTGGAACGGGCAGAAACAATTATTCTTTGCGGAGACCGTCCTCCAGTTTCAGCTGATGCAGCAATGGAACGCAGCAGATTTGGAGAAAGAATTTAAAGAAATAGCTTCGGCCAACCAGGTAAAGCCAGGTGAGGTATTGCTACCCTTGCGCATTATGCTGGTGGGCGGTAAGTTTGGCCCGGGCGTATTTGATATTGCTGCATTGATTGGAAAAGCGGAAACAATACACCGCATAGAAAAATTTGCAGCACTTATAAAAGAATAGAAAACTGTTGCCGGCAAACTATTGTCCAGTTCGTAACCGTTAACTACTACACTACGGTTTCAAGTGTAAGCGCATTTACGCCGTTTTACACGCTGGCAGAATGCTTACATTTGAAACAGAAAGCCTTATTATGAACAGACCCATCAGAGTATTGGTTGCAAAAGTTGGACTGGATGGTCATGACCGCGGCGCCAAAATAATTGCTGCCGCCTTGCGCGATGCAGGCATGGAAGTAATTTATACTGGTCTTCGTCAAACACCGGACATGGTAGTAAACGCGGCTTTGCAGGAAGACGCTGATGCCATCGGCATTAGCATTCTCAGTGGTGCTCACAATACCGTTTTTCCTAAAATAATTCAGTTGATGAAAGATAAGGGCATGACAGATGTACTGCTGACCGGTGGCGGCATTATTCCTGAAGACGATATAGAATCATTGAACGATATGGGCGTGGGTAAACTATTTGCACCCGGCACACCTACTACCGATATAGCTGCGTATATCAAGGACTGGGTAAAAGCAAACAGAAATTTTTAGCCGTTGATTTTAAACTGCTTTCATTTTTGTAACGGTTGCCCGAAGACCTATAATAGTCAACGGAAAATACATCAGCATCTAAAAAACACAACCATGTTCCAGACATTGCTTACTTCGCTTGACAACAATATTCTCACGATTACCATTAACCGCCCCGATAAATTAAACGCACTGAACAAAACAGTAATAGAAGAACTGGGTGCAGCGCTTGATGAAGTCTATACCAATCCGGCCATCAAAAGCACCATTATTACCGGCAGCGGACCAAAAGCTTTTGTAGCCGGAGCAGATATCAGTGAATTTGTAGCATTGGATGGTAAGGCCGGGCAGGCGCTGGCACAAAAAGGCCAGGACACTGTCTTCAGTAAAATTGAAAACAGTTCCAAACCAATTGTAGCAGCTGTAAATGGTTTTGCCCTTGGTGGGGGCTGCGAACTGGCTATGGCCTGTCATTTCAGGCTATGCAGTGAAAACGCAAAGTTTGGACAGCCTGAGGTAAACCTTGGCCTGGTACCTGGCTATGGCGGCACTCAACGCTTAACCCAACTGGTTGGAAAAGGGAAAGCCATGGAGTTGATGATGACGGGTAATATGGTAGACGCCAATGAAGCCAAACAACTTGGACTGGTAAACTATATTACCACAGCAGATACATTGCTTGAGAAGACGAAAGAAATTTTACAGGGGATCAATACCAAAGCACCCATCGCTATCAAACATGTAATTGCGCTTACCAATATGGCTGCTTACGGCGCTGACAATGGCTTACAAAAAGAAATACAGGCGTTTGGAGAACTGTTTGATACCAAAGATGCCAAAGAAGGGGCTGCCGCATTTTTAGAAAAACGAAAAGCAAGTTTTAAGGGGGAATAAACAGGCATTGCCGATTGCGGAATGCTGAGATATAAAGAATTCATAAGTATGTTATGGTAAAAGAAAGCGCTACATCCCACCTTCATACATCAGCAATTTCTTATAGTGTTGCCTCATTAATCCGCTCCAGCGGGTTCATGATATAGGTTACCAGGGAATTATCTTTCAGCAGTTCTACTACCCGGAAGCCACGGTAAGCGGTGCCCCAGCTGCCGCCAAAATGTGCATCAAAAATAAAAGGGATATTATTTTTTGTTTTGATGCCTTCCTCGTCGTGATCATGCCCGTTAAAAACAGCTTTTACATTGGTATACTTTGCCAGCACCCCGAACAGTTCCGGGCAATCTATCGCATTGGCTGTTTGTTTACCCGGGTTAATATGCAAGAAGATAAATACGTGCTCCTGCTTTTTGTGTTCTTCCAGTTTAGCAGCTATCCATTGCACATCCGGACATAAATACGTTCCTTTCTCATCTGATGTAGTGGCAATTAAAAAAGAATTCTTCTTAATACTGAAATCATGGTTTACCGGCATACTCCATATGTTCTTCCATTCTTCGGGCGTTACATGATCATGATTGCCCTGGCTTACATAATAAGGTGTTTGCAACTTATCCAGATGGGCTTTGGCGGCGGGATACAAGGTTTTGTCGTTATGAACGATGTCGCCGTTTATCATACAAAAAGCAAAAGGATTAATAGCATGTGCCTCATTGACTTGCTCCACCATCGTAGCAAAATAATTATCGTAATCGGTTTTAGGCTCGCCATAATGCCCGTCAGACGCTACTGCAAAGCGTAATTTTATTTTACGCTTTGTCCACTCATATGGATCCAGTTCACTGGCCTGTATAATATTGCCGTTGGCCAGCAATACAATTACCGGCGTTGTGTACCGGATAAAGTCGCGCCTGTTCATATGTAAGATTTATACAGTTTATAAAAAACACCGTTGTATTATTCGTACCCATTTTTAAAAACAATGGTTTGGCCTTTCTTCAAAATTACGGAGGCAATGCTATTTTCATTATTATGTATTTGTTGCCGGCCAATGCCCTTGACTATCCATGTTTTGAAAGGCATTTTTAGCCGGAGTTCACCTGCCACTGTTGCAGTAATACGCACTTCATCAGTAAGACCGCTCCCTCTTTTTGCTGATACAAGAAACGCGCCTTCTGTTCTTAGGTGATCAAACGACACATCCTTCCATACCTTAGGAACAGCGGGAAATATTTCTATGTAACCATTGTAACTTTGTATCAGCATTTCATGTATGCCCTGTGCAAAGGCAAAATTGCCTTCCAGCGTAAATGGCCGGTAAGTAAAGGAAGAATATTGTCCACCCTGCTGATCACCATTTAAATGAAAACTATTGGGCGAGCAAAAATTAGTTGCAAAAATTTTCAGCATACCCGTTGCACTATCGGCTTCTTTGGCCCTTGCATAAATACAGGCGGCCCAGCTGAAAGAATAACCACACCAGTTACGGGTTCCTTTTTTTGCCAGCCAGTTCAATGATTTTTTAATAATGTCATTTTGTACATTATCACCAGGACTCAATAAACCCAATGGGTATATAGCCATTAGCTGCGCATGATGCCGGTGCGATTCATCCAGGTTTTGCCCCGGTGCGATGGTAAGACCAGTTTCATTGATATCATAATCAGGTAATAGTCCCTCCCCCCTAATTAATTTATGGGCGTCTTTACTTTCAATAGTTTGTTTTTCAATTTCCCGTGCAGCTTTGTAAAAGTTTTTAATCAACGCAAGATCGTAGTTGGTAAAACGGGTAAACCAGGCCTTAATTGAATTATCGTGGTACTCCGGACTTGAACTTAATGGAAAACCAAGTTGCTTATTGTTGCCATCGGCTGGCTTAAGCATCCCTGAATAAAATTTTTCAACCTCTTTGAAATATGGCTGCGCTTTCGTGGAAAAAAAGTTTTTATCCATTGTATACTTCCACTGCCAGTAAAAATGTTGCGCCACCCATGCGGCGGTTGCAGGGCTCATGGAATATTGTATCCATCCACCCATTTCTTTACCACTGATTGTGGTTACGCCTGGCACATTTAATCCCTGCACCCCAAAATAATTTTTTGTCCATTTCTTATTCACTGATTTTATTTTCCATAGCCAGTTGGTATAAGAGGCGGTTAAGTCGGGGTGATTACCGGTATAGCCCGGCCAGTAACTCAGCTGCGTATTTAAATCATGGTGATAATCTCCCTTCCACGGTGGCAGGTTGCCATTGTCGGCTGTCCAGATAGCCTGTAGCGAGATAGGCGGTGTATTGCTGCGCGCCACACAGCCAAACTTATACATTTCTAAATAATACTGTTTCTGCAATTGCTCATCCGGCACCATAACAGCAGACTTGCTCCAATAGTTTTTCCACCAGGCAAGATGGGCATCCCATCCGGTAGGTTCTTTTAAAGCGGCATTCAGCACCGGCAAGACCGCGGACTGGTTATTGGAGATAGTCCATTGCCCGATGATATGCCCTGAAGAGATTTTTTTCCACTGCACCAGTACCTCATAGTAATGACCATTCCAGGTGGGTTGATGATAACGGATACTGGTAGCCGTTTTTGTTACATATCCTTTTTTGTAGCCCAGTCGTTCAAGCCCCTGCCCTTGCACGCTGTTGCTGGTTGTAGCTGTTGGGCCACCATTATAAGCAGGCAGCATCAGCTCCGGGTAAATATCAGCAGCCGGTAAATTTTCAAAGCCAAAATAACCGGTTTGCCTGGACGCATGTACGTAGTTGAAAAAGGATACCCCGTTTTCAAATTTGATGGTACTTAGCGCGGTTGCGAGATCCAGTTTATTTAAAATTACTTTGCCAAATCTGCTACAATCAAACTCCATGGCAGCACCCGGAATTTTTGTTGGTGCCGCATATTTTTCATACGGTTCATCGCCTATTTGCTGTACGGAGTCGTATTGATTTAATTTTACTTTCTCAACAACCCAGCTAAATTTGAGTTTATCAATTTCGGGCATGGGACGGTCATCCCATAAATCTACCCTGTCAAGTGAAAGCCGGATCCTGTTATCCTTTTTCCAGACAAGGGCACCAAGCCAGCCGTTACCCAATGGAATGCCTTCATCCCAGCGTGTAGCCATGGAATCAAACACAAGATTATAGGCAGGCTTTGGCTGTGCTGCTGCCAGGCTGCCAATAAAAATGATCAGGCAAAAAATATATTTTTTCATTTTACGTCCGGGCGTTTGGGGGGCTGTACCAGCATGGTATCAGTTGCAAATAATGGTACCTGGTAGCCACCTGAATCCAGCTTTACTGTTGGGAAGTTTTTCGTCAGCATATCCCAATCCGTATTTTTTACGGCAGACTGGTAAAAATAAATGCCCTGCAGTTGTTTCAGATTTTTTAGCTGCAGCAAACCTGCTGCTGTAATTTTTGTAGCGACCAGGGTTAAAGATTGTAGTTGCTGGAGGTTTGCCAGGTTACTGAGGCCAGCATCAGTAATGCCCGTATTCGCCAGTTCAAGCCGGCGGAGATTGCTGCACTGCGCTACTGTTTTCATAGCTGCATCGGTGATTTTTGTACTGTTCAGTTTTAACCAGATTACCTGTTTTTTCAGGGGAAGTATTAACTGAATAGTTTCGTTGGTAGCAGTTGCCGCCGCAACAAAACTCAGCATCAGGTAATTACTGCCTGCGGCTACCGGCATTACCACTACGCCGCTGTCTTTTAATTTTTTAATGGCTGCTTCATCTGCTTTCTCTACCGGTGTAGCAGGCACAGCTGCAATGGCCTTTTTCTCGGCCACTTCATTTTGCAGGGACAATAGAACAGGCTTTATCTGCTCTGTCTGTGCCAGGTCTTTTGTTTTTTTATCGAATGAAGCGCCACTGGCAATCCACCAATGCAGCAATGCAATTTCCTTTTCCGACAATTGTGGCTTTTCTTTTGGCGGCATATGGTGTTCGTCTGCCTTTTCCAGCAAAATCCGTTTTATCATTTCGCTTACAGCTGCTTTGCCTGGTTCTATAATAATCCCGTCCTTACCGCCTTTCAACAGCAAGTCCGTTTGATCCATCCTCAATTTTCCTTTTTGTTTGTTGGCACCATGGCAACTATAGCATTTGCTTTGCAATAAAGGTTGAATAATATCTGTGTAAGCAACCGCTTCCTGCACATTGGGGATGGGCTTTTTTATAACCACTGTATCTACTAAACTTTTAAATGACCCAGTGAGGTAGTCACTGCCATGGGTAAGCGATCCGCCGAGATGGCCGGTTACCGTAATAAGAATAATCAAGAGCACCGGAAATGCCCGCCTGTATTTGATAATGGTCTTGCGCTGATACAGCCAGTAATAAATAACAGCTACTGCCGCCACACTGATGCCCAGCCATTGGTGTTTGCCCACGAGGTCTGCGTCATACTCACCACTGCCAGAGAGCAGGTAGCCACTGATGCAGGAAGCGATGGCGCTTAGCATGCCCCAAAATAACATGATGCCAATGGCGGGCCGGATACCAGCATATTTTTCTTTTGCTGACAATAACTGAAAAAAGCAGGCAAGCAACAAAATCCCGATGGGAAGATGTACCAGTACCGGATGAAAGCGGCCAATAAATTCAGACATAGAAGAAAGCGGTTAGCTATAAGCTGGTAGCTGCGGGCAACACGTGCTAAGCCAGCAACACAAGCATTTTATATATTCAATTTATTATAAAAGATATTACTTTTTCTATTGGTTTATCCTGCCAGTTACAGGTATCGCTTTCTCAACAACTTCATCATATGCACGTTTATTGCCCACTGATCGCCCAACGGCTGGCGGGTATAAGGTAGCGTGGGCATATAATCCGGCGGGCCGAACTCAGTGAGTATCGTCATTCTTTCACCATTTCTTTTTTTACGCTCTATCACTTTATCCCACCAGTCAAGATGTTGCTTTACGGCCGCTTCCCATTCCGGCGCCCGCGGATCGTTTACCTGCGGTCCTTCGGGGTGGCCAATACGTGCATGAATATGTTCTACCCTTGACAGCGCCAGGTCTACTGTTTCTTTTTGATCCTGCAGTAATGTCTCATGCACATTGCACCAGTGCGAAACATCAAAAGTGAGTTTCAATTCCGGGTTCTTTTCTATAAAGCCCCTGCTGACATGCGCTGCAAACAGCATCCTGGAGCGGTGTGTTTCATGGCAAATAAGCAGGCCACTTTGTTTGGCCAGGGCAGTTGTGTGATCAATAAAAAGTTTGTTTTGCTCATACGTAAAATGATCCCGGCCGGAATGGCAATTGATATACAAGGGGCGCAGTATAGTATTACTGGCTGCCGCATCAATCATTTTTTTGAATGCTGCCAGGTGTTCTGCCGGGTTGCTTTGCGATCCGCCACAAAGAAAACCTACTTCCAGCTGATGCGTTTTTAATGCTGCAAATAATTCATCCTGATCTTTTTTATTAAGCGGCCACCACATTTCTATACCATCATACCCTTCCATTTTTGTTTTTGCACAAAACGCGTCTACAGTACCAGCAAAGCCCCAGTTGGTGTTCAACATTTTTAATTCAAACCCATTGGACATATGAGCAGCGGGTTTATTGGCAGCAGACACACTATCCAGGGATGATAACAACAGGGAGGTACTGGCAGCGCTGGTAAGTCCTAGAAATTTTCTTCTGTTGATTGACATAAGTAATATTCAGGTTTTCAATTCCTGCAGAGATACAAGGCACATAAATGCGTAAAAGAATTACCGGTATAATTGCGTCACGCTATAATATCATTGATCACATTTCCCGCTACATCGGTTAGCCTGAATGGACGCCCCTGGTACTGGTAAGTAAATTCTTCATGGTTAAAACCCAGCTGGTTTAATATAGTGGCCTGTATATCAAACGGTGTGGTTTTACCGCTGATGGCGCCATAACCAATCTCATCCGTTTCTCCATAGCTGTATCCCTTTTTTATACCACCCCCGGCCATCCACATGGTAAATGCTTCGGTATGGTGATCACGGCCTTTAAATGGCATGGTTTTGCCACCGCGGTTTTCCTGCATCGGTGTTCTGCCAAATTCGCCACCCCAGACTACCAGGGTATCTTCCAGCATACCACGCTGCTTCAGATCCAATAACAATGCAGTAATTGATTTATCTACCTGCCGGCATTTATTGACCAGCCCAATATCAACTGCATCGCCGGCGCTGGTACCATGGCTGTCCCAGCCCCAATCAAACAACTGAACAAACCGCACACCTTTTTCTACCAGTTTCCGCGCCAGCAAAATATTGTTTGCAAAACTGCCGCTGCCCGGTTTGGTGCCGTACATATCGTGGATGTATTGCGGTTCATCATTTATATTCATTACCTCAGGCACTGATATCTGCATCTTGTACGCCATCTCATACTGCGCAATGCGCGATAAAATTTCCGGGTCTTTGTAATCTTCGTATTGCTGTTCATTCACTTCATTAATGGCATCTATAGACGCTTTTCTGAGATCGCGGTCCATACCGTTGGGATCATTTATAAAGAGTACCGGATCGCCTTCGCTGCGGCATTGCACCCCCTGGTAAACGCTGGGTAAAAAACCACTGGCCCAAACACTTTTACCAGCATCCGGGTTTCTGCCACCAGAAGTCAATACCACATAACCCGGCAGGTTCTGGTTTTCTGTTCCCAATCCATACGTAACCCAGCTGCCCATACTCGGCCTTCCCAAACGTGGCGAACCCGTATGCATCAGTAATTGCGCAGGGGCATGGTTAAACTGATCAGTGGTAACCGCTTTTAAAAGCGTTATCTCGTCTGCTACGGTGGAAAGATGCGGCAAATGATCGCTTATCCATAAACCACTCTGTCCGCGCTGCTTAAAATTTGATTGTGGCCCAAGCATCTTTGGCACACCCCGTATAAATGCAAACCGCTTTCCTTCCAGCAGAGACTGCGGACAATCCTGCCCATCCAGCTTCATTAATTCCGGTTTGTAATCGAAGAGCTCTAATTGCGAAGGCGCTCCCGCCATGTGGAGGTAGATAACAGATTTTGCACGCCCGGGAAACATGGGTGTTTTAGGCGACAGCGGATGCGCTGCATCAAACACAACAGGATTGGTGGCACCGGTATTGCTGCCACAGCCAAACAAAGAACCCATGGCCAGTGCACCAAGACCCATGGCACTTTCTTTTAAAAAATGCCGCCGCGTATGCAACTGAAGGTAAGCGTTAGTAGCTTCCTTTACCAATCGCTGATACTGTAATTCCTTTTGTGTCATCTAACGTATTTTGTAATCAGTATAAAGTATTAAGACCTGCACCGGTGTTTCATTTTTTGAATAATAATTTACAATAGCCGTAAAGATTTTTTTGAGCCAGTCATTCGTTCATTATTGACCATTTATAAAACACCGCCCTCCTTAATAGCGGGCAATGATGTCACCCCTTCAGGGTTGACTGCTTCAACGTCAATTGTTCTATATTAATACCAACCCTTCGGGTTTGCACCGGCTATAGTTTTATGTATTGTGCGGATACACGCATCATTACTCCCTGTATTAATTTCAACCCTTCGGGTTTGATTATGCCATCATTTCTTGTACTCAATACTAGTTCTTGGTCACTACTTCATCCAAATTCAACACGGTATTTATTACTACCACCAGCGCCGCTACTGGCGCAGTATCTTCTTTGCCCAAAGCGCCGCCCGCCATTTCACAGGCATTGGAATTACTGTTATTAAATTTTTGCAACGCTGAGGTATATAATTTCATCAGTGTAGCCAGCGCCGGCGCTTGTATGCCGTGGCCGGTTGCCCGCTCATATGCAATAGTAATCTGCTGCTGCGTATTGCCCCGCAACGCTGTTTGCAACCGCAGCGCCAGTTTTCTTGACATATCAAGATAGGCATCATCATTCAGGCTCACCAACGCCTGCAAGGGTGTATTGGTGCGTATACGCCTGGGTGTACATACCTCCCGCGCCACGCCATCAAACGACATCATGGACGGATAAGGCGCCGTCCTTTTCCAGTACGTATATACTGCACGCCGGTATTTATTTTCGCCTGTACTCAGTTCCCATTTCCGCCCGTCGTAAGGTGAGCGCCAGATACCATCTGGTTGAAAAGGCATTACACTGGGGCCATACATTTTATTACTCATTAATCCTGTTATGCGCAGTGCCTGGTCGCGGATCTGCTCGGCAGATAAACGCACCCGCGCCCCTCTTGCATAATATTTGTTGGCCTGATCTTTCTCCAGTTCTTCTTTTGAAACCCGTGAATCCTGCCGGTAGGTAGCAGACATTACTATTTCTTTTAATAGCTTTTTTACATCCCAGTTATAGGTATACATAAACTTATAAGAAAGATAATCCAGCAATGCTTTGTGTGTGGGTTGTATGCCCTGGGTACCCAAATCTTCCAGTGTTTCTGCCAGTCCGGTACCAAATAATTGTTCCCATAAACGGTTTACCATGGTTCTTGCAGTGAGTGGATTTTGTTTGCTGGTCAGCCACATGGCCAGTCCCAGCCTGTTCATAGGTGCATTGGCCGGCATTGGGTTAAGTGCACGTGGCACTGCAGCTGTAACCACCGCTCCTTTCACCAGCCAGTTACCCCGTTCAAAAACATGGGAAAGACGCTGCATACCATCAGGGTTCTCTGCCATCACCGGGGTAGTGGGCGTTTGCATGGTCATCAATCCCCAGTATCGTTTTTTGGCTTCTTCATAACCGGGTTGCTGTGCGCCCGGAAAGGGATCGGTAAAATAAAACCAGTCGAAAGTGATGCCGGTATCTTCCGGCTTCCTGAGGTTTTTATTGGTATAAGTCAGATAAAAATCATGTACCCCCGCGATGGCTGCTGCGGGCGCAGCGGCTATCTGCCAGCCATCTTTTGAAACGGCTACCGGTATGGAAACAATGACTGGTCCATCAGGTCTGTCGGCATGTATTTGAAACAGGCCGCCGGGCACAGCAGACCGGTAGCGGTAGATCAGTTCTGTTTTGTTATTGAGATTGGTATGGGGCAGGCGTACCTGGCCATTATTACGGAATGCCGCCCACTTGGTATCATTCAGCTCACTGTTTACAAACTGATCGCAATACAAAGAATTGATGGCCGGCTGCCAGGTTCTTAAAAATTGGTTGATAGCGCTTGTCTGGGCAGGATCTGCATATTGCTGCAACCAGGTATTCAATTTGGCTTTTTCTTCATTGGCAGAATCGTTGAAGCTGCGCAGCAAAGGATAATCAGCATAGGTATCTTCATCCCTGGTATTGTTAAAGAAAGCAGCAAACTGGTAGTATTCTTCGTGCCGGAAAGGATCGTAGGGATGGCTATGGCATTGCACGCAGGCAAAAGTTGTACCCATAAGTGCTTCCCATGTAGTGTTCACACGGTCAAGCACAGCCGAGGTGCGGAACTCTTCATTATCTGTTCCGCCTTCATCATTGGTCATGGTATTGCGGTGAAAGGCCGTAGCTATCAATTGTGCGTCTGACGGATTGGGCAGCAGATCCCCCGCTAGCTGTTCGGTCAAGAATTTATCGTAGGGCTTATTTTCATTAAAAGCGTTGATTAGCCAGTCGCGGTAGCGCCAGATGGTACGTGCATCATCCCTTTCATATCCTTTGGTATCGGCATAACGTGCAAGATCCAGCCACATGGCCGCCCACTTTTCTCCATAATTCGGTGAAGCCAGTAAACTGTCGACAGCATTTTCATAAGCCTTGCCTGTTTTATCAGCATAAAATTGCTGCGCGAGCTGGTCAGCAGCAGGCATTCCTATAATATCAAGGCTCACCCTTCTCAGCAAAGTAGCTTTAGTAGCCTCTGGTGAGTGGGTAAGTTTTTTCTCCTGTAATTGCTGCAGTATAAAATAATCAATATCGTTTTTGGCCCAGTCTTCTTTTGATGATCCAAAGAACCCCGATAGTTTTCTTTGTGCGGGCACAGGCGTTGGTTGCACGGCCACATAAGCCCAGTGATCGCCCCATTTTGCGCCCTGTTTCACCCAGTCACGTAAAACAGCAATTTCTTTGGCAGACAATGGTTCATGACGGTAAGGCATTCTCTCTTCCGGATCCTTTAGAGTAAGCCGGCGGATCATTTCGCTGTGGTCCGGATCTCCGGGTATAATGGCTGGCTTACCTGATTCGGTTTTAGCAAGCGCTTCCGACCTGAACAGCAGGCTGAAGCCGGCCTTGCGCCGCACACCACCATGGCAAGTAATACAATTTTTGTTGAAGATGGGCTTGACCTGCGTGTTATAATCGATTGTTTGCCGGCTGGTACTGTATAAAAAAACAACTACCGACACAACGATAGCGGCGATAATAAGCAATGATTTTTTCTGAAATAATGTTGTCATGCAGCAGGCAATTGAAATAGTACTCAAATTACTGAATCCTGCGCAGAAATGCCAGCACTGTTCATGGAGGATCACCCGATTAACATGGATTATTGTCTGAAGCACGGCCTGTTTGGACTACAGCTTGAGAGGATTGAAAGTACCTCAGTGAAAAAATGCCCAGTACGCTGCAGTAAAATACATGGAAAGGTGAGCGGTGGTGACCTGGATGCCCAGGATAAATCAGCTGCAGCATCGGTATTTTAATCGCCTCCTTTAATTCTGTGAAATACCTCCCTATCCCTCTGTGTTAAAAATGTCTCAACGTGGTTTATTTTCCAACAACAGTAAACCATATATAACTGCCTGCATTGATGGTAACGCTTACCTGCGCATTATAGGCTCTATCCAATAAATAATCGGTTGATTTACCATCTTGTATTACGGCAACCTGTTTGCCCAGACCGGCATAGTAAAGCGGCAGACTGATGGTTCTTGTGATGGGTTCTTTCAGGGGATTAAAGAGCATAACCAGTGCTTTATTGCCAAGGCCGGGGCTTACATGCATCCAGCCATCCCAATCCCTGCCATCGGCCCTTCTCAAATGAATAATATCTGCATTGAGGATATCAAAATATTTTTTATACCAGCTTATGACATCAATAACCGTTTGCTTTGTTGCATCGGTATCGTATAAACGCGGACCGCGGTAGCAGGCCTGCACGCCGGCACCATAATATTGCATCATCAATTGACGGTAGTCATCCAGGTGTTCGCTCAATGGCTCCAGCACTGCTTCGGGTCCGCCGCCCTGGTACCGGGTAAGTGGTACAAAGCCCCAACTCATAGAAGGTGTTTTCTCCCAGGTGCCATCAAAAATATTCTGCCGGTTCAGGATTTTCTGCTGCTCACGCGATAAAGAAAAATTTACTTCGCGGTAGCCAAGTGCAATTTTATTGGTGCCATCCAGGAAATACCAGTCGGGTGCATTTACATATACGCCATGCTCATTGCACCAGTGGTATAAACTTTTTTGCAATTCCATCTGCCGCCATTGACTGTCGTTTAGTCCTTTATGGCCGGGGTGGGTGGTGGAAGCGCAAACATCGCCCGGATAGGGGCCGTCATTCTCAAATAAATTAAACCCCGTCTGGCTGATAAAGTATTTAATTTTTTCAAGATAAGCCAGTCCCCAATTACTGCCATAGCAGGGTGCGTTGCCAAAAAAAGCGCCGCCCGGCTTTCCCGTGGCGGGATCAATTACATCGTCTTCATCACTAATTCTTCTTGAGCTGAATAAGGAATAACTGCCTATCATAATGTTTTTGCCATGTGCATAGGCCGCCAGCTCCTTCCATTTTTTTAAATTGGCGGTTGCTGTATCTTCCATATTGCAATGGCTCCCAAAACTTAAAATCAATGCTTCATACCCGGTAGCCCTGCATTGGTCCACAGCATTTTTTACCTCATCATCGTTCTTACTAACCAGGTGCATAAAAATGGGACTCTCCAGTGTCCACGGCGCCACTGCCCGGTACATTTTTCTAATAGCCAGCCCCCGCCGTTCCCGGTCATAACTATCCATGAGCAACTCGTGCGTGCGTACCGAAGTAAATGTTTCACCGGCTTGCAGTTCTATACCCGGTGCTTTTTCCGGGTATACTTCCAGCAGGCAGGGCGTCTGGTAATTATAATTTACCTGCGAGGTATAAGCGCTGTCCGCTTTCCAGTGCGTGGTCTGATCGCTGATATCGTAGCGCATGGCATTGTTGAAGGCATAGTTGGTTTCTACATAGATGCCATGCTGTTTTTTCATTTGCTCAGGGGAACCTACTACGGCACTTTCTTCTTCCGTAAAGGCCAGTATTTCATTTACTGCCCGGTTAAGCTTACAGGTTTGGTTGCCTTTGTTTTCTACCGTTAGCCATTTTATAATAAGCGGTATGCCATCATATAACTGGTAGTGTATCGTAACAAGCAGGCCCTTTAGCAATGGTTGTGAAGACTGGTAAACAAAGCGCAGCACAACGCCGGTTGAGGCCGGCACCGGATGAAAATTTTTTGATGCAGGCTTCCATTTTAACGCGGGCTGAATGGCATCAATGGTATATTTTACAAAATGAAAATCATTGCTGCTGTCGGTAAACCTATCTATCCAGGCCGGCATCAAATATGCATTTTCCTGCTGGCCATATAAGCCGCCCACATTATAATCTTTACCGTTAATGGTTAACCTGGCCTCTGCTTTTACTGCACGCAACAATTGCTGGCCATTACTCATGTTTTTATAATCAATACAGGCAAGATTGGGCGATAACCGGAAAGCCCTTTTTACAAGGCCATTGTAAAGAACAATCTCCTTTCCGTTATTGGATTTGTAGACCGCGGCTTTCTGCTTTACAGGTGTTACCAGCCAGTCAGCTGCTGTATTTTTTTCTGTTGCATTATTATAAACAGGCAGGGAATCCTGTGCTAATACCCGGTCCGTGTTTCCCAAAAGCAACAAAAAGATGGTAATTATTTTCATGAGGAATGCTGTGCGTATAGAATGAAAGATACTGGTCAACAGAGGCAGCGGTGCAGGCTTCGCCGGAGCCGTATGCTACAGATGATTATTTACTATAAAATGCCAGCCCGGACGGCTCTATAGCCGGGCACCTATAGCTACAATCACCGTTTATTTTTTATGAAACAAGACCGCTGCGGGTATTTCTGCGTCGGTGCCACCCGCAGGCTGCATAAACGCCCTTAAAGAATTATCGCCCCCACTATCATAATACTGAATGGTTATTTTATGATAGCCTTTTTTCAATGCTGCTTTGCCCGGGCCGCTTTTATTGCTATCATTGTCTACTATTTCTGCATCATCAATAAATAATTTACTGCCATCATCAGAACTGATAGAAAAAGTATAGAAACCATCTTTGGCAATCCTGATATAGCCATCAAATACCAGCACGAACTTTTCTTTACGCTGCTTTAATGAGTGTGAAATAATTTCTGTAACCCCGGTTTTTGCGATGGGCGTATTACTCAACGATTGCAGGCTCACCTTACCCGCAGGTTCATAATAGTTATAGGAAAGTCCGGGCGCAAGACTGTTCGCTTTGGCCGCTTTCATCCATTCATACCGGATTACTTTTTCCGTGGCCATATTCCCGGGCAAACCTGTTGCCGGAAAACCTACGGCCTGTACCATTGTTGTTTTATCAACCAGGAATGGCTTTGTATAAACAGCAGATTGCAGGGTGGGCGCAGTGCCATCAATGGTATAATGAATAACATCTGAAGGGTCACTGCTCAACGTAACCGTTGGCTGCATCACACTTTTATAGTCAACTTTTACAGCAGGCTTCCTGGCAAACTTTCCATAGCCGGCTATTTTTACCGCGTATGCATAAGGCGCTTTTATTTTATTGGGATTGTATGCCGGCAGGCTGATAACTACGTCTTCTCCTTCCTGCTTCCAGGAAAGGTTTTCTTTGGTTGATAAAAAATGAACGCTGCTTGCTGCAGGCAGTGTAACAGCTTTTAATACCAGTTTATTATTATCAGGATATTTTGGAAAGATGGCAAAGAGAGAATTGGTTTTATCATTGTAGGTATAAAAAACTTCTTTTACCGCATAGCCCGGATCAGGATCGACGGTTAATTTCAGCAGCAGATCGCCGCTACCCGTGGTTGGCTTATAGCCTTTCATGCCATCACTCCACTGGGAAGAGATTTTCCAGCGCACCGTATTGTAAATAGCTTCCCCATTAATATTCATCCAGTCGCCTATCTGCAATAAACGCTCCTGCATAACCGGTGGAATTTTTCCATGTTCATCCGGCCCAATATCCAATAAAAAATTACCGCCGCTGCTCACTTTATCAACCAGCTGCAGTACCAGCGACTGGGTAGAATTATAATCCCATGCATCTTCTTCACGGTTATATCCATAACTAAAACCCATGCCGCGGCTTTCTTCCCAGTAATGGTCTTCAAAATCAAGATCAGGCTGGTATTCAGGTGTGTAAATACCTCCATGATGAAAACGGATACCGGAACCCCAGCGATCATTCACAATAATTTTATCTTTCACCGGGCTCTCATTATAGAGCCAGGCTAAAAACTCCTGGCTTTTCCAGGTTTCAGCAGGTGCATCCCAGTCACCATCTGTCCAGAAAACATCGGGCTGGTAATTATTGATCAGATCTTTCATCTGCGGCCAGGTATGCTGGGTCACAAATTTATTCCTGTCTGTTTTCCACAAAGGGTTATACCACTCGTACAACGAATAATACATGCCTGCATGCACAGGTGTTTTCCGTACTGCGGCAAATAAATCCTTGATCAAATCTCTTTTCGGACCTACTTCCAACGCATTCCAGGGAAAACCCCAGGAGGCATTGGCTTCTTTGCTGGGCCATAAAGTAAAACCATCATGGTGTTTTGATGTAAGCACAATATATTTTGCACCTGATTGTTCAAAAAGCTTGGCCCATTCATCCGGGTTGAATAATTCTGCTTTAAACTGATCGGCTACCTGGTAATAAGTAAGATCCCCAAATTTCTTTTTATGAAAAGCCTGGCGTGCAGTATCGTTGCCATTCAATCCGTTCTGGTACCATTCTGCATACTGCCCCTTGCTGCTCCAGCCGGGTACAGAATAAACTCCCCAGTGAATGAAAATGCCAAACTTGGCATCTTTAAACCATTGCGGGGTGGGCCGCCGGTCGAGCGATGACCAGTTGGGCTGGTAGGTCTGCGCTGTAAGTAATAAGATAAACAGGCTAAGGGCATTCGTTAGCAGTATTCTTCTCATATATTCTATTTACAGGTAATTTAATGCTTTTATATAGAAACATTGCCGCGGAAAACTGGCAATTATACAGCGGCCTAAAAATAAGGCTTCCCCTATGTGAAAAACCTTTTTACCACAAAAAAAGCGCAAACGTTAGCGCCTGTTTACATATCCTTTACCTTGCAACCTCAAACGCGCAGTTTCCTATCTTTACCTCACTTGTTTGGCAGGGAGCTATTATTAAAAAAACATACAATTGCATATGGAATACAGAATTGAGAAAGATACCATGGGTGAAGTAAAAGTACCGGTGGATGCCATGTACGGGGCACAAACCCAGCGCAGCATTGACAACTTTAAAATTGCGCAGGATATTAATAAAATGCCCAAAGAGATTATTAAAGCATTTGCTTATCTGAAAAAAGCAGCCGCCATTACCAATTTTGAAGCAGGCGTTTTAAGCAAAGAGAAAAGCGATCTTATTGGTAAAGTATGTGATGAGATACTGGAAGAAAAACTGGATGCTTATTTTCCACTGGTGGTGTGGCAAACAGGCAGCGGTACGCAGAGCAATATGAATGTTAATGAAGTAGTAGCCTACCGTGGCCATGTACTTAATGGCGGCCAGCTGTCCGACAAAGAAAAATTCCTGCATCCCAATGATGATGTAAATAAATCACAATCCAGCAATGACACTTTTCCCACTGCCATGCATATTGCTGCGTATAAAATATTAACTGATGTAACCATACCAGGTATAGAAAAGCTGCGTGATACGCTTGCTGCGAAGAGCAAAGCGTTTATGCATGTGGTTAAAATTGGCCGCACACATTTTATGGACGCAACGCCGTTGACAGTAGGACAGGAATTCAGCGGTTATGTATCACAGTTAAACCATGGTTTAAAAGCCATCAAAAATACACTGGCCCATTTAAGTGAACTGGCCCTGGGTGGAACAGCAGTAGGTACGGGCATCAATACCCCGGAAGGTTATTCAGAAAATGTAGCCAGGCATATTGCTGCATTAACCGGGCTGCCCTTTATAACAGCAGAAAATAAATTTGAAGCGCTTGCTGCGCATGATGCTATTGTGGAAACACATGGCGCACTAAAAACAGTGGCTGTAAGCCTGATGAAGATTGCCAATGATGTGCGCATGCTGTCCTCCGGGCCACGCAGCGGCATAGGCGAATTGTTTATACCCGACAATGAACCGGGCTCATCTATTATGCCAGGCAAGGTAAACCCTACGCAATGTGAGGCACTGACCATGATTGCAGCACAGGTAATGGGCAATGATGTTACCATTGGGATTGGCGGCAGCAATGGTCATTTTGAACTAAATGTATTTAAGCCTGTGATGATTTACAATTTCCTGCATAGTGCAAGGCTGATAGGCGACGGCTGCGTAAGCTTCAATGATAAGTGTGCTGTTGGCCTGGCGCCCATAGAGGCCAATATCAAAAAGCATGTTGATAATTCACTGATGCTCGTGACTTCACTTAATACCAGGATTGGTTATTACAAAGCTGCAGAAATTGCACAGAAAGCGCATAAAGAAGGCACTACCTTAAAAGAAATGGCAGTGAAGCTGGGGTATGTAACCGCAGCAGAATTTGACGCCTGGGTTGACCCGGCTGATATGGTGGGAAAGATATGAATATGACTATAAAGATGATTATATAAACAAAAAAGCACCCTGGAAGGATGCTTTTTTGTTTATATACACTTGTAGTTTCAGAAGCCTCCTTCCCTATCCGGCTATTTACCGGATGGCAACAGCGCCGTTTTTATCTGCAGACAAGGTTATTACCTGGGAATAATTTTCATTGTTGTCTGCTGCTGTTATTTTTAAACGATACGAAAATGTCTGCGCCGTCAGCCTGCTGATGTCCGTATCAGGATACTCATAAAACAACTGGCCTTTTTCATTCATGGCAGGCATAATGGCTATGGGATAAAAACCGCGGTTGTTGATACTGCGTTCAATGGTAAAAGATTTGATACCCTGTTCGTCTTCCGTTATCCAGTGCAGCTTGTTGGCGTTATTACTGATTCTTCCTTTAAAAGAAAGGACAATACTGCCGGTTGCTTTTATATTCCCGCTGGTATCTGCTCCAGCGTTTGCCTTCGGTTTACCAGTGTTTGCCAATGTACTGGCAGAAAAAAGAAACACCAACACAACTGAAAGCAAAGAAGATTTTTTCATAGCTATATTTTTGGATGATGGATACAAAATTGCTCTTTTACACGCCGCAATAGGGTCTTCACATAAAACAACTGTGTTTTGCCTGAATACAAGATACACTACCAGCCGCTTCTATAAAAGAGCAAAACAACGTACAAAAAAATCGTAAAAAAATTCCCCCCAGCCTTCGTTATTGTACGATTTGCAGGCAGCCTGAGGCCCGGCAAAACACAATATTAATTAGGCTTCTTAAATTCCTCAGGGCTTTAATTTCTGCAGCTTAACGGCCTGGTTAATACTATTGCCCAATAACTTTAAATAGTAGGTGCCCGCAGGAAATTTATCAAGATGGATCACAATGGTGTTATTTCCTTTTACCAGTGTAACCGATTGTTGCAATACTATTTTACCGGCAATGTCCGTTAGCTGCCAGTTTGCCTTGCCGGCAATTACCGCACTAATTTGTACCGTTGCCGCACTAATTACCGGGTTGGGATGAACGCTCATCGCTGCTTTATATTTGCCCGGGTACAATACAATAACATTTGAATACCGGTATGCAGCACCTGCATCGGTAAGTTTTAACCGGTAATATACAGCTTGCGTTGAAAGGATGCTGAGAGCGCTGTCGTTGTAAGCATACTGGCTCTTTCCTTTATTAACAATGGCCTGCACGGAGCCAATAGCAAAAAAATCGCGGGCATTGGTACTGCGCTCCACCGTAAAAGACGTGGTGTTTTTTTCATCCTCCGTTGCCCAGTATAATTTACCAATATCGTTGCTCAGAGCCCCTGCAAAAGAAAGCAAGCGCACCGGCAACAGGGAAAGTATATTAGCGAAATAAAAGGTTGAAAAGGAACTAATGTTTCCCTGCAGCACATAACCGCCTGCACCAAATGCAGACTGGTGAGAAGTGGCAATCTGCTGCGGCGTTACCATTAATGTGGCTCCGCAGGCATCACTATTTTTATAGATGCATAAATTGGCAATCGAATTAACATTGCTTGGCTGACTCATGGAATTAGTGGCCGTTTTCAAAGCCGTAAACTCAGCATTGCTGAGGTACAGGCGTACACTCACCGGTGAAGAAGGCTGGGTCTGCGGGGTTATGGTAATATTCCTGTTTAAGTAAAGTGTTTTGCTAATAGGCTCTTCCCTCACGGCACCGGTATTGGTATACAGCGATGTGTATACATTGCCCAATATATTACCATTGGCATTTATTTCTGCAATCACATTACTGTTGGTATCTGTTACCGGCACCCAATAATTTGCATTGGCTGCATTGATGGTAATGGTATTGGCATCCTCACAAATATTGGGCTTACCGCCTCCTATTGGTATTACAGAAGGAATGGTACTTGTACCAGAAGCAGCGGCATAACCTAAAAAAGTATATTTCTGCACACAACCGGCGCATGCACTGATGATGGGGTTGCCTGTAGTAGGCCCGGACGTAGTAGAACTTTTATCTATTATTGTAAAGATACTGTTACCATCAGGCGAAATAGCAATATCCCTGAAACGGTTTGTACTACGGAAGTAATTGATCGTATCATTTGGATTGGGCATGATATCATCTCCCGTACTGTTTAATTTCATCCTGATAACCTTGCCGCCTTTTAAGGAACCCAGCAGCAAAGCATTTTTCCAACCGGGTATTTTGCTGTTGGTATAAATATCCATACCGGATGGGGCTTCAGAAGGCCAGCCTGCATTGCCCGGATTATTGATATATATATTCTGTATAGACCCGCCCACGCCATTACTGCCTTTTGGTGCAGGGTAAAATGAATAAACAGGATCGCGGTACCCTGCTCCAATTGTATCTGATGCATACATTGCTTCGTTATAAATTAAAGGCAGCGAACTGGCTGCAAGGCTTGCTTTAGCATTGTTATAATTGCCATCGGCGCTGTATCCAATAACCCTTGGATGGCCGTAATTCCGGCTCTTCTCTATTATATTGATTTCATCATCGCTAAAAGGGCCGTGACTGCTGCCGTATAAAAAATCTGTATTATTAATGCGCGCAAAGGCAAAGCCCTGGTTGTTTCTTATACCGTTTACCCACACTGCATTTTGTTTAGCCGGGGTTGTGGTATTAAAAGGGTTATCGTTGGGAATCCATTTGTCAGATGGATTGGCATCTGCATCAGGCTCCACGTTAAACCTTAATATCTTTCCCTCATATGATACACTGTCCTGGGCTTTATTGGCGCGGTAAGCATTTCCAAACTGACCGGCGCCCATATCGCCCGCTGCATAAAAAAGATAATCCGTGCCGTTTACCGGTGCGATGATCATTCTTTGTGAATTATGATCACTGCTGCCTGGCAGTGTATCACAAACTGCCAGCGGACTTTCCAATCGCCCGTTGACGGTATTATAGGTAAACCTTACAACGCTGTTGGTAAAAATAACACCCCCATTAGCTGGTGTTGTAACAGTAGTTACGTAGCTGTGGATATAAGAAAGGAATACATATTTCTTAGGCGTTACAACATCCATAAAATCAGGATGAATAACCAAACCTGCCAGGCCGCCCTGCGGGTTGCCTTGTCCGGAAAAATTAAATTGCAGGTTAAAGGGCCGGTCGGCCAGCGGTAAAAATGTGCTGTTCTGCGAAATGTCCAGGATCATTCTCTTCGCGCCTGTAACCGTACTGATTTTATAGACTTTATACCCTTTGGCTTCTGTAACCCAAAGTGAATCATCGGGACCGTAGGTAATTTCCCAAGGATCAAATAAACCGGATGCTGCTGGTATCAGGTCAGTCTTTTGAAAAATCTCGTTCATCCGGCTGCCGGGGCCCACCGTTTGGGCAAACGTGGCTGCAGAAAATATAAAAAGCAACAAACTAAAAAGCGTGTAGAACTTTTTCATGGGATGATTGGATTAAAAAACAAATTGAGCGACCGTGTACTACGGGCGTAATGCTTGTAAAATAGAACACTCCAGCGGATTATAATATAGCAAAAGAACGTACAGTTAAGGGGTGACAAAGACCATTTTGTGATGGTTATTTTACTAATGCGCCGGCTATGGGCAATGATTTTTATTGATTCACAGGCACTTCTACTCCTGCCAAAGCACTGTGCTTTGCATTAAAATGTTACCTGGGTGCCGGATATAGGGCTTTACACTTACCTGGATCTGTGGAAAAACATGGTAGAGTAGAAGAAGGTACGCCTAAAAACAGCGGCAAAACACTGGTAATTGTCCGATTGCATTTGTGGGCCGGGATGAGTAGTTTTGAAGTATATAAATAACATACGTTATTATATGTATCCAAAATCCTGTACCATGAAAACAAATTTACCCGGTACCTCTTTTTCCATTTTGCTTTTTTTTCTGTGTGCTTTCTGCACACCACTTGCTTCACTTGCACAAACAGTAGACTACGGTAAAAGCTATATTAATGTAACCAAAGGGAACAATGGAGGTACCATGGAACCCGGTGATACATTGCAGATCAGGGCCACTTTTGTTGTAAAGTCGGGCACGCTTGACAGCTGTGCTTTTTTTGACAATATTGCACCCGGCGCAACTTATATACCCGGCAGCCTGGCCATACTTACCAATGAAGGGAAGATCTATAAATCTTTTACAGATGTGGCCGGCGATGATTGCGGCAAGATCACCGGCACTGCTGTCGCTATCAATCTTGGCTATAATACCTCAGCGGGCAAACAGGCCAGTGCATTCAGGCGGGGTCAAATCAAAAACAGTGATAAGCCATCTTTTTATGGGGGTACCTGCATCCTGGTAGCATCCTACAAAATAAAAATAACGGCCGCACTGGGCAGCCAGATAAACGTAGGCGGGGGATTTGTAACGTATAAAAATGGAGCAGCGGCCATTACCAGCAGTTTTTTTCCGTCAAATACGGTAGCCGTGTTTACCAATTACGGTCTTTGCTCCAACTCTACCGGGGCCAACGCATTGGGTACCGAATTTAACGGCACTTTTGGTGCAGGAAAAAATAAGAACCGCGGCGCATCTGCAAATGTGCCTCCCAGTTATACCTATGCAACGTTTGCATCAAATAATCCGAACGATTATTACTACGGCATTTCAAACAATACCAGCACCGCAGGTGCAGGATACAGCATTGTAAACAGCTGGCCAAAGCCAGATCCTTCTCCCACATCGCACCGTGTATTTTCTGTATGGGATATTATTGGCGATCATACCGGCGCTGTAAGTCCGGCATTGGGAAACCCGCCCGCGGACACCGTGAATAAAAATAATGGCGGATATATGCTGGTGATCAATGCCAGCTACCGTATTGACTCTGCTTTTTATCAGACCATTACAGGTCTTTGTCCCAATACATACTATGAGTTTTCATTATGGATTAGAAATATTTGTTCTAAATGTGGCTGTGATTCCAATGGCAAGGGTGCCACGGGCGGAGCAGGTTACATCCCTACAGCGCCAGGCGATTCATCCGGCGTAAAACCCAACCTCACCCTGGCCATCAATGGTATTGATTATTACACTACCGGTGATGTGGCCTATGATGGCCAATGGGTAAAAAAGGGCTTTACATATTTAACCGGTCCATTGCAAACATCCATTACCGCTATGGTTCGCAACAATGCACCCGGTGGTGGTGGTAACGACTGGGCCATTGACGATATAGCACTGGCGACATGCAGTCCCAATCTTATTTTAAATCCATCGCCCAACCTGACCGTATGTATGGGCAACCAGGTAGATATGTCAAGTTTGATCAGTTGTTATTTTTCAAACTATGTTTATTGGGAATGGGAGAAAAGTACTGACAACGGCGCAACCTGGACGGCTACGGGTGTTAATGGTATTGGCTCACCGGTTTACAATGCAGGGCAGTGGCAATATACCGCCACTTATCCATCTTTCCTGGCCGATAGCAGTTTAAACAATGCCCGCTTCCGCATTAAAATAGCTTCTACTTTATTGAACCTTAATAATCCTGGCTGTTCATTTACTGCCGCTACCATTATCCAGGTACTAACCAGTACCTGTATGATTCTGGAAGGCCCAAAGCTTACTTCATTTAAAGGCAATGCCGTAAACAAACTTGCCGCTCTCTCATGGACTACTGCCAATGAAACTGCGGGTTTATATTTTGAAATTGAAAGAAGTACCGATGCTATACATTTTCAGAAAGCAGGAACAGTGACCGCTGTGGCCATGGAGAATGAAGGGCATGCTTACACATTTACAGACAATACCCGTTTAACCGGCACTACTTACTACAGGATAAAACTGGTAACCGCAAAAGGCTATACCTATAGCCATATTGCTACCTTATTTACCGGGAATACTGCCCTGGAAATAAAATCGCTTATTAATCCATTTGAACATGCTGTGTCATTTGATGCTGTTACAGCCACTGATCAGCAGGTGACTATTTCATTGTTTGACAGCTTTGGCAGGCTGGTAAAACAACAGCAGGAAATGTGGTATAAGGGATTCAATAAAGTAACGGTTTCAGATCTTGGCCTGCTGAGCGATGGTACCTATTTCCTGCGGGTACAGGCAGATGGCCGGGTAATCAATAAACGAATTATAAAAATGGAGAAATAATTAAGTCGCTTACTCTCATGTCAATGGTAAAGACCATGAGTTGTTGATCAGTACCCGTAATTTGTTACGTAATCAATCGCTGTTGACACAGCTTCGCAGTTGGCGCTGCAGCCTGATTATAAAATACCAACTTACCGGTTGTACTACAAACCCCGCCTTTCCAGGCGGGGTTTGATTTTTTAGGGTAACAGAACCAATCTGCTGTTTAAGCCGCACAGAAATTGAACGTTCCATCAGTTTGTATTTGCCAGCTCGCCATGTTCATGTGCTCATGGTGTGAAAATGTAGTGGCGCATTTTGAGAATTACCTGCAGGTTGCTATCGAAAGTACACAAGATCCTTACAGGATGACAGGCGGGTGGGTAATTAGCTATTAGCAATCTGCTATTCAAAATTAAATGGGTTGATAGACCTTCCTGCGTTACCGTAGATATCAACGGGTCATCCGAAAGCCAATAAGCCATTCATCCCAGGAATCATCCCAGCAATCTAACCTGCTGCAATAATCTAAAAAAAAATCCCGGCTGCCACAAGGGCAACCGGGAATCAATTAAACTGTCTTTCAGAGATGCTTAATAGACCTGGAATCTTCCTGTGCTATTTAAAATATAGTCCGGTGTAGTAAACAACGGCGCATCTGTATAATCAATGTATTTGATGAGTCCGATACCTTTTGAAAACCACTGTTCTGATGCATAATTTTCAGTAGCTGGCGACGTACCAATTTTGGTGGAGTACACATTTTTTACTTTAATTACATTACTATAAGATTTTGCACCCACTGTTACTGTGGCACCGGTAGCAAGAATGGTTGATTTTATCGTAAGAACAATTGGAATTGTTATTGGATTACCAACTATACTGGCCGAACCATTATAAGGTCCGCCGGAAAACGTAGCGTTTTGAGCCAAGTTATCTACCAGGAATGCATACTCAAAAGCCGGACTGGTGATTGTAATGCCAGAATCCACGGTTGTGGAAGCCGCGGAATACTGGTAATAGGAATTACCTGATTTCCGGTAATAAGATGAATCTTTAACAACACCGTCTGTATTGGTAAATAAATTATAAGTATTGCCTGACAATAATTTTGTAGTGCCGGTGCTGAAAGTATACAGGGAATCGGCTGCTGTGGCACCTTCATATAAATAGCTCCAGTTAGAGTTTTTTGTCATGGGGAAATAATCGCCCGTTACAATCGGTACCGTAAAGTCGACCTGCGCTTTGGTACAGCCAGCTTTTGTAACCGTTACAGTACCGGTAACAGAATCTGTACCGCATTTCGCTACCCAGGGATAAGTGCCTACCGGTAGTTTAATACTGAAAGAACCCACCGGATCGCAGGTAGTTGGCTCAGTAGTAAAAAATTTGGTGATGGAACCCGTTCTTGTACCACCAATTGTAACTGCTATTGGGTTGATACTGGTGCCACCGCCACAACCGGCCTTGCTCCAAAGCATTACCTGGCCACTGTCTTTACTTGCAGGTGGAGGAACTACGATGGGGCTATTCTTAAATACCGCCGTAAACTTGCCATCAACAATTGTTTTGCCGGTATTGCCGCTCAACGCTTTGCCACTAAAAGTACCGCTTACCCCGGTGGTATCCAGTTTTGTTATGATGATGCTAAAGGAGTCTGCCAGGGTTTGGTCTGTCTGGTAAACGGAAGTGGTTCCTTTCACATAAGTAAACAAACTAAACGGCGTTTTATAAGTACCCACCTTTAGATCGGCGCCGAATACCTGCAGGCTTATTTGCGAGCTGCCATCTTCCGAGCGGCCGGTAATTGTGAGGAACTTATAGGTGCCAATGGTATCAATGGCAGCGGTATCAACGGGCCCTTTGAACTGTACTCCGCCTTCTTTAAATTCCCACTGAGATGCAGCATTGCTGCCACCAACAGGGTTTTCTATGCTATACTCCTTCTGGCATGAAAAAATGCCTGCACTAATGGCCACCAAAGCTAATAAACGCTGTAAATACTTCATTTTTATGAATTTAACTTTATAAGGTCAGCTGCCGTGAAAGGCAACAAAGAGGGGATCGATCGTTTCCTGGCTATTATACTGTTTGATACGCAGCAGGGCCCGGAAAGGTTGGTTGAGTAACAAGGCTAAAATTACAAATGTTTTATAACACCTGTGCATTATCATTAACCGGGGTATTGGTTTCCACCACGGTGTGCTGTTCTTCATCTTCCTTTTTAAAAAACCGCCTTTGAAAAACAAGTATGGAGATGACACCGGTAGAGATGGAAGCATCGGCAATATTAAAAACAGGACTAAAAAAAGTAAACCGCTCACCGCCCATAAAAGGTATCCAGCCGGGCAGTAATTTATCTTTTATAATTGGGAAATAGAGCATATCCACCACCTTGCCATGCAAAAATCCGGCATAGCCTTTTGCAGGCATAAACTGGGCCACGTGAAAGCGGGTACTTTCGTCAAAAATGATACCGTAAAACATGCTGTCAATCAGGTTGCCCAGCGCACCAGCAAATATTAAAGCCGCACAAATAATAAAGCCCCGGTGGTATCTTTTTTCGATGAAACTCCGCAGAATAAATATACCTGCTATTACCGCCACCAGCCTGAAGAGCGTAAGGGCCATTTTGCCCCAGCTGCCCCCTAATTCCCAACCCCAGGCCATGCCTGAGTTTTCTACAAAATACACCTGGAACCAATTGCCGCCCAGCGGGCGCAGCCCCCTGTCGTAAGGCGTAAGCATGGCATGGTATTGATCCCAGTCTTCACTCAGGGGCATATGCGTTTTAACCCAGAATTTAAGCGCCTGATCTATTATAAGAATGAGCAGAATGAGTGCTACAATATTTCTTCCCTTCACCGGTTATTTTTTAATTGGCAAATATAATGGTTTCAGTGCCAGTGAACGGGTTTGGTGCCTCTACCGGCTATTAAATTACACACCCAGCCAGCCTGAAAATACCTGGTCATGCATCTTTGCCTCTACAGGTCATGAAGCCACCCACTACTTACTACTACGCAGTAAATTCTTGATTACCCTATTAAACTATTCCTCAAAATACACGCGCTTTACCCGTTGTGAAATGCCGGTCATTATTTCATACGGAATGGTTTCTGCCCATTGCGCCAGCTGCTGCACGGATAATTGCGGACCAAATACAATCACTTCATCACCCTCCTGTACAGGTCCTGCACCTGTAATGTCCAGCATCGTCATATCCATAGAAATGGAACCCATTACTGGTGCCGGCTTTCCGTTTACCAGCATGCTGCCCACGCCATTGCCCAATCTCCGGGGATAGCCATCTGCATATCCCAGCCGCACCGTAGCAATTATTGTATCGCTGCCGGCCGTGCCCCTTCTGCCATATCCCACCGTTTCTCCTTTCTTTAAATGTTTTACCTGGGCAACGGTGGTTTTAAGCGCAGACACCTCCTTCAGGTGCATAGTATGGGTACTGGCACTATCTATTCCATATAACCCGATGCCCAGCCTTACCATATCCAGCTGAAGCTGCGGATAACGTACAATAGCAGCCGAATTGGCCATATGTTGTATAAAAGGATATGCGAGTTGATCTTTTAATATTGCCACCGCTGCAAAATACCGTTCTGCCTGCTGCAGGGTAAAGGCGTCAAAAGCGGGGTCTTCACTGGCAGCCAGGTGCGTAAAAACCGACTGTACTTTGCAACTGCTGCTAACCAGTTTTTCCGCCAGCAGGGGCATATCCTCCACATTAAAACCCAGCCGGTTCATACCCGTTTCCAGTTCAATATGCACCGGAAATTGCTGCAGGCCTTCCTTTTTGAGGTAGGCATCAAATAATTGCAGCATATCAAAAGACCATATATCCGGCTCCAGGTTAAACTGTACCAGCGCATCAAAACTATTTGTCTCGGGGTTCATTACCATAACAGGCAAACTGATGCCACCCTTGCGCAGTTCCACGCCCTCATCTGCATAAGCGACTGCCAGGTAATCGCATTTGTGAAATTGCAGCAGGCTGGCAATTTCGTAACTGCCACTTCCATAAGAGGAAGCTTTTACCATGGCCATTATTTTTGTAGAAGGCTTCAGCACCTGCTGGTACTGCTGCAGGTTATGCAGTACAGCGGTTAGGTTTATTTCCAGGACAGTCTGGTGCACTTTCTGCTCCAGCAGCGGCAATACCTGCTCAAACTCAAATACCCTCGCGCCTTTCAGCAGAATGGTTTCGTTTTGAAATTTTAGATGATAAAAATCTTTTTTAAATGCATCCATGCCTGCATACAAGTTAGTCTCCAGCCCGGTAACGGATTCAAATATATTGCGGTGCTTCAGCAACTGGGGACCGATGCCGATAAAGCGGCTAATTTTTTTTTCATGCAGGGAAGCAGCCACTACCTGGTAGAGTTCTTTTTCACTCCGGCCACTTTCGGGTATATCAGAAAGAATAATTGTTTTGCGGTTGTGTTGCTGCTGACGGGATAAAAAGTCGAGCGCTATTTTAAGCGAACTAAGATCAGCTGAATAACTGTCGTTGATAATAGAGCAGTTATTAATCCCTTTTTTTAATTCGAGCCGCATGGCCACGGGCGCCAGTTGCTGCATCCGTTCCTGTATATAACGGTTATCGATACCCAGCTGCAGCAGGGTACAGTAACAGGTAATGCCATTTTCAAGCGAGGCATCGTCTGTAAAAGGTATTGTAAAAGACAGTTCATTGCCGTTATACAGTGCCGTTATATAGGTAGTGGTATCATCTTTCAGTAAAGACAGAATGCGAAACCTTGCATCGGTTTTGGTACTCCAGCCAAACAGGTTCAGTCTGTTGCCCGGCTTATTGCGCAGTTGCTGTACCAGTTCAGCTATCCCTTCGTTGATCTCCGGGTAGTCGGCACAGTAAATCAGGGTGTCTGCATGTACAAACAACTGGAGTTTTTCTTTTACTTTTTGCCGCAGGTTTAAAAACCCTTCGCTGTGTGCCTCGCCAATATTGGTAAAGATGCCAATGCCCGGCCGGATGATTTTTTCCAGTTTGTCCATTTCACCGCTTTGCGAGATACCAGCTTCAAACAAACCCAGCGTATAGTGCTCATTCATCTGCCAAACACTTAAGGGCACGCCCAGCTGGGAGTTGTAGCTTTTTGGGCTGCGTACAATGGCATATTTATCTTCCAGCAACTGGTTCAGCCATTCTTTTACAATGGTTTTCCCATTACTGCCGGTAATACCTATTACAGGAAATAAAAATTGTTTGCGGTGATGCGCTGCCAGCGCCTGCAAGGCCTGCAATACATCTTTTACAATAATAATATTTGCATCTGCCGGCAGGGCAATACCTGTTTCAATAGAAACAATAAAACTTTTTACTCCCTTGTCATATAGCTCCGGTAAAAATGAATGACCATCGCGGCGGGGTCCTTTCAATGCAAAAAAAAGTGAAGTAGCGGGAAACAGCAATTTTCTACTATCAGGCAGCAGGTGTTCTATGGTGGCCGCAACACCCTGCTGTAACCACTTACCTTTTACGATGCTGCGTATCTCTTCAATGCTGTACACAAAACAAGATTAATAGATGATCTGCTAAAAGCTGCACCTCAAACGGATTGCTATCCGTTTCACTATGTGTTATAAAGCACGCAGCAGATTGCTAAAAAATTTTACCCACCCGCCTAGCTGCTTTCCTCATCTTTCTGCGCAACCTGCATAGAATAAATAATAGCGCCTGCCAGGCAAACCACTATTACAATCAAAGAAATATAAACAGGTATATGTATGTCTATAAAAGGTATTTCGGCCAGCATTTTAAGACCAATGAAGATGAGCACAATGGCAATACCCTGCTGCAGGTGACTGAATTTATCAACTGCACCCTTTAATAGAAAGAACAAAGAACGCAGACCCAGTACTGCAAACACATTGGATGTATATACCACCAGCCTGTTTTGGGAAATAGCAAATACTGCCGGTATAGAATCCAGTGCAAACAGCACGTCTATGGTAGCCAGCATAATGATAACCACAAAAATTTTGGTGTAAAAGCGCTTGCCGTCTTTAACCAGCGTAAGCTTTGTACCATTTTCTTCATTAGTAATAGGAAACACCTTTTTTAAAAACCTGTACACATTGTTTTTCTCCAAATCAACTTCTTCATCTTTTTTGGCAGCAAACATTTTAACACCGGTAATCACCAGTATGACCCCAAAAATATATAAGATCCATCGGAAGCGCTCTACCAGCTCTATACCTACGGTGATGAAGAGTACCCTTAATACTATTGCCATTAGTATTCCAATTAGTAATACACGCGCATAATGCGTTTCCTGAACGCCGAAAAAAGTAAAGATGAGGATAAAGACGAAGATATTATCAATGCTCAGGCTCCATTCCATCAGGTAAGCACTCAGGTATTCCAGCGCCACTGTTTGCCCGTTTTCTACGGCAATAAAAACACCAAAGCCCAATGCCAGGGCTACCCAGAAGATGGTCTGCACCAGGGCCTTTTTGGTTGAGATGATGGACGATTTTTTGCTGAGCAAGCCCAAATCAAAAATCAGCGCCAGTACCAAAGCAATTCCAAATACCAAATACGTTACCTGCTCTCTTGTCATTTTTGTGGTTCTTAGTTCAAAGTTCGGTAGTTCATGGTTCATTTGCGCAGCCAACCATACACTTATGAACTGATTTTGCTATATTTTCTTTTGCGCATAAATTGGTACAAACTACCGGCCAAAATGACCAGTAAAAGCGGCCCGGTAATATTAATGAGCTGCCATTTCACTTTATCCGTTTCTAGTTTTTTCTTATCCAGCAAACGTAGGGTAATGTCTTTGCTGCGGGCTTCCAATATACCGGAATTATCTACCAGGTATTCTATGCAATTCATTACAAATTCACTATTGGCATATTTGTACCTGAAAGCAGGATAGGCTTCCGGCATACCCATCTGCAATGGCCCGTCGTTCTGCGTCATCAGGTTCATAGCTATATCACCGTCTGAAAGCACAATCATCTTACCCGGCTTTCCTGCCTGCGCCACAAACGGTTCCCCTATAACATTCAGGTTATTTTGCATATCTGTCCCCAGCCGGTTGGTAAAAAGAGAATTGAATTGCCCCTCCAGCAAAACAGCTACCGGTATATTACCGCCATTAAATCTTTTTAAGTCTTCTTCCGTTTGAATACTATTCCAGCTAACTTTTGCAGGGGTGCTCAATATCCTGCTTTCTGCGGAAGTGGCCAGTAAAATAGTTTTGCTGATGCCCGCCGCCGCTACCGTGTCTATACTGTTGGGAAATTCCGCGACTACGTAATCAAGGTTTTTAGCAACAGGATGCCCGTTAAAATTGCTAAGCAATGGAAAGTAGGTCCACGATAAGGGCTCTATCTGCGGTTTACCACCTGCTTCGCCTACGGTGGTGGCAATTTTAGCACAGTTTAAATCCTGCACCAGGTCCTGGTTGATGCGCACACCATATTTAAAAAGCAGGTCGTCCAGGTTAAGTCCCCTGTCAAAGGCAATAAATTCATTCTGTGCCCTGCGTAAGCTGTCCATTTCTGCAAACAGCTGATCTACCATCCACAATATTTTGCCACCCCGCATTACATACTGATCAATTTTCAGTTTCTGTTCATCTGTAAATTTTTGCGTGGGCTTGGCAATAATCATAGCGCTGAAAACAGCAGGTACCGATGGAAAGCTGTCCAGGTTAAAAATGCGGAAAGCGTAATTGGGTTTCAGGTTTCTTTCTATGAGATCATAAACGTTATAAGAAAGCGGTTCCCCGTTGCCGGTAAGATATCCAATCAGTGGAACAGTGTCTTTGGTGAGTTTGTGTATGGCATTGGCAAACTTGTATTCAAGGGTAGCTTCTACGCGGTTGATGGAGCTTTCGTCAAGCCCTGAGTTCTGACCGGCCAGCAAATCTACCGCCATCACCCTGCCATTATAAGAAAGTAAGGCGCCCGGCACCACTTGTCTTTGCTCCGTTCCTTCGCCTTCCTTCGTTTGCGCGTTGATGGTATAGGGCTTGATACCGAGCCTGGCAATAGAATCCTGGAAATATGATTTGGCCGAATCATTCAACCCCGCACCTGCTTTTTCAAATACATATTTTATATTGCTTTTGCCCACTTCTTTAAACTCCTGCAATAATTCCTGGGTAGTGTTTTTTAGTTTTTTGAAGTCTTTGGGCATATCACCTTCCAGGAAAACAGTGATGTTTACCTGGTCTTTAATACCCCGCAGCATTTTTTTGGTGGGTTGAGACAGGGTGTATCTTTTCTCTGACGTAAGATCTGCACGCACATTAAAATAAGACGCGGCCCAGTTGACCAGCACCAGCAGTGCAGGTAAAACAATCCACCAGTATTTTGTAGCCAGCAATTTTTTCATTCAGGGCCTGCGTTTAATAAGGTTGCGTTGGGTAAACAACAAAAAGAATGCAATTATGCTGATAAAATAAACAATATCACGGCTGTCTATCACGCCCCGGCTGATGCTGCGGTAATGAAAATCAATCCCCAGCATTTCAATATAATAATCCGCACCGGAAGCAAGGGCTGCTACCCGGCTGATGGCGTTGAATCCACTGTATAAAATAAAACAGGCAAAAGCACTTACTATAAAAGCAACCACTGCATTACTGGTAAAACTGCTGCAGCATATGCCAATGGCAGTAAATACAGCTGCTAAAAAAAACAGGCCAATATAAGAGCCAACCGTGCCGCCCAAATCGATGCCCGCACCGCCGGCGCTTAAAGCCTGCATGGTAAATGCATACAAAATGGTAGGTAGTAAAGCCATCAGCACAATGAGCAGGCATCCAAAGTATTTGCCAGCTACCAGTTGAGGATACCCAAGTGGTTTGGTCTGGAGGATTTCGTAGGTGCCGCCCTTAAATTCATCGGCCAGGCTGCGCATGGTAATAGCCGGCACAAGAAACGTGAGTATCCAGGGAGCCAACTCAAAAAACTTATCCAGCGTGGCATATCCAAAATCCAGCATATTGCTGTCTGGAAAAACAAACAAGAACAGGCCGTTCAGCAATAAAAATACTGCCAGGGCTATCATACCCGTAAGACTGCTGAAAAACTGCCGGAATTCTTTTTTGCAAACAGGCCACATGCGCCAAAAATAATGTATTCAACGCAGAGAAAAAATGAATAATGCAGTTCGATATTGTTGATTTTGAGATGTAGAGATTTTGGGATTTGTGCGGGACTGGCAAAAAAGAAATCACCAAATCACACAATTCCGAAATCAGCAATTGCCTGCTGCATCACTAAATCCTTAAATCCACAATTTCTTTGTAAATTCGGGGACAATCCAACATTAATAAGCTAACTGCATGGCATTAAAGATTATAGATCACGGCTCCAGGGAATACCAGCAAATGGTTCAGATGCGCATGGACATATTGCGCAAACCGCTTGGCCTTAGCTTTACCCCAGAAGAACTGGAAAAAGAAAAAGAAGAAGTGCTGATTGGCGCTTTTGAAGACGAGCGCATGCTGGGCTGCTGCATGCTCATTAAACAGGCCGATAAAACTGCCCGCCTGCGCCAGATGGCTGTTTTAAATAATGTGCAGGGCAAGGGTATTGGCCGGGCGCTTATGAACTTTGCGGAAAATATTGCCCGCGATATGGGTTATAGAAAGCTACTGATGCACGCCCGTAAAACTGCCTCCGGGTTTTATGAAAAACAGGGTTACCGCATCACCGGGGAGGAATTTACAGAAGTTACTATTCCGCATTATGTAATGGAAAAGGACCTCTGATTCACAGCTTATCGTTGAGATTTTTTAGCGCATTTGCGCAGCCATCAGTAAGCGTGTTGCTAACTATCAGCCCAGTACTTCCACCCTTATAACTGACTTGTGCATTCGTTGCAGGAAGCTAAGCATGGCTTCCATACTCTTTACATCATTTACAACCAGCAGGAACAATTTTCCTACCTGTTTCAGCTTGGCCTTATTGGTATCCTTCTGTAAAAAATCGAGGGTATTTTTAAAAATATCCGACTCAAAATACGGAGAATCGGGGCGGTTGATAAAAAAGCAGCGCAGAATATTGTCTTTCAGGCTCATTTTTTCGAAGCCTAATTCTACCGCCAGTTTACGGCAGCGCAAAGTAATGAACAGGTCTTCCACCTGCGCAGGTACAGGACCAAACCGGTCGGCCATTTCTTTGTGAAAATCCTTTAATTCAGCTTCGGTATCGCAATTGTCAAGCCGCGTGTACAGCGATAAGCGTTCTGTTATACTTTCAACATAACTATCGGGTATGAGTATCTCTAAATCTGTATCAATGGTGCAATCCTGCACAAAATCTTCCTGCTTTTGTATTTCCTCTTTAAACACCTCGCGGAAAGAAGTACGTTTCAATTCGCGAATGGCTTCATCAAGGATCTTCTGGTACATTTCAAACCCAATCTCAGCCATAAACCCGCTTTGCTCACCGCCCAGCATATTGCCCGCACCGCGTATGTCCAGGTCGCGCATGGCTATCTGGAAACCGCTGCCCAGTTCGCTGTGCTGTTCCAGCGTTTGCAGTCGCTTTCTTGAATCAGATGGTAATGTGCTTACCGGTGGCGCCAGTAAATAACAGAACGCTTTTTTATTGCTGCGGCCCACCCTGCCCCGCAGCTGGTGCAAATCACTTAAGCCAAACTGGTGGGCATTGTTGATAATAATAGTATTTACATTGGGAATGTCTACGCCGCTTTCAACAATATTGGTACAAACCAGTACATCATATTTCTGCTCAATAAAATCAAGAATGCGCTCTTCCAGTTCATGGCCTTCCAGCTGACCGTGTGCAAAACCAATGCTTAAGTCAGGACAGAGGCCTTGTATAAGACCTGCCATTTCTCCCAGGCCATTTACCCGGTTATGGATAAAGAAAACTTGTCCACCCCTTTCGGTTTCGTAGTAAACAGCATCGCGGATGAAGTCTTCGTTAAAAACGGCCACTTCGGTTTGTATAGGCTGCCGGTTAGGCGGCGGTGTGTTAATGATGCTAAGATCCCGTGCACCCATCAGGCTAAATTGCAGTGTTCTTGGTATAGGCGTTGCCGTTAGGGTAAGGCAATCCACATTTGTGCGCAGGGTTTTTATTTTTTCTTTTGCTGCTACACCAAATTTCTGCTCCTCATCTATCACCATCAGTCCAAGGTCTTTAAACTTTATTTCTTTGCCCAGCAAGGCATGGGTGCCGATGATGATGTCAACTTTTCCCTCTTCCAGCCTTTTGAGGGTTTCCTTTTTTTCTTTGGAAGACTTAAAGCGGTTCAGGTAATCGATGGTTACCGGGAAGTCTTTTAACCGCTCACTGAATGTTTTATAATGCTGAAAAGCAAGGATGGTAGTAGGCACCAAAATAACGGCCTGCTTACCATCGCAGCAGGTTTTAAACGCTGCGCGAACGGCAATTTCCGTTTTACCGAATCCTACATCTCCGCATACCAGGCGATCCATAGGTGCGGGCAATTCCATGTCTTTTTTTACATCTGCTGAAGCCTTGCTCTGGTCGGGGGTGTCTTCATAAATAAACGATGCTTCAAGTTCTGTCTGCATGTAATTATCCGGCAGGTGCGCAAAACCCACCTGCGCTTTTCGCTGGGCGTATAACTTAATAAGATCAAATGCAATCTCCTTTACCTTGGTCTTGGTTTTTTCCTTAAGGCGGTTCCACACATCACTGCCCAGCTTATTCACTTTTGGTACAGACCCTTCTTTGCCTGTGAATTTGGCTATTTTATGCAGCGAGTTGATGTTTACATATAAAATATCGCTGTCTTTATAAATGATGCGCACGGCTTCCTGCAGTTTACCATTGGCTTCTATCTTTTGCAATCCGCTGTACACACCCACGCCATGATCAATATGGGTTACATAATCGCCTGGCTGTAGCTCCCGCAGGGTTCTTAAGGTAAGCGCCTTGTTTTTATTGTAAGCCTGCTTTACCCGGTATTTGTGGTAGCGCTGAAAAATCTGGTGATCGGTATAACAGATTATTTTTAAGTCATCATCAATAAACCCCTGGTGAATAGACACCGGTACTGGTGTCAGTTGTATGTCTGCTTTCAGATCTGTAAAAATGGTGTGCAGGCGTTCTAACTGTTTTGGATTTTCCGCAAACAGGTAGATATCATATTTATTAGCCTCCCTGCTTTTTAAATCTCTGATCAGCATATCAAACTGACGGTTAAAAGCGGGTTGTTCCTTGGTATGAAATTCAATTTCATGAAAAGTGGGCTGTGATGGCTGGTGACCAAATTCTATGCGGTGCCTGGTGTTAATCTGTTCTTCCAGCTCATCCGCCTTTATAAAATCCTCTTCAGCAACAACCTTCTTTTCCAGTTTATCATCGTCATCATCATTGGCTGGCTTACGGGTAGCAGGACCGGCTTCCCGCTGCAGTTCAATAAAGAACTGAAGATCTTCCTCTTCCACCAGCATTTTTTCTTTTATCACCTCCCAGTCCTGCAGCCAAACGGCAGTATTCTCCTGCAAAAACTCCAGCAAAGAAACTTTCTCGCCATCTTCAAACTGGGTTTCCACATTGGGTATGATGGTTACCTGCAGCAGTTTTCTTTCACTCAGCTGTGTTTCCGGATCAAAAATGCGGATAGAGTCTACATCATTGCCAAACAATTCAATACGGTAAGGCTTTTCATTACCAAAAGAATAAATATCCAGGATGCCGCCACGTACGGCAAACTGGCCGGGCTCATATACAAAATCAGTACGGTTAAAACCGTAGCCGGCGAGTTGTTCCAGCAGTTTGTTAATGTCCAGCACATCCCCATTTTTTATGCGGATGATATTGGCCGAGAGTGTTTTTGGCAGCACCACTTTTTCAAACAGCGCTTCGGGATAGGTAACAACGATTTTTTTATTGCCGCCGCCGCTCAGTTTGGTCAATGCTTCGGTACGCAGCATGACATGCGATGAATTGAGCAGCCGGAAATTCTTTCTATTTTTAAAGGAAGAGGGAAAGTAAAAAAGGTCCAGCGCATTGGTGAGATTCTCCAGGGTGTTATGAAAATAAGCCGCTTCTTCTGCATCATTAAGTACAATAACGTGGTTAACCTGCGCACAGGTGGGATGCTGAAAAATAGCCGCTACTACAAATTGGGAGGCGCTGCCTTGCAGGTTTTTGAGAAACAGCTGCTGGGGTTTGGACATAGTAATCCTGTCCGCAATAGAAAAAACGCGGGAATCTTTACCAAACGCTTCCAGCAACACATTCAAATTCATGAAGGCTGCAAATATACGAACGCCAGGGACACTATTTGGCACGAATGCTATTAATTTCACGGCAGCACAGACTACTATAAAAAGCGTACATCCGGATGCTGCTAAAAATAAATTTTTATTAATTCTTTGGAAAACAAAAAAAGACTTTACATTTAATGATACGATTGCCTGCCTGTATTGACAGAAACAAGCCCCGGGAAACCGGGGCTTGTTTATTTTTACGGCTGTAAATGTCCGCAAAATCGTCATGCCGCAGATTATGGACAAACTAATTAAAGCGAGATACTGTTCTGTTGTGGTGCACAGGGGCTGACCAACCTAAATGAGTAACGATAAAAAAATAGCGTAAAAATTCAATCTGCGGATCTGCGGCAAAAAGCTGGCTAGTTATTCTTAAAAGGCACCACCATTTCAAACGAGGGAATGGTTACTTCAAAGATTTTTTTGGTGCTGAGGTTCTCCATCTGGTAGGTGCCAATCATACGGCCCATTTCTGTGCGCAGGTTACAACCGCTTACATACTGGTATTTTTCGCCGGGGTTCAGGGTAGGCTGTACGCCTACTACACCTTCACCATCCACTTCACGGTTTTGACCATTGCTGTCAAAAATCTGCCAATGGCGGCGGTGCAATTTTACGGGGAAGCTGTTCTTATTTTCTATTGCTATGCGGTATGCAAACATAAACTCAGACTGCAGGGGGTTGGAGTAGTCTGGCTGGTAGAAAGTTTCTACACTTATTTCTATGCCTTCTGAGACTTTAGAGACCATAGGAATTTTGTTTGCAGGCGAAAGATAAGCAAAAAACGTGAGCTGAGAGCGGAAAGCGCAAAAGAGGGCGTAGCGCTGCGCCCGAAAATCAGTGAAAAAAGTTGAGGAATAATGGGCGCAGTTGCCAAAATTTTCTCTTATATCTTTGAAAAAGCAAGTTTTATAACCAATATTTTTTACGTGCCGGTTCAAACCAGTATCACAAAATAAGATTGATTATCTTCTGCAACTAACATCGGGAAAGCATCCTTTTATTCTTTTCCCTTTTAATCTGCCGGATAAAGAATTTTGTACATTTCATTTAAAAAAATGCGGGTGACTACGCTTATATTTGGAGCGCATTCCTGACCCCATAGGCATACCTTATTATTGCCATATGAATTTTCTTTATTGTTCCCCATTTGCCGGATCTACCGGAAAAATTGAACAAAAATTTAAAATATATTTAACTGGCTTACCCACAAAAAAAATAACACATGAAAATTGCTGTAGCAAATGGAGATGGCATCGGCCCGGAAATTATGGCCGCAGTTTTAAAAATTTTTACGGCCAATAATGTACCCCTGGAATATGAATTTGTAGACATGGGCAAATGGGTGTTCGACAAAGGCTTTTCCAACGGTATGACACCGGAAGCCCAGCAGACCATAGAATCATTGGGTTTGCTTTTTAAAGGCCCAATGGAAACTCCTAAAGGAAAGGGTGTTAAAAGCATCAACGTTACAGCCAGGAAAACCTGGAATACCTTTGCCAACAAAAGGGTATTCCAGACATTGCATGGTGTAAACACTGTATTCAGCAAAGCTGGTATACCCATTGATATTACCATTGTCCGGGAAAATATTGAAGATACTTATGGGGGTATCGAACACATGCTTACGCACGATGTGGCACTCAGTCGCCGTTTTATTACCCGCCCCGGCAGCATGCAGGTTATCCGGTACGCGTTTGAAATGGCCCGGCTAAAAAAAGCAGTGCGTATCAGTTGCGGACACAAGGCCAATATCATGAAATTAACGGATGGTCTTTTCCTGGAATGTTTTTATGAGGTAGCCAAAGAATATCCCGAACTGAAAGCAGATGATATTATTGTAGACGATTTGTGTATGAAACTGGTAACCCGGCCGGATTTGTTTGATGTGGTTGTATTGACCAATTTACAGGGCGATATTGTATCTGATTTATGCGCCGGACTGGTGGGAGGGCTCGGCTTTGCCCCTTCGGCCAATATAGGCGATCACATTTCTATTTTTGAAGCGGTGCACGGCACCGCCCCAGACATTGCCGGAAAAAATATTGCCAACCCTACTGCGTTATTATTAAGCGGTATTGCAATGCTGCTGCATGTTGGTTTAACAGAAAATTCCGGCATAATAGAAAACGCCTTGTTGTACACATTAGAGAACGGCATACATACCGGTGACTTTGGCGATAAATCCATAAAGTCAGTAAATACCACCGAATTTGCAGATGCTGTCATCAGCAACCTGGGTAAGAAACCGGCAGTAAATGCAAAACCCGTAATGCCCAATGTACCCGGAACACCGACGCCTTTTAAACTGGCGCAAAATGCCATGATGTATTCTCAGGAAGACAATAGCGCAGACAGCATTGTAGGTGTAGACATGTTTATTGACAGCCATGAGCAGCCACAAGCCATTGCGGTAAAATGCCAGCGCCATGCCGGGGTAAAATTCAAACTGGTAAATATCAGCAATCGCGGCACACAGGTATGGCCTACCGGCTCAGTTTATACTAACCTGGTGAATGTTTATAATGCGCGTTTTGAATCGCTGGACGGTGAGCCGCTTAACCAGCAGGATATACTTGGTTTGTATATAAGCCTGAGCGGCAACTTTAAAATCTGCTCATCAGAACTACTGAATATGTGGGGCGATAAAAGATCGTATAGTGTAGCGGCAGGACAGTGAGTAAATTGCTGATTTAGGTATTGGGAGATGTATTGATTTATGCTTCCAATCTCAAAATCAGAAAATCTCAAAATCAGCAATTTGTATTATGGCGGTTAAAACACACAAATACAGCAATAAGGATATTACCATTATCTGGAAGCCGGATACCTGCATTCATTCTAAAATATGCTGGCATGGCCTGCGGGAGGTTTTTGACCCGGCAAGAAGGCCATGGATAATAGCGGACGCAGCTGATACGGCAAAAATTATGGAGCAGATAGATAAATGCCCCAGCGGCGCGTTGAGTTATATAAAAAATGAATCCGTTGAAACATTGTTAGCGGAGACCGTGAATGCAGTGCCTCAACCCGTTGCTAATATTATTGAATGCCTGCCCAACGGACCATTGCTGGTGAATGGATCGATCATTATAAAAAAATCTGACGGCACAGAAGAAATTAAAACAGGTACCGTAGCGCTCTGCCGCTGCGGTGCTTCAAACAACAAACCCTATTGCGATGGCGGGCACAGCAGGGTGGGCTTCACGGGCTAACAGAGTAATTTAACAATAGCAGGAATTTTACGGTTGCAGGTAAAAAGCCCGTTACTGCGGCGGAAGAATTCAATAGTTCTGATTGCGTCCAAATTACAGCATCATCCATTATGTAATCATGCATTCCCTGATCAGGTTCCTGTTTCCACCATAAAAAACATATATACCATTCCGGTTAGCAACAGTATAAACAGGCAGGCGTAGTGGATCCGTAAAAACATTTTCTCCTTCTTATTTTCTTCCTTCAGTCTTGCCCTGCCATATAATACAAATGTTATTGCTGCAGCAATGATGCTGATAACTGCGAGGAACGCAAGGCTATGTACAAACAAGCTTAGATTTTTTTAGATAACGCGTAATCGTTTTTCAGCAGCCATTGCAGCACTTTATCACGGTGATCTCCCTGCACTATAATTTCTCCGTCTTTTACAGCCCCGCCGCTGCCACAATAATTTTTAAGCTGCTTTCCCAGGCTGCTGAGGTCTTCTTCTGTACCTGCAAAACCGGTTAGCAAGGTAACGGCCTTGCCTGCACGGTGTTTTGTATCTAATTTTATTCGCAGCTTTTGCTGTTTGGGCAGCAGGGTTGCTGCCGGTTCGTTGCTATTCTCTTCAAAAGAAAAATTAGGATCGGTACTGAATACAAAACCCCTGTTGTCTGGTTTATTCTTCTTTGACATGTGTGACCAATTGCTGCTGTTGTGATTGTGCGATTGACTGATTTCTTTAAACGAAAAAGGCTTATTCTTCTTCTTAGACAGTGCCTGTAATAACTAAAATATGCAATCAATCAATTACTGCTTTTAAACTCAAATCTACGCTCTTTGCCTGGTGTATCAGGGCGCCGGCGCTTATATAGTCAACGCCAGTTTTGGCGTAGGCTTCAATATTATCAAGGTTGATGCCGCCGCTGGCCTCGGTTTCAAACCTGTCACCGATAAGTGCCATTGCTTCAGCCACCTGCTCCGGGGTAAAATTATCCAGCATAATCCGGTCTACCTTACCCAGGACCAATACGTTTTTCACATCTTCAATACTTCTTGTTTCCACCTCAATTTTTAAACCCGGTTTTACGGTTTGTACGTATTGGTATGCCCGCTCAATGGCCTGCTCCAGTCCTCCGCAGTAATCAATATGATTGTCCTTGAGCATAATCATGTCGTATAGTCCCATGCGATGGTTTACGCCTCCGCCTATGCGCACTGCGTCTTTTTCCAACAGCCGGAAATTCGGTGTGGTTTTGCGGGTGTCCAGTATCCTTGTTTTATAGCCCTGTAATTTATCGGTGTATTGCCTGGTTAGTGCAGCAATGCCACTCATGCGTTGCATACAGTTTAAAACCAGGCGCTCGCATTGCAAAATTGTATGTACAGAAGTCACCGCTTCAAAAGCAATCTCGCCAAACTTCATGGCATCACCATCTTTCTTATATGGGGTAAACTGCGCGGAGGGTGCTGCATACTGAAATATTTTAGCTGCTACTGTCATACCTGCCAGGATGCCATCCTGCTTGATTTTCAATACTGCTTTGCCTTTTGCATTTGCCGGTATACAGCAAAGCGTGGAATGATCGCCGTCGCCCACATCTTCCTTAAAAGCGGCTTCTATTAATACCGCCAGCTGTTCATCAAATGTGCCCATTCAACAAAGATAGAAGTATTCAGTATTTGCATATAGTATTCAGGAAATGAGATATTTTCTAAGCATCATAACCCAATCCCTTAGTGCTGGGCGGGCACAAAAAAAGACTTGCAATTGTATCGCAAGCCTTAGGTCTTTCAGGGGTAATATTTTTACTCGGCAGTTTGAAAGGCAATTTCCTGTAATACCTGCTTAGTATCTTTTTGCTTCATAAACAGTTTGGTACGGTAATCGCCATTTTTTGTTTTCAAGGTGCCAATGCAATATTTCGAACCGTTGTTTTCGCCCTTATACTTAATTTCAAAACTTCGTACATTGTTGTAACTGAAAAAATCCCGGATAACCATCTCTGCCTGGGTACGGCTGTAATTATCACTTTTATCAGGAAGTGTAATATCTACACGGATATCAAAATAACGGGATAGCTGGGTGGCATTTCCGGCTTTCAGTGCACCTACTATATCTTCTATTTCCATTCCTGTACCGTAAGAAACACGGGGCGGTGTAAATGAAGTAAGTAAAAATGAACAGGATAACACGACAAGCCACAGGTAGTTTTTCATAAATCTTTCCTTAAGTTCTTCATAATGATATAGTCTTTGAGCGTTGGATTTCAGTGCTGGTATAGCACTAAAAATATGCCAACTTACTATATGTGTAAAAAAAACACTATTTGGCCGTGGATTTTAAACTGCAGACATATGTTTAGCTTGAAAATCTGTAGTTTTAAAGCATGGAAAAGAAAAAAATTATACTGGTTATTATGGACGGATGGGGCTTGGGCCAGAAGAAATCCGCTGACGCTATCCAACACGCAAATATTCCTTTTGTAAGCAGTTTATATTCAAAATATCCAAACAGTACCCTGGTTACCTGTGGGGAAGCAGTAGGCTTGCCAGACGGGCAAATGGGCAACAGTGAAGTGGGCCATCTTAACCTTGGAGCCGGCAGGGTGGTATACCAGGAGCTCCAGCGTATCAATGTGGCGGTACGGGACGGCTCTTTTGCAAGAAATGAAGTTTTGCTGCAAAGTATCCGTTTTGCAAAAGCCAATCATAAACCCCTTCATTTGTTGGGTTTGGTAAGTGATGGCGGCGTTCATTCGCATATCAATCATGTAAAGGCATTGGTGGATGTTTGCAGGAGTGAGGGCCTTGAAGATGTATTTATTCATGCATTTACAGACGGCAGGGATACGGATCCCAAAAGTGGTCTTTCCTTTATCACATCTTTGCAGCAGCATTTAGAAGGCTCGGTGGGTAAAATTGCCAGCGTAAGCGGCCGCTATTTCGCTATGGACAGGGATAAACGCTGGGAGCGGGTGAAGCTCGCATATGATGCCCTTGTTAATGGCGCAGGAGAAAAAGCAACCAATGCCATCCAGGCCGTTGCGGATTCATATATCAATAATATTACAGATGAATTTATAAAACCTACCGTAATTACCCATCCGGACGGAACTCCCGTTGCTCTTATAAAAGACGGTGATGTGGCCATTTGTTTCAATTTTCGCACAGACCGCTGCCGAGAAATTACAGAAGTACTTACCCAACAGGATTTTCCCGACAATGGCATGCACAAACTGAGCCTGGACTATACCACCATGACGCAGTATGATCATTCGTTTAAACACGTACACGTGGTTTTTGAAAACGATGATCTTACGAATACAATCGGCGATGTTGTAGCGCAAAACGGTTTGCAACAGATACGTATAGCCGAAACAGAAAAGTACCCGCATGTGACGTTCTTTTTCAGCGGGGGCCGTGAAAAGCCTTTTGAAGGAGAGAAAAGAATAATGGCGCCTTCTCCAAAAGTAGCAACGTATGATCTAAAACCAGAAATGAGCGCGTACGAATTAACGGCGGCAATTGTTCCGGAAATTGAAAGCAAAGTGCCTTCCTTTATTTGTCTCAATTTTGCCAATACCGATATGGTGGGCCATACCGGCATATTCAGTGCCGTGATTAAGGCGGCCGAAACAGTAGATGCCTGCGTAGAAAAAGTGGTTACCGCTGCTTTACAAAACGGCTATACGGTTTTCCTTACAGCCGACCATGGCAATGCAGATTATATGGTTAATGACGATGGATCGCCCAATACCGCGCACTCATTAAACCTGGTACCCTTTTTCATTATAGATGCCAGCTGGCATGGAACAATTAAGCCCGGCAAATTGGGAGATTTGGCCCCCACCATATTAACCATGATGCAGCTACCGATACCAAAAGAAATGACGGGCAATATCCTGATTAATTAGATTGTCTACATTACGCATGCTAGCCAACATTGTAAGTAATGCTCTTGAAAATGATAAAAAAAATACTGGTCATTCTCTTAGTCGCCCTGGTCATTGTACAATTTTTTCATCCACAAAAAAACATGGCGGCTGTAGCGGCTACACAATCTATAACTGCTGTTTATCCTGTACCGGGCAACGTAAAAGAAATACTTGCTGCCAGCTGTAATGATTGCCATTCAAACAATACCGTGTACCCCTGGTATGCCAAGCTGCAGCCGGTTGACTGGTGGCTGAATGATCATATTAAGGAAGGTAAAAAAGAATTGAACTTTGATGAATTTGCTACGTACAGTCCGCGCCGGCAGTACCGTAAAATGGAAGAAATTATAAAACAGGTAAAGGAAAACGAAATGCCCCTGGATAGTTATACATGGATTCATAAAGAAGCTGTGCTCCGTGCAGATCAAAAACAGTTATTAACCCAATGGGCCGAAAGCATTCAAAAGGTGCTGCAACAAAAATATCCTGTGGACAGCCTGGTAAAAAAGAAGTAGCGGTGCCTGCTGCGCTACAAACTTTCCGTGTGGTAAAATTATCTGACACTTGTTCCATTGACCCCTGCTTCACTTTTAAAGTCTGCCAGTTTTAAAATCAGGCACCGGCCATTTGGGTCAAATCAATAAATACACAAGTGGAGTAATTTTTCAATCTTTTTAAAATGGCGCAATTCTTTATTTTGACTAAAAAAAATGGCATTTCTTAGATAATATTCAGCTAACAAACAATATTCTAAATAATATTTAACAAAAAAAGGCTTTTTATTTTTTTTCTCCAATCTCCTGCCAGTTTATTTATATAAGTAAAGCAGCAACCCGTATTAAAAATTGTCTTAAATTACGGGTTACCAAACGTCCAAAATGACAGAGGAATCCATTTTAAAAGGTTGTTTACGAAATGATGCAGTGGCACAAAAAGAATTGTATAACAGGTACAGTCCTAAAATGCTGGCGGTATGTTACAGGTTTGCCCACAACAGGGAAGATGCAGAAGATATGCTGCAGGAAGGGTTTATAAAAGTATTTTCACAAATACACACCTTCCGTAACCAGGGTGCGTTTGAAGGTTGGGTAAGGCGTATCATTGTGCATACATGTATCAACAACCTGAAGAAGAATAAGAAGTTTAACGAAAGCGTAGACATCATACATGCAACGTCTATGCAGGTGAGGGAAGAAAGTGTGCCATCAATTGTGCAGGCAAAACAGGTTGTAGAATGCATCCGCCTATTACCCATCGGATACAGAACTGTTTTAAACCTGTATGCTATTGAAGGTTACTCGCACCGTGAAATTGGCAACATGCTGGATATAGAAGAAAGTACCAGCAGATCCCAATACACACGTGCAAAGCAAATGCTGGAAGATATTTTGATAAAGAAAAAAATACTGCAGCAGCAGCCGGCAAAAAAAATGAATATGGTATCCTCATTTGGCAGGTAGATAAAAACAAACAAACAGAATCTGTTACGCTTATAAAGAACCAACAACTAACATCCGTACATAAAATTCTCTTGCTTACATGGACCGCAATTTTTACGATAATGATGACTTTGAAGTGTTTCTGAAACAGAAATCGGATCAATACAAGATGTATCCATCTGACAGGGTTTGGAATAATGTTTACAGTTCTTTACACGGCAGAAAAAAATGGTGGGTGTTGGGTTTTGCTTTATTCTTTATCAGTGCAGGTTTACTTGGGGGCAAACAATTACTACTATCACACTATGGCAACATGGCAAGCCGGCTTGATACAACTACAGAAACCCTTTCTACCGTAACATCATTAGCTCCTGAAACATCAATCACCATCGCCCGTAATACCCCAGTTACTTACATTGAAATTAAAAGCACTGCTGTAACTTATAAGAAAAATAATACAAGTTTTGCCGACAATCAAGCTGTTGTATCTTCAATCGACGGAGGCAGCAATACAACCCCTGCTATTACAGAAAGTAAATCGATCAATGAGCCAGCAGGTACATCTGCTGAAACGGCACTGCTAATCGAAAATAACTTGCTCCCTGGTACACAGGATAATAAAGATCAGCAAATATCAGTTGCTGTTTCTGGTAAAAAACTGGTGCAACCGGAAAGTGCAACACAAAAAGATAATAGCATCAGGAAAGCAATTGTTTCTCCCAACAACCAGTTGCCTGATGCAGCAGCAGTCACTATAATAAAACCTTACCGCTGGTCGCTGCAGTTTTACGCAAGTCCTACCATCAGCTACAGAAGATTATCTGCTATAAGCCAGGGCGAGAATAATACTGTGCCGGTTGCCACTGGTTATGCTACAAATATTAACCAGTATGTAAATCATAAACCAGCTTCCGGCTTTGAGATCGGAAGTAATGTACAATACAAACTTTCAGACAACCTTAGTCTTTTTGCTGGGGTCCAATTAAATTACTCCAGGTATTATATAGGTGCTTATAAATACCGTACTGAAAAAGCTTCCATTGCATTGAATACTCCGGCAACTCATGATACGTTGTCTGGTTATACAGATATCAGGAACTTCTCCGGCTATGCGCCCGAGCAGTTGCAAAATAAATACCTGCAATTATCGGTACCTGTAGGAATGGAAATAAAATTACTGGGCAATAAAAAATTGCAGTTTAGTGTGGCAGGTGGTATTCAGCCAACAATTTTGCTGAACAGTACTTCTTATCTTATATCAACAGATTACAAAAATTATATTCAAAGTCCTGATCTTGCCCGCAGCTTTAATGTACATACAAATTTTGAAGCATTTGTATCGTACAAAGCAGCAGGACTTAAATGGCAGGTAGGGCCGCAGTTTCGTTCACAGCTTTTATCAAGCTATAGCAACCAATACCGTGTTAGGGAGTTTCTTACTGAATATGGTATAAAGTTTGGTGTTTCTAAATCATTCTGATAATAATTAAATGAATTGTAAGCCGCTGCATTTTGCAGCGGCTTTTTATTTTATTGTATTTTTATGGCATGAAATATACCCTGTATGCGGTCTTCGCAGCCTTATTTATGTTTGCCTGCAATAACACCACCCAAACTTCTTCCGCTGCAACCACCAAAGACAGTATACCGCAACAGGATTTTTTCCCGGTGTCAGAATATATTGGCGGCCAGCTGAGAATAATCATTGATTCTTTCCGCTTTCCGCTCACTAAAACTATTACCATCAATGATAAAAGACAATTAACCAGCGCTACTGATGAAGAATTAAGACAGCTGGCGCAAAACTTCCGGCAGCCTGATATCAGCGATCCGGCCATCCGGAAATTTTATAAAGAAACCAATATAGCAGATGCGGGCGCAGGTTCCGTTACACTTGACTATTCTACCACCAACTCCAGCCTGCCCGTGCAAAAAGTAAATGTATATATTAAAGCAGACCCGGTAGAAAACGACAGGGTTACCGGTGTGTATATGGAAAAAGCATTCATCCGTGGCGATACCAGTTTTAGCCAGAAGCTGTACTGGAAAACTGGTAAAAACATGCAGGTTGTTACCGAGAAAAAAGTAAAAGATAAATTTTTACCTGTGGAGCAGGTGAAGATTACCTGGGATCCCTCTTCAGAGTGAGCGTGAGTTTGAGTGGCAAGTCGTGGGTGCTTTTTCTATGACAAACTAAGCACAGATTACGCACGACTGACGGCTGACCTGTCACGATTTTATAATTAAACATTATTCATCCTTACATGACGGCGCAGGAATTTCAGCAGATTGCACATACTATTCCGGTGAACCCGGGTATCTATAAATACTTTGACAAGAATAAGGAGCTGGTATATGTAGGCAAAGCCAAGAGCCTGCGTAAGCGGGTGAGTTCTTATTTCAGTAAAACATTTACCAGCTATAAAACACATGAGCTGGTAAAGCATATCCATCACATTGAATTTACCATCGTTGATTCTGAACAGGATGCTCTTTTCCTTGAAAATTCATTGATAAAAGAGTTTCAACCAAAATATAATATTGATCTTAAAGACGACAAAAGCTTTCCTTATATTGTCATAAAAAAAGAAGCTTTTCCAAGGGTATTTCTTACCCGTAAAAAAATAAATGACGGTTCAGAATACCTGGGCCCTTTTACTTCGGTAGGCCGGGTACGTGAACTGCTTAACTTCATTAAGCAAAATATTCAGCTGCGCACCTGTAAACTAAACCTTTCTGATCTGAACATAAAAAAAGGAAAATTTAAAGTGTGTCTTGAATATCATCTTGGCAACTGCAAAGGGCCCTGCGAGGCGTTGCAAACTGCAGAAGATTACCACGAAGGCCTGCTGCGGCTAAAAGGGCTTTTGAAAGGCAACCTGACACCGGTAATTCAGCATTACAAAAAAGAAATGGGCGGATTTGCAGCTGAGATGTTATTTGAAAAAGCAGAAATGACCCGTAAAAAGCTTGAACACGTAGAAAACTACCAGGCAAAATCTGTGATAGTGAGCAGGCACCTGGGCAATGTAGATGTGTTTTCAATATTGAAAGATGGAGATGTTGCATACGTTAACTACCTGATCATTCAGCACGGCACCATTATTCAAACGCATACCATACAATTGGAACCACACCTGGAGGAAGACGATGCCGAAGTACTGGCATTTGCTGTTGCACAATTGCGCCAAACTTTTAACAGTCTTTCTGCAGAGATCATAGTACCATTTGAAATTGATTATCCTGAACCCGGTATTGTGTTAACCATACCAAAAGCCGGCGAGAAAAAGAAACTGCTGGAGTTGTCTGATAAGAATGTGAATTATTTCAGGGAAGAAATAAAAAAGAAAAAAACACTGCAGCTGGAAGGTAAATCAGATATGGATCGCAAACAGGTCTTATACCGTTTACAGGAAGATTTACAATTGTCTGATCTGCCCATGCATATTGAATGCTTTGATAACTCTAATTTCCAGGGAAGTTATCCCGTCTCAGCGATGGTGTGTTTCAGGGAAGGGGTTCCAAGTAAGAAAGACTACCGCCATTATAATGTAAAAACAGTTGAAGGTATTAATGACTTTGCCACTATGAAAGAGGTTGTTTACAGGCGTTACAAGCGTTTAAAAGAGGAGGAGCAGCCCTTGCCTCAACTGGTTATCATAGATGGCGGCAAGGGCCAGCTAAGCGCCGCTATTGAAAGCATCGATGCACTGGGTTTAAATGGTAAAATGACATTGGTAGGCCTGGCCAAAAATGAGGAGGAAATCTTTTTCCAGGGTGATAAGCAATCTGTAAAACTGCCTTACAATAGCGACAGCCTGAAACTGATAAGGCGCATCCGCGATGAGGTGCACCGCTTTGGTATTACTTTTCACCGTAACCAGCGCAGCAAAGGCACTTTTAAAAATGAACTGGAAGATATAAAGGGAATAGGGAAAGCAACGGCCGACTTGCTTTTAAAGACATTTAAATCCGTAAATAAAGTAAAAGAAGCGGGTGAAGCTGAGCTGGCGAAGATTGCCGGGCTTTCGAAGGCGGTGATAATCAGCAGGTATTTCGCAGAAAAAGAAAAGGGGCCAGGATAAAAATCCAGCCCCGTTTTTAAAATCCAATATCCTATGAAAAACCGTTGTAAAAATAGCAAACAAATCTGATAATCCAATATCAATTAAGGGTATTTTTTTAATGCTTCTAATGAGTACTATTATTTTAAGCATAAAAAAAAGCATCGTAAAAATACGATGCTTTTAAAATATGTAACAATTTCAGCTTAGTAAGACCAGAGGTCCTGCTCGTAGTTGAATATTTTTTCTTTGATATTGTCGCCTTCCAAAAGACGTAAAATAGGATCCTTTACGTAGCCCTCAATAAACAGGTCATTGGGGTTCTCTACGGTAGACTTAATAATACGGCTGGCAAACATGCGGCTTTCAAACATTTCTTCCCAGCTTAAACGGGCACCAAAGTTCTTACCATTATAAGCTTCAAATTTAGCCAGCATAGGACGCAGATCAGGATAGTATACCCAAAACAAAGGGGTAACGGCCCTGAATGATCCATCAGGATTTTTGATGCTTAACATGGGTGCAATACCCAGGATACGCGTGTGGAGACGGGAAGATTCTTTATCAAAAACCACATCTTCTTTTATCCAGAATTTTTCTACTGCATTGGGATCAAACTCATTTATAATGGTTGTATCCTTCATGGTAGCACCTGTAGGGTCTTTTGACCAGTCAGGGATTTGTTGTGTTATTGGTTCGCCTACCAGTTTACGTGCAATAGAGCCAAAAGTCAATGGTGTGGTAAACCTGTCATCGTTAGCATCAAACGCTGTTATTTCCCCGCTTTTGATAGCATTTAATAGTATAATAACGAAGCGCTGGTTGCCATTGTCACCATCTGCCTTGTATACAAACGGCAGGTTCATCTTTTCATGCACGTCAATTTCTCTCCATAAACGCTGTCTGTATACGGCATCATCCTCTCGGATATGCTCATAGGGAAGCGGCGACCTTTCTTTTACCAGGTTACGCTCAATCGCATCATCATTACGCAGGCTTTTACGGATGATCCCAAGGTTTAATTCGGGCTCAGCAACTATTGGCTTGGTAGTGTCTTTTGCCGGTGCCGCTATGGTAGCAGAAGCATTGCCTGCATTCTTATTTGTTTTCTTGGCGGTTGTTCTTTTCTTGGCTGTACGTTTCTTATTGGTCTGTGCGTCTGCATTGCCTGCGCAAATTGCCAGCACGGTTACCAAAAGACACAGTTTAATGATGCGGTTTTTCATTGCTTTCAACGTTTAACTGTTATTATTTAAGGGTAAAATAAGTTCCGTCAATATTTCTTAATTTACCGCCGGGTCCTTTTACTTTAATGTTATCGAAATATACCAATGAACCGGGTGCCTGTGCAGTAATCAGGTTCTGGGCAGCAGACCAGCGCGGGCCATCAATCACCACTTCCTGGTAAATACCGCTTGGGTTTCTTGCACCAATTTTATAGCTAACGATGGTATAAGGGAAATCAAATTCAGAATCTTTCAGTTTAGCAAGCATACCGCCCATTGCTTTAAAAGTAGCCGCAGGAATTGCGCCGCTTGTTACAGCACCAACCATTGGTACAGGGCTTGGTAATTGTTTGCAACGTACTTCAAACGGTGTTGTTTTACCATTTACAGTAATGTTTACTTTACCAATACCCTGTGTGGTAGGAACGATATTGAAACGGTCACCACCAGCAGATGCTATTGAACCATTGGTAAAGCTCACTTTCATGTTTTCTTTACCGCCAGAGCCTGAAGAAATAGACACCGGGTTTTCTACATCCAGGTAAACCACGTTCATTTTTTCAAGGAACATAGACGCACCTGAAGGCGTACCCACTGTATATTTAACTATTTCGTCTTTAACAGCAGTAGTACCATCGGGTTTGGTAAATTCCACTTTTACTGCAACACTGTGTTCACCAGCACCGCTGGCGGTTGTTTTAAAAGTTGCTTTACCACCTTCCAGGCTCATCACCTGACCGTTGATAGTAATTCTAGGTTTTGCTGCATCGCTGAAAGCGCCTACACCAGCTTTGATTTCAATTTCATCACCTGGCATAGCATAAGTTCTATTGGCCTGGGCGATAGCTTCAAACTGGTCGTAGACAATTTTAACAGCACCAATCTGAGAGTGAATATAATCTACCAGCTGTGCTTCAGAATTTTTAACGTCATTCTGAAACTTGCTCAGAATAGTTAAAGAAGCAATGGTTGGTGTCATGTGAAAATAATTGAACGTCCAGTCTTTTGCATTGTCACCAGATTTTACTGCGTTGGCCTTTTCAGGAACACTTAAATCCAGGGGCAATGTTTTTTCAAATTCAGCCACTTTTCTTTTAAGGTCTTCCATCAGTTTTGGATTATCCTTAAAATCATTGGGGTTTAAAACTGCGAGTACATTTTTCTTGTATGCGGTAAGGGCTTCATACATTTTTTTGCCTTCGCCTTTTTCAGCAAACAAGCGGGTAGCTGCATCAAGATCATCTTCCTTGAATTCTTCTACACCCTTATCATCTTTTTTAAGACCAGATTCTGTTTTCAACTGCAGCTTCATGTTATTCAGGTAGCTGCTTAAATCTGCAGACAGTTTCTGCACCTGTGCTGCTTTTGGTGCCCAGATTTCAGCCTTGGCTTTTGTTTGAGGATCTTTCAGTTCATCGCTGAAAGCCTTATAAATAACACCATTTTTATTATCAAGTGCGGAATTTGACGTAACGATACTCTTATCTACAGTTTTGAAGGCTTCCAATACTTCATTAGATACATTGAGTGCCAGCAACGCTGTAAGCACCAAATACATCATATTGATCATCTTCTGCCGGGGCTCTTTTGGTAAAGACATGGGTGAATGAATTAAATTTAATTAAAACAGGTTTTTCATTTTACACTTAGGGTACCGGATATTGATTGAAACAATGGCTGTTCTTTTCTCTATCCGTTTAATTACTGTTTACCTGACATAGCAGTTAACATGTTACCATATACCTGGTTCAGGCTGCCGAGGTTTTTAGCCAGCAAAGCAATCTGTTCCTGTGTTTTCTTGGCATCTGCAACACTACCCTGCATAGCCTGTGAAGCGGTAGCCAGGTTGCTGTAGAAATTGTTCATTGCCTTTAAATGGTTGTTGGTATCCTGCAATTCCAGTTCGTAAATAGTATTTAAAGAACCCAGGTTTTTAGTCAAGACCTGTACCTGGCCATGAAACTGCTTGGTAGATTCTGAAGCATCATTGAAAGACTGCATGGTAGCAGCTGACTTTGTGTATGCTTCTTTCATTGCACCCAGTGCAGTAGTAGCTTCTTTTGTTTTAGCAGTATAATCAGAAGTAGCGGTAACCACTTCAGAAACATCTTTTATCTGGTTAACGGAAGTTCCAAATTTCTGAAAACCTTCGCTCAGTTTTTTCAGACTGGCAGGTGTAATATCAGCTTCAGCCATCATTTTATCAACTGCATTAAGAGAAGGATTACCGGTTGAATTGCTCATTTTAGGGAGCGCTTCTGCCAGGGCAGCCATTTCATTACCCGGAGGTGGCAATATTGCATAGATTAAAAAGATTGCAGCTTCTGTTAAAAGACCAATGGTCAGCATTTGGTTAGCAAAAGATAGGTGAAGGATTTTTGCCCAGGCACCAAAGATTACTACCGCAGCGCCTACGCATACGAACACATTTACTAATTTGTCTGTTGATTTGCTTACTCCAGCCATAGTTTTCGTTTTTTTTAGAGTTTTTTAAACGGGTTTTTAGAGAAAAGGATATCGTGTTGATTTTTTTTAAATCAATTAAGAAACGGAATTGTCAATAAAAAATTTTGTTCAGTTTGTTAAATATCAGCGTTTGCCCTGAACTGATGGTAAGTCAATTACGGTGCGGAAACCAATATAAGATTTAGCAGTGTCCTGGTATTCGTATGCACGGGTACCTGTCTGGAGGAAATAACCTACATCTTTCCAGCTTCCACCACGGATTACTTTCCTTTTCATACGTGGAGGATCTGCATCCTTCGCGTTGTAACGGATATCCGGGTTCATATCGTGCTGAAAATTGTATCCGCCTTCATAGTACAAAGAAGAAGTCCACTCTGCTACGTTACCTGCCATGCAATACAAGCCAAAGTCATTGGGCCAGTAGCCGTCTGCGCGAACGGTATAGAAACCACCATCTTCAGGATAGTTACCACGGCCGGGTTTAAAGTTTGCCAGCAAACAGCCTTTTTTGTTTCTCAGGTAATAGTTACCCCACGGAAACATCGACTGTGAACGGCCACCACGTGCAGCATATTCCCACTCAGCTTCTGTTGGTAAACGGAAATCAGATTCCTGTGACCTTTTTTTAGCTTCAAGGAAAGCATTCAGGAAATGAGTTCTCCACTCACAGAAAGCAGTTGCCTGGTTCCAATTTACGCCTACAACAGGATAGTTACCAGTTGCAGGGTGAGAGTAATATCTTTTTGTCATTGGCTCATTATATGAGTAAGAGAAATCTCTTATCCAAACCAATGTATCAGGATAAATTTTAATAGCTTTTTTCTCAATAAAGGCAGAACGCGGCTTTCCGGCATTTTCCCTTTTAGAAGCTTCTTTCAGGTTAAATGTTTCTGATTGATACACCAGTTTGCTGGCATCAATTTCCTTTTTACCAAAAATGCGGTTCTCAGGAGTAACCACCATCTGGTCAATTTTTTCTACTGTTGATTTATCACCCCACTTGATAGTAGTAGCTTTTTTCCAGTCAACAGCGTCAACGCCATCAACGCTTTTTACGAAGCCCATTAACTTGGCTGCGGTAGAGTCACGCACCCAATTAGTAAACTGGCGGTATTCGTTATTGGTAATTTCTGTGGCGTCCATCCAGAATCCATTGATGGATACCTGTTTGTTGCGTGCAGTATAAGCGTAGTTAACGTCCTCGTCACTTGGCCCCATGTGAAAGGTTCCTGGTGGAATGTACACCATGCCGGGAGGTTTTGGAAGTTGATACTTGTTACTCGGGGCAACTCCGTGAAGTTGTCCGTCATTTGGCAATCCCTTGGAGGATTTTCCGGATTTGCCGCAGCTCGCCAGTAAGATGGCGGAAGCTGCTAACAGCATGGACAGGTTTTTCATTTTCATAATATTAAAGGGTAATCGGCAAATAAAATGTTTCGTGAACATCCGCTACAAGTTTAGAAATTTTTTCTTAAATGTCAAATCGTAAAAATCCCCGTAGGTATTAAACGAGTATTATTATTGATTTATTGTATTATTAAAGAACTTGCGTAACAAATTTATAATTTATTGTTTATTAATTAGTTGTGTAAAGGAGGATAGGCTATTTACTGGAGGCAGGCAAACATAATTTTCACAGACATAAACCCAAAACGGATCAAAATATTGCTTACCAGTTAGTAAGGGAAAATTTTCAGTGGGGACAGATGAGGACTGCAAGATTCTGGCAGGAGTAAAAATATGTAAAATATCAAAAAGAATTTCGTTAAATTTTTCTCCTGTAATTACTATTTCTTTCATGCCTTGTGTCATTATTATTAGCTGGCTGGCCCAACCCCCAAATGAGGCGGGGTACCGTGTAATCAGTCCCCCAAGATTACTCAACATTTCCCCGGCTTTTAAATCCCATTCCTTATTATCAAATACGCGCGATAGATATAGCAGGTTGCCAGCCATCACTGAATTACCTGCAGGTACCGCGCTGTCATATATTTCTTTTTTCCGTAATATAATGTCTGACTGATCCCTGTGAGTAAAGAAGAAAAAACTGGATTCAGCATCCGCAAATCCATCCAAAACATATGCCGATATGTCGTTTGCTTTCAATAAGTAATCAGATTTACCAGTTATTTCCTGTAAATGGATTAATGCCTGTATCAAAAAGGCGTAATCGTCTAAAAAGGCAGTAAACTTACCCTGCCCGTTTTTCCATGTATGGTAAAACCCTTCCCCGGCAGAAAAATTATCTATAATAAACCGCATATTACGGATCGCCAGCTGCCGGTATCTTTCCTGGCCGGTAGCAGCGTATGCCTTGCTGCAGGCTGAATTCATAAGCGCGTTCCATCCCAGCAACATCTTATCATCCAGTAATGGCCGCACCTTTTTACTCCTGGCTGCCAGCAATTTTTGCCGGCCAGCCGCCAATAGATGCATTAATGCCTGCTCACCGCCTGCAAACTGTTGTGCAAAAATATCAGGGGCTACAGGTACATGCAAAATGTTTTTCCCTTCCCAGTTACCAGCAGCTGACACATCATAATACGCGCAGAATACTCCTGCATCCGCGCCCAGTAAGTCATCTATTTCGTGTTTTTCCCAAACGTAAAAGCGGCCTTCCTCGCCTTCACTGTCTGCATCCAGGGCCGAGTAAAAACCGCCTTCAGCAGACAGCATTTCCCGTTCTATAAAATCTATTGTCTGTTTTATTACTGCTGCATACCGCTCGTGATGGGTAAGCTGGTAGGCTTCACTTAATGTAGTCACCAGCAATGCGTTGTCGTACAGCATTTTTTCAAAATGAGGCACCAGCCATTCATTGTCTGTTGCATACCGGGCGAAACCGCCCCCAGCCTGGTCATAAATACCGCCATATAGCATTTTGTCAAGGCTGAGACAGGCTTGTTGCAGTGCCGCCTCGTTTTTAAAATAATGAAAATACCTGAGCAGGTACTGAATAGAAAATGTTTGGGGAAATTTGGGTGCCCTTCCAAAACCCCCGGCGGTTGTATCGGCCGTTTTCATCAGGTTTTCAAATATCAGGTCATTATTTGCTGCAGTAAAGACTGACCCGGTCGCCCGCTCGCCAAAAGTATTATTCTTTAATAAATGTGCGGTAAGGTTTTCGGCCTGGGCTTCCACTTCATGCTGCCGCTCCTTGAACGCATTGCTAACGCCCAGCAAAACATCCGTCCAGGAGCTCCGGTTATGCGCCTGCTGCGGGGGAAAATAAGTGCCGCCATAAAAGGGCTTTGCAGCAGGGGTTAAAAAAACATTCAGGGGCCAGCCACCGCTGCCGGTCATTACCTGTACTGCGTCCATGTAGATATGGTCCAGGTCCGGCCGCTCTTCTCTGTCAATTTTTATATTAATGAAATGTTCGTTCATGATACCTGCAACTGCCGGGTCTTCAAAACTTTCCCTTTCCATCACATGGCACCAGTGACAGGCAGAATAACCAATACTAATGAGGATTGGTTTGTTGTCGGCAACCGCTTTCTGCAGGGCTTCTTCCCCCCAGGCATACCAGTCAACCGGGTTGTGGGCATGCTGTAATAAATACGGGCTTGTTTCATTTATTAACCTGTTGCTCTCCATTGAACGCGGAATTTAATGATTTCGGGATGGCTGATGATAATATTTCGCGCAGCAAATACCAGGATTAGCCTGTATTGCGCGGCGATTAAAAAGATGGAAAAATAGAATGCGGATTTCTTTATTTACGCAGATGAATGACAGCGCGATTGAATCGGTAGCAGTCTTTTTTGCGCAGATATCGTAAAGGCGTAAAATGAAGCCTCATAACTCATAAGTACCGATACCTAAGGAAGTGTATTAAACGCTTACGCAATCCGTTTCATCGTAAAATCAAGAAAGAGGTGCAGTATTTTATGCCGTATTATTGGTTTAAGCTGGCAAGGTATTTATCCAGGGCGGCCACCATAGAAGGGGTTTGCGGTTGCGGGGCTTTTATATCCAGCAATAAACCTGCTTCCTCCACGGCCCTCGACGTATTGCTGCCAAAAGCGCCAATTTTAGTACCGTTTTGTTTAAACCGGGGGCAGTTGTCAAAAAGGCTTCTGACACCGCTGGGCGTAAAAAAACATATTACATCAAACTCCTGCAGTCCCAGCACTTCTTTCACATCTGCGCTGATGGTACGGTACATGTATGGAGTGGCGTATTCGCAATTGTGCTGTTTTAACCAACCTACTATTTCATTGTCCTGCTGGTTTTCAGAAACAGGGTAAAGAAACTTTTCATTTTCTTTATGCTTATTGATTACGTCAAACATGCTCTTGTTGGTGCTGTCTGCTCCGTAAAAAACTTTGCGTTTGCGGTAAAGAATAAATTTCTGCAGGTAAAGGGCAACGGCTTCTGTAATGCAGAAGTATTTGGTATCCTGTGAAATATTGACTTTCATTTCTTCGCAGGTGCGGAAAAAATGATCAATAGCATTACGGCTTGTAAAAATAACTGCCGAGTAATTAGCGATGTCAATCTTTTGCTTGCGGAATTCTTTTGGTGGGATTCCTTCCAGCCGGATAAACGGATGAAAAGACAATTCGATGCTGTATTTTCTGGCCAGTTCGTAATACGGAGACTTATCCGTTTCCGGTTTGGGCTGGGTAATCAGGACTTTTTTAACTTTTTTTACAGCCGGGACCGTATTTCTTTCACCGTTCTTTACCATTTCTTACTGGATATGGTTTCGCAATTTAGAATGAGTACCTAGAAAAAACGCAATAATACTTTGTAAATGAGCAACAGGGGTATTATCTCGAAGGCGCAAAGGTACATAAAAAAGTGAAACTGGCTAACTTTAACTTCCCTTCTTACAGGCGCAAACGATACTATATAACGGTAGGTAAAAAATGCCCCTATCATTACGTAAGAAAGCGTGAGTAATACATTGGCCCAGGAGGCCATGGAAAACGACATCACAATCAGCAGGGGCAACAAGAAAATAGCCAGCAATTTATTAACCAGGAACACAATGAATATATAAGTATCAGCCGCATCCCGGATATTAAAAATCCACCCGGTGAATTTCAATATGAGGAATTTAACCAGGTATACCAGCCCAACCGCAACTATACAATACAGTAATAAGAGCCAGAAACCATTCACTGGCGCAGTGTTATAATGCTGCAGCAGGAAAAAAATATACAGTCCGGCCACAATCACAAAAAATATATTTAAAAACAGGGAAGGCAACGGCGTCTGAAGTAATTGTTCCCGGATCTGTTTTTGCCGGAGCGAGCCCCTGAATACCAGGCCAAGCAGGTTGCTGACGTACTTATTAAAAAGCAGCTTCACGAGCGCAAAGAAAAAAAGCAGGCCAGCCAATATATAAAAAAGTGCTTCCTGGCCGGCAGGTGACCGCTCATCTGCCACCAGGTTCTGTGGCGGCACAAAGAAATTAAAATAAGGATTGATTTTTAAGACCGCCTTATAGGAGAGACGGCCAGTGCCAGCCACAAAAGGACCTGCAGGCTGCAGCACCGGCATGGTGTCAACAGCAGGGGCAATGGCAACCGGACCTTGTGCTTTCAAGCCAATGCTGTCCGTTCTTACACCTGCGGGGCGGGCTGTCTTTATCAGCGGTGGTCTTTGTTGCGCAATAACCGTATCCCTGGGCGGTACCTGGGCCGCCGCTACTGCTGCAAAAAACAAAAACAAAAAATATACAGTGTACTTCACAAATACTGGTTACGGTGCAAAAATAATTAAGCGTGCGCATGAATAATCCGGCGAATGGTATTCAGTGGTAAAAATCAGAAATAATTTACATAGCCAATATGAATTTTAGATTGCCGTAAGTCAAATTTTGCATCATTTCTTTTTCCACTTGCGTAGGAAATATTAAAAATTCCTGCTTTGGTTTCAAATGCCATACCGAGGCCGGCACCTATAAAATTGTTACTGGTTTGTGTGCTTACACTTTTATTCTGCGCCCAGCCGGCATCAGCAAAAACAAAAAAGTACGAGTTAAGCCCCACAAGGTAACGGTATTCAGCAGTGGTAACAGCGTATTGAGACGCAAAGATGCTTTCTTCATCAAAGCCGCGGAGTATTTTATATCCGCCAATCTGGAAAAGTTCATTGCGGAAAATGTTTGGGCTTTGCAGCCATGCACCGGTAAACGCCGCTTTAAGGGCTGACTGCCGGCCCAAAGGAAAATATTTCGCCAGCATCGCTTTTATGCTAAACTGGTAGCTTTTAAGCTTAATGGTATCATACAAAGCTGCATAGGCAAAATCAGGATCGGCCAGCTTTACAATCACATTATTTTTCTTTACGTTGCGGGTGCCGGCGGTACCCGATAACCTCGCTTCATAACCCCGCCTGGGGTTAAGCCGGTAATTGGTTTTATTGATCTCGTAATCAACTCCAATATTAACCGTGCTTACATCAATGGCATTGGGCAGTTTCCTGCTGGCTTTTATAGACAGCGTGTCTACATTCAACAGGTTAGAGCCAAGGACCTGGATAAATATTTTACCTGTCTTGCTGGCGGATAAAGCATACTGCACCCCGGCCAGGAAATTAATATTTAAATACGAAGAATCTTTTTTAAACAAATCAAAGGAAGTAACAATGCCAAAGGGGGAACCAAATAAATAGGGTTGCTGGTATTGCAGGTTCAGTTTGGGCGATTTTTGCTGGATCTGCTGCCAGTCGAGACCAATTAATTCTCCATTGCCCAGTGCATTCTTAAGATTAATGGTGGCCTCGCCGGTAAAAAGCAGTTTGGTGCGTACCTGCTCATAGCTGTTGTTGCTGGTCTGATTGGCCGGTAAAAATCCCACCAGTATATTTATCTGGCTGCTCTTCTTAGGCAACAGGTAGAGGTTGAGTATAGAACCCGTACCCAGCATCGTCATATCCCAAGGCTGTTTTTGCACTATATACGGAAGCTCCAGCAGGCGTTTATTGATATTCTGCATTTTACTTTTCTGGTAATAACTGCCCTCTTTAATGTCCAGGTAGCGCTGCAAAAAAACATTGTTGATGCGCGCGGCGCCATTGATGCGTATACTGTCTATTTTATACCGGGGGCCCTTATCTGTTATAAGGCTGGCGGAGATTTGCTCATTGTTAAAGCGGAGGCTGTCTAATTGAATTTTCGCAAATGGGTAACCGGTTTCTTCATAGTAGGCCAGCAGGCTTTCTTTAAGTTGTTGCACACGGACCATATCAAGCGGTTTGTTCAGGACGCTTTTCTCATTCCAGCCCGCTTGTTCCAGTTCTCTTTTATTGATGTTGCTGGTATTAATGTAAGCAAGTTTATAGGTTTCGCCGGTATACAGTTTGATGGTAGCCGAGCTTGAATCATACGCAACACTGTCTATAGATGCCGCGGGATAACCTTTGGCCTGCAGGCTGGCGGGCAGGTTATAAATATATTCTGTGCACAGCAGGCGACTGGCAAAATCCTGTTGCAAACCAAGCGTCTTTGTAATAAAAGCGGTGTCTTTGTCTACAGGAATAATTTTTAACTGGTATTGTGCCGATGCCGCAGCGGCGATGGTCAGCATCCATGTGCCAAGCATCCACTTTCCCAGGCTATATCCGCTTACCTTTGGCATGTAGATTTATTACGCTGCAATTTCCGAAAACAATTTTTATGGCAGGCATTTATGTTCATATCCCGTATTGTAAAAAAGCCTGCCATTACTGCAATTTTCATTTCTCTGTTTCGCTCAGCACTGTAAACGATTTTATACCGGCTTTATTGAAAGAGATAGACCTGCAAAAAAATTATCTGCAGCAGGAAGAAATCAGCAGCCTGTATTTTGGCGGAGGCACCCCTTCTTTACTGGAAAAAGAAGACCTGCAGCAGATTGTCAGCCAGCTGGCAGCCTGCTTTACCTTCTCGCCGCAGGCAGAAATTACGCTGGAGGCCAACCCGGATGACATTACTGCTGAACGCCTGGCCAGCTGGAGCGCCATTGGCATCAATCGCCTTAGCATTGGCATACAATCTTTTTTTGAAGACGATCTTTTATGGATGAACCGTGCACACAATGCCATCCAGGCCAGAAACTGTATAGTGCTGGCCCAGGAAGCCGGCTTTTATAACCTGTCTATTGATCTTATTTATGGAACTCCCGGACTTACCGATGAAAAATGGCAGGAAAATGTGGCCATTGCGCTTGGGCTGGGCATCCCCCACCTTTCCTGCTATGCCTTAACGGTAGAACCCGGAACAGCACTGCAAAAAATGATCGCCCTGCAGAAAAAAGAAGACGTAGACGCAGAAAAACAGGCCCGCCATTTTCTTTTGCTGATGGAATGGCTGCAGCAGGCGGGCTATGAGCATTACGAGATTTCAAACTTTGCCAAACCGGGCTATCATAGCAGGCACAACTCCTCTTATTGGGGCGGGCAAAAATACCTGGGGCTGGGGCCGTCTGCCCATTCCTTTGATGGAACCGGGCGCCGCTGGAATGTTGCCAATAATGCCCTTTATATCCAATCGCTTGCAAAAGACAACTTGCCCTTTGAAGAAGAAAAACTAACTGAAACCCAACGCCTGAATGAATATATTATGACTTCCTTACGCACCAAAGAGGGACTGGACTTACAGCATGCACAAAAAAACTTCGGGGAAAAAGCCAGCCGGCAAATACAGCAAAACAGTCAAAAATATATTACAGGCGAAAAACTTTTGCTGAATGGCAGCTTGCTGCAGCTGACAAGAGAAGGAAAATTGTTTGCGGATGGCATTGCAGCTGATTTATTTTTCGTGTAACCATACACGGCAGCAGACAGTATTAGGAATAAATAAGCGTAGCGCTGGTAAAAGCTGCAGAAAAGGATCAGATCAGGCTTTCTTCAATCACGGCAAAACCTGCTTTGGGGTGCAAGCCTTCCCATAAAATACTGTAAATGGTGCCGGCAATGGGCATGGTGGCACCCACTTCTTTATTATTGATATAAATGCATTTGCTGGCATTATATCCTTCGGCCACCATATTCATTTCCAGCAGCGCAGTTTTAACAGCGTAGCCTTTGCCAATCATATTGCCAAAAGTGCGGTTGCGGCTATAAAGTGAGTAACAGGTTACCAGCAAATCGCCCAGGTAAACGGACGCCGCATAGTTGGCGGTTTTTTTATGAAGTAAATCGCCCTCATCTTCATGCACGCCCACTTCTACGTTACGAATGCCTGACTTTCTTAAAAACCCGGCCATTTCATCAGCGCAATTGGCAATCAATACGCTCAAAAAATTATCGCCGTACTCAAGTCCGTGGGCAATGCCGGCGCCAAGCGCATAGATATTTTTAAGGATGGCGGCATACTGCACACCATATACATCATGATTGATAACGGTATTAAGGTAATAGGTTTTAAAACAACCAGCCAGCTGGGGTAACTTGTGCTCATCGGTTCCTGAAAAAGTGAGGTATGATAATTTTTCTGCTGCCACTTCTTCTGCATGGCAGGGACCCATCACGGTAAAATAATCAGTCAGCGGAAAATCAAAATATTGTTTCAGGTAATCATTCAGCAACAAATTTTCTTCGGGTAAAATGCCCTTTACGGCAGAAATAACTTTTTTATGCTGGAATGCCGTTGCGGGTAAATCTTTAAAAGCGTTGCTTACATAAGCTGAAGGCATGGCGATGATAATGCATTCACTGTCTGCAATAATCTGCGTGATGTCTGTACTGATACTAAGCAGGCTGGTATCAAAATAAACCGAACTGAGGTAATTGGGGTTATGGTGCCGCTGCTGGATATGCTGCATAATCGTTTCGCTCCTTACCCACCAGTTGACAGGCAACTTATTGTCGGTAAGAATTTTTACCAGCGCTGTAGCCCAGCTGCCACCGCCTATAACACCAAATCGAAACATAATAAAGCCATTTAGAGATATCGGAATTTTGAGATTCTGAGATTTCCAAAGCGGGCTGAATGGTTAACACTCAAAATATCTCAAAATCCCGCAATCAGCAGCCATTGCGGCCTATTTCTTAACCTCAAACAGCTTGTCCTTTTCCACCACATTTACCACCATGCCGTCTTTCAATATTTTACTTACGGTGCCATAAGGGCCGGTAATGACCATATCCCCTTCCTTCAACCCATTGGTGATTTCAATATTATTAATATCCTGGATGTCTGTTTTAACAACAACTTTTTTTACTTTTTTGTCTGCCTGCAACACAAATACCACTTCATCAAGATCTGTATTGGTTGCCTTCTGATCCGGGTTATTATTATCGTCTGCGGGGGCGGCAGGGTCTTTACCAGCTACTACTTTATCCGTTCCTTTTTCTCTTGTGGTGACGGCGTTAATGGGTACTGACCATTTATCCTGGTGGCGTTTGGTTTGTATGTCTGCGCTTGCGCTCATACCCGGCCGGAAAGGAAAGCTTTTTGGCTTGGCAGGGTCCAGCAAATCACTGTAAGATTCGGGCAGAATGCGTATCCGCACTTCATAATTGGTAACATCAGTAGAAGTAGAAGAAACGGATTGCGAGGCGGCGCCCTTATTGCTGCTCGCTATCTGCGTAACAATACCCTTGAATTTTCTTTTGTTGTATGCATCCACTTCAATCAGCGCAGAATCGCCCAGGTGAACTTTTGGTATATCATTCTCGCCCACATCTACCCTTATTTCAATTTTGCTCATGTCTGCAACACGCATCATTTCTGTACCCACATTAAAACTATTACCTGCCACACGCTCGCCTTTTTTAACACTCAGCAGAGAAATAACGCCCGACATAGGCGCCGTAATAATGGTACGTCCCAAATCTTTGTTTGCCTTGGTAAGATTGGCCTGCGCATTTTGCACACCAGCCTGTCCGCCTTTAATACCCTGTACGGCTGCATTATAATTGGCCTTGGTGGTAAGAAAAGAACTTTCTGCCTGCTCAAATTCAGCTTTTGAAATTACTTTATCTGACGCCAGTTGTTTCTGGCGGTTATAGGTTTTTTCAGATAGGTCCATGGCCGCCTTCAGGGCATCCAGCTGTGCAGTACTATTAGAAACCACCGCCTGTTGCTGGCTTACGCCGGCAGAAGCCTGGTCACGCTGCGTTGCATAGATATCGGCATAGATCCTGGCAAGTATCTGGCCTTTGCGTACACTATCGCCCTCGGCTACTGTTAACTCAGTTATTTCGCCTGAAATGTCGGGGCTAACTTTTACTTCTATCTCGGGATATATTTTACCACTGGCTGTAACGGTTTCAATAATGGTACGCCGCTGCACTTTTTCAGCAGTTACTTTAGTGCCTTCATCTTTACCAAAAGCACCTTTTTTTTGCGCCACTACCAATAATACTATCAATAGTGCAACGCTTACAAGTATCCAGATTAATTTCTTACTCATTTCAAAAAGTTTCGGTTGTGTAGGTGGTTTTTATTGTTGTAATGTGTACCGTGGCCTTATTGTAATTTAATGCCCTGCCCTTTATAAAATTCCAGCACTTTCATTTTAAAAACATAATCAAAATGATTGATGCTGTATTCTAATTTTGCCCTTAATAAATTATTT
>JBDSLR010000039.1:0-175478 GCA_039916305.1 Chitinophagaceae bacterium | reverse complement strand
TTCAACAACATTATCATCAGCCTTACAAACAAGAACGGCCAGGTTATTTCCTGGAGCAGTGCTGGCAAAATGGGTTTCAAGGGTTCTAAAAAGAACACTCCATATGCTGCACAAATGGCTTCATCTGATGCTGCAAAAACAGCTTTTGATGCGGGTCTGAAGAGAGTGGATGTGTTTGTAAAAGGTCCCGGTGCTGGTCGTGAAAGCTCTATCCGCGCCCTTTCTCAAAGCGGTATAGAAGTAGTTATGATCAAAGACGTGACCCCGCTTCCACACAATGGTTGCCGTCCGCCTAAGAAAAGAAGAGTATAATAAAAATTGCTGATTTTATGATTGTGTTATTTCGGGATTTTTTTGAATCCCAAAATCAATAAATCTCTAAATCAGCAATTGTATTTCATAACAAGGGTTCACAATTCATTTTAGATTTTTACAGATTGTGTACCGTCACCAAAAAATCAAATAATTAATTATGGCACGTTACACTGGTCCAAAGACCAAAATTTCCCGCATTTTTGGAGAGCCCATCCTGGGCAATGGTAAATGGCTGACTAAAAACAGCAATCCCCCCGGTCAGCACGGAGAAAAGCGCAAGCGCAAAACCATGGGTGAATACGCACTTCAGCTGCGTGAAAAGCAGAAAGCCAAGTATACGTATGGTGTATTGGAGAAACAATTCCGTAAAACTTTTGAAGAAGCCGTCCGCCGTAAAGGTGTTACTGGTGAAAACCTGATAAAATTACTGGAAGCCCGTCTAGATAACACTGTATTCCGTTTAGGCATTGCGCCTTCACGTCCTGCTGCAAGACAACTGGTAAGTCACAAGCATATTACCGTGAACGGAGATGTGGTTAACACGCCTTCTTTCCAGTTAAAAGCAGGCGATGTTATTGGCCTTAAGGAAAAAACGCAGGGTTTGACTGGCGTTACCAGCCAGGTTAAAGGGAAAAACCCCAAGTTTAGCTGGATTGACTGGAATGAAACCAACATGGAAGGTACTTTTATTGCTTACCCTGAACGTGAAAGCGTGCCAGAGAACATTAAGGAGCAATTAATTGTTGAGTTGTATTCTAAGTAAGCAACAGGCATATCTATTGTTGAATATAATTTCGGTTGGCTAATAAATTAAAAACTTGAAATTTCAAATATGGCAATTTTAAATTTTCAGAAACCTGACAAAATTGTATTGCAAAAAGCAAATGATTTTGAAGCTCAGTTTGAGTTCCGTCCGTTAGAGCCTGGTTACGCAGTAACTGTTGGTAACGCCTTGCGCAGGGTGTTATTAAGCTCACTGGAAGGATATGCGATTGTGGGTATCAGGATTGAAGGTGTTGAACATGAATTTGCAACTATTAAGGGTGTAACAGAAGATGTTACTGAAATTATCCTTAACCTGAAGCAGGTTCGGTTCAAGAAAACAATTGATCACGATGTATCAAATGAAAAAATAACACTGCATATCAAAGGCAGAACAGAATTTACCGCAGGTCTAATCCAGGAAAACACACAGAGTTTCCAGATCATGAACCCGGAACTGCTGATCTGTACCATGGATTCTTCTTCTAAGCTGGATATTGAACTTACCATTGGTAAAGGCCGTGGTTATGTGCCTGCGGAAGATAACAAAGCAAAAGAAGCGCCCCTTGGCTATATTGCTATTGACTCTATCTACACACCTATCAAGAATGTTAAATACACCATTGAAAATACCCGTGTAGAGCAGCGCACCGATTACGAGAAATTGATCATGGAAGTGGCTACCGATGGTACCATTCACCCTGAAGAAGCGGTTAAACAAGCTTCCCGTATCCTGATTCAGCACCTGATGATTATCACGGATGAGAACATCACCTTTGATAACAAAGAAGAGAAGAAGGAAGACCTGGTAGACGAACAAACACTGCAATTAAGAAAAGTACTGAAAACGCCGCTGGAAGATCTTGATCTTTCTGTACGTGCATTCAATTGCTTAAAAGCTGCAAAAATCAATTCCCTGAGCGAGCTGGTACAGTATGAGCAGGAAGACCTGATGAAATTCCGCAACTTTGGTCAGAAATCACTTGCTGAAATTGAGCAGGTACTGGGCGAAAGGGGTTTGCATTTTGGAATGGATTTGAGCAAACTGGGATTGGATAAAGACGATCTTTAAAATTTGTGATTGCTGATTATGGGGTTTTCGATTTTTTTTAGTGTTAAGCCAAAAGAAATCTCACCATTCCCAAATCTCAAAATCAGCAATTGCCATTTCATATTTCACATTAACAAAGTACTTCACAATTCCTGACACGGTGTGAAGGAAACAAAATTTAAACGTCATGCGTCACGGAGACAAAATCAAAAACCTCAGCAGAACAGCCTCTCACAGAAGGGCCCTGCTTAGTAATCTGGCGGCACAGCTTATCCAGTACAAGAAAATTGTAACTACACTTGCCAAAGCAAAAGCTTTGCGCGTGTATGTAGAGCCTTTAATTACAAAAGCCAAAGAAAATACCACGCACCAGCGCCGTATTGTATTCAGCTATTTGCAGGATAAGGAAGCTGTAACTGAATTGTTCAGCACCATCAGTGAAAAAGTAGCCGGCCGTCCCGGTGGTTATACCCGTATCATTAAGCTGGGTAAACGTGTGGGTGACAATGCTGAAACAGCTATGATTGAACTGGTTGACTTCAACAGCATTTACGGTAAAGGCGTTGAAACAAAAGCAGAACCGGCTAAAAGAACACGTCGTGGCGCAAGCAAGAAAAAAGCTGATGCACCGGCCGACGAAACACCAGCTGCAGCCACCAAAGAAGAAGGAAAAGCAGAAGCATAATATTGCAGGTATATTTTTACAAAGCGGAATCATTTATATGGTTCCGCTTTTTTTTGGTAAGAGGGCTAAGAGATGAGAGGGCGCACAGGGCAAGCAGAGCCGGCAGAGAAATATCGTCACCGCAAATATCCCTGTTTGCCCTATGCGATTGATTTCTCCTTTTTCTCTTAGCACCCTGTGGGTAAAAAACAAAGGCATACGCTCTTTTTCTCTTTCAATCTCTTAGCTTTGCAAAACTTTTAAACTAAGCATGGCTACAACCCAACAACAAAACGCAGTACTGGTACTTGCAGATGGCACAGTACACTACGGAAAAGCATTCGGGACCATTGGAACCGCTACCGGTGAAATATGCTTTAACACCGGTATGACCGGCTACCAGGAAGTTTTTACTGACCCCAGTTATTATGGCCAGGTGCTTATCATGAATAATGCCCATGTAGGCAATTATGGCGTTAAAGAGAGTGATGTGGAATCGGGCAATGTGAAGATTAAAGGCCTGATAGGGCGCAACCTGGAAGAACCGTTTAGCCGTAAGATGGCCAATGGGTCCATGAACGAATACCTGAAACAGCAAAATATTGTCTGTATAGAAGGAGTAGATACCAGGGCACTGGTAGAGCATGTGCGCAAGCAGGGCGCCATGAATTGCATTATTTCTTCAGCTGTTACAGATATAGAAGAATTAAAAAAGTTGTTGGCAAAAGTGCCTTCGATGGATGGCCTGGAGCTGGCAAGTCATGTGTCTACCGAAGTTAGTTATGAGGCAGGCGATGAAAAAAGCGATGTGCGTATAGCGGTAATGGATTATGGTATCAAGAAAAATATTGTAAACTGCATGGTAGAGCGGGGCGCTTATGTAAAGGTATTTCCTGCAAAGACAGCGCTGGCTGAAATAAAAGCTTTTAACCCGGACGGCTACTTTATTTCTAACGGACCCGGAGATCCGGCACCGATGGATTATGCGATTGCCACTGTAAAAGAAATATTGAAAGAAAAAAAGCCTTTGTTTGGTATATGCCTGGGTCACCAGCTGCTGGCGTTGGCCAATGACATCCCCACTTTTAAGATGCACCATGGTCACCGTGGTTTAAACCACCCTGTTAAAAACCTGGTAACCGGCAAAAGCGAAATCACTACCCAGAACCACGGTTTTGGTGTGGATCCCGAAGCCGTGAAGAAAGCCAGCAATGTAGAGATAACGCATGTAAACCTGAACGACCAGTCTATTGAAGGTATCCGGCTGAAAGACAAGCCCGCCTTCTCTGTGCAGTACCACCCGGAAGCTACACCCGGTCCTCATGATTCAAGATATTTGTTTGATGATTTTATAGCGCTGATAAAAAAGCATAAGTAAATATCAGATTGTGCAAAATGTGGAAATGTGAACGTGGGTATCCCAGCCAAAGCATTCCCACATTTTCATTGTCCACCTTTTTAATTTTTTCACATGAAAATTGCAATCATTAACGGCCCCAATCTAAACCTGCTTGGCAAAAGAGAACCCGGTATTTATGGCAACGAATCATTTGAAACCTTTTTTAATAAGCTGAAGGCTGTTTATCCGCAGGTAACATTCTCTTATTTTCAGAGTAATGTAGAAGGTGAACTTATTAATGAAATACAAAGGGCCGGCTTTGATGCGGATGGAATAGTGATGAACCCCGGTGGTTACACACATACGTCTGTTGCTATTGGCGATGCAATAGCTGCTGTTAAAGCCCCGTTGATAGAAGTGCATATCTCTAATGTACATGCCCGTGAAGATTTTCGTAAACTGTCGCATGTATCTGCAAAGGCGGCCGGCAGTATTATCGGTTTGGGACTGAAAGGTTACGAACTGGCGGTACAGTGGTTTATTGATAAATAGTACAAAACATATTACGCTGGACGATCAAGGTATACAATCAAACACCAGCATAGAAGGTCGTACATGCTGAAGAAACTTACAATATTACCCGCAGTAACAGTGCAAAGCCGGTATCCTGTTTTGAGTCGGATACTTTCTTAATAACGTGCACACCCGCTTTGGTCCACACCTTAAATACATCCCCTTTTTTTCTCCTGCCTATTTCTTTTTCCATTTCCGGAATGATGGATCCGCGTGCTATCCAGCCTAAATCACCTTTGGTTGCACCCTCGCCGCCCATACTATAAGTCTGCGCCATATCTTCAAAACTGGCAGCACCTGATTTAACCCGATCTACAATGCTGTTGGCCAGTGAATCTGCTATGCGCCGGGTAAATACGGTGGTATCTATAAACACCTGGCTGATGCGCGTAAATGTATTGGGCAGTTTGGCCAATACCTGTACCAGGAATTGTTTTTCATAAGGACCGTACACTTTTTTAAGCTTACCATGGTAGGCAAGACTGTCTGCTATACCTGCAAAATGGGTACTGTTTAATATAACAATGGTATCAAGTTTAAATGGCCTTTTAAGCACGTCCCTGGCATAGGCTATCGGGTTGGGTGCTTTTTCAAGATTTATTTTGATCTGTGCGGTGGAAAGTTTCTGTGCAAGCACAAATTGGCCAATCAATAAAAGTATAACCAGCGGTGTAATTATTTTCATCTGCAATGAACGTTAGCTGTAAAGATAGGGGAAGAATGCATGCGTGAAGAGCAGATATTGCAGCAGCATGTCCATAGAAAATAAGGGGGAAAGTAAGAATACTTTCCCCGTTTCCCTGATTTGAATCAAAATGAAGACCTGCGTTGTCTTTTGGTGAAGTGACTCAAACAAACTTGAATATTGTACTAAAAATATTTAGTGCCTTTTGTCCGCCAGAAATCGCGGTAAGAGACGGTGAAGGTAAAATTTATATAATTTTCTTTTATGAGGCCCGCCTGCCGGGTCCCGCGCTGCCCTGCATCCAACCCTATACAAAAGCCCAGCAGGTTTCGTTTACTGTTAACACCGTAGCCCAGCGTAAATCCTCTTTCCTGTAATTGTTGCCCTTTAATATCCAGGTAAGAACTGCCATAATAAACGCCCGCCTGGATATAATTTTTCTCAAAAAGGACATTGTTGAAATATGATTTTTTATTAGACACTTCAAAACCAAGCGAAGCCCTGTTGCTGTTTTTTAGAGAATAATTCAGACCCGTATAATTGGTAGCCGTCCATGCCTGGTATTTATAGTCAGCATTCAGCGTGTATTTTTTATCTTTTGTAATGCTGAAGCCGATCCCCGAGGCATTTGGTAGTTTGAAACCGGCCGCCATCGTATTGTCTGTGCTGCTGGATACCTGGGTGGAATTGTCCGTAACAACTACAGTAGCATCTGCAGCCAGTTTACTGCCGGGCGAATAGGTGCCGCCGATATTAACATCCCATCTTTTGCTAACAGGTAAATAGTATTGTGCCCCATAAGTGAAATTAAAATTTTTTAAAAAGACCTGCCGGGCTGTAGTGAGAGTAGTTTGTAGACCTTCAGTAGCCAGGGTCTCTGTTTGCGTAAGTGAACCAAAAAGGTAAGACACATTAACACCCACTGATAAATGTTTAAACAACTGGAAGGCATTGCCCCAGTAAACCTGGTTTACACCGCCGATACCGTCGTATGTAACCGGCACAGTGGCACTGGTACCCTGTATGTTCTTGACAGCATTGAATTCGTAATTGGCCGTACTGTACGGCAGAATACCTGCACTGGAGCCCCACCATGTATTTATTTTAGTGGCTATTGATAAACGCTTTATAGCAAAATCTTTGCCGCTGGCTGATGTACCGTTGAGCGGGCTGCCTGTATAATTTATAAACTGGCCCCTGCCGGATAATTCAAAAGAAAAAAACTGTTGCTGCAGCGCCGTATAAGAAGCGGGGTTATTGTTGACGAGGTATTTTTCACTTCTGTATGCCAGGCCTGTATTGGCCATGCAGCTGGTACGGTTGTAATAATTTGTCTCAATATCGCCAATACCCAGGATGGAGTAAGGTGAATTGGTGTTCTGGCTGTACAGGCTGCCATAAGATAATAGCAGTACGGCTATGAATGCTGATTGGGGTTTCATTAATTGATTTATTTATTCACTGAAATGTAATAGACATTCAATTGTATTTTATTTTTTGCATTTTGCCCATCGCCTATTACCAGCCTGTTTAACGCAGAAAAGCGCGTGTCCGTTCCTGGTAGAAGTAATAAGCCGTTTTTATTTATAGCTGCAATGGTTATTTCCTGCTGGAGGTAGCTGGTCACATCATACGAATAATTTGTACCGCTGCCATATATTGCGTCAATTGATAAATTACCTGTCTCAGCTACTGCAGATCCGCTGCTTGCAGAAGCAATGCTGCTGCCCGGTTCATTGGCACCATCTGTTTGCGCAGCATACAATACCGGTGGCAGCGGATTGAAACCATTGTAACTGTTCAGCAATGGTTTAACAATAAGATCAGCTTTTATTATTTTAATAAAATCAGAGCGTTCCAGTATTTTACGAATGCCAGGAAACCCAATTTTCAGGTAAATGCCTGTGGCCGACTGCAGGTAGCCCACATTGCCGGAAGCGGCGGAGACGAGCTCATTGTCTTGTGAGTTAAGGCCCGCAAGGGGCGTGCCGCTCCTGTCCGCGGTGATATGATTGAATTGAAGCGGTTGATTATAGAAAGTGAAATCAAAATATTTGTTGTTCCTTGTAATATCTGTCTCATGGTAATACAGGCGCATCACCACACTGTCTTTAAAACCAAAAATATTATTGCTGGTATTGGCAGATACCTGCAAGCCTTTCAGGTAATCTGTAAACTGCACATTGTCCTTCAGTATAGCTGATTTTGTTTTAATCATGTTATATAATTCAAGTCCTTTTGCATCATCCAGTCTAATATTGGCACTATCACCGGTTAAAGGGCGTAGCAGCATTGTCCTGGTGCCAAGCGGGTTGCTGTTAACCGGAAATACAGTTGTATTATAGAAATAGGATTGACCTTCTGCCAGTTTAATTTCTGTGGCCAGTTGATTAACCGCAATGCTTACCGGCTGGCTGGTATCCCCATAATAAAGACCGTTACATTTCATTAATAGCGCTACCGAATCATATTGCGCATTGTTCAGCAGATCCGTTAGCTGGGGCGGGGCCAGCTGCACATATGAGTGTGCACTTGTTTTTCCGAAATAAGTATCTGCATAGCTTCCCACCAGCAGGTTATTGCTTTGGGATGTAATTACGGAATCTTTATAAATGGTAGATACCACAGGGCTGATAGAATCAACCAGTATAATATTGGTTACGCCATTGTCAACATACTGTTCTCCATACTGAATGGCTGTTTTCTGACAGCCAAGGGCCAATAAAAGTGTAACAGAAAAGACGATAAAGGGAGCTGTTTTTAAAACACCAGGGATATTCCGCATCGCACAAAAAATTTGAGCAATGTTCGCTAATGAAGTGTTAGGGTTTTGTTAGTATGGACAGGCAGGATGTATATACCGGTAAACGCTACTATTTAATCTACCAATCAATTACCGGCGTTTTCTCCTCTCAAAACAGGTTTTTTGGCGGAAAATCATATTCGTATATTTTTTTAAACTGTTCATCTGGTTTTTACTGTTGAATTTCCATTTTAACGATTCGGACTATTGCTTATCCAGTAGTTTCACCGCAAATATTTTACTGCCAATCAAAAAAATAATCTATGATGCGTGTATTTTCTTTTGTTATGCTTGCAGGGAGCTCCCTGTTTTTCTTTTATGCATGTACCAAATCAACAGCTTCTACCAGCGACACGGTTGGTAACTGGATACGGAGGTCTGATTTTGACGGCGTGGCCAGGAGCGAGGCCGTCTCTTTTGTGGTAGGGGATACCGCGTATATTGCTACCGGTTATGACGGAAGCGTACGGCTGAATGATGTTTGGAAATATGATGTTGTTAATAATTACTGGATACAGAGAGCAGCGCTTCCGGGCGATGCAAGAAACTCTGCTGTTGGTTTCAGCACCAGTACAAAAGGATATATTACTACCGGCTACAATGGCCTTGTGAAATTGAAAGATACCTGGGAATACAACCCGGCACAAAATACATGGACCAGGAAAGCTGATTTTGGCGGTACTGCCCGTATTGATGCCGTAGGGTTTGGTATCAGTGACAAAGGATATGTTACAACCGGCAATGATGGTAATGATTTAAAAGATTTCTGGCAATATGATCCTGCTGCGGACAGCTGGACGCAAAAAGTAAGTCTTGGCGGATCCAAACGTTCTGGTGCAGTGGCTTTTGTATACCAGAACCAGGGCTATGTGGTAACGGGTATTAACAATGGCACTACAGTAAATGATTTTTGGGCATATGACCCCACGGCCGACAAATGGAACGAAAAGCGCTTTATTTCAAATGTCAGCACGGACACATATGATGACGCCTACGCAATCGTTCGCAGCAACGCCAGCTCTTTTGTAATGGGCGATAAAGCATATGTATGTACCGGTGAAAATGGCAGCATCCTGAAAACAGTATGGGAATATGATTTCGCATCAGATGTATGGACGCTTAAAACACCGTGGGAAGGCCTGGAAAGAACCGGCGCTGTTGGCTTTGGGGTGAAGAGCAGGGGCTTCCTGGTTACCGGCAGAAACAGTACTTATCGTTTTGATGACATGAGAGAATTTCTTCCAACCGCTACCTACGACGAAAATGATTAAACAATATTTAATGGTTACGGTGCTGGTGGCAGTGATGCTGTCGGCCAGCGCATTAATGCTGCTGCTGCACAAAAAAAATCAGCCCGCTGGCAATGATATGCGGGTTGATTTACATGCATTGAAAATCCCCCAGGGCTGGGGGTATGAAGTACTGGTGGATAAGAAAGTATTTATTCATCAGGACTGCATCCCGGCTATTGCTTCCTTTAAAAAATTTGGTACAGAAGCGGAAGCACTTTTAATTGGGAGCAAAGTAGTGGAAAAAATAAAAAAGGGGCATAACCCTTCTGTTACGCAACAGGATATAAGGGACGCGCATATACACTTTTAGTAAGCCTCTTAAAAAGGATTGCAGGTTGGATATTAATTATAAAAGTCGTTGCCAATGCCGCAGGTTACAGCAGATGAATGTTCTCCCGAGAGAGGCGGATTTGACCTGAATCATTGTATCGCTATTTTTCAACAATTATATGAATTGTGCTGCCTGGTGTCTTTCGTTGCTGCAAGCAGTTTAATGAACTGTTTTTATGTAGAACTCCTTTCTTGTTATTCTCTAAGCCTATCAGGAATTTAATTTTACAATGTCCAGCAGGTTGTTGCGGTAACTGTTGCCAATGGGTAAAATCTTTTCAGCAATCTCCACTTCTTTTTTACTGATGCTGTCTATGTGGTTCAGTGATATGATATAAGACCTGTGGATGCGTACAAAATTTTTCGCTGGTAAGCGTTCTGAAAAAGTCTTCAGGTTTTGCAGGGTTATTATCGGTTTATTTTTTTTGCTGGTATATACCTGGGTATAGTCTTTTAATCCCTCGCAAAAAATAATATCAGCGTAGTTTACCTTCAGGATCCGGTATTCTGATTTAATAAAAAAATATTTTTCATCCCTGTAGGAGTTCTCGGATCTGGAGCCAAGTATTTGAATGATGGCCCGGTTCACTGCATCCAGGAATACAGCATATGACAAAGTTGTTCCGTTCACCGAAAGATTAGTATAGGCAGCACTGCGGGTATTTTCTTCTTCCACGGTGGTGCATATAAAAACCGGCGATTTGTCTTTTTCAGATAAATCATTTTTTATCCGTGAATACTGCATGGCATTCAGAAAAATAATATCAGGTGTGGAACTGTCTATCAACTCCACCGTTTCTTTTATGGTAGAAGTAGTAGCCTCTAATGTAAGGCTGCCCGTCTTTTCTATAAAATCTGTTAGTTGCCGGTTACTGTCCGGGGTGTCTTTAAGGAGTAAACATTTTAAGGTCATAAGCGCGATATAAAGTCTGCTGCAATTTCTGCTTTAGTCTGGTTAAGCAGCCGTTAAGCGTCTTAGACTTTACTTAAAATAGGTGAGTAGCAGGTTTTTAGAGGTGAATTAAAATGTTGTTAAAGCAATAATGTCTTAAACAGTGTTTTATAAACTATAAGGAACTTACAGCAGCATGTTTAACAATTAATCTGCGTGCGCACAATCAGAAGACGCGTAATTTTGCACGGATGTGGCAGGCGGATCAAAGAATGCTTTTCCTGCAATGAAAAGCCGGTAAAAGCGTTGTTAATACCGCCTGGCGGAATAAAAGAATCACTGTCTTAAAACTACTTTCTATGCGTTTTATAATATTTATTTGCTGCCTTTGTTGCCTGAATGCCAGTGGACAGTTAAAAAATTATACCATCGGTGTAAGGGGTGATACGCTCAATGGCGTAGATAAAAGCGGTAAAAAGCAGGGTAAATGGCTCATAAGGCATGATGAGGTAAGGGGTGAACCCGGATTTGAGGAAGAAGGTGCTTATTTTGACGATCGAAAGGAAGGGATTTGGAGAAAGTTTACACTGATGGGTGACCAGTTTGCGGTTGAAAATTATCATTGGGGGTTTAAGGATGGACCCAGCATGTATTTTAACCTCAATGGCGAATTATTGAAAGAGGAAAGCTGGCGGGCATTCAATCCCGATAAATTGTATGATACCATTGATGTGGAAGATGTGACCAGGCCTGACCATTACACTACAGTAATTATCAAAAATGAGGGGTCTTCTATAAAAAATGGCACCTGGAAATATTACGACCCGGCCGCGGGTTTTATTACCAAGACTGAATTTTGGGTGTTGGGTAAATTACAGGAAAGCGATAACCCTTTGGGCGGAAAAGCCAAGAAAGCAATATCAGACAGCAGCGCTGCTGTAAAAGCAAAAGCCAAACCTAAAGAGGTGCTGGATTTTGAAAAGAAGAATGCGGGTAAGAAGAGAATAAAAGTACGTGACGGAAGTACCAATTAACAGGAAGCAGGTTTGATTAAATTGATTAATTGATCCGTGTTGAAAGCTTGTTTGCAAAATGCGGCTGATGCATACAATCATTTACCGGCAACAGCAGATTTCACCAGGTTATTGATCATTCCATTAAATATAAAATAGTGAAAGGGTAGTACGCTGTACCAATATAGCCGGCCCAATAAACCCTTTGGGCGGAACGTGGCAGTCTGTACCAGCATTTTTTTTCCTTCCTGGCTATCAAGTTTGAACTCCAGCCACGCTTCACCTGGCAGTTTCATTTCTGCGTACAATAAAAGGCGTTTACTTTTTCTATCGGCAACCAATACCCTCCAGAAATCCAGTGTATCCCCGGAGTGCAGTGCTGCAGGACTGGTACGACCTCTCCGGAGCCCTACGCCTCCAAAAGCTTTATCCAGGAAACCCCTTGCTTTCCATAATGCATTGCCATAGTACCAGCCTTTTTCTCCGCCAATGCTCCAGATATTTGCAAAAATGTCTTCCTCATTATCTTTAATCAACCGCTTTTTTACGTCTGTAAAACATCCATAGCCCGGTACTTCAACATTACGGATAATGGCGGGGTTGGTATTGAATGCACTGAATGCATCTTTCCAGCTGCTGACCACTTCATTCTGCTCAATTTTTTGAAAAGCCATGCTTACCGCCTGGCGGTAAGTCAGCACTTCAATCCCCAGTTCTTCAGCAAGCTGGTTAGGCCTGCATACCACATTTACTTTCATGCTGTCTACCAGGTTTTTTGCCAGGGAGTAGGAAGTAGACGTAACAAAGTATAGCCAGTAGCTGGAAAGTTTTGGTGTCATCACCGGAACGGTAATAATGGTTCTTTTAAGCTTACGTTCTGCAGCAAACTGCAGCATCATTTCTTTATAGGTAAGCACTTCCGGTCCGCCAATATCATAATCATGGTTGTAATAGGCCGGTTGCATTATTACGCCGGTGAGGTATTCAATTACATTGCGGATAGCAATAGGCTGGCATTTTGTTTCCACCCATTTTGGTGTAATCATAACCGGTAGTTTCTCTACCAGGTCGCGGATGATTTCAAATGAAGAACTGCCCGAGCCTACAATGATGCCGGCACGCAGTACAGTAGCCGGTATGTTTCCGGCCCTTAATATTTTTTCAACAGCCAGACGTGAAGACAAATGCTTTGACAGTTCCTCTTCATTGACAATGCCGCTGAGATAAATAATCTGTTTGCAGCCGGTGGCAGACAGCAACTGCAAAAAACCTTCCGCCACGCGTTTCTCGGTATTTTCAAATGCAGCGCCTTCTTTCATGGAGTGAACCAGAAAAAATGCCGCGTCAATATGCAGGGGGAAAGCTTCCGATTTTTCGATCTCCAAAAAATTCACTTCCAGTACCTGCATCCGGGTGTACGGTATCTCCTGTTCAAAGCGCCTTTTATCACGTACACAGCAAATAAGCTCATGACCCTGTTCCTGCAAAGCAGACAGCAATCTTCTTCCGATATACCCGTTGGCGCCCGTAATCAGGATGGTCATTAGCCGGTTAACAGCAGCGAAGGCGTAAATGTTTGCTTTCCGTATAAGCGCTTCTTCACGCTTTTGTTACCACAGGTTGCAGGGCGGTAGGCGGGATGTACTGGTGATGGGACTAAAAACCCGCATGTAAACCGGAAAAAGCCAGTCTGTTTAACGTTTTATTGTAAAAAGTAAACAAAATGTTTTCCGCTTTGTACTATGATGTAAAGGATTAGTAAATAAAAAACAAACTGATGAAAGAACAGAACATGGAGGCTATCTTAAACAATACTGCTTTAAGGAAAGATTTTCCGGAACTTGAAAAAGCTATTATCCCTTTTAATGCTGCCATCAGGAGCGATGCATTTGAAATAGGTGACGATATGAAAATACTCCTGATAGAAAAGCATTTCAGGGAAATTATGAACATACTTGGACTTGATTTAAAAGATGACAGCTTAAAGGATACGCCTAAACGGGTCGCCAAAATGTATGTAAACGAAATCTTCAGTGGGTTAAACCCTGCTAATAAACCGGCCATCACCCTGTTCGACAATAAGTATGGCTACAAACAGATGCTGGTGGAAAAAGATATTTCAGTATACAGCAATTGCGAACATCATTTTGTACCCATTATTGGCAAAGCGCATATTGGTTATTTCAGCAATGGAAAGGTGATTGGCTTATCCAAACTAAACCGGATTGTACAGTATTGTTCACGCCGTCCGCAAGTACAGGAAAGACTCACCATTCAGATTAGTGAGATGCTGAAGGAAGCGCTTAATACCCCTGACGTGGCCATTCTCATTGATGCATTTCATCATTGTGTGTCTGCAAGGGGCATACGGGATGTGAACAGTTCCACCATTACTGCCGAATACAGCGGAAAATTTCTGGAGATGGAAACGCGGCGGGAATTTTTAAAATATACGGGGCACTAAACCGATTGTTATTACTGAGCTGTAGAATCTCTTTCTATTAAATGGGACGCAATCATTTTGCTTTCAGTGGCAATTTTTTTCTTGTCCAGCAGCTGAAATAAAATATGCGCAGCTTCTTTTCCGATATCAAAAGCAGGTTGTGTAATAGTAGTTAAAGATGGATTGAGCAGGGCGGCAATTTCCAGGTTAGAGAAACTGATAATTTTTATCTGCCGGGGTATGGACAATTGTAGATCATTGGCCACATAATAACAAACCGTACCGAGTTTTTCAATGGAAGAAAAAAGGCCATCGGGTTTTTGCTGTGCCACGGCCTGTTTTATCAGGTCATACGCATCTTTTTCACTGCGGTCGCAATCAATAATTAATTTCTGGTCCAATGGTATATTAGCGTGTGCCAGTGCATCTGTGTATCCTTTCAACCTCATTTTACCTGCTAAAAGATTTTTAAGTGCCAGCAGGTACATGATTCGCTTACAGCCCTTTTCAATTAAATGCAGGGTGGCTTTAAAACTGCTTTCATAATCATCTGTGGTTACGTTGAGCATTTCCGCGGACTCGCAAATCCGGTCAAACAAAATAACCGGCAATTGTTTATTCAGCTCCAGTATATGATCGTAATTCCCGGTTTCACTGCTAAGAGAAATCAGCAGCCCGTCTACCCGCCCGTTGGCCAGGCTTTTAACAAAGCCCATTTCACTTGCGGCAGATTCGTGGGTAAGATAAATGAGCACCTGGTAGCCTTTTTGCCGGGCTATTTCTTCAATCCCATTAATGGCAAGTGAGAAAAAATTATTGGCCAGTTCAGGAAATATGACGGCTATGTTTTTGCTTTTTTGTTCGCGTAACCCGGAGGCGAATGGATTGGGCTGGTAATTTAGTTTCCTGGCCAGCTCCCATACTTTTTCACGTGTTTCCGGCCTTATCTGGTAACTGTCGCGCAGGGCGCGTGACACCGTGGCAATAGACAAATTTAGTTCATCTGCCAGCCTTTGTATATTTACTTTACTCATCTTGGTGTACGCATTTTTTTACGGTAACCAGCAGTGCCGCAGAAAACGTTTTCATAAATAAATATATTAAAATTGCGAACGGATGTAAAATCTATTTTAGTTTTAAAACGCTAATTTTAGTTTTATTAAGATACCGATTGTCATTGACTACCAATACTAACCAACTATCTTGCCACTATGAATCAGTTAAAGCCTGGTGATTACGCCATTTTCGCCATTTATTTTGTATGCATTTCGCTGTATGGCTACTACATTTACAATAAGAAAAAATCCAGTCAGCAGGGCGCAAAAGATTTCTTCCTGGCAGAAGGGTCACTTACCTGGTGGGCCATTGGCGCTTCGCTGATAGCGTCTAATATTTCCGCTGAACATTTTATTGGTATGTCCGGTTCGGGTTTTGCGCTTGGCCTGGCCATATCTACGTATGAGTGGATGTCAGCTGCCACACTTATAATTGTGGCCGTGTTCCTGCTGCCTGTTTACCTGAAAAATAAGATTTACACCATGCCGCAGTTTCTGCAGCAGCGTTATAACAGTACCGTTAGCACAGTGATGGCAGTTTTCTGGTTGCTCGTATATGTGTTTGTTAATCTCACCTCTATTATTTACCTGGGCGCCCTGGCGATATCATCCGTTTCGCAAATTCCGTTTGCGGCCTGTGTTGCAGCCCTGGTAGTATTTTCTGTAATAGTCACCCTTGGCGGGATGAAAGTGATAGGTTACACCGATGTGGTACAGGTATTTGTGCTAATCCTTGGTGGTTTAACAACCACTTATCTTGCGTTAACAATGGTTTCGGGCCATTTTGGTTTTGGTAAAGATGCCTTGAAAGGCTTGTTCCTGCTAAAGGAAAAAGCGCCTGACCATCTGCATATGATTTTTAAAACATCCAATCCCTACTACAAAGATCTGCCGGGTTTGTCAATATTGATTGGCGGTATGTGGGTCAACAACCTCGCTTACTGGGGCTGTAACCAGTACATCATACAACGGGCACTGGGTGCAAACCTTAAGACCGCCCGCACGGGTATTCTCTTTGCCGGCTTTTTAAAACTATTGATTCCCGTCATTGCCGTTATCCCGGGTATTGCAGCGTATGTGCTGTACAGTAATGGCCTTTTTCAATCTTCCTTAAAGGATGCGAATGGTGTTGTTAAACCAGACCATGCATACCCTACTTTGCTGAACTTATTGCCTGAAGGAATGAAAGGGCTTGCTTTTGCTGCATTGGTAGCTGCCATTATTGCATCGCTGGCAGGTAAGGCCAATAGCATCTCCACCATATTTTCGCTGGATATCTATAAGCAGTTTTTCAATAAGGAAGCCAGCGAAAAAAAACTGATAAGTACCGGTCGCTGGGCCGTTATTATTAGCATGCTGATAGCGGGTATGGTTGCCCCTTTACTAAGTACGCTGGACCAGGCCTACCAGTTTATACAGGAGTACGTAGGTTTTATTTCCCCCGGTGTACTCGCTATTTTTCTGCTGGGCATGTTTTGGAAAAGGACCAATTCCGCGGCAGCCTTATCGGCTGCATTACTGACCATTCCACTGTCTGTTGTTTTGAAGTTTATACCCAAAGTATGGGACCTGCATTTTCTTGCATCTACTGGCTTTTCCTCACCGGTTGTTCAGTCTGATGGAGGTATTTTATACGAGATACCTTTTCTTGACCGTATGCTGATTGTTTTTGTAGTGCTGATGGTGCTGATGGTAGTAATTAGCCTGCTTGACCCTAAAACGAAAAATGCCAAACGGCTCATAGAAGTGGATAAAAGTATGTTTCGTTCCTCGCCCGCTTTTATTGCTACCTCAATACTGATACTTGGTATACTGGCCGCTTTATACACGGTTTTCTGGTAAATTGATACAACATCATTTTTATATCAGCAGCAAAGATGTTTTTCCAGCGGTAGGGCAGCAGCTCGAAAATTGCTCAGGATGGTTACTTTATTGGGGAATTAAAAAATGCATTACCGTTGTGAAAGTCCCTGGTTTCTTTGTGTAATATAGAAATGTAGCATATTTGCGGAATATAAAAGCGATGGCCCCTTTTGCAAGGGGCCATCGCTTTTTGCTTGTAGCTTATCTTTAGTTTTTAATTAATACCCCTGGTTCTGTTTCAGGTAATCGGGCAGGTTAGATGCTCCGTCAATAGCTGTCTGTGGTATCGGAAATATTCTTTTGTTTTTATCAGTGTTTGATTTTTCCATCCACAGCCCTTCGTACTTGCCAAAGCGAACCATGTCTGTACGGCGGGTCATTTCCCAATACAGTTCAAAACCTCTTTCCCTGAGTAATAAATCAAGGGTAATAGCGGGAAGAGCGGTGCCTTTAACTGCGTAAGCTGTTCTTGAAAGTCTTACCGTATTTACATCTGTAAGCGCTCCTGCTGCATCATTCTTGCGCAGTTTTGCTTCAGCACGCATCAGGTAGATGTCGGCCAGGCGCAGGATAACAATATCAGCCTGTCCAAAATTTCTACCACTGGCAGAGGCGCGGCTGAACTCATATTTTTCCACACGATAGCCGGTAGAGTAACCGCTTCCTATAGTAGTAAAATCAATGGCTTCAGTAAAATTAACCGGCAGGTTTGGATTGCTTCTTGACAGGTTAAACAATTTACCCACTTTAAAATTGCCATTGGGGCATTTTACAAAAGCACCGTTCACCCTTATCAAACCATATTGCTGGCCACGCAAAATACCCCTGTCCATATTAAAATCGGTAACACAGGAGTCACCCGGATTAGTGTAAATAGAAATATTCTGTTTGTAAAACCTGGGATCAGCAGCGGCAGGATCAGTTGCACCATTTGCCTGTACCCAGCTTTGGTAAAAATCTGGTGTAATAGCGGGACCATCTGTGCCATTGGCAGCTGGAAATGCGGGCAGGGGATACTGGTCGCCTGATAAAGAAAAATACGCCATACGATTGTGGCCATTCAGGTCTGAGCGTTGATCCACTGCAAATATCAATTCTTTATTATCGTGGTTTACATTTCCAAAAATGGAAAAATAATCAGCTGATAAAGCGTATTGGTTTGAACTGATTATTTTATCAGCGTACTCAATTACTTTGTCCATATCTGCTGCAGGAAAAGTGAAAGTAGCGGCATAACGATCACGGTAAACCGCTGCGTTAAGATAAAGCCTGGCCAGTAATCCCCAAACGCCCGCTTTGGTAAGTCTTCCCGGACCGGTTGTATTATCAAGTATGGGCTCTACTGCCAGCAGTTCATTTTTGATGTAATCAACGGCCTCTGTGCCACGGATTATTTTAGATATTGATTCTGCATCTTCTTTAACAAAGGCAATACCAAAAAGATCCAGGCTCATCAGGTTATAATAAGCACGCATACCCCTGGCTTCTGCCAGGTAAAGTGGAGCGCTGGCATCTTTATTGTCTTTCAGCGAAGTAATGGCTGTTACTGTGCGGGAGAGTTCCTGGGTAACCAGGTTCCAGGTATTCCGCACGTTCACATCAGATGAAATGGTTTCATGCTTGTGCATGGCCAGGTAAATACCATTGTCACCCCAGTCTGTACCACCACGGTAAGGCAGTATGGCCTCATCAGTGGAAATTTCCTGCAGGGTAAAATAATTGGTATGCAGGAAGATGTCCGGGAGACGCGCATAGACCGGGGCAATAAGTCCGTCTGCAATTTGTTTGTCAGTGAGGTTGGTGGTGACCAATATTTCATCCAGTGCCTTTTCATTTAATTTACTGCAACTGCTTATGGCAACCATCAGCACCAGTAGTAAAAAGGCGGTTTTATTCATTATATTTTTCATGATCGTTATTTTTAAAATGATACGTTTAATCCAAAAATAAATGACCGGGCTTTAGGGTAAGTCAGGTAATCAATACCATAAGACAATACACCATCTACCTGCCTGTCTGTATTTACGTCCGGATCAAAGCCATCGTATTTGGTAATTACAAAAACGTTTTGCGCAGTTACAGATAACCGTAAGGCAGTAACCCAGCGGCCAAAACCAAGTTTGGTTGGGTTGAAATTATAACCCAGTGCCAGGTTATTCAACCGGAAAAATGCACCACTTTTTAAATACCGTGTACTTACCGGTGCTGAATTGCTGATTGATTCGTTCGGGTAGGCAATTGCTTCAGCCGTTGTATTGATGCCTTTCGACAATTTCAATTTATAAAAAATGGCATTGGCTGTATTGTCGTATACTTTATTGCCGGATATGCCATTGAAATTTGCTACCAGGTCAAATCCTTTGTAACCCAGGCTACCATTGAAATTGTACAAAACATTTGGTAATGCCCTTCCTGCAGCAATCCTGTCCTTGTCTGTAACAATACCGTCTTTGTCCGTATCCCTGAACGTGCTTATGCCATTGGCATCAAATCCTGTCCATTCTTTCAGGTAAAAAGTACCAATGGGCTGGTTGTTGATATAACCATTGATGGTGGCCGAAGTAAGACCAGAACCAGAAGCCGAACCAGAAGGAAGTACAGTGAAAGGGGAATTGGTTACCTTATTATTAATAAGGGTAAGGTTACCACCGATGGAATAACGGAAACCTTTATCGCTGTTTACGCGGTATTCCAAATCAATTTCAAGGCCTTTGTTGTTGATGTTCATATCCTTTACATTGGTCCACACTTCCGGTGCAGGCACAATAGGATCCGTTGGAATAACCTTTAGCAAAATGTTGTTGGTGTTTTTACTAAAAACGTCAATTGAACCGTTCAGTCTGCCATTGAACAAACCGAAATCCAGTCCCACATTGGTTTGCGTACTTACTTCCCATTGTATATCAGGATTGGCAAGTCTGCGATAGGTAAGACCTGCAGGGTAACTTCCTGTTGCTGACAGCGGATAGCTGGTGCTGGCAGAAACGATGGCCGTATAGCTTGGCAAAGTGATTTTAGGTTCTATTTCCTGGTTGCCGGTCTGTCCCCATCCAGCTCTTAATTTCAAATTGCTGAACATGGAGTTCTTCATGAAAGCTTCTTCTGTAATTTTCCAGCCAAGGGAGAAGCTGGGGAAATAACCGTATTTGTTGTTGCCACCAAATTTTGAAGAACCATCTGTTCTGAAGTTTACAGTAGCCAGGTATTTGCTTTTGTACTGGTAATTAATCCTGCCAAAGAAAGATTGCAGTTCATTGTTGAGCGCATAGCCACCGGGGGCATTGTTAACCAGCGTTAATTCCGTACCGGTGCCGGGATTGTATTGCGGCTCTACCGGGGAGATAGGGAATTTATTGATACTGTAGTTACGCCCCTGCAAAAATACTTTCTGGTAAGAATGACCCGCTAACGCATCAATTTTATGATCACCAAAAGTATGGGCATACGTCAGGTAATTTTCTATCAGGGTATTGCGATTGGTGGTATAATAGGTGTCAAGGCGGCCATCACGCTGCGGTATTAAATTGGGCAGTGCCTGAACATCTCTTGTGCCGGTTGAATTATCAATACCAAAGTTTAATTTGTAGCTGAGTTCTTTGGTGAGTTTTAGCGTACTGGTAATATTGCCCAGCACACGGTTTATTTTGGTTAGCTCTTTATCTAATGTAAATGATTGCAGCGGGTTATTGATCGCCTGGTATTGCGCCGGGTTGCCATTGGCATCGCGTGCTGCATAAGTAGGGTTGTTTGACAATGCATCACCAATTACACCCTGTATGGGCGGACGTGTACCATTGGTGCTGGTGGCTGTCAGATTGGCTTCCACTGTAAGCCTGTCTTCCAGGAAACGCTGTGTTACATTAAAGCGGCCGGTATAACGGTTGAAATCATTGAATTTAATGATACCCTGTTGTTTTTGTAAGCCAAAAGAAGCATAATAAGAAAGTTTATTAGCACCACCACTCAATGTAATATTGTGGTTTTGGGTGATGGCCGTACGGGTAATTTCTTTTTGCCAGTCGGTATTGCCGCCTTTATCATCCAGCACACCACCAACTGCTGCTACATTTTTTTTGTAATCGGCAGTGGAGAATACAGGAATTTTTCTTGCCAGGTTAGACACACCCAGGCTGCCTGAATAACTCATAACACTTGAACCAGCTTTACCTCTTTTGGTGGTAATTAATATTACACCATTGGCACCCCTTGTACCATAGATGGCACTGGCAGAAGCGTCTTTCAATACATCCATGGACTCAATATCCTGCGGGTTTAAAAAATTTAATGGGTTACCGCCACCGGTACTTGAATTATCCAGCGCCACGCCATCCACTACAAACAGGGGGGTGTTACCGGTTCTTACGCCACCCGGTCCGCGAATGGTGATAGACAAAGCACCACCGGGTTCACCACTGGCGGATGTTACATTTACGCCCGCTACTTTACCCTGCAATAATTGTTCAGGCGAATTAATGATGCCGCGGTTAAAAGATTCAACTTTCAATGATTTTACAGAGCCGGTAATATCTTTCTTGTTCTGGGTGCCATAACCCACTACTACTACCTGTTGTAGATCAGCCGCAACGGCTTCCAGTTTAATTTCTACGCTGGCTTTGCCTTCTACCGGCACCTGGATGCCTGTATAGCCAATAAAACTGATAATAAGTACCGACTTATCATTGATCACGGAGATGCTGAAGCTGCCGTCCGTTGCCGAAGTAGTGGTTCTTTTAGTGCCTTTTACACTGATAGTAGCGCCTGCCAGCGGATTACCCGATGCGGCATCTGTGATGCGGCCGGTAATAGTTTGATCAGGTGGAATGATAAAATGCCTGCCCGGAATTCCTTTCCCGGATGCGGCAAGGCAGCTGAGGGCAAGCAGGACAGCCATCAGTAATCTGAATTTGATTAGTCTTTTCATTGTAGTTAGCGTTGGTTAAAATGAATGTGTGCAATCTCCGATTAAATGGCAAAATAAAGGTGCAGTTCTTATTAAATACCGGGTTAAACATAGATAATATTTTGATTACTTAGACTTAATACAGAATTAATTTCCATGTAAACGTTTTCATAAGCTAAAAGACATCGGGTCTGACACAGTAGCTGCGCCGTTATGTATAGTTGGCAACAATTCCTTTTAGATAAAGCGCTCCAGATAGTTGGTAGGGGCCGCCCACACAGTGCCGGCCTGCTTAAAATAATTTTCCCCAATATTAATAAATGAATGAACATTCATTTATATTTGTCTTCATATGAGGGTTAGGGACGATAATAAAATACAGGCCATCCGTGAAAAAGCCATAGAGATAATCGTGAAACTGGGTTTTGATGGTTTTAGTATGCAAAAGCTGGCAAAGGCAGCTGCTGTATCACCGGCTACTCTTTATATATACTACAAAGACCGTGAAGATTTAATTATGCAGCTCTGGGCCGAATCATTCAGGGAAATGGCAGAAGCAACACTAAAGAATTTTGATCCAACCATGTCATTTAGTGAAGGTCTGCGCGTGCAATGGATGAACCGCGCCAGGTATTACATGAAAAACCCGCACCAGATGCAGTTTATGGAGCAGTTTCGCCATTCGCCTTTCCAGGATAAAGCACTCGACCTGATTGGCGCATCATTTAAAGAAACAATGATGGCTTTTGTTGCCAATGCCATTAAAAGAAATGAGCTGGTAAAAGTGCAGGTGGAAGTGTACTGGTCTGTAGCTTTTGCACCCATGTACAACCTGGTAAAATTTCACCTCCAGGGAAAAAGCATCGGCGGTAAAAAATTTACCCTTACAGATAAAATAATGAACGATACCCTGGAGCTGGTACTTAAAGCACTGACGCCATAATTTATTTTGAATGATAAGTTTTTTTCTGAAGCGCCGGCGTTACAGGTTGATTGCTGCCCGCATGAATTATTAATTACCAATTTTTAATTCTTAATTATTTTTTATGGATGTATTAGTGTTAAAAACAAATATCCGCTATAAGAAACAGGTAAAGGAGGTAGCACCTTTGCTTGACGGACGAAATAATATCTCCCGCTGGAATATTGACCTGAACGATATTGACAAGGTGCTGCGCATTGAATCAAAAAATATGGAGCTGCCTGAAATAGTTCAATTGATAAAAGGAGCCGGTTTTTATTGTGAAGAACTGGCCGGTTAAAAATGTATAAAATGGAAACACCCGCAACAGCAGCAGCTAAAAAGGAAAAAGTATTTACCCGGTACCAGGTATTTATCATTGCAATTATTGCCATTCTGCAGTTTACCATTATACTGGACTTTATGGTCTTATCGCCCTTGGGCGCCATCTTACTACCGGCCTTTCATATCACAACGCAGCAGTTTGGACTGGTTGTTTCCGCATACGCATTCAGCGCCGGGGCTTCCGGCTTGCTGGCTGCAGGTTTTGCCGACAAATTTGACCGGAAAAAAATATTGCTTTTTTTCTACGTCGGTTTTATGGGGGGTACTTTTTTATGTGCCCTGGCGCCCAATTATCATTTTTTGCTGATGGCCAGGATAGTGACCGGCATTTTTGGAGGTGTGATTGGATCCATAAGTATGGCCATTGTTACAGATTTATTTAAAATGGAAGTACGCGGGCGGGTAATGGGTTTTGTGCAAATGGCATTCGCGGCCAGCCAGATACTTGGACTTCCGCTTGGCTTGTTTCTCACCACTCATTTCAGCTGGCATGCGCCTTTCTGGATGATTGGTGGCGTAGGCCTGCTGGTAGGGATAGTCATTGTTATTTATATGAAACCTGTTAATGCGCATCTTTTAATAAAGTCTGACCGTAATCCTTTTGAGCACCTGGTAAAAACGCTTTCCCATACCACCTACCTGCGTGCATTTCTGGCGACCACCCTGCTTGCAACAGGCGGTTTTATGCTGATGCCATTTGGAAGCACGTTCAGTACCAATAACCTCGGTATTCCATTTGAAAAACTGACATTTGTCTATTTAATAACAGGATTTTTCTCGATCGTTACCGGGCCCCTGGCAGGTAAATTGAGTGATAAGATTGGCAAGTTTAAAATGTTTGTGGCAGGGTCCGTTATCAGCATTATCATGGTATTAATATTTACCAACCTTGGCATAACGCCGCTATGGACAGTAATCGTCATTAATGTAATTTTATTTGCAGGTATTTCATCCCGTATGATTGCGGCTCAGTCACTAATGACAGCTATTCCGCAACCACAGGACAGGGGCGCTTTTATGAGTATCAATGCATCGGTGCAGCAGATTGCAGGAGGTGTTGCAGCTTATATTGCCGGGCTGCTGATTGTGCAGCGTAAAACAGGGCCGGTTGAGCATTACAACCGGATTGGATTTGTTGTAACAGGCAGTATGATAGTGGCCATCTTTTTAATGTACATGATAGACCGGCATGTGAAACAGAAAACAATGAATGCACCTGTACCGGTTACAACCGGAGAACCACTTGCTGTAATGGAATAGCAACCTGCTGTGGACTGCTACTATCCGTTAGGAAGTGTCCACTTTTTTTATTGCCTGCTTGCTGTTTTGGCCGGCGCCTTTTTGGCCGCCCAGAAAATGGCGTTTCTGAAAAGCGTTGTGTAAGCTGCATTATTAAAAAGGTCCGGCGAATGCCCCATAAATATATACAGGTTACGTGCTGCGACCTTTTCATTGCTCCATATCACCGGGTGATCGCCCATCTTAATGGCTGAAGCGGGAGCATAGGTTGATTCATCCACACTGGCAATGACGTGTACAGCTGACCTTGGACTTTTATTATACGTGTAAAATTCATCTTTTTCAATAGTGAAGGTTGCCGGAATATCTTTCATGCATGGATGGTTTTTGTCTTCAGTAATTATGTGGGCAGATACAAACCCGGCAATATAATTCTTATAGCGGATGCCCCCCATAAAACGAGAGAACCATTCCCACATCGGATAGCCATCAAACTCACCCAGCAAGCTGGCATGGTGAAAACCAATCCACCCGCCTTTGCCCTGACCTATATACTTTTTAAAAGCTTTTGCCGCCTCCATTGTCCAACCGTAAGGCGGATAATCCAGCTGTATAAAAAGCTGGTATGTGGCCAGCATTGAATCACTCAGGCTGCTGGTATTTTCAATATAATGGATGCTGAAACTGCTGTCGGCTGCCAGTTTGTTGAGCCATATTTTTGCTGCTTTTGAATAATCAATATGGTGGCCACTATTTTCTGCAATGGCAATCACCGAAAACCGTGTTTTTTTTGTTGAATACTGATGCTGCGCTGCAGCTACGCTATAAAAAAATGTAAAAAGCAAATACAGCCAGAATATTCTTTTCATAAATACAATTGATACCAGTTGTACACTATATGCTGTCAAATTTTAAAGTTACATTTTTATATGCCGGAACATCGAGTAATGTGTAGAAAATAATCTCCATACCGGGATGTGCTGCGACCGGATAATTATGGCATGAAATTGTCTCATCATTATCTGCCATACAACGCCAATCACGCTAAATTTAATCATATGCAACTTCAACTGGATAAACCCTGGAAAATGGTGAAAGCCAAACTAATGGAACACAATGTTGATCTTACGGAGGCAGATCTCCGTTATGAAGAAGGAAAGGAAGATGAATTACTGGACAGGTTAGCCAAGAAAATGGGGCGTTCAACGCAGGAAATTAAGGAATGGATAGAGAGTGCTTCATTTAACGACTGATTATGTATAAAATAAAATTATTTAGTGCAGCTAAAAGTGAAATATTAGAACAGGAAATTAATCAGTGGTTGCAGCTGCACAAGGATATTCTTATTCACAGCAGTAACCTTACAGAAAATACAAGCGCTACGCTTGGGATCAGGGAATATAATTTTCATATACTTTTTACCGGGCCCGATCAGCAAGATGAAGAGTTAAAAGAAATGGCAGCCATTGTTACCCAGGACCAGTCGGTGGAAGTAAAAGAAATGAACCCTGAGATATTGAAGCCTTCAAGTTAGGCCGTATTACATTATGGTAAGTTATTCTTCCATGCATTTTTTAAAAAGTTGATAAAATTTCCGTGCATAATATTGTCAATATCTTTATCGGAATATCCACGCTTTTCCAATAATGCCACCAGTTTTTGCAGGTCTGCAATTGTGTCAATATCATAGGGTGATTGTTCTTTACCATAAGCCCCATCCAAATCGGTGCCAATGCCAATATGCAGCGTATTGCCTGCCAGCTGGCAAATATGATCCATATGATCAATTAATTTTTCCAGGTTGCACCGGGTGTTTTCCGGGGTTGAAACACCTCTCTGCCAGCCGGGTACCATCATCCATGCGTCCAGTGCACCACCAATCACTGCACCCCTTTCAATCAGCACCTTTATCATATCATCACTGAACTGCCGGTTGTGATTTACCAGTGCCCGGCAATTATTGTGGCTTGCCCATACATGGCCGTGAAAATGCTCAAGGGCTTGCCAGAAAGCATCATCACAAAGATGCGTGGCATCCAGAATAATATTCAGCTCTTCCATCTTTTTTAAAAGCGCCAGTCCATTCGCATTCATTTTACCAGTGGCATCTGTCCCATTTGCGTACCGGCCCGGACCGTAGTGCGCAGGACCAACAGCACGTAAGCCGTACTGATAAGCCGTCTCTATATGATCAACCGTTATCAATGAATCTGCACCTTCCAGGCTCAGTATATAACCAATGGGTTTTTTGTCAGCAGCTGTTTCATCATTCCACAATGCCAGGTGTTTTTCCAGCGAGGCCAGGTTGGTAACCTGCACCATTTCGCCAGCTGCTTCCATGGCTTTATACCAGGCCAGTTGCCCCTGCGTTTGTGCCCATGCCTGTGCAGGTGAATGCCATCCCGGTAATTTATTTTCCGGCGCAACAAACCGCGCTATCTGGGTAGCCACTACCAGCCCGATATTGCCTGCTCTTAATGCCGGTAATGACACCGTTCCTTTACCCCGATCACGTTTGTCTGTAAGTCCCTGTTCCCTTTCGCGTATCTCGTGAACGGATTTTGTAAGATCCCGGTTCCATTCCAGCGCATTCATGCTAAGGTCAAGATGAACATCAATTATAAACATGCGGTTGTTTTTAATACTGTGTAAAAATGATCAACTATTCCAGTTCAAATAAAGCTTCAATTTCTACCGGAATATTATCCGGCAGTGAGGCAAAGCCAACAGCACTTCTTACACCAATGCCGTTTTCGGTACCCCATACGGTAGCAAACAATTCACTGCAACCGTTTATTATGTATGGATGTTTTTCAAAACTGGACACGCAGTTTACCATACCCAATACTTTTATCACCCTTTTTATTTTATTAAAAGAACCGAGGTGGGTGAAAATGGTAGACAGCAGGGTTAGGCCTACCTGGCGGGCGGCTAGTTTTCCTTGTTCCATATCCAGCTCATTTCCAATACGGCCAATAATAAGTGTTTTATCATTTTGTACAGGTCCATGCCCGGAGAGGTATAAATATTTGCCATCTGTTAAACAGGGTTTGTATACACCCAACGGGGCAGGGGCGGGGGGCAGGGATAATCCGGTTTGCTTAAATCTCTGATCAGCAGTTAAGTTGTCCATTTTTTATAATGTAATAATGAAAAATAAGTGTTTAAATATTGCACGAAAATAAGGTCATATCTAAAAAGAGCTGTTTATTTTTATCCTTCGCTGTATTATCAGCCGGAATGCGCAGGCCAGTGTTAGCACTGCTGAAAAGAGTATTCCCGTGCAAACGCGCATTGGTTTTATTCAACAATTATTTCATCCAGCAGCAGCAATGCTTTACCGCCTGCGCCATAGCTGCCGGCTGGTATAATGCCTTTATTGACGGCAGTTAATTTTATATACCTTGCTTTGAGCGGATCAAACTTCGCCTCCACCATATTAATACCATTTACAGGAAATACTGTTTGCGAATACAATTTTTTATATTGCAACCCATCTTCAGAAACAGCTATATCAATTACCGCAGGCGCCCACATTCTTTGCCAGTGGTAATTAAGTAAGTGAGTACGAATGCTGTTCACCACGACCAGGTCATATAAATCAATCACTACTTCTGCATCATCACCGCTAAAGCCCACCCATTGCCCGTCATTGTACCTTGCATTGCCATTAATGCCGTTAACCAATGCCATAGCACCCGGGTTGTATTTTGCTATTGGTGCATGCGTTAGCGTAACAGTGGCGCCTGTTGCTTTGTGAATAGTAAATGATTGTTGAAACATCCTGTCAGCTGGTTTATTATCTTCCGTAAATAGCCTCGCTTTCAGTGTGCAGCTCCTGTTAATGATGACAGCGCCCGCATACAGTTTACTTTTTATTGTAGGAATACTGCCGTCTGTGGTATAAAATATTTTTGCTGCTGGCAGGTTGGTTGCTAATGAAACCTGCAGGTTTTTTTCTTTTATGCTGGCTGTGTATTGTATTTCATCAAAATTGTCCGCAGCATTTACCCGGAGCTTTTTAAGCAGTGGTTTTTGCTGCCGCAATCTTTGAGTAAAAAGTGTAAAGTTATGCAGCAATGCCGGCGTCCAACCGGTTTCCGCTACTGCCAGCACCCTTGGAAAGATCATGTATTCGGCCTGTGCATTGCTCAGCAGGTATTCGCTCCAGGTTTGTGCTTCTATGCCCTTTATATATTGTTTGACAGCTGCACTGGTATTGTTGCCAGCCGGTTCATAGCTGTATACTTTGGCCAACGGCGTATAGCCACCGGCAGCTAATGGTTCTGCCGGGTAGAGCGACTGATAATAATCGAAATACAGGTGACTCTCCGGTGTCATGATTACGGCATGTTTTTGTTGGGCTGCCGCGATACCGCCTTCTTCTCCCCGCCAGCTCATTACGGTAGCATTGGGTGCCAGTCCGCCTTCCAGGATCTCATCCCAACCAATAATATTTTTTCCTTTACTGTTCACATATTTTTCTATGCGGGTAATAAAATAATTTTGAAGTGCATGCGCATCTTTTAGGTGCATGTCTTTTATGCGCTGCTGGCATTTAGGACATGCCTCCCATTTTGTTTTAGGGCACTCATCGCCGCCAATATGTATGTAAGGCGAAGGGAAAAGTTGCATTATTTCGTCCAGCACATGCTGCAGGAATAAAAAGGTGCTATCATTGCCAGCACAGTATACATCGTCAAAAACACCCCAGAAAGTCGCTGCCTGGTAAGGGCCGCCGGTGCAGCCAAGGTTCGGGTAAGCAGATAATGCTGCCAGCGCATGGCCCGGCATTTCAATCTCTGGTATAATGGTAATGTTTCTTACTGCTGCATAAGTTATAATTTCCTTTATTTCTTGCTGTGTGTAGTAACCGCCATACTTTTTGCCATCAAATAAATGAGGCCATTCTTTTTTATGACCAATCAGTGTCTCTTTTCTCCAGGCAGCTACAGTTTGCAGGGCGGGGTATTTTTTTATTTCGATGCGCCAGCCCTGGTCATCGGTAAGGTGCCAGTGAAAAGTATTGAATTTATACAGAGAAAGCAGGTCGATGTATTTTTTTATAAAGGCAGCCGGAAAAAGGTGCCGGCTTACATCCAGCGCCATACCCCGGTAAGCAAACCGGGGGTAGTCATTGATGATGCAACCCACTGCCAGCAGTTGTTTATTTTTTTGTTGCTGCCACAACTGACGCAATGTTTGTATACCATAAATAATTCCGGCCGTATTATTTGCAGTAAGCTGAATGGACCCGTGATTTACCATTAACCGGTAGCCTTCCGGCTGCGGTACCGCACTGCTGTCTGTCTGCAACAGTATATAATTTTTTGCGGCAGGTCTTACAGTTATTTGCGTTTGAATTCCTGCGCCGGCTTTTATATATAACTGCAATAAACCTGCGCATGCTACAAGTTTGCTGTCCTTGTAAATAATACGGGTAACCGGGTTGATGATGAATGTTTCACTGTTAGGCGCTACCGCCACCGGTAAGGGAATAAGTGCAGGGAAAGAATTTGTATTTTTTAGCTGAGCATGCAGAGCAGGCGTTAACAGAAAGCAACTGCTAAAAATAAACAGCGTTATATAGGCAGGCAACAGCGCTGAATAGTAATGCTGCCGTACAAGTGTGCAACGCCCGTCAGAATAAATCTTTCGGGCTGGCAACAAAAGCTTAATAGCAGTTCCGCTGCCCGGTCTAACTATATTACATCTCTTGTATAAACTGTTCATCAATTGAATATATATCTATTGCTGCCAAACTTTTTTGTCGCCGTCCATGCTAATACGGTTATACAGCACAACGGCCTTGTATTCGTACCGCTTGCCTTTTATCAAATTTTTTGCAGTGGTTTTAAAGCGGCCACCCTTAACTGCAATTGTTGCAGGTAATTTAGTCCAGTCGCCTGCATACAGATCTTCTGTTTGACCATTATAAACACGGTAATAGAACCACGCGGTTATTTTTTCAGTGGAATTGTAATTCACAATACTGCCTGTTAATACGATTTCTTTATCGTTGGCGGGTTGTGCAGTTTCTGTTATTACCTGCAGGGGTTGTATGGCAGGTAATACGTTTTCCATTTTTATGACCACCGGGTTGGGCCATTTATGATCATCATATATACGCTGCGCTTTAACCACCGATAGCACCAGCCCGGTATCAGTTTGCAAAAACCGGCAGGCTATATCTTTTCCGGGTTTGTATTCCTGGATAAGACTGTTTTGCCCCAATACACTTATTGCAGTGGATGCTGTAGCTTTTACGGAATGCAGCGTGAAATCTTTTCTTTCGCCTTCGGGCCAGGAAGCCGCGCCTGTAACAATAGCATACACTATTTTTTTGCCTGCAACAGCCGTATACCAGATATTGTTTTCCCTGTTGATAATCCAGGGCCGCACACTATCGATTGCCTCTTTATTGATAAAATACCAGGCAGCCATTTCGCGCAGCCTGTCTTCCTGTTCAGCTGCCACTGCGCCATTTGCTTTGGGCCCTATGTTAAGCAGTAATGAACCGCCTTTGCTTCTTGCTTCAATTAATAATTCAATCAGCTTTGTACCGGATTTATAGCGGTCGTTGGTAGGCTGGTATTGCCAGGCGGTACCCATGGTGATGCAGGATAGCCATGGTTCTGTAACGGTAACGCCCGGCAGCATTTGTTCCGGTGTCTTTAGGGCGCCCCTGGTAATCAGTATATCGGGTTGTAATTTCCAGCAGGTTTGTTTTACGATTTCTTTTGGCTCGCCATCTATGAACAGGAGATCAATTTTGCCATAGTTGGTCATCAGCTCTTCGCATTGTTGCCGGGTAAAATCATCAAATTCTTTTTTTACCGCTTCGCTCATTACAACATTGTCCCTGCTGATGGGTAACTGGTGCTGCTGTAAAAAACTAAAGTCTTCGGGAGAAAAATAAAATCCGACTTGTAAGCCTGCTTTTCTGGTGGCGTCAACAAACTCTTTCAACAAATCTTTATGGTAAGGCGTGTTCATGATATTAAACGCCGTGGTTTTTGTATCCCACATACAAAAACCTGCGTGGTGCTTGGTAGTAAACATAATATACTTCATACCGGCAAGCTTTGCAAGTGTGGCTATTTCTGTTGCATCAAATTTTGACGGATTGAATGTTTGTGACAGTTCAGTAAAAAACCTGTTTACATAATCAGCAGACGCACCAACCAGTGTATGGCTGATTACAACGCCCAGCTGTGCATCTACGCTGAAATGGATAAAGAGGCCGCTGTTTGCGTTGCGCAGCCATTCCTCCCTTGCAGGCTTATTCTGGTTATAGCTGCTGGATTCATCGTCATTTACCTTGTCCTGCGCAGCAGCAAAAAAGCAAATACAGGTTAGTGCAATACAAGCTATTAATTGTTTTGTGTTCATATGTGGGTAGGGCTGTTTTTAAAGATTGATAAAAAAGGGTATAGAAATACCCTTACTGTTAAAATCTAACTGTTAAGAGAAAGAATTCGGTGTATGATCTTCATACGCCCGCTTTGATATGAATTCCAATGTTCTAAAGTCTTTATACTTTACACTCAATACTTTTTATTGTCATCAAGCAGTAAAATTCCAAAGGCAGCAGGAATGTGAAAATCCGGTTCAGGAACAGATGGATTAATCCAGCTGATCCACTTAAAATTTGGCCGGCCGTTTTCTATACCTGTGCATTCTGCCCTGAATAGTCCTGCCTGCAACCGGTTTCTTTTTAATAAACCCAATTGTTTCAATGATGCAAGACTGATGGCAGCTTCCAGTATGTAACCATCTTTTGTACGCACTGTTTTTACCTGCAGCTGTGCTGCTGGCCATTGCCACAGATAATTCATTTGCCGGTAATGCATAGCCGAATAATCCATTATCCTTCCGGCTGCGTCCATTTCAAGACAGTAATATGGTTGCATCCTATCATCCTGTTTGAAAAATATTTCTACCCGGTCTGATGCCCCGGTTTCCCGTTTCTCATTGTTTTTAACATACGTAATTATGGAATCATCTTTTACTAGAAACCGGCAGTACAACCAAGCTTCATCCCATAAAGCTGCAAAAGAAGTAGCCGGTGCAAGGCCGCTGTCCCACGGCAAACTAAAATGCGTAAGCAGCCCGGCGCGTGACCAGGTGTTACTGTCAGCTTTACCATTTATGTTTAAGTCACCGGGCCTTATTTTTTTTACATGGTATACCTGTCCGTGTAAACAACCAGCAATACAAACCATCAACAATGCAACCATATTTTTTTTACTACTCATTTTTTTGGTTTGGCACCTGCTCTTACTTTACTGACTTCAGCTGAAGTGATGACAATATTTTCTTTGTGAAACCGCTTTTTTACATAGGTTAAAATGGAGGCCGCCGCATGGTCGTCTAAAAACCCGCCATGTGAAGGCATTACACCATTATAGGTTTTATTATTCACGGTTATTTCTTTCTGCAGCCCATACAGAATGGTGCTGATCAGTGTATCGCTGCTCTTGGCCATCCAGTCTGAGCCCGCCAATGGGGGATAGCGGTTGTTATCGCCTTTGCCATCCCGCTGGTGACAGCTGGCGCAATAGGAATTGTATAAAATAAGACCTGCCATTTCACCACCTTTTCCCAAGTTGTCTTTTACTTCATCGGGCGTTTTTATATAGGTCCTGGATTTTCTTTTTTCCATTTCTGCCAGCTGTGTTTCAGGAAATGTATTGCTGTCGCCTTTATACATAACCCGCCATATTTTTCCTTTATTGGATTCTGATATATACAATGAACCATCCGGTCCTTCTGCCAAACCCATGGGCCGGTAACGTGCGTCACTTGTATTCACCACGGTATCAATGCCGGTAAAGCCATCTGCGAACACTTCCCATTTACCCGTAGCAGTTCCGTTTACCAAAGGAACAAAACAAACAATATAGCCTGCCTGCGGGTAGGGCGAACGATCAGTTGAACCATGAAACGCAATAAAAGCGCCTTTTTTATAACGATCCGGAAACTGGCTACCCTGGTAGAATAACAAATCCATGGGAGCCCAATGACCGGGGAAACCCATCAGTGGTAAATCGAATGCAACGGCCCTTCCAATTATTTTGCCATCGCCACCATAGCCGGGCTGCAATATGTTTTTTCCCTGCAACTGATCATAATACGCATATGGCCATCCGTAATTGCCCTGTTCTTTTACTTTCACAAAAGTTTCTGCGGGCAGCAGGGCGGCCTGCCAGGGCGAATAAATGCCCGGGTAACGGGTATGAAAATTATCCATGCCATTTACCGCGGCATATAAACTATTGTCTTTTGTATTCCATGCAATGGCCAGTATACTGCGCAGGCCGGTTGCGTATTTGTAGCCGTCTTTTTGCGTCTGATTTTCTTTCGCGGCATCAAAGCGCCAGATCCCGGCATGGTTTTCCAGTTCAGGTGCAGGGTCGAGGCCTTTGCCGCCGGGAATACCGGCAGGGCCTGCAATGGCCACATCCTGTGCTGCATCATCAGGTGCGCCAAAAGGGATATACATATTGCCTGCATCATCAAATGTGAAAGGCTTGGCGCTATGCCAGTGGCGCATCAGGTTACTGTCTGTATCCGTAAAAATTATTTCTGTTTTGCTGTCAGGGATCAGGGATCCGTTGTTTAGTTTATTACGAAAAATATTTTTTACCGTGCTGGTATACAGGTAACCGTTATGAATCCTGATGCCTGCCGGCAATCCGCCTTCATCCTTGTAATCGCCCAGGTAGGCAATGATATCTGCTTTTCCATCATTGTTGTTATCGCGTATGGCGGCCGTTCCACCAGCGCCATGCATTACATCATTGAAAGTTAATTTAACGTATATATCGCCGTTCTCATTTACGGCAATATGTCTTGACCTGCCAATGCTGTCTGCCACCACCACCGCCTCAAAATGGCCCGGCAGGAAAAGTCCGCCATTGTCTTTATCCCCGGGAGGAAGCATCGTGCGGTTGCTGCATGCCGTTATACCTGCCATCGTTACTACAGCGAAGGCGATTTTTTTTAACAGTGCGCAACAGGTGCTGGCCTTGCGTATCAAATGCATTTGGTTTGTTGACTGCCGTTTATTTTTTTACCCCGCTTACTATCACAGGGGTTGCTATCCCGTTTAAGTCGTAAACAATTTTTCCGCCTTTGATTGTCATTTCACATTCCAGTTTCTGACTGCCGGTAATTTTGTAACCGGTATAATCATAAAAACCAAACGCGCCTTCGCGTATGTTTAAGAGGGCAATATCTGCAATGCCGCCTGCTGAAAGATTGCCCAGCTCCAGGTGTTTAATGGCTTTCGCGGGTGTCCAGGTAACAGCTTCTATCACTTCTTCCGGCTTCATACCAATGGCCATGAATTTAGACATTATATTAAGCAGGTCTTTCATGGAAGCGTTCATACTACCCGTATGTATATCGGTACTGATGGTAGCCGGATTGAATTTATCTTTAAACGCAGCAATGGCCTGGGAAAACGTAAAACTGATTCCGCCGTAGCCCACGTCAAAATAAATTCCTTTTTTCCTGGCCTCCCACACAAATGGTTTTATCTTTTTTGTATTGCTGTCTACCAGCGTTTCACGGCTGCTCAGCTGTGCAAAACAATGCGTAAAAATATCGCCCGGCCGCAGGTGCCGGCTAAAGAGTTCTTCAATGGGTAGCGGCGGGTTGCTGCCGCCAAAATCTATCATCACAGGCAGGTTTGCCAGCGTGCCTGCTTTTACTGCCTCATCTACCGGTGTCCATTCACTGCCACTGTAATGTGCCACTTTAATGCCAGCAATATTATCGCGGTAGCGCCCTGCTGCCAGCGCTGTCATCTTACCGTCCATATCGCGGGTGTCCTGTTCATAGGCACCACCGCGCATTCCTTCACCTACTATGTTCAGGAAAGCCAATACCCTTGTTTGAGAAATATCAATGACCTGTTTTTTAAAAACGGCAAAATTGCGCCAGCCTGCACAGCCGGCATCAACTATGGTAGTTACACCGTTCCTGAAAGTGAACCCATCGGGGGAGATGGATAATGGACCATCGCCATAGCTGTGCTCGGGTTGATTACCTATGAATACATGGGTATGCATATCAATCAGTCCCGGGCAAACAAACATCCCTTTGGCATTCACCACCTGCGCAGCACCGGATGCATCAATATTTTTGGCGATGCTGATAATTTTACCATCGGCCACGGCAACATCCATTACCTCATGCAGGTTATTTTTTGGATCAATCACATAGCCGCCTTTGATTACAATGGCAGATGTTTGGCTATTGGCAGCTATCGAAATAAAAAAAAGAAAGCAGGAAACATATGGCTTTAGCATGGTCCATTCTTTTTTATAATTGCGTATATAATTTACAAAGGGGCAGGATGTAATATTTATTGTGCCACGGTTAATTGTACGGGTTGCAGCCATGGAGAGCAATCCTGGCGCCTGCGTTATTTCCACCGGCATTTATACAACCGCTTTTTTCAACTCTTCCGTAATCCTGGCGGCCACTATTTTTTCCTGGCCTGGTTTCAGCATCCATACGGTAACAGTAATTCCCGCATCCTGCGCATGACCAATTTCAATGGATGGCGTGCCGTTGCGCAGGTTCAATTGTACATCTTTTCCTGCTATCTTCACCCTGGTAGTATCCCAGCTGATGGCAAGTGTGGGCGTTGTATTTCCCAGTGGCGGAACGGTTATTTTAGTGGTAACGGTTGTAATTGTTTGTACGCTTTTTTGGATGACAGCAGTTGCAGCTTCCCATACGGCCCATTCTTTTTCATGGTCCTGCTTAATATAGCTTTCCAATGCCACATACATGCCCAGCACTTCTTCTTTGTTTACTTTAAATCCGCGGCCGATATTAAACCCGCGGGGTGGCATGCTCAAACGTGCTGCTGCCACAATTTCTTTTTTGCCCATAAGTAAGCCGGCACTTTGCGGGCCGCGGATGGCTTTACCGCCAGAAATGGCAACAAAACTAAAACCGAGATCATTGAATTTCCAGAGATTGGATACGGGTGGTACATCTGCTGCAATGTCTATGGAGGTGGGAATGCCGTGCTTTTTACCGATAGCAATCCATTCTTCGTGCATTATTTTTCCTTTGTCGGCTTCAATATTTAAAAAGTGTAACAGGGCCGTTTTTTCATTGATGGTATTTTCCAGCTCCTCCACCGTTTCTATATAAATTATTTTGCAACCCGTATTTTTCAACGCGTGGTTGTAAACGATGGTGTGCGCCTTCTGAATAATAACCTCCGACTTCATGCCGGTTCCTTCCAGGTGCGGTAATAGCTCTGCCTTTTTAGGATCCATGCCAGTGAGTATGCCAGCAAGGCCAAGGGTCATGGCAGAAAAAGCGCCCGTTGTTACCACGGCGGCTTCTGCATGCACAAGCGCAGCAATCTTTTCGCCCACTTTATCCTGCAGTTCATCCATCATGCAAAAATCTTTTGCAGCGTCGTTGATGGTTTCAACTACGTAATCGTGCATAAGGGAACCTGTCATGGCCGTATACGTACCGGCAGCATTAATAAAAGTACGTACACCCAGTTCTTTAAAGAGATCCCGTTTTGGTGCAGGGGCTGCTACAGGTTGCGCAAGGGCAGGGGCGGGGGTAAACGCAGTTGCACCGGCTGCCAGCGGTGTAAGCGATAAATATTTTAGCAGGTCTCTTCTTTGCATACGTTGATTTTTAAAGACAATTGCCCTGTTAGAAATTTTTTGTCCGTTGCCGGAAAGCTATCTAAAACTGATGTGCGATTGTAAGTAGTGAACATGAAATTTAGGTTTACGGTTTCGGGATGGGCCTGGTAATGAAATCAATATTTAATTTTAGAAGTTTCCAGGGGGGAGGACAGGCGTTTTTATTGCGGATTGAAAGGTCAGCAACTTACCGGAGTTGTATAGAAATATGAAAAGAAATATGGAATGAAATTGATCACCGCCGGGCAAGCCGCTTGACAAACGCCTTTTAATAGTTGCAATGTGGTTAAACATAGGCAATACAATCCATCTCCACCAACGAATCGCCGGGTACACCGCCTTTGGCAACTGCAACCGTAGTGCGTACCGGTGGTTTATTACCAAAGCGTCCTTTGTAAACTTCATTCATGGCTTTGTAATCTGCAATATCATTCAGGAATACCGTCACCTTTAATACTTTTTCCATAGAAGATCCGGCATTGATCAATTCTTTTTCCAGTTCTTTCAAAACATGATCCGTATGCGCTTTTATATCACCTTCGAAGTGCGCACCCTTGCCCGCAATAAATACCATGCCGTTGAATTTGGTAGCTCCTGAAAACAAGGGAACATCCTGGTCGGTCTCCATATTGAAGACTTCTTTTCCGGCAGTTGTTTTATTTTCAGCATTCGCTAAAAATCCAAGACCGATGGTAGCGGCAACAGAAGCTACCATTTTTTTAAGTGCAGATCTTCTTTGTGTTTGCATATATGGCGTTTTATATCTTCCTAAGGTAACTAATTTTTTCACTGTTATTTGTCCCACCAGATACGGGTTAAGAAATTATCTGCGCCCTGCCTGCTAACAGCAGCGTTGTAGGAACTGGTATTGAGCGTTTGCTCTACTACCGGGTACAGAAATCTTCTGAAAAATTTGCCGTTGGTAGCATTGCCAGGGTAATTGTTGGGTACCAGTGCCGGGTACCCGGTGCGGCGGTAATTATTAAACACTTCCTGTGCGTCCGGGAAAAGTCCCATCCAGAACTGCGTGTATATCTGCTCTGTTTGCTTGTCAACCGTGCTGCCTTTTGCAGTCAGCGGATGTGCGGCCACATAAGCATCGGTCTGGCTGCTGGTAATAGTGCCGGTAACACCGCTGATAAGATCCCACTGTTGCATGGCTGCCCTGACAGCTTTTTCATATAATGCCGCTGGTGTTTCAACGGTATACCAGTTTCTCAACGCCGCTTCTGATAAAAGAAAATATGATTCAGCTGCAGTAAAAATCAGCATGGGTGCGTCTACGCGCAATACCGTTGTTTGTTTTGGTTCAGAATAGGTTACAAAATCTGCCGGCTTAACGCCATTGATGGTAGCAGGTAATCCTTTCTGTATGGCAGGGTTACTATTGGCCACACCGCCAACGTACACTACTGAAATTACACTCAGCCTTGGATCATTGTTGTACTTGAGTGAGTCAATAAATGCCTGCTGGTATTTTCCGCCTTCCGTATTATTTAATCCGTCGGCTTTTATATAGTCACTGTTCAGCATATTCAGCGCCATCGGATTTTTATTAATATCCTGGCCAGAACCAGCATAGGTAACTTTGGCAATGTCAGTATAACTGTTTATCACACCACCTGCAATGGCTTTGGTTACCCATGTCTGGGCAGCTGCCACATCTACCTTGGTCATGCGCATACCCAACCGCAGCATGAGCGAGTAAGCAAATTTTTTCCACTGAAGGGTATTGCCTGCATACAGCAAATCAGCCGTACCGAACGTAGTAGTATTGCCTGTGTTTAACGCCTGCGCCGACTGATCCAGTTCTTTCAGCATGTCTGCATAGATGTCTTTTTGTGCATCATACACCGGCTGAAAAATAGAATTGTTGTATCCCTGTCCCGCCTGCGTGTAAGGGATATCGCCATAGAGATCAGTAATGCGGCTAAAACAGAATACCCTCCATATACGCGCTACAGCATAGAGATTTACCTGGGCGGGAACATCCTTAACCGCTTTTATTACTTCTCCAATTTCATTGATCTGGTTGCTATAAGCATTGGCAAATACCGAGGCAGATTGAGATTGCTGTGCGGCTACATATTTGGAACCAAACCCTGCAACATCATTATAGCTGGTGGTGTATTGCATGTGCCCCAGGAGGAGCGACTGCGTATTGCCACCGAAATTAACGGCATCGTATATTGCTTTACTAAAAACGTACTGGGGTGTTGCCTTTGAAACCGCGTCGGGGTTAGTATTGATTTCCTGGAAGTTTTTGGCGCATGATTGTAAAATGAACAAAATGCACAACAGCGGCAACAGGCGGGTATATGTTTGTGTTGAAAATTTCATGTGCTGGGTTTTAAAAAGTTAAAATTTAAGCATGAGGTTTACACCATAAGAACGGGTACGCGGCAGGCCAATGGATTCAATGCCCTGCGCAGCACCGTTGGTAAGGCTTTGTTCCGGATCAAAATTATCTGTCTTCTTATACAGCGTGAGCAGGTTGCGGCCCACCAGTGCGATGCTGGCAGATTGTATTTTAAGCAGCCTGAATTTGCTAACAGGAATATTGTAGGACAGAATAACCTGGCGCAGCTTTACAAAGCTTGCATCATGCACAAATAATTCTGTATACCTGTTTAGGCTGTTGTAATAAGCGCTGCGCAGGTTGGCAACAGGTATTGTTTTTGTATAGGCATCGCCTGCAGGCGTTACCCCATTTAATACCAGGCCTGTTTCCCTGCCAGGCAAGGTGGTTTTCAAAAGGCCCAGGCGGGTAGCATATACTTCCATTACAGAGAAAATACTGTTTCCAAATTTGCCATCTATCAGCCAGCTGAGTGAAAAACTTTTATATTTAAACTCACTGGTAAAACCCATGGTGAGGGGAGGAACACCTTTGCCCAGTTCCTGGTTAATATCTGTTTGAGCAGGCAGGCCCGCATTGGTATCAAAAATAACATCGCCTTTGCCGCTTTTTAACATGCGGTAGCCATAGATAGCACCGTAGGTATGCCCAACATTGTTATTAATAAACGCATTACCGTTGGCAGAATTGCCCAATGAAAAAGTGCTGATGCCATCGGCCAGTTTCAATACTTCACTTTTGTTATAGGCAATATTATAACTCATGTCCCAGCTGAAATCCTTTGTCTTTACCGGTATCACGGTTAACAATACTTCGATTCCTTTATTGCTTAACTCCCCTGAATTGAGGATAGCATTACTATAACCAGAAGTGGTGGAGATAGGCACACTTACAATGTCATTGGTGGACTTGCGGTCATACACCGCCAGGTCCAGTCCTACACGGTTCCTGAACATTTGCAGGTTGAAACCAATCTCAGTTGTAGTGGAGGTAAATGGTTTTAATTGTGTATTAGTGATAACAGAAGAGGTTACGTTTTGCAGCGGCACTGCGCTGTTGCTGGGTACGCTGCTGTAGGTAAGGTTAATAGCATATGGATCCGGCCCGCCGCCGCCTACCTGCGCCCAGGAAGCCCTTACTTTTGCCAGGTTAAAAACAGCAGGTAAGGTGAAGGCGTCAGATAGTATAAAACTGGCACCTACGCTTGGATAGAAAATGCTGTTGTTGGAAGTGCTGAGCGTAGAAAACCAGTCCTGACGGCCCGTTCCGGTCAGGAAGAGTATTTTTTTGTAGTCAAAATCAACAGAACCAAATACGGAATTTGTTTTGATTCGACCCGTATAAGGGATAGTTGAGGAAGTGGCCAGGTTGGAAAAGCTATAGAAATAAGACTGAATATAATTTTTACCGGACAGGTTCAGCCTTTTTTCTTCAAAATTGCGTCCATTGGCGCCAGCCAGTATTGTGAAGCCAAATTTATCGGCAATTTTGGCCGTATAGGTGGCCGTTAGCATGGAGTTGGTTTCCGAAACGTCAGACTTGATTCCTGCATACTCTCCCAACGGCGTGTAGGCACTACCGGTAGGCAGTATGTTTGTATAATTGTAGCTGTAAACATCCCGTGTAACCGTTCCTTTAAAAGTAAGGTTCTTCAGCAGATCATAAGAAACAGATGCCTGGCCGATAAAACGGTTTTTGTCATCTGCTTCCTGGTGCTTGTTCACCACGAAATAACTATTGCTCGCAATGGCCGCATCATTCCAGATAATTTCATTGCCTTGTGCATCATAGCCGGGATTCAGCCAGCGGATATCAACGGTATTAGCCACTTCATAGGGCGTCCAGTTGGGGTTGCCCAATGCATCGCCTGCAGTAGACCGATTTTTAGCAGTTTCCAGCGAGTATTGTATAACTGATTCTATTCTTAACCGGTCTGATAATTTAGCGCTTAAGTTGAGGTTGGCTGTTTTACGGTTATACTTGCTGTTTGGCAAAATGCTTTTACTGCTGAGGTCGGATAAAGAAAAGCGGTAAAGGACAGACTCATTCCCACCGGAGAGCGCAATTGAATTGGTAAAGGTATTGCCGGTTTCGTAAAAGTTTTTCAGGTTGTTACGCTGTGCGCTGTAAGGGTGTGTAAGTCCGTCTGCTGCTACATAATCCGTAGCGCCATCTATTTTTGAACCAAAAGAACGACGGCCACTTGCCTGTGCAGCTGCCAGCGTAGTTGGTTTTATGCCCCCATCTCCCTGGCCATATTCATATTGAAAATCAGGAAACACAGATATTTTTTCCATGGTAAGGGTGGAATTGTATTCTACGCCGATGCCTTTCTGGGATTTACCTTTTTTGGTGGTAATCAGAATAACGCCGTTGGCACCCCTGGAGCCGTATAATGCTGCTGCGGTCCCTCCTTTCAATACGGTGATGGATTCAATATCATCCGGGTTAATAGCGCCGATACCATCTCCACGATCCACATTGGTAGTAATGCCGTTGGGTGTAGCTGAACCGCCCGGTACACTATTATCAATGGGCATGCCGTTGATTACATACAGGGGCTGACTGTTACCAGTAAGTGATCCATTACCACGGATAATAACACGGCTTGAACCGCCGGGGCCTGTAGATAAGCCGGTTGCATTTACACCGGCCACTTTGCCGGTTAAGGCATTGGCCACATTGTTTTCGCGGGCCTGGGTAAATTCTGCGCCTTTGATTTCTGTAGTGGAATACGTAAGCGATTTGCTTGTTTTCTTAATGCCAAGAGCGGTTACCACTACTTCTCCCAGTTCTTTGTTACTTTCCTCCAGCTGTATGAAAATCTCCTGCTGCAGCTCAGTTATTTTTACTTCTCTGGTAGTATAGCCTACAGATGAAATAACAAGGGTGATACTTTTGCCTTTCATTTCGTCCGGAACGGATAGTTTGAAGTTGCCATTCTCATCTGAGACAACTGCTACGCCGGGATAACCCTTGAGGGAAATTGTTACTTTGGGTAAACTGCTTCCATCCCTGGCGGCTGTAATTTTTCCGTTAACGGGTATAGCAAAAGTGGCCATCTCCATTACGGGCAGGTAGCTGCTGCTATGTGATTCAAAAACAGAAAACTGGTTATTGCCAATTTTCTTATAGCTCAGTGCAGTATTGCAGAACAATTGTTTCAGCGCTGTTTCTGCATCTATGTTTTTAAAACTGGCAGTTACAGATGCGGGTACCAATTTACTGTCAAGCAAGCCCTCTTTATAAGCTACCTTGATTTTGTAAAATGATTTCAACTGGTTAATAGCATCCTTCAGCGAAATAACCATGGGTTCGCTTTGGCCAGCATGCCGTGATACCGCAATTATCCGGGTTGGACTGTTATTCGCAATATCCTGCGCATAGCCGGTCAGCATACTACCCATACTAAGGGCGGAAAAAAGTGGTATAAGCAGGTTGGTGCTGGTTTTTAATCTCATAAATTTTACATTTAAAGAAGCAGTTTGTGTATGGTGCAGTTTATTTGGAAATGGTAATGTGTTTGCCAGCCGATTGTTGTATGGTTATATTTAGAGAAGTGGTGAGTACATCCAGCAGATCGGTGATATTGTTTACACTGATATCGCCTTCAATTTTTAAACGCAGCAGCGAATCCTCTTTTACAGATACGGTATAACCATAATTGTCCTGCAGGGTTTCTGCAATTTCCTTTAATGTGGCATCGGTGAAAGTAATTTCATTAACGGTCCAGGTGCTAACCTGTGCGGGTTTAGGCAGTTTTTTAGCAGCAACCAGTTTACTTGCTTTGTATTCAACATAGTCGCCGGGTGCCATTACAATGGTTTTATTTTCTACCGCAGCAGTGGCATAATCGATTTTTATTTTACCGGTAATGAGTGCCACATTTGTTTTTCCATGCCGCGCTTTCACATTAAAAGTGGTCCCCAGTACTTCAATATTAAGATCGCCACAGTGCACAATAAAGCGTTCAGCGGGTTTAATATGCATGCTGTCGTTGTTAAGATGGGTTACGTTAAAATAACCTTCGCCCTTAATCCATACTTCCCTTGCCGCATTTTTCTTCCAGCTGCCTGAATAGGTGATAGATGAATTACCGTTTAGCGTTACCTGCGACTGATCCGGCAGCGTAATTGTTTTTACTTCTCCAAATGCAGTGGCAAATGAATATTGTTCGGGCGAAGCATTCCTGCTAATCATCCAGAAAGAAAGTCCGCCTATAATTATTACGGCCGCGGCAACCCGCATGAAGGCGGTCAGGCCAACTACTCTTCTGTGGCTGGTAATAACAGGCTGTGTGGCTATAGAAGATTCAATGCGCTGCCACAGCAAATTTTTACGGGATTCGTTGGAGAAAATATCCTGCTGCCGGTATTGTTTTATCGTGTCAGCAGCTTTTTGAACCATGTCTTCTTTATGCGGGTGAGCAACCAGAAAAGCGTTCCAGAAAGCAATGTTTTCTTCAGTGGGTTTAATGGCCCATTGAATAAAGTCATCATCTGCAAGAAAGTCCTGTAAGGTAAATTGGGTGTATTTCTCAAAGTTCATCAGCGCGGTATTTATAGTTATATACCAGCTGCGGTTGTAATTATCCCTTCTTCTGAAAAAAAAATTATGAAAAATAACTAAGGCCGAGAAAAATGCCGAGGAGCGGGGAGGGGCCAAGTGTTTGCTGCAGGTTTTCAAGTGCCTTATACAGCAGTTTATAAGCAGAATTGATGCTGATTGACATGATATCGGCTATTTCATCGTACGAAAGCCCTTCATAAAAACGGAGATAGATAATTTCTTTTTGCCGGGGCGGGAGGGTGTTGATAATCGCTTTTACTTTTTCGCGTAACTCCTTTTCTTCAATGGCCATGCCGCCGGGATTGCTATAAGAAACTTCAAAGCCAAAGGGGTATTCTTCTGCGTCCATGCCTGTATATTTCTCTTCAGTTTTTATTTTCCGTAAGAGCGTATTGCGCAGGGATTTATACAGGTAGTTTTTGACAGAAACAGGATTGCCCAGGTTTTCACGGCTGGCCCAGAGGCGTACGAAAAGATCATGAATGGCGTCTTCAATGAGGTTGCTGTTGCGCGTAAACTTGTACCCATAATTATTTAGCAGGCTGTAATAATCATTGTATAAACTGGTATAAGCCTCCCAGTTACCCTGTTTAAAGGAATGCCATAAAGCAGAATTGGCTTCATTTCTCATGTGCAGTGTTGCAGACTTGTTTGCAGTACAAAATCATCAAACCCTGATAAAGATATATAATCAAACCGGTTAATATTTTATGCGCCGTTATTTAAATCTTACCGTCATGCCGCCGGATTATAGCCGGCAGCGGCGGGTCACGCTTGTTTATATGTTGCTTAGGTGGCAATCTGCCGCACGGGTTTTTCAGGAAATCGTTTTCCTGTTATGAAAACGTTTTCATAAGATGTACAGATCGTTTCGCCCATTGTTATTTAACGAGGCGGGCTTAACCGCAAAGGTATTTCTTCCTGTACGTTCTCCTATGTTCCCATTTGAAAGGCATTACCAGGACGCTCCGGGTGCACGAAGAAAAGCCGTCGTATTTATTGAGCATAAGATAACGACGAATTTACCCGGTGGGTTAAAAGAAACTATATATTGCATATATTGAAAACTGTTTTGATAAGATACCTTAAATCATATGCTGCATGAACAGACTACTTGCCCTTTGCCTGCTTTTCACCGGTGTAAACGCTTTTGCCCAGCCACCTGCTTATACTGTTGCCAACCTGCATTCGCACAACGACTATGAAAAGCTTTTTCCATTTTGGGAAGCATATAACCAGGGCTTTGGTTCAATAGAGGCAGACATTTTTCTGCAGGGAAATGATTTGATTATTGCACACGATACCATACAGCTGAAGCTTGGTAAAACATTTGATTCTTTTTACCTGCAACCATTGCAGCAGTGCATTAAAAAAAACAATGGCTACCCCTACACTGCCCATGATCGGATATTGCAATTGCTGATAGATATAAAAACAACGGCGGTTCCTACCATTGCCCGGCTGATTGAAAAACTAAATGCCTATCCAATCATAACAAGCTGCCCCGGGGTTAAAATAGTGATCACTGGTAACCGGCCTCCTCCGTCAGATTTTATTTCTTATCCAGCATTCATTTCTTTTGATGGCGAACTGAATCTGAATTATGATGAAGCAGCACTAAGCCGGATAGCCATGCTCAGCGATGATTTTAAAAGATACTCTGTATGGAATGGTAAAGGGGTGATTGCACATAAAGAAAAGGATGCGCTGGATAGTATGGTAGCAAAAGCACACAAACTCAACAAAAAACTTCGCTTTTGGAATGCCCCGGATATTATTAACAGCTGGTATGGCTTCATGAAGCTGGGCGTTGACTATATTAACACAGACCAGATTACCAATGCAGCAACTTTTTTAAGACAATTGCCAGCCAGGGCATATACTTCTACCGGTAACTACAGTTTATATGCGCCCCGTTATAGGAATGACGGCACTGCCACGCGGGTAAAAAATGTGATACTTTTAATTGGTGACGGTACTGGCCTTGCAGAACTTTATGCAGGCTATACCGCCAACAGTGCCGCGTTAAATATTTTCAACATGCGGCACACCGGTTTGTCGAAGACCAGTTCATACGATAGTTATATTACAGACTCAGCGCCCGGTTCTACCGCTTTTTCTTCGGGCGAAAAGACCAATAACCGATCAGTGGGTGTGGATCATAATGGCAAAGCCATGGTATTGTTGCCGGATATAATGGCCCGCAAAAAAATAAAGACCGGCATTATTACCAGTGGCGATATAACGGATGCCACGCCGGCAGATTTTTACGCACATCAACCAGAGAGAAGCAGCAGTGAGGCCATTCTCAATGATTTATTGCAATCGCCCGTCAGTCTTCTCATGGGCGCTGGCACTGCCAAAACAACGCCCGCGCTTATGCAAAAATTATCGGCACAATTCAGTATGGTTGCTTCAGTAGCGTCTGTTAGTGCTGATACCGCAAAAAAATGGATGGTGATAGATAAGCAGGCGGGCTTATCTATGCTTGAAGGCCGTGGAAACTGGGCTCAAAATGCTTTTGCAAAAGCAACTGGCTTGCTGGCCAAAAATAAAAATGGTTTTTTCCTGGTAGTGGAGGGTGCGCAGATAGATCATGGCGGCCATGAAAATAATCTGCCTTATATAGTAACAGAAGTAATGGATTTTGACCAGGTGGTCGGTAAGGCCATGGAATTTGCGGACAGCAACGGCGAAACGCTGGTGATTGTTACGGCCGATCATGAAACCGGCGGCTTAACGCTTATGGATGGTGATTATAAGAAAGGTTATGTAAGCGGGCAGTTTGCTACTACCGACCATAGCGCTATTCCGGTCCCGGTCTTCGCTTACGGCCCGGGTGCGCAATTATTCAGCGGGGTGTATGAAAATACGGCTGTTTTTTCCAGGATACTTTCGGCACTGGGTATTAAAAAATAAACCGGTTTGCTGCCATTACACTTATCTTCAGGAGGGGAATAACTGCGGCTTAATTTTTTTACAGTGAGTTGACATCCATCTGCCACTACATATAAAAACGATTCCTACTATCTAACGATTACTACTATGTCAAAATTATTCACCAGGCTGCCAGCTCTCTTGCTCAGCATAAACATCGGCCTTGTTGCATTTTCCCAGGGTTTGCCCACGGATGTTTTTTCGCCCGATAAAAAAATTATGGTTCGTTTCCAGGCAGGTGCGGGAGACAAGGATACTACCAAGGCGCAGCAGTTGTATTATAGTGTATCGTTTAACGGTAAATGGCTACTGAAGCCATCTGCTTTAAGCCTGGACATAAAAGATAAAGCGCCGCTTGGATCTGCTGTAAGGATTGTTAAGTCCGGCATTTTGCTGACCGACCAGTCGTACCACCTGGTAGTAGGTAAAAACAGTGAAGTAAGTAACCAATACAATGCCCTGCAGCTGGAGCTGGAAGAGACAGGATCCCTCAAAAGAAAATTAATAATTGAAGCAAGAGCATACAACGATGCGGTTGCGTTCCGGTACGTGGTGCCGGAACAGGAAACAACCCGCGACGGCATCCTGTTGAAAAACGAAAACACTGAATTTCATTTTAGTACAGATGCAACTACCTACGCCCAGGTATTGCCGCATTACCAGTCAATGTACGAAAGTGAATACCTGAAACTGCCCGTCAGTGCATTTTCTAACCAGGGTGGTGTTAAGAGTTCGGTATTGATTGGGCTGCCAATGCTGGCAGAAGTGCCGGGTGCAGGCTGGCTGGCTATTGCTGAAGCCGATCTTCAGGGCTATACTTCCATGTACCTTACCAATCCCTCCGGGGGCTGGTCGGGGCATACTATGCTCTCACGTTTGTCTCCCCGCATGGATAGTTCCGGGTTGGTGTTAATGACAAAAGCGGAGCTTCGCTCTGCCTGGCGTATAATTATGATAGCTGATCAACCGGGAAAGTTACTGGGCTCCAATGCAGTTATGAGCATGAGCCCTGCAACTTCAATAGCCAATACAAGTTGGATCAAAGCTGGTAAAGCGTCCTGGGATTGGTGGAGCGGAAGCCTGGGTGCTGATGGTAAGCCCGCTTTTACCACTGCAAACATGCAATATTATGTTGATTTTGCTGCGGCATCCGGACTGGAGTATATGCTGGTTGATGCCGGGTGGAGCGAAAGAGACATTACTAAAATGAATGGTAAAGTAGATATTCCTGCACTGGTTAGCTATGCAGCTGCCAGGAATGTAAAGGTTTGGATATGGTTATACGCAAAAGCTGTAGAGAAGCAAATGGAAGAAGCTTTTGCCTTATATGAAAAATGGGGCGTGGCCGGCGTAAAAATTGATTTTGTGGAAAGAGACGACCAGGCTGGCATTGATTTTTATTACAGAACAGCTGCCAGTGCCGCAGCGCATCATTTAATGGTAGATTTTCATGGGTGCACAAAGCCATTCGGGCTTGAAAGAACATTTCCGAACGTAATGAATTATGAAGCGGTATTGGGCATGGAACAATCAAAAGGCGGTACCAGGGATAACCCGGATAACCACGTGATGCTTGCTTTTACACGCATGCTTACCGGCCCGATGGATTTTACCCCTGGTGGTTTTAATAATGTAGCCCGCGAGAATTTTATTGCTAAAAGCGATGCTCCTGTTGTAATGGGTACAAGGGCGCACCACACCGCATTGTATGTTGTATACCAGGCACAATTTGGAATGGTATCTGATTACCCGGCTGCCTACCAGGGACAACCTGAATTTGAATTTATTAAAAAATGTCCGGCCACCTGGGATGAGTTGAACGTACTGAATGGTATGCCCGGTGATTATATTACCATTGCGCGCCGGAAAGAAAAGGAATGGTATGTAGGCAGTATTACCAACTGGCAACCCCGCACCTTATCCATTCCGTTATCATTTTTAAAAACCGGCAAGTATACAGCAGAGATTTATGCTGATGCAGCTGACGCCGGCATTAATCCAAAACATACTGTCATCAGCAAACAGCTGGTGGATAGCAGGACAATATTGAAAGCCCCGCTGGCGGCGGGAGGCGGCTATTGCGTGCGGCTGGTGCCGGTAAACTAATGATAACTATCGTATACTATTGCCAGTAAAAAAGGATTACCTGCATTCACAGGTAATCCTTTTTGTTATACTGCAATTAACTAACCCGGAGGGAATTATTTTATAATTTTTGATTGCGTCTTCTTATCACCGTTGGCTACTTCAAGATAATACACACCCTTGGCCAATGATTGTAAATTGTCCATGGTAATATAATTCATGCCTGGTTGCAGATTTACTTCCTGGTGTTTTACCATTTTGCCTGTTCCGTCGAAGAGCGTAATACCCGCGGTAGTTCTTACGGTAGCCGTTGTTTGAATGTTTACCTGGGTAGTAAAGGGATTAGGATATGTATTAACAGTTGTGGCAGATTTTTTTATTGAGACAATGATTATGTTGCTGTAAGTATATTTTCCTGCCTGGTCGTTTATTTTTAAACGGTAGTATATTTTTTCAGCACCCGCATGGCTGATATCGTCTGTGTACTGGTAAATTGCCCTCGCTGTATTTTTTGCAGCAACCAATCCTATCCTGGTAAAATTTATACCATCTGTGCTGCGCTCGGCTTCAAAATTTTTCATGTTAGCTTCATTACTGCTGTTCCAGTTGAGCTGAACATGGTCATTGTTAAGCGTGGCAGCAAAACCAAGGTTAGAGACCGGCAGCAGTACGTTGAACATAAACGGGGTAGGTACGCCTTCTCCGGCATCATCTGATACACCATTAAAATCCATATCAATTACTGCCGCATCGCCATTGTTGGAAGAATCGGTCACAGCTAAAATATTAAGACCTGCGCCGGACTGTCCACTGGTAGTAGCGGAGCTATAGTAAATTTTATTCTGAACAAGATTGGTAGCCCGCAATTGAATCCGAATTACAGCAGAGTCTTCCGCTACGGGGTAGTTAACAATGGTTTGCAACGGCAGCAGCATGTCGGTAAATAATACACCATCATAAAGCGGGTTAAGGACCAGGCCGGCCGGGTTACTTACAAAACTTATCTGCACATTTGATACATTGCCCTCACCAAAGGCATCGGTCAGTTTATTTTTCAGCGCCACATTGCCGATATCAATATTTCCTTTGTTTTTGATGACTACATGGTATACAATATTGGCGGTATTGCTGTTGACAAGCGATCCACCCATCAATTCCTGCGAGACACCGAGCCCAACATTCATATGTGTTATATCAGCAGTTGACTTTCCCAGCGGAAAAGGGCTGCTGTTGCTAAGCGTATTGCTGTTGATATCCCATGTGTAATAGTAACAACCTGAACCATCAGAACCAGCTACCAGCAGGCTACCATCTACATAACCAATGCTGAAACATGGCCGTGGAATATTTGTAAGGAAGACGGCAGTGGCATTGCCTGGCCCGTTAAAGTCTACCAGCTCATACAGTTTGGAAGGGGTATTGCCAAAAGTCATAAAGACCCGTCCATTTGGCATAAATACCATATCGCCCCAGGCCAATGAATTGGGGGCATTGTCAGCCGGAAAGTCCAGTTGTTTATCAGTGCCCGGCAGATCTGCACCGGTAGCAACGTCAATTCTTTTTACACCACCTGTTCCAGTGGCAGCATTGTAATTGTAGATAACCAGGTTGTTACCATCCTGGTCAAAACACAACTGGCTGATGCCATAATTATAAGTGTAAGTGGGTGTAGTAGCCGGCATGCAGGAAAGCGCACCGCCGAAATTATAATCCAGGGCATACATCCTGGTAGTATTGCCTGAACCAATATCAGCAAAATATATTTTTTTGTCTTTTGGGTTATAAGCTGTGAAAACACTGTAGAACGGCATACCATTGCTGCAGTTAAGCAGCACTGAAGGAAGCCCGCCCAATATCCCGGTAAAAAGTTGTTGTTCCCCTGAGCTGCTGTTGCAGGAAGGCGCGCCGTGGTTAATAAGAATTGATTTGAGTGATTGCTGTGCGCTGGCGCTGAGCGATAAGAAAAGCATAGTTGCTACAAGCAGTTTTTTGAACAGGGGTACAAATGTTTTCATGTTACGTGATTTTGTCTTCAACATAGTGTTGGATATACAAGATGTTAAACTGGGAAAAGGTACAGATCGAAATACGGTTTACTAACGAATGATTGTTCAAGTGGGATGGATTTATAAGCTAAGGGTTTACTTTATATTTAGCTACTGATACAAATGTAAACGCTTAAGTGGTAGCAGTCAATAGCTGGAGGAGCATGCACCGTATTTTTTCGGTGGGCGGCCGTATATTGTCGATAACTGACAGTATAAACCGATGCCGGCGGGTGGTTGCGCGGTGCTACAATTTGTGAAGCTTGAAAAATAACAAGGCCCTGGAAGCAGTATGATTTATGCGGCAAGTCCTGCACCGTTGTGGCTGCCTTTACACTAAAGCTGTATCGTATCGTAATTGAAAATGCTGCCTGATTGGTGCAACAGACCGTATCAAGCCATTAATTTATTTTTATGCTACGCGATATCAACTTCTAATCTCTGTTTGCTCTTTGCGATATACTTTTTCTTCTCTGTTGCCTCTGTTTACTCTGTGGGATAACTTTTTCTCCTTCCCTTTCTTACACTTAGGCTACAACTGCATTCTAATCTTTAATTTGTTCAAGCCCTTTGCCATGTACATAACTGCTACTGCAAAGAATAAAGACCAGATAATGCCTGATATGCCATAGCGCAGATCCTCTGGCAGAATAGTAATGCTGCACAATGAAGAAAAGGAAAATAAAATGCCGGGTATAATATAAGTGAGCAGTGGATTTATTGCTACTGGTTTAAAGAAAGCTGTCCACTTGCTATAGCCTTTCATATCTATGAGCCAGTATAGCAGCCCAAAAATAATACAGCAGATGGCAGCGCTGTACAGGCACCAAGAAGGCGTTGCATAAATTTTAGATATTTTAAAGTACGGGCGAAGCAGGTAACCGGCTATAACTAATGCTGCCATAAACGCGCCTGCCCGCAGGAAGCATGTTTGATTGGTTAAAGTTGGTCTTGCTGCAAAGAAAATTTGCGATAATACAATGCCGCAAAGCACCACCGACGTATGTGCTGCATGACCGCGTTGTGCATCCATCCAGCCGAGATGATTACTGTCCTGGATAATTGGTTGTCTGGCAATGATGTAAACGCCATACAAAAAACTATGAGGGCCAGCAGTAGAAATATATTGCCTTTTACTAACTGGTAAAAAATGCTGGCAAACAGATAGGCCCAGCCAATCAGGCCCAGGATACCCCACCAATGCGGCCGCATGCCGGTAATTCCGTCCGTGCCGCGGTAAATAAAAGCAAGTACAACTAAGCCGGCTATACCGGTAATGCGCAATATATAATGCCAGGTCTTATTTTTAAAAGTATATGCATTCCAGGTAAGGATAGCGGCAGCATAAAAGAGCAGTAACCATGCGTGCAATGGCATACCAGTGGCTGTTTTATTGCAGCCGTCTTCTCCGTTGACGAGGAAAATACCCAGTGTTAGCAGGCCCAGTGTACGCCATATTATATGCCACTGCAGTTGCAAAAAGCTATCTCCCTTCTGTTGCCTGTTTTTTAAAGCAAACGGTACAGACATACCCACAATAAATAGGAAGGCCGGAAAAACAAGGTCAACAAAAGTCATGGCATCCGCATCGGCAGGCATGTGTTTCATCCATAGTGGAATATCTCTTACGCCTGCCAGCTCATTTACAAACACCATTACAAAAATGGTGATTCCCCTGAATGCGTCTATTGAAAGTATGCGTCGGTTGTTTTGCAAAAGTGTCAGTTGTTTGGATTGGAAAAATCGATGCTGTTGCTTTTATCCGAATATAGTCAATAAAATATTCCCGGTTTATTACGCGTATTCCATTGGTAGAAATGTGTATCCTGAATGATTGATGGCGCAGGCAATAGCTGAGTGGAGAAACAGCTGCAAGCTTCGAATAAAAAAAAAGGCAAAGCATACTTATCATATGATTTGCCTTTCAGCTAACAGGTATTAAATATTTTAATTGTCTTTCTTGTCTTTTTTGCCAAACAGGCGTTTAAAAAAGCCTTTCTTCTTTTCTTCCGGGGTGTTTACATCATCTTTTTTTTTCTCTTCATCTTTCTTTGCAGGCTTATTGGCCTCGTTCAAAACTTTTTGCTCATCAGGAGAAATTTTGGATTCTACCGGTACGCGGGTGGTGTCTTTATCAAAATTAATATAATCATTGGCGCCACCATTTCCCTGGTCGGTGCCTTCTGCCCCGGGTGGCGTGTTTTTCTCTATTGCGTTGTCATAATCGCGGAGGCTTTCATTATTCATGTTTTCCGGTTGCTGAAAGCGGGCTTCTTTGTCAATACCGAGCGTTTTATCAGCATACACTTTCTGGAAAAAATATTCCCAGATAGGCATGGCCGCTTTACCACCGTATCCCAATCCGCCTTCCAGCCGTATAAAGCGGTCATCACAACCAATCCAGGTACCTGCCAGTAACTGCGGCGTGTAGCCGAGAAACCATGCATCAGAATTGTCATTGGTAGTGCCTGTTTTACCGCCCATTTCAGTGGCGCCTATTCGTCCACGCAAGCCTGCAGCGGTACCAAAGTCTACCGGCCCCTGCATCATTCTTGCCATAGTGTATGCCGCCTGTTCACTGATCACCTGTTTCATGTTTGTCTGAAAACTCTCCAGCACATTACCGTTTTTATCTTCAATACGGGTAATGTAAATGGGTTTGGTATTAATGCCCCTGTTTGCAAACATGGTATACCCCCAGAGCATTTCATACATAGAGAGCTCGCAGGCGCCGAGGGCCATAGATGGATAGGCTTCTACTTTTGTAGGAATATTTATTTGCTTGATAAAATTTGAAAAGCGCTGGGGAGTTACCTGCTTCATAATGTACGCAGAAGCGCAGTTCATAGACCAGGTAAGTGCAGTAGACATCGTAACCACGCCGCCGCCCTTGCCGCAACCGCCTTTTGCCGGCACCATACCATAGCCGGGAAAATTCTGTGCCTGGTTTTCTACTGGTGTTTCCGGTGTAAAACCTGCTTCCTCAATGGCTTCGCAATACAAAAAAGGCTTGATAGAAGAACCCACCTGGCGTTTGGTATCTATGTTTACGTGATCGTATTTAAAGTTTTTGAAATCGATGCCACCTACCCAGGCCCGCACCTCACCGGTGATAGGGTCCATTACCATAAATGATGTCTGCAGCATCTGCCGCTGGTATTTGATAGAATCGTATGGTGTCATCAGTGTATCTTTCTCCCGCTGTGCATTCCACGCAAACACTTTCATTTCTGTTTTTGTATTGAAAGCTTTTTTTATATCGGTCTCACTGATACCGTCATCCTTCATATTTTTCCAGCGATCGCTGTTTTTCATGGCCGTCAGCAAAACGTTTTCGTGTTCTTTCCAGACTTTGCCGGTTTTGAGCGACGGCTGCGCACTTAATACTTTTTGCAGCGTGGGCATGTGGCGGGCCACCGCTTCTTCCGCATACAATTGCATGCGCGGGTTAATGGTGGTATAAATTTTCAAACCATCGCGGTAAATATCATATGGTTTATTGGTAGCAGGGTTTGTATGATTTTTACACCAGGCTTTGATGTCTGAGCGCAACTCTTCCCTGAAATAAGGCGCCAGGCCGGCATTTTCGTCCAGTTTTTTATATTTCAGCAGAATAGGTTTCAGTTTCAGTTTTTTTGCTTCCGCTTCACTGAAAACATCATTTTTCTGCATCTGGTCTATAACCGTGTTGCGCCTGTTAAAGGCGGCCAGGGGGCGGGTTCGCGGGTTGTACAGACTATTGCCTTTTAACATGCCAATGAGTACGGCCGCCTCTTCTATTTCCAGGCGATCCGGTTCTTTCTGAAAAAATGCCAGAGAAGCATTCCGGATACCATAAATATTATCGCTGAAAGGAACAATGTTGAGGTACAATGCAAGTATTTCTTCCTTGGTAAAATTGCGTTCAAGCTTTACCGCTATGGTCCACTCTTTTAATTTTTGAATGATGCGCACGAGGGGATTGCGGGCCCGCTCATTAAACATATTCAGTGCCAGCTGCTGGGTAATGGTACTGGCACCACCATCGCGGCCCAGGCGAACCACGGCCCTTATTACGCCCTTGCCGTCAATGCCGGAATGGTCATAGAAACGTACATCTTCAGTTGATATGAGTGCGTCTACCACATGCTTCGATATATCGCTGTACCGTACATAGCTGCGGTTGCCCCGGTCCAGGTAATATTTACCCATGAGCGTACCATCATTGGCAACAATTTCGGTTGCCTGTAATACCGACGGGTTTTCCAGTTCTTCCAGCGAAGGCATTTCTCCAAACACGCCAAAATTCAGCAGTATCAGGAAAAGGATAAATGCACCTGTGCCAATGCCTGTTATTGCCCAGAAAATGCGAACTGATTTTTTCATAATAACTAGATAAGTAGAAGGTAAAAGCAAAAATCTTACCCGAAAATAGTAAATAAGCCAGCGGTAAAAAATAAAGAATTCTTAAGAAAATAAGGGCAAAAAATGACCAGGTTAAAAGCCTGCAAAGCGCAGCTTACTTAAAATTGTCTTTAAAAGACTGTACCAGGAATTTCTTATATGCCGGAACATCTTTATTGCTTTTCAGCAGTTCAAGGTTGTTGTCGGTAATAATGATAAAGGAATATTTAGCCGCGGGCATCCAGGGAATAATTTCCGATGCAGCCAGTGTACGGGCTTTTTCCAGATAATCCAGGGCCGCGGCAGCGTTCTCAAATTTTCCAATCAGTACAAAGCGCATATCATCTGTAAGCGGCAACGGAATAACCTCAATAGATTTATTATTGTATTTTTCCCTGTTATACCGGCTAAACGCATTTTTTGCCTCACCTACATATACAGGGTCTACCTTATCCATCGTGAGCACTACATAATGCGGCTGCTCCGGTGTATTTATAAATGAACCAGGCGGTGCTGCCGGTTTTTTTACAACCTGTACCGTATCAATGCTGGCAGGTTTTACGGGTTTGATAACAGCCGGCTTTTTGGCAAGCTGTGCAGTATCCGTTACTGTTGGTTTTACCGCTTTAACAGCTGCTGGTTTTTTTACCAGCTGCAAAGTATCGGTAACAGGTTTTACAGTACTATTTGTAATTGGTGGTTGAATGGATGTTGTTACTGGTGCTGCTGTAGTAACGGGTGCAGCGCTGCTGTCCTCCGGCGGCCTTTCAATTTGCAAATTGGTCAGGTAATCTTCAATTTGTTTACGCCTGCCCAATACATCAATCATATTTCTTGCTTTGGCAGCCATGGGCGTACCAGGGTAAAGACTGTTGATATTGCCCAGCACAACAGAAGCCACAGAGTCATTGCGTTCGTGTACATGGTAGACTGCTTCTATATACAATAGCTGCGGGCTCCAATAGTATTTTCCGTATAAACTATCTGCTGCTTTCTTTTTACTCAGGGCTTCTGTAAATTTACCTTCTATAAAAAGATTGTACACTTCATCATACACCTGTCCGCCTTCTTTTTTCCGGCCGGTATCTGCGGGAACCGGGTTTTTAATAATTCCGGTAAGTTTACTGTTGGCAAACCTTGTTTCCATCAGGCGTTTCATCTCTGCTTCTTTTTGGCGGTTGCCCGTTTTTTTATAGCAGTAATAAAGATTGAAGATAGTTTGTTCTTCCAGTGCAGAGCCCGGAAACTGGCTGAGTAATTTTTCATATGCGTCTATCGCGTCAGCGTATTCTTCCAGGTTATCCTGCAATGCTTTGCCCATTTCAAACCGGGCATTAAGGATAGAATCATTGGATATTTTTAATTTTTCCGGGGTAAGCGGTAATTTGTCTTTTAAAGATTCCAGGCTCAATGGTTTTTCATCTGCTGCTATCTGCCCCGTTAGCATACCGGCCTGTTTAGGATCAGTGCCGTTATTAATGGAGTTGATACCCTGTTGCTTAATGGCGGCGCTCCGCTGCCAGTTGTCGGCATTGGGCCGGTTGCCCCATTTTGCCCTAAAGTCATTGAAACCTTTTGCCCTCAAAGAAGTATTGGCAAAATACCAGTCAGTTTTGCTACTGCCGGGCGCACTAAAAAGATCCACAGCCGGAGCAGTGCCGGTATTACCAGCAAATCCGGGGGTAGTATTACCAAAACTAACTTCTTCCTCTTTAAGTCCCTGTTGTTTGCGCAGCTGCCTCAGTAATTTTTTTACAAATGCGTTTCGTTCCAATTCCGGCATGGCCGCAATTTTCTGTAAGCTATCCTGCCGGTTGATGATCAGTTGTTTGTTGGCGACAGTTGTGAGGGTATTTTTACGGGCCCGGAATGCATCCTGATCTTCGGGCGCTATACTATTAATATCGGTGCTGTCATAAAAGCGTTTGGCATTGATGAAATCACGTTTATTAAAATTAATATCTGCAAGCGCGAGGAAAGACCTGCTTTTTTGTGCGGGATTATCGAAACTGTACCTGATGCTTTTTTCCAGAAAAGCTTCAGCTGCTGCAGGTTGTTTTCTGTCAAGTTCAATTTGTGCTGCTGTATAGTAGATGATATCCCGGTACGCCACATATTTGTCGCGGCGGCCCATTTTGGCAAGTGCATCCACGGCGCTTTGTATGGCCTTCTCATCGGTTCCCTCACTTTGCCGTATACTGTTCAGCACGGCGTATACTTCCATCACCGGGTTAATGCTGTGCTTTATTACGCGATCGTAAAAACCTTTGGCAAGGTCGTGCTTGCCGGATGCTTCATAAAATTGGGCTATCAGGTATTCCCAGCGGGCAGTTTCCTGTGTGTTGGCCGCATTGCCCAATGCATTTTCAAGGTAAATTGCTGCACTGTCCCAGTTTTGCTGCTTATAAAAATACCAGGCCTGCGCTTCATTTAAATCGGCTTTTAAACGGGCCGGAAAAAGCGGATCGTATTTAAGCGTTTGGATAAGACCGGTAGCTTCCGGTAATTCATCATTGGCGATATATGTTTTTATCTGCCATACCAGCGATTCATTTCGGCTGGGCGGACGCGATAATAATTTTTTGGCAATATTTCTTTTCTCACTGGTAGCAATGGAAAATGCGGTGCCGCCTTCATTTGAGTTACTGCCAATGACCTTGTCGTAGCCATCTTTTTCTTTGGGCGAAAAGCTGTAATTGAGGTATTGAAAAGTAAGATAAGCGGAATCAAAATCTTTCCTGAGGTAATAAGCGCGGCCTATCAGCAGGTAGAGATTGTCTACCCAATTGCTGCGCAGATCATGCAGTAAGATACCGGCGGTTGATTTATAAATAACAGAATCCAGCTCTGTTTTATACTGCGAGGTTTCTTCAAAATTATAGTTGTAAAAGGAGAGGAGTTTGGTGTAATCATCCCTATGCGCGGTTTTGGCGCGGTCCAGCACTTCCTTTATTTTCTCATTGGCATTGAAATAGAAATTATAATGCGTAGTGGTATTCTGCATGAACCTGCGCGGAATAGTGAATTTCTTTTCGCCGGTTTTTTCTGAGCGGAGCTTGCGGTTTTCAAATTTTTTTGGCTTGGGCAGATCAAAGCTGAGACCGCCTGACTGTGCATGCACAACCGGGGGCAGTATAAGAAATAAAAAAATAGCTGTTATCCGTGTCAGGTTCTTATACATCATTAGCCGCAAGCTAAACGCTTAATAACTGATTTTCAGCAAATTTATTGTAGAAAATGTCTGATGTATGATTTTTTGATGTTGGATTTCCCTGAATTGGCAATACCGGACATTTTTTTAACGTTCCAATACCGGAAAAGGTGTACCGCCAGCATTTCTGACGGCCGGATTCGGGATTAAGGGCCAGCTTGACGTCTTTTGATGAACGCTGACCGCAAATCGTTTATAATCCAAAATAAAGCGCAATACTTATTTTGCAATGGAGGCGGAAGAAATCAGACATCAAAAAATCAGACATCAGACATTTCTAATTATTTTTACTTCATGGCCAAACTATTTGATGCCGATACAACACTGAAACGCCTGAGAAACCGTTACAGACTGGTGGTAATGAACGACGACACCTATGAAGAGGTGGTAACGTTCAAATTATCCAGGATGAGCGTCTACATATTATTGAGCACAATATTTGTTGTGCTTACGGGGCTAACGGTGGCTTTGATCGTGTTTACACCGCTTAAGCTGTATATACCCGGTTATGGAGATGTGAATAATACGAGGGAGCTGCGTGAACTAAAAATACGCACTGATTCGTTAGAGCATGCGGTAAGGTACAAAGATGAGTACCTGCAGGGTATTAAAGGGGTTTTGCAGGGCAATACTTCGGTAAAGCTGGATACTACAGCGCTAAACCTGCCCCCGCCTGAAAAAATAAACGACTAAAATCTGATACTTATGTTTAAAGGAAAATCCAAATCCGAATTTTTCGCTGAAACAAGCGGAAGCAGCGCCGCAAGCCTTATCAGTGCGGGCACCACACTCACCGGAGACATTAATTCCAACGCCGATTTACGTATTGATGGTACCCTGGTAGGTAACATCAACAGTACTGCCAAAGTGATCATTGGCGCCAATGGTACCGTAAAGGGCGATATCAATGGCCAACAAGCAGATATCCTTGGAAAAGTAACTGGTGCAGTTAAAGTAAAGGAACTGCTTCAGCTGAAAGGCAGCAGCATTATCCAGGGCAATATATATGCAGGCAAATTGCAGGTAGAGCCTACAGCCACATTTAACGGCGAGTGCCATATGAACCTAACCCCTGCTGCAGCAGAGAAAGCAGCGGAAAAGGTGGAGGTGAAGCCGTTCGAGAAAAACAATGTCGCCGCAGTCAAATAATAACAATAAAGATTTAATGCGCTATGCCGGACTGGCCACTCAAATGCTGGTGAGTCTTGGCATAGCCGTGTTTATTGGCCTCAAAGCTGATAAATGGCTGAAGCTTTCTTTTCCCATATTGTCGTGGTTGTTACCTTTGCTTACATTGGCCGCTATAATCTACAAGATTATAAAAGAAACCGGCCCAAAGAACAATGACAAACAGCCCAAAGGTTAATAAAACAATTCTTCCATTGATTGTTGTGTATGGCATTACCACAGCATTTCTGATTCTTGGTAAAAAGCAACTGCTGGGCTGGGGTGTTGACCCTTCAGTGGTTATTGTGGGCAATCTGCTTTTGTTTGCCGTTAGCCTCGTCTCACTTCTTTTATACCAGCGTGCCATGTCACATCCAACCACACTGGGTTTCCTGCGCAATACTTATAGCGGCCTGTTTTTAAAATTGCTGGTCTGCCTCATTGCGGTAATTATTTATATACTGATAGAGCGGGAAAGGGTAAACAAGCCCGCCATTTTTGCCTGCGTGTTTTTATATTTTCTGTATATGCTGCTTGAAATGCGCAGCCTGATGCAGTGGAACAAAGCCCGCCGCAATGCCTAAGCAGGAGTATCCGCTTACCTACCTGGAAAATTATTTGCCGGCAGCTGCCGCGGCGCCCGCGCTTGCATTGCTGCAGCAATACAAGGTACATTTAACCATTACCCGCGAAAGAAAGACGGTGCTGGGTGATTACCGGCATGCGCACAACAACGCCGCGCACCGCATCAGCGTAAATGGAAACCTTAACCACTACGCTTTTTTAATAACACTTATACATGAGCTGGCCCACCTGGTTACTTTTATTGAATATGGCAACCGTGTAAATGCCCACGGAAAAGAATGGAAGCAGGTTTATAAAAACCTGCTATTACAATTTCTGGAAATGAAAATTTTTCCAGGAGATATTGTTGCCTCCCTGCAATCATCTTTGCACAACCTGCCCGCGAGCAGCTGCGCAGATGAAGGGCTGATGCGGGTACTGCGCGGTTACGATGAAAAAGAGGAAGGCATGCTGCTGGTTGAGGAACTGGCCGATGGCGCCCTGTTTGCGCTCGACGATGGCAAGGTTTTTAAAAAAGGGAAAAGGCTCAGGAAAAGATTTCAGTGCATGGAAGTAGAAACTGGAAAATTGTATTTGTTCAGCCCGGTATATGAAGTGAAAAAAGTTTCGTGAAAACGGCCTCCCATGCAACTTTGCCATATTTAATACTGTCTGGAAAATAACACTGCCCGTATTTGCACCGTATGAAAACTGGAATGATTTTAAATTTTAAAAAAATGTTTATGAAGAAAATTGTAATGAGCCTGCTTGCTGTAACGGTGATGGCTACTGTAGTAAATGCACAAACGGATAAAGGCGACTGGATGATAGGTGGAAACATGAGAATTAATACCACCAAAGGAAACAGCGAATTTGCTTTAATGCCCTCTGCAGGATATTTTTTCGCCAGGAATTTTGTTGCAGGCGCCCAGATTACCCTGAGCTTTGCAAAGCAGGAGGATACTAAATATTCCAGCTTTTCGGCAGGGCCATTTGCCAGGTATTATTTTAATATTAAGGATTCTGATTTTAAGCCCTTTTTACATGCCGATTTTAATGTAGGCAGCACCGGCGTAAAAGTAGCTTCATTTGATAAGACCACCACTACCACCACCAGCTTTTTCATTGGTGCCGGTGGTGCCTATTTTATTAATAGCAATGTAGCACTGGAGGCACTCGCAGGCTATAACCGGACTAAAATAGAAACGTATGACCCAACCAACGGGTTTTTATTCCGCATAGGTTTCCAGGTACACTTACTGGGCGGCGAAGTTGCAAGGGTGAGAGGTAAATAAAGGCTGATGACTATTTGCCGATTGCTGATATCTGCTATTCGTAATGGCAATTCAATGAACATATGTATTGCCGCTTTATTTCCTGGACATGCTGGCGGGTATTTGCGTATACAATAAATAAAAGAGGGTTTTGATATTCAATCGAAACCCTCTTTTTATTTTCAATGTTGAAAAATGGGAAGAACAGCGCTCTAAACCTGAATGCCGGATTGAAGAAATCAGGCATTCATATATCAGACCTCAGGTGTCTTTTCTTCAAGTTCCTTGATCATCCACACATCGCATCCAAAATGACCCGTATTACCCATTGGGCCGGCCAGGTAGCTGAAGCCGAACTTTTCATAAACGCTTACGGCTTTGCCGAGTTCCGGCATGGTTTCCAGGTAAACTTTTTTATAACCCATGGCTGATGCCTTTTCAAGACATTGATTAATCAGCAGGCGGCCAAGCCCCTTGCCCCTGGCTGCCTTGTGCAGGTACATTTTTACCAATTCACAAACGCCTTTAGGCAAACCCGCTGAAGGAAAAATGCCTGCCCCTCCCAGTAATTGATCATTTTCAGTTGCCACCAGGTAAAAACTACCGGGGGTCTGAAAAAGTGCATGTAATGCATCCGTTGTAGGATCGTAAAATACGGTACCGGGTTTATTGGCGCCAAATTCTGACAGCGAGTCCCGGATGATTACAGCCATGGCTGCATTATCCCTGGAATCAATGGATCTTATACGTATGCCGGCGGGTAAAATCATGCAGCAAAAATAAGGCGGAGCCTTTTGATTGCAAAAGCTTAACTGATAACAGCAACAATAGCGTAAAAAATGGTGTAAGAAACGGCGAGAATGAAGAAGAATAATTTAGTGGAGTTTTTCATGATAGCTAAGTGTATGTATTTATTGGATATTTAAACAGAAACGCAGGGTGTATATAAATTATTTCATAGTTAGTAAAACAATTAGGATGCCAGAAGCTTTAATGGATATCAATTTGTATAATAAGTTTTGGTAACCGCGCCCGTTACTTACAGCCTTTGCGTAGCGACTGCGTTGCTACCAGGGGAAGCCTGATTAGGAGGGGTGGTGATGCCAACGCGGAGGTATTCCTTTTTTCTCCCAAAATCCCTTCCGGACGCTGGTACAGGCTACAGATAACGTTCCTTAATAATATCTATATGGTGTTGTGTATGGCCGGCAATTACAAAGCCCAGCGCAAGCGCGTTGATAGGCTGGTTACTGGCCACGCCTGCAAAAACCAGTTCTTCATGACCGAGGGACGCAAATAAGATTTCTGTCCCCTTGCGAACGGTCAGCCATTCGTTTACCAGGTCTTTCCATTTCCGGTGAATTTTGTTGGCAGCGGTGGCCCAGCTGTTTTCATCAAACCCCGGCATAGGGGTATTATCCATCCGGCCAGTCCTCAATGCCCGGTACGCAAATACTCTTTCTGCGTCAATCATGTGTTGGATTGATTCCCTCACGGTCCACTTGCCTGCGGCATAAGCATGGTTTCTTTTTTTACGGGGGATATCTTTCAGCAGTTTTTTAAAAGCCTTTGTATTGCTGATGATGGCTGCCAGTACATCTGTTTCAGCTGCTTTGCCAATATAGTTGAGAAATGCACCGCCTGCTATCGCTTCCTGCTTTGAATTCATTTTTTTTACAAAGCTAAGGAGAAACGAAAACAGGCATACAAGGAATTTGCAGGACGCTCCAATAGCCGCACCAAATCACCGGGTGGGGGCACCGATCGTTATCTGTCAAATACTATCAATACTGCTGATCATATTTATAATAAAAAAGCCCTCACAAACGAGGGCTTTTTTATTATAAATATCAAAAGAATCTATCCTTTCTTGTTGTTCTTCAAACTTGATTTTGGCAACTTTTTGCCAGGCGTTTCCGCAGTGTTTAATGAAGCAGCTACCTTAGCAGCTTCATAAGCGTTGAGCATACCACCCGTTTTACACAGTTCAGTCATATCCACCATGTCAGCACTGCCTGGTTTTTTCACTTTAACACCGGGCGACTTTGCTGATTTTTCTATACAATATTTTAATTGCTGTGCGGTTAAATTGGGAAAATATTCCAGCAGGAATGCTGCCGTACCTGCCACAATTGGAGACGAAAAACTGGTACCCTGCGAATTGCCATACGTGTTGCCACCCGGCATAGTAGAATATATTTTTACACCTGGTGCAAATACATCTACATTGCTTTTTCCATAATTAGAAAAAGATGCTACCATTCCGCCTTCCTGCACATCAACGGGATCGCCACTGGCGCCTACTGTAATATAATTGCTGGCCGTTGTTTTGGTAGCCCGTATTCTTGGGTTAGGAAAATTATCAGCCGTATCTACATTGGCAGAACTGTTGCCTGCGGCCTGCACAAGTAACACACCTTTACTCTCTGCATATCTAACTGCTTCATCTACCCATTTCTTTTCAGGAGAAAAGCTTTTTCCAAAACTCATGTTTACCACGCTGGCGCCATTGTCTGTTGCATAGCGGATAGCGAGCGCAATATCTTTATCATGCTCGTCGCCATCAGGCACGGCGCGTATCATCATTATTTTTACGTTGTCTGCAATGCCATTGATACCAACGGTATTGCTGCGGTTGGCGCCAATAATACCAGCGCAAAAAGTGCCGTGAAAAGGCGTGTTGGCCATCACATCACTGTTGCCGTAAAATTTATCATTAATATCCAGTTCATTGTCTTTTACAATATCAGCACGGTAATTTTCCGGTGCTTTGTCAGCTGATTCTTTTTTGCGCTCCTGGCTGGTTACATATTCTTTAAAACCATCGGCCAGTTCCTTATTGCTGGTTTCCATTTCACTCTTGGTAGCCTTGTATAAGTACAGGAAACTGCTTCTTGCTTTTGATTCCTCAGACGACTTGGGAATGTACTGCTGTAACTCTGTGCCGGTATATTCTTTTTTACCCAGGATGACTTGCAGCACGCTATCGCTTTTAAGCGTTGCTTCCAGCGCTCTCTTTAAAAACACCACGTCCACCTCTTCGCCATCTTCGGCACCGCCTTCTATAGTTACCCTTGCTTTTTGCCACATTTTATACTGCTCTTTCTCATCACTGCTCATAGCACCTGTATCAACCTTCTGGCCACTATACATTTTTTTAAACCTGTAATACACCCTCGCGCCTTCATAAGAATCCTCTTTCACATTGCGGCCATCCTTACCGCCTATAAAGTTCCAGCCATATACATCATCTACGTAGCCATTGTTATCATCATCAATGCCATTTCCCGGGATTTCTTTTGGGTTATTCCACAAAATGCCTTTCAGGTCTTCATGCAGCGTATCCACACCAGAATCTATAACCGCCACAATTACGGTCTTGCTCTTCAGTTTTTTGGAACGGACGAATTCATAAGCCTTGTCCAGGCTGATGCCGGAAAAGCCATCTTTTTCTTTGTCCATCAGGTGCCAGCCTTTGGGAACATTTTTAAAGCTGGTGCCCTGCGCAAAAGCATGCAGGCCAGATAATACTAAGAAGCCCGCCAGGCACAGTTGCATCATTACTTTCATTCAAAAATTGATTAAAAAAGGTGAACAGATTGATAGCCGGTAAAAATATAAAAAGAAAAGACATTGGCTGCCATAAAAAAATACAAGTTGCAAAACAGGATGTTAATACACTGCCTCAGCCTTATAGCTTTCCGGGGCATTAAAAATGGTTTTCCTTTTTAGTAAAAGAAAACCAATCTTCTTTACAGAGAACAGGAAGAGGACAAACAGGTTGTTCGTATAGCCCGCTTTTAAGAATATTTTAACCCGTGCCGGGAGACGACCTTTATTTAATTTTCAACGTGCTAATCCTACAGTTTACGATTACACGTTCATAATCCTTTGCTCCTCCGGCAATTGGCCGCGAACCAGGAAGAACCAATTGCTGATCCTACTTATTACACCCCTTACTGAAGTTTTAACTCAACCCGCCGGTTTTTAGTACGGCCTTCCGCTGTAGCATTGTCTGCTACGGGGTTGGTTTGGCCATATCCATTGCTGGTAATGCGGGCAGGGTCAACGCCATTTTTAACAAGATAATTTTTAACTGCCAGCGCCCTTTTACCTGAAACGGTGAGGTTAGCGGCCTCCGTGCCGGTATTGTCAGTATAGCCGTTAACCACCAGCATCAGTGCAGGGTTAGCTTTTAATACTTGGGCGACCGTTTGCAATGGCAGGTATGATTTCTTAAGTAATTCAGCACTATTGGTAAGGAAGAATATATTTTCTGCTGCAAAGCTGACCTGTTTTTTAATTTCTTCTTTAATAACTACGGGACATCCTTCGTTTTCCGCTTTTCCGGCCGCGTCGGGGCATTTGTCTGCCTCATCATTCATACCATCATGATCCGTATCGGGTATCGGGCAGCCCTTGTATTTTGCTAAACCAGCAACAGCCGGGCATTTGTCTGCTCCATCGTCTACACCATCATTGTCCGTGTCCGGAAAAGGGCATCCACTGTATTTGGCTAGGCCGGCCACGGAAGGGCATTTATCTGCCAGGTCTTCAATGCCATCATTATCCAGGTCGGGCGCCGGGCAACCATTGTATTTGCTGATGCCCGCTACATCGCGGCATTGGTCTTTGTTGTCGGCAATGCCATCCCCATCCTTATCGGGGCAGCCATTGGTGATAATGGTACCTGCCTGCAGTGGGCAAGCGTCTTTATCATCTTTTATACCATCCTTGTCTTTGTCTTTTTCTTTTACAACAACTGCTTCTTTAATTTGACCCAGCCATATGCCCAGGGAAGCCCCGTATACCTTATGGTTGAAACTGCCTTTATATGCTGCATAGTAGAGGTTGTCAAGACCCTGGCTGTAAAAAGCCGTAAGTGTTATATTGCCCAGCTCAAAACCCGCCCTGCCGTTAACGCCATAGCCGAACGTGCGGTAACTATCATCTTTTTTACCCACTTCCAGTTCTGCGGTTTTATTTACCACGGTATTTTTGCTTTCCGTGCTGCTGAAAAACTGGTCGTTCTGATTAATTATTTTTTTGCCATTGAAAAACATTGATACATAGGGGCCGGCGCTGATAATAAAATTGGTTGTTTTTTTGCGCGTAAGCGGAATTTTATAGGCAAAGTTTAACGGCAAATCAATATACTGAACAGTGAGGCTTTGGGTATTGTTATAGGAATAGAAACTGTCTGCACTGCTGGTTTCAAGCACTTTTGAAAAATTTCTGCCCTTGGAGGAGTACAGCATAGCAGGCTCAAAATAGAAATGCGATTCACTGCCAAATGGAATTTCGGCCATCAGGCCAATATGAATACCGCTTTTGCCGGAGTAAAATTTGCCGGTTGTGGAGTCCCAGTTGGAAAGGCTGTTTTTCTCTGTAATATTAGCCAGCTGGGGGCCGCCCAGAATGCCAATTTTTACCTGGCCAAAAGACGAAGCAGCAGAAAAAAGTAAAACCAGCAAAAAGCAGTTCTTGGCCATAGGATATCTTTGTTATAACGCTTTGATAATAAAGATCAACGTAAATAAAGGCTTTTTATTTTGTGATTTTGGGTTCCGTAGATTTTGTGCGGGCGGTATGCTGCGTTTTAAAGAACAGCCCGAAACGAGTCAATCGGGGCTCGCCTTTTTAAACTTTTTAGGCCGGCGCCTGACATCTCAAAATCTCCCAATCAACCATTTCTTCTTTTCTATATATCAAACTTTATGCCCTGGGCCAGCGGTAATTTGTCTGTGTAGTTAATGGTATTTGTCTGCCTGCGCATATATACTTTCCACGCATCGCTGCCGCTTTCCCTGCCGCCACCGGTTTCTTTCTCGCCTCCAAAAGCGCCCCCTATTTCCGCGCCGCTGGTGCCAATGTTTACATTGGCTATGCCGCAGTCGCTGCCATTCTGCGAGAGAAACATTTCTGCCTCCCGCAGGTTTACCGTCATGATTGCAGAGGACAAGCCCTGCGGTACGCCATTTTGCAAAGCGATGGCTTCCTCCATGGTTTTGTACTTCATGAGGTAAAGAATAGGCGCAAAGGTTTCATGCTGTACAATGTTGAAATGGTTCTGGGCTTCCGCAATACAAGGCTGCACATAGCATCCGCTTTCATATTCTTTTCCGGTAAGTACGTTGCCTTCCACTACAAAGTGACCGCCCTCGGCTTTACATTGCTCAATAGCAGTGCTGTACATGGCCACTGCATCTTTATCAATCAGCGGGCCTACATGGTTATGCTCTTCCAACGGGTTGCCAATGCGCAACTGGCCGTAAGCTTTTACCAGTTTCGCTTTAAAGGCATCGTATACCGCCTCGTGTATAATCAGGCGGCGGGTGCTGGTACAGCGCTGGCCGGCGGTGCCTACCGCACCAAATACGCAGCCAATCAATGACATGTCCAGATCCGCATCTTTAGAAATAATAATAGCATTGTTACCGCCCAGCTCCAGCAGGCTTTTGCCCAGGCGGGCACCTACTGCCGCACCCACAGCCTTGCCCATGCGGGTAGAGCCGGTAGCAGATATAAGCGGAATGCGGGTGTCATTACTCATCCATTCCCCTGCATCACGGTTGCCTGTCAGCAGGCAGCTAACGCCTTCGGGCACATCGTTTTTTGCAAATACCTCAGCTGCAATTTGCTGGCAGGCGATGCCACAAAGCGGTGTTTTTTCGCTGGGCTTCCAGATGCATACATCACCACATACCCAGGCAAGCATACTGTTCCAGCTCCATACCGCTACCGGGAAATTAAAAGCGGAGATAATGCCTACAATACCCAGCGGGTGGTATTGCTCGTACATGCGGTGGCCGGGTCTTTCGCTGTGCATGGTTAGTCCGTGCAGCTGACGGCTAAGCCCAACCGCAAAATCGCAGATGTCTATCATCTCCTGCACTTCACCATAGCCTTCCTGGAGGCTCTTGCCCATCTCCCAGGATACCAGCCGCCCCAGGTTTTCCTTTTTGCTACGCAATGCATCGCCTATCTGCCTTACTATTTCGCCGCGTTTGGGCGCGGGCCACTGCCGCCACACAGCGAATGCTTCCTGTGCTTTTGTAACCAGTGCCTCATAAGTATCTTTATCAGCTGCGGTAACGGACGCCATCAAATGTCCGTCTACCGGAGAGTAAGCATGTATTTTTTCGCCCTTGCTTTTTATCCAGGCTGAACCCGTGGACGCAGCATCGTTTTCCGCATTTATTTTCAGGGATTTTAATATATCGTTGATCATAGCTGGTAATTGTGGGTGCAAGATATGAAATCGCAGGGTTGAGGCGCCAGCCATGAAGCGTGATACGTTAAATGTTATTGACAGGTGCTGCGTGCAGAGTACTATACCTGAAAAAACGAAAAGCACCTGCTATTTTTTTGATTCAAGGGGTAATCTTATTTTAATTTCTTATTAATTTCATGTTATATTTAATAGAGCCATATCGTGAAAAGTTGAATATGAGCTGCGCGTTTACCTGCTTACATCTGACACATCACGCCCGACGATAAAAACTGATTGCTTATGTCCCTTAACCGGCCAATGATGTCTTTTTGGCAAATTGTAAATATGAACGTTGGATTTTTTGGTATCCAGTACAGTTTCGGTTTACAACAAACAGCCATTAATCCCCTGTATACTTTTTTGCACGCCAGGCCCGAAGATTTACCCCTGCTGAATTTAGCCGGACCTATGACAGGTCTATTAATTCAGCCATTGATTGGTGCGCTGAGCGACAAAACCTGGCATCCGCGCTGGGGACGCAGAAAACCTTTTTTTCTCATTGGCGCTATTTTTTGCAGTTTATGTTTGTTTGCATTTCCTTTCAGCAGCGCGTTGTGGATGGCCGTTGGTTTATTATGGATCCTGGATGCAGCCAATAATACAGCCATGGAACCTTACCGCGCTTTTATTGCTGATAAATTACCTGCCAAACAACGGGCACTTGGTTTTTTAACGCAAAGTTTTTTTACCGGCTTTGGTATTACGCTCGCCAATATTTCATTGTATTTATTTCAGAAAAATATACCCGGAGAAACAAGAACAGCCGATGGACAAACCGGTATTCCCTATTGGGTATACGGATCATTTTTTGTCGGCGCTTTCTGTTCCATCAGTTCAGTATTATGGTCTGTTTACAAAACGCCGGAAATACCCCCAACAGACGAAGAATTAAAAGCCCTGCGTTCTCACCCTAAAGGTGTGTTTGAGCCCATTAAAGAAATTGTATCTGCCATTGGGGTAATGCCAAAAATGTTGTGGCAACTGGCACTTGTATATTTATTTCAGTGGTATGCCATGTTCTGCTACTGGCAGTTTATCTCGCACAGCATTGCCAAATCCGTTTGGCATACTACAGCCGCTGCAGATCCAAAACTATATGAAGAAGCGGTGGGGTGGACAGGCCTGGTAAATGGTTTTTATAATATTGTAACGTTTGTTTTCGCTTTTTCACTGGTATGGTTTTCAAAAAAATACACCGCTAAATATGTACATGTAACATGCCTGGCACTGGCGGCGCTGTCTTTATTTATTATTCCCGGTATAGAAAATAAGTATTTTTTGTTTGCCCCCATGATTGGTTTTGGCATTGCCTGGGCAAGTATGATGGGCGTGCCATACATTATGGTGGTTAACAGCATACCTAAAGAACGCTATGGTGTTTATATGGGCATTGTAAACATGATGATTGTGGTACCTATGATTTTGCAGACGCTTTCTTTTGGATTTATTTACAAGCATCTTTTAAACAGCAACCCGGGTAACGTAATGATCTTTGCAGGTGTACTGCTGCTGCTGGCATCAGCGGCTACTATGCGCATCAGGCAAACAGAAATGACAGAAGACATGGTACTGCCGGTGGGAGGGCATTAAAAAAGTCATTAGCCATTGGCTAGATAGTCCGTAGTTGTAAACAAAGCGGCACAGTCAAAGGCGTATAAATTATAGCTAACAGTTCAAACAACAATTATGAAAATTATCTGCATCGGCGAAGCTTTAATAGATATGATCTGTACAGACAAGGGCAGTTCGCTTTCTGCCGGACAGCATTTTTTGAAGAAGCCCGGCGGTGCACCCACCAATGTAGCGGCCGCTATTGCCGCGTTAGGCGGCACCGTAGAACTGGCTGCCAAAGTGGGTAACGACCCTTTTGGTCAGCACCTGATTGATGTAATGGAAGAATTTGGTGTATCTACCAGGTGGGTGCTGAAGGATGATTACTATTTTACCACTTTCGCTTTTGTATCACTCATGGAAGACGGCGAGCGTGATTTTGTTTTTAACCGTGGTGCCGACGGACAGCTAAGCCGCCAGGAGATAGAGGCAATTGACCTCGAAGGCGTTTCGATTATTCATTTTGGTTCGGCAACTGGTTTTCTGCCAGGGCCTTTGCAGGCGGCTTACCAGGGCCTGCTGCAAAAAGCATTGCAGAAGAATATTTTTATCAGTTTCGATCCTAATTACCGGCACCTGCTTTTTGGTAACAATAAACAGACTTTTATTGATCAGAGCTGGAATTTCCTGGACTGCTGTCATTTTTTTAAACTCAGCGATGAAGAAGCGATGCTGATTACCGGCTGTGTTACACTGGCAGACGCGGCGGCTGTACTACTGGAAAAAACAAAAGCCGTATTTACCATCACCCTGGGAAAAGAAGGAACGATGCTGGGCTTTCAGCAACAGACTTCTATTGTACCCAGCATTGCTGTAAAACCGGTAGATACAACAGGGGCCGGCGATGCTTTTGTAGGCGCGGTATTGTACCAGCTGAGCGATAAAAGCCTGGACGCCATTAATCATTTATCACTTGAAACATGGCAGCATGTAGTAGCCAATGCCAACAAAGCAGGCGCCAGAACCTGTGAATACCTGGGCGCCATGGAGGCGTTCAAACATTTAAACAACCAGATTTTTAATTAAGGAAAATAGTTTTCACCGTGTACAATTATAGTCTTCACCAGCAGATAAACAATGAACTAAAAAAGCACGGCATTGATATTGGCGGAAAGGATATTTTATTCTATACCCGTTTTATTGCCAACGCCACTGCCATCCATGCATTATACATGGAACTGTATGAAAATCATCCGCAATCAAAGGAAGCGTTTGCACAACTGCTGCAGACCATTTGTACGGCCTATGTAAGCAGGTCCGCTGCATTAAAGCAGCGTGATGAAGAAAAGGAAGCAACAGCGCACTGGTTTTTAAGCAATGAGATTACGGGCATGAGTTTTTATGTAGATCGTTTCTGCGGCAGCCTGGAAAATCTGGCCGGTAAACTGGATTATTTTCAAAAACTGGGGGTGAATTTTTTGCACCTGATGCCGGTTTTTAAAAGCCCGGAAGGAGAGAGTGATGGCGGTTACGCCGTTTCTGATTTCAGGCAAGTGGATGAAAGATTCGGCAACTTGCAGGACCTGGAAAAACTGCAGCAGCAAATGAGCGAAGAAAAAATGTACCTTATGATTGATATTGTACTCAATCATACATCTCACCGTCATGCATGGGCGCAAAAAGCAAAAGAGGGCAATGCCGCTTACCAGGATTTTTTTTACATGTACAATGATCGCCAGTTGCCGGATAAGTTTGATGCTTCCATGCCGGATATATTCCCTGAAAGCTCACCCGGTAATTTTACCTGGGTAGAAGAATGCCGCAAATGGGTAATGACTGTTTTTCACCAGTACCAGTGGGATTTGAATTATACCAATCCGCAGGTTTTTGTGGCCATGCTGGATACTATTTTCTTTTATGCCAACCTGGGCGTGGATGTATTAAGAATAGATGCGCCGGCTTTTATCTGGAAAGAAGTGGGTACCAGCTGCCAGAACCTGCCGAAGGCACACAGCATTTTAAGATTGATCAAGCAATGTGTACAGGTGCCCGCCCCCGGGATGGCCTTGCTGGGTGAGGCCATTGTGGCGCCAGCGGAGATTATGAAGTATTTTGGAAATGGTTTGTATACTGCCAGGGAATGTGATTTTGCCTATAATGCCACGCACATGGCGCTTCAATGGGATGCGCTGGCCACCGGTGATACCCGCGTAATGCTGGCGGCACAGCATGAGCTGTTGCAAAAACCTTATGGCACCTCCTGGATTGCCTATACCCGCTGCCACGATGATATTGGCCTGGGCTACGATGATTACATGATTCAAAATGCCGGTTTTAATGCATATGAGCACCGGCGTTTTCTAAAAGAATATTATGCGGGCGGTTATGAGGGGTCTCCCGCAAGGGGGGCATTGTTTTCTGTGAACCCTACAACACAGGATGCACGCATTAGCGGTTCACTGGCATCATTGTGTGGGTTGGAGACAGCCCTGCAGGAAGACAACAATGAGAAAATAGCCATCGCTATCAATAAAATTCTGCTGATGCAGGCGCACAGTTTTTTTATTGGCGGTGTACCCATGATTTTTTACGGGGACGAACTCGGGTACACCAATGACTATTCTTACTTAAGGGATCATAGAAAAAGTTATGATAACCGGTGGATGCACCGGCCCGTAATGGACTGGAAAAAAAATGACAGGATCGATGTAGCAGGCACTGTTGAGCAGCAGGTCTTTTCGGCCACACAGCGGCTGATCAGCATCCGCAGAAAACTGCCTTTGCTGGGCGACTATAAAAACATCACCTGGCTTTCACCGCATAATATCCATATTGCCGGGTACCTGCGCAGTTACGGCGGGAAGCGCTTGTTCTGCCTGTTTAATTTCAGTGCTGAGACTGCCCATCTCACCTGGTATCTCTTTAAAGAATACGGCAATCCCCCGGCGGAGTTGTACAATTACTGGAATGATGAATTACTTACAGTTGGGTATGATCATGAATACCTGGAGATGGCGCCCTACAGCTTTCTGTTACTGGAAGCCAGGTAGGAACGGGATGTATTCAATTTGTTTCAGTGCTGGCTTTTTTTAACAGCCGGGAAGCTGTGGGCGGGGCAGGCAAGTTAAAATCTGCTACAAATATTTTATTTTACCGGTTGAATCAACCGGGAATGAAAATTTATTTATAACTATGCATGCAAGGTTATAAAAGTAAGATTTTTGCAAAGATGAATAAACAAGTAACACCGGCGGCCGTTGACAACTCCACACAGCAATACAAGATGCCTGCCAGCCTTACCAGATTTGTGAAAGCGCATTCCATAGTGGCCCGCTCTCCTGGAAGGATCAACCTCATTGGTGAGCATACGGATTATAATGATGGTTTCGTTTTACCGGCAGCTATTGATAAGGCTGCCTATGTGGTTATTACGCCGCGGGACGATCATGAGATTCACCTTCATTCAGTTGACCTGGAAGAGAATTATGCCACTACGGTGGCGGAGCTGGCAAAGTCAGCTGATATGTCCTGGCCAAATTACATACTGGGCGTTATAGACCAGTTTATATCAGCGGGCGTGGCGGTGGGCGGTTTTGATGCGGCGCTTACGGGCGATATTCCCATAGGGGCCGGGCTATCTTCTTCTGCTGCGGTAGAGTGTGCCGTAGCACTGGCAATGAATGAGCTGTATGCAAGTGGTTTCGATAAATTTACCCTGGTTAAACTGGCGCAGAAAGCTGAAAATAATTTTGTGGGGGTACAGTGCGGCATCATGGATCAATTTGCCAGCATGTTTGGCAAACACAACCATGTTATAAGGCTGGATTGCCGCTCGCTGGAATTTGAATATGTGCCTTTTAATATGGACGGTATTAAAATATTACTACTGGATACCAATGTAAAACATTCACTGGGTTCATCTGAATATAATGTACGCCGCAAGCAATGCGAAACAGGGGTGGCCTGGATTCAGCGGCATGAGCCGTTCGTAAAAAGCCTGCGCGACGCCACGGTAGAGATGCTTGATAAATATATACTGCACGATGATATACTGATTTACCAGCGCTGCAAATATGTGGTAGAAGAAAACAACCGCCTGCTGGCAGCCTGCAAAGATCTTGAACAGGGAAACATTCCTGCTTTTGGTGCCAGGATGTATGAAACACATTATGGATTAAGTAAATTATATGAGGTGAGCTGCCCCGAGCTTGATTTCCTGGTGGCACATGTGCAGGATAACCCGGCTGTACTGGGTGCAAGAATGATGGGTGGCGGATTTGGTGGCTGTACCATTAACCTGGTAAAAGAAGAAGCCATTGAAGATCTGGTAACTGAAACCACTGCGGCCTACCAAAAAGGCATGAATAAAATACTCACAGCGCATGTTGCAAAGATTGAGGCAGGCAGTAATATCATTGGCTAGGAGAACAAGGAGAAAATGAGGAGCACGATCCTGACACGGAATGATAAAAAACCGGTGGCAGGAGAACAAAGAGAAAAAGTATACCGGCAGGTATTTATATTCAACAACAACAGCAGCGTAAGAAATTTTTGCCTGTCCCGTGTTTCCAGATAACAGACGGTGCAAAAGGCCCATGGATGAATCATATTTTCTTGCATGCAAGTAGGCATTTTTTCTGCTCTTCCAGAAGCCGTATAAAAGATTCGCATAATTTTCTTAACCCGCAGCAAGTGGCGGCTGGGCCACGGTTCATCTCCGGGGTTGCGCTCCACGACAACACGCAACAGTTTAGAAAAAATTATTTGCAAGCAGCTTCTCAGCGAGCGGAAAAAATGTTTACCGTTTCTCCCCCTTTTCTCCTTGTTCCCTTAGTCTTCCTTCCTCAAAAAATTTCTTAAAAAATAGCAGTTGGTAATCGATGCTGTTTTTCCAGTAAGCAGCATTGTGTATGCCGGGCCTTTCTGCATAGTCATGCTCAATGCGTAGTTTTAATAGTTTCTGGTGCAGGCTTCTGTTAGGGATGATCAGGAAATCATAAATGCCGCAATCCAAGGTTATTTTCAGCTCCCGGTTTTTCAAACCGTCTACCACATTGATAACAGAATTCTTTTGCAGGTTGCCGGCAAACACGGTGCTGTCTCCAAAAAGATTTTTAAAATTCATGCCCTTCGGAAAAAAATTGAGGTCTACCAGCCCACTGATAGATCCGGCAGCGCCAAATACTTCTTTGTGCCGTATGGCCAGGTAAAGTCCACCATGACCGCCCATACTTAAACCCGTGATGGCCCGGTGCGCCCTGTCTGTATACGTTTTGTAAGAGCTGTCAATATGCTTTACCAATTCCATTGCTGTAAACGTTTCATAACGGATAGCGGAATCTGCAGGACTATCAATGTACCAGCTGCCATAACCGGCATCAGGGCAAACAATTATCAATTGCATTTCGTCCGCCTTATTTTTTAATTGCGGCGCCACGGTAAGCCAGCGGGCGTAGTTGCCGGCATAACCGTGCAGCAGGTAAAGAACTGGGTAAGATTTCGTAGATTTTTTATAGTCAGCCGGCGTGATCACTACACATTTGATCGCTTTTTGCATAGCGCTGCTGTAAACTGAAATGGTATCGATAGTTCCTGCTCTAACCGCAAAGAAAATGATAAAGAACACACATACACCCAAGGTTTTTTTCATAATGCCTGCCTTTTCATAAAAATAAGACTCTGTATGGATTTAAAATGAGTGATTTCTTAAGTGCCTGTACGTATTAGGCTGATTCACCCGTCGCAATCCTTAACCTATGTACATGCAAACGCGAACTGACCCGGCTTTTGGTTTGTCACCAATTGTTATCCTGCGTTCCCGCTCAACACTGTTTTTCTCCTTCCATATTTTTTCGGCCGGTAGTATTTTGCAATATCAGAACGTCTTGTTATTTTTGATATCAAATTAATATCATTTTAAATTTACCTACCATGGAAAAAGAGTTAAAACCAATGTCAGGCTACCTGGCATTGATATTGGCAGTTACAAGTATTCTTGGCGCCATCGCCTGTTTCGCAACCGGCATCAAAAAGGGTGGCGATTCCATACCAGGACTTATTATACTGGCATTCTTCCTGCTGTTACTGGCCGTATTTTTATTCAAGGGTATTATGGTAGTCAACCCCAATCATGCCCGCGTATGCACTTTTTTTGGTAAATATGTGGGCACGGTAAAAGCCAACGGCTTGCTGTGGGTAAATCCGTTTTACTCCAGTTACCGCATTACACTGCGTTCGCAAAACCTGAACGGTCAGCAGCTGAAAGTAAATGATAAAATGGGCAACCCTATTGAGATTGCGGCTGTAATTGTTTGGCAGGTAAGTGATACCTATAAGGCGGCTTTTGAAGTAGCCGATTTTCAGCAGTACGTGGGTATACAGAGTGAAGCAGCGGTGCGCCACCTGGCTACCAGCTGTCCGTATGATCAAATGGAGGATGAGCGGGCAGAAATAACACTACGGGATGGTGGCGACAAAGTAAATGATATGCTGGAGTTGGAACTGGCAGAGCGGCTGGCCCCTGCAGGTATTATAATAAAAGAAGCACGTATCAGTCACCTTGCTTACGCCCCGGAAATAGCGGGCGCCATGTTGCAGCGCCAGCAGGCAACCGCCATTGTAGCTGCACGTTTTAAAATTGTAGAGGGCGCAGTGGGTATGGTTGAGCTGGCATTGGAAATGCTCAGTAAAAAGAATATTGTAAACCTGGATGAAGAAAAAAAGGCAGCCATGGTGAGCAATCTTATGGTGGTATTGTGCGGCGAAAAAGCAGCAACGCCTGTATTGAATACGGGTACGCTTTACCAGTAAGAAAACAGTATTTATGATTAAAGCCGTTTTGCATGGCAGATAAAAAAAGTTTTGTCTTACGCATAGACGAAGATGTGTACAGGCTGCTGGAAAAATGGGCCGCAGATGATTTCCGCAGTGTAAATGGCCAGTTGGAATGGATCATTAACCAGCAGCTAAAAGAGAATGGCCGTTTAAAAACGGGCAAAGTGGGGAGTGCGGGTAAGACAAAGAAATAGCTGTTCCTGTTTTACACCGTTGTCCGCGGTGGATCCTGTTTTAAAAAATAAAAAGCGTTTCATCGAAGGATGAAACGCTTTTTATTTTTTTGTCCGGCAATTGAAACTGCCCGGATTATTTCAGTTTCTTCTGTAAATTCTGGTCAATGGCTTCCAGGAATTCTTCTGTATATAAATAATGGTCCCCGTGTTTTACTTTATTACCATGTACACAAACGGCCAAATCCTTTGTCATCTTACCTTCTTCCACCGTTTCAATACAAACAGCTTCCAGTGCGTTGGCAAAGTCAATCAGCGGTTGGTTGCCATCTAATTTACCCCTGAAGGCAAGACCCCTTGTCCATGCAAAAATAGAAGCAATCGGGTTGGTAGAAGTTGGTTTACCCGCCTGGTGATCGCGGTAATGACGGGTTACGGTACCATGCGCGGCTTCTGCTTCCATGGTTTTTCCATCAGGTGTAATTAATACCGATGTCATTAAACCAAGACTGCCGAACCCCTGTGCAACTGTATCACTTTGCACATCGCCATCATAATTTTTACAAGCCCATACAAAATTGCCGTTCCATTTAAGGGCACTGGCTACCATGTCATCAATAAGGCGGTGTTCATACACAATGCCCGCATCAGCATAGGCGGTCTTAAATTCATTGTCAAAAATCTCCTGGAAGATATCTTTGAAACGGCCATCGTATTTTTTAAGAATGGTATTTTTTGTAGACAGGTAGAGTGGCCACTTTTTACTGAGCGCCATGTTAAAGCAGCTGCGCGCAAAACCCATTATGCTTTCGTCCGTATTATACATGCTCATGGCAACGCCATCGCCCTTAAAATTAAATACATCAAATACCTGTGGTTCGCCGCCAGCCTCCGGTGTAAAGGTCATGGTCAGTTTGCCTTTCCCTTTAATAACGGTGTCGGTTGCGCGGTACTGATCGCCAAAGGCATGACGGCCAACAATGATGGGGGCTGTCCAGTTGGTAACCAGGCGTGGTATATTTTTAATTACAATCGGCTCACGAAAAACGGTGCCATCCAGGATATTGCGGATGGTACCATTGGGGCTTTTCCACATTTGTTTGAGGGTAAACTCTTTAACCCTTGCTTCATCGGGTGTAATGGTAGCGCATTTGATACCTACACCAAATTCTTTTATGGCGTTGGCAGCCTCAATGGTTACTTTATCATCTGTCTTATCGCGGTATTCCATGCCAAGGTCATAATATTTAATGTCTACCTCCAGGTATGGAAGGATCAGTTTGTCTTTAATAAACTTCCAGATAATCCTTGTCATTTCATCGCCATCCAGTTCTACCACCGGGTTGGCTACTTTAATCTTTTGGGCCATGGTTAAGTATTTGTTTTAAGTAATTGGCAAACCTACACAATTTGATGGATTTTTCAAGGGCAGGCAATCGTTTCGGCACCGGGGCATGGCCTTTTACCGGCAGCCTGTTTTAGCAGGCATTATGATAGCCAGGAGCCGCATGTCTCAATGAAATAGATAGCTGCTACCAGGCCATGCTGCAAGCGACAACTAGTGTTTACTTTATACAGGTTTAGTAATTGTACTGGATTTAATAGCTTTATCTTGCTGCACGGGTATTTTTTTTTAACTTTAGAAAACGCGGAATAAGACAAGCTAACGAAACCCTATAGCTATGCAGAGCCTTTATGCATATATAACGCAGTTCACGCATGTTACCGAACAGGAATTTGAGCAAATGTCCAGCCTGCTTGAAACGGTTCAGTGCGACAAAAAGCAAATTCTTACCCACAAGGGCCAGGTAGAAAAGCATCTATATATCATTAATAAAGGCCTGATCAGAAAGTATTTTTACAAGAATAAAGAAGAAATTGTTACCCAGATTGCCAAAGAGCGTGACCTGGTATGTTCTTCCGTATCGTTTCTTTCTCAAAAGCCTTCTGAATATGTGGTAGAGACGCTGGAGCCCTGCACCCTTACTGCCCTCAGCTATGAAAACCTGCAAAAAATTTATAGCATGGGCTATCATATGGAAAGATTGGGTAAATTGATAACCCTTGACTGGCTCCTGCAAAAAGAAATCTGGGAGCACGACCGGCTGCGGCATGAGCCCCGCGAGCGGTTTATCAGGTTCATGACAGAAAACCGCGAGCTTGTTCAGCGGGTGCAACAAAAATACCTGGCGTCTTACCTCAACATGAAACCAGAGACATTCAGCCGGTACAAACATTTATTAAGAGGATAACACAAACTCTATTGTTGTAATAATGAATGAACAGATTCTATACAAACATTATCTGGATACGGTACATGCTTATTTCAGGCGTTTTATTGATATGAGCCATGAAGAATTTGACCTGATAGCCCCCTGTTTCGAAATCCGGAAATTTGAGAAGAAAACAAAAGTGCTGAAAATTGGTGAGATAGATAGCTATTTCAATATTATTATGAAAGGGCTTGCCAGGAAATACATGCTGGTAAAAAAGAAGGAAGTAACAATACAGTTGTCTACGGAAGGGCATATGATCCATTCTGAAATTTCTTTTAATATGCAGCAGCCTTCCGACTGCATTATTGAAGCCATTGAACCAGTTACTTTTCTATCTATGAGCCATGCCAATATCCAGATGATCTACCAAAAGTATCCCAAGACGGAGAAGCTGGGCCGTATGATCATTACGGAAATGTTTATTAAAAAAGACCAGCGCGATTTAAAACAACTTAACAAAACCACCCGTGAGCGGTTCCTGGATTATATGCACAACCATCCCGATATGCTGCAAAGGGTTCCGCAAAAGTACCTGGCATCTTACCTCAATATAAAACCCGAAACTTTTAGCCGCTTAAAGCATTTGCTGAGGCCCAAACGCAGTGTGCCTGCGCCGCCTGGTTTTTAGTCCATAGTCTATAGTTCGTAGTTCAAAATTGTGAATAGTAAGATACGCAAAAGAACTATGAACTATGAACCAGGAACTACTTTTAACTCTTTTAAAGATTCACATATTTATCCTTTGGATATTTTACGCTATAGCTCACCCGCAATTTTTTTACTTCACCGGCTGCCAGCTGCAGTTTCCACGTAAGTACGCCCAGTTCAGTATTGTTACTTGCTTCAGGACTTTCCAGCAACTCCACTTCTATGTCTTTGTTGGTTGACAATGGATACTGATCTTTCAACAGCATTTGAATGGCTTCTTTTTTGTTATTTTTTACCGTTATTTCATAGGTAAACACCTGTTTTTTATTACTACCTAAAAATTTAACGCTGCTGTAATCTTTCAATTTTTCTTTTTTTACCACAATGCGTTTGTCTTTGCCCAGCGTCAGGTTAAGCGTGTCCATGGTAGAATTGGGATCGATATAAGACTTACCGGTATAAGTGCCTTCAAAAATAATATTGGCTTCGCCGGGCAGCAGGTTCAGGCCTTCCCAATCTGCTATTTCTCCCAGCAGGTACGCGTCCTTATCTAATTTGGGTACTGCATAATATTTGTACAATGTATTTACCTGGAATTCTTTCAATGATACATTTTGTTCTTTGCCATTGCCGGGTACATCATAGGGCAGGTCAATGTCAAAACTAACATTCAGTTCATTGTCTTTTACGGTGATGTAATCGCCCAGCTCGTCCTTCAACGTTACCAGGATTGCACCATTGGCAGCGCGGGCACCATAAACAGCTGTTGCATTGGCATCTTTTAAAACATCCATACTTTTTATGTTTTTAGGATCTATTTTTTGAAATTGCTGTTGGCTGATGACGTTGCCGTTTAAAACATACAATGGTGTCAGCGATTTTTGTAAAGAACTGTTACCCCGGATGCTGATTTTATCTTCATCGTCCTCTTCGTCTTTTTTATTTTTTGCATAGCCGACAACGACCACCTCACTCAATTCTTTGTTTGCATCAAGACCCGGCACGCGTCCCTGCAGCATGGATTGCATTGAGTTCATGTAAAGGTTATTCTCCATTTTGGTTACGGGATTTGTATAATCCAGGAACCAGCTTTTCAGCACTGGTGCATTATTATTTTGATTAGGGGTAGAAGTGGCCAGCGTTAGTTTCACCTGCTTCCAGTCTATACCGGTGGTTTGTACCAGTTTTGCCTTGTATAACAGGCTGATGGGTTTGCTGATGTTTTCTATCCGGATATCATAGGATGGGTTCCAATAGGCTTTGGCTGTTATGTAAGATATGGTAAGATTGCAGTTGCCGGCCAGCGGACTTACCACCTGCAACATTAACTTGCCCACGGTTTTATTGTTCTTTTGAGACTCTTCATTGATCTGCCGGTTTATTTTTTGTGCCAGTTCATTCAGCCTGTTTTGTTTTTCCTGGTACTGCGCTATTTCATTTTGTACTTCCAGGGTCTTGGTTTTGTAATAATCCATCATCTTCATCAATTCCGCCACGCTTACGCCGGTTTGTGTACCCCGTATTTCACGGTTGGCTTTCAGTAAGTCCAGTAATTCGTTATCTGTTCTTACAACCACCTGTATATTGGCAGTTTCTTTATTGATTGTTTCCAGTGAATCTTCTAACCGCTTTATGGCCGCGGATTTTACAGCTGGTTTCAGGTAGTCAGTAGAAAATTCAATGGAGAGAATGGTTAGTTTTTCATCGGTGCCTATCTGCACGCTGTTAATGTCCAGCCCGTTGCTAAGACCCTCTATTAACAAATCATTGTTGCCTTGTTTCAGAATGGCTTTGGCAATGTGCGTCAGCTCTGCGCCGGCGCGGTAAACTGTAGCTGACTTTAAAACAGCAGGCACCACGGTCTTTTCATCACCTGCCAGAAGACGGATTTGGATCAGAACAAAGGCAAGTATATATACGGCGATCTTATTCATACAGCATCTATTTATTACCTGATGCAGGCTTTCATATAATTGCATAAAAGATTTTGAGAAGGGCTAAGAGAGCAAAGAGAAAAGGGGCTTTTTAAAAAAAAAGTTTTATTGCAGGGGGCTATTGCTGCATAATTGTCTGCGCAACAGGAACCTGATTTACCGGATTAGTGATCTGCGGTTGCTACGGGTAAAACAAAAAACTATCATCACTATCGGGTCAAAGACCCGTAAGAACATAGCAGGTACAAAGTCGGAGACTTCGTACAGCAGCCAAATAAAAATCCCTGCTGTTTTGTACAGCAGGGATGACGGTATTGATATGATTTTTACTAACAGCTAACAGCTGACAGCTTAGGGCTAAGAGCTTATAGCCAGCAGCTCCTATTTATACAACAGCTCATAATATTCATTGGCCATGCGGTTACTTTCAAACTGGATGCGTACATCGCGCATACCATTTTTAACTACCTGGCGCCATGTTTCATAATTCTCGTAATAAAGCGGCAGCATCTCATTTTCCAGGATCTCATACAGTTTGTTCAGATCATATTCATCCTGCTGCGATACATGCATATTGCCATAATCTGCTTTGGGTACAACAAAGCCATTATTACCGTGGTTTACAAATTCAGGTATCCAGCCATCGTCTGTAGAAAGGTTCACAGCGCCGTTCATGGCTGCCGTCATACCGCTGGTGCCGGATGCCTCACGGGGTACGCGGGGATTGTTTAACCAGCAATCAGCCGCCTGTTTCATTCTTTTAGAAAGCGCCAGTTCATAACCTACTACTACCGCCACATTTTTATACCCCTTGCTTAAATGAACCAGGTGGTTAAAATCATTAATGGCCGGGTAATCCATGGGGTAGGGTTTGCCACCCCAGATAATTTGTACCGGGTAACGGGTATTGCTGGTAAGCCTGTCGAAGCGCTCCAGATCCCTGGTAATAAGTTCAGCGCGTTTATAGCCTGCAAAACGCCTGGCCCATACAATGGTGAATATGTTAGGATCAAATACTTTTCCGGTCTGGTCGGCAACAATTTCAAAAGCCCTTTTTTTCAGGTATTTCTTGCGATCGTCAAACCACACATCATCCTGTTTTTCCATTTTATCGTATAGCTGCTTATCTGCCCAGTAATTATAGTTCTGTGCATTGGTAATCGAAATGATCTGGCAGATACCTTCGTACTTGCTCCACATGGCCCTGGATACATGGCCATGCAGCTGCGAAACACCATTGGCCAGTTTGGCAAAGCGCAGTGCTACCAGTGAATGATTAAACTGATCATCGCCCATGCCCGTTAGCTTCCTGGTTTCCTCTAAACTCAGGCCACAGAAATAACTCATTTTATGGCACAGGTAAATATCATGCTTTTCGTTCCCTGCTTCTTCAGGTGTATGGGTAGTAAATACCAGGCGCTTTTTTACTTCATTGATATTTTTATTGAATTTCTGGTACAGGTAAAAAGCAGCGCTGATGGCATGGGCTTCATTCAGGTGGTAGAGCTCGGGGTTGAAGCCAATCTCATCCATTAATTTGGCGCCGCCTACACCCAGTAAAATAAACTGGGCTACTTTGGTTGCCACATTGGCATCGTACAAACGGTGCGTAATGGTTTGCGATACATAATCATTCTCCGGTAAATCTGTACTTAATAAAAATATGGGAGCGCTCTTAAATGTTTCGGGGTTGAGGTAAAACACTTTTACCCATACCGGGTGCTCGTGAATATTTACTTGGAATTTAATGCCGGTATCTTCCAGGAAGCTGGCATTTTTTTCCATCCAGGTTACCTGTAGGGTCTGATCCTGGTTGCGGGCCTGGTCGTAATACCCATATTTCCACAGGATGCCAATGCCCACCAGGTTTTGTTTCAGCTCATAGGCACTGCGCATATGGCTGCCTGAAAGAAAACCCAGTCCACCACTGTAAATCTTCAGTGGCTGGTGTACGGCAAACTCCATGGAGAAATATGCAATCTTTTTAGCGTAACGGTCTTCGGGGGTGTAGGGTACTTTAAATTTTTTAAAACTCATAGTTGCTGATATTCTTTAGAAAAATGTAAGGGCACGCAAAATAACGGTAAAAAAACAAAACAATTGTATTGTGTGCAACCAATTCATTATCAATGATAAGAGAATATTAACAAGTTTACCATGAGGCGCTTGTTAATATTTCTTTTTTTGCGGTTTAGTAGATTTTACCGGTATTTTAGCAGGTGGCTTTCTTACAAAGCGCCCCTCGAAAAAGCATTTAATATCTCTGTGAGAGCCACAGCCATCTTCTTTTAATGTTACCGTATTACCTGCAAAACTCATTTCCAGTACACATTGATCGCCGGGTTGCCGGTACACTGCCTTGGTTGGTGACACTATTTTTGCTTCCCCCTTCAGTTCGCCCCTGCAGCCACCTTCATCTTTTTCAAAATGAATAAAAAATAGCAGCTCACCGGGTTTCTTACTGTCACGCACGGATACCATGTTTAATTTATTCTGCAGGTAATCGCCGGCCAGCTTGTTCTTGCGGGCTAATGTATCAATGGGGTTCAGTAATTCTTTTTTTGTTTCCGTTTCATTGGACTCTGTAAGTATGAGGGCAAAAGCTTCAGCGCTGCTGATATAGGCGTAGGCCGCCTTTTTATACATCGTTTTTCCATCAGTGGCTTTGTATTGCCGGTTGGTGGTAATGGAAAATTTATTATCCATCACGGCGGTTTGGGCAGTAGCAGGATTATTGTCAAGCACCAGCAGCGGCATGCCCGCTACAAATTTATTGTCTTTATTGAATACCAGTATCCAGGCGGCTTTTTGCGAAGCGCTGATGGTTTTTATAAGCAGGTAGGTATCGTTGTTTTTGGCTATCACTTTACCCAGCGGATAAATGCGGAGCTTTGTATTTTTGCCATAAATGCCATGCAGCAATGTATCCGGCACAAAGCTGGTAAATGTTTTGTTATTGATGGAAGCCGTATCGGTTTTTTTCTTATCAAAGGTGGAATCTGCTACGGTGAAAGGAGGTTTTACTTCCTCAAAGAATTCAATAAAATCTGTTACCGTTATACCTTCTGCATCGGTAAGCTGTTTCTTTTTGCCCTTGCAGGCCATTACCAGCAGGGGAAGCAGCAATATCAGCATCCATTTTTTCATAAATATCCGGGTGTTAGCGGCTAAAATAGGCATTTTGTGTGAACCCGGCGCCACGGCCGCCGACAACAGGGGAAACCGGCGTTTTCCAGGCCATCCGGTTGTTGTAGGCGTACTGCTGTATATGCGCTTATTACTTAAGCACTGCCGCTATCTCAATGTTTACCTCTTGCTACCGTGTACGGGGTTTAAATTTCAGCATACCAGTTTATTTTTTTAGATTTGTCTAAATTTTAATTTAGTTGGGATGAAATATTCTGCCAGCAAGGAAAATTATATCAAGGCTATCTTTCACCTGCAGCAGGAGCAGGAGAGTGTGACCACCAATGCGCTGGCTGATGCGCTGCAAACAAAACCGGCTTCAGTAACAGATATGCTGAAGAAATTAAAAATTGAAGCGTTGCTGCAATACGAGAAATACCGGGGCGTAAAACTTACCCCGGAAGGCAAGAAACTGGCGGTGCAGATTGTTCGCAAACACCGGTTATGGGAATTTTTTTTGGTAGAAAAGCTACAGTTTGGCTGGGAGGAAGTGCATGAGATAGCGGAGGAGCTGGAGCATATCAGCAGCAAAAAATTGGTGGATCGCCTGGATGCCTTTCTGGATTTTCCGAAAGCGGATCCGCATGGCGATCCCATACCGGATATGCATGGAAAAATGCCGGCCTTGCAGCAAGCGGCTGTAAGTGAGATGCCGGTGAATAGCAGCGGCACGGTCAATGGGATTAGTGATCAGTCGGCCGATATGCTTGAACTGCTGGCACATAAAAATATTCAGTTAGGCACACGCCTGGAAGTAAAAAGAAAATTTGAGGTGGATGGTTCGGTGGAAATAAAAATCCGCAACCAGCAGCCGGTCAACATAAGTGAACATGTAGCAAAAAATTTATTGGTAGCGTATGGCAACAAAAAATAACACGAATAAAGACGCGGATAATAATACTGATAATATTGCCCATGAAGCGGCCAAGGCTGCTGCGGGCAACGGCGCGGACAGCATGAACAGCGGGCATCCGCATGTATCGCTGAGCGAAGTGCACGCAAGTATTGATACTACCCGCGGGGGCAAAGGAAAAAAAATACTGGCATTCCTGGGGCCTGCATACCTGGTGAGCGTGGGCTATATGGATCCGGGAAACTGGGCTACCGACCTGGCGGGCGGAAGCAAATTTGGCTATGCACTTATCTGGGTATTGCTGATGAGCAACCTGATGGCATTGCTGCTGCAAAATCTTTCGGCAAGGCTGGGTATTGTAAGGGGCCGCGACCTGGCCCAGGTAAACCGCGAAGTGTACCCGCCGGCGGTTAATTTCATTTTATACCTATTGGCAGAAATAGCCATCGCCGCCTGCGATTTGGCAGAAGTACTGGGCATGGCCATTGGTATACACCTGTTAACCGGCATACCTATTTTATGGGGTGTGCTTATAACGGTGCTGGACACCTTTTTACTTTTTTACCTCCAGCGCATGGGCATGCGCAAAATGGAGGCATTCATCATTGCACTGGTAGCCATCATCGGGCTGTCTTTCCTGGCAGAAATGTTTTTTGCAAAGCCACACCTGGGCGATGTGATGACAGGATTTATTCCCTCTATACCGGGTAAAGAGGCGCTGTACATTGCCATTGGTATTATTGGAGCTACGGTAATGCCGCATAATTTATACCTGCATTCTGCGCTGGTGCAAACCCGTAAGATTGGTCGTGATGAAAAAAGTATCCGCCATGCGCTTAAGCTAAATATGTTTGATACCACCATTGCGCTGAACCTGGCATTTTTTGTTAATGCGGCTATACTGATATTGGCCGCCGCCGTATTTTATAAAGCCGGCAGAACCGACGTGGCGGAAATTAAAGATGCGCACCAGTTATTATCGCCTATGCTGGGCAATGCTATTGCGCCTGTACTGTTTGCCATTGCGCTGATTGCTGCTGGCCAGAGTTCCACCATTACCGGCACACTGGCCGGGCAGATTGTAATGGAAGGCTACCTGCTGTTGCGCATCAACCCACTATTGCGCCGCCTGATTACCCGTTTAGTAGCCATCATACCCGCGGTGGTTACCATACTTATATGGGGAGATGATAAAATTGATGCACTGCTGATCTTCAGCCAGGTGATACTGAGCCTGCAGCTGGGCTTTGCTATTATACCATTGATCCATTTTGTAAGCGAGAAAGAAAAAATGGGAACGTTTGCCATTAAACCGGTGACGCAGGTGCTAAGCTGGCTGGTAGCTGCTGTACTGGTATACCTTAACCTGAGAATGGTTTTTGGCGAGGGTATGGATTTTTTGAACAATGATCATGCCCTGCTTGCAAAAATGCTGGTGGTAGTTGGCTTAACAATACTGGTGGTATTGCTGGCCATTGTAATTGCCATTCCCATAATAAAAAAACGAAGAAAGGATGCCGTGGGTGTTACCGTGCACCAGCAAATAAAAACATTCAATGATTTTGCTATACCTGCCTTTAAACGAATTGCAGTGGCGCTTGATTTTGGCGGGCATGATGAAAAGCTGGTGGCTTTTGCGTTGGGGCAGGGCAAACCAGACAGCCGGTATGTGCTGGTACATGTGGTGGAAAGCGTGAGCGCTGTATTGCTGGGCGAAGCAACAGACGATTTGGAAAGTAAGAAAGACAAAGAACAGCTGGAGGCCTATGCACAACAGTTGCAGGATCGCGGTTTGCAGGTAGTGGCAAAGCTGGGCTACCGTAACCGTGTAGCCGAAATTGTGCGCATTGTAAAGGAAGAGCAGATAGATTTGCTGGTGATGGGTGCGCATGGCCACACTGGTATAAAGGATTTGGTATATGGTGAAACCATTAATAAAGTAAGGCATGAATTGAAGATACCCGTGCTGGTGGTGAATGTGTGATGGAAGAAAGTAAAAAATAAAAATGCAAAATCCTTGAACGGGAACAGCAACGCCGTACAGCAAGTTAATAATATTCCCGCCTGTTGATAATGCCCCAGTTAGTTGCTGCCATCGTTTTTACCTCACAGCTGGTTCTTTTTTGTTAAAGATCAGTTAACCCCGGCTTAATACAGCGTTAATGGTGCAGCGTGACATTTGCCGCAGCAAATAAAACCAAAACGCTCAGTATGCAAAAAATGATCATGCGGTTAATGCCGCTATTGGCAATCCTTTGTCTTTATGCAACCGCTCATTCCCAAACCAATCTTGCAGGTATTAATGGCTTAATAACCGGATCTGATAGCGCGGCATTGCTGGGCGCTACGGTCACCGTAAAGAATGAATCAACCGGCTTTACCTACCGAACGCTTTCCAACGACAAAGGCGCTTTTTCCTTTAAAGAACTTCCCCTGGGCCTGCCCTATTCCATTACGGTAGAGTATGCTGGTATGATTGCAGAAAAACAAACCGGCTATGCGCTGAACCAGGGCGATCTGATACGCGTATCTTTTCATTTGCAAAGAAAAACAGATGAGCTGGTGGCGGTGGTAGTAACCGCCGGTTCTATGCGTAATAAAATTGAAAATATAGGTTCTTCTACCGCGGTTACGGCCAGGGATATTGCCCGCCTGCCGGTGAATGGCCGCAATTTTACCTCGCTCATTGCACTTTCTCCTTTAAGCAATGGCAGCAGCCTGGGTGGTCAACTGGCTTCTTCTACCAATTATACAATAGATGGTATGAGCAGCAGGGGCACTATTTCCGGCGGATTACCTTCCGGCGCTTATGCTATTACCATGGAGGCCGTACGTGAGTTCCAGGTAGTCACCAATCAATACGATGTAACCTATGGCAATGCCGGTGGCGGAACCATCAGCACCGTAACCAAATCCGGTACCAATACTTTCTCCGGCAGTGCGTTTGCGTTTATGCGTACAGACTGGCTTTCCAGTCCCTACGCCTTGAATGGCCAAAAAAGAAACCAGCCTTTCTCTACTTACCAGTATGGCTTTTCCATCGGCGGCCCCATCATAAAAAACAAAGCGCAGTTTTTTCTGGCGTATGATCGTCAGCAAGACAGCCGCCCGCTTAGCATCGCTAATATCCAGGCGCCGTCAGACGAGAAAATTAACAATGTAACACAGGCCACACTTGATCAATACCTGCAAATAGCAAGAACCAAATATGGGGTAGTCAATTCACCCCAGTTTGGCCAGTTTGATAAAAAGAAAAATACGCATGCATTGTTTGGGCGTATTGACTGGCAGCTGGGACAGAAGAATGTGCTTACCATCAGGGATAATTTTATTTACGATATGGATTACCAGAGTGATGGCGACAATACCGCTATTAACCTGTACGAAGTGTACAGCAACAGGAAAAGTATTACCAACTCGTTGATGGCTTCTTTGCGCACTACGCTTAACAGCCGTATGACTAATGAGCTTAAGCTACAACATTATTGGGAATACAATGTGTTATTTGCCAACGACCAATTGCCGGCAGCAAATATTCCACGCGCCATTGTACAGAATATTTCATCTGTAGCCAAAGACTCAACCGTGTACACCACGGCTATCCAGTTGGGTGGTCAGCGCTACGGTGGTGATTACTTTAACAATACCCGCTGGGAACTGGTAGATAATCTGTACCTGAATACAGAGCACTTTAAATTTACTTTCGGCGGCGGAGTTAGCTTTATCCGTCAGAACTCTATTTACGGAAGCGAGATCAACGGCCGTTTTTATTTTACCGGCCTCAGCAATTTCGACAACCTGAAGCCTTACCGGTATGCACGTGAGATTTATACGTCAGACGATATGAATGTAAAATTCAATATTCTTTCTCCCAATGTATATGCCCAGGCCCAAACCGCCTTGTTTCCGGGTTTTGATCTTACTGCCGGGGTGCGGGTAGATTATACCAATTACCTGGACCGCGCAAATTTTGATGAAACCGTGCACAGCGCACTGGGTTTAGATACAGACAATAAGCTGGCTACTTTACAAATTCAGCCGCGTGTGCAGGCCACCTGGGACCTGGCACGCAATGGCCGCGATATCATCAGGATTGGTGGAGGCGTGATGGGCTCTGCGCTAAACCCTTATTCAATGATCAATAACATGCTCTTTGACGGATCTCATATTATGAGTGTAGACCTCACCGGTAGTTTGGTACCCACGCCGGACTTTGTTGCGTACCGTAAAGATCCCTCAACAGCGCCGGGCCGGGATTTATTAAACAATCCTGCCATACCTAAAATGGCCACCATCAATATGAATGGTAAAGATGCAAAAGTGCCGGTAGTGTACAAGGCCAATTTGTCTTACTCACATTTCTTCAGTAAAAACCTGCGGGTAAGCATCAGCGGTTATCTTTCCATGGGCAGAAATAATTATACCTACCTGGATAGGAATATGGTCGACCAGCCTTATTTTACCATTGCAGAAGAGGCCAACAGGGGAGTGTTTGTTCCGGCAGCAAGTATCAGCACCAGCAACGGTAATGCCAACTGGCTCAATGGGCGTAAAACCAATGACGTTGGCCGTGTGCTGGAGCTTGACAGCAAAGGTAAAAACAGCCAGGTAGCTATTGTGCTGGATGGCAGCTGGCGGTATTTTAAAGATGGGGAGATTTCTTTCTCCTATACCTGGAACCAGGCAAAAGACAATACTTCTTACAATGGCAATGTGGCCAATACGGCCACACTGGTACAGTATACAGCCAGTGATCCCAGGGATCTGAGCCGTGTAGGATTCTCAGATAACCAGTTCAGGAATAAAATTGTGTTGTATGGGTCTGCACCTTCTTTCTGGGGCATCAATGCAGGTATCCGGTTTTCAGGTGTAGGCGGCAGCAGGTATTCGCTCATTGTAAATGGCAATGTAAATGGTGATTTTGTAGCCACCAATGACCTGGCTTATATCTATGACCCCAATAACGCTGCCACACCGGAATACCTGCGTACTGGTATCAATGCCATTCTAAATAATGCCAGTGTAGAAAAAGGCACAAAGGATTATATCCGGGAAAGCTTTGGTAAAATGGCGGAGCGCAACGGTGGGGTGAACCCATTCTATGGCAGTTTTGATCTGCGGCTTACCAAGAAATTCCGCCTGTACAAAAAGCATGCGGTGGAAGCTTCTGCCGATGTGTTTAATATTTCCAACCTGTTTAACCGCAGCTGGGGCGTAAACCACAGCCTGGGTGCCATCTCTCTGTATACCATTAAAAGTTTTGACGCCACCGCCAAAAAATATGTGTACAGTGTAAATACCAATGCGGGTGTTTCTTCACTGAGCGGCAGCCCTTACCAGGTACAGCTTGGTCTGCGGTATAGTTTTTAAGGGTAGAAAAATAATAGACGGTTCCCGCATTTGCGGAGAGGGGTTAAGTACAACCCTGTTCTCTGCAAATGCGGGAACTTTTTTTCTACAACAGGGTGGTTTGCTTTCAAATTATTAAACAGCCTGGTTTTGTAACAACACAAATATTGTAATAAGCAAATTGCTAAGTTATTTGAGCTAAGTTCTTTTCCATGTCTGTGTTAATTGAGTGAAAAACAGCACCGATTTGGTGACCAACAATTTTTGGTAAAAGTGAAAAAACTTTCGGAGGATGGTCAACATCTTTTGGCAGAAGTGAAAAAACTTTTGGGAGACGGTCATCTTCTTTTAGATGTGTGTCATCTTCTTTTGGGGAGATGGTCATGGAAACTGTAAATTAAACTGTGTCAAAGTCCTTAAGACTGTAAAGTAAACTGTGTCAGGTTAAAAAATATCTTTTGGTAAACTGGTCCTTCCTGAAATTACTTGTGCTACCTGCATGAATGCCAACCCCGCCTTGATGGTGTCATCCAGGCTGGCTCTCCCGCTTACAATCCTGAAGGGATGCAATTAATATAGCCCAATGATTACATGGCGAAACAAAACCACAAAGGAGTGATAGTAGATCTGCGAGGGCTAAACCACTCGCCAAATAATATTCCGCTTGTGCTGATACCAGCAAGGATAATAGCAGCAATACCCGCCCGGTAAAAATAATTGGGTATTTATATGGGGAAGGGTTATTTTTAAAACAAAGTACCACCTGCAATCCCTTTAAACCCTGGGATGTTTATAAACGTTTATTGCTAAATACTTGTACGTGTTTGTAATTGGGTAGCGATGCGCATAGCGTAAATTCAAGTGTTGTAGGCTATGCAAAGTGACACTCCGCAATTTAAAGAGTAACAAAATAATTTCTCGACAATGTCAACTCCTGAGACAGAAAACCTTTACAACATTTTTCGGATACCCTCCGACAAAATAGATTCATTGAAAAATGAGTTTATAAACAAGGGATTGACATTAACAAAATCAAAAACAATTTCAGGTTACTCATTTAGTTTTTATTTTTCAAGAAAAGACCCTCAATCTCCAGTAAAATGGATGGACTTGTATAAAGACTTTCTCCCTGATGAAGAAGAACGTTTCAACCGAGTGTATTTTGCTTCACTATTAATTGAAACTAAACTTCCTCACAGTTACGCAATCTCTTTAGGGAATGCACATTTTTATATTGCCAAATATGCGGATTCTGATTTTGGTTTAGACTTAGCTGAAAGAATAGCAACTCAAGAAATCAAAGAAAAGTACACAAAATATTTCTTTAACAATAAAAATCAATCCGTAATAAAATATCGTGACGAAAACGATATAGAAGATTCCGAAAGCGGCGAATATTTTCAACACATAAAAAGTGCAACTATTCCGACTGCAAGTTGGAGTTGGGGTAAAACTGCTTCGTTTGGGAATAGTGTCATATTAAAATTGCCACTCACTCCCGACAAACTTTATAAACTTATAAAAAAAGTAGAGCAAGAACTTGTAAATCCAGTTCGAGTAAATATTCCCAGAGTTAAAAAGATAAAAGATAAGGACGAGATTGAGGAATTAGAGAAACTACTTGCAAGAGCATTAAATGGCGACACTACTGATTCTCTCTTTAAGAATGTAGTTATAAGCAGTAAAGATTTTCTACTTGATGATACTGCCACGTATTCAATTTATGTTTCGGGAAATAAAGGCGAAAGTCATAATCTAACTGAATTTGATATTGATTCAATCAGAGAATATTGCAACGTAAACGAAATAGATTTAGGGGCACAGCTTAATGATTTAAGAATAACTATTAAGCCCGAAAATGAAAAGCCAAGAAATGAGCCACTTCGAAATTACATAGACTTTATAAGTGATAGCTATGAATGTTTAATCGAAGGCAAATGGCATAGGTTTAACCAATCTTACTTGCAACACTTAGATGAACTTATTGACAAAATAAAGATTGAAACCTACAACGAATCTTATAACATCAATAAAGCTGAATTTGACGCATATCTTAAAAAAAATCCAGATTCTTATGTTGAAAAGCATTTCAATGAATTAAGAGAGGGCGATGGTTTTATAAACAAAGACAGGTTCTTTTTGAAACTTGAAAAACGCTATACCATTGAATTGCTTGACTTGTATAAAGACAAGTGCATTTATTTCGTAAAGGTCGGCATCCCTCAAAAATTATCTTATGTCATTGACCAGGCAATAAATACACTACAGTTATTAAAGAACAATAAAGCCAAGATAATAATAGATAGCAGTTCAATAAGACCCAAAAGAATTTGCCTTTGGATGATTTTGGACAGAAAAACAAAAATTAGCAAACTTTCTGAGTTTGACTCATTAATATTCAAATGGAAAATGGCAGAATGGGTTAGACTTGCGAAGAGTTTAAAGATAGAACCAGTGGTTGCATTCAACTATCGAAAATGATCAAAGCACAGCCTACAACAAAAGTATTGCTGCAATTGGGGCTTGACGGAAGAACAATCATCGGCAGTGCATATCCAAGCTTTGGTTTGGGCAGACGGAATTCTGTTAGTCATTAGTTCTAAACTTCAACTTTTGTTTATTAATTTAGCTTCAGTTCCGGGCAGACAGTTGGTCAATGCCCCAACTGCAGCAATACTCGACCGTTACCTGCAAGCCGACCCAGCGACAGTACATCTATTAAACTTATTACCAAGCATGTCAGAAAAAGGAAGTGTATTTCAAAAAGGAGGAGGTGGGACAAACTTTGAACAAGCCATTCAATCAGCGTTTCTAACAACATTGATAATTCGGGGCAATGCTCCTTTGAATTTTGCAAATGAAATTGTTGAAGTTGCATTTCAAACAACAAACAGAGGTTATGAAACAGATGACCTTTTAGTATTAGCAAAGTCAGCTATCGGACAGCATAGATTGTTAGTGCAGATAAAGAACAATATTACATTCACAGCAGATAATACTCTTTTCAAAGAAGTGATTAAAGCGTTTTGGAAAGACTATAACAACACAACCTTATTGATAAAGCGAAAGACAGGTTAATAATTATCAAAAGTGGTTTCACTAAAGAGGAAAGAAATCATTTAAAGTCGCTGTTAGATTGGGCAAACACACATGCAACTGAAACAGATTTTGTAACAGAAGTAAACAGGATAAAAGGAAAGAAAGACCGATTGGATTTTTTTAGAGAAAGTCTAAAAGAGGTAAATAACAATATCGCACTAACAGACAAAGAAATTTGGGAGTTCTTAAAATGCTTTGATATTTTAGAATATGATTTTACAAACCAAAATAGTGTAGATGAAATATATTTTCTCAATCTAATAAAACTATGCAAGAACAATGAAACCAAAGCCAACGAAAAGGAAATTTGGGCTTCAATTACTTCTTTCGTTTCAAAATTAAATAAAGACGGAGGTAGCGTTTCCGCCGCCAGTTTTCAAGGAGAAGAACTCTATAGACATTTTGACACAAAAAAACTTAGCCCTTATTTAAAATCCATTGAGAAATTAAGAAGCGACAGTGAAGTTATTCTATTGCCTCTCAAAAACACAATTGGCGGACTTCATCTTGACAGGAAAAAAATAAGTCAGACTATAGCCGAGTCAGTAAACAATTTTCAATTCACGATTGTAACAGGAAAGCCAGGCGTTGGAAAGTCAGCCGAAATAAAAGATGTTCTGAAAAATGATTTCCCTTCTGCAAGTATTTTTGTTTTCAGAGCAGACCAGTTTAATGAACCACACATTGCAAATGTTTTTTCTATTCAAGGAGTAAATGAAACTTTACAGGATATTTTTTCTTGCATCTCACTTATTCCCGAAAAAATAATATTCATTGACAGTTTAGAAAAACTTCTTGAAGCGGACCCCGAATGTGCATTCAAACAACTGCTTGCTTTACTTAAACAATTTCCTGATATCAAAATTATTGGTTCATCAAGAAAGTATGCAGTAGACTTGATAACTCAAAAATTTGGAATTTATAAAAAGGAAATAGGCAATGCAGAAGTGTTACCGCTTGACGATACCGAACTAAATATTGTTGCTGAAAAATTTCCGCAATTACAGGGTGTTTTGAAAAATGAAAAAATCAAAAAACTGTTGCAAGGTCCAAAATATCTGGACTTTGCGATTTTAGCCCTCAATAAATCAGATGATGATTACACCAACATATCTCTTACTGGATTTAAAGACAAACTTTGGAATTCGCTAGTTAAGAACTCAACGAATAGAACAAAAGGATTACCTGCAAAAAGAGAAGATGCCTTCATGGAAATAGCAATTAATCGTGCTAAAGAAATGAAGCTATTTACAAAAGCTGAAAACGGAGATAAGGAAGCTATTGATTTATTAGAGAATGATGAAATAATTTTTCAAGAAAACGATAATAGAAGGTATTCTCCAACTCATGACATTTTAGAAGATTGGGCATTGGTAAAATATATTTCATCAAAGTATGAGGAGTTTCCCAATCCGAAAGAGTTGTTTGATAATTTGGGCAATGAACCTGCAATAAGAAGGGCATTCAGACTTTGGATTGAAGATTATTTAATTGACGACAGCAGCAAAATAAATGAACTAATAAAGGCAACTATCTCTGATGCTTCAATTGAAGGATATTGGGCGGATGAAATTTTGATTGCTGTTTTTAAATCTGACAATTGTTGTTCATTCTTTTCTGCATTTGAAAAAGAATTACTTGATGGCAAGACCTATTTTCATTTTCTAAATAGATGTATTCACCTGATAAAAACAGCTTGCAAAGAGAGCAGTTTAAATAGTAACAATTTTTCAATACTGCTACCTATTGGTTCAGGTTGGAGAGAAATGATGAGTTTTCTGAGAAAGCATATCAACGAATTAAATTTTATAAGCCGTTCTATCTGCAATTTTCTTTCTGATTGGAATTATCGGTTAATGTTTGAGAGTTCTCAAACTGAAGAACAAGAAAAACTGGATACTAAGGAAATAGTAATACACTATTTAAAGCAAATTGAATCAGGGGACGAGAACTGGGAGAATGAGCTTATTAAAGATAAACCCAAAGAACTTGTTTCCATTCTATTTCAATTAGCCCCAATCGCTAAATCGGAAATTGAAGAACTTATTGAACGGGCTTTCAAGAACAAAGAAGATAGAAACTCATGGAAGCTAAGTTCCTTTTATGAAAAGGTGATTGATAGTTGTGTTTCGGGTTTAGGGAATCATGTTCTAATTAAAGAACTTCCTGAATTGATTGTTCAAACAGCGTGGAGAGAATGGAAACCAAGAAAGATAGTTGAAGACCCAGAACACGGGAGTATAACATCAATGATTAGAGGAAACCGATTAGACGGTGACGAATGTTGGGGATTAGGGGGCAAGCATGATTTCTTCCCTTCGGGAATTTATAAAACGCCACTCTACAATCTTCTTTGGAATCACCCTCTTGTTGGTTTGAAATTCGTAACAGAAATTATTAATTATTCCATTGACTTTTATGTAAAATCTGAATGTGATTACAAACATCAATTCACCGAGATTGAGATTGAACTAAACGATGGAACAAAAGTGAAACAGTGGGCAGCTTGGGAATTTTGGGCTGCTTACAGAGGTTCAAGTGTTACACATTATGCAATTGAATCATTGCTGATGAGCTTAGAAAAATATCTTTTAGAAACAGCAGCACTAAAAACAGATTTAAGTAAAAGCAATTTAAAGTTCATGTTTAATTACTTGTTGCTTCACAGCAACAATGTTTCAATAGCAAGTGTTTTAACCAGTGTTGCAATTGCTTATCCTGAAGAAGTGGAAGAGGCGATGCTACCACTTCTATCAATAGAAGAATTCTACGAATGGGATTTAAGTAGGGCACTTCAAGAATCTTCTACACTTGCACCAATGGATAATGAAATTTCATTTGCTCAAAAGGAAAGATGGGAAGCAAATAAGTTACCACACAGGAAAAAGTATATGCGTGGACTTGGGGATTTCATTGTTGACTATCAATTTAATATTCGGAAGTTAAACGCAGAGATTCACAAACTATTTGACAAATTACAAGCAAGAATTAAAAGCGATGATATTATTTGGAAGAAGCGACTAAGCGAAATTGATGTTAGAAAGTGGGAAGTGAAAATGCACGATGAAGAGCAGGGGAAAATCCTGATTCAACCGAAGTATGAAGAAGATGTAAGCACCTTCATGAATTCCAACCAAGATTATTTTGAGGCACAGCAAATGTCTTTAAGTTATTCAAGCATCATTTCAAAAGCATACGAACTTAAAGAAGCAATTAACTTTGAGACTTGGAAAGAATGTTACTTACATTATTTAGAAGGAAAAAATTCAGATTTTCTCTACGACAGACCCGTTTCATTAGGCATTATTGGGTTAAGAGATTTTGAAAGTGAATTAACCGTTGAGCAAAAGCAATGGTGCTTAGATACAATAAAAAATTCTATCACTGCAATTCTCGAAAATACTTTTAGCCATAATTACGGACTAAGTAGAAGTTACAGTCTAATGGAGAAAGAAATTGCTTTATCGTCGTTTCATTACTTGTTCAGCAATGCTAAAGATGCAAATGAAACAAGTGCGTTGATTGCATTAATGACATACACATTGTTTGCTCCCTTTGGCGACCATGAAATAGACAAGATTGTGGAGTATGTAAGAACTGTTCTTTTTGAAAAGTCACCCAAGGAAGCAAAACGAATATGGTGTTGCCTAATCAAATACTCCGAATTTAAAAAATCCAATCCAAACTTTCACGATTATCACGACCAAGAGAAACTCAAAGAAAAAAAATTACAAGAGCAAAAATTTGTTGAGGAGCAGTCTGCAATTGTCAATTTATCCGTTAATATTTCAACTCTTGATTTGAAAAAAAATGAAGGCTATCTTCTTGCCAGAGCTTTTGTAATAACGCCATACACAACAAACGAAAAGGTATTTTCTGATTTCATTCTACACTTTATCCCATTGCTGACAGAAGATTTAAAGTTTGAAGAAAACTATTCTTACAACAGAAGAAGAAATGAAAGACAGATACAATTTCAAGGAACACACGATGCACAGTTTTATATCAGAGATTTGCTACTATATTCGGACACATCCTTATCAAAAGCAGTCCTTGACTTAATTGTTAATCCGCTATACGCAACTGATTTTAAACTTGAAAGAGGCATAAACGACCTTTTTGAATTCTCTTCAAAAATTCCAGAGTACGTAATCTACCGACTTGACAACATCATTGCTAATTCTACGGATGAAGTGTTGAACAAAAAATTAATTGATAATTTTTGGAGTATTTGGGAATACCTCTTTGAGAAAATTAAAGGTAGTGGCAAATTATTTCTTACTCCTACTCTCTTTCTTGACATTGATTGGAAGAAAGAATCAACACACTGGAAAGTATTAGAAAACAAGAAAGAATTTTATCATCAAATGGTTAGGGATTTAGGAGCTAAAAGAACTCAATCTATGTTGAATCTATTTTCTACTGCTGGCGAACAGATATTTTTACCCGAAGGAATAAGTTGGTTAGTGGATATTTACAAAACTGATAGGAATGCGACAGCATCTTTAATTTCACCATCAGCTGAAAGAATGATTGAACGACTTTTTTATAACCACATTTCAAAGATTAAGAGCTATAGAAAACTTATAGAAGATTATCTTTGGATTCTTAACAGAATGGTTGACTTAGGTTCTTCGGAAGCGTATTTATTTAGAGAGAATGTCATCACATATAAAACAGTGAATTAATAATAAATCAAGTATTAAGACTTACAAATTGACAAAGCATTTTAGGACGAAGGCCAGCAGCCAACAAAAGTATTGCTGCAATTGGGGCTGGACGTTGTAGCAATCGGCGACAGTGCATATCCAGGCTTTATATCCAGCGGGCGGCATTCTGTTGGGCTTTTAAGTTGATATCTTGTACTTTTAAATCTTTATTGGGCTGCTGTTCCGGGCAGGACAAGCAATATTACCCCGCCTGCAGCGATACCTGTTCGTTGGCTGCAATAGTGGCGTGACAACGATGGAAATCGTATTTATTTTGCAAGTCTATATTTTTTTTAACTATTAATATATTTTAGAATGCAAATGGATCATTGCGGATTTCAGGTAAAAAATCTGGACATCGCCATAAAATTTTATACTGAAAAACTTTTATTCAAACTGGATTACAGAGCTATCAATGAAGAAGAGCAGGAAGAGTATGCTTTTTTATCATTAGGAAAAGCAAGATTAGAATTAATTCAGGATTTGGTAAATGAATATAATATTCCAGCGATCAAAAAACCTTATTGTCCTCATTTCTGCATTGAAATTGATGACATGGAGAAAGCACTTTCAGACTTAAACACTTTGAATATAAGAATTGTCAAGGGACCTTTAAAAATTGAGAACGAGGAAACTTGGATTTATTTTGCCGACGAAGACAATAACGTGTTAGAGTTTATTCAATGGTTTAATAAAAAATAGAACTGAAACAAAAGTATTTTCGACCACGTTAGCGACTGCTTAAAACTACTGCAGCCAACAATGCATTGCCAAAAGTCAGGGCGGGACATTGTAACATCGGCTGCAAATTGTATATCCAGTCTTTAGTTTCGCCGAACTAAATTCTGTTAAGCATCAGTTCTAAACATCAACTTTTAATTATTAACTTAGCTTCAGTTCCGGGCAGGTGATTTTCAAATACCGCCACTTCGCCAGGCAATGGCCGTTGCCTGTCATTGCTAAAAGACAAAGACTTCATAATTTATTGGTAACTTCTCAATTTTAAATTAACAAGAATAAAATGCCAATTCATTTACATAACCCAGAAGGGGTCTTCCCGGCTTATAGAAATTACAGTCATGCAGTGGAAATTAAAGCATCTGACAGTTTACTGATTATTAGTGGACTGAACGGTTTTCGCACCGACGGTTCGTCAATGCCAGATAGTTTTGAAGAACAAGGGGATTTAATATGGCAACATATCGGCACCATCTTACATTCGGCGGGAATGGACTATCAAAATCTTGTTTCAATCAGAACTTACTTGGCCGATCCTTCTTATGACGAGGCAAATGTACAATTAAGAATCAAATATTTAGGTGCCCACAGACCAGCATCGACAGTAATTTGTTGTCAATTACTTGAACCCAAATGGAAATTGGAAGTTGAGGCAATGGCTTCCAAATAATAAAGTGTTTTGTGAAACTAATACATTTCTAAACAGACTACATTGGTAAATTATTTCCGCAGCTACATTACTATTTCGCTCCTGTTTATCGTTTCACACGCGAACGCCCAGGAGGGAACGCCCTATACATATCCACCAAGTGAAATTGTAACAATTCATTCCAGGGTTTTGAATGAAGACCGGAAAATTTATATTCATTGTCCTAAACCGGACTCAGCAAATCCAGGCAAACGGTTCCCGGTATTGTATTTAATGGATGGTGAAAATCATTTCGAATTGCTGGCCCAGTATGCAGATTATCTTAGCCGGCCAGATGTCCTTGCAATACCTAAAATGATCATCGTGGGCATACCCAATACAGAACGAAGAAGAGACTTAACGCCATCGGTGAGCATCACTGATTATTCGGGCAAACCCGACAGCAGTAATTTGATGAAACCCAGCGGAGGAAATGATTTCTTTTTGAAATTTATCAATACTGAGCTAATACCAGCCATTGATACACGCTACAAAACAAAATCCTATAAAATACTGGCAGGACACTCTTTCGGCGGACTTTCATCTATCAATTGTATGTTGACGCATCCTGAGATGTTTAATGCTTACATTGCTGTTAGTCCGTCATTTTGGTGGGACAATCAATATCTTTTAAAACTGGCCGGTAAAAAACTGACAAATGGATCTGCTTTAAACAAAATGTTGTTCTACAGCGATGGAAATGAAGGTGGTAGTTCCTCATTTTTTCACCTGGATTTATTGCGATTTGATTCCCTGATTGCAAATAAAAAATTAAGTGGACTTACATATACCTATAAACACTATCCAGACGAAACACATATGACCGAACCGATAGTAGCCTATTTCGATGCATTAAGATTTATTTTTAAGGATTGGGAAAAACAGCAATAAAAATAAAGGGCGTACAGGTAAATGCACGAACCGTTAACAAAGGTATTTGCAAAAGCATGGCTGGACAATCTAACCTCTATTTTCAATCAGCAGCGTTTCCGGACAGTCGTATTTCAAATCCACACCGGCATAATATGCCGGCGTTAGCGTCAACCATTCCCAACAATCTGCAAATTGAAGCAAGCTACACATGCTAATAGAAGTATTTGTATAATTGACCCTGTTAAGACAATATCATTTTCGGTGCACGTCTAATCTGACACAGCCTTCCCCAAACTCCTTTTCTTTCTTTATATTTACTAAAACCACTACTGCACGTGAATAATTCGTTCCGGCGCCTGTTACAGCCGTTTATTATACTGCATTGCATTATTGCCGGTGGCATAGTGGGGTATATGCTGATTGAGGACTTTACTTTTGTTGAGGCGATATACATGACTACCATCTCCGTTACCACCGCCGGTTTTACCGAAGTACGGCCACTCAGCCCGGGGGGCCGCATGTTTACGGTGGTATTGCTCATCACCAGCTGGGGTTCATTTGCATTTGCCCTTACCCGTATTACCCAATACATTGTAAGTGGTGAGATTAATAAATTTTTTAAATACCGGAAGATTATGGGAGCAATAGACAGAATGAATGGTCACGTCATTGTATGTGGCTATGGCCGCAATGGCCGCCAGGCGGCACAGACCCTGAAAGTGCACGGGGAACCCTTTGTTGTTATTGAACGCGATGAAGAACTGATAGAGCGAAACCTGGCAGAACACCCCGATCTTATCTACCTGCAGGGTGATGGTACAGATGATGATGTACTGCGGCGTGCCGGCATAGAACGCGCAAAGGCGCTGATATCTGCACTCCCTACCGATGCTGACAATGTGTTTATCGTATTGTCTGCCCGCTCTATGAATGCCAGTATGCAGATCATTAGTCGCGCTGCCAATGGTAATTCTATTGCCAAACTAAAAAAAGCCGGGGCCGACAGCGTGATCATGCCCGACCGCATCGGTGGCACACATATGGCAACCCTCGTAACCAAACCAGACGTTATCGAATTTATTGATTACCTGTCGGGCGAAGAAGGGGAGAGCATCAATATGGAATCCGTCCCCTGGCTGCAGCTGCCCCATGAGATTAAAGATAAAACCCTCCGTGAGATCATGAACTGGAAAATCACCGGCGTTAACTGCATCGGTATTAAGAGTAAGGATGGCAAATTTGTCATTAATCCGCCCGATGATATTATTATTGAAGAAGGTATGAAAGTAATTGTGCTGGGCACCAGGCAGCAGATAGAGGAGATGAAGGGGAATATAAGGTAGTCGTTGGTCAGTTTGTAGTCTGTATAACAAAAGGCCCTGGTGATGATTGCTAACCGCACATAAAAGAGTCCGGAACCAGTAGTACTAACACTGATGGTCCCGGACTTATCGTTAAGGATTAAAGACAATTGACTACTTCACTATCTCCAGCAATTCCACATCAAATATGAGTGTAGAACCCGGGGTGATTTTTGGACCTGCTCCATTATCGCCGTAAGCCAGGTTGGCTGGTAAAAATAATTTCCATTTGCTGCCCACAGTCATTAACTGCAATGCTTCTACCCACCCCTGGATAACACCTGTTACCGGGAAGTCAACGGGTTGGCCACGGTCAACAGAACTATCGAATACAGTTCCATCTATCAGCGTACCATGGTAGTGGCATTTTACTTTATCGCTGGGCAAAGGCTTCGGCCCCGTGCCTTCTGTTATTACCTGGTATTGCAAACCACTGGCAGTAGTAATTACGCCGGGTTTTGTTTTATTGGCGGCCAGGAATGCTTCACCCGCTTTGTGGTTGGTCTCGATAATACCTGAATTGGCCTGGCGGCTTTGCTCCATTTTCTCGCCCTGTTTCTTCTGCATATAGTTATTCACGCAGGCCGTCATTTGCTCTTCAGTCAGCAATGTTTTGCCGGTTTTGATATCATTGATGGCCCGGTTAAGCAGGGTGGTGTTAATATCGGTAATGCCCTGCTGTTTGTAAAAACTGGCCAGGCTCATGCCAATGGAATAACTCAATGAATCATTCTGCGATTTAAAAACGGGCGCTGGTTTTTTTTTTGCCGCTGATGTTGCCAACGGTTTTTTTACTGTTTTTGTCTGGGCATTTGCTGCTGTAAGCATGCCTGCCGCTGCTATCACTGCAATAAGTTTTTTCATCGAAAATTAATTTGGCGCGAAATTATCAATTTTTTTTTAACAAAGCTTCCTGTAAACGCAGAACCGGGTCAACTTATTCTGTTTACCTTGCTGATATGAATCAATTTAACACTTCCGTAGAAGTACGCTGGTCTGATCTTGATCCCAATTTCCATCTCAGGCACTCCGTTTACTACGATTATGGGGCTTATTGCCGCATCCAGTTCCTTGCGGCACATGGCATCACGGCACAGTTTATGTACCAACAGCATTTTGGCCCCATTATATTCCGTGAAGAATGCGTTTTTAAGAAGGAAATCCACTTAGGGGATATAGTAAGCGTTGACATAAAATTGTTAAAATCAAGGAAAGATGGCAGCAGGTGGACCATGCAGCACCAGATTTTCAAGAACGGTGAAATACTGGCAGCCATAATTACGTTAGATGGGGCGTGGATAGATACCGTTAAGCGAAAGCTGACTATTCCGCCGCCGGCAGTACAACAGACATATGAGCAGGGGCCCAAAGCAGATGGATTTGTATGGATTGATGCCCCGTAAAAAGGACAAAATTAATCGGAGGTTGCTGATTTAATTAAGAATTAATGCCCGATACAATAATAAAATAAATACACTATGAAAAAAATGTTGGTTACATGCCTTTTGTTCGCTGTTGCAGGCAGTTTGTTTGCCCAGGAAACGGAGAAAAAGAAAACATCTTTATTTGGAAAAGTAGGCAGTGCTGTTAATTCAGTAAAAAGCGGCAAAGGCACCGGTCTGAGCAGTGAAGAGATTGTGAGTGGATTAAAAGAAGCGTTGAGCCTGGGAGCTAAAAAGAGTGCTGACAAATTATCGGCGGCAGATGGTTTTTTTAAAGATGCGGCCGTTAAAGTATTGATGCCACCTGAAGCACAAAAAGTAGAGAAAGTATTGCGCAGCATTGGCGCAGGCAAACTGGTAGATGATGCCATCCTGAGTTTTAACCGTGCTGCTGAAGATGCCTCCAAATCTGCCGCGCCTATTTTTGTAGACGCGGTTAAGAATATGAGTATCGCTGATGCGCTGGGCATTTTAAAGGGAGCGGATACGTCTGCTACGTCTTATCTTAAAAAAGCCACTACAGCCAGTCTTACATCGGCTTTTAAACCAACCATCGATTCATCGATGGCAAAAACAGGGGCTACCAAATACTGGTCGCTGGTGGTAGATAAATACAACAGCCTGCCAACTACATTTAATAAAGTAAATTCAGACTTGCCGGCCTATGTTACACAGAAAGCACTGAACGGTATATTTTTTTATGTTGCAGATGAAGAGAAGAAAATCCGCAGCAACCCCGCCGCAAGGGTAAGCGATATATTGAAAAAAGTATTTGCAAATTAACCTGCTGCGCAGGTATATATAATTAGGAGCCATGGCGATACAGCCAGTACAGCGATTTTCTTTGCTGCTTTCTGTGTCACCGTGGCTCCTTGTTTTATTGCGGCAATACGAACGCTGTAATATGCGTGAGCTATTAGTTTAGTTGTGCCAGCATCTTCACTGCATTAGTATTGCCTGGCTGCAGCTGCAATACTTTCTGGTAATACAACCTGGCTTCCGCTTTTTTATCCAGCTTTGTATAAATTTCTCCCAGGCTATCGTATACATTCGCGTCAGTTGGAAAAAGCTGTGCATTCAGCTGAAATGCCATAAGGGCTTTTGCTGTTTCACCGCTAGCCATCCAAACATAACCCAGTGCATTCAATTCTGTACTGCGCTGCAAAAGCGCTTGCAGTTTTTGTATCGTATTGATACTGTCTTTTAAAATAATTGCTGGACTGTTTGCTGCTGCCAGCTGCAAAAGATATGCAGCGCCTTTGTAATTGGGCTGGTATTGAGCTGCTGTGGCAATGGCCAACAGATCCTGTTCAAGTGAGACTACCGGGTATTCAACAATTCGGTTGAGTTCCTTTTTATCATCATACATTATCAGGGTTGGTACCCGGTGTATGGATTTGCCTTTTTCCTCATGGGTTGGGCTTTGTTTATAGGTACCATCGTGGTTATCTACCATGATCAATTTTACCTGCGATGCCTGCACGCCGGCATATTCCAGCAATTTAAGCATGCGCGGGACTTCTCTTTTGCTATCACCACACCAGGTGCCCAGGAAGATTTCAAATTGCTTGTTTTGCAGCAGGGGCTTCAGCCGGGCAATGGCCGGAGAATCGATTATATAATCCCCATAATTTTTATTGAACCAGGCGGCATACGGGGCCTGTTGCAAATCTTCTTTGGTATGTGTGCCGAGTAACATGCCGGCTGTTGGCAGGGCGCTGATTGCCTGCTGCTGTGCAGGTGCGGCGACAGGTGTTATTTTTCGCTGACAGGAATAACATAGTAATGCCATTGCGGCTATGCAAATTGATTTCATACAAATAATTTTAATAATAGATAATAGAAAGCCATGCGCTGATAGCTGCTGGCGGAAACTGCTTTACAATAAATAAAAAGATAATGCTAGCAAAGAAGCAATGGGGGATGGAAAATATTACTATCGAATTTATTGTACAGTGCAGTGCTAGTGGCGCGGGGCCAGTCGGTAATGCAAATGGTATAAACAACCGTAAAAACAGCAATGGGCGAAAAATGAAATAATTCATTCCATTGGTGTACGGAAGAAATATTTTGCGGATTATGGTTTTTAGCAGCGTGGTCAGTTGCTACAGCAGTGTACAGTTGTTTTTCGCAATCGCAGGTAAATGTTTTTGTCTGCTGGAAAGCGGCCATCGTACAAAAGCAGAAATCAATCACTTTGCCAAACTGTGCAAAGAAAAAAATACCGAGTGCAAATATGGCGATTTGTTTTTTCAAACGTAGTAATCATAAAAATAGAAAAATTTATTGGGATTGCTGCGCGTTTTTTAATTGCAGGTGCAAAGCAGTAGTTGAATGGTTTTGTAGTATTGCTCACAATACATAACAGCTATTTACGCAGTAACTGGTTTATTTCATCTGAAATGATGCGCTTACCAGACCGTTGTTTAAGGCTTTTCATTAAATAGTATTTTGCGGTATAGTGGGGTTTGCAGATTTTTGCAGCTGTTTATGATGTATAAAACCATTGCTACGTATAAGGATGCCTATGCCGGTTTATCGCGTGAGACATGGCTGCTTTCACTGGTCATGCTTATCAACCGAAGCGGTACCATGGTAGTGCCTTTTATGAGCCTGTACCTCACCAGCGGCAGTATGGGCTACAGCATAGGTAAAGCAGGCCTTGTCTATGGCCTGTTTGGGGCTGGCGCTTTTATGGGTGCATGGCTGGGGGGCCGGCTCACAGATAAAATTGGTTTTTACCCGGTACAGCTGATTACCTTAATTGGTGGAGGATTGATGTTTATTGTGCTGGGGCAAATGAAAAGTTTTCCGGCTATTTGCGTAGTATCATTCATACTTAGTTTTGTGAATGAAGCCTTTCGCCCGGCTAATTCAACAGCCATTGCATTCTACAGCAAGGAAGAAAACAGAACCCGATCTTACTCGCTGAACAGGCTGGCTATTAACCTGGGCTGGGCGGTGGGCAGCGCCATTGGAGGACTGATTGCTAAATTCAATTACGAGTTACTTTTTTGGGTGGATGGTTTTACCAATATAAGTGCCGCGCTGCTGATGCTGGCCTGCGTAAAACCAGTAGACTATAAACCTGCTCCACATAAAAAAACAGTGGACAGTACAAATCAGTCAGCCCTGCACGACACAGTATATATGTGGTTTATTGTACTGGCTGCTCTTTTTGCTGCCTGCTTTTTTCAGCTGTTTACCAATCTTTCTGTGCATTATAAATTAAACCTGCATTTTTCAGAACCATTTATTGGCCTGCTGATGGCTACCAACGGATTGATCATTGTGGTGATAGAAATGGTAATCGTATACAAACTGGAAGGCCGGCAAAAGAATACTGTTTATATTATTATGGGCACCCTGCTGATGGCAGCCGCTTACTGCATGCTGAACCTGTTTTTGATGACGGCATTTATGGCTTTTGTGATGATTGTGCTGATCACTTTTGCAGAAATGCTGGCCATGCCGTTTATGAACAGTTATTGGATTGGCAGAAGCCAGCCACATAACCGCGGACAGTATGCTGCCCTGTATACCATGGCCTGGTCGGCCGCACAAACATTTGGCCCGATGCTGGGCGCCCAGGTGGCAGAGCATTATGGCTTTGGCCGGCTGTGGTGGATTGCCGCAGGTATTTCAGTGCTTGCCGCTATTGGTTTTTTGCGCCTGCACCGTTATACAGCAAGAATGGAAGCGATTATAATTAAAAAGAATGATCTTACTGATAATGCTGCCCTGCTGGCTGCTTCGCAGGAGCCCATACTATAGGTCATTGCAAAGCAGGAACGATAAAAACATATAACTTAGTCGTCCCTCAAAAGGTAGCATTGGTGCAGCTGAAGTCACAGTAGTACAAAAGCGTAATCAAGTAACAATGTCGAATTGGTCTGATAAGAGACATTTCTATTTTCCTTCTTCATTGTTGGAGAACCTGTGTATAAAGCCAAACCATTTTGGTATCAAGGTAAACGAAATGTCTTTGGGGTGAAGATTTATCAGGCCGACAACAGTCCTTGCATAAGGCGCCTCAGCCGGTTCGGCTCCGGCGGTAGCCGGATTGCGCAGCAAGAAGCGGGTGGAGCGCCGTTGCAAGGACAAGGCCCCGCGGCCAGAGCGAAAAACGCCCAATTACAACCAAATCTAACTTAAACAGCAGACCCTAATTAGAATAAATGATCTTGCAAGATTTCATGGCCATTCTAACAAAAGCTGATAGAATAGCAAAACTATTCAGCCACTTCACTTATCTCCAGCCAGCGCAGTTCTTTTTCATCCAGCAATTGGGTGATCTCTCCAATGCGCTCAGCAAGTTTTTGCAGTTCTGCAAAAGGCGCCGTGCCGCTGTTTAATTTTTCTGTAACAGTTTCTTTTTCTTTGCTGAGGTCAGCCATTTCCTGTTCCAGTATCTCAAACTCACGCTTTTCCTTAAACGATAATTTTCTTTTCTCACCGGAAGGCTGTGGAGGTACGGCGGCCAGTATTTTTTCCTGTTTGTCTTCAGACATCTGCGTGCCGGCATCTGTTAATTTCTCATCATCTTTCAAAGCAAGCCGGTATTGGGAATAGTTACCCGGAAAATCACGGATATCACCATCGCCCTGGAATACAAACAAGTGATCTACCAGCCGGTCCATAAAATACCGGTCGTGCGAGACAATGATAATACATCCCTGGTAATCGCTCAGGAAGTTTTCCAGCACACCCAGGGTTTGCAGATCCAGGTCATTGGTAGGCTCATCCAGTATTAAAAAATTGGGGTTGCGAAAAAGGATAGACAACAGGTGCAATCTCCTTTTTTCACCACCGCTCAGGCGGGAAACATAGGTGTACTGCTGGTCAGGTGTAAATAAAAACAGTTGTAAAAACTGTGCAGCGCTTAAAGAGCTGCCATCCGCCAGCGGAAAATGTTCCGCAATATCTTTTACAAATTCAATGACGCGTTTATCTTCTTTTATTTCAAGTCCCTGCTGTGCATAATTGCCAAAGACTACTGTATCACCAATATTGATTTTTCCGCTGTCCGGCGGCTCAAGCCCCTGCAGTATATTTAGAAAAGTAGATTTACCTGCCCCGTTTTTTCCAACGATACCAATACGATCGCCTTTTTTAAAAGTATAATCAAAACCTTTTAAGATCACTTTATCACCGTAGCTCTTATACACTTTTTTCAGCTCGGCTACTTTACCACCCAGGCGTGTCATCTTCACCTGCAGGGTTACGCGTTCATCTTCTATTTTTTGTTTGGCTTTTGCCTCCACCACGTAAAAATTATCCTGCCTGCTTTTACTTTTGGTGGTACGGGCCTTCGGCTGCTTGCGCATCCATTCCAGTTCTTTACGGAAAAGATTTTTTGCTTTGTCAATGCTGGCAGATTCGCTTTCAATGCGGGCTGCCTTTTTTTCCATGAAGTTTTCGTAATCGCCTTTGTATACGTACAGGCTGTCGCCGTCAATTTCCAGTATTTCATTACACACCGCATCCAGGAAATAGCGGTCATGCGTAACCATTAGTAAGGTCACTTTTTCCTGGTTCAGGTAATGCTCCAGCCATTCTACCATCTCCACATCAAGATGGTTGGTAGGTTCATCCATGATCAGCAGCACATGCTTGTGTTCAAAACCAATATCAATCAGTGTTTTTGCAAGTGCTACTCTTTTGCGCTGGCCACCGCTGAGTGATCCTGCCAGCTGGTTAAGGTGATGGATTTTTAATTTACCGAGTATCTGTTTAACCTTGGTATCAAAATCCCAGGCGTTGAGTTCATCCACCAATACAATGGCTTCGCCAATCCGGTCTGCATCTTCCGCGTCACTGGCGGCTTCAAATTCTTTAATGGCATTGATGATAGGGTGGTCGTGGTTGAAAATATTGTCCAGGATTGACCTGGTTTCCTGGAATTGCGGATCCTGCTCAAATAAAGCAACCGTAACGTCTTTGTGTACCCATACTTTACCGCTTTCAGCCGTTTCGGTGCCCGACATAATTTTGAGCAGGGTAGATTTGCCGCTGCCGTTTTTGGCAACCAGGGCTATTTTATCGCCTTCTTCAATATGAAATGAAATGTTTTTAAACAGGGGCTTAATGCCATAACTTTTACTCAAACCTTCAACAGAAACATAATGCATGCGGCAAAGATAAGAGAATCGGGCTAACCCCTCATCCCAGGCCCCCGCCCGAAAGGATTCGTCCGGGCGGTCTTCTCCAATAGGTTAGAGGAAGGAGCCCCTCCGCAAATTTAATTATTGGGTACAACGAGGGATCGATGAATTGCAGCTTTTCTTTTTTTCCCGCAGGAAAAATTCCAATATTCTTTTGCCAGCCGGTCTTATAATAAATCTTGGCTTCGTTTTATAACATGCACCCGGCGCGTTTCCAAGGACTGTTTTTTGTACAGCTATTATGTTTTCAATACTGCCATCACAATTTTATTGACAGTTTATCTAAAATAATCATGTACCCGCATGCTTGTAAGCAGGGAAGAAAAATACGAAGGAAATCACTTTTCCGATCCCTGGAGAAGGTGCCCGCAGGGCGGATGAGGGAGATCAGCGGTTCTCACTTACTTACCCAGTAAATAATCCAGCAAAGCAGCGCGGTAGCAATCAGCACCAATGCGGTGTGGTATTTTTGCCAGTTTTTTCTTCGTTTTTGCTGCATGGTAAAATCTGCAACCTGTGCCGCCAGTATTTCATTATCACCCGCTACCCGCAACAGCAGCGCGGTAATGGGTAAAATATACTGCCATGGCAGTGCGGCGGCACATTGTATTAATTTTTCAACCACGCCGGTATTGATCGCCTGGTCATTAAATTGTTGCAGTAACGCAATGTTCTTATCGCTTAGCAACTGGCGTATATGATAGCTCAACCCATCATAATCAAGCCGGAAAACATTAACGGTATGCATATAGCGGGTAAGCCTGTTACACTCAGCCAGGATGGATGAAGGGTTCAGCGGTTCATTGCTGAATTCCTTTTTAAGACTCCTGCTGTACCAGCGTTTGTAATTGTATGCTTCTCTTGCTGCGGGGTCAGACAGTACTTCATATGCTTCCTGTACTTCTTTAAACATGGCTTCGGCCGCTGCATTGCCGGGGTTTTTATCGGGGTGATGCCTGAGTGCCAGCTGGCGGAATGATTTTTTGATCTGCAACGCTGTGGCAGTTGCCGGCACTTCAAGTATTTTGTAATAATCTTTCAATTGCATAGAAACAGCATGCTGAAGCGCGAAAATACTATACGTGTGCCATGCACGAACAAGGCGACCGGGTTAGGTGTAATAAAGACTTGAGAACCAGTGTTCACAAGTGGTTTAAATTGTTGTGGTTATACGCCGCCAATCAGCTATATTTGCACAAATTTTTTACGCATGACTAACGATCAGATAGGTAAGTTTTTAGATGCAGGCCATCTTACCAAGCATAATGTTAAGATAGATTTTAAGACCCGTCAATCAATTGTAGGGCTGTTTATTAAGACAAATGACTATGATGAGCTGAAATCCAAAAATTTCTGGCGTATCGTTTCTGAAACACATATTGATAATTGGAAAACCTCTCACGATAATAACCTGGCCAAGATTTTTAATGGTGCGGAAATTACCAGGCTTACCCCGGTAGTGGTTAAATAACGCTGTCTTCCTGTCCTGTTGCTGAATTAAAATTCTTTGCAGAATATGATTTGTAAACGTATACACCTGTTATTACAAAAAAATATTTTGCCGGTTCTCTGTATGTTGTTACTGTATGGAGAACATGCCATTGCGCAAACGTCCCCAAAAAAACCGGTAAAAACCCCTGTTAAAAAGAAAGAGGTAATTCCTGTTGTAAAGCCTTCTTATTATAAAGACCATGATACCACTTACTATCGTTCTTTTGAACGGTATATTACGGCCAGGTTCTATTTTTCGCAAAAATATGCAGGAATAGAACTTGAAAAGAACGCCAGTGTTTCACGGTTCCGTTATATACCCAATACGTCACTTGCTGCGGGTGTTGGTATTACTTACCAGTCGCTTACCGTAAATCTTGGGTACGCGTTTGGTTTCCTCAATAAAGACGGTGAAAAGGGAAAAACAAAATCATTTGATATACAGGCACGCGTGTATGGCCGTACATGGACGTTTGATATCCTGGGCCAGTTTTATAAAAGTTTTTACTTAACACCCAAAGGCCTTGCCGCTACTGGTCCTTCGGGCTATTATATCCGTCCGGACCTGCGCACACAGCTGCTGGGTGTGTCTGCCTACCGGCTTATGAACCCTTCAAGATTTTCTTTCCGGGCAGCTTTGCTGGAAAATGAAAAACAGCTGAAATCAGCTGGTTCCATTCTTATTGGGGCGGAAATATATTACGGCAGCATTAAAGCGGATAGTTCATTTGTGCCCGCAGCATTGGCTGATAACTATACACAGAAAGATGTAAGGCGGCTCGATTTCATTAAGATAGGACCAGGAATAGGTTATGCCTATACGTATGTAATCAAAAACAATTTCTATATCACGGGCTCGCTTTGCGCCAGCCTTAGCTTCGATTACAGTAACCAGCATGGCGCCAGTGGGAAATCAAACAATTTTGATCTTAATAAAGGGTTTATCTACCGCATTGTGGCCGGGCACGATAGAAATAACTGGAATGTAAATTTTTCACTGGTCGGCAATGAAATGACGATAGCGGGCGCCAATACATCAAATAAATATAGATTGGGTGCCGGTAATTTCAGGCTCACGGTGGCAAAAAGAATTAAACCCGGGCGGGCACTAACCCGGAAATTGCATCCGGTTGATAAGGTAATTGAAAACGTAAAAGGACTAACGCCTGTTAAGCAATAGACAGCTGCTGTAAAAAAAGTTAGGCCGCAGATCCGCAAATTACAAAGGCTTATAATCATTATAATCAGCGAACCCGCGGCGTAAAAAGAATATTTATTTTATGGAGGCAATATCAATTACAAAGCGGTAACGCACATCGCCTTTCAGCATACGCTCATACGCCTCATTAATTTGCGAAGCCTGTATCACTTCCACATCCGACACAATATTGTGTTCCGCACAGTAATCCAGCATTTCCTGTGTTTCTTTAATACCACCAATCAGTGAGCCGATTATACTGCGGCGTTTCATAATCAGGTTAAACGCGGGAATCTCTGCAGGTGCGGGTGGTGCGCCCACCACAATCATGGTACCATTGGTATTCAGTAGGTTCAGGTAAGTATTGTAATCATGCGGTGCAGAAACGGTGTTGAGGATAAAGTCAAATTTGTTCTGTAGGCCTTGTATTACGGCCGGGTCAGATGCCAGTGCAAAATGGTGCGCACCTAATTTTTTTGCGTCTGCTTCCTTCGATTTGGAATGACTCAGCATAGTTACTTCTGCGCCAAAAGACACTGCAAATTTTACAGCCATATGCCCCAGGCCACCAAGGCCAAGAACTGCTACCTTATGTCCTTTGCCTACGCCTACATGCCGGAGTGGCGAATAGGTAGTAATGCCAGCGCATAATAAAGGGGCTACGCCTTCCAGCGACAGTTTTTCTGATATATGCAAAACGTATTTTTCATCCACTACTATCTGCGTAGAGTAACCGCCATAGGTGGGCGTTTTGCCATCCCGCTCATAACTATTGTAAGTGCCAGTCATGCCATTGTCGCAATATTGTTCTTCCCCTGCCAGGCAATTGGGGCAGGTACGGCAGGAATCTACAAAACATCCAACACCCGCCAGCTCGCCGGTTTTGAAACTGCTTACACTGCTTCCGGTTTTGCTGATGCGGCCAACAATCTCGTGACCAGGCACCATGGGAAAAATAGAATTACCCCACTCATTGCGGATCTGGTGCAGGTCAGAATGGCAAACACCACAATACAATATTTCTATCTGTACATCATGGGCGCCTACTTCCCGGCGGGTAATATTAAAAGGCGCAACCGGGGAAACGGCGTCCTGGGCTGCATATGCATTGGTTATGCTCATAAATAATTGTTGTTTTAAAGTGGTAAAGAACAAATTTACTGCTACTTGGTTCAAAAAAGCTGAATGATTTTTTGTGGTACGGGCAGATATTCTTTGAGCCGCATCATTGCCCGCCCGGAGGAATATCCATTCGGACGGAAGTCGCTCCCTTCTGCTTAAAACCACCGGCAGCTGTAGCCTGCCCGCATCTTTAAACAAAAATTAATTGCTGTTGTTTCCCTGACCCAAGTTGCTGCTGACCGCACAGCTACAGCAAAATGTGCGGGCGTTTTATCAGCAGCGCATAATATTCAGTTACTGTCCGCTGTTACTAAGTAATGAGTAATATATTTTTTCTCAAAAAACTAAAAAAAGAAGGTTTCGTGATAGCCGTTTCAATAACAAAATTAACGGGTGTATTAAATTTAAGTAGCTTTAATCTCTTTTTAAATATTGTCTAAATCATAATCACATCAGTATGAAACACGTTGCTATCGCCTGTGCCCGGCTCGTTTATTTATTAGCTGGTTTAGTTCTTTTGGGTTTGCCCGCTTATTCAAATTATAAGAAACCTGTGCAGGAATTTTACCAGATAAAAATATATCATTTTAAAAATGCAGACCAGGAGAAGGCTATTGACAATTACCTGCAAAATGCGCTTCAGCCCGCATTGCACAAAGCCGGCATCAGCAAAGTGGGCGTGTTTAAACCCTTAGCCAATGATACGGCTGCTGACAAACTGATCTATATTTTTATGCCACTGAAATCTGTTGAGCAATTGCTTTCATTGCCCGCGCAGCTGGAAAAGGATGCCGCTTATACTACCGCTGGCGCAGCTTACCTGGAGGCCGTATACAACAATCCGCCGTATACCCGCATGGAATCCATATTGCTGAAAGCTTTCCGGATGGCTCCCCAGATGCAGTTGCCAGGCCTCAGCAGCCCGCGTGCAGAACATATCTATGAGTTACGCAGTTATGAAAGTCCGACAGAAAAATTGTACAGCAATAAAGTGCATATGTTTAACGAGGGTGGGGAGGTACCACTTTTCAAACGCCTTGAATTTAATGCCATCTTTTATGCAGATGTTATCAATGGCAGTCATATGCCCAACCTTATGTACATGACCAGTTTTGAAAATATGGCTGCACGCGAGCAGCACTGGAAAACTTTTAGTGCAGACCCGGAATGGAAGAAACTGGCTGCGATGCCGAACTACCAGCACAATGTTTCCAAAGCGGAGATCATATTGATGCATGCAACTGATTATTCTGATCTATAAACAACTCACTGCTCTATTAACGCAATATCACCATGGCATTACTCAAACGGGTAAACCCATTTTCTAAAGTAAATAATGATACCGGCTTTGGTACCAATGCCGGCGATTACGGGGGCAGGTTTGTAAACCGCGACGGTAGTTTTAACCTTCGAAAGGAAGGCATGTCTTTTTTTGACAGATTTAGTGTGTACCACAGTATGCTGAACCTGCCCCGCTGGAAATTTGTTGTACTGATTGTGCTGTTCTTCCTCATCATCAACCTGCTCTATACCGGGGTCTATCTGCTGATTGGTACAGACGGTTTTACGGGCATGATTGCCAGCAGCAACTGGCAGAAATTTAAAGAAATATATTTTTTCAGTACAGAAACGTTTACCACCGTTGGTTACGGAAGGGTGAACCCCATTGGCGATGGTACCAATTTCGTAGCATCTATTGAGGCCATGAGCGGATTTCTGTCTTTTGCTGTAGCTACCGGTTTAATTTACGGACGGTTTTCCAAACCAAAGTCTTACCTCATTTTCAGTGACCATGCTGTAATTGCACCCTACCAGGATAAAACTGCGCTGATGTTCCGGTTTGTTTCTTATAAAGACAACCATTTTCTTACCAATGTAGAAATCAAAGTAAATATTGGCCTTCAGGTAGACGAGAACGGAAAGCCGGTATATAAATTCTTTGACCTTCAGCTTGAAAGAAGCAGGGTAGACAGCCTGCCCATGAACTGGACTGTAGTGCACCCGATAGATGAAAATAGTCCTCTTGCCGGGTTTAATTTTGACGATATGAAAACTGCCGATGTAGAGTTATATGTTTTGATACGGGGTTTTGATGATGTATATTCCAATGTGGTACTGCGACGCACTTCTTACACCTATGAAGAGATAAAGTTTGACCGGAAATTTAAACCGATGTACCGGGAAAGTGATGATGGTAAAACCACGATACTTGAATTACATAAGTTGAACGAACATGTTGAAATAAAAGATTACGCTAACAAATAAAAAAACAGTGAATGGCCAAAGCTGTAAAAGCCCCTGCTAAAAAAGCAATACCTGCAAAAAATGTATCTACAGCAGCAGCTTCAAAAAAAGCAGGTATATCAAAAAGCGAAACCGGGATTAAGTACGCTGATAAATCCGGTGGTCAGCCGCACCTGGTACTCATTTTTAATGAAATAAAAAAGCTATTGCTGCCTTATGAAAAAGGCAGTATTAAATTAAGGGGCGGCACTGGTGGGCAGATTTTGCTGGTAAGCGATAAGCCGGTAACCATACACGGTAAAATAAGGGACGAATTATGGTTTGCTGCAGCCTTAATACAAAAAGGATATGTGGGCTTTTACTTTATGCCGGTATACACCGGGCCGGAAATAAAAGAAGTGTTTAAGCCTGAACTCCTGAAATGTTTAAAAGGTAAAAGCTGTTTTCATATAAAGAAGCAGGATGAGGAAATACTAAAACAAATAAAAGAGTCACTAGCCATTGGTTACCGCAAATACAAGGAAAAAGGCTGGCTGTAAAGCGTTGCTTGCAGCTTGAAATACCGGGTTGAATAAAGCCAGTAAGCTATATATTTGCGGCCCTGATTTTATTACAATACAGCCACAACAAAAAGCTTTCCTGTTCGTTTTTCGTACCAGGATCAGCTTTAAATATACTATCCGGTCATTTATGAAAACATCCGTTATCCGTCCCGCAGGCAAGGTTATCGCTTTGGCGATGCTCTTTGTATCTTCAATAGGTTGCCAGTATCCGCCCGCTGCAAAAGCCGCCGTCAATGCTGATAAAGTAGCAGGAAAAGATTCAGCTGTTGTAAAAAATGAGAAAGATGCAGCCGGTGTAAAAGAATTGCTTGCGGATGCCACCACCAAACCTGCCAGTGCATCCACTATTATGGCCCGTCCGCAGGTGCCCATTTTATGTTATCACCAGATTCGCAACTGGCGTGCTACCGATTCAAAACAAGCAAAGGATTATATTGTGCCGGAAGCGGTATTTGCAGAGCAGATAAAAATGTTGGCAGACAGTGGCTATCATACCATTTCGGCAGATCAGCTGTATAATTACCTGAGCAATGGTGCAACACTACCCACCAAGCCCGTGATGCTCACTTTTGATGATACTGATTTGCCCCAATACACTATTGCTAAACCGGTTATGGAAAAATATGGTTTTAAGGGCCTGTTTTTTATCATGACGGTATCCCTTGGCAGGCCCAATTACATGAGCAAAGACCAGGTAAAACAACTGGCGGATGCTGGTAACGACATTGGATCGCATACCTGGGATCATAAAAACATAAAGAAGTTTACCGAGGCCGATTGGGCCATCCAGATAGATAAACCTACTAAAACATTGGAAACCATCACCGGCAAACCAGTTAAATATTTTGCATATCCGTTTGGTTTGTGGAATGCTGCTGTAATACCAGGATTGAAGCAACATGGCTTCCAGGCGGCGTTTCAGTTATCTGCCAGGCGTGAGGAGACGGAACCGCTTTATACTATACGGCGCATTATAGTACCTGGCGCATGGACCGCTGCCAACCTGCAGTCCTGGATAAAGCATAGCTTTTAATGGAATGATAGCCGCAGCGCTCATTGCAATTGCATGTCAGCAATATTTATTCGTCGGTCATACATCGTCAGGGTTACTGCAAGCTGGGTCTGCAAAGCTTTTAATCAGGCTTCGCTGTGCAGGCTGTACAAGCACCGGCAAACAACACAAATAAATCTTTCTTCCCAATCTGTAAGAATATGCTGCAGGGGCATAAAAAAAGGCCGCCCCATGGCAGCCTTGTAAATTTCTGTAGATAAAGGGACTATCAGGCTTTTTTAACGTTCACTGCGTTCATTCCTTTCTTTCCTTCCTGCAAATCAAATTCAACTTTGTCGCCTTCAGTAACTTGATCGATAAGTCCGCTGGCGTGTACAAAGGTTTCTTTGTTGGAATCATCATGCTTAATAAAACCGAAGCCTTTTTCACCGTTGAAAAACTTTACGGTTCCTTTTGTTTTTGTGCTCATTGTAATTTGTATTGATAATAAATTAAGCAGCAAATATACGGTTGATTTTGCAGAATCTGCAAAAAGCATGTTAAAACCGCCCGGATCGCAATTTTACCGCTAAATGCCTGTTTATGCGCTCCCTATAATGCCTGCATTTTTAAGTTCTGCCATTAATTTTTCATTAATCAGCAAACGACTGTCTTCAAAACCGTGTGCCGGGCTCCATGCGTTAATAATAATAGTGTACGTATCTGTATCCAATTTTGATATGCCTATGCGCAAAGCCGGGTCTTCCAAAACATAATCCAGCGTGCTGAAACAACGGCTTATCAGCCCTTTAATTTTTTCGAAATCAATAGTGTATTTAAATTTAAGCTCTATGTCTAAACGCCGCTTTCCCTGCCTGCTCAGGTTAAGTATAATTTCATTTGATAATTTACTGTTGGGTACAATAACCGTCTTGTTATCAAACGTCAGTATCACGGTGTAAAATAATTGTATGGAAGATACGGTACCTTCCTGGTTTTGGGTAACAACATTATCACCAACTTTATAAGGCCGCAATAGTAATATCAAAACGCCGCTGGCAAAATTTTGAAGCGTTCCTGATAAAGCTAATCCTGCTGCTACACTAAAGCCCGCAATCAGCGTAGCGAATAATGTCATGCCGATACCAAGTATCTGCATCAGCACCATAATCAGCAAGACCTGCAATATAACGGCCAGCAGGTTTGCCAAAAATGTCCGTACAGAAGGATTCAGTTTCCTGGCATCCATCAGTCTCTTTAGCCAGCGGTTGAAATACCGCAGCATCCACTGCCCCGCAATTAAAACAACTATCGCAATTAAAATCTTTGGACCAACCGTAATTAACCAGTGAAAAGCCTGTTCATAAAACTTCTGCAAATAATTCATTCCTGTTAATCTCTTTGACTGTAAATATTATTTTCTTCGTCTTCTTCACCAATATCTTCATTGTCGTCGTCTGCTTCTGAACCCGGTATATCCAAATCTTCACCACTTCTATCCTGCCTGATACCTTTTTCGTTTAGTAACGCTCCATCATTATCACGGTCGTCAAGTGCCAGTTTATCCAAATCCGCTGTTTCATCTGTAGGTTGATGGCCGGCACTTTTTTTAAGCAATTTCTTTTCCAAAGGAGTAACATCAGCTTCGTCATCAATGGTTTCTTCTTCATCGGAATTCAGATCATCCAGTATGCCTTCTCCTTCTTCGTCTGCGGAAGAAATGGTAACATCCTGCATTTCCCTGAATTTAGGAGGGATGATATTTTCCTGGCCGGGAATATCTTTTACTTCAGGCATATCTATAACAATTGTTTCCGGCTGCATTTTTTGCTGATCCTTTTTTGAATCCTGTATATCACCTGTTGTTGGCTTGCTGTCATTTTTCATATTCTTTATTTTATTGATTTGAAATTATTCCTTCGCAATACGAGGTTAAAAAATGATGCCAGAGCCACCCGGAAGCACGTTAATTTAATTGCAGGGTAATATTACTATTGGTGGTACTATGGCAGGGGCCTTGCGGGCTACTTGTTTTGCAGAAGAAAGGATAAGATGCCGGTCCTGGTAAATTAATTTGAAGGATGTAAACCGGGGAAAATATTCCTCAAGTAAGCATTGGCAAAAATGTAGCGTTCAAGATGAGTGCCGGAGGTGAGTACCGTAGAGAAAATGAAGTAAGCGCAGACTGCAGTCATATTCTACCCTGGAAAGAATTAAAATAACCCGGCAATTACCGGGTTATTTTTAATTGTCATTATTTCTTCGCTTAGCTCATATAACTTTCCATGGGTTCGCAGGTACAAATAAGGTTCCTGTCGCCGTAGGTATTGTTTATTCGTGCTACACTGGGCCAGAATTTATTTTTTACCACATAGGCCAATGGAAATGCAGCTTCTTCACGTGTATATGGATGGTTCCATTCCGTGCTGCAAATTGTCCACTGTGTATGTGGTGCATTCTTCAGCGGGTTATTATTTTTATCCGACTTGCCGCTTTCAATGGCTTTAATTTCTTCATAAATACCAATCATGGCATCGCAGAACCGATCAAGTTCTGCTTTGTCTTCACTCTCGGTGGGTTCTATCATAATAGTACCCGGTACCGGGAAGCTCATGGTTGGTGCATGAAAACCATAATCTATCAGGCGCTTGGCCACATCTTCTGCTTCAATACCAGCAGTTGTTTTAAACGGACGCAGGTCTACAATAAACTCATGTGCACAGGTACCCTGGTTACCCAGGTACAAAATAGGGTAATACTGCTGCAGTCTTGCCCGCATGTAATTGGCATTAAGAATAGCATATTCAGTAGACCGCTTCATACCTTCGGCACCTAACAGTTTTATATATGCGTAACTGATAAGCAGAATGGATGCAGAACCGTAAGCAGCAGCAGAAACAGCACCCTGCGCTGCTGTGCCGGTAGCATCAGATACATGGCCCGGCAGGTAGGGTTTCAGTTTATCATTTACACAGATAGGCCCCATGCCCGGCCCACCGCCGCCGTGCGGTATAGCAAAAGTTTTGTGCAGGTTAAGGTGGCAAACGTCTGCACCAATCATGCCCGGTGAAGTAAGACCTACCTGTGCATTCATGTTGGCGCCATCCATATAAACCAGTCCGCCATTTTCATGAATGCTGGCGCAGATATCAATAATACTTTCCTCAAACACACCATGGGTAGAAGGGTAGGTAACCATCAATGCAGAAAGGCTGTCTTTATATTGTATTGCTTTTGCCTTTAAGTCTGTTACATCAATATGGCCTTCCTGGTCGCTTTTTACCACCACCACTTTCATGCCTGCCATTACCGCACTTGCTGGGTTGGTACCATGTGCAGAAATAGGAATCAGCACTACATTACGGTGTGCATTGCCTTTATCAATATGGTAATCACGTATTGCCAGTAATCCCGCATACTCCCCCTGGGCCCCGCTGTTTGGTTGCAGGCTGCAGGCAGTAAAGCCTGTTATTTCGCACAAATAATCACTCAATTCATCTGTAATTTGTTTGTAACCCAATGCCTGGCTGGCGGGCACAAAGGGGTGCAATCCGCCAAATGCCGGCCAGCTTACCGGGATCAGTTCAGTAGCTGCGTTTAGCTTCATGGTACAACTGCCCAGCGAAATCATGGAGGTGTTCAATGATAAATCTTTATTCTCCAAAAATTTCAGGTAGCGCATCATCTGGCTTTCGCTATGGTGCGTATTAAATACGGCCTGCTTTAAAAAAGCAGAAGTTCTTACTAATGCGGCAGGAATATTTTCATGCGTATCATCATTGTTAAAACTAATGGCTGCACTGCTGTTACCAACAGCAGTTTCAAAGACTCCCACTATCTGCAGCAAATCTTTCTGCATCGTGGTTTCGTCAATGCTGATACCAATATAATTGTTATCGAAATAGCGGAAATTAATTTCCTGCTGTTCTGCAACGGCTTTGATTTTTGCGGCATCTGCCACCTTAATTTTCAGGGTATCAAAGAAGGCAGTATTGCTGTTGCTGAAGCCGCGCTCATTAAGTGCTTCAGACAAAGTATTTGCCAGCAGGGCTACACGTTGCGCAATTTTTTTCAAGCCTTCTTCACCATGAAATACGGCATACATAGCGGCCATATTGGCCAGGAGGGCCTGGGCAGTACAAATATTGGAAGTGGCTTTTTCTCTTTTAATATGCTGTTCCCTTGTCTGCAGTGCCATACGCAATGCACGGTTGCCTTTTGCGTCAATGCTAACACCTATTAAACGGCCGGGGATGGAGCGTTTAAAGTCATCTTTGGTGGCAAAGAACGCAGCGTGCGGTCCGCCAAAACCCATGGGCACGCCAAAGCGCTGGGCAGAGCCTATGGCTGCATCTGCACCCAATTCTCCTGGCGGCGTTAACAGGGTAAGTGCTAAAAGATCAGTTGCCATAACTGCGTAACCGCCGGCAGTGTGTACACTGTCAATAAAGCTCCGGTAATCCTCTACAGAACCATTATCGTTGGGGTACTGCAGCAAGGCGCCGAAATAGGTATCATCAATGGTAGTTGTTTTATAATCGCCGTATACTATCCGTATGCCGATGGGGGCTGCCCTTGTAAACAACACATCTTTTGTTTGGGGGAAAACTGCATTATCAACAAAAAACTTTGGCTGTTTTATATCATCCGTTTTATTTACATGGTGAAAAAACATGGCCATCGCTTCTGCCGCTGCCGTGCCTTCATCCAGTAATGAAGCGTTTGCCATGGGTAAGGCCGTTAAATCGGTTACCACCGTTTGAAAGTTCAGCAGGCTTTCTAACCTGCCTTGCGAAATTTCTGCCTGGTAAGGCGTGTATTGGGTGTACCAGCCCGGGTTTTCGAAAATATTCCGGAGAATAACACTGGGAGTAATAGTGCCATAATAGCCCTGGCCAATATAATTTTTAAAAAGTTTGTTTTTTGCTGCGGCTGCTTTCAGTTCCTGCAGGTATTCAAATTCTCCCTGCGGAACCGGGTTCTGCAAAGGCTGTTTTAGCCGGATGGATGCAGGTATGGTTTTACTGATTAGTTCTTCTATGGATGCTACACCAATGGTAGCAAGCATTTCGCGGGATGCTGCCTCATTTACGCCAATATGCCTTGCCTGGAATTCTGCTGACTGCTGCTCAAAAAGATTCATAATTTATAGGGATTGTGCCTTTAAAAGATGCGCAAAGGTAATGCAGGAACGGCAGATAAATAAGTGATTGCAGCAGGCGTGCAAACGATGGGGAAATCTCTGATAACCAGCACTGCCGGCCGCATAGTAAACGCCGGTGAATTAAACGAAGGGAGAAAACAGCTTCAGAAATGCTTTGCAGGCAAAACTGTTTCCAATTCAGCCAGCAAGGATAACTGCTCTTCATGGCTATCCAGGTTTTCTGTTGCCCGCATCTGGTCGCTTGTCTGGCGGCTGCCGTCATGGCTCCAGCCGGGCGGACCAAACAGGTATCCCATTTTCTGTTTCCAGTTAAGGTCTTTTCTGTGCAGATCGGTCCATATATCAGTCCATTCATGAAAAATAATGGTCAAAGGTGTTTGCTTCTTTAATGCTTTGGTAAGACCGTATTTCACGGGCTGGTAATTATCGGGCGGTAATTCAGGTTGAAAAGTGCCAAAGAGTTTGTCCCAGATAATAAGAAACATACCCATGTTTTTATCCAGGTATTTGGGGTTGGATGCATGGTGTACGCGGTGGTGGGAGGGGGTGACCAGTATATATTCCAGCCAGCCCAGTTTGTTGATTTTTTCAGTATGCACCAGTATACCCCATATTTGGGTGGCCGCGTATACAAGGGCAATATCAAATGGCCTGAAACCCAGCACTGCCAGGGGAATAAAATACAGGAACCGGTACAGTGGCTCCATTACAGAGGAACGGAAACCTACGGTAAGATTGAATTTATCTGAAGAATGATGGGTTACATGGGTGGCCCAGAAAAGGCGGCAGTGATGGTCGGTGCGGTGCAGCCAGTAATACATAAAATCTTCTGCTATAAACAAGACAAACCAATACATCCAGCCGGTCTTCATTTCACCAAAGCGGTGTTCGTAAAAAAAAGTCAGGATGATACCAATAGAAATGCCGCGGAAGAGGAGGTCAATAGAAGCGTTTGCCAGCATAAGATAAATATTCTGTGCCGTATCTTTTATGCTATAGGAAGATTGCTGCCGTAAATTGCTCAGCAGTATTTCTGTGCTTATTACCACCAGGTACAAGGGTGTGCTGATAAGGATCAGCATGGTTTCTCTTATATCATGCATAGCTATAGTGACAAAAGTAACGCAGAATGGCCAAATGCCGGCAAACTGCCTTTTAAACTGGCTGCACTCACTCGCAATACAGGGGATAAACAAGCTATACCGCAATAGCTTAGTACGCTCTTTCCATACCTGGTTTCAAAAAGACTCAGCATGAACAGAAGCCAGGATAACAGCCGAACCTTTCCCGGGATGCCGTGGATCAAGAAAAATATTTTTAATGCTATATTTTCCCAACCTTTAACAGATGGAAAATGAATTGCCCGATAACTGGCAAAAAAGATCGGAGGAACAACAAAAGAAATACAAGCATTTTTTGCAGCGTCCAAACCGCAAAAAGGTGTTAAAGGAGTTGCCGGCACTGCATGAGGAAGCATTTGAAAAGATTGATTGCCTGCAATGCGGCGCCTGCTGCAAAAATTATTCGCCCCGGTTTAAAACCCCCGATATAAAAAGAATATCCAGGCAACTAAAAATGAAAGAAGGCACTTTTATTGAAACCTACCTGCGGCTTGATAAAGAAGGGGATTATGTTGCCAAATCGGCGCCATGCCCGTTTTTAGGTGAAGATAATTACTGCAGTATTTATGAAGACCGGCCCTCAGATTGTCATCGCTTTCCGTACACTGATGAAGATGTTTTAATTGACCGGCCGCTCATAACTTTAAAAAACACCAGTTTTTGTCCCATTACTTTTTATGTAATGGAAAAATTACTGGTGCTGGCCAAATAGAAACGTTATTCAGCCAGCACCAGCACGATATTTTATGTGGTAATCGTCAGCTCTTCGTATGCGGCTGTGAGCGGCCTTTGTATACCATCGCCTTTCCATTCCGGTGAGCCGGGTATCTCCGTTGTTTTCAAGATTTCTTCTTTTGTTTTGCCGGCTTTGATCTGGCTGTCTGTATACTGCAATAAATTGGTAAGGTAAGATTGGAATGCTTTCAAATCATTTTTTGCACCAGTTACATCGTATCCTTCGGCCGCATGGCCAAATACAAAAATGGTTTTGCTGTCAAACTTGTTCATGGCTTTGTCCAGCACCTTTATCCAGCTTCCTATATTGGCACCTGCTGACCGGTCAACAAAGGGATGGCGGCGGTTAAATAATAAATCGCCCGTATGCACAATATTCTGGTGCTCAAAATGGACAAAGCTGTCGCCATTGGTATGGCCCGGACCATAATAATAAAGACAGATTTTTTCGCCGGCTGCGGTATCGCACCAACTGCCGCCAAAAGTTTTATCGGGGTACAATTGCTTGTCCTCGGTTTTGTTGGCAATGGCTACATTGGTTTGGTTCTTCAACGAATTTTCATGTGCCAGCACATGTTCTGTGATGCCTTTAAAAGAGATATTGCCCGATGAATGGTCACCATGGTGGTGCGTGTTGATCAGCAATTTAAAAGGCTGCTGGCTTTGTTTTTTCAACTCATCAATCAGGTGCTGTGATTGTTCGGGAAACTGGGAGTCTACGGTAACAATACCATCTTTACCAAGCAGAAATAATATGGTGCCGCCTTTTTCAGTAAAGATGCCTGCCTCTTTGCTAAGCATTTTGATTTTAAAGCCAGGTTGCTGCCATAACGCAGCCATCATTTCTTTTTGGGCGAGCAGTAAGCTACCAGCAGTGAGCGCTGTGTTGCGCAGAAAAATCCGGCGTTGCATAATAATTGTTTTATGATTTAATAAAGCGATACCAACTATACCACGCCCCCAACAAAAGCATATTCTACTTTGTTGGCATGGTTTAAAAATAATGTAAGGTGTGTATAAAAATGATTGCTATTTGCCCAATTCGTATTCTTCGTCAACAGAAAAAAGATAAGTGTTATTAAGGGATGCTGGCTAATATTCCAGTTTACGCAGGGCTGGTGCTTTAATGGAAGTAACCAGCACTACCAGCAAGGTCATGCAGCCGCCAAATATTACCGAAGGCACCACGCCCATTATTTTTGCAGCCACACCACTTTCAAACTGCCCCAGTTCATTGCTTGAATTGATAAACATGGAGTTTACACTCATTACCCGGCCACGCATATTATCGGGCGTTTTCAGCTGCATAATGGTACCCCTTACTACAACGCTAACGCCATCCAGCATGCCGGCGATCAGCAGCGCAAAGAAGGATAACCAGAAAACTTCAGACAGCGCAAAGGTTATAATACAAATACCAAATCCGGCAACGGCCAATAATAATTTTTTACCCTGTTGTTTTTGCATCGGGAAGAGGGTTAAAATAACCACTATAAAAATTGACCCTATATCTGCCGCTGCATTTAAAAAACCAAAGCCCTGCGGCCCTATTTTCAAAATATCCCTTGCAAAAACCGGCACCAGCGCTACTGCGCCGCCAAATAGTACAGCAAAGAGATCCAGCGACAGGGCGCCCAGCACTTCTTTTGTATGCAGCACAAAGCGCAGGCCGTCTTTGACACTGTCCCAGGTTTTTTTCTCGCCTCTTTCCGTCAACGGCGGCTTGGGCTTTAACCTGAATAAATTGATCAGTGCAAGCGCAATTAGAGAGGCAATGCAAATTAACGTGCCCGTATTGCCCAGGCCTGCAATTAAAAAACCACCCGCCGCGTGACCGCAAACTGAGGCGGTTAGCCAGGCGCCCTGGTTCCAGGTGGTGGCATTTTGTAAATTGTTTTTAGGTACAATAGAAGCCAGTATTACATTAAAACTGGGGCCAACAAAAGACCGTATAATGCCGGTACCAAAAATGGTAGCATAAATACATACAGCTATCCAGTGATTGCTTAAACGGGCCGCAGAAAATGAAGTGGAGAGGGAAAGGAGGATTAACGCTGCCAGCAGGTATAATGCCACGCCCCGGAGAATTAGTTTTCTTTTTTCGCTGGTGTCAATTACATGGCCCGCATACAATGCCATGGAAAAAGCAGGCAAAAATTCTGATAAGCCAATAAGACCGATTGCCAACGGCGCATTGGTAAGATTATATATCCACCAGCCTACCAGGGTGCTCATCATGCGCAAGCCCATAATAAAAAGAAACCTGCCGGTAAGCAGTGTACGAAATTCTGGTTGTTTAATGGAAGCAAATGGATCACTCGATTGGGAAAGAATTGCCATTGATATATTTTGCCGTTATCAAATAAAGGTAGGTGTTTTTTTCACGCAGTTGTAAGCTGAAGGAGACGGTGCAGGCAGCAGCTGAAGGGCATTGTTTTCACACATGCATAGCCGGTAACTGGTGGAAAGCCGGTGGCCAGCTGCAACTGTTAATTTCAGCAGCTATGGTTCATAAAGCGCCCGACTGAATGAAATAAAAAATCAGGGTAAAGTAAAATAGTGCTGTCCCTCTCCCAAATCCATTTCAAGCGCATCGGTGATTACTTTGAGGTGTTTATCGTTGCCCAGGAAATCAGCGTTGGCGGCATCAACAAAAATGGTTTTTATATTGTGCTGCTTAATATAATGCGTATACGTTTCCTGTATATTGAAAAGGTATTCATCTCCTATAGACTGTTCGTAACTGCGGTTGCGTTTTTTTATATTCTGCTGCAGTTTGCTTACCGGTGAATGCAGGTAAATGAGCACATCGGGCTGAATCAATTGCTGGTGAATGATTTCAAACAAACGCTGGTATAAATGAAATTCCTGTTCTGGCAGGTTTACTTTTGCAAACAGCAGGCATTTACTGAAAATATAATCAGAAATGGTCAGGCTCTGGAAAAGATCTTTGGTGTGAATGAGCTCTTTTAACTGTTTGTAACGCTCTGCCATAAAAAACAGTTCCAGCGGAAAAGCAAATTGTTTTGGATTGCTGTAAAACTGTGGCAAAAAAGGGTTGTCTGTAAATTCTTCCAGCACCAGCCTTGCATTGTAATGCCTGGACAGTATGTGTGCGAGTGTTGTTTTTCCTGCCCCTATATTTCCTTCAACCGTAATGAAGTGATGGTTCATGTTTTTATGCAGCCGCTTGTTGCAATTGCAATACTAAGACCTTAATTATTTATATTTCAGAAAACTTTTTCACAGGCAACGGATCAGGACAAAACTGTAATAACGCTGCAATGGATTTCTTATAAACAGGGTGTATGAAACCTGGTATCAGCTCACTGAGCGGCTGCAATGCAAACCGGCGGCCGGCCATCTGGAGATGTGGTACAGTAAGCAGGGGGGAATGGATAATATTCCTGTTAAAAAGCAGTATATCTATATCTATGGTGCGCGGACCATATTTTACTTCCCGCTTTCTGCCAATGAGCTCCTCAATGTTCAGTAAATTTTTCATAAGTGCTGGTGCCGGCAGCATAGTAGATAATTCCAGGACCTGGTTCAGAAACGCCGCCTGGTCGGTTTTACCCCATGCAGCTGTTTCATAAATAGCAGATTTGCGGACGATTTTTCCACACCGCGCCTCAATAAGCCGGGCCGATTCCTGCAAATATTGCTGCCGATTGCCTACATTGCCGCCTGTCAGTAAATAAACTGTATTCATATATTGTAACAAAATGCCGGGTTCAAATATCTTTATTTTTACCGGCTTGCTAAAATCGGGTAAAAATCATGCGTCAATTTTTTAAAATATTCTTTGCTTCGTTGCTGGCCCTGACTGTTTTTGTGGTATTGGGGATTATTGTTCTGACGGGCTGGATTGCCAGCCTGGCATCCGCTGAAAAACCTGCTGTTGGTGCCAAAGCCGTATTGTATATAGATCTTGCAGAAGTCATCCAGGAACAGGGTCAGGATAATCCATTGTCCGGCATCAGCACCGACGATCAGTTTGACATGCCCGGCTTGTATGATATGGTGCGGCTGATAAGGTTCGCAAAAACAGACAGCACAGTAAAAGGCATTTATCTGAAATGCGGCGGCAATGCCAATGGTTTTGCAACTTCAGATGAATTGCGCAATGCATTGCTTGATTTTAAAACCAGTAAAAAATTTGTCTATGCCTATGCGGATGTAATAGATCAGCGGGCCTACTATATAGCCAATGCGGCAAATAAAGTGTATTGTAATCCCAAAGGCGGACTTGAATGGAAAGGATTTGCGCTGCAGTACATGTTTTTTAAAGATGCGCTGGATAAACTGGGCATAGAACCGCAAATTTTTTATGCCGGTAAATTTAAAAGTGCTACGGAGCCGTTTAGAACAAACCAGATGACGGACGCCAACCGCCTTCAGTCTTCGGTGTTCCTAAATGATTTGTATAACCGCTTTTTAATGGAAACGGCCACTGCCCGCAGTATTGACACCGGCACGCTGCACCAGTATGCCAACAGCATGGCTTTGCAGACTGCTGATGACGCAGTAAAATATAAATTGATTGATGGTGCCCTGTATGATGACCAGGTGAAAGATGAAGTAAGAAAAAAATTGGGCCTTGCCGGCAAAGACAAAATTAATTTTGTAGTAGTGGGTAAATATGCCAAATCAGTTAATTATAAAACGGGCAGTGGTACAGATAAGATTGCGCTTATTTATGCGCAGGGAGATATTGTAGATGGAAAAGGGGATAAGGGACAAATTGGGGGCGATACGTACCGGGGCCTGATACGGGCGGCAAGAATGGACGAGAGTATAAAAGCCATTGTAATACGTGTAAACAGCGGTGGTGGCAGTGCCATGGCCAGTGAAAACATGTGGCGCGAAGTAAGCCTTGCAAAAAAGCAAAAACCAGTTGTACTCAGCTTTGGTGACTATGCCGCCTCCGGTGGATATTATATGTCTTGCGGTGCCGACAGCATTTTTACGCAGCCCAATACACTTACGGGATCAATTGGTGTTTTCAGCATTGTTCCCAACCTGCAAAAACTTTTTAATGATAAGCTGGGTATTAGTTTTGATGGCGTAAAAACAAGTCCGTATGCAGATATGCCTACCGCCAGCCGGCCCCTCACAGAAATGGAAAAAAGGTTTATGCAGAGCAGCGTAGATACAATATACCATACATTTTTACAGCGCGTATCTGCAGGCAGAAGGATCAACGAAGCACTGGTAGACAGCATTGGCCAGGGCAGGGTATGGACGGGGACGCGGGGCATTGATATTGGCATGGCAGATAAAACGGGTGGTCTACAGGATGCCATTGATTGTGCCGGTCGCATGGCGAAAATAAAAGCTTTCAAAATAAAGGAATACCCGGAGCAATTAAACTGGTGGGAAACTTTTGTGGGCGGCTATAAAAAAACCATGCAGGCAAAGGCCATGCAGGATGAATTGGGTGAGCAGGGCATTCATATATATAATTCCATCAAAAAAATTAAGCAGTCAGTAGGCAGCACGCAGGCAAGAATGCCTTTTGAGATAGTTATTAATTGATAAAGAATCCGATGTTGTTAGGTAAGTCCAGCAGCAATTATCTGGTTTTGAAGCTATTCTTTAATAAGATAGTTTTGTTTGAAATTACAGCAATACATGGATCAACCGTATAATCAATGGAGGGCCATGCTGGCCATTACAAAAGCCAGCTTCAGGGCTATCTTCCGGAGCCCCAGTGCTGTTATTTTCAGTTTTGCATTTCCCCTGATATTTATTTTGGTGTTTGGTTTTATTGGTGGCGGCAGCGGCGGCCCTGTATATAAGATTGCTTTTGACCAGGGCAATGACAGTACCAACGCATTGTATGATTCGCTGGTTGCCAATAAAAGTGTAAGGGTTATGCAATATGCGTCTGTTGCCGCCATGGAAAAAGACCTGGTAAAAGGAAGAATAACCGGGGTGGTTAAAATTGAAAAAAATCCATCAGGTACCATGCCGGCCTACCTGTTTAAATTCAGAAGTACTACCGCCAGTTCAGATAAGTTTCCCCAATTTCTTTCGCTGGCAGATAATACCATCAACAGGGTAAGCAATGCGGTACTGGGTGTGCGGCCAGCCTACGCCGTTATTGCCATGGGTAAAGAAGACATTAAGGAAGTAAGGGAATATAAAACCATTGATTTTATTTTGCCGGGCCAACTGGGTTTCTCGCTTTTAAGCGCCGGCGTATTTGGTGTAGCATTTTTGTTTTTTAACCTGCGGCAAACAATGGTACTGAAACGTTTTTTCGCAACGCCTGTCAGTAAAAGAAATATTATACTGGGAGAAGGCCTTAGCCGCGTATTGTTCCAGATGATTACCGCCGTTACTATCCTGGCAATAGGCCATTTTGTGTTCGGTTTTACACTCGTAAACGGGGTCGTTACTTTCCTTGAACTGCTTGCGCTAAGTTTCCTGGGTTTACTCGTTTTTATGGGAATGGGGTTTATTGTAAGCGGCCTGGCAAAAAATGAAAGTTCAATACCGCCTTTTGCAAACCTCATTACCCTGCCGCAATTTTTACTGGCGGGTACATTTTTTTCGATTGATGTTTTTCCAATCTGGCTGCAACCGCTCTGCAGAATATTGCCTTTGACCCACCTGAATGATGCCATGCGAAAAGTTGCATTTGAGGGTGCTCACCTAACGGACTGCGGGAAGCAGATAGGCGTATTGGGCCTATGGGGTTTATTGGCCTATGCAGTAGCCATAAGAGTTTTTCGCTGGGAGTAATACGTTTCATCAGGTCAATTGATCGACGCTGTCAGGCTGCTGCTATGGAAAATTTAGGTTAAAGAAATCAATTCATTTATCATTTATGCGATTTGTAAAGCTTGGTATTATAAGTGCGGTGGCACTTTTTGGCATTATCTTACTTATCTCACTGCTCCTGCCATCGCAAATACGTATATCCAGGGCCATCGATATAAACGCCCCGGCAGAAAAGATTTACCCGCTGCTCGCCGATATAAACCAATGGGAAAAATGGAATGAGTACATCCGTGTATACCACAACCGGGTGACCGAGCCTGATATGCTGAAGGCTGATGAAATAGCCATTTTTATAACAGGCAAAAAAGGCAGCCTTATAACCGCAGACTGGCAACAGCCATCGGGCAATAAGTTTGGCAGTGGTTTTGCGATAATAAGCAATGCGGATGGCCATGGGCATACTACCGTGCAATGGTATTTTGATTTTCATGTGAACTGGTATCCCTGGGAGAAGTTTCAGAGTATCGTATATGATGGGCAGCTGGGCCCGGTAATGGAAAAATCGCTGGCAAGCCTGGGCAAACTAGCAGAGAACAATAACTGAACTTAACTTTAAATTAAACGTTACAAGCCTGGGCTGTCCCGGGCAGCCAATCCAATTAAATAAGCGTTGCATATTTCTGTTTTCTTGTATCTGTATTTTTAAAATAAAAAAATGAATATGAAATCACTATTGATGTTTGCCGTCGTTTCTGTTGTAACATTTTCCGCCTGTGGTCAGAAAGTTAATACCAAAAGCCCCATTGCAGAAGTAAAGGGAAGCACTGCCAGCGGAACTACCATTTACATAAGGTATAACCAACCTTCTGTAAAAGGACGTACCATTGGAAAAGATCTGGAGCCGATGGCGGGTAAAGTATGGCGTACCGGCGCTGACTCAGCTACTGTATTTGAAGTAAACAAGGATGTAAAAATTGAAGGTAAAGCACTTGCCGCAGGCAGGTATGCATTATTTACAATTGCCAATGGAGAAGACTGGACCATTATACTGAATAAGGATGTGCACAAATGGGGGGCCTTCAGCTATAAAGAGTCAGAAGATGTAGTAAGGGTAAATGTAAAAGCTGGAAAAGCCGCCGCATTTGCTGAAAAATTCACCATTACAGTTTCAAAAGCCGGGAAAGTAGATTTACTGTGGGGCGATAGTGATGTTGCCTTTACAGTGGAATAATATAACACTGATAGTTTAAAAAAAAGAACACGCTCCCGGCGTGTTCTTTTTTTTTATAGTGCCTGCGTATCAATAATTATTTCTTTGATAACCGAATGTGTTTTCTGTAATTGAGCTGATGTAATGCAATAAGGGGGCATGATGTAAACAGTATTGCCCAGCGGTCTTATATAGACGCCTTTGCTTAATCCTTTTTGTGTGATGTGGGCCGATATATTGTTAAGATAACCATCTTTTCCCTGCTCCAGTTCAAAGGCAAGAACAGTGCCCAGCTGCCGCAGGTTCTTAACCGGCAGCGGTTGAGCGTTATTCTTTAACTGGTTAATAAAAGCAGCGTTAAGTGTTACAATTTGTTGGATATTTTGCTGGCAACTTTCTTTTTCCAGCAAGTCTAAACTGGCCAGTGATGCGGTGCAGGCCAGCGGGTTGGCGGTAAATGAATGCCCGTGAAAAAATGTTTTCAACCTGTTATCACTTACAAAAGCATCCACAATATGCTGCGCAACGGCGGTGACGCCGAGTGCCATGGTGCCACCGGTAAGTCCCTTCGACAAACAAATGATATCCGGTTTTTGCTGGCAATATTCACTGGCAAATAATTTGCCCGTTCTTCCAAAACCCGTCATCACTTCATCTGCAATACAAATAATGTTGTGCTGCTTTACCGTATGCAATATTTCATCCAGCAAGCCCGCTTCATACATCCGCATACCACCTGCGCCCTGCAAAAGCGGCTCATATATAAAAGCGGCTGTTTCAACGCCGCGCTCCTCAATTGTTTCTTTTATACGGTGTATATTTTCTTCAGTGGGTGTATCAATAAAAATAACTTCAAATAATTTGTCGTTAAACGGCTGGGTAAAAATACTCCGGTCGCTTACACTCATGGCGCCAAATGTATCTCCATGATAACTGTTGCTGAATGCCAGTACTTTTTTTCTCGTTTTGTTTTTGCTGGTAACCGGCAGTTTATTGTAGATGACTGATGGTTTATTGTCCGCTGGCCCCATCGCTCCGCCCGCAGCATCTTCCCCGTTCCACCAAAACTGCAAGGCCATTTTTACGGCAACTTCCGTGGCAGTAGATCCATTATCTGAATAAAATATTTTGGAAAATTCACCCGGCAGTTTCGGCAGCAGGCGTTCGGCCAGTGCTATAGCGGGCACATGTGTAAAACCCGCAAAAATGACCTGCTCCAGTGTTTTTGCCTGTTCATATATTTTTTCAGCAATATATGGGTTTGCATGTCCGTGCAGGTTTACCCACCAGCTGCTGATAGCATCTATATACCGGTTGCCGTTTTCGTCAACCAGGTAAACGCCTTCCCCACTAATAATTGGTATCGGCTCCGGTGCGTGTTTAAAAGCCGTAAACGGATGCCAGATAACTGCTTTATCGCGTTCCTGTAAATTCATGCGGCAAATGTAAGCCGAAGCAGGAAGCGCGGCGCCAGAATGCCAATAAAGTGCCGGGTACCTGAACCTGGTAGCCGGGAACTTAAAATTACGATAATCACGTGCAACGCATCCCCTATATTGCGTGTCAACTGCATACCGGATGACAGATAACAATAAATTGATAAAGGATTGCCTCCATGGTAAGCCTGCTGCCCAGCGTGCGCTGTATGAGCAGTTTGCGCCTGCCATGCTGGGGGTCTGTTACCGGTATACGAAAAGCATGAATGATGCGGAAGATGTGCTGCAGGAGGCGTTTGTGAAGGTCTTTAAACATTTGCAGCAGTTTGAAGGTAAGGGGGAATTGGGCGGCTGGATACGTAGGATTATGGTCACAACTGCTATTAATTATTTGAAACGCCATAGCCGTTACCAGGCAGAATTGTCGTTTAATGATATTGGGATGCACCCTGTTTCTTCAGAGAACCCGGTTGTAAGAACTGATGCCAAAGACCTGGCCGACCTGATAAGGCAATTACCACCCGGCTACCAGACCATTTTTAATATGCATGCAGTAGAGGGGTACACCCATGTAGAGATAGGAAAGATACTGGGCATCAACGAAGGTACAGCGCGTTCCCAGTATGCGAGGGCAAGGGCCTTACTGATCAGCTGGCTGGAAAAGCAATCCGGCGCACAAAAAAAAACTAGTTATGTCAGGTAATGATTTTGAAAAGCAGGTGCAACAAAAGATGGGCGAACTTCACTTCGCTCCGTCTGATGCCGTTTGGCCTGCCGTGGAAAAGCAAATTGCCGCACGAAAAAAAAGACGGGCATTATTTATATGGCTGCCTTTTCTATTGCTTTTACCGGGAGGCGCTGCATGGCTGTATAAAGGAGGTATCAACAAAGTGACAACCGGTAAAAATTTTCCTGTTGCCGCTGCTAATAACAATGAAGTAAGAAAAACTGATGATAGCAGGCAAGCGCAGATCAAACCAAGGATATCAGATACGGATAGCCTGCATAACCAGGCTGCTACAGAAAAAACAAATACTATTATTTCCGGAAACGATAAGATCGGTACAACTAATCCGCGCAATAAGGTTTCTGCCAAAACTATCCCTCCGCAAAATGAACATGCAAGGTCAAACACAGCATCACTTGCTGCAAACAATAGGCGTAATACAGCTGATGATAAAAAAATTAGCCGTGATAAACGCCTGGCGGGCCAGTCGGGCACAACCAAAACAACCGCAGATAATACCACCGCGCTCTTTAATAATACCGCAACAAAGGCAGAAGGTGAATCCAAAACGGACGGCAGCTTGAAAGAAACACAGGAATCACTGGCAACCCGCAAGACAAAAAGTAAAAAGGAACAGCGGGCAAAAACAATTACCGGTGATGAAGAGGCTGTGGCGGCAACAACTCTCACAGAGAAAAACGATCGCGATAGCAACAGGGCGGAGCATGTGGTTACTGGTCATACAAAAACATTTGATGATGCGCCCGCAGCAGATACTGCAGTAACTGCTGATGCACCCGCCACTGCAAAATTGGTTATTGCAGACAGTGTAAAAATTACCAATAAAACAGACAGCAGCGCGGTCATCGGCACAACCAGCGCGGCGGTTAAAAAGACAAAAAAGATTGAATGGGGTATTAATGTTAGTGCGGGCGTTTCAAATATATCACAGGGTTTCTCCGGGGTGCTCTCTGCTACGCCTGCTTACGATGCCAGTGCTTATCTCAACAACGCCAGCAATACGCCCGGCAATATAAATAACGGCAATAATAATTTTAGCGCTCCTTCCAGTGTAAAGCCGGGATTTGCGTACGCCGCCAATATATTTCTTAGCAAACCATTGGCAAAAAAGCTGCAGCTGCGGGCTGGCATCGGTTACAGCTATTTCAGCAATCGTATTGAAGTGGGGGCAAAAATTGACAGCAATAAAGCATTGGTACAGTATGATGCGGTGAGGAGCAGCGGTTTCGGTGCCAGTAGTGTTATAAACAATTATACCAACAGGTTTCATTTTATTCAGTTGCCTGTAACGATTGAACAGCAGGTGGGGAATGCCGGGCACTTTTCTGTAAACGGAGGCCTTGCATTTTCCTGGCTGGCAAGTAGCAATGTGTTGCTGTATGATAAAACAAAAAGGATCTATTACAGCGATAAGAGCCAGCTAAATAAAATGCAGCTAAGTTTGCTGGCAGGGTTCAGTTACCGGGTATTTTCAAAATCATTTGTAATAGAAACGGGCCCACAGGTAAACTACGGGCTCAGTAATATCTTCAAAAAAGAATTGTACGGCAGCCGGCATTTATTTTTTGCAGGCCTTCATGCCAGCATTTTCTTTCATAAAAAGAAATAGTAAGTGCAACGGTTGTTTAGTGATAGATGTCAGCATTGAAAATACTGTTATATGAAAAAGAATATTTCGGCAATCCCCGCAACTGTGTTACTGCTTTCAGTTGTATTGCTTTTCTCCTCCTGCCTGAAAGACAAATGCAGGAATACGTACAAATTATTTACACCAGTATATAAAAAACTAACGGCGCTAAGGGCCGAAGTGCAGAGCAAGGCGGCAATGCCTGTTACCAATACCGGCAAACTGTACATCCAGGGCAAGTGGATTTTTTTGAATGAACAAGGCAAAGGCATCCACGTAATTGATAACAGTAATCCCGCACTGCCCGTAAAAACTTCTTTCATTAATATACCTGGTAATATAGACATGTCAGTAAAAGCTGACATATTGTATGCAGATCTGTATAGCGACCTGGCGGCCATTAATATCAGCGATCCCCGGCACATTACAGTTGCCAAATACCTCACTAAAACTTTTCCTGATAAAGCGACTTATACAAACAGTATGAACCCCGATTCAATCAGCATACTTACAGACTGGATAAGCAAGGATACCATCGTGGATTGTGATGTGGCCAACAGGTGGGGCAATTGTGCCAGTTGTGGTTATCTGTATTCTTCCACGGCAGCATCCGTGGCTGCGCCGGGTAAGTCGGCCACCGGCATGGCTGGTTCTATGGCACGTTTTGCAGCCGTTAACAATTACCTGTATGCAGTTACCAGCAGCAACCTTAATGTAATTGACATCAGCGAAGCGGCAAATCCCATGTTTATACAAAAGAAAAATATTGGATCGGATATTGAAACTATTTTTCCCTACAATAACAAACTCTATGTAGGTTCTGGCAGCAGCATGCGTGTGTATGATCTGCAGGATCCAGTTAACCCGGCGCAGCAATCGTTTAATGGTCACTGGTGCAGTGGCGACCCTGTAGTAGCAGATGACAACTACGCTTATGTTACCCTGCACGAAGCCAATATCTGCGGCAGCAAAGTAAACCAGCTGGAGATTTATAGCCTCAGCACGCCGAGCAACCCGGTACTGGTTAAAACCTACCCCCTTAGCAATCCGCAGGGCTTATCAAAAGATGGAAACCTTATGTTTATTTGCGATGGCAAAGAAGGACTTAAAATTTATGATGTGAGCAATGTTGCCAGTATCAAACTTTTAAAACAATTCCCGGGAATAGAAACTTATGACGTGATTGCCGCTAATGGCATTGCGTACGTGGTGGCAAAGCAAGGCCTTTACCAGTTTGATTACAGCAGTACACAAAACATAAAGCTGCTGAGTAAATTAAGTAAGTAAATATTAAGTATTGATTAATCAGGTAATATGCTGGTAAGAACTATTTTCGCGGTATTGTCTTTTTTTATTTTGCAGGATGCTTTTGCGCAAGAAACATCGGCCCATACAAAATTGAGATTTCATTCTGTTAACCAGGCAGGCTTATTACAGGGAGAAAGCAAGGGTGCTTTTCACCTGCAATCCGTGAATGGTTTTGAAAACAAAAGCTGGTTTGCAGGAATTGGGGTAGGGCTGGATTATTACAGGTATAAATCCATTCCATTGTTCCTGGACCTGAAGAAATATTTTGGTAAAACGAAGAACCGGTTTTTTATCTACGCGGATGGGGGTGTACATTTTGTGTGGATAAAAAACGAAGAGGCATATCTTAAGGAAAAATACACGCCGGGGTTTTACAGCAATACCGGCCTTGGGTATAAAGCAGGTCTCAGGAACGGGACAGCCATTATCTTAAGTGCCGGGTACAGCTACAAAAAGGTTAATCTGGAGCAGGAACAGAATTTTTGTGGTATCGTCGGACCCTGCACTATATATCAGAATAAGTATGCGTATGATCTTAACCGCTTGCTGATACAATTTGGCTGGATCTTTTAACGCAACGCTGCCACCAGGTAATTCAATTGAGGAATTCGGGCGGTATAAATAATATTGCCGGGCCGATACTGCAATTAAGCATACTAATACTTATGGCGAAATAAATTGCAGGTTTCTTTTAATGCCATTGAACTTGCTTCTTTTCAGCGGAGAATTGCGGAATATTTTTTTGAATGATTCTTCCGTGAGTTCGTCCCAGTCTTTTAACGAGAAATTGAGTATTTCAGTAACGGGTGTAAAGCCTGCTTCATCAGTGGGTTTGCTGAATCGGTTCCAGGGACATACATCCTGGCACACATCGCAGCCAAACATCCAGTTGCCAAACCTGCCTTTCATGCTGTCTGGTATCAGCTGTTCTTTCAGTTCAATGGTAAAATAGGAGATGCACCTGCTGCCGTCAATTACCTTGTCTTTTAAAATGGCATCAGTAGGGCATGCGTCTATGCATTTGGTGCAGGTGCCGCAATAGTCTTTTGCAAACGGATCGTCATACTGCAGCTCCAGGTCGGTTATTAAAGTAGCAATGAAAAAAAACGAACCACTTTGTTTGTTAATAAGATTGCCATTTTTTCCTACCCAGCCAAGCCCGCTACGCTGTGCCCAGCTTCTTTCAAGCACAGGTGCACTATCCACAAATCCCCGGCCGTTAATATCTCCGATATTGCTTTTAATTAATTTGATTAGCTCGTTTAATTTGTTCCTGATCACATCATGGTAATCACTGCCATAAGCATACTTTGCTATTTTGGGTGCAGCGGGTTGTTGTTGCTGCGCAGGATAATAATTAAGCAATAATGTAATAACTGATTTTGCGCCGGGTACCAGCCGGGTAGGGTCTATGCGCAAATCAAAATGGTTATCCATGTATTGCATCCCTCCATGAAAACCCTTAGTAAGCCAGCTCTCCAGTCTTTTTGCATCATCACTTAGCAACTGTGCTTTAGCGATACCACAATAATCAAAACCAAGCCGCGTTGCTGCTTCCCTGATAAATGTGGTATGTTGTATAATATTCAGTCGGTTATTTTTAGCAATCTAACGTAAAAAATATTATTTTGCTGCGGTAATTAAGTCCCCCAAACCATGAAACTGATATCCGCCCTGCTTATACCCTTATTTTTATCCCAACCAAATCTGCTTTTTTCACAGCAGAAAAGCAGCGCCGTATTTGGAAAAGTTTCCCCCGCAGATTTTGTAATGCCTGCGTCTTCCGCCATTGACAGCAGCACCAGTGCTGTTATTATCAACGATGGCGGGGTGACCAGTTTTAAAGGAAATAACTCAGGCTGGGTCAGTTATATCTTCAAACGTAAAACACGGATCAAAATACTTAACAAAAACGCTTTTGATCTTGCCACGGTTAAAATACCGCTCTACACAGACGGTGATAGAAAAGAGAAGCTGGAAAGTTTTTCAGCGGTTACCTACAACCTGGAAAACGGCGCCGTAGTGGCAACGAAAATGGAAAAAAATGATTTGTTTACGGACAGGCTTGATAAAAACCATATTGAACAAAGATTTACACTGCCAGGAGTAAAAGAAAATGCCATTATAGAATATACTTATACGGTTTACTCAGATTTCTATTTTAATATACCGGAGTGGGATTTTCAAAATATAAATTATCCCTGTCTCTGGAGCGAATACGAAGTAACAATACCAAGCCTCGTAGGATATGTTTTTACCAAAAGAGGCGTGCATCCCTTTTTTATTGACAAAGCAGATGATGGCCATGAGAGCTACACGTTGAAAAAAATGTCAGATGATGTAAGAAGTGCTACCGAAAACGATTTATTTAGCATCAGCGCCAATACCGTTAAACACCGGTGGGTGATGAAAGATATACCCGCTTTTTATGTAGAAAACTATCTTTCTTCTCCTGGAAATTATATTGACAGGATAGATTTTCAATTGTCCCAGACCTATGATGGCGAAACAGTACACCCCGTGAAAAATACCTGGGGCAAAGTGACGGAGGACATGCTGAAGGATAAAGATTTTGCATTTTTTACATCTCCCGAAGCAGACAATAGCTGGCTCGACAAAAACCTTGCACAGGTAACAAAGAGCGATAAGGAATCTTTGCAGCAGGCAAAAGATATATACTATTACCTGAGCAATAATTTTACTTGTATCAATCATCACAACAAGTACATTAAAACAACTTTGCAGGACGTATGGAAAACCCGTAAAGGCGGTGTAGGTGAGATAAATCTCTTGCTTACAAATATGTTGCTGAGAAAGGGGATCACGGCCAGCCCGGTAGTATTGAGTACACGTGAATATGGTTATAATTACGCCAGTTACCCTATTTTAGGCCGGCTGGATTATGTGATCTGTAAAGCCACCATCGATAACCGTGTTTATTACCTCGATGCTTCCAGGCCATTACTTGGATTCGGCCACTTGCCTGCCAATTGTTACAACGGGCACGCTCGTGTTATTGACAGGGAAGACTCCGCCTCTGTTTATTTCCTGGCAGACTCTATAAAGGAATTACAAACCAGTTTTGTGGCCATTATGAACGACCCACAGGGCAAAGGCGCTTTGATGGGTAGCTATGAAAACACGCAGGGTTATATGGGATCTTATGCATTGCGCGCCGCTGTAACTGAAGACGGGCAAAAAAAATATTTTAATGATTTACAGGCGGCCGGCGGTGATGAAATAAACATTACCGAAACGGGTATCGATTCACTCAAAAACCCCGAACTGCCTGTAAAGGTGCATGCCGGGTTTACTATAAAATCGATGACGGCCAATGACATAGTTTATTTTAATCCCATACTCTGGGGAGAATACAAGGCCAATCCTTTTACTGCTACTACAAGAAAATACCCGGTAGAAATGCCATGGCCTGTCAACCAGGTGTACCTGCTTAATATGGAAACGCCAGATGGTTTTGTAATTGAGGAACTTCCCAAATCAACGAGGGTTTCCTTTAATGATGGGGAAGGTTCTTTTGAATACCTGGTGCAAAAAAATGAAACCGGCTTTCAGCTGCGTTGTGTAATTAATATGAAAAAGGCCGGCTACGACCCTGCTGATTATAATTCACTACGTGATTTTTTTGCATATGTGGTAAAAAAGCAAAGTGAACAGGTGGTATTTAAAAGAAAAAAATAATTTGCATATCCGGATTTTTTAACAGTCAGGTGTTGCTCACATAAATTAACAGGCAATAGCTAACATAATATGCGCAGTGAAGCGTTAAAGTGAAAAGAAATTGCTGATTAAACCCGGCTGCCGTTATAATAAATTTATTTCTTAAACGAAATGGATACCGGCATTACACTTTTAGCATAAAATAATATATTTTTGAAGCCCTAAACCCCGCATACTACATGAAACCGTATTCCTTTTTTGCAGCAGCCATACTGGCATGCGCTACACTGGGTCTTTATGCCCAGGACAAGCCCCCGGTAAAATTTGGCAAATTAGCCCCCGAAGATTTTACAATTAAACAACCATATGATACGGGTGCCAGTGCTATCGTAATTGCAGATGTGGGCAGTTCAGCATTTGAAGGCAACAGCAAGGGCTGGTTTTCATTAATATATAAGCGCACCACCCGTATAAAGATCCTGAACAAAAATGGGTTTGACGCTGCAAATGTTGAAATAGGCCTTTCGTTTAATGGCTACGCGGAAGAGAAGCTGGATGACGTAAAAGCCTATACCTATAACCTGGAAAACGGGAAAGTAGTTGAAAATAAGCTAGACGCGTCTTCTATTTTTAAAGATAAATTGAGCAAAAATTATGTTGTAAAAAAATTTACGTTGCCGGCCGTAAAAGAAGGCTCCGTGATTGAATACAGCTATACAATAAAATCTGATTTTCTGTACAACCTGCAACCATGGTCTTTCCAATCAGAATACCCTTGTTTATACAGTGCGTACGAAGTAGGCATACCTGAATATTTTAATTATGTAACCATTGGCCAGGGCTTCCTGCAACCCGAGGTAAAAGCAAGTTCTTATCCTGCTAATTTCCGTATTACTATTCCCGGCGGTGCAGACAGGGATGAGTCGGTTACGCTGGATGGAACCGTATATACCCGCAAATGGGTGGTGAAAAATATTCCTGCACTAAAAGCGGAGAATTACACATCTGCGATTAAAAATTATATAGGTGGTGTTGAGTTTCAGTTATCTAGTCACCAGTTCACAGGTGGTATACGGCACGATTACATGGGCAACTGGTTACTGCTGGGCAAGAAGCTGATGGAGGATGAATCTTTTGGTGCCAACCTGGGAAAAAATAATAACTGGCTGGATGATGAATTGAAAATCATTACAAAGGGGGCCACGGATAAACTTGAAAAGGCACATAAGATATTTGCCTATGTACGTGATAACCTCACCTGTACCGATCATTCTGCCCGTTACATAGAAACATCGCTGAAAGACGCGTATAAAAAGCATAGCGGTAGCGTGGCAGATATTAACCTTTTATTGGTGGCCATGCTTCGGCATGAAGGCATTACAGCCAACCCGGTTATTTTAAGTACAAAAGATCATGGTTTTACCAGCGATATTTATCCGCTGATTGATCGCTTTAATTACGTGGTTTGCGAAGCCGATATTGACAATGTTTACTATGAACTGGATGCCAGCAGCCCCTATAGCGGCTTTGGCAAATTACCGCCTTATTGCTACAACGGCCATGCAAGGGTAATTACAAAAGAAGCTGCCCTGCCTGTTTATTTTATGCCTGACTCACTGAGAGAAGAAAAAATGACCACCGTTTTTATCGCAAATGATGAGAAAAATGGTATAACCGGTTCATTTAAATCACAGCTGGGGTATTATGAATCGTTTAACTTAAGAGCTAAATTAAAGGGGGCCGAAAAGGAATACCTGAAAAATATTAAATCCGCGTACAGTTTTGATATGAATATTACGGAGGCAGCCATTGATTCACTGAAACAGCCTGATATGCCGGCGCTTATTCATTACGAATTTGCGTTTAAGCCATCTGCAGATGAAAATGTTTTGTACTTCAATCCAATGATGACGGAAGGATATAAAACAAACCCATTTAAGTCGGCAGAAAGAACATACCCGGTTGAAATGCCCTACACCACAGATGAGACGTATTTGCTGAACATGGAAATTCCGGAGGGATATACAGTGGAAGAAATCCCGAAATCCACTAAAGTTGCTTTTAATGAAGATGAAGGTTTTTTTGAATACCTGGTGCAAAAGTCAGCCGACGGTATTCAGTTGCGCTCAAGGCTTAAAATAAACAAGGCTACATTTACGCCGGAAGATTATGAAGGCCTGCGTGACTTTTTTGCTTTTGTAGTGAAAAAGCAGGGCGAACAAATTGTGCTGAAGAGGAAATAATTATTTTATGAAAAAAACACTGCTGTTAGTTTTATTTATCATTCCAGCTGGTTTGTTTGCCCAGTCGTACAATGTTTTGCTGATACCGGATTCCCTAAGAAGAAATGCGGATGTAGTAGTGCGGACTGACGAGAGGATCATGGAAATAAAATCGCCGGGAAAAGCAACTGTTAAAGAAAGGCATGTGTATACAGTTTTGAATGAGTCAGCTGCAAGGTATGGCAGCTACAGCAGTTATTACGATAAGTTTACTTCCATCAATTATATTAACTGTACGCTGTATGATGCATTTGGTAAAGAACTAAAACGGGTTAAGAAGAAAGACATGCAGGATATCAGCGGTGATGACCAGATGAGCCTGATGGTGGATACAAGGTACAAAGCACACAATTTTTATTACCGTACGTACCCGTTTACCGTTGAGTTTGAAGAAGAAGATGATATGGATGGTATCCTTGATTTTGCTGACTGGGTTCCCCTAAGCGCAGCTTCCATGTCTGTGCAGTTCAGTAAGTATGTAATAATAGCACCCAAAGATTACGAGGTCAGGTACAAGTCGTACAACTGTTCAGTTAAGCCGGTTATTACCGAAGATGGCAACAAAAAAATTTATACCTGGGAAATAAAAAACATGCCGGCTATTGCTACTGAAAACAATGCGCCTTCTTTCAGGGAACTGGTGCCCAATGTAATGTTTGCACCGTCAGATTTTGAGGCGGAGGGTTACAAAGGCAATATGTCTACCTGGACAAATTTTGGAAAATTTATTTACCAGTTGGTACAGGGCAGGGATATATTGCCGGATGACGTAAAAGCTAAAGTGCATCAGTTGACAGATCCCTTAAAGGATGATAAGCAAAAGGTATTTGTATTATATGATTATTTGCAAAAAAATACCCGTTACATCAGCATTCAGCTGGGGATTGGTGGCTGGCAGCCGTTTGATGCTAAGTACGTGGCCACAAAACGCTATGGCGACTGCAAGGCTCTATCAAACTACATGGTCGCCTTATTAAAAGAAGCCGGAATAAAAGCAAAATATGTAGTCATTACTGCCGGAAGCAATGCAAAACCCATCAATGAAGAATTTCCAAGCCTGCAGGGCAACCATGTGGTTTCCTGTGTGCCAATGGCTAAAGATACTATTTGGTTAGAGTGCACCAGTCAGACTGAATCACCCGGTTTTATGGGTAGTTTCACTGGCGACCGTAAGGCCATACTGATTGATGAAGATGGCGGACATATCGTTCGTACGCCGGTGTACACGGCAGCAGATAATCTTCAGCTGCGTTCGGTAAATGCAGTAATAGATGCGGAAGGTAACCTGGACGCACAGGTGAATACTAAGTTTACCGGCATACAGCAGGAAATGCCCCATGCACTTATCTATCAGGCAAGCAAAGAAGAAAGAGATAAATACCTTAACCGGGCCATCAACCTGCCTACTTACCAGGTAGATAAAAGTAACTATGAAGAAGAGAAAGGCATGTTGCCTGCTGTAAAGGAATACCTGCACATATTATCAACGGGCTATGCCAGCGTGACTGGTAAGCGGTTGTTTTTGGCGCCCAATCTTTTTAATAAAACCAATAGCCGGTATTCAGCAGATTCAGTAAGAAAGTATGAAATTGTATATCATGATGCTTTCCGTGATATTGATTCCATCACCATCACCATACCCGCCGGTTACGTTCCGGAAGCCATGCCACAACCGGTAAAAATTGACAGCCGGTTTGGAAAATATTCCTCCAGTGTAAAAGTCGACGGCGATAAAGTCTACTACCATCGTATGCAGGAAAAATCAAGGGGCCGCTTCCCCGCTGCAGATTATGCTGAACTGGTAAAATTTCAGGATCAGATTTATAAAGCCGATCGCACAAGAATTGTTTTGGTGAAAAAGGAATGATCGTCGTGAGGGGTGAATCGTGAGACGCCAGTCGTGGGTCGTCAGAAATTGTCGGGTAATTCGGGTCACTCACTATTCACCAGGATATTTTTGGTACAGAAATAACGATTACTGTTAATCTTAAGCCTTCAAAGCTGAGAAATCTTCGCATTAATTTGGAAACTACTCATATTCACGATTGACGTCTCACCACTCACGACCCACGCTCACAATCCCTACTTACAATTGCTGCTTATCTGTTTGTCAATCGCATCTTTCAGCGAATCATACACTTCTTTCTTCTGCTCATTCAGCAATGTTTTTGCAAAAATGAGGCAGGCATAACCACGGCAGTTATCAATCAATGGATAACTACCAAAAATACCCGGACTGGTAATCACCGTTCCGGCGCCACTGGCATCTTTATCGCGTATCCATTCGCCCAGGCCGTAGCCATAACCCAGCGCAATAGCAGGTTCATATTTTATTACAGCGCTACCCGTTTGCACTTTTTGCATTTCAGCAATTGATTTTTCACTGAGGATACGTTTGCCTTCAAACATGCCTTTGTTTAAAATCATACTCAGAAAATTAATATAATCGTTGGCAGTAGAAAGCGCTCCGCCCGAAGGGTTGAAAGATTTATCATAGTCGATATAAAAAGTAGTTTGTCGCATTTTCAGCGGCCGCAGTAAACGGTCGGCTATCAGCCGGTCGAATGTTTTTTTGCTCACCACTTCCAGTATGCGGCCCACAATGTTTAAACCAATATTACTGTAGAAAAACATTTCACCCGGGTTGCGTTCAATTTCACGTTTGGCAATGCCGGTAGCTTCCTCTTCCAGGGTAGCGTATTTTTTATTGGATAAAATGGCTTTCAGTCCCGGTTCTTCTGCATGTATACCCGTGGTGTGAGAAAGGCAGTTACGGATGGTGACGTATTTTTTGCTGTAAGAAGTAAAAACGGGGATGTATTTTGCCACAGGATCATCCAATGATATTTTACCCTCTTCTACAAAAATCATGGTAAGGGCTGCAGTTAGCCATTTGCTGCAACTGGCAATGGGCACCTGCGTTTTGCCGGTAAACTCCTTGTTAAGCTGCTTGTTGTATACCAGCTTTCCATCCTTGTAAATCATCGCAATTATATCGCCCCCCAATAATTTTTGGTTTTTGGTCAGCAGCTCATCCACCTCATTAAAGTTGTATTGAGCCCGTGCAGGCTGCAACAATAGCAGGAAAGCAAATAAAGAACTGAATTTGAGGCAGTTTGATTTGATTTTACATGACATACTATCAGGCATAATGCTTTGGATTGTGATTTGCGGACAGGAATAAAGTTATTCGATAATGCTATACCCTTAGCGCTGTTATTTGTTAATCAAACAATAATAATCTTTTATATATGAATTTAAACAATTTTACCATCAAAGCACAGGAAGCCATTGCTGCGGCCCAGCAAATTGCTTTTAGTAATAATAATGTAAGTATAGAGACGGAGCACATACTAAAGGCATTGTTAAACGATGAAGATTCTTCCATTGATTTCTTGTTGAAGAAAAACAATGTAACCATGAACCTGCTGGAGAGCAGGCTGGATGAAAATATAAATAAACTGCCTAAAGTAAGTGCCGGTGCATCACCTGCGCAGGCCATTGGCCGCGATGCTAATAATCTGATAATGCGCGCCCCCAATACCCTGAAGCAGTTTGGCGATGAGTTTGTAAGTGTGGAGCATTTATTACTGGCAATTATTACCGGCAGCGATAGCACTGCAAAATTGCTTAAAGAGACCGGGCTTACAGAAAAAGGCCTGGTAACAGCCATTAAAGATTTGCGCAAAGGAGATACCATCAAATCTCAAACCCAGGACACACAGTTTAATGCACTTAATAAATATGCAAAGAATCTGAACGACATGGCAAGAGACGGTAAACTGGACCCCGTTATTGGCCGCGATGAAGAGATCAGGAGAACGCTGCATATTTTATCGCGGCGCACAAAGAACAACCCGATTTTAGTAGGCGAGCCGGGTGTTGGTAAAACTGCTATTGCCGAAGGGCTGGCCATGCGCATTGTAAACGGTGATGTGCCTGATAATTTAAAATCAAAAATTATTTTTGCGCTGGATATGGGCCAGCTGATTGCGGGCGCCAAATACAAAGGAGAATTTGAAGAGCGTTTAAAAGGTGTGGTTAAAGAAGTAGCTTCCAGTGACGGAGAAATTGTGTTGTTTATAGATGAGATACATACGCTGGTGGGCGCCGGGGGCGGAGATGGTGCCATGGATGCTGCCAATATTTTAAAACCGGCACTTGCAAGGGGTGAATTAAGGGCAATTGGTGCCACCACCCTCACAGAATACCAGAAATTTTTTGAAAAAGACAAGGCGCTGGAACGCCGCTTCCAGAAGGTAATGATCAATGAGCCCAGTGTGGAAGATGCCATCTCTATATTACGCGGGTTGAAAGACCGGTACGAAACCCATCACCACGTGCGTATTAAAGACGAGGCGATAATTGCGGCAGTGGAACTATCCAACCGGTATATTACAGATCGTTTTTTACCCGATAAGGCCATCGATCTGATAGATGAAAGCGCCGCCAAGCTGCGCATGGAAATGAACTCCATGCCGGAAGAGTTGGACAAGCTGGAAAGACAGATACGACAATTGGAAATTGAGCGGGAAGCTATAAAAAGGGAGAATGACCCGGCTAAGTTGCACGAGTTAAACACAGAAATAGCCAATATTGCGGTGGCACGTGACACCTTCAGGGCCAAGTGGAAAGAAGAGAAAGAAATTGTTGAAAGAGTACAGAATGCAAAAGCTGCTATTGAGCAGTTTAAGCTGGAAGCAGAGAAGGCTGAGCGCGAAGGTGATTATGGCCGGGTAGCGGAGATACGCTATGGCAAAATAAAAGAACAGGAAGGGGTTATCAGTACTACCAGCCTGGAGCTGTCCGGGCTCAATGAAAAGCGCCTGTTAAAGGAAGAAGTGGATGCGGAAGACATAGCAGAGAATGTGGCCAAGGCAACCGGTATACCAGTATCACGCATGCTGCAGGGCGAGCGGGAGAAACTCCTGAACCTGGAAGAACATTTACATGAAAGGGTAGTGGGGCAGGAGGAAGCGATTTCGGCCGTGGCCGATGCCATACGCCGCAGCCGTGCCGGTTTACAGGATCCTAAAAAGCCGATTGGTTCTTTTATATTCCTGGGTACCACAGGTGTGGGCAAAACGGAACTGGCCAAAGCCCTGGCGGAATATTTATTTGACGATGAAAGCATGATGACGCGGATTGACATGAGTGAATACCAGGAAAAGCATACCGTATCCAGGCTGGTAGGTGCACCGCCCGGGTATGTAGGCTATGATGAAGGCGGCCAGTTGACTGAAGCAGTGCGCCGCAAACCTTATAGCGTGGTATTGTTGGATGAGATAGAAAAAGCCCATCCCGATGTATGGAATGTATTGCTGCAGGTGCTGGATGATGGCCGTTTAACCGACAATAAGGGCCGGGTAGTGAATTTCAAGAACACCATTATAATCATGACCAGTAATATAGGCAGCCACCTTATTCAGGAAGCGTTTGAGAAGGTAACAGAAAAGAACGTGGAAGAAGTAACCGCCAAGGCTAAAATGGATGTAATGAGCCTTTTGCGCGAAACGGTGCGGCCGGAGTTCCTGAACCGGGTAGATGAGATAATTATGTTTCACCCGCTGATGAAGAATGAAATAAGGGGCATTATCAACATACAATTAAAAAACCTGGTGAAGCTGGTGGCCGAAAATGGCATCAACCTGGAGTTTAGCGATTATGCAATAGATTACCTGGCAGAAAATGGCTATGAACCTCAATATGGTGCCAGGCCGTTAAAGCGCCTCATCCAGAAAGAGATTGTGAACAAGTTGAGTAAAAAAATACTGGCGGCAGACATTGACAAGAACCGGCCAGTTTTAATAGATGTATTTGATAACACGGTGGTTTTCAGGAATGAAACAGCACAGCCAAAGACGGTGTAAGAAATAATGAGCGGAATAAGGCGAACGGTAGTCATGTTAAACTATCGTTCGTTACCATTATAAGTATTGAAAAAAAGAAAAAAATACTATCTTCATCCGCTTACCAGTAGTAAAAAAGAGTATCGAAACAATTTAATGCACTTAGAACCATTGTATTAGAAAATTGTTACAGATAGGGACCTGTCATAAGGCAGGTGCTGGGATTAAATAAAAAGGAGCAAATTATGGCATTCAAAAAAGAAGTGGTTGAAATTATTGAACCAAAAGATGTGTTTGTAGGAAACCCGGATGCGCCCGTAACCCTTATGGAGTTTGGCGAGTACGAAAGTGAAGCTTGCGCAAAGGCAAATGAAGTAGTAAAGCAGTTGCTTGAAACATACGAGGACAGGATACGTTTCAATTTCCGCCATTTCCCGTTAACCCGTATTCACCAGCGTGCACTCAAGGCTGCAGAAGCAGCGGTAGCCACCGCGCAGGATGGGAAGTTTTGGGAAATGCACAATATATTGTTTGCAAACCGCCGCAACCTGGGTACAACCAGTTTAAAGCTCCATTCTAAAGAAGCAGGCGTTAACAACAAACATTTTCTGGATGACCTGGTGAATGCGATGTATGGCTGGCAGGTACAGGGCGACCTGAGAAATGGTCTTGACCGTGGCGTAAAAGATGTACCTACATTTTTTATCAATGATGTGCTTTTTACTGGTAAGCCCACAGTGGCTGAATTAAGTAAAGCCATTGATGAAGCCCTGAAGCTGGTTAAGAAAAAGAAACCGGCTGCAAAACAAAGAGCGTAAAATCAGTTGATATAAAATACCAGGCCCTGCTGCAAAGCGGGGCTTTTTTAATAGGGGTGAGGGATGGAGTTGCCCCCACACTATTGTGAGCACGCTGGCACCCCTGTTTCTTGCTGTAGAGGCTTTGCTTTTTGTTGGATATTTTTTTTGCGATAGGAAGAAAATCGCTTTTAAAACCCAGGGCGTTTGTTTTGCCTTCTACGTTATCATAAACGTGCGTATATTTCCCACGCTAAAAATGGGATAATACGTTTGCGCAGGTATTTTCCGAAAATGCACATCATACTAACTGGCATGGATACATGTTTTTAATTTACTAGGGGTAAATACCTGCGATAAAATTCGCGTCTGCGCAAAAAACTTTCTATTTTACGCATTAGATCCATTATTCCCTTAAAGGCCGTAAATCTGTATACCATGAAAACCGTAGTTCATTTCCTGGTGGGCATGCTGCTCATCATTCTATTGCCCCCTCATCTTTTTTCACAATGTGCCGGCGGACTAGGGCCCTATACGGTAAAGTATGATACAACATTGTATGGTACAGGTGCAGCAAATTACGCCATTAGCTTTCCAAAGTTTAATATTCCGATGGGTACCTTGTTGTCAGCTAATGTAAAGTCGTTGATCAACCTCGGGTATAGTTATGTTATCAAAAATGAAAGCGGTTCAAGCCAGACATACAATATAAAAATTACCCGCTCGGATGATATTAGCAGTACGGCCATTGATCCAATGTCTATTAATGGATTTAAACAAACGCCCTATGCACCATTCATACTGGCGCCAGCGCAAACAGTGAGTTACGGACCTGCACAGCTTGGCTATAGCGTAAATGACTCCATCACTACTATTGATCCAAATCTTAATAATTTCCAGGGAGTAGGAACGGTAGATTTTGATTATCAAACCAACACCTCCCTGGTAGCTAAATTACCGCTGACGGGTTTGAACTTTACTTCTATTACAATATTTGATACCGTGCATTTCAGCATCAGTTATTTGTATTGCCTTCCATCAGTATTAAGCAAAGATGCGCTGGTATTTACGGCCATTCCACAGGCAAAAAACAATGTATTGCTGAACTGGCGTCAATCGGTTGTTGAAGCCGGCAGAAAGTATGGTGTCCAGGTAAGTACAGACGGAAATAATTTTACCAGCATTGCTACCACAACAGAAAATAATACCGGCATTTATAACTATACTTATTTAAATAATAATTCAGCTAAAAAGCTTTTTTTCCGGATACAGGAAAAGGATAATTCCGGTGAAATAAAATATTCCGTTATCCGCCTGGTAATATTTAATGGAGATGGAAATAGCGGTGGAGCTATTTATCCTACGCTTTATAATGGCGGGGATCTGCACGTAAATTTTCCGGAAAAAAGCGATTGGCAGATTACCATATATGCGGCTGATGGCCGTAAAGTTGTCCAAAACAGGCAGAGCAATACTGCTGTGGCGTCTTTACAAATTCCTGGCCTTGCTGTCAATGGCTTGTATGTGGTAGAAACATTTAATATACATTCGCAACAAAAGCAATTAACAAGAATCATTGTTCAGCGGTAAAATAGGTTACCCGCACAAAAGATATTATTTCGCAACACATACTTCAGTAGAAATAAAAGACCCGCCGATTATACATCAGCGGGTCTTTTATTTACTCCAACTTTTCTTAATTAAGCTTTCACTTTCGGCGTTACTGCCGGTGGTATTGTAATTTTTTTCTTGTCGTCATGTGCCACTAAATCTGCCTGGCCAAGTGGTTTTCCTTTCGCAAAGTCAACCAGTATGGGAGCGGCCACAAATATAGAAGAGTAGGTACCGGTAATAACACCAATTAACATAGCAAAGGCAAAGCCTTTGGTTACTTCTCCACCCACCAGGAACAGGATCAGGATGGTAAGGAAAACGGTTAAGGAGGTCATTATGGTACGGCTTAGTGTGTCATTGATGGATTTGTTGATGATTTCACCGGTGGTGGCGCCCTTCATCAGGTTGCTGTTTTCACGCACCCTGTCAAATACAATTACGGTATCATTCATAGAGAAACCAATTACCGTAAGAATAGCTGCAATAAAATGCTGATCTATTTCCAGTGGAAACGGTACCACGTTTTTAAGGAAGGCGAATACCGCCAGTGTTACCAATACGTCATGTAACAGGGCGATGATGGTGCCGAGCGAAAAACGCCAGTCACGGAAACGGATAAAGATGTATACCGTAATAATCAGCAGTGACCAGAACATGGCTTTAATTGCGCCTTTCTTTAAATCGTCTGATATAGTTGCATCCACCTTCTTAGAACCTTCTACATATTTATTGGTGCTTATAAATTCGCCTAAAGTTGCACTTGCCGGTAAAAAGCTTTTAAGGCCTTCAAACAGCTTGTTTTTAACCATGCTGTCTGTAGCAAGGCCCTGCAGGGCGATTTTATAGTCGGTAGTGATATCCAGCTTGCTGCTGCTGCCATATGTTTTTGTAATGGGCTCTTCACCTTCAAATACTTTGCCCAGGCTATTCCTGATGGCTTCCTCATCCACTGGTTTGTAAAAATTTACCACATAGCTGCGTCCACCCCTGAATTCTACGCCTTCCCTGAAACCTACAAAGAAAGAAGAGATACCCAATATCAGTACAACAACAGAAATAGCATAGGCAACCTTGCGGTATTCAATAAACTTATAGGCAGCATGTTTAAATACGCGTTTGCTTACGCCTGTAAAGTAATTGAAGTGACGGTTTTTGTTGGTCCAGAAATCTGTTATCAGCCTGCTCACAAGAATACCGCAGAACAATGATAAAAGGATACCAAGTATCTGTGTTACGGCAAAACCTTTCACTGGTCCAAGCCCGAAGTATAACAAAATAAGGGCGGTTAAGAGTGTGGTAACGTGTGCGTCCAATACGGGCGGCAAAGAGCGCCTGTAACCGTCTTTAACAGCCTGCTGGTAATTTTTACCTTTTGTCAGTTCCTCTTTAATACGCTCAAATATAATAACGTTGGTATCTACGGCCATACCAATGGTAAGTACAAGCCCCGCTATACCGGGTGCGGTAAGCGTTGCGTTCAACGCACTTAACACACCTACGGTAAACAGTAAGTTTAAGATCAGTGCAATATTGGCTACCCAGCCTGCCGTGTTGTAATAAACAAGCATTAATACAAATATTACAACAAAAGAAATCGCAAACGCAAGCGTACCACCGTGTACGGCTTCTGCACCGAGTGTAGGCCCAACTACCTGCTCCTGCACAATTCTTGCAGGTGCTTCCAGCTTACCGCTTTCTAATATATTGGCTAAATCCTGTCCCTGTTCTACTGTAAAGTTTCCGCTTATCTGGGAATTACCGCCGGCAATGGCACCATTGGTTACGCCGGGTGCAGAATAAACCAGGTCATCCAGTACAATGGCAATCTGGCTTTTTTTCTTAAATGCATCGCCTGTCATTCTTTCCCAAATAGCAGCGCCGGCTTTGTCCATACTCATGCTTACTTCTACTTTGCCAAACTGATCGTAGTCCTGGCGGGCATTGGTAACATGCTCTCCTTCCAGTGGCGCTTTCTCGGAGCCCGGTACAGTCTTAATACCGTAGAGCATTACATAATCAGCCAGTTTACCGTTCTCATCTTTTTCCTGTATGCCGTATAAAAAACGAACATTGGAGGGGAAGCCGTTTGCTACCACCGGATTGGTTAAATAACTGTTTAAGAGAGCCGTATCTTTTAGTGGCACATAACCCAGGTTGGGGGTATACGAGATGTTACCAGTATTATCTTTAACGGGTTGGCCATCTTTACCTCTCACAAAACCCGCATTAAAATATTTAATCAGCGGGTATTGAAGATTTGCATCCGCAACGGTGGGCGTTTTTTTAGCAGTATCTGTTTTGAAAAGTGTATTCAGGGAGCTATCAGTTTTTTCAGGTGCGGCCACTTTGGCTGTGTCAGTTGCTTTCTTGCCCCCTAAAATAGCGGTCAGTGATTTGTCAGCTGCCTCTATTGACTGGCTCAGCTCGCTGATATTGTATACTTCAAAAAACTGCAGGTTAGCCGTGCTCTGCAGGTATTTCCTAACCCTTTCCGGGTCATTGGCACCTGCCAGTTCCACGGTAATAATGCCTTTGTTTTTATCGAGGTTGATATTTGGCTGCGATACACCAAACTGGTCAATACGTTTGGTAAGTACATTTTTGGTCTGCTGCATAGCGGCATCAGCACGCTCGTGCAGGTAAGTAACTACGGCCGCATCAGATGCATCAATCTTAAGCTTGTTGCGGGTGTTGTTACTAAAGAGGGGTGCCAGTGCCTGGCCGGGATTTACCGCCTTGAATGATGCAGCAAAAAGATCAATGTAATTGGCATCACTGTTTGTCTTTTTTCTATTGGCATCTTCTATTGCTTTTTTCAGACCCGCGTCATTTGGGTTATTGCACAGGCCTTTTATTAAGCCTGTCAATTCTATGTTCAGCGCCACGTTGATACCACCTTGTAAATCGAGGCCCAGTAAAAGTTCACTTTCCTTTGCTTTCTGGTAGCTTTGACCCCACCACGTAATTTTCGTTTCACGCGTACTGTCTAATAAACGCGCCAGTTGCCTGTTCTGCGCACGTTCAACGGTATCCTGGTAAAGTGCCTGCTGATCTTTGTCGCCCGCATACTTTGTGGCGGCGCTACCGTAATTTTTTATCGTCCACGCTTTTGCTTTCTCTGCCATGGCGCTTTCGTGCTTGTTCACAAACCAGGTAAAAGACAACTGGTACGCTGAAATCATTATCAGAATGCCGGCAAAAATGGCAACCAAAATCTTCATTGGAGTTTTGTTTTGTTTTACAAAATTTTTAAGAGGGGCAAAGATAGGGTTTTGCAACTGAACAGGGAATAGCAAAATACCGCGGCCAAAAGCCGACCAAAAACAGGTAAAACCTTGCAGAATGGGCTTTCCGGGGCTTGTAAAGGATTTCCAGCAGCACGTAAAATGGCACCCGCGTACTTGTACGCTGACAGGGCTATGGAATTATCACCTGCCAGGCAGTTATTGGATTATGGCAACAGGCTGCCTGTTAATTCTCCAAGTATCGGCAATCCAGCAACATACGCTTGTGAAAGCATAACAAAGTATTAATATTTTTTTATAGTATTTATGGACAAAAATTATACTTTTGCATCTCTAAACAGATGAACCATTAAATTCTGAACTGAAGTTGATAAACACAGCAGCATATACTACACTTTACAGCAACCGGGCAATCAGCGCACCGGGTTGTTTCTTTCTTCCGCAACCACGACGTGGTTGCTGATAGGACGAGCCGATAACCAGGCCCCTATCAGTGAAAAATTTCCCCCGGATTTTTTTACTATTTACATGGATTGGTCATCCAGTTTATCTAATAATACATACAGCGTGGATAATCAGCAGATCATTATCAGGGTAGCCACCCTTGCAGACAAAATATATGCAAACACTATTACGTCTGAAATGGAGAGCAGTGCCAAAGCACGTGGCACCGGCATAGCTAAACGCAGCCCCGAATACTTAATGGAGAAAATTGAGGAAGGCAAAGCGGTGATTGCTGTAACCAAAGATGGCAGCTGGGTAGGCTTTTGCTATATAGAAACATGGGGTCATGGTGAGTATGTAGCCAATAGTGGTTTAATAGTAGCGCCTGATTTCCGGAAAAGTGGCGTAGCCAAGGGGATCAAAAAAAGGATTTTTGATCTGAGCCGTGAGAAATATCCTGAAGCCAAATTGTTTGGCCTTACCACCGGCCTTGCAGTTATGAAAATTAATTCTGAGCTGGGTTATGAGCCGGTTACCTATTCTGAACTCACGCAGGATGAAGCGTTCTGGGCCGGCTGCAAGAGCTGTGTGAATTATGATATACTGATGAGCAAAGACAGGAAGAATTGTATGTGCACGGCCATGCTGTATGATCCCAAAGATCATTATGAGCCGCAGGAAACCGCTGAAGATTTTTCTACACACTCCAAATTATATGAGCGCTTTATGAAAATAAAGCAGAGTAAATTATTGCAATGGTTTACCAAAAGAGATTTTACCGGGCAGCAACCCACTGGTAAAATAAAGGCAAGACCAAAAACAATCCTGCAGTATTTTTTCAATTTGTAATTTTCTCAATCCTTTGATAATGGCAAAAAAAGTTGTGCTCGGCTTCAGCGGTGGTTTAGATACTACCTATTGTGCAAAATACCTGAAAGATGACCAGGGATATGAAGTGCACTCCGTAATTGTAAACACCGGAGGCTTTGATAAAGCAGACCTGGAGAAGATAGAAGCGCACGCCTACAAACTGGGCGTGAAGACACATACCGTAGTAGATGCAGTGAACAGCTATTACGACAGTATCATCAAATACCTGATTTTTGGCAATTGCCTTAAAAACAATACCTATCCGTTAAGTGTAAGCGCAGAGCGCCTGAGCCAGGCACTGCATATTGCTGAACACGTAAAAAAACTGGGCGCGGACGCAGTTGCACATGGAAGTACCGGTGCTGGTAACGACCAGGTGCGTTTTGATATGATTTTTAATATTATGATTCCGGGTGTGGAAATTATAACTCCCATACGTGATCTTAAGCTAAGCCGTGAAGCTGAAATTGAATACCTGAAAGCAAAAGGGGTAGCAATGAATTTCGATAAGGCGGTATATTCTATCAATAAAGGGTTGTGGGGTACAAGCGTTGGCGGAAAAGAAACCCTGAACAGTAAAGGTATGTTGCCGGAGTCCGCCTGGCCAACACAGGTAACGGAATCAGGAACTGCTCACCTGGAATTAGGATTTGTTAAAGGAGAATTGTATGTAGTAAACGGAGCGCAATTTGCGCACCCCGCCGCCGCTATTCAGGAAGTACAGCGTATTGCAGGCCCTTACGGTGTTGGCAGGGATATTCATGTAGGCGATACCATCATCGGCATCAAAGGGCGGGTAGGTTTTGAAGCTGCAGCGCCAATGATTATATTAAAAGCCCATCACGCACTGGAAAAACACGTGCTCACCAAATGGCAGTTGCAGTGGAAAGATCAACTGGCGCAGTTTTATGGCAACTGGATGCACGAAGGACAAATACTGGACCCTGTAATGCGCGATATTGAAGCGTACCTGACCAATAGCCAGCAAAATGTAACGGGAACCGTGTTTGTTCAGGTACAGCCTTACCGTTTTGTGGTCACGGGTATTGAATCTGATTTCGATCTGATGAGCAGCAAGTTTGGTAAATACGGAGAAATGAATAATGGCTGGAGCGGAGAAGATGTAAGAGGGTTCAGTAAAATATTTGGCAACCAGACAATGATTTATCACCAGGTGCAGGAGAGCAGTCATGAGTCAGGAGTCAGGAGTCTTGAGCGAGCGCCGCTACCAACGACTACGGACTAATGACTATAGACTGGCATTAAAAGTTTTTTAAAATGAGTAGTAAACTTAGTGTTGGAATAATAGGCGGCGCTGGTTATACCGGGGGTGAATTGATTCGTTTGCTGGTAAACCATCCCAATGCTGATATTGCTTTTATCAATAGCAAGAGCAATGCGGGCAATCATGTATCGAAGGTGCACGAGGATTTGCTGGGAGAAACCGATCTGCGGTTTTCAGATCAGCTGCATGATAAGATAGATGTATTGTTTTTATGCGTCGGACATGGAGATGCCAAAAAGTTTTTAGCTGCTAATGTAATCGGAGAAAAAGTTAAGATAATAGATCTCTCACAGGACTTTCGCCTGGCGGCCAATGCAGATTTTAAAGAACGCCATTTTATATATGGCCTTCCCGAATTAAACAGGGCGGCAATACAGTCTGCCAGTAACGTGGCCAACCCGGGTTGTTTTGCAACAGCCATACAGGTAGGCCTGCTGCCATTGGCCAGCGCCGGTCTTTTAGGAGATGTTTACACAACGGGCATTACAGGATCTACCGGTGCCGGTCAATCGCTGAGCAGCACTTCGCATTTCAGCTGGCGCGCCAATAATATACAGGCCTACAAAACCCTCACACACCAGCACCTGGGCGAAATAGGGCAATCACTTTCGCAATTACAATCTAACGGAAGTATTGATATAAATTTTGTTCCGTGGAGGGGTGATTTTACAAGGGGAATTTTTATCAGCTCTACTATAAAAACAGGTAAAGACGCCGAAGAACTGAAAGGGCTTTATAAGGATTTTTATGCTGCTCATCCCTTTACATCCGTTAGTGATGACCCGATATTTTTAAAACAGGTAGTAAATACCAATAAAGCAGTTGTTCAACTTGAAACATCAGGTAACAAGCTGGTGGTGCACAGTGCCATTGATAATTTATTAAAAGGCGCCAGCGGACAGGCCGTTCAAAATATGAATCTTATGTTTGGTATAGAGGAGCGGACGGGCCTTAATTTGAAAGCTGCTTATTTTTAGCGAGATTATATACACTGCTTATTTTTTAGAATTTAAAATGTAGAATTATGAAGTTGTTCGACGTTTACCCGCTTAACGACATTACCATTGTAAAAGCCCAGGGTTCTTATGTATGGGATGATAATGGCGTACAGTACCTGGATATGTATGGCGGTCATGCGGTTATCAGTATTGGACATACCCACCCTCATTGGGTAAGGCGGGTAGAGGAACAGCTGAATAAGATTGCCTTTTATTCCAACTCCGTTCATATACCCCTGCAAAAAGAGCTGGCAACTAAACTGGGCAAAATAAGTGGTAAAGAAGATTACCAGTTATTTTTGATCAGCAGCGGAGCGGAAGCTACAGAGAATGCGTTGAAGCTGGCTTCTTTTCATAACGGAAAGAAGAAAGTGGTAGCATTTTCAAAATCATTTCATGGCAGAACTTCTTTAGCGGTGGCAGTTACAGATAACCCTGCTATATTGGCACCCGTCAATGAAACAGACAATGTTATTTTTTGCCCGTTTAATGATGAAAAAGCACTGGAAAAATGTTTTGCGGAACATGGTAAGGAAATTTCTTCTGTAATTATTGAAGGTATACAGGGTGTAGGTGGCATTAATGTGGCCGATGATACATTCCTGCAAAAAATACGCAGTCTTTGTGATAAGTACAATGCCGTCTACATTGCAGACAGTGTCCAGTGCGGATACGGCAGAAGCGGCCAGTTTTTCTCTCATGATGCAGCCGGTGTAAATGCAGATATTTATACTATGGCAAAAGGTATGGGTAACGGGTTTCCGGTGGCAGGTATTTTGATTGCACCACATATACAGCCAAAACACGGCATGCTGGGCACTACTTTTGGGGGCAACCAGCTGGCCTGCGCGGCGGCACTGGCTGTACTGGAAGTAATAGAAGATGAGAATTTGATAGAAATGGCCAAACAGCGTGGCATGTATATAAAGAACCGGTTAAAAGCAATTGAAGGCATCAGCAATATAAGGGGGCGCGGCCTGATGATTGGGTTTGACGTGCCACCTGAATTAAAGGATTTGCGTAAGAAATTGTTGTATGATTTTAATATTTTTACCGGTGAAGCCAAACCAAATGTGATAAGGTTGTTACCATCGCTGGCCATCAGCAAAAAGCAAACGGATGAATTCTTGGAAGCTTTGCAGGAAGCGATTGAGGAGATAAAGAAACCTGAGCGGTCTATGGTTGGCCGTGAGGCGTGAGACGTGAGTGGTGAGACGTGAGACGTGAGTGGTGAGACGTGAAGAGTGATAGTTTTTGAACTGCAAATATGGGTCAACAGATGATTTTCTTGCGGAGATGTTTTTAACCCCGGAGGGGTGTTATGTGGGTAGCCCCGGATGAAATCCGGGGGGACTGAAAAATGTTCATGACAACCCTGCAAGGGTTGAATATTGGGCGTACAAGGCCGTTACAACCCGGCCAATAGTTGGAAAGTTCCGAAAAGAACAAATGTACAAGGGTGCGACACCCGTCCGAACGGCCGCGTGAAAGAATTCATTCTGGCGCTGTGTCAGCCAGGCGGGCAAGAAAAGTTCAATAGCAGGTATCAGTCTGGTCAATAAAACATTTAGCCTTGAAACAATTTATTTCAGTTCACGATGTGCAGGAGATCAATGCACTGGTGCAGAAAGCGCTTGCATACAAAGCATATCCTTTAAAGGATAAGGCCCTGGGTGTTAATAAGCGCATCGGTCTGTTGTTTTTAAACCCCAGCATGCGTACCCGTTTAAGTACCCAGCTGGCAGCGCAAAACCTGGGTATGGAAGCCATTGTATTCAATGTAGGCCAGGATGGGTGGGCACTTGAATTTGAAGAAGAAGCCATTATGAGTGGCAACACCGTTGAACATGTAAAAGATGCCGCACCTATACTGGGGAAATATTTTGATATTCTCTGCATCCGTACTTTTCCTTCGCTCAAAAACCGCGAGGATGATTACAGCGAATTGTACATAAAGCAATTTATAAAATACGCAGGTATTCCGGTAGTAAGCATGGAAAGCGCTACCCTGCATCCTTTGCAAAGCCTCACCGATATAATCACCATTACCGAAACCCTTGGCTCCCCTTTAGGGATGGGGGGTAAACGTCCTAAAATTGTCCTTACCTGGGCACCGCATGTAAAACCATTGCCGCAATGTGTGGCCAATAGTTTTTCGCAATGGATGAATGCCTGGGGCGAAGCAGATTTTGTAATTACGCACCCGGAAGACTACGAACTCAATGAAGAATTTACCAAAGGTGCGTCCATCACCCACAACCAGGATGAAGCGCTAAAAGATGCCGATTACGTGTATGTAAAAAACTGGAGCACCTTTAATGATTATGGAAGGATTTATTGTAATGACCCGGCATGGATGCTAACCCGTGAAAAATTACAATTGACCAACAACGCTAAGGTGATGCACTGCCTGCCGGTGAGAAGAAATGTAGAATTAAGCGATGAAATCCTGGATAGCGCCAACAGTATCGTAACCCAGGAAGCGGCCAACAGGGTATGGGCGGCACAGGCGGTACTAAGCGAAATACTTGCAGGCCATAAGTAGCCAAGGCATCTGACCAATAGAAAAAGCCCGTAGGTTTTACAATAAAATTAATAGCATTGGAAGAAAGTTTACAAATAAGCAGTGACCCATCAGCATCCCCATCAGGAGCAGGCGAACAGTTATTCATTATAAAAATCGGGGGCAATGTAATTGATGTAGAAAAAGATCTTTTGTTATTTCTTGATGATGCAGCGGCGGTAAAAGGAAAGAAAATAATCATCCATGGCGGTGGAAAAATTGCTACCAAAATAGGCGAGGAGCTGGGTATTGCACCCAATTATGTAAAAGGGAGGCGTATTACCGATGCAGGTACCATTCATTTGGTAACGATGGTTTATGGGGGCCTTGTAAATAAAAGAATAGTAGCACAGTTGCAGGCCAAAGGCTGTAATGCACTTGGCTTAACCGGTGCGGATGCCAATATTATTCCGGCTGTAAAACGGCCGGTAAAAGACATTGACTATGGCTTTGTGGGCGATGTGCTGAGCGGTGACCTGGGCGTGGCAAACCTGGAACTTTTTTTAAACAATGGACTTACCCCGGTTATTGCGCCGCTTACCCACGATGGTCAGGGCCAGATACTGAATACCAATGCTGATACCATAGCGTCTGCGCTGGCTATAGCATTATCAAAGAAGTATACGGTGCGGCTGATTTATTGTTTTGAGAAAAAGGGTATTCTTGAAAATGTAGGCGATGACAATTCTGTAATAACACTGATTACGAAAGATATTTATAAATACCTGCTGGATAATAATAAGTTATTTGATGGCATATTGCCCAAAATTGACAATGCATTTGAGGCAATAGACAATGGCGTTCAGGAAGTAATTATTGGCGATGCAAAGGATCTTTTGGTAAACGTAACCGAAAAGATTGCAGGTACACTGATTAAGCAATGATAGCAGCGTGAATCGCCAGGGCATATAGCCTGAACTGTCTCAAGCCAGCCGGGTCACAGGTCACGTAAAAATTACACATGGACTATTCTGTTGAAGTGCTTTTTGAAAAGGCTGTTGTTTTATTAAAACAACTGATAAGCACTCCTTCCTTTTCAAAAGAAGAAAATGATACTGCCGCACTCATTACCCTTTTTTTAGAACAAAATGGTATTCCCTGTCAGCGCGTTGGTAACAATGTGTATGCAAAAAATGCGCATTACCATGAAGGCAGGCCAACCATCCTGCTCAATTCTCATCATGATACGGTAAAGCCCAATAAAGGGTACACGCTTAATCCATTTGAAGCACTGGAAAAAGACGAAAAACTTTTTGGATTGGGCAGTAACGATGCCGGCGGTTGCCTGGTAAGCCTGGCAGCGGTTTTTTTATATTACTATCACAGAAAAGACTTAAAGCATAATCTTGTTTTTGCAGCCAGTGCAGAGGAGGAAATAAGCGGCATCAATGGTATAGAACTGGTATTGCCTTACCTGGGCAATATACAAGCAGGTATTGTGGGCGAGCCTACCAAACTGGAAATGGCGGTAGCAGAACGTGGCTTAATGGTTATTGATTGCATTGCTGCCGGCCGCGCTGGCCATGCGGCACGCAATGAAGGTGAAAATGCTCTCTACAAGGCAATAAGTGATATCAACTGGATACGCAATTACCGGTTTGATAAAGTAAGCGATCTGCTGGGCGAATCAAGAATGACCGTTACCATTATTGACACAGATAATAAACAGCACAATGTTGTGCCTTCGCAATGCAGGTTTGTTATTGATGTGCGGGTAAATGAATTGTATAAGTTTGATGAAATACTGGATGCATTGCAGCAGCACCTGCAGAGCGAATTCAGACCCCGTACCACGCGTATGAAGTCAACCGCAATATCACTTGATCATCCATTGGTAAAAGCTGGTATCAGTATCGGTAGGGGATATTATGGATCGCCCACTACATCGGATAAGGCATTGATGCCTTTTCCTGCGTTGAAAATGGGGCCGGGCGACAGTGCCCGAAGTCATACTGCCGATGAATTTATCTACCTTGAAGAAATTAAGGACGGTATAGAGACTTATATAAAATTATTGGAACAGGTAGTGTAAGCCCATGACAGAAGCGCTAAGAAAACGATTCTCATATAACCGGTATGCTTTTTAATGATGAACATAAATAGTAAGCAATATGTCAACTAACGGTCTGCCTATTCCGCCTTCCGGTGCTAAGCTCTGGCAGAAAAACATAGCATCGTTAAAGGAAGTAGAAAATTTTACGGTTGGAAACGACCGTGCAATGGATCTGTACCTGGCTTCCTTTGATGTGCTGGGCTCACTGGCGCATACGCAGATGCTGGAAACCATCGGCCTGCTGACAAAAGATGAAAAAGAAGCTTTACACGCGGCACTCAAAGAGATTTACAAACAAATTCAGGAAGGCAAATTTGTATTGGAAGATAATGTGGAAGATATCCATTCACAGGTAGAGCTGTTGCTTACCCAAAAACTGGGCGATACCGGGAAAAAAATTCATAGTGCCCGGAGCCGCAACGACCAGGTGCTGGTAGACGTAAAATTATTTTTGCGCCATGAACTGCAGCAACTGGTACTGGCCATTCAGCCCTTTTTTGAACTCCTGCAGGCACAAAGTGAAAAATATAAAAATGATTTGCTGCCTGGCTATACACATTTGCAACTGGCCATGCCCTCTTCTTTTGGGCTGTGGTTTGGCGCGTATGCAGAAAGCCTGGTAGATGATATCACCATGCTGAAAGCTGCTTATGAAATAGTCAATAAAAACCCGCTCGGTTCTGCTGCAGGCTATGGGTCTTCTTTTCCCATCAACCGCAGCTTAACAACGGAATTGCTGGGTTTTGATGATCTTAATTACAACGTAGTATATGCGCAAATGGGGCGCGGTAAGGCAGAAAGGGTAGTAGCCATGGCCATGGCTAATGTGGCCGATACACTGAGCCGGTTATCTATGGATGCCTGTTTATTTTTAAATCAGAATTTTGGATTTGTCAGTTTTCCACCACAGTTAACTACGGGCAGCAGCATTATGCCGCATAAAAAGAACCCGGATGTTTTTGAACTGATACGTTCCTATTGTAACCGCATAAAAGCCCTACCCAATGAAATTTTACTGATGACCAGCAACCTGCCATCCGGCTATCACCGGGATCTGCAATTGCTGAAAGAGCACCTGTTTCCATCTTTTAAAACATTGAAAGATTGTATAGAAATGGCAGGATTGATGCTGAGCAATATTGACATCAAAAAAGATATACTGCAGGATGAGAAATATAAATATCTTTTTAGTGTGGAAGAAGTGAATAAACTTGTTTTGCAGGGACTGCCTTTCAGGGATGCCTACAAGAAAGTGGGGCTGGACATAGAAGAAAATAAATTTACTTATACCACCGCTGTAAACCATACCCACGAAGGTTCGATTGGCAATTTAGGCACTGAAGATATCAGGGGGATGATGCAAAAAGGGATAGATGGATTCAATTTTAGTAAGGTGGAGCGTGCATTGCAGCAATTATTGTCATAAATTGCCGTTCACCGGAGCCTGCCGCCTGTATTTTACCGCCGGCTTACGGCTTCTGATTAACGGTTGGCTGGTAAAGAACTAATATTACGCATGGCTGAAGCAAACAAAAAAAGAATCGCTGTATTTGGCTCCACAGGTTCCATTGGTACCCAGGCACTGGATGTAATTGCCGCCAATGATAACTTGTTTTCTGCTGAAATTCTTACCGCCCAGGGCAATGATGAATTATTGATTAAACAAGCCCTGCAGTTTAACCCCAACATAGTTGTAATAGGCGATGAAAAAAAGTACGCAAAGGTTAAAGAAGCACTGGCAAAAACTGATGTGAAGGTATTCACTGGTGAAAAAGCCCTTGAGGAAGTAGCCGCCATGGATTGTTACGATATGATGCTGGCAGGTATTGTGGGCTTTGCAGGTCTCCGGCCTACTTTGCAGGCTATCGAAAATGGCAAAATGGTAGCACTGGCCAATAAAGAAACGCTGGTAGTTGCAGGTGATATTGTAATGAGCCGGGCGGTGGAAAAACGCGTGCCGGTTATTCCCGTTGACAGCGAACATTCTGCAATATTTCAGTGCCTGGTAGGAGAGACGCGCAACCGCGTTGAAAAAATTATACTAACGGCATCGGGTGGGCCATTTTTAGGTAAGAAGCCCAACTTCCTCGTAAATGTAAAACGGGATCACGCGCTGCAGCATCCCAACTGGGCCATGGGCGCCAAGATCACCATTGATTCAGCTACCCTTATGAACAAGGGCCTGGAGATGATTGAGGCAAAATGGCTGTTTAATTTGAAGCCTGAGCAGGTACAGGTGGTTGTACACCCGCAAAGCATTATTCATAGCATGGTAATGTTTGAAGATGGTAGCCTTAAATCACAAATGGGACTGCCAGACATGAAACTCCCCATCCAGTACGCCATGGCTTTTCCCAACCGGCTGAAAAATAATTTTCCCAGGTATGATTTCAAGAAACCCAATACGTTAACCTTTGAGGAGCCTGATATAAAGACTTTCCGGAACCTGGCCCTTGCCAGTGACGCCCTGTTTAAAGGCGGCAACCTGCCCTGCATTTTAAATGCAGCCAATGAAATAGCGGTCTATGCTTTTTTAAAAAACAGGCTGGGTTTTTTAGACATGACCGACCTGATTGAGAAAACAATGAATAAAATACCCTTTATACAAAACCCAACACTGGAAGAGTATTTTGAGACAGACGGGGAGGCCAGGAGTTTTGCAGCTTCGCTTATACACATGTAACCCCGTTGATCAGCCAGTAGCGCGGGATGTATAAATTTTCGCATTTCACTAACCCTTTTTGGCAGATATTTGCATCCTTATAAAAATTAAATAAAACCGCCTTTGCGGAATAAGATATTATGATATTATTAGCAATTAACTGGGCGGAAACAGGCATAAAGGCGGCGCAGTTTGTTTTTTCATTTTCTATTATCGTTGTATTGCATGAACTGGGGCATTTTCTTCCGGCTAAATGGTTTGGATGCCGGATAGAAAAATTTTATCTTTTTTTCAATCCCTGGTTTTCCCTGGTTAAAAAGAAAATAGGCGATACAGAATGGGGATTGGGTTGGATTCCTTTCGGCGGGTATGTGAAGATTTCAGGAATGATTGATGAAAGCATGGACAAAGAAGCCATGAAACTACCGCCAAAACCTTATGAATTCAGGAGCAAACCAGCCTGGCAGCGTTTAATCATCATGGTGGGCGGCGTAATTGTAAATTTGATACTCGGTTTTTTTATTTATGCCATGATGGCCTGGCATTGGGGCGATGAGTATATTCCTACCAGTAAATTAAAATATGGTATAGCGGTAGATTCGCTTGGTCAGTCTATCGGTTTAAAAAATGGTGATCAGATCCTTTCTGTTGATGGTAAGGAAGTGGAGAAATTCAGGACCGTGCCGTTAAATATCATTTTAAAGCATTCCAAAACAATTGAAGTAGACAGGGACGGAGAAAAGAAAACAATCAATATTCCGGATGATTTTGCAGGCAAACTGATTCGTTTTAAGGCCATCAGTTTTATCAGTTACCGTTTTCCTTTTGAAGGTATTGATACAGTGGTAACAGATGGAGCCGCTGCAAAGGCAGGCCTCAGGAAAAATGATAAAATACTTTCTTATAATGGTATCAATACGGCTTTTTACAGTGATTTCAAATCGTATATCAAAGAAAATAAAGGCAAGCCGGTAAACATGAAGGTGCTGCGCGGCACAGATACCGTATTATTAACACCGGTAATTAATCCTGAAGGTGTACTTGGCCTGGGACCAAAAGAGCCTGCCGTGAGTCCTTTTGAAGAGAAAAAAATAAATTACTCTTTTGCGGAATCTTTTCCGGCAGGTTTACAAAGAAGTAAAGAAACATTGCAAAACTACTGGTTACAGTTGAAGCTGATTTTTTCTGGCAGGGTAAAGGCTTCAGAGTCGGTTGGCAGTGTGTTCAGCATCGCCAGCATGTATTCTGCCAAGTGGGACTGGCAGGCGCTCTGGGGTATGACAGCTTTCTTTTCACTGGTACTGGCACTTATGAATATTTTACCCATACCCGCGCTGGATGGCGGTCATGCATTGTTTACGCTTATAGAAATGATTACCGGGCGTAAACCAAGTGATAAATTTATTGAGTACGCACAAACTGCGGGCATGATTTTGCTGATGGGCATTATGGCATATGCACTGGGGCTGGATATATTCAGGATGTTTAAATAGTTCCCGGTTCAAAATTCTCAATTTATAGTTTTCAGTTCGTGGTTCATAGTTCGTTTGCCCAGCAGGGAACTATGAACCACGAACTATGAGCTTTCTTTACAACTCAATCCCAATCTTCTTCATCAAAATAGAAGCATTGATGCTTTTGCAGATGCCTTCTTTCAGTTTGTAATCAAAAAACAATTCTTCATTGGCAATCTGTGCGTCAAAATGATAGTTATGAATACTGTCAGGGTAATCAGTTTGCAACTGCGCCAGTTCCACGTCATGCGTAGCCAGTATAGCTACCGCCTTTTGCTTTATTAATTGTTTTACCAGTGCTTTGGAGCCCGTGTGCCTGTCAAGCGAATTGGTGCCCCGCAAAATTTCATCCAGCAGCACAAACACTTTTTCATGGTTGTTAACGCTTTCAATAATGGATTGCAATTTCTTAAGTTCGGCATAAAAAGTGGATGTGCTTTCCTGCAGATTATCTGCTACGCGCATACTGCTGATGATGCGCATGGGTGAAAGTTTCATTTGCCGCGCACAAACCGGTGCACCCATCATAGCGAGTACTGTATTTACACCCACACTTCGCAGGAAAGTACTTTTGCCCGCCATATTGGACCCCGTTACCAGCGCTACCTGCGGGTTGCCTTTCGTTAAGAAATCATTGCTGATGCACTTGCTTTCTGCTATCAGCGGATGGCCAAGCGCAGTTGTTTCAAATGTGCCATGCTGTTGTTCATCCACTACCGGAATGGCCCAGGAAGGATGGTTGAACTGTATACTGGCGATGGTGGATACAGCTTCCATTTCACCAAGGGCCATAAACCATTGCGCAGTTTTTGTTTTATTGTTGCGCCGCCATTGTTCAAGCTGAAAGATAGCCTGCAGGTTCCACAAAATAAACGGGTTAATAAAAAGCAGGAAAAGGAAGTTGAGATTATAATCAAAGTTGTCGAGTATTTTCTTTAATTGTTTGATGGCTGCAGATGAGGCGGTTTCGCCTGGTGTAAAATGCTGTCGTACCTGGTCCAGGCAGGGGCTTTCAAAGGCGTTGTTTTCTATATGGGCTGCGCTTTTGCTGAGCGTGCTGATTTCCTGCACCACCTGGTTTAACTGATTGTAAGCAGTGGCTATCTGTTTGCTTATATAGCCGGAAACCAAAAAGAAAATAAGGTAAGCCAGGCCAAATATGCTGGCGGGTATAAGATTGTTCAGGTAGAGGAGTAAAATGCCAATTGTAATAACAGGGTATAGCCACCGCATCATTTTCCAGTGACCACGATGACTGAAAATATCTGCATCCTGCACCCAGTTATTTATCTTCTTTTGTGTGGCCGTAGTAATAACTTGTTCAGCACCGAATGCCTGTAACTGCTGCCGCCATTGCAGTTGCGGCCCCAGTTCTTTAACCGCCTGTTGTCTTTGTAAAATAACAGTGGCGTCAGCCGGGTGCTGCAACCAGTCAGCATAGGTTTCATTGCCCTGCTGGGAAGTAGTGCGGTTGGTATATTGGTACAGCGATGCCTTTCCAAAAATATCCAGGTCATTGGCATAGGGATGCAGGGGCGAAAGAAAAGATGCGCCATCGGGCATCTCAAAATATCCCCCCGCTGCTATCTGCAATTCATTTTTATTAATACTGAGAAGGCGGTTAATATTGTCAATAGCCGTGTTATTATTTACAGCCAGTATTACCAAACGTATAAAAATGGCGGAGAGCAGCACGAAGGCAATGCCTGCATACAGCAAACCAACCGGGTATAAATAATACACAGCAGCTGCTAACAGAATGATAAGGGCAAACCTGCTCCAGGCAATGCTGTTTTTCTTTTTTTTCAGCAAACTGAGTTGCTCAGTCAGCCGGCTTATCTCCGCTATATACCTGGCCTCCGGAAAACTTTGATGGTTCATGCGGCGAAACTACGGTAAATGATGAATTGGGGATAGGGAATTTGAGCGGAAATAAGCGATTGATACGCAGTGACTGTCACTTTTCTTTATCCTCTACGTTATTTTTCTCCGCCGTTCCACTAAACGGTTTTATATTTTACTCATCAATCAAGGATTGCAGTGGTTCCGGAATATACATATCGAAGATTGATCCTTTATCTGGTTTTCCTGACGCGGTGATAATTCCATTGTGATTTTCAATAATTCTTTTACAGATGGCAAGACCAATACCCGTGCCGGGGAAATCCTCCTGGCTATGAAGCCGCTGGAAAACTTCAAATATCCGCAAATTGTATTGCGCATCAAAGCCGAGGCCATTATCGCTGTAGCGGATATGGCAGTAATTTTCTTTTGGTGATTTTTCAGCCTTACCAGGGACATACATTTTAATCAATTTGCTACTGATTTTTATGCGCAGCTTTCTGCCTGGTTTTGAAAATTTGAGGGAGTTGCCAACCAAGTTTTGCATAAGCTGGCGGAACTGGAACGGAATCACAGCCGCATTTCCAAGATTAGTAACGTTAATGGTTCCCTGTTTTTCTGCCAGTATCTCTGCAAAATCTTTTTTTACCTCACTGATAATTATTTTTAAGTCAGTCTTTTCGAACTGGCGGTCGGTGTTTTTTGTTTGCGCGTAAGTAAGCAGGTCGTCAATGAGTAACCGCATTCTCCTGGCGGTGGATGCTATGCGTTGAAGATAGCCTTGGCCCGCTTCAGAAAGTTTGCTATCTTCTTCGAGAACCAGGCGGCTGATGAAGTTTTGAATTTTGCGCAGGGGTTCCTGCAGATCATGGCTGGATACGTGAGAAAATATCGTTAAATCTTTGTTGGCAGTTTCAAGCTCCGCATTGTTCTGTTCCAGCTGAATTGTTTTTAATTTCAATGCTTCCTGCTGCTTAACCTGCAGCGAAAGATCGGTAAGGATAACACTGATCAATACAGCATTTTCAGTTGTAATAGTATTTACTGACATGAGTACGGGAAGCGGGTCTCGTTTTTTTACATGGAGGTACAACTCTTCCCGTAATGCCTGCCCGTTTATAACCAGGAATAAGTTATTATATCGTTGCCTTGATGTATCATCAACAAAGTTGCTAAATGATTGCCCCACGATAGTTTGTAAGGGCTGGTTCACCATGGCTGCGAAAGACGAATTACAGTACAGTATCATTCCGTCAGGGGTAAGTGTAACGGCACCCTCGTTCATTCTTTCGATTAAAATCCTGTATATCTTATCCGCAGTATTTTCTGTAAAAACGGCCGTTGCATGTTCATTTGTAATTACAAATGCGTCAATATTTCCCGTTTTAATGTTGTTTACAGCATTTTTATTTTCCTTTAGTGTGGCATAAAGCAATTCATTTTCAGTTCTTAACTTTTCAATTTCCTGAAGTAAAGTCATGCAGGGCCGGGTTAATTTGCAAGGTTCAGGCCTTTCAGGACCATTTTGGTATCTGACAGATCCCCAATCATTCTTTCTTCCGGCAATGGTGATTTCTTTATCAGCAACGGTACTGCAATTATTTCTTCCTGCAGGGCCAACCCGGGTTGCTGATAAATATCAATTATTTCCAGTTCGAACCTTCCCTTTAAATATTGCTCACAAATTCTCCTTGCATTAACAATAGCCCGCGCCGAGTTGGGCAGCATACCCGTCACAAACAACCGCAGTATATACTTTTCTTTGCCGGGATCAGCTCCGTGGGTACTAAACTTCGATTTCGCCTGGGATTTGTTGGACATCATCCTGGTGGTTGGTTTTAATACCGATTGATTATTTCGAGGTAGAAAGGGTTTCGTGTTCTTTGGCAGACCTCTTTTTATCTGCCACTGTATCAATTGTGCCAGCCGCAATGTCAAGCAGTTTAATCCCTTTTTTCGAGATGTTAAACCGCCGTACTTCACTGGAATGGGCCATTCCCCTGGATTTCATAACGCAAAGGCTGCGCGCCCGCCTGGTATCCACTTCAATGTCCTGTACCATTATCCAGGTATCCACCATGGAAGAAATACCTTCATCGCTCGGGTTTCGTTCTATGGATCCCACCGTTATGGCCGCTGTGAACATGACAGTTATCTGCTCCGTTTTCAGGTAATCAACAAACCTGGTGAGCATTGACCTGATATCGCTGTTGGGGCCTTCAGTCATCAGGTTGGTAATTGGGTCAAGCACAACAAATGTTGATTTTGTTTCATCTATCATTTTTCTGATAGCCAGAAAATGCAATTCAAGATTTTGTAAGGTGGGCCGGGCATAATAAAAATATAAGTGGCCCGACTTAATCAATGGTTCAAGTAAAATGCCAATAGATCGCATATTTCTCATTACCTGGTTGGGTGCTTCTTCAAATGCACAATAAAGACAGCGCTGTTTTTTTATGCAAACACTTTGTGCAAACGTAGCGGCTATGCTTGTTTTGCCTGTGCCAGCCGTTCCCGATACCAGCACACTGCTCCCGGCAAAGAAACCTTTTTTGTCCAGCATAACGTCCAGTTCACTGATTCCCGACAGGATTCGTTTTGAACTTGCAAATTGGTTGATGGAAACGCTTATTTCCGGCAGCACGATGATTCCGTTCTCATCGATGGTAAACGGATACTCATTATTTCCATGAACAGAACCCCGGTATTTAACGATCCTCAGGCGGCGGGTGGCAATTTGATTCACTACGCGGTTGGTCAGCAATAGTACACAGTCCGCAACATATTCTTCCACCCCTTTACTAGTTAAAAAAGCATTGCCTGCTTCCCCGGTAATAATAACAGTTACCTTCTGTTCCTTTAACCAGGTGAACAATCTGGTAAATTCTGCCCGGAGAATTCTAAAATCAAACCCATGAAAAAGGCTGTCCATGGAATCCAGCACCACCCGCCTCGCATGTATGCTTTTGATAGCTGCCCCAATACGCACAAATAACCCTTCAAGGCCATATTTGCCAGTTTCCAGCGTACGTCCGGATGCAATGGGTATATGTTCCAGGTATATTTTCCGGTCCTTAATAAGCTTGTTGAGATCAAAGCCCAATGATTGCACGTTTATTCCCAGTTCTGCTGATTTTTCTTCAAATGATATAAATACCCCCGGCTCGTTAAACGATGCGATGCCATGCACCAGAAATTCGAGACCCATGATTGTTTTGCCGCAACCGGTGTCCCCCAGTAACAGCGTAGGCCTGTTTTTGGGAATGCCCCCACCTGTTATTAAATCCAGGCCCCGGATACCAGTCATTGCTTTTGGAAAAGTCAATTTTCCTTTTTTTAGTTTACTGTTTTTTAACATACAACATTTATTAAAGATCAGGTATTATGGCTTCCCTAGAACGGATAAAATGTTTCCTGCCCGGCTTTGCAAACAACTTAGCCCTTACCATGCCTACAACATACTGAAGCAGGGTTCTGAGTTCTGATAAACTAGCTTTGGCAACATAATGATATGCACCCAGGTTATAGAGCTGGTCAGCAATTTCATGCTGAATGTATGTTGAGTATATAATTACAGGAAGGGAACTCAGTTGTTCATGCAGGGATATTTCTTCCATGCATTCCAGGCCGTTTTTACGGGGCATATTCATGTCCAGAAAAAGAACATCCGGAAGTTTTTCCTCCTTTTTTAACAGATATTCAATTAGTTTTTCTCCGTTCTCTACTGTGGAGAACCGGGTATTGATCCGCATGCTGGTTAATACAGTTTCAAAAAAGAAGCGATCATCGCGATCGTCATCAGCCAGTAAAATATGAACCGGTGGGTTGACAGCCAGAACAATGGTTTCGTCTTTTTTCATCATAAAAACACGCGTTGGGTATTACTCATTTTATTGTGATATGTCAATCAGCCACAGCTTCAAAATAGCATCGGTAAGGGAGACCAGTTCTGTAAAATCGTCCGGCTTGCGAATAAAACAGTTTGCTCCATGTGCGAGGGCCGATGTCCGATCGCTGTTAAGTGACGATGTGGTAAGTACAATGACGGGAATCTGCCTGTATTGTTTTTTGCTCCTCATTTCAATCAGCGCGTCAAGCCCTTTTATACCAGGCATATTAAGGTCCAGCAAAATAAGGGATGGGTAATCCGTAGCATTTGTTTCGAGCTTATCCAGCAACTGGTTCCCTGATTCTATAAACTCATAATCGCCCTGGTATTTATTTTGCATGAACGCGTCAAGGATTATCTGGCGGTCGTCCGGGTCATCATCTACTATATAAACAAGTTTGTGATTGCTGTTTTTCATAAAAATTATTGTAAATAACTGCAGCAATATTGAACGCCAGCAAATGCAATGCCTCAACAATGTTTCTATTATTCATTTAATTTTTCCGATAATATTTTCTGTTAGCTATTATTTCCTGCGATGGAAAGGTAGGAAAAAGGCGGCAGCACGTTGTTACATTACTTTTTTATTCATTACATATTTCACACTTTACAGGCTATCTGCCTGTTGATGCACCCGGAATGGCCAGGGTAAACCCTTAGTGCGGAGACCGTAATCCTATCTCCTCAAAAATAGTTTAAAACAGATGCATGCTTTTGGAAGGCGAGATAATATGGAACTATTTTCAAAAGAATGATGCAGGGCAAGAGCGCTGCTTATTGGATGATTGTTATAGCCAACGATAATAAAACAAAGCCATTAAAGTGCTGACGGAAAACCAGGAATTGGAGCTGAACAGGTCCCGGTTTCTGCCTCTTTATGACCTTGAATGTAGCAGTGGCAGGCGCCAATACCCGCGTTGCTGGAAACTTAATAGTGGAACACCCAAATTGCTAACGCTAGAGCAATTTCCCGAGTGTGCCGGCAAAATGGTTTCGGTCGCTATTCTAACTCGCACGGAATCTTCTATTTCAAATTCCTTCGTTTATATGTTTAATTATTCGTATTTTTACAGGCTCATAAATGATGGGGCTGTATTGGTTTTGACAGCATAGATCTTTGAGAGTGTAAGCATGCAGTGCATTGTGTGATCAGCACTTTAATCTTGAACGCACAAACTTCAAATGGCAATACTCAGTATGCCATGGCTGCCTAATCAGTGATTAAGTAGTCATTAGGGCCG
>JBDSLR010000038.1:0-160151 GCA_039916305.1 Chitinophagaceae bacterium | reverse complement strand
ATGAACCCTTTAATTTCGTTCCCCGGATTTCATCCGGGGCTATTAACATTCAGGCCCTTCAGGCCTTATCCAATAAATTACAAATCCAAATATTGCGTTAATTACGTTTCCCATCATCCCATCATCCCATCATCCCACCATCCATCATCCATCATCCATCAACCCATCATTCCAATCATCCATCATCCAATCAACCATCATCCCAATCATCCAATCATCCAATCAACCATCATCCCATCATTCCACTCCTTTTACCTGCATCTGCAATGTATAAATGGATTCTGATGCGGTAATGAACAGCGTGCTGCGATCTTTTCCGCCAAAACATATATTGCCTACCCAGCCTGAAGGCACAGGAATAGTACCCATTTTTACACCCAGCGGATCAAAGATGGTTACACCCCGTCCGGTTAAATAAACATTGCCTTTTTCATCAAGTGTCATTCCATCTGAACCCATCGCTGCAAATAAAACACGATTGGTCAGGGCACCGTTGCTGGCAATTGCATACTTATATGTTTTACCACTGCGGATATCTGCTACATAAAGATACTTGCCATCCGGCGTGCCCACTATACCATTGGGCTGCGCCAGTGTACTGTCTACTATTATGGGCTGTTTACTGCCATGGGGCAGGTAGTACACAGCCTGTCTTTCCAAATCGGGCTTTTTCCTTTCCCAGTAATCGCGCTGGTAATACGGATCCGTAAAGTAAATACCACCGCTTTTATTAATCCATAAATCATTCGGTCCGTTGAAGCGATGACCGTTTAAACCATCCAGCAGTACAGTTACTTTTTTGCCGGCATCAATAGACCATAACTGGTTCTTTTCATCTGCACAGGCAACCAGCAGACCTTTCTTATCAAAATATAATCCGTTGGCCCGGCCGGTCTTATCCATGAAAACAGACAGTTTGCCATCCGTATCATACTTCCATATTTTATCATTGGGCTGATCCGTAAAATAGACATTGCCTTTTTTATCAACGGCCGGCCCTTCTGTAAAAATAAATTGCTTTGCCACCTGCACAACCGCAGCACCGGGCTGTATAACAGATATACTATCCAGTGCCTGGATGGCTGACTGCTGAGAAAATGAATTTATTCCGGACAGGAACAGCAGGAAAAAAGTAAGCATTGTTTTATTATGCATAGAAAAATAAATATTTAAGATCTATTTATCGGAAAAAAATTCCAACCGAAACTTTCTATAACGCCATCACCCGGTAATTCTTTCCTTTTTCTGCAGTAAAGCTGATGGTGTACCCATTGGCATCTGCAACAGATTTCGCAGTCACGCCTTCTACTTTCACCTGGTAAGCAGTCCTGATTTTACAAACGCCACCGGATATTGCGATCAGCTGAGCACTGACCAGGCGCTTGTTTTTCCAGTTGATAGCTACTTCAAAGTTGCCACGGGCTTTTAAGCCTTTTATTGTACCTGCCGCCCATGCGTCAGGCAGGGCGGGCAATAAGGCTATTTCATTATTATGGCTTTGCAGCAACATCTCAGCCATTCCGGCAATACCCCCAAAATTGCCATCAATCTGGAAAGGCGGATGGGCATCGAACAAGTTTACATATGAGCCACCGCCATTGGCGTAGTTGGTGCCCGTTTGCCCGGTAAGGTGCAGCAAACTCCGTATCATGGTATAAGCATGATTGCCATCCAGCAATCTTGCCCAGAAATTTATTTTCCACGCAAGACTCCAGCCGGTGCCTGCATCACCCCGCAGTTCCAGTGTCTTTTTAGATGCCGCAGCAAATTCGGGTGTGCTTACCGGTGAGATCTGCCTGCCCGGGTATAATCCAAACAGGTGCGATACGTGGCGATGGTGGGGATCAACATCCTCCCAATCTTTATACCACTCCTGCAAATTTCCCTTTTTACCAATGTGCAGGGGATAAAGTTTATTCCTTTTTGCAATGATTAAATCGCGGAAAACCGCATCTTCATTGAGCTCCTTTGAAGCGTCAATCAGGTTGTTAAACAAATCCCAGATGATAGACATATCCATGGTGCTGGCAATAGAAACACTTCCTTCTTTGCCGCTATCGTCAATAAATTTATTTTCGGGCGATACAGAGGGTGCTGTCACCAGGTAACCGTCTTTGTCTTCTACCAGCCAATCGAGGCAAAACGCAGCGGCGCCTTTCATCAGCGGGTAAGCAGTTTGCTGCAGGAATTTTTTATCTTTTGTGAATACATAATGCTCCCATAAATGCGCGGACAGCCAGGGTGAGCCCATTGTCCAGTTGGCCCATGTTGGATCGCCTTTTCCGATATCCCCTACCGGGTTAGAAAGCGCCCATATATCACTGTTATGATGAACCGCCCATCCTTTGGCATGATAGAATTCTTTTGCAGTAACGGCGCCGGTTACGGCCGCTCCCTTAATAAATTCCATCAGCGGTAAATGCATTTCAGAAAGGTTTACCGGCTCAGCGGGCCAGTAATTCATCTGTACATTAATATTGGTAGTGTAATTAGAGCTCCATGGAGGGCGCATTTCCTTGTTCCAGATCCCCTGCAGGTTGGCTGGCACCCCGCCCGGACGTGAACTTGAAATAAGCAGGTACCTGCCATACTGGAAATACATGGTTTCAAATGATGGATCAGCAGCGCCTTCGGTGTAATGCAGCAGTCGCTCATCTGTGGGCAGGGCAGCATTCGTATTATCTGCCGGTGCTGCCAGTGTAAAAGAAACCCTTTTGAAATAATTATGGAAATCTGCCAGGTGACTTTTTAGTAAGACCGGCCATTCTTTTTTTACGGCGGCATTTAAATACTGTGCAGCTATTTTATTTTCATCTTTTCCCTCCGCGTCCGGACATTTGTCAAAACCATTAAAACTGGTTGCCGCAGAAAGAAAAACAATTACCTCGGTTGCATTTTTCACACTGATGCCGCTGGTATCTGTGCGCACGGTACCGCCTTTACTCAGCGCCTTTAAACGCATTTCAAAACGCATGCCCCGGCAGCCGGCCGTATCATCCTGAATAATGGGATTATCATTTCTTACATAGCTTGGATCTATATGTGAAGCTGCCTTTCCTTTAACAGACAACTCCCTGTTACTAACAACCGATTTACGGTATTTTAGAAGCCCCTTGATGCCGGTTGTAAAATTTAATTGCCCGGGTTTGCTGGCTGTAAAACGTATTACAATGACCTGGTCCGGTGCAGAGCTGATGATCTGCCGGGTAAATACGGTTCCGCCAATGGTAAAGCGGGTAGTTGCCATAGCATCAGTAATATTGAGATCACGGTAATAAGATGAAATATTGGTATCCGTAAACTGCTGACGGATAAACAAGTCTGCCATGGGCACAAAAGATTCTGAATAATAGCCCTGCATCTTTTTTGTATATGCATAAGCTTTTGTATAATCTTCCTGCTTTAGTAATGCATCACGCACAATCAGGAGGTTTTCATAGGCACCGGGGTTTACATTGGTACGCACGGGGCCGCCCGTCCACAAACTTCCTTCGTTCAATTGTATCAGTTCATCCTGCACGCCGCCAAACACCATCGCCCCCAGGCGACCGTTACCAACGGGCAAAGATTCTGTCCAGACCTTCGCAGGTTTTGTATACCAGAGTCTATCGGGCTGCTGGGCAAATGATGAAGTGATGCCAATTGCCAGGAAAATACTGCTGCTGAAAATTACTTTGAACATATCGCTGTTGATTGAGCTTTATCTTGTCAACTACTCCCACCCCGGTTAATAAAAATTATTTGATTATTTGCAGGCCGGATAATTCACTGCGCCGCTATAAATGATCGGCTAATTAATCTTCTTCTCCATAATACCCAGTGCCGCCTCATCCTTATACTGCATAATTAGATCTTTCAATTGTTTTTTTAAATCCGCCGATAGTTGTTCTTTCCCTTTTACCGTATAAATATTTTTCATTTCATGCGGATCTGTTTCCAGGTCATACAATTCCCAGTAATCGGCCGGGCCATAAAAGCGGATCAGCTTATAGCGTTCCGTACGGATACCAAAATGCGGGGCCACTTTGTGGGGTTCAGGATATTCATAATAATGGTAGTACATGGCTTTTCTCCATTTGTATGCACCCTGGTCATGATTGAACAAGGGAAGAAATGATTTGCCCTGCATATCATCCGGCACCTGCACGCCGGCCGCATCCAGCAGCGTTGGAGCAAAGTCAATGTTCACAATCATATCATTAACCACCGTACCCGGGTAAACCAAACCGGGATAGCGCATCACCATGGGCGTACGGGCAGATTCTTCATACATAAAACGCTTGTCAAACCAGCCATGCTCGCCCATATAAAAGCCCTGGTCAGAGGCATAGATAACAAGGGTGTTTTCTGCCAGTTTGTTTTTGTCTAAATAATCCAGCAGGCGGCCAATATTCCGGTCGAGCGATTTTGCAGTGGCCAGGTAATCTTTCATATACCGCTGGTACTTCCACTTCAGTAGTGCGGCACCGGTATACTGTTTTGCATCAAATTCTTTACTTACTGTATTTTCATAGTAATTGTAAAATTTTTCTTTTTGTGCTGCAGTAAATCGGTTATAGATGCCGTTTTTTTCATAGTCTGCATGTACTTTCAAATCTTCCTTTAATCGCATCGTTTTATCGATGGTCATATCCTGGTTTTTGGCGGCCCGGCGGTTTTCGTATTTGTCATAAAAATTAGGTGGTACAGGAAATGTCCTGTTATCAAAAGCTCCAAGGTCCTGCAAATCGGGCAGCCATTCACGGTGGGTAGCTTTCTCGCCCACTACCAGGCAAAAAGGTTTGCTGGTATCGCGGTTATTGATCCAGTCTTCCGCAAAACCTGAAATAACATCCGTAACATAACCTTCTGTTGCTACGGTATCTTTATTCATAGTGATAAACTGGGGATTGTAATACTGGCCCTGGTCAGGGAGCACTTTCCAGAAATCAAACCCGTCGGGCAATGTCTGCAGGTGCCATTTGCCTATCCACGCGGTCTGGTAATTGTGCTGCTGCAGTATACGCGGAAACAGCGGCTGCTGTGTATTAAACGGGTTATAAACTTTATTAATGGTCAGGCCGTTAATATGGCCATATTTGCCCGTAAGCAGGGTAGCACGGCTTGGTGCGCACAAAGAGTTGGTTACAAATACTTTTTTAAAAATAGCGCCTTCCTTTGCAATACGATCTATATTAGGTGTTTGCATTAGTGTGCTGCCGTAAGCGCTGATGGTCTGGTAGGCATGATCATCAGAAAATATAATCAGTATATTCGGCGCTTTTTTATTTTGCTGGGCAAAGCTTGCTGAAAAGAATATTCCCGACAGCAGTATGATGGTTATTGTTTTAAGGATACGGCTGGCAGGCGAATAGTTTGTCTTCATAATACCTACTTGTAAAAAGTAAAAGAAGATCAAGGTATGAAAAAATCATTCTTGTCCGGTTAAATTCATCAGGTATTGTAAACCGATTGCCGTACAGCAGTACCGCAGCGGTTAAGAAATATAATTGATTTACTAAAATGTGTGTTACCCACCGGACCTATCAGGCTGACTGATTAAAACAGGAATAAATCAATAATGCAGATTAAATCTTGACTACTTCATATTATGTAACGTTGCAGTATATATGTTGCCTTAATTGCTCATCTTTGCTAAAAGGAGTAAAAAAATGCTCAATAAAATTGCCTGGTCACAAAAGGCCTGACCTGGCCTATCCACTAAACGAGGCAAAGTACCACTGGCGGCACCTGGAAAATACGGGCTGCTTTGCTATTTACTTTCTTTTATTTCCTCTATTTTATCAAGGTGCTCCTGTATAAGTGGCAGGTTTTTTTTTGCAAACGCACTTACTGCTGAGTCTTTATAATCAACAGCTTTTTTAAAGTCTTTGATATCCCTTTTGTGATCTATTATCATCATTTTCATAAATTTATTATCAAAATCTTTCCCGGTTTTCTCGGCCAGGTCTTTTCTACCATCCTCCTTGTCCTGGCTAATGGATGCAGGAAGCGAAATTTTGCCGGCTGCAGCTAACTTCTTTATCTGGGCAAGCAATATTCCCTGATCCCTTACCATTTGCCTGCCATACTGCCTGATAAACAGGGTGGTCCCTTTTTCAATAGCTAATGCGCCTTCTTTTTGACCCATCATACGGGCATCAGCTGCTTTAACCAAAAAGCCGGCTACTTCCTCATCCAGTAAACCTGCCTGTGCTTTCTGTTCATTGGCCTGCACGGCTTTTTTTACAGGATCTGCCTGTTGTGCTGAGCCGGCGCATACATTTACAATTGCTATTGCCGCCGTTAAAAAGATTTTTTTTAAATGATTATACTTCATATTTGTTTATTAATACATTTAAGAAAACCATGCCAGCATCAGAAAAAGGCTTTGTCAGTCAATTTTCCACCAGTACAGCTAAAAAAGTATTACCTGTTTGGATATTTTTTATCACCGTTTGAAATGATAACTGCAGACAGTGATAAAATGCTGTTTAATTTGTAACTTTTCGCAAATTCTCAGCCATATGAACCAGCGGAATTGCGTTTATGCTTCTTTGTTGATCCTGCTATGCATTGGTTTTTTTTCGTTTGAAAAAAAAGCGAACTTATATGATGAACATGCCACGCTTACAATTGGATCTGCGGCGCCCGATTTTAGCCTACCCGGTGTAGACGGTAAGACGTATAACCTGTTATCTTTTAAAAGCGCCCGCCTGCTGCTGATCGTGTTCACCTGTAATCACTGTCCCACGGCACAGGCGTACGAGGAACGCCTCATCCGGTTGACCAATGACTACAAAGCCAAGGGCGTAGCAGTAGTAGCGATCATGCCAAATGACCCCACATCCATCACGTTAAGCGAACTGGATTACACTGATATGGGAGATAGTTTTGAAGAAATGAAATTGCGTGCTGCACATAAGCAATTTAATTTTCCTTATTTGTACGATGGCGCCACCGAAACAGCGTCCAAAAAATACGGTCCCATTGCCACACCGCATGTATTTATTTTTGATAAGGAACGAAGGCTGCGTTACAGTGGGCGCATAGACGATGTAGAAAAACCATCCAAAACACCCAATACAAACGATACCCGCAATGCGCTCGATGCCTTATTGAACAGCAAAGAAGTAGCGGTTGCCACTACAAAAGTGTTTGGCTGTTCCGTTAAATGGGCAGAGAAAAGCGATTGGATAACCAAAGCCCGGGAAGCATGGGCCAAAGAGCCGGTAAAGCTGGATACCATTACTGCTGACGGCATTAAAGACCTTGTAAAAAATAGTTCAGACAAACTCAGGCTGATTAATGTATGGGCTACCTGGTGCGGCCCCTGTGTTACAGAATTCCCTGAATTTATTACCATGAACAGAATGTACCGTAAAAGGGATTTTGAATTTGTCAGCATCAGTGCAGATGACCCGTCTAAAAAAGATAAAGCGTTACAGTTTTTGCAAAAACAGCAGGCTTCCGCTACCAATTACATTTTCAATATGGATGATAAATATAAATTGATAGAAGCCATTGACCCCAAATGGCAGGGTGCCCTGCCCTATACATTATTGGTAGAACCGGGGGGCAGGATTGTGTACAGTAAGCAGGGAACAATAGATGCGGCTGAGCTCAAAAAACTGATTATAGACAATCATTTAATAGGAAGGTATTATCAATAAAGAATTTCACCGGTTTAATAAATACACCTGTCTTTATTAAAGCGCGCAACAATACACAGTTTAATAAATTATACGTTTTAAAAAATACAGCATGCAGGTAACCAGGCGAAAAGCCATTCAACAGTTTCTTTTTGTTTCTGCAGGTGTGGCTATTTTGCCGGCCTGCTTACAGGATGATAAAAGCAAATCAGCCATATTACTGAAAAACTTCCAGGTAAGCGGACAGCAGGAAAAAATGCTGGAAGAACTCACGGAGACCATCATCCCAACTACAGCAACGCCCGGCGCGAAAGCAGTTTCTGCACACCTTTTTGCATTAAAAATGCTGGATGATTGTTATAAAAAAGAAGATCAGCAGCAGTTTATGAAAGGCCTTACAGCATTTGACAAAACAGCACAGGAAAAATTTGACCAGCCATTTTTAAAATGCAATAAAACACAGCGCGACACCCTGCTGGCGGCAATTGATGGCAAAAAAGATTTGCCTGCTGAACTAGCCTTTTTTTATACTACTGCCAAGAAGTTAACCATCCAGGCGTACACCGGTTCCAGGTTTTATTTAACCAGCGTGCAGGTATATAAAATGATCCCTGGCAAATACAGGGGCTGTATTCCGGTTAAAAACCATTCCATAAAAACATCTTAATAATAGCAATTCATGGGAGATAATAAGGAAAGATCATTTGACGCCATTGTAATCGGTTCTGGTATGAGCGGTGGCTGGGCTGCAAAAGAATTCACCGGAAAAGGGTTCAAAACATTGTTACTTGAGCGTGGCCGCGATGTTAAACATTTAAAAGATTACCCTACTACCAATATGCTTCCCTGGGAGTTTGAGCACCGGGGACAGGTGCCACTGGCGATACAGGAAGAAAACCCGGTTATCAGTAAGTGTTATGCTTTTAAAGAAGACGCCATGCATTTTTTTGTGAAGGATAAGGAACATCCTTATGTACAGGAAAAGCCTTTTGACTGGATACGCGGATACCAGACCGGTGGCAAATCACTGATGTGGGCCAGGCAAACACAGCGCTGGAGCGATTTTGATTTTGAAGGCCCCGCACGCGATGGTTTCGCAGTAGACTGGCCCATCCGGTACAAAGATATTTCGCCCTGGTACAGTTATGTGGAAAAATTCGTAGGTATTTCCGGTAATAAAGATGGCCTTGCTTCACTACCGGATGGTGAGTTTTTACCAGCGCTTGAATTATCCTGCGTGGAATCTTATTTTAAAGATTTTATCAAAGCCAATTATACTGACCGCCATGTGGTATATGCCAGGTGTGCACATCTTACAGAGCCGCAGCCCATTCACCTGCAGCAGGGCCGGGCACAATGCCAGAACAGAACGCTTTGCCAGCGCGGATGCCCGTTTGGTGGTTATTTCAGCAGTAATTCTTCTACCATTCCCTGGGCTGCAAAAACCGGTTTGCTGACACTACGGCCACACTCCGTTGTGCACTCTATTATTTATGATGAGCAAAAAGGAAAAGCTACCGGCGTACGCGTTATAGATGCCGGCACCAAAGAATCCATTGAATATTATGCGCCGGTTATTTTTGTAAATGCAGGCGCCTTAAATACCAACCTGATTTTGCTGAACTCTGTTTCAAAGCGTTTTCCTGATGGCCTGGGTAATGAAAGCGGCCTGCTGGGCAAATTCGCGGCCTTCCATAACTACCGGGCACGTATATCTGCCCAATATGATGGATTTAAAGAATCTACTACCGATGGACGCCGGCCTACCAGCGCCTATCTTCCGCGTTTCCGTAATGTAGTAAAACAGGAGACCAATTTTCTGCGCGGTTATGCAGCTGGTTTTTCATCTGGCAGAAACGTAAACCGCAACACGAACGGGTTTGGCGAACAATTGAAGAATAATTTAGCGGGCGGCGAACTGGGGCCGTGGAATGTGGGCTCACACATGATGGGTGAAACCATACCCAAAGAAAAAAGCCAACTGAGCCTGCACAGCAGCCTCAAAGATGAATGGGGTATTCCGCAACTGAATATCAATATTGGATATGATGATAACGATGAAAAAATGACCCAGGACTTTATCGAACAGATGACGGAGATGTATACTAAAGCGGGCTTCGCTAATATTAAGACCAGCGATTCCAAGGCGGCGCCGGGTCTTGACATTCATGAAATGGGCGGGGTTAGAATGGGCCTCGATCCCAAAACTTCTTTATTAAATAAATGGAACCAGCTGCACGCGTGTAAGAATGTATTTGTGACAGATGGCGCCTGTATGACTTCCACCTCCACACAAAATCCTTCTCTAACCTATATGGCGCTAACGGCCAGGGCAGTTGACTTTGCAGTGGAGGAATTGAAAAAGAATAATTTGTGAATAACGAAAATAAGGTATCATTAAGAGGTGGCTGTCATCGCGCATATTTTCCTGTTATTTTTCATTGCGGGTTTCAACCAGTAACATCCTGTCTGTATCATACTTCAACAGCACAGGCTTGTTATTTACCGTAAGCCTGTTTACCTTATCTATGCCCAGTGATGCATTTACCAGCGGCTGCCCCTGTAGCTGCACATGCAGTGCATTACCTTCTTTTGCTGCATACATAAACACTTTAGAAAGTGAGCTCAGCAACACATTGCCATCCCGCCGCAGATAACTGCCATTGCTTACAAAAAAAGAAGAAAGATTGCCCGGATTAACACGATCGGTCTTCCCCGGAAAACTAACTGCACTAATATATGCATCCGTATCCCATCCATTCATTATATTACTTGCATTGCGGTGCATTAACCTGCCGTCTGCCAGCAGGTTAATATACACTTCTGTAACCTGGCCATGCTGCGTAATGCGCACAGCAATGAAATTATTGCCTTCAAATTTTTCTATGACGGGCAGGTTGCTGCGGCCTTCACCGCCGCTTGCCCCCGAAGATCCGGTGAAAGCAGTGATGGGTTGATTGGTTGAATCCAGCAGGATGATGGCATTGACTAATTTAGTACGATCTGTTTTGCCAGGTGCCGTTATCGAAAAATAGGGAATCGGCACATTGGTTGTTCTGTCTTTAATGCCATACTCAGTGGTATACTTCATTTTTTCAGGAAAATCATGCGGATACCCCAATGGCAATGTTTCAGGATACAATGGTCTGAAAAGAATGCCCGCATCTCCCCTGCTGATATCAAAATCAGGACCCCGTTTTACCGCTGTATCTGCATAATGCAATAAGAAATTAAACTGGCCGGCATCATAGGTTTTTAGATCATCTATAACCAGTATCACGTTATCCACCCACAAAAAATTCCGGTAATTGCGTAAAAAATTTTTTGAAGTGGGGCCTGTAACATCAGCCAGTATATATTTTGTTTGGCCGCCATCCAGCATATTGTACAAGTGACCGGTGTTTTTAACCGCATAATATTGATCCTGCGGATCCTGTGCCGCACCGTTAAATTGCAGCACATTGTGCGCCCGGCTGGTAACAAAATAATTGCTGTAGGCAGCATTTCCATAGCTCACATCTCCCCCGTCAATTAATAAATTCTGTCCCTTGTGGTATAGCACAAAAGAACCGGCATCAGCATGGGCATGGTTCCACGTAAAACCGCATTTAATGCCAAGTAAAGTTGCATCCGGCTGCCAGGAACTGCGCAGCATGCCCCAACCCATGGATGAATACAAAGCAGAAGATGGCAATGGCGGAATAGCAGGTGCCGCTTTATTTTCCGGATGATACAGCAAGCCCATGGGTGTATGCACATTCAGATCTTCTCCAAATTGATTACGGGCAGTATGTTGCAGGTACCAGTAATAATAATCTTTACCCATACCCAATGCCATCAGCAATTTAGCCGGCCTGTCGCCATTGGCAAAATCATTGCTGTCACCAAAATTCAAAGACATCAGTGGCCCGTGCTTTTTTGGGTAACTGGCATTGATAAACCAGTCAACTGTTTTTTGCAGTAATTCATCATACGGCATTTTTATTGGGCCAAGTACATTTGTGTAAGCTACCCTGAAAAGCAGGTATTCTGATACCCCGTAATTAGCATAACTGACGCTTTCATAAAACCCACCTCCGGGATCAAAGTTAGACGGCTTATTCTCCAGCACACTTCCGTTAAATGCAAACCATTCTTTGCTGTCTTCCATAATGCCGGCTGCCCATTGCTTTGCTGCAGGCACTTCATTAACTACTGCCAGCGATGCAATACCCGCTTCATATACAACAGCGGCCCACCAGTTATGTCCCATATTGTTCAAAGATTGTATACGCTTGTCTTTTGAAATCCAGTCGGCAAGGGATGGTTTAATACCCAATTGTACAATTTTTGCTGCGAGGTCTTTTTTTTCTTGCTTAGTCAGCATATTGTAGATGGCATCAAACACTATAGCAGCAGTCCAATTGGTATGACTGGTACCCAGGCCAGCGTTCCACCTCGGCGTTCGGTCATCCATGCCATCCCAGGCATTGCGGCTGGTAATTTCCAGCAGCAATAGTTTTGCACGTTCAGCGTAGTGTTTGTTACCGGTCATGGTATACGCCATCGCAAGTTGTTCCGCATTACCGCCTTCCGGTCTGTTAAGCCATTGGTCACAGCGATCTTTAATAAGGTTCCAGTTGTTCGCCAGCAGGGTATCGGTTTTAATCCGCTCCTTTAAACGATCTGTGCGCTGCGGGGTATAGAACAGGTACGGGTGGGCTTTCTGGGCGCTGGTCTGTTTGCAAATGAATAACAGCAATGCAATACCCGTGGCAAAAACAACAAACCCCGTTTGTTTATTATACAACTCTTTCATATATAAAATTGGTTTTGCAGCATTGGGAAAATTTTTGTTTATAACCAGGAGCGCCGAAAGGCATCCTAATTCCTGCTATGTCTTTTAATCTTTATTTTTCCGCCGGGGTGTATTACCTCCCGTACCATCATGGTCAATACCGGACTGGCATAAAAAGCATTAAATCCATTCCGGGCATTGCTGATCCTGGCAAGGAAAAAACCATATACGCCGTTCTTTTTATCAATCCATGGGTACGCACCTGCCCAGGAAGGGCTGCTGATAAGCGTAGCATCCCCGCCGGCATTTACTTCCTCACGCCATTCGCCCAATCCATACACATCTTTTCTTTTGCTACCCCGCATTTTTTCTACATACTCACCTGCTGGCACATACGCATTTTTGACATGGTTTGCCTGCATTACTTTAATAGCCTTTGCAGATAAAATTCTTTTCCCTTCAAATACGCCTTCATTGTATATCATGGAAAGAAAATTTGCGTAATCCTGCAAACCTGTTCTTGCACCTCCACCCAGCATGGGATTGTGCCCGGGTGTTTCATCAACAGGTGTAAAATGAGTTAATGACATATGAAGGGGCCTTGCCATTGTCTCCTGAAAAATAAGCTCCCAGTCTTTGCCGGTTGCCAGCTCGGCCATTCTGCCAGCCACTTGCATGGCCAGGCCTCCATACCTGAAAACAGCGCCCGGCAGTGTATCTGCGGGCAGATGAATGATGTGGGCAACCGCTTCACCGAGTGTCTGATAATTATCTGGTCTTGCATTCGGGGGTTGATAATCCGGGTAACCGGCAGTGTGTGATAAGAGCTGCTCCAAACTTGCTTCGCCCTTTGCACCTGTGCATTCCGGCAACCATTTTTTTACTTTGTCATGCCAGTGCAGCTTACCTTCATCCACCACTGCAGCAATAGTAGCGGCTGCCAGCCATTTACCGGCAGAAGCTATATAAGCAACCGTAGTTCGCTGATAGTTTCCAAAATATCCTTTCCAAATAATCTCATTGTCTTTTGCTATAATGATGGATGCGCCGCTATAATAGCCGCTATCTACCCAACCCTGAATTTTGTCATTTATTGCAGCAAAGTGGTAAGCAAGACGATCTGGTTGCTGAGCAACTGCCTTTATACAAAAAAAATATACGCTGACAAATATGATATACCGCTTTTTTTTCATTGGCCCATTACATTTAATGGCAATCTTAAATATACTTTATTGCTGCCGGAGCCAGATGGCATGGCCACCGCTGGCAAGCAATTGTACGTCCATCACAGTTGACGCATCTATTTTTCTTTCTTCTACTCTAACCTTTGTTTTAGTATTCACAGAAAGATCGTCTGAATATATTTTTGCTATATATTTCTTTCCCTTAGGCAAAAAATCAAAAGAAAGCTGCACTGATCTTGCGTTATTATTCGTGAGCGTTCCAATAAACCAGTTACTACCGCTTCTCCGCGCCGTTGTTATAAATTCACCGGGGGTACCCTGCAATATTTTTGTTTCGTTCCAGGCAGCAGGTATTTGATCCCAAAATTCCAACTCGGGTTCATTTTCACTGAACGCAGGCTTATCGTACCAATACAAAGTCTGTATCGGACTGTAATACACAGCTGCCATGGCCAATTGATGGGCGTGGGTGGTTTTGATCCTTTTATCGTAATAACAAATGGTATAATCTGCTGCGCCCGCAATATATCTTGTGAATGGCAATATGGTATTGTGCGTAGCGTCGGGCATTTCCTCATTGCCGCGGATACCCTCTGCTGTCATCAGGTTGGGCCAGGTACGCTGCTCACCGGTCGGGCGCCAGTCATCGTGTACATTTACCATTATTTCACTGGCGGCGGCTTTTTGAAACATCTCTTCTATCCAGGTTGTCCAGCGATGAGAGCCCGCCTGAACAAATCCAAACTTGACCCCCTTCACACCCCATTTTTTATACACCCTGAACAAAGAATCGGACTGTGCATACAATCCCTGCAGGTTAACATACAACCACACACCCACCCCTTTTTCTTTACCATACTTAATAATGCCGGGCAGATCAAAATCAGGAATGGCCACTTTGGTAACATCAGAACTGAAACTATAGGCAGGGCCATACCATTTCCAATCAAACAATATATACTGCAGGTGATGCTGATGGGCAAAATCTATATTTTCCCTGGCATCTTTTGTAGTTTGGGTCATTACCCGCATAATTTTTCCGGGCTTTATCCAGCCGGCATCTTTAATTTTTGAAGGCACATTGAGGCTAAGCAGTATACTATTGTTCATGATTAAATCACCCGGCTTTTCGGCAACCATAATTACCCGCCAGGGTGTGGCTACAGGCGAGATTAGATCTGCCGGTGTATACATAGACGTTACAATGGTATTTTCTTTACCGGTACTTAACCTGAATTTTGTTCTTGCATAATCAACCATACCCGCCTCTGCCAGGCAGGCGTGTAATCCGTTTTCAAGCTGCAGGGTTAATGGACGCTCACTTTCCTGTGGCCAGTTACGCAATGGCAGCAATTCATATTTACCCTGTGCCCATCCGGTAAACCACGCTTTGGTATTTGCGGGCAAGCTGAATTCAGTATGTTCATTCATGATGCGGTAATAAGTACCTTTTTCATTTTCAGGAATAAAATACCGGATAGCTGCAGCCCCATTAAATACTTTTATCTCAATATCAAGTTTGTAGATGGTATTGTCGTCTTTTACAAGATGAATGACTACCGCATTGTAATGGTCGCGTATGCTGGATGTTTCACCATATACTGGCTTCCATGATTTATCTTTCTGAAAAAATTCACGGCTGCTGAATTCCAGGTTCTCGCACCAGTTGGCATGCCGGTCAACCCTGATGGCCATCGCTTCCTCGCTCAAATGATTGTCTATCTCCAGATCAAGCAATGATTCCGTTACAACAGGCATATTTTTATAGTCAATGCTGTAGTACATAGCTTTGGTACTATCCGTTATTTGACGCTGGTAAAAGACGGCAGCAATACTTTTATCAGGCGAATATAGTTCTACCCGCGTGTTTTCAATAATTGCCTGTCCATTGCTGCTATAAATAAACGCCAGCAATGGAACAACCAGAAAGAGACCCCGCTTTTTTTGCCAACCCATAATTTATAATTTTTCGCAGATATTTGTTTGTGACTGCATTTTTTAACCGTAACAGCGCTTCCCGTATTAGTAACCAGGTGTAAATCAGCTGCTGGATTTTATTATTTATTCGAGGTGCTTTCTTCGCGCATCAGCTGCCCATTTTTCCTTTCCTGCAAACGCACCGTTGGTGTTCCCTGCTGTGTATCAAGGCCATTTATGCTGATTTTTTGAGAGCGACCATCATTTAAGTGAATTTCAAAAGAGTTTGCATCAATTTCCTGGATACTTTTTATCATTTTATTATTTTCATAGGGTTCAATTACTGCCAGGTATATTACGGCTGTTCCCTTGCTGCGGAAACTAACGGTTTTACGCACCTGTTCTTCATTACCCACCGGTGCATCGCCGCCTATGCTGGCCACAAACCGCACCGCATCCATGCCGGTGAAATCAATAGTTATGATACCCGGCTCATTTGCCTGGAGTGGTTCTGCACCCAATGCAGTTGTGTAGGCGGTACCGGCAATCCGGATAGGGCCACCTCTATAATCAAGACCCGGACCTGCAGCAGGAACTATGTTCACCATCGAAGTTTTTAGTGACGCCAGGGAAATTTCTTTTCCTGCTGCGGTAACTATTTTTGCACCTCCCCAGAACAGGGTATTACTTTTAGCATCTGCCGTTTTAGTGGTTTTCAATTGAAGTATTTTAATTTTTTTTACAGGCAGATCAATTTCAGCGCGGCCCAACAACCATACACCCATGGAATCTTTGGCCAACTGCTTACCATCACCTGTTACCTCATACAATAGCTTTTTATTGATACTATACGATTCCGCATAATTGCCTATACGTAAAGTTGTTTGCTGTGGCCATACATTGTATACGTCTATGTTTAACAAGCCAGGTTCCTGGTAATCATTGAAGCCACCGCTTTCCCAGCTTTGCACGGCGTCGGCTTTTAATACCGAATGCACTTTACCGACTCCGTTCACTGCATAGTCTGTAACGCTGGTAATGAACTGTCCACTACTGAGCGGGCTGCTATCAAACTGACTTGCATATCCGGTAGGGGTAAGCGCTGAATCTGCTTTTGCACCACGCAGATGGAGCAGGTTATCAAAAACATGTTCTTTCGCTGCTTTCAGGTAATCTGCCGTTACCACATAATCATCCGTAACAATTAAAAGCCTTCTTTGTAGTACCGGTTCCGTGTAATCCGTTACAGCAGTCACTTTGGGGTGATTAGTGGGGATAGTTACGTAAGGCGCATCACCTGCTTTTACTTTTTCTATGTGTTCATAGCCGCCAAAATAAGGAGGATTGCTCCAGCGGGCATTTGTTTCAGCAGCCACCGCCTGAATCAATTTTCCACTAAAGAATAGCAGTTGTTTTGAAGCTACGGGCTCCTGCTGTTTACCATCCACCACTACCATATTATGTGCCATAGAGGGTTGCACCCACCATTTGTACATATAGTTTCCATACCCAAACCAGCTTGTTTCGGGGTTCCAGAAACTCCGGCCGTAACGCATCAAAGAAACCATGCTAAGCCTGTCGAAGTGCCCGTGGTAACTGCCATGTGTACCGTATTTTAATGCTGCCTGTATTTGTTCTTTTTGCCGGCGCCCTTCAGTTTGCGAACGCAGTACGGCAATACCTGCATTATCTGAGTGTGCGGATTGAGTAAATAGTGTTGGTGTATTACCAGGCAGTTCAGGAATACCATACAGTAAATCCCTTTTTTGTCCCTGTTTAATCACAGCTGCAAAAGCGGTATCTCTGAAGGCGAAATATGCTTTTTCAAAATCAGCGCCCCCTACTTCGTGTTCATGGCCATCGCCCATACCAAACATTACACTTCTGTAATCGGGATATTTAACAATAGCATCCCACATTCTTTTAACGGTAATATAATTATTTGTAACAGGACCAAACTTACCAAATGCCATCCCTAAAAAACTTTCAAATTCGAAAGGACGAAGGCCAACTTTTTGCGTTAATGATACCGGTATTTTTTCGTTTAGAAAATCAATACCGAAGGGCCGTGCCGCCAATCCCAATGCTGTCATGTTTTCGGCGCATCCAAGGTTATAACTTAAAGACATCTCGTACCACCATCCGTCGTCCATCATACCATATTTCAGATGATCTTTAATACCACAGGGACCGTTCATCAGCAAATCAAAATGATACATATCCTGCAACACCAGTGCACACTGTGCAGCCGGGCAAAGATTAAATACGCTCCAGTTGGAGATGCCACCATTCCCCAAACCATCTTCTACCGTATAAATATAGAGACGAAATGTTTGCTCAATTAATTCCTTCTCTTTTTGCGTGAGGATGCCGGCATCTTTTATAAGATCATAACTGCGGGCGCAAACTTCAAAAAAACCACCTTCCTGTGGGATGCCCTGGTGGTTGGCATGCAGCGTAGCCGGATATGCTCCGGGCGCACTCAACCGGTTTAAAAAGAGTGCAATGGTAGCAGCATATTTTTGCTGCCCCGTTAGCTTATAGGCCACTGCTACCGGCCATAATTTCTGCTCCGTGTAACCGCGGTAGACAGCCTTACTTCCTTCTCCGGCAATACCCCCGGGTGGTACATCCGGCACAATAAAATCATCTGCCAGTTTTATATAATCAGCCAAAGACTGCTTTGCCCACTCATAGTTTTTTATTTTATCAAGCACTTCTTTCCAGCCCTGCTCCTGGTGCACCAGGAAAGGTCCCTTTAATTTTCGTAGTGTAATAAAATCAATCTTTTCTGGCGGCAGATTGTTTGAAGTAGTTGCTACCAGGGTTTGCGTTTCCCGTGCACCTTGTGGGGCCAGGGCGGGAACAGTTACAGCAATATCCAGTTTTCTTATTTCACCGGGTTGTAATGTGATGGACGCAGGCTCCACCGCAGCTTGCATCCCTTCCCAGCCGGTGCGGACAAATGAGAGCGCAACCAGCTGCACTTTATTAGCACTATTACAGATAGATGCCTGGTAGTGAACGGTACTGTCTGCAGCCCCTGCTTGGGAGCGAACCACGGCATCCAGGTGCAAAGGGTTGCCCTTTACTAATTTTACATTACGGAATGCAGCAGCGGATCCGGCAATTACCTGCTGTTTATATTTTCCGGTAAAAGAAAATCGTTGTATATACTTTAATATAATGGACTGCCCACGGTTGTAATCAAAAGAAGTAAATGGAATCAATACCTTGTGCCATCCCTTTCCCTGCAGCTTTATAATTGCAACCGCAGAATCTGGCAGGTTATGCCGTTCTTTTTGCTCAGGTATGTAAAGGGTCATCCGCGCTTCAAAAATATACTCTTTTTCAAGCCGGATATCAGCCGTTATTCCATACCATTGTCTTCCATCTATCACGCCATCATATTCTCCCGTTAGTCCGCGCTGGTACCAGCCCTTACCACCTTCCGGCACTGTATACACAGCGGTACCCGGTAATGGCAACAGAAAACCGTTTGCAGATTTCTGAACCCCGGTCCAGTTAGGTATGTCCAGTATTTTCCATGCGGGCACAGGTGCATAGAGATCATTTTGCGCGGCAGCACAAAAAGTTTCTGCCAGTAATAAAATTCCGGCTGCTATGCTATATTTTACACCGCTTATCATTCTTTTTTTATGGTGACTTAGTCAAAAAAATCCGACCCCCGATATTACCGCTCTACACTGAATTGAATAACAAACTGATAGCTCTTTTATCCAACGCACGGCGTTCGATAAAAGATAGATGTTGCTGCGTGCTACCGCAAATTCAAACAATTCATAAAGGGCAGCCAGCCTGTTTACTATTGCTAAATGAAAGAGGTGCTGCCCTTTTATGAAGCCCTTTACAATCAATTACCAATTGGGGTTCTGACTCAGGTTTGGATTTAACTGAATCTGTGTGGTGGGTACCGGCAACAAATAATTTTTTTCAGAAAAAGACCTGGCTGCATCAATCACGAGCGCCCCATCCAGGTAAATATTGGCGCTGCTGTATTTTGCAGTAGCCGACTGTGAAGGCCATGCTGTTTGAAATTCTGTACCCGCCCATTTAATACCCAATACTTTCTGCAGCATTACATTGGACCCAATAAGCGGATCTTCATCATCAGCGCCGAGGTTAGGACCACCCACCGCATTGTGCCAGCGTTTCAAGTCATCTGTCCTGAATCCTTCGCCAACAAATTCTACTGTACGTTCTCTTCTTATCTCCCTTCTCATATCTAGTCCGTTGGCCGCAACAAATGCATTGCTTAGTTTAGGCATCGTTTTATTTACACGGTTACGGACAAGGTTCAGCGATTTATCCAATTCTGCATCCGTAATGGTTCCATTGCGTTCAAAAGCAGCTTCCGCATAAATTAATAATACCTCTGCGTAACGGATAACCGGGTAATCATATGATTCTTCGTTATCAGGTACCTGCCGCTCTGCCACCCATTTTTGCCCGCCGTATCCACTGGTAGTATTGGCATATGGTCTCCAGGGAGAGGCATCGGCATTTGCCAGGTCCGGCGCACTCCAATCCCAGTTAATATGCCAGTTATTATTTCCTTTCCAATAATAACCGCCGGCAACTTTCATATTATAACGCATACGGTTATCCCGGTTGGCAAATTCAGTTTTCATTAATGCATATCCCTGGAACAACGCTGATTTTTCGATGGGCAATCCATCATTACAGAGATAAATATTGGCCAGCCGCCTGGTAAAACCAGGTGTACCGGTTTGCGAAATATTAAACCTTACCTGCCGGATTGCCTGGTCGTACCGGTTTGCCTGTATGTATTCTTTGTTAGCCGATTTTTGTACGCCTGCCGGATTTGATTTTTGATTCTCCAGGATCATTAGATATTTTAGTGCAGAGTCACCCAATACAGCAGGAGCAAACAGCGCATATTCATTACTGCTGATAACCTGGTTACTGGCAGTAACCGCCATATCCAGTAATGCACTATACCGTGCTGAACTGCCATTCCTGAATTTCTGCCAGGTGCCTTCAAACAATGCTACCCTCGACAGAAATGCCTGCGCAGATCCTTTTGTAATTCTTCCTTTATCTGTTGCAGCGTTGGCACTCTCCAGCGGCAGATCGGGTATAGCTGCATTCAAATCTGCAATAATGAAATCTGCTATAGAGTCGCGGCCGGTTCTGGGTGCCATTAATTCTACAGATCCGGTGCCCAAAGGTTTCGTAACCAGTGGTACTGCGCCATAAACCTGCAGCAAATCAAAATATAAATAGGCCCTGAAAAATTTAGCTTCCGCTACATATTTTTTAATATCAGCTGGTGACGCGTAGGCGGCAGCTTTTGCGAGCAGGTAATTTATTTCTCTTATCCGGGTGTAATCAGTATTATAAGTTCCGTCTGAAGTGGGCGCTGTATTCAGCCCGCGGCTAAAGGCATTGATGCCACCATAATCAGACCTGGAATCGGAATGCGGATTATCCTGTAATACGTCTACAAAAGTGCGCTGGTAAGTATAAAATTTATTTGCGGCCAGCATAAAATCATTGGGTGTTTGCCAGTAAGAGGCATCAGAAAGCTGGTCAAGGGGTTTTAGATCCAGCCCTTTATTACAACTGTATTGTGTAACCGCCATCACCACCGTGAGTATTGATATATAAATAACTGATAAATTTTTCATTGCCTGTAAGATTAAAAAGTTAGAAGGTAACATTTACACCAAAAGTGATATACCGGTAAAAAGGATAGCGGGTTATGCCAGATTCATTGTTGGCCCTGCCTATACTCCTGGTGGCTTCCGGATCCCATCCATCGCGGATATGTGAAGCCTCCCATAAATCGTTACCGGAAAAATAGATCCTCAGTTTCTGAATTTTGGCTTTTTGCATAATTTGCTTTGGAATAGTATAACCCAGCACCAGGTTCTTTAACCTTACATAAGCACCGTTTTCAACTGACCAGTCAGAAATCTGGTAATTGTAGTTATTATAAGTGGTACCATTTTGGCCTGTACTCAGTACCGGATAATACGCGCCGGTATTGGCAGGTGTCCATGTTTTGCCTACCCAGAAATCTGTTTGTCCCTGAAAAATAGAACCGAACGGTACACGCCAGTTGCCTTCCCTGAAAATGGTTCTTTTACCAACCCCCTGGAAAGTAACCGCAAAATCAAATCCTTTCCATTCTGCACCCAGGTTGGCAGCATAGGTATAACGTGGATCATCACGGCCCAGGTAAACCAAATCTCCGGGTGTTGTTAATTTACCATCCTTGTTTTGATCAACATACATATTATCTCCCAGCCTCACGCCTGGTAAAGTACCTGTGGTAATGGGCATGCTTATATTATTTCCGGTTGCCAGTAGCCGGTAGGCATCCAGTATTTTTTGATCCTGGATACGGCCGGCATACTGCAAACCAAAATACGAACCTACCGGATAACCCTGCACGGCCCCGTTATATCCCTGGCCCGTTACAGAATTGGCTGAATAACTAAGGAGCTTATTGTTGTTATCTGTAATGGTAGCGCTTATATGGTAATTGAATTTGCCCATATTATCTTTCCATAACAGCAGCGCCTCCCATCCATGCGCTCTGAGATGACCTAGGTTTAAACTGGGGGCAGTGGCGCCCAGCACAGCAGGAAACTGCTGGCCCAGCAGCATATTGATATTATCTTTTATAAAATAATCAAAGCTTCCCGAAAGGCGGCTTTTTAAGACAGCGAAATCAAGACCCAGGTTTTTTGTCTGTACTTTTTCCCAGGTACGGTTTAGACTTACCAGATTAGCAGTAGGTGCAGTGTACACCACAGTGCCCGTACCTATGATAGGAAATCCGCTATTGGTAGCACCGGTGGTATTTGAACTCACGTTTAACAGCTGCAGGTAATCGTAAAGGTTAATTCCGCTCTGGTTACCTACCGTACCAAAAGAAGCGCGGATTTTCAAATCATCCAGGAACTTAACATGCTTCATAAAACCTTCCTGCATTACCCGCCAGCCTGCAGAAAAACCATAGAATAATTTCCACCTGTCTGCTGCGGCAAATTTAGAAGAACCGTCATACCGTGCGTTGGCTTCAAAAAGGTATTTGTTTTTATACGCATAATTCAGCCTGCCGAAATAAGACCCAATGGCATAATGGCTCTGGCTCTCTGTAACCGATTTTGTGGTAGCATCTCCAATACCCAGGTTAAGTGAGGGAACATTGTCATTGGCAATATAATTCGTCCGCGCCGTGTATGAGTTGAGTTCATCACGCTCATAGTTTGTACCTGCCGTTATACCGAAATCATGCGCTCCCTTGAATGTATTCTGGTACTCCAGGTATGCATTGAGGTTATAATACGGGTCTTTAATCAGTTGCCGCTGGTAGTAAGAATTTACCTGGCTTGGATTATCGGGTGAACCCTTCTGGTAACCCGCATAATTGTACCAGTTACTGATTGTTTTTTGCTGTGTTTTTATATCGGTAACATTCCAGTTGTAGCCACCCTGGCCAATGAGGCGCAAGTGTTTATTAAATGAGTAGGTAGCGCGGAAATTTGCAAAGATCCGGGTATTGTATTCTTTCTGATCTCCACCCAATGCCGCCAGCCAGTTGGGACTGTATTGCGTACCCCAACCATAGGGCTGACCCAGTTTGGTAGCCGTTGGAAAACCGGGCTGCTGGTATTGGCCCAATACAGCGCCTATCTGGGTAGGCTGCACAATATCATTTTTTTCAAGGGCTATAATAGTCTCCAGTTTAAACTTGTCTGAAAAATTATAATCATTTGACAGCCGCACATTGTATCTTTTGTTTGAATTATTACCCCATTGCAGCAGGCTGCCATCATCCATATAGCCGAGCGATAAACGATAGCCTGATTTATCTGTGCGGCCCGATAAGCTGATATTGTGCTGTGTAGAAGTAGTGTTGCCCCAGAGGGTATTTACCCAGTTGGTATTAAAAAAAGTAAAATCTTTTACATCCCCAAAACCAGGATTGGCCAGGTTGGAAGAAGGTGTTACAGCCCCGCCAATATAAGTCAGCTTTCCGGTTGCCCAATCCATATTATACGCCACATTCATATCAATATATCCACTGTCGGGCGCGTTCAGCTGCAGTTGTCCCAGCTTATACCATATAAAACTGGTAGGAGCAACACCATAATAATCATTGGTGGTACCATCTACCAGGCCCTGGCCAAATTGCTTCACGTTGATCAGCTGCGGCTGCAATCCTATTTTTTTAAATGAAACTGACCCATCATACTGTATAACAGGCTTGCCTGCTTTTGCTTTTTTGGTGGTGATCAATACAACACCTCCTGCACCGCGGGCACCATAAATAGCCGCTGATGCATCTTTCAAAAAAGACATATTATCAATATCATTTGGATTAATAGAGTTCAGTGCATTTAAACTTACCAGTGGTAAACCGTCTACTATAACCAGTGGCTCTGTTCCGTTTGTAGAGGTAGCGCCCCTTATCTGAAAATTCCATCCTTCCCTGCCGGGTGCAGATGAACTGCGGGTAACCACCACGCCGGGCACCTGGCCCTGTAAAGCAGCAAGCGGGTTAGCAGTAGGGCCCCGGTCCTGGAAAACTTTTGAATCAACTGTAGCAATGGAACCGGTGAGGGTAGCTTTTTTCCGACTTCCATATCCTACCACTACCACATCGTTTAATTGCTGGTTAGTGCTGATTAGTTTTACAGTAAGCGTTCCATCTCCACCCGGTTTTATTTCCTGTGGATCATAGCCAACACTACTAATCACCAACGCGTCACCAGCATTTACAGCAATGCTGAATTCCCCTTTCTCATTGGTGGATACGCCATTTTTTGATTTTTTAATGGATACAGAGGCGCCCGCAACAGGCTCAGCAGTCTGGGCATTTATCACAGTGCCGGAAACTGTCTTAGCGGACTGGGCATTTACCTGCTGCGTGCATACAACAAAACAAATAAGAAACAGGAAAGATAGCTGAATACCATTTCCCAAAAGCTGGACAATTTTTCTCATAAATGGCAAGTTTGACGGTTTAAAAAATGTAATGAAACATGTTAATTTGGTTGTTGTAATTCAAATGGTTTTTAACAGTGTCTTTTTTTCTGCTGAAACAATACTTATGGTTTTTCAAAATGCATTATACGATGCTGCCACGACGGGAAGATTGCCGAACGATAAGTTGTGTGGGCAACACGATGGTTTCCCTAACCGTTGTTTTATCTTCTGCTGAAAGCCTGGTCATCAATTTTTCAATTACTTTTTCTGACATGGCCGCTATTGGCTGGGCTACGGCCGAAATGGAGGGGGAAAACAAAGCAAAATGGGTATTGTCATCAAACCCTACTATCGCAATATCTTCTGGTATGCTGAGGCTAAGTTGCTGAATGGCTTCAAGGCCACTGATAGCCAGATAATTGGTGGCAAACAAAATTCCATCCAGTGCAGGGTGCGCGGTAAGGAATGAATTAATCAGGTACGCCCTTTCCTCATGAGTTAAATTATACGGAATCCTGAGTATGTATTGCGTCAGTTGATTTTCGTTTATACACCGGAGGTAGCCATTCAGCCGGTTCTGCATCTGCACCTGTTCAGATTCAAGCGTTACCAGCGCGATATGGACACAATTGTTTTCAAAAAGATGGTTTACTGCGTTATAAGCACCCCCGGTATTGTCTACCACCACATTTTGCGTAGCAAGTCCGGGAAAATACCGGTCGAACAGCACAACCGGAAAATTGTCTTCAATAAGCAATTGTATATCTGCTTCAATGCCGTTGGTTGGAGCTATGATATAACCATCTACCTGCCGCTCGCGCAAAACCCTGATAAGTGCTTTTGCCTTATGCATATCATTTTCCGTACTTGAATTGAAAATTTTATACCCTTCTTTATAGGCTTGCTCTTCCACTATTCTTGCGATAGCAGAGAAAAAAGGATCCGCTATATCTTCTACCAGCATGCCAATGATTTTGGTCTTTCCGGTGCGGAGGCTCTGGGCTATCTGGTTGCGTTGAAAACCGATACTGCGCACATATTCCAGCACGCTCTTTTCAAGGCCGCTGCTGATGCGTTTCTCTTCCGCTTTTCCATTTAAGATAAATGAAACTGTGGTGGCAGACACTTTCAACTGCCTGGCAATATCGTGTATGGAGGCTTTTTTCTTCACGGTTTTTCGGCTGGCTGAGTTGTTAATGACATAAACAATCGTATTTTTTTTTCAGGCACGGTACAGGTAAACCGATTTAGCACTGTAAAAGTAGCGTCCGCATTAAAAATTGGACAGGGGGGTATTCTCATAAAAAAGGGGGTAAATCAGTTATTTTCAGGGTAACAAGTGGGCAAACCAATTATTGTACAAGTAAATGGTTGTTGGATGGAAAAAAGCTCCACCAGGATGAATGAAGATTGCGTAGCGGTGAGGAACTGCCGTAAAGGTTGCTGTGTAGCTGGCCTGAACAGTATAGAACGGGGCAGAAAGCAAAGATGAATTAAAACTTATCCCTGTCCAGGCTATATTGATTATCGAATGGCCGGCGGAATTTTTTAATGTATTCTGAGGGGTTCATGCCAAACAGTTTATTAAACTGCTCCCGGAAATATCTGGCATCATTGATACCCACCCGGAAAGCCACCTCATTAACATTTTGGTTGGTATTTATAAATAGTTCTGCGGCTTTACGGAGACGAATAAACCGGATAAAGCTATTTAAGGACTGCCCGGAGATGGTTCTTATTTTTTTGTAGACGGTAGAATGGCTCATGCCTATCTCCGCCGCCAGCTGCCTTATAGTGAATACATCGTCATCCAGGTGCTGCTCAACAATTGAAATGCATTTTTCCAGGAACTCCTTGTATTCTGCAGATATTTTGAGGCTGTTCTTATTGAGTGTTATCTCATTAAAAAAATATTTCTGCAGGTTGCTGCGGCTTTTCAGCAAATTGGTGACCCGGGCAACCAATAATTCTTTTTCAAAAGGTTTCGTGATATAATCATCCGCCCCGCCTTCTACTCCTTCCAGCTTTGTATCAGCCGAGGAGGTGCCGGTAAGCAGAATAACCGGTATATGATTCAGGGATGGGTTGATTTTAATGGCTTTGCAGAGTTCTATCCCATTCATGCCCTCCATTTTTATATCTGTAATAATGATATCGGGCTCATACTGTTCCGCCGTAGCCATTCCCTCCTCTCCGCTGCCTGCTTCATAAACAGCAAATTTCTGATTAAACATGCTTACTATATAATGCCGCATTTGCATATCATCGTCTATCACCAGCATTTTTTGCTTCTCAGTAACCAAAGGCGCTAAGGTTGCAGACGCCACAGGTTGTGGTAACAAATCTTCTTCCAAATGCATATCGCCACCGGCCAGCTCTTCCAGAAAAGCCGGTGCTGCAGTTGCCGTTTCCATCCTAAGCGGCTCGACCGGCTGTAATTTCTCTTTCGGAAATTCTATTGTAAAACAAGTGCCGTTTCCGGGTTCGCTCTGGTAACTTATTGTTCCCTCATGGGCTTCTGTAAAATATTTTACCAGGTAGAGGCCAATACCGAAACCGGGAGCAAATGCCGATTTGCTTCCCTGCACCCGGTAAAATTTCTCAAATAATTTTTCCCCGGTTTCAGCAGGGATACCATAACCATTGTCAGCCACCTGAATGATGACCATGTTATCTGTTTCACGTATTGCAAAAGAAACTTTGCCGCCTGCCGGGGTATATTTTAAAGCATTGGAAATAAGATTATACAGAATGATTTCCATTTTTTCCCTGTCGGCGTATACGGCCAGGTTTTCATTGTTGCATTCAAACAGGTATTCAACCTGTTTTGATTTGGCCTGTTGTATGAAACAGAGGTACACATCTTTACTCAGGTTATAAAAACTGAGCCGCGTAGGTTTAATGGTATCTGCGCCACTGTCTGCTTTTCTGAAAAGCAATAATTGATCAAGCAGGCTCAGCAACCTGCGTGCATTGCGCTGCACAATATTCAATTCGTGTTTATCATCATTTTTATCAACCCCGCTTTTACGGAGAATGTCTTTGATGGGATTAATAATAAGCGTAAGCGGTGTTCTGAATTCATGGGAGATATCAGTAAAAAAAGACAGCCGCTTATCATTCATTTCTTTTTCTTTTTCACTGATAAGTCTTTCTTTTTCGTGCTCGGTCCGTTCCATCTGATGTTCGGCCCTTTCACGGCTCAGTTCCGCCTGTTCTTTTTCGCTTTTGAGGTGAGCAATATTAAGCTGGTATCGCAGCCTTGTTTGTCTGATCTTATAGGTGTAATAAAAATATACCAATGCAAATGCAAGGCAGCTATACATCATATATGCCCACCAGGTACGGTACCATGGTGGCAGCACCACTATTTTCAATGCTATTTCATCAGGGTTCCAAAGCCCTTCTGCATTGGTGCATTTTATGCGCAGCGTATAGCTGCCTTCATTAATATGGGTATAGGTAGCTGTTCTGTTGTTCTCTGAATAATTCCATTTCCTGTCCCAGCCCTCCATAAAATAAGCATAGGTAATTTTATTGGGAGAAGAATATTCCAGTGCCGTATAGTTAAATGAAAATACCGCTGCATCATAAGGCACCTGTAACGATTCAATTTTATAGCGGCTCAGGCTGGTAATAAAAGAGTTGTTATCTTCTATCCCGGCATTGTTTACCTGTATACCTGTCAGCTGCAATGCTGGCATACGGTTTACCTGGCCGATACTGCCGGGATTAAACAGTGTGAACCCTTTTATGCTGCCAAAAACCATTTCCCCGGAACGCAGTGCAAGCGCCGCATTAAAATAAAATTGTTTGCTGCTCAGGCCATCGCCCTGATCATAATTTGAAAATTTCCTTGCTGAAATATTAAATTTTGACAAGCCATTGTAGGTGCTCATCCACAGGTTTCCCGCGCTGTCTTCCAGTATACTGAGTATTACATTATTGCATAATCCTTCGTCGGTAGTATACCTTTCAGCAATGGTTTTCTTCTTCCTGTCGAACAATAACAAGCCGCCACCTTCTGTGCCTACCCATAAATTACCCAGCTTATCTTCATGTACGACCCTTACCGTATGACCCGTTGCAAAAAACTGGTGCTTCCGGTTAATTTTATCAATTTTTACCAGCTGGTTAAGGTTTCCTCCCCATAAATTGCCGCTTCTGTCTTCATTAAGGGTAAAAAAATCAGACAAATCTGTGTCAAAAGCTTCGAAATTATCTGTACTTGTATTATAACGGTAAAGCGCACCATAAATACCGGTTTGCCGCAAGGCTGCAGCCCACACCTGCTTGTCCGCATCTTCGTACATGGTAAATATGACTTTGTTTTCTTTACCAGAAACCGGGTTAATACAATTATAATGTTTAAACTGCCGCCTTGCGCTGTCAAACCGGTCTATTCCATTGGTAAAGGAAGCTATCCAGGTATTTTTTTTATGGTCAGCGATGATGCTGGTAATAAAATTACCTGAGATCGATTTATTGTCTGTTGCAGCATGAGCGTATACAGTAAATATATTTTTTTTCCTGTTCCACACATTTAACCCGTCTCCATCGGTGCCCACCCATAAGTTTCCGTCGGGCGCCTCATAAAATGCCGAAACTACATTGCCCGAGAGACTACTGGCATTACCGGGTTCGTGGGTAATGGCCCGGAACCTGTTTTCACGCGGCTCAATAACGTTAATACCTGCCCTGGAACCAATCCATTTTCTTGATTCCCGGTCTTCATAAATGGCATAAATGGCGCCACCTGCCAGGGCATTTTTATTATCGCCGGGTTGCATGCGGCTTATTTTTTGCGCAGGCATATTCCAGATACTGATACCACTACCGAAAGTACCCACCCATAGTTGCCCGGTTTTATCAAGCAATAGCGACAAGGCGGTTCCCGGTAATTTTGTATCCTGACTTTGAACGCCTGTTTCCGTCATCCGGTTTTCCCTGATTGAATACTGGTATATCCGGTCAGCGGCGCCCACCCATACATGATCACCGTCCGATTCCAGGCAAATAGCTGATGGCAGCGTAGCATTTATTATTTTTATTACGCACGCACCCGCATCATACAATCCAAGGCCATGGTTCTGAACAAGTACCCAAACTCTATTGTGTATATCAATCTCAATAGCATGTATACCGTAATGACTGGTCACCCCTTGCGCACCCGACAGGGGAACAGTAACAGCGTTCGTACTACCGTTTTTACAAAGCAGTAAACCAAGGCCTTCTGTACCAATAAAAACATTATTATTACTATCTGTTTTAAGATCCCTGACTACCGCGGTGATTGGTTCCGCTTTTTGATGAACGCCGGGCATCCAGGTAATAGTAGTAAAGGTGCCTGCAACATCATCCACCCGGCTCACCCCCTGGCGGGTGCCAATCCACAGGTAGTTGCTTTTGTCTTCAGCAATAGCAGAAACAATATTGTGAACAAGTGAATTGTTATTTTTCAGCTTATTCCTGAATACCTTAAAATCATAGCCATCGTACCGGTTTAATCCGTCTGTAGTGCCAAACCACATAAAACCTCTTTTGTCCTGGTAAATACAGCGCACCGTATTATTGGATAAACCGTTTTCTATTCCAATATAACCAATGGGTAAATTATTAAATGCCGAAGCAGGCATACAGTATATGCAGCAAACCATCAAAAGCCAATATTTTACAGAAAGTGTTTTCATTTATAAACAAGCATATAATAAACGGGGTACTGCACCCTTCTACTGCCAGGCAAGATATTAAAATTAACAGACACATCTGCGCGGGATTTGCCTTTCATAAACGAGCCGTATATTTGCAACTGCCTGATTATTGGGCCATGATCTTATATTGAAACAACATGTATGATATTTGCGGAGTAGGCCATATAACGCTCGATAAAGTAGTAACACCTGAATCGGTAAAATATATGCCCGGGGGCACGTCTTACTATTTTTCCAATGCCATCCGGAATATGCAGCTCAATTACCTCCTGGTAACCCTCCTGGGAAATAGTGAGATGCATACCGTATACAGCCTGCGTGCATTAGGCATTGAAATCAATGCTTATAAAAGTACTTTCTCCGTAAATTTTGAAAACATTTATTCCGGCAACCGGGATCATCGTACACAGAGGGTGTCCAGGAAAGCAGACCCGTTTTTACCTGAACAGATAAAAGACATCCATGCGCGTATTTTTCACCTCGGACCTTTACTGGCTGATGATATGTCTGCCAGCTTCATTAAAGAATTATCCTCACGGGGGCAGGTATCATTAGATGTGCAGGGATTTCTGCGCACAGTAGAAAATGAAAAAGTGGTACTGTCTGACTGGCCCGAAAAAAAAGAAACCCTGCAGTACATTGATATTTTAAAAGCCAATGATGAAGAAATGGAAGTGATCACCGGATGCAAAGATGTAAAGTCTGGTGCACTGCTCCTAGCTGAATGGGGCGTTAAACAGGTGGTGATTACGCTGGGCAGTAAAGGCTCTGTTATTTATACAAATGGTAGTTTTTATCATATTCCGGTGTTTGTGCCTGCAAACATTGCAGATACCACCGGCTGCGGCGATACCTATATGGCGGGCTACTTATCTCAATGCATATTGGGCAAAGGGCCACAGGAAGCAGGCGAATTTGCGTCGGCCATGGCGGCGCTCAAAATTGAATCGTACGGACCATTCACCGGCACGCCGGAAGACGTATTCAGTTTCATGCAGCAACAAACCGGTAAACATGCTACGGTTTAAAATGAACGGACTGGTCACTAACCCTTCCATGCTTGCGCTGGCTTTATAAACTACCCGTTTTTGTAAGCAACTTTCACAAAAAAATAAAGCCGCAGATAAGCAGGTTACTCAGGGTAATTATCTGCTCATCTGCGGCTTTCAATTACTTTAGGCGGCTGACTATAATTCTTTCAAATTAACAGCGGTCATATACTAGGCTGCCATTGAGGGCGGCGTACAGGATAGAAAAATTCTTTTAGCTGCGCAGACATGGTATGGAACCAATTAACGTTTTTACGCACCGGTAATTCGCGGTAAGTGGCTTTTTCCATTTTCACTTTCACTAACAGTAATCCTGAAAGTCCGGCTGCGTGGTCCGTTGTTGTTTGGTCAACTACCTCCGCGATAAAATTTTGTACTGTTTCCCTGTCATTTACCAGGGAGGCAGTACCGTTTATGGCCAGGGAATATGGATATCCTTTGCGGTAAAACTCCAGCCTTGAAGCAAAATTTATTGGCTGAAGCGTTGCATGTAGCGGATTGCTGCTGATGAAAAACCAGATATAACCTTTGTTGTCCGTTTTAACGGCGTTAATAATATAAGCCGGAAAAGGAAGATTATTATCGCTGTCGCAAAAAAAACGCGCTGTACCGATATTTATGATTTTTAACTGAAGAAAAGAAAGGTGTAGGTCGGGGGATTGCATAAATAAACTTTAACAAACTGTTTCAAATAAAATACCACAAAATTTTCGCCGCTTACCCTTGGGATAAACACTGAATCTGTAGAAAAAAATCCCTATTTTAAATACACTGTAAAATATATTTAGCATTTTTCGGCTTAAAACCCAATCGATTGTGGTATAAAGCCATTTATGGGGCAGTTGCAAAACGGCATATTTTTTTAAGCATATATGATACACTAAAAGATGCTTCCATGATGGTGCTAAAAGACGAATTCAAAAACAAACAGGAACCGGAAAAGAAAAACAGTTTTACGGTAATTAAACAAAACGGTGTTAAGGTGGTTCAGCTGAATCCTGCTGATAAGTTACCGCCATTACTTAGCAGCAATACACCCTGCCTGCTGCCACCCCTTGATGCGTTTAATACAGGCTATATAAAATCGCGCCCTAATGACCCTTTGTAAATATTACTTTACCAGCGCCTGCCTGCCCACGCATCATTTATGCACCGGTTAAACCATTATCTTTACCGGAATGAAGAGAAACAGTGTCACTATATTTTTATTGTTTTTTCTATTACAGGTATTTGCACATACACCCCACTTTTTTCTATTTAGTACCAGCACCAATAATACGGCCAGGCAATCTCCATCTGTTGTACGCGTAAGTACTGTTCATGATTTTTCACATCATTTATCTATTGGAAATACAGGGATGGATATCTCAGGGTTGCCTGATAATATTCAGCGTACACAAAAGACTACTGCTTGCCCCGGGTACGCAGCTCAGCAGGCAATACTCACAGCTATATTCCGGCACAAACTTATTCTGTTACCAGCTGTAAATTTTGGTGACACTCATCTTTCCCATAATTATCCTTCACATAATTTCTGGTAACTCCCCCTTACCGTATTGAAATTTTTTAGTATTCTACATAGGCATATCGCCAGGTTTTTACGGATTGTTGATTATCTGCAGACGGCTTGCCCATATTCCATTGCAGGAAAATCTATTTGCAGATCACTGCGAATGAACGATTAATTATCTGCTTTCCTTTCCGGGATCAGCAAGCGCAAGCCGCTAAAAAATAAATACCCGTAATTTTTTAACCATATTAGTGCAGGTAAAGCCATTCACCATGTTTATAGATGCCGGAAATATTTTATTGATTGGGTCTTTATTATTATTAATTAGCGTAATAGCCGGCAAAACCACCAACAAGCTGGGCGTACCAACATTAATATTTTTTCTTATAGTAGGCGTACTGGCAGGTTCCGAAGGTGTTGGTGGTATTCATTTCGACAATGCGGCTATTGCCCAGCTCATAGGCGTTACAGCGCTTAATTTCATACTTTTTTCAGGCGGTCTTGACACCAACTGGCAGAGTATTAAACCAGTACTCTGGAAAGGCATTTCATTATCCACGCTCGGTGTATTTTTCACGGCATTTTCTGTAGGCATGTTTGTTCATTATGTTTTTGGTTTCACGCTGCTGGAAGGTCTGCTGCTTGGTGCCGTTGTATCGGCAACTGATGCTGCAGCCGTATTTTCTATTTTGCGGAACAAGGGTATTGCACTTAAAGGTTCGCTTCGCCCGGTGCTGGAACTGGAGAGTGGCAGTAATGATCCGATGGCTTATTTTCTTACCATTACTTTAACGGGCCTTATTGCCTCCGGCAACCTGCATGCATCTGAACTAATTATATCTTTTCTGAAAGAATTTATTATTGGCGGTGCCATTGGTTACCTGATGGGAAAAGGAAGTGTGTGGTTGATTAATAATATCAAGCTGGAAACAGAAGGCTTGTATCCCGTGCTCACATTGGGTCTTGCCATATTTACATATTCGGTTACACATAGTATTGGCGGAAACGGTTTCCTGGCCATTTATATCTGCGCATTGATCATGGGCAACAGCAATATGGTGCATAAAAGAAGCCTGATTAAATTTTATGATGGACAGGCCTGGCTCATGCAGATCATTCTTTTTCTTACACTTGGTCTGCTGGTATTTCCCTCGCATGTGCTCCCATTGGTGGGGATGGGTCTTTTGATTTCCGCCTTTCTCATATTTGTGGCAAGACCGGTGGGTGTTTTTATTGCACTATCTTTCTTTAAAACCAATGCAAGAAGCAAATTTTTTATTTCATGGGTGGGCCTGCGGGGAAGTGTACCGATTGTATTTGCTACCTATCCCCTGCTGGCCGATATACCAAAAGCAGACCTTATTTTTAACCTGGTATTTTTCATATCCGTTACTTCCGTTTTGCTGCAGGGCACCACACTTTCTTATGTTGCCAAACTATTGCATGTTACCCTGCCGCCAGCTATAAAAAGAAGAACAGGATTTGATTTTGAATTATCCGATAACAGTAAATCTGAAATGAAAGAAATTCTGCTTACTGCAAATGCGGACGCCACAGGAAAAAACATTGTAGACCTGGCCGTTCCGCCTACCATAAATATACTCGCAGTAAAAAGAGGCGACAACTACATAGCGCCAAATGGGTCAACCCAACTACTGGCAGCGGATACTTTGTATGTACTGGCAGAAGACAAAGCTTCGCTGGAAACATTTCAGCATTTGCTGGATACCGGGCATTCATAAAAGACCAGTTAGTTGCGTCTTACGATTTGTACAGAGCGTATTATATTATTCCAGCCATACGGAAAGAGATTGGGAACCGAACTTGTAAACGCCTGCCGCCTGCCCGTGAAGCGTATATCACTGTAAACGCACGGCTGGTATATTGCCAGCCAGGAAACCCAGCTGCTGCGCATTAAACGAACCCTGCCCCGATGCCCTCGACATGCCGGTATGTTTCATATCCGGGTAAAATATTATTCATGTCCATCCGGCGCAGGCCCGGGATTACCATTGCCTCCGTATACCTGTGCCATGCCCGGAACATTGCAAATGATTAAGCAGCAGCCAAGCACTATTTTCTTCATAGCAAATCTGCTACAGTTTGAATTAACCGTTATTATTATTGTAACATGTCTCCTTGTTGTTACCTAAATATTTTTGAAATCAAACCGCCTGCCCCGGACATTCCTTTTCCACCACTCAATATTGAAATCAACGAACCCAATCCCCTGCCGCCCAGCAATCCACCCCCGCTGTTGGCCCGGCCATTCCTGTTCATCATTTTTGAAATAATAATTGGCGCAGCAATACTTACCAGGCCTTTCAGCAACCCGCCGCCATTAATACCTGATGCTTTTAATTTATCACCCAGGCCAAGCGAAGAAAGAAAATCCGGACGACCCGCTTCTTCAGCACTGGCGCCGCTGGCATTTGCTTTTTCAGCCAATTCACCCAGTAAACCATATTGGGTTTGATCAATTCCCAGGTAGGTGGCAATTTTTTGAACGCTCTGTTGCTCGGCTTCGCTATAATTACCATCAGATTTTGCAAATGCAAATAAGTCAGTCAGCAGTGAATATTTCAGTTCGCTGCCTTTTAGTATATCGAGGCTTTTCACCAGGTTTTGCTCACTGGTACTGGCCGCTGCCTGTAATACAAGGGCCTGCTGGCTGGCTGAAAGATCGGCCGCTTCGCAGAGATGGGTAAGGTGTTCAATCTCTACCGCAGAAGCCTGTGTATCGGCAGTAGCAATGGATGCAATAGCAGCCAGGTAGGCGCCTTTTTCTTCATCATTGATGCCCGTTAGAATTTTTACAGCTGTTTCCATATTATTATACTATTTTTTGATGTTAATATTTTACTTAGCGGAGCATCACCGAATTAAAAGATTTTACCGGCGTATACAACATGCACAAAATTCAGTGCATAAAAAGAATTACGAATTTGCACTAACTTTTTTGTGGCTTGTTATTTTGTACAGCATCAGCAAAAAGCAGTTGACAGTTAAACACAATGTACAGTTACAGAAAAAAATACGCAAATATAATTATTGTTTTAATCGATAACCGTTTTACCGGGAATACATTCATTAAAATCCTAACAGCGGCAGTTGAAAATGTATATCCTGATTGACCTGATATGGCCATATACGGATTGTTATAAAGGTATTATATTATGTTTTACATTTCAAACTATTCAGGCTGCACACTTTAATAACTTATTTAATAATAGAAATATTCACCTATAATGAATGTTTCAACTCCATAGTGTTGCTGTTTATATAAATAAAAATGAGACTAATTTATCCGTCAGTTTCACTGAAACACCTGCCGACCCTCCTGTAAACAGCTACTAACTAGTGGGATGCTTTTAAAACAAAGCGCCTGATTTTATTTTGTTCCGGCTTACATTTGCAGCAATTAATTATTAGTATATACATGTCAACTGGTATAAAATCCATCTCCCCATCCGCTGTGTCAGCTACTGTTTATCCTATTTTGCTGGCCATCAGTTTTTCGCATTTGCTTAATGATACCATACAATCGCTGATTCCTTCTATTTATCCAATGGTAAAAGCCAGTTACCAGTTAAACTTCGCACAGATAGGAATTATTACATTAACCTTTCAGCTGGCCGCATCGTTGCTGCAGCCCTTTGTTGGATTTTATACAGATAAAAAACCACAACCTTTTTCACTTGCAGTGGGCATGGGCATTTCGCTGATTGGCCTTATCGTGCTGGCACTGGCCCACCATTATTATATAGTACTGATAGCGGTAGCACTTATTGGTACCGGGTCTTCCGTGTTTCACCCGGAAGCATCCAAAGTAGCATTTATGGCTTCCGGCGGAAAACGTGGCCTGGCGCAATCTATTTTCCAGGTTGGCGGTAATGCCGGCAGCGCCATCGGTCCATTACTGGCCGCCCTTATTATTGTACCCTACGGTCAGCAAAACATATTGTGGTTTTCATTACTGGCCCTGCTGGCCATTGTGGTTTTGTATACAATTGGCAAATGGTATACCGCCAATATGCACCTGATAAAGCCAAAAAAGAATATAAATGATATACTTGATAACCACCTGCCAAAACGCAAAGTAACCCTGGCTGTAATCATCCTGCTGGTGCTGATCTTTTCCAAATATTTCTACCTCGCCAGTATGTCAAGCTATTTTACCTTTTTCCTGATCGATAAATTTCAGCTGTCTATCCAGCAGGCACAGTTGCATTTGTTTATTTTCCTGGCTGCGGTAGCAGCGGGCACTTTTATTGGCGGTCCGCTGGGCGATCGGTTTGGCCGCAAATATGTAATTTGGTTTTCCATACTTGGTGCAGCACCGTTTACCCTGCTGCTGCCACATGTGCCACTCTTGTTTGTTACTATACTCAGCATTGTTATTGGCTTTATACTGGCATCTGCCTTCTCGGCCATCCTGGTATATGCACAGGAATTACTGCCAGGCAAAATTGGGACCGTTTCAGGCCTTTTCTTTGGATTTGCTTTTGGTATGGGTGGCATTGGCTCTGCATTGCTAGGCAGCCTGGCCGATTATACCAGCGTACAATATATGTTTACCATCTGTTCTTTTCTGCCGCTTATTGGATTGTTAACGGGACTGTTACCTAATCTAAAAACTGCAATAAAGAAAGAAAATTAAAGGATCATCCATTAATTTAGCAGGCTTAACAATTACTATTTATGAAAATATCCATATTTTTTTTAGCCTTTATCCTTGGCATCAGTTCCCTGAATGCACAAGAACCCAACACGCTTACCAAACAAGAAAAACAACAGGGCTGGAAACTATTGTTTGACGGTAAGACCACGCAGGGCTGGCATACCTACCAACGGGATACTGTTGGATCTAAATGGCAGGTAAAAGACGGAAACATTGTTTTTGACCCGGCACAGCCCAAAGAAGGCGGTGGTGATATTGTAACAGACGGCATCTACGAAAATTTTGAATTGAAACTGGAGTGGAAGATTTCAAAAGGTGGCAACAGCGGAATTATTTTTGATATACAGGAAGATCCTAAGTATGCTGCCACCTACCTCACCGGCCCGGAAATGCAGGTACTGGATAATATTGATGCATCAGATAATAAAAAACAAAACCACCTGGCCGGCTGCTTGTACGATTTGGTGGGTGATTCATCCGTTTCCAAACCACAGCCGGTGGGCGAATGGAACCAGGTGAGCATCCTGCAGAACAAAGGACACCTGACTTTTAAGCTCAATGGCGTACAAACATTTGATGGGCAGATAGGCAGTGACGCATGGAATACGCTGGTAGCGGGCAGTAAATTCAATGGTAAATTTTTTGAAGATTTTGCTAAAATCGCAAAAGGCAAAATTGCCCTGCAGCAGCACCCTGGTTCAAGTGCATGGAGAAATATAAAAATCAGGGAGTTGTAAGCATCTTTTTAAAAAGATATCACTACACTTATTTCCTGCTGGTAAACTTCGGCGAATGGAGGCTGGCGGGATAATAATATCAACCCGATAAAATGCAGCCGTAGTATAAAACCTCGGGTTGATAGCTACGATTATACTTCGGCAAACTCAATATAGAAAACGCAGCAGTGATAGTAGCAGCTGTTGATCTTATTTTTTCTTATTTACCACTATTACATTGGCAACGGGTCTTTGCCCTGAGTGATCCCATTTTTGTATATCAGCCGGCAGGTTATCCATATCTGTACCCGGCTTGTAGGCGGTTGATTTTTCCATTTTTTTATTGTCAGACGGATAATTAATAACACCATTATCCGGAAAATGATTTACCCATAATGTAGTGGAACCGCCGCCATCCAGGTTGATGCCTGAATCTGCCTGCAACCATTGCAATACACTGGCCAGTTCGGCCAGGCTCATGCCAGCTGCTTTTTGATTCCGCCCATCTACAGTTATCAATAACACTTTTTTTCCTTTCAATGCAACCGCAGAGCGGGGATGGCGCATAACGTAAAAAGGAATGGTATCAGGTGCGGTGCGCTCTTTATTTTCTATCAGTAAAGGGCCTGTTACCATCACATCTTCTCCCGGCAGCTGGTCTTCCCAATCAGCTGAACCATCCCATTTTATGATACGCACTTTTTTTCCGCTGCTGATAATAGCCGCTTGCTGATGAAAAATGCGGGTATTGTTTTTAGTGAGTCTTGTAGCATTGAGGGCTTTTCCATCTATACGGATATAATCTACTGACCCGCCGTTCTTCATGTCAAAAAAAGTTCCGTTGATGGCAGCCAGTGCATCATACGCTGTTCCAAACGCACTGGTGGGTTGCAGCACACTGGAATCAGCTACTATATCAAGCCTGTTTTTCCTGCGCAGGGTAATTTCCAGCACACTGATATTTTGGCTGGCGCCAAATAAAGAATGATTGAACCAGCATTGCTTCAGCCGGACGCCGGGAGCAATTTTTGTAACACGCCATTTGGCCTGTGCAAATACCAGTGAATCATGTTGTGCCATGCCTGGCTGTGCAATAAACGAAATTGCCAGCATCAATAATAAATACCTGAGCATACTATAAAATAAGTTTATAATAATTTACCTGTATCAATGTTGATTATACAACGGATTTTTAGCTATCGCCTTTCGTATGCTGGTGGGGCTCATATACCGTTCACGTTTTTGTGGTCCAAAAAATGGATCAGGGCCTTCTTCCGGATGCTGCATACCAAATGCCTTGCGCAAATAAATATTCCAGTCAATCAACTGGTAGCCTAATCCCCTTTCTATATCAACACTGTCTGTCCTGTTTTCAAAACCATCCATAAATTTTGTAGACAGGTGCCGGATACCAAGGCCAATTAAGCCCAGGCCGGTTTTTTTATTAAAGTATAAAATATGGCAGAGCTCATGCCCCAGTATGCCTACCTGCCCATTTACGCCACCATTCCGGAAAACGGGGAAACTGCGGCCGCCGGTAGAATCGTTGATAATAACAATGTAAGTGCGTTTACTGCTGCGCCTGAAAATACTACCCCAGGATGGGCGGGTGGAAATGATGCCGTTACTACTTTTTTTTAGTTTGAAATGAATCTTCGTTTCTTTGAATTCCGGGAAAAAAGATAAAGCAAAAAGTATTTGCTTCTCAAACAACGGTAGTATTTTTTTATTTTTTCCTGCGCCTTCTTTAAGCATAGGATATTCTGTATTCATTGCCTCCGTGATATCCTTTAAGGGGGTTTTTTGCGCATTAATGTTTGTTGCCTGCAACAGCAGCACCAAACTGGTTAAACAAAACAACCCGTAACTGCCTGTACAAAAACAAACCCGCTTCATGTGTAGATTTTAAATAAAAATAGGGCTTATTGTGCAGGAATGATTGCCTCATTAGTCGAGCTTCATTTCAAAAAGACAGGCAGGCAGTTGATGGTAGTGATCCGGCAGACCGGCAGTATCTTTCAGATCAAACATGCCAAGAAAATGAAAGCCGGCACTGGTATAATGCGTTATTAGCTTTGTGTTATTCCCCACGGTATCCAATCGTACAAAATTTTTATTATTTTCTCTTGCATAGCTTTTAGCCCATTCTACAATAATGGAAACAAAATTGTGGCCCCTGAAATCCGGGTTGGTAGCAATACGGTGTATATAAACCGCTGGATCCATATTACGCGCTTCCCAGATTTGGGCATCGCTGAACGTGGTTGCCCAAACGCAGGCTATTGCACCATCAATGAGCAACTTCCACTGCCTGTTTTCTGCTATCTCGGTTTCAACCAGTTCTTTTTTAAAATCAGGCCACACCACCACAGTTTGTTTTGTCTTTTGATAGTCGGCAGCAATTTTATAGAGCCTGAATATTTCAGTGATATCGCTTGCAGTACTGTTTTTTATTTCCATAAAATACCTTTTAATGATAAACGAATTTGTACAATACAGTGCGGATCAACAACCCACAAACTTGTTGTTGTTTATTGCTCAATATGCCAGGCGCTTATTTTTCTGCGGATAGTGAATCCCGATTTTTCATACAATTTGATAGCCCCCGTATTGGTTACTGCCACATGCAGGTAGGGCAACTTGTTCTCTGCAAAAATTTTATTGCTGGTATGTGCTAATAACTGGCTTGCATATCCCTTACCCGTATGGCCTGGAAGCGTACACACAGCACTTAGTTCGGTATAAGCAAACATCTTCATTCTTTCCCCGGTTACTGCCACCAGCTCTCCATTTTTAAAAATTCCAAAGTAGCTGCCCAGCATGGCCGTTTTTTTCCTGATATAGCCAGGCTGCACCTGGTCCACCAATTCAAATAAAAGACCGGACTGATCTTCACGGAGCGCAACAATATCTTCTGTTATATCCACCGCCATCCTTTTATCAAGCACCATCTGGAGGCAGGCCACTTCACCGGTAATTTTTAAACCATTTGAAACAGGAGGTTGTGCTCCGATGGTATAAAAACTTTTAATCATTGTAGCATACTTATTTAAACCATCAGCTATTCCTTCGGCCTGCACAAAACCACCAAACGGGCAGTAATCAGGCTGATAGAATTTTATAATGCCACAATCAAGGGCAAAACGCTGGTGCGCTTCCGAGAGGGAATGCCAGACCGGGTTATCTAATCTATGATGGAAGGGCAGTTGCATGGAGACCGTTTGTAACAGGAACGAAAATAGCATTTTAGTTGACAAAGTCAACTAAAATTGATATTTTTATTCTATGGATAACAATCATATCAGTGAGATGCGGGCTTTTAACAGGTTTTATACTGCGCTGATAGGTGTACTCAATAAAAAGTTTCTGAACGGAAAATATTCATTGCCGGAGTTAAGGGTGCTGCAGGCCATTCATCTGCAGGAAGGCATTACGGCCAGTGAGATAATAGTGTTGCTGAATATGGATAAAAGTTACCTGAGCCGCATTATCGTTCGGTTTGAAAAGAAGCGGTTCATTTCCAAAAAAACGGTTCCGGAAGATGGGCGCTCTTATCACCTTTGTCTTACAGCATCCGGTAAAAAGGAATTTATAAAACAGGATGCCGCTACCCATAACCAGGTAAAAGAAATCTTATCGCAACTTTCTGACAATGATTGCAAAACGCTTATTGCCAGTATGGTCCGGATAAAAGAGATCCTCTCTAAACCGGGAGCAGAAAAGAAATAAGATTAATCAAATCCACCTTTCCGGTTCGACTTTACCTGCACAGGCCATTTCGTTTGCTCGCCCGTTCTTGGATTGATGGGCAATATGGCTTTCTCTGTGGAAGATTTTTTTGGATCTTCACTCGCCATGTATGCCAGTATAGCAACCAGCACAACATTTTTGCTGAGATCATCAAACACTACTTTATCATAAGTATCCCGGTTGGTATGCCAGGTATAATTGAAATAAGACCAGTTCAGGGCACCGAGTGAAAATCCCGGCGCACCCACTGCATCAAAAGATGCATAATCAGAACCGCCACCGCCCGGCGATCCCGGGAAACTTGTCTTCACTGAATCGCGGATATCCGATGGAACTTTACTCAGCCAGCGCGTGAGGTATTCATAGGCATGCATATATCCCTGTCCCGACATACTTACTATACGGCCTGTACCATTGTCCTGGTTAAAAAGTGCCTGCATGTGGCCTACGGTATCCGGATGGTCTTCTACAAAAGCCCTTGAACCGTTGAGCCCCTGTTCTTCACTTCCCCAGTGTCCAACAAGTATGGTGCGTTTTGGGTGCGGATATACTTTTTGCAGGATGCGCATGGCTTCCATCATCATCAGCGTTCCGGTTCCATTATCCGTTGCACCTGAACCGCCATCCCAGGAATCAAAGTGGGCCGATAGCATCACATATTCATCGGGCTTTTCACTGCCTTTTATACCCGCCACCACATTGAAGGTTGGTACCGGGCCACGCTCTTTGGATTCTGTGCGTACGCTGATTTTTGGATCAGCGCCTGATTCAACGAGGCGATATAGCAAACCATAATCTTCCAGCATAATATCTGCAGAAGGTATCTTCTTTGTGTATGCGCCAAAAATTTTATCCACCCCAAAACCTGCTGACCAGTTAGAACTGATGATGCCTGCAGCGCCGCCTTTTTCCAATGCTGCCGGCAGGGTGCGTGCTGTATAGCCCGATTTTTTGATGCGGGCATTCCAATTATCTGTTGTTTTTGCACGCTGGTCTTTTATTTTTTGAACCGATTCAGTTGTTCCAAACTGTTCCAGGTTATCATCCGGCCTGCCAGTTGGCTGCAGCATGGAAACCATGACAAACCTGCCTTTCACAGATGGCATCCATGCAGCATAGGCTGCAGAATCTGCCAGGTCCGGCAAAATTACCAGTCCGGCAGTTACAGGCTTGTTTCCTGTTGATGGAGACCAGGCAAGTTGTGTAGCTTCCAGGGAACGCACCCGTGGCGATAGCATATCAATATGTGAGATACCCCTTTCCCAGCCTCTCCATACACCCCAATTCTGCGCTTCGGCAGCAATTCCCCAACTTTTATACTTCGCCAATGCCCAATCGCGTGCAGCTTCCATCTGGGGTGTACCTACCAGTCTTGGCCCGATACTATCAAATAACTGATGCGCCATTTGCTGCAACTGGGAATTATTTTTCTGTTCGCGGATAATATTTTCTACCACTGAATCCTTTGGTGCCAGGTCAGCTCCCGCTTCGCGGCGGCCCTGTGAGAATGCGGCAGAAAAGATTATTGCAAAAAGAACGGACAGACTGATACATTTTCTCATAATACCGAATGTAATACATCATGGTAAGATTACCGCCATAAAAAACAAGGGCATACTACTATTAATTCATAAAGTATGAAAATGACCAAACAGGAATAATCAAACCATTGTAAATACCACCCCATATAAATAAATAAAAAAGTATAACCAGCTGATTATAAGATGGCTCTTACCAATCAATATTTAATTGTATGATTTGCTAAATATTTTAGTATTATTGTATTGGAGTGAGCATGTAAATACCCGCAAAGACATAGCATTATGACAGTGGAAAAAAAAGAGATTCTTCAACAGTTACAAAAAGATCTCCTTGTTTTACAGGGATTCAAAACTCCATTAGGCGAAGTTGCTGTTGATTTGAAATTGGGCCCTGTCACCGATTCATTTCCGAATAAAACTTTTCCGGTGGCTGCTATGCATGAATTTTTAAGTACAGAGCCAGAACAGGCATCTGCAACCAGTGGTTTTATTACCGGGCTACTGAATGGCCTGATGCAGCAGGGTAAAGCCTGTGTATGGATAAGCACAAAAAGAACTTTGTTTCCACCGGCATTAAAATTTTTTGGGGTGGAGCCGGATCAAATCATTTTTATTGATCTGCAAAACGAAAAAGACCTGCTATGGACGATGGAAGAAGCATTGAAATGTGAAGGGCTTGCTGCCGTGGTGGGCGAAATAAACAATATTTCCTTTACTGCTTCCAGGCGATTGCAACTGGCCGTAGAACAAAGCAGGGTAACCGGTTTTTTATTACGCCATAATGCCCGGCAGCTTACTACCATTGCCTGCGTGGCAAGATGGAAAATAAACCCTTTACCAACTGAACTAACAGATAGCATGCCGGGTGTAGGTTTTCCGCGCTGGCATGTGGAGTTGCTGAAAATAAGGAATGGTCAACCCGGCCACTGGCAAATGGAATGGTCAGGCGGCAGCTTCCAGCCTGTTTACAAGATCATACCAGCTATTAAAATAAAGTCTATCAGGAAAGCAGGATAATATGCCCAAACGTTTTATAGCTATATGGTTTCGCCACCTGGTTACTGACTGGCTCATTATAAAAAAGCCTGCCCTGCAAACCATACCATTTGTTTTTGCTGCGCCTGATCATGGACGTATGCGCATAACTGCAGCCAGTACCATTGCACAAAAGCAGGGCATATACACAGGGATGATGCTGGCAGATGCAAGGGCCCTCCTTCCCGGCCTGGAAGTCTTTGATGATAAGCCAGCGCGTGCTGAACAGTTATTAAAGGGAATTGCTGCATTCTGTATCCGCTATACACCCATTGCTGCCATTGATCCCCCGGATGGAATTATACTGGACATCAGTGGCTGTGCCCATCTCTGGGGTGGTGAGCGCCCTTACCTGGCCGAAGTTATTACCCGGTTAAAAAGCAAGGGTTATACCTTAAGGGCGGCTATAGGAGATACCATTGGAATTGCATGGGCCATTGCGCGTTTTGGCAAAGAGACCGCTATTATTGAACGCGGCAATAACGCACATGCATTGCTTGCCTTACCACCTGCTGCACTTCGCCTGCCAATGCAAACCATTGAGCGTTTACAAAAATTAGGGTTCTACCAGATAGGCCGTTTTATAAATATGCCGCGCTCAGCATTGCGCAGGCGTTTTGGTGATGAACTATTGTGCAGAATGGACCAGGCACTGGGTAGTAAAGAAGAAGCCCTTCAGCCTTTTCAGGCGGTGGTTATTTACCAGGAACGTTTGCCCTGTATGGAACCAATAGTAACAGCAACGGGCATCACAATAGCGCTGCAACGCCTGCTTGGCAGCATTTGCCAGCGCTTGCAGCAGGAAGAAAAAGGAATGCGCACAGCTTCGTTTACTGGTTACCGTACGGACGGCAAAATCATCCAGGTAGCCATCGGTACCAATCGTCCATCGCACAATACCAGGCATCTTTTTAAACTGTTTGAACCCCGAATAGATAGTATTGAACCCGCAATGGGCATAGAATTGTTTATACTGGATGCTACCAAAGTGGAAGTTTTACCTGCAGGGCAACAAAAAATATGGGTCGGCTCCTGTGGTATAGAAGACCAGGGACTGGCAGAATTGCTGGATCGCATTGCCAACAGGATGGGAGCAGCCAGCATTCACCGTTACATACCGGATGAACATTATTGGCCGGAACGATCTATTAAAGAGGCCACTACCCTCCAGGAGAAAGCAAATACGCCATGGCAGACGGACAGGCGCAGGCCAACGCAGGTTTTACCAAAGCCTGAACCCATTGAAGTAACGGCGCCGGTACCTGACTACCCCCCTATGCTGTTTCGTTATAAAAACAAATTGCATAAAATAAAAAAAGCAGACGGACCAGAACGCATAGAACGGGAATGGTGGCTGGAAGAAGGTGCACACCGTGATTATTATTACGTGGAAGATGAAGAGGGCGGGCGTTACTGGCTGTTCAGACTGGGGCATTATACTGCAGCCAAAACCCAGCAATGGTTTATACATGGATTTTTTGCGTGAACGATAAAAGTGGTGTATGCGTTATACTGAATTACAAACAACCAGCAATTTTAGTTTTTTAAGGGGTGCTTCACATCCGGAAGAACTGGTTGACCAGGCCGCGGAATACGGTTATACAGCCATTGCCATTACAGACAGGAATAGTTTTGCGGGCATTGTGCGGGCGCATGTGGCAGCGAAAAAGAAAGGCATCCGCATTATACCCGCCTGCCGGCTTGATTTACTGGATGGCCCTTCCCTGCTGGCCTATCCTACTACCCAATATGCTTACACGCAATTATCAGCATTGCTTACGCTGGGTAACCTGCGGGCAGAAAAAGGTGAATGCCATTTATACAAAGCAGATGTATATGCATATGCCAGGGAAATAAAATTGATGGCCATCCCTCCGGCCCGGCTGAACAATCTTTTTGATTTTGAACCGGTATTCCGTAACACTTTGCATGAATACAAAACTGCATTCGGAAGCAATCTTTACCTGGCCGCAACCCGGCTGTACAATGGAGATGATCTCAAATATCTGCACCGGCTGAACGAAACAGCCGCTGCGGTAAACATTCCCATGGTGGCAACCAATGATGTTTATTATCACCAGCCTGCCCGGCGTTCTCTCCAGGATATACTAACCTGTATACGTGAAAAATGCACTATCCACAATGCCGGTTTCCGGCTGCATCAGAATGCAGAAAGGCATTTGAAAGCCATGGATGAGATGAAACGCTTATTCCGGGGATACCCTGATGCTATACGTTATACCGAGGAAATCAACGAAGCCTGCCAGTTCTCCCTTGATACGCTCAAATATGTTTACCCCGAAGAGCTTACCAGTGAAGGCCGCACGCCCTTGCAGGAACTGGAATTCCTGGCCCGTGAAGGGGCACGTAACCATTTTGGCTTACACATCCCGGATAAAATTAATACGGCCATTGCACATGAATTGAAATTCATCGAAGAAATGAATTATGCCGCTTATTTTTTAACAGTATATGATATTGTGCGTTTTGCAAGAGGACAGCATATTCTTTGCCAGGGCCGCGGTTCGGCCGCTAATTCCACCATCTGTTTCTGCCTGGGGATTACCTCTGTTGACCCTACCAAATTTGATCTTCTCTTTGAACGTTTTATTTCTTCCGCCCGTAATGAGCCGCCTGATATTGATGTGGATTTTGAACATGAACGCCGTGAAGAAGTGATCCAATACATTTATAAAAAATATGGCCGCGATCGTGCAGCCATTGTTGCTACGGTTACACAGGAACGGCAGAAAGGTGCCATCAGGGATGTGGGAAAAGCAATGGGCTTATCCGTTGATACCATTAACCGTTTATCTGCCACAGAATGGGAGTTTACCGAGGATTGGTTTAATGGGAACCTGCTGGAGAAACAGGGATTGAACCCGGCTGACAAACATGTACGCAATGTATTACAACTGACTGCTGCGCTCATTGGTTTTCCGCGGCAGCTGGGGCAGCATACTGGTGGCTTTGTAATTACACAGGGCAAGTTGTCTGATCTCTGCCCCATCATGAATGCCCGCATGGAAGACCGCACCTGTATTGAATGGAACAAAGATGATATTGATGCAGTTGGTTTTTTAAAGATAGATATACTGGCCCTTGGCATGCTTACCTGTATCCGCAAAGCATTTGATTTATGTAAGCTGCATTATGGTAAGGATCTGACGCTTGCCAATATCCCACAGGATGATCCCCAGGTGTATGACATGATTGGTCATGCAGAAACCATTGGTGTTTTCCAGATAGAGAGCCGTGCGCAACAAGCCATGTTACCCCGCCTTAAGCCCAAATGCTTTTATGATTTGGTGATTGAAGTGGCCATTGTACGGCCCGGGCCAATACAGGGCGATATGGTGCACCCTTATTTGCGCCGGCGCAATAAGGAAGAAGATGTTGACTATCCTTCTCAAGAATTGAAAGATATTTTGCATAAAACCTTGGGGGTCCCTTTGTTCCAGGAACAGGCCATGAAGATTGCTATTGTTGCAGCAGGCTTTTCGCCGGCAGAAGCCGATGAACTGCGGCGTAGCATGGCCACTTTCAAAGCCGTAGGTATGGTAAAAAAGTTTGAAGAAAAACTGGTAAACGGCATGGTGGCAAACGGCTATACAAAAGAATATGCCCTGCGTGTATTTAAACAACTGGAAGGTTTTGGCAGTTATGGCTTTCCTGAATCACATGCTGCCAGTTTTGCACAACTGGTCTATGTTTCTTCCTGGCTCAAATGTTATCATCCTGATGTGTTTGCCGCAGCATTGCTTAATAGTATGCCCATGGGTTTTTACCAGCCTGCACAAATAATTATTGATGCCGCAAAAAATGGCGTGGTCATAAAACCGGTTGATGTAAATTTTTCTTATTGGAATAATACACTGGAAGAAAAGGATGGCAGGTACTGTATTATCCGTTTGGGTTTCCGGCAAGTAAAAGGATTGCGGGAAGCAGATATGCAACTACTTGTGCAGGCAAGGCAGGAAGCATTTACAAATATTCATGCATTGATGGATACCGGCGTCTCCCTTGCGTCGGTTGAAAAACTGGGCGATGCAGATGCTTTTATATCGATGGGGCTTGACCGGCGCCATGCTCTGTGGCAAATAAATGCGCTCGGCGATCGGCCACTGGCATTGTTTGCCGGTCAGTCAGCTGCTGCCCCTGAAGAAGCAAATATCTCACTGCCTGCTATGAGTGCTGCTGAAGAGGTAGTGCAGGATTATGCTGCTACCTCCTTATCACTCAAGGCACACCCGGTAAGTTTTGTAAGGGAAAAACTAGAATTGCTGCATATAACACCCACCAAATTTTTAGCAACCGGGAATGATGGCGACCTGGTAAAAGTAGCTGGACTAGTGCTGGTAAGACAGCGGCCCGGCACTGCCAAAGGCGTTTGTTTTATTACTATTGAAGATGAAACCGGGGTAGCCAACCTGGTGGTTTTTCAAAATTTATTCAACCGGTATTACAAAGAAATAATACAATCAAGATTATTAATGGTAGAAGGCAAATTGCAGCGGGAGGGTGAAGTGATACATATTATTGCAGAACGCTGCTACAATCTTTCTTCTTTTTTACGCATATTAACCGCGGCTAAGAACGAAGACCTGCCGCTTAAGACTTTGTCACGTGCTGACGAAACCTCTATACCTGCCCACGCGCAAGTAAAGCCTTTCAGTAAAGAGGTTTTTCATGAGGGAAGAAATTTCAGGTGAAGGCAGTAATATCCGGGGCCCTGGTAAAACCATAACTTTAAAATTCTAATGTGATTCTAATCCTCCACTAATGCCATGCTAATCCAGGACGGGTACTTTGCAGCTTGGTTATGGTGAAAACCTGAACAGTATTTCCTAAAAAATAAATAAACCCATTTATGTCAGTATCATTGGATCAATTCAGGGCAAAACTGGTAGTCAAAATCCTGTATGCACATTCCGCAGCAGAAACAGAACGTTTTGTTCGGGCAGCAATAAAAGGAATGGAAAAAAGAAAAGTAAACGGTTATATAACTATCCGGTTTATTGACCGCGTAATAAATCAGATCAGCACACTTAATTTTTTGAAAACAACGCAGGAACAGTATAACAATATTATGGCAGCCACATCAACCCTATCCTCTATAAAGGAATGTATCAATATTCCGATGGCGTCCGTATAAATTATCAGGGAAGAGAAAATGAATTGTGGTAATGCTAAAATCCGCCTGGTTTTTTTATGCCTGGCTGTATATTCCCGGAAGGAAAAACATTTTAAAAATTACAAAAAAACTTATGGCAAGCAGTTGTTTGCAACTGGCTATTGCTGCTGACCAACTGCTTTTGCGCTGGCTACAGCACCCGCCGCAGGCAGCACAATGGTAAAAGTGGAGCCCTCTCCAATTACAGACTGTGTACTAATATATCCTTTATGAAGCCTGATGATACGGTTTGCCAACGAAAGCCCCAACCCAAAGCCTTTAACATTCCGATCAACCTCAACACGGTAAAAAGGCTGAAAAATATTATTTAATTCCTCCTGGTCAATACCGGGTCCCTTATCCTGAACGGCAATACTTATCTGCTGGTCCTTAACCGATAATTTAACAACTGCTTTGTGATCCGGAGAATATTTACAGGCATTGATTACAATATTATTAAGCGCTGAAAATAGTAACTCCTCGTTTCCCCATATCAGTAATTTTTCTTCTTCCTGTGGCAGCTCGTTAAACAACAGAACAATGGCATAGCAACTGTCGGTTTTTGAAAGTTCAGCAGGCATACGCAACAATATTTCATCCACCCTTATTAAATCTATTACAATACCCGCCGCGCTGCCGGAAGCACTCGCAAATTCCAATAATGTCTGTGTCAGTTTATTTAAATGACGCACATCCTGGTAAATAGATTCCATTACCTGCCTGTATTCAGCAGCCTGCCGATCTTTTTGGAGCGATACTTCCAGCTGGCTGGATATAGAAGTAAGGGGCGTGCACAATTCATGCGACGCATGTGCTACAAAACGCTGCTGCACTTCAAAGCTATCCTGCAACCTGTTTAAAAGCCTATTCAATGTTGCAGACAAATAATTCCACTCATCCTTTATCTTACCCTGTTCAATCCTGCTGGAAAGATTTTTGGCAGAAATTTCACTCACTTCATCTGCAATTTTCCGGATAGGGCGCACAAGGCCGCCGGAAAAAAAATAGCCGCCGGCCACAGCAATCATCAGGCCGCCTATAAAACTGGTAAAAAGGATAAGCCGTAATTGCCGTAATTTTTCCTTTCCCTCAAAATCTATGGCGCCTATCAGCATTACTATACCTGAACTGTTGTTCTGCACACTGCAGGCAATAAAGTCTTTATTCCCTGAAGTAAAATAGGAATTCCCCTTATTTCTTGCTTTCGCCAGGATGGTAGTATCAACAGACAGGGTATCACCTGTTAAATCACTGTACGTATAGATACAATTATCAGCTGCATCGTATGCCTGAATAGTTTTGTTGAGCAGTGACAGTGCCGTGGCAGAATCGATTCTCTGCACCAGGCCACGATCAAAATATTCTGACCGGCTCAGTAGCCTTGCTGTGGTAATGGCGCGGTTGGTGAGCCTGGTAGTTATATTGGTAATCCGGTTTTTATACGAAAAAAAATAAACCGAACCACATACAAGCAGCAATATTATCAGTACAATGGAAGCAAAAAGCAATGTTATTCTAAGACGTACGCCCATTGCTATTGATTTTCTTTTAGAATATACCCCATTCCTATCTGTGTTTGAATTAATTTGTGCTCGTAATTTTTATCAATCTTATTCCTTACGTAACTGATATAAACATCAATCACATTAGTATTGGTATCAAAATCAATATCCCAGACATTTATGGCGATATCAGCCCTGGAAAGTACCCGGTTCTTATTTCTCAAAAGGTATTCCAGCAGTTGAAATTCTTTTGCAGTGAGCTGGATAGTGTCATCCCCCCTTTTCACCGCCTTGCTGTCAAGATTCATTTGCAGATCGCCCGCTTTTAAAATATTACCTACCGGAAGGGTTTGCGTCATCGTTCTTTTAAGCATCACCCTTATTTTAAGCAGCAGTTCCCTGAACTCAAATGGCTTTACTACATAATCATCGGCGCCGGCATCATACCCTTCTATCTTATCATTCAGCGTACTCATAGAAGTAAGCATAATAACAGGCACAGCAGAATTATGCAAACGGATAGCCTTACACACATCATACCCATTCATGCCCGGTAAATTAATATCCAGTATAACAAGGTCAAAGGGATTACTGACAAACAGCTGCAGGCCTACTTTGCCATCGTAAGCAGTTTCCGCATAGTAGCCATGTTCAGAGAGCCCGAGTTTCAGGGTATCGGCAATTTTTTGCTCATCCTCAATAATCAACACTTTTCTTTCCTCCATACTTAATTATTTATTCACAGGAATATTCACTCAGCCATATCTGGATTTGGAACATAATGCTCAGCAAGGTACACAATCGGCCTGCTTTCGTGCATTCAACCCCTTGCCTCTAATGATATTCTAATGCCAATCTAATCACGGACTAATGCGTGGGCAGTATTTTAGCGATCCGAAACACCATATATGAGTTCAGCATTTAACAACATATTAATTCCGGTCGACTTTTCAATTAATACTGAAATCGCTGTAAAGAAAGCGATCGGGCTGGTAGATGAACAAGATGCTGTTATCCACTTATTGCATGTGATTCCCCCGCCTGCGCTGTCGCCTGCTATCTCCACTGACCCTTATATTCCGGAAAATGCCCTGTACAATAGCAATGAAAAATGGCGGCCTGGTGAAAAACTCAGCGAATGGGTAAAAGTTATTTCCGAAAATGTACCAGGGGTTTGTATAAAAACGCATACGATTACAGGGCATAATATACAGCAGAAGATAGTAGATCTGTCTAAAATACTGAACCCGGGACTGATCATTATTGGGAAACACAATTACCATAGCTGGCTTGGCTTTCTCAATACAGTTACACCTAGCAAACTGGCTAAAATAAGCAATTGCCCTGTACTGACTGTGAAGATGGGATCTCTGCACAATAAAATAAAAACGATAGTATTTCCGGTACAGTCGCTGTTGCCGGGCAGAAAAATAGGATTGCTGCTGGCCATTGCAAAACGTTATCGTGCAAGAATTCACCTGGTTGTATTGGTCAATCCAACAGATGGAAAGCCTGCGCCATTGTATGGTGCTTTTATTGAAACCTACCGCACACTTAAAACAAACCTTAACTGCCCCATTGAATACAGTATGGTAAAAGGCAATAATCCAACAAAGGCCGCGCTCCGGTTCGCAGAAATAATCAAAGCAGACATGATCCTGGTTAACCCCGACACTGATGCAGGAATCTTTCGGCTATCCGGTCAGAATGAAACAGATATGCTAAATGGAAATTCAAAACTGGAAGTATTGTCAGTTGGGCCGTAAATGAACGGAAAAATATTATTAAAAATAAAAAACATGCATATGATTAGGTTTTATACAACAATATTAATCTGCATTACGATTTCAGGTAACGCCCGGGCACAATCACTTGACACCGCTAAACAACTTATCTATCACGAAAGGTTTGGCAGCGCTGTAACCGTACTGCACGATTTTTTAAAATCAGATCCCGGCAATGGAACGGCATGGTATCTTCTTGCCAGGGCGTATATAGGTGCCGGTACCCAGGCAGTATTTAATGACACATTGCAGTTAGCACCTGAAGGAGTAAAAGACCAGCCACTGATCAAGAGCGTGCTGGGGCATATTTTATTGATAAGGGGTGACAGCCTCGCAGCAAAAGCTGAATTTAACCATGCCCTGAAGAATTCAAAAATGAAAGACCCCGGCGTACTGGCCGAAATAGCAAGCGCTCATATTGCAACAAAAGACGGTAATGCAGTTTATGCATTAGAACTTTTGCAAAAGGCAATAAAAAAAGATAAACACAGCCCTGCGCTTTATGTGCTTACGGGTGATGCCTACCGTAAGCTAATGGATGGCGGAAATGCGTATAAAGCCTACCAGGAAGCATTGGCAAAAGATAAAACTTATGCAGAAGCCGACTACAAAATTGGTAAAATTTATACATCACAAAAAAATGCAGGCCAGTATCTTCCTTCCTTTGAAAAAGCAGTGGCGGCCGATCCACAGTACGCCCCGGCCCTTTATGAACTCTACTATCATTATTACTTTACCAATCTTAACCTTGCCAAAGGGTACCTCACAAAATATATACAGACGTCTGATTACAATATTAAAAACGATTACCTGGTTACGGATATGCTCTATGCAACCGGTAAATTCAGCGAGGCTATTGCAATGGCTGACGCTTTAATAAAAAAAGAGGGCAAAGCAGTACAACCAAGGCTATACAAACTGGAAGCATACAGCTATAAAGAACAGGGCGACTCGTTGGCAGCAGTACGGTTTATGAACAGCTATTTTGCTTTACAGCCCGATAGCGGCATCATTGCAAAAGATTATGAAGCAATGGGTAATATGTACGCCAGCCTGCCGGGCAAAGAAGACAGTGCTGCATACTTTCTTGCAAAAGGTGCTGACCTGGAGCAGGACACGGTGATAAAATCAAATTATTATAAACAAATTGCCGCCCTCTATAAAAAACAAAAAGACTACGCCAACGAATCTGTATGGCTCGGCAAATATTATTCTTCCAAACCAGGCGCTTCCAATGTAGATCTTTTTAACTGGGGACTGTCCAGCTATCTAGCAAAAGACTATCCTACTGCAGATACTGTATTCGCCATGTATGAAATTAAATACCCGGCCGAAGAATTCGGACCATACTGGCGGGCCAGGACCAACGCTGCCATCGACACGGCAATGGTAATGGGAATAGCTGTTCCCCACTATATGAACCTGATCACCTTAATTGAAAAAGATTCACTAAACAGTACAGCGAAAAAGCACCTCATAGAAGCGTATGGCTATATCGCTGCCTATAAAGCAAATGCAGAAAAAGATTATGAAACAGCGGTCAGTTATTTTGAAAAGTTATTGACCCTGGATCCCGAAAACGGGGATGCCAAAAAATATATTGATATACTTAAGAAAAATATGGTCAAAAACAATGATGCGGGTAACAGCAGATGAGGGTAAGTTCAGCAAACTTTCGTCCGCATCAATTCGTTAATCCTAATTGTAAAGTCTGCATCCTGCTTTACTATTCCACAAAAGCAGGGTCAAAAAAAATTCATGACTATCCGGAAAATATTGGTACCCGTGGATTTTAGCGGCAGCAGCACGAATGCACTCCAATTTGCGGCAACCTTCGCCGCAAAGTTTAAGGCATCCATCCATCTCCTGCATGTTATTGACAACGATTACGACCTGTTCGGGACAGGCTACAGACTGAAACCATTGAGGTTCCGGGAAACTATTCAACAACTAGGTATTCTTGCCATGTCTGTACTGAATGAGTACCAGGTCAAATGCTTTTATACTACCGAATACGGGTCGGTAACCCATAATATTTTGAAGAATGCTGTTAATCTTAATACAGATATGATTGTTATGGGCAAGAATGGAAGCAATGGTATGATGGCGGCATATGCCGGCACCCATACATCACAGATGGCGGAAAAGACTAAAATTCCTTTGTTTATTGTCCCAGAAAACATTGTGGAATACAAGATTGAGCGTATGCTGCTGCCCATCTATAAATTATCAGCTACTGTACAGCAATTTCATGCAATGACTTTGCTGGCGCACCTTGAACGGCAATTCTTTGGCCTGTTGCTGCCTGTCTTATCGCCCGATAATAATGATGACCCAGATGGCAATGATCAGCCTGGTTTTACATTACAAAGTAAACTGGAACAGCAGGACATTAATTATTCCATGGAATACTATTCGCACGGTAGTGATTTTTCAGAAAAAGTGCTTGCATGTACAAATAATAAAGAGCAGGCTTTTGACCTGGTGGTAGTCAATGCTTCCTCAAACAGGCAAAACCCTGATTTTAATACTGCCTATTATCCGCAAAAAATTGTTCATGCCTGTACCATTCCAATACTGGTGCTGAACACGTGAGACTAACTATCCATTCAAACAAAAATCGCCGCGTATATATTGCATACTGTTCAACATTGATCCTGTTGAAGCAGATAACAGCCGCATTGATACAATTTGATATGAACCGCTGCGATAAAATACTGCTGCTTTCCCGAAAAATTAAAAACGCCTGTCTTTAGCCAATACACACAAAATAAACGAATTTAAAACCCAGTTCTTTTCTGAAAGGCGTATTAACAAACAACATATCAGCATCCACTCCACCGGCAAAAGGCCCGGCAATATTTAACAGTATACTGTAAAATGATTGCCGGATTGGTATGTCACTTGCATTATACACGTCAATAATATACCCTGTATTTATGTAGCAGCTTTAAACGGCCTGTATGCTGTACCCGCGCTACTGGCTATCTATCTATCTTACACCGGGCTATTCCTGTATCGTATCCATTCGTATCTTGTTCCCGATAATACATTCCTGTATCCGGATCGGTATTAAAAACCATTATATATTATGTCACTACGCCAATTTATAGCTTCAAGGAAATTTTTACGAACTGAAGGATTGTTGGCGACGGCAAAAGAAAATGCCCTGCTGCGATGGAAAGAAATGGCCTCGTTGTTTGGGTTGCATGCTGATGTTTTTGAAAACCCACGTCATAAAAAACTAGCGCAACCAGTTACCGCCATTTTAATTGGCGCCGGGCACAGGGGGACTATATACGCAGATTATGCGATAAAAAAACCTGGCGATCTAAAGATTGTAGCCGTAGCAGAACCCGATATGCAAAGAAGAAACAGGATGAAAGAAAGACACCGGATTGCCGACGAATATTGCTTCAGCAATTGGTCAGCCATTTTTGACCGGCCCAAAATGGCTGATGCTATAATTATTGCCACACCGGATAACGTCCATATTAAGCCTTGCCTGGCCGCACTGGATGCAGGCTACGATGTATTGCTGGAAAAACCCATCGCGGGCACAGAAGAAGAATGCCGGCAGGTGCTGCAAAAGGCCATTGCTACCAATCGCATTGTGGGCGTTTGTCATGTACTGCGTTACTCGTCTCATTTCCGCGAACTGAAGGAAATCATAGATGCAGGTCTTATTGGGAATATCATCAGCGTACAGCACCTGGAGCCCATCGAACAAATACATATGAGCCACTCTTACGTAAGAGGCAAATGGAAAAATAGTAAAACAGCTACACCTATAGTATTGGCAAAATCATCCCATGATACAGATATTATCCGCTGGCTTGTAAACAGCCCGGCGCACGATGTTCACTGCTTTGGTAACCTCAGCTGGTTTACCACCAGGAATGCGCCGGAAGGAAGTACAGAAAGATGTACTGATGGCTGCCTGGTGGAGCATGAATGTCCCTATTCCGCCATGCAAATTTACCTGCGTGATAAAAAGCGCTTATATGTGTTTGATTTGCCGGATAACAAATCCAACTGGGATGAACTTATACTGCAAAAATTAAAAACGACCGATTATGGCCGCTGTGTATATAAAATGGATAACGACCAGCCCGATCATCTTACCGTAAACATTCTCTTTGAAAATGGCGTAACAGCGGCATTCTCCATGGAAGCACATGTATCATATGAAGGGCGCAGAACCAGGATAATGGGCTCTAAGGGTGATATTGTAGGTGACATGGAAACATTTGTAATGACCGACTTTAAAACGAGAAAGCAAACCTCCTGGAAAATGAAAACAGACCCTCATGGTGGCGGCGATCACAATCTTGTAAGGGACTGGGTGCAGGCGGTTGCGCAGCAGGACAGTACGCTGTTAAGTTCATCTATTGAATTGTCTATTGAAAGTCATTTAATGGCATTTGCCGCAGAAAGAAGCAGGTTAAACAGAACAATAGAAGAAATCAAACTCTATAAGTAAAGATGCTTTCATTAGTTAATACGGTACTCAAACCGGCAGCCGGCCGCTATGCAGAAAGACATTTTAGCTACGCCAGCAACTTATTAAAAGGTGCATACAGCTAGTAATCATCAGATCATTTGTACACATCAGCGGCGTTCAACATTGTTAAAGGTTTCTTCATAGTCCTGATTTTATACTTAATTTGCTTTTGTTAAACGCAGCTGATGCAAAACACATTACTCGAAACTTTTGGCAATATTGATATCTACCTGTTCGATCAATTATTAAAAGGGCGTTATGATAGAACTAAAAAAGTGCTGGACGTTGGTTGTGGTAGTGGACGTAATCTATCCTACTTTTTGCGTAATGGATATGAGGTATCTGGCGTTGATTCCAATCCCCAGGCTATTGAACTGGTAAAAGAATTATGCGCATACCTTGCTCCAGGTATTCCCCCGGAGAATTTTGTTGTCTGCCGTGCGGAAAACATGCCATTCAGTGATAATACATTTAACCTGGTTATTTGTAACGCCGTTTTACACTTTGCCATGAACGGGCCGCATTTTGATCTCATGCTGCGATCTATATTCAGGGTACTACAGCCCGGTGGCTATTTTTTTGCGCGGTTAGCATCAGATATCGGGCTGGAAGAACTGGTAAAACCACTCAGCAACGGTCGTTATCTACTTCCGGATGGCAGCGAGTTTTTTTTAGTTAATCAACAAATGCTGCTGGATTATACAAATGAATTTGGAATGTTGTACGAACCGATCAAAACTACCAATGTGCAAAATAGCCGTTGTATGACTACCTGGTGCATTCAGAAATCCGGAACCTGACCAGCAGCTTGTCAAGTTTTCAATAGATAACTGTTGGTTAGCATAGCCTTTGTCCATGCTCCGCTTAATAAATAAGCACTGCCTAGGGCAGTTAAAACAACACCGGAATTTTCAATTTTTTTCTTAAAACAAAAACCTCCGCGACAATTGCAGGGGTTCATTTTCCGAAGGTCCTGAGTGGCTTGAAAACGTACCCTAAAAATCCAGGAAACAATTCACTAGTCTTTCAGCCTATTTTTTACCCAATAAAACCTTACTATTCCACCAGCACCCACATGACACTGCTTATGGTGTCTCAGATGCAATTATTATAACGCAGATGATAGTAGAAATGTATCGAAGCAAAAACCTGAATGCTGAAATAAATGCTGAATTAAGTACGAGCTATTGTTTTATTTAAATAATATCAGCAAAATAAATCATGCACTGGAAACTCGTCGGCTCTTACACACTGATGTTGTTTCCGAATGATCCACAGATGACACAGCATTGAATGTTGTCCGTTGTTAATCGTTACGAAAAAGGTATACGCATACCCAAATTTGGCCTGATGTGGACTAAAATAATTTCAAAAAATAAAAGATAGACTTCAGGAAAAAATATTTAACCCATAGAAATGATTTATCTTTCTGGTTACTAAAACAATATATTCATGGCCATCCAACCAAAAACACCCGGCATCCACCACATTAACTTGAGGTCGTCCAACCTTGAGGCTTCAAAAAAATTTTATAGTGAAGTCCTTGGCTTCCCCATTGCCCTGGAAGCGCCTGGGATATTTGCTTTCGCCATTGGTGGAGTATTTATTGTTTTTAAACCAGCAGGAGAAGATGCGAAGTTTAACCCTTTCACCATCGGTACGGATCATATTGCCATGGCATGCGAGACGCAGGAAGAGTTGTACCGCGTAACGGATGGGTTGCAGGCTGCAGGTGTTGAAAATACGGGTGTAAAATTAGATGAAACCCTGCAAAAACAATATGTTGCTTTTAAAGATCCGGACAGGATACAGTGGGAATTTTATATGATATAGAATAGATTAAATAACAGGAAATCCGCTGTAATTTACTCGATTTGAGGCTTTTTGAATCCAGACAGTTTATATTTATCTGTTATTTGCCAAAGGCTTTATTAAGCTGGCCGGCTGCAAATGCCTGTGCCTGTTTTGCTTCTGGCACAATAGCCGCCATTCCAAAAAATTCGTGGGTAACACCATCATAATCTTTATAAGTCACGTCAATCCCTTCGGCTTTCATTTTATCACGTAGCATCTGACCATCTGATTGCAACGGATCATATTGTGCAGTAATGATAGTGGTCGGAGGAAGTCCTTTTAAGTCTGCTTTTGTCAAATCAATCCTGGGATCTTTGACCGCTGATTGTGAAGGCAGGTAATTCTTATAAAACCAGGCCATCATGGCTTTATTTAACGGCTTTGCCATCGCGTTTTGAATATACGCCGGCGCTTCCATATCGCTTTGGGCAATTGGATATACCAGCACTTCAGCTAATGGTGTTTTAATGTGTTTGTCTCTGGCCATGATAGCAACATTAGCCGCAAGATTACCGCCGGCACTTTCACCCAATAAGCCCACTTTACTTGTATCACCTTTTAATGCGGCTGCGTTTTTCAGCATCCATTCATATGCAGCAAAACAATCATTGTGCGCTGTAGGAAATTTGAATTCCGGACCCTGACGGTAATTTACAGATACAACCACCGATTTTGTCTGTTCAGCCATTGAGGCAGCAGATGCATCATAAGTATTAATGTCTGCAATAACCCAACCCCCACCATGTATATATAAAATGATTGGATATGATGTCATCGTTGCCCTGGGTGTGTAAATTCTTACGTGAACTGTACCACCGGATACAGGAATATTTTTCCCAACTGTATCAACCTCTGGTAACGACACGGCAATATTATTTTCTTTTATCAAGTCCATTACAGCTGTTGCAGGCGTAGGATTTTTCCTGGCATCTGCTGCTGACAAGGATTCAATAGCCGGGGCATTGTAGCTCACCAAATTCTCTATCACGGCTTGCATTTCTGGATGAATCCCGGGCGCCCAATCGGGCTTTGGCCCATTGGGTTTAACAGATTTTGCCCCGGAAGAATCCATATTGGCAGCATTTTTCGACCCGTCAGTCGAATCAACCCCGGCTACTCCTGAACCACTATTGTTGCACGATATTGTTAACACCAGTGCTACAATTGAAAAAAAGGTGCTATAAGCTTTTGTTGAGGTAAAATTTGCAATTGTCATGATAAAAATTTAGTTGTACTCATTTTAATAGAAGATAATAACATGCCACGATTGTGTGGCATGGCTATCTGCAGCTCCCAGCGCACTGTATTACACCTCCTGTATTGCGCCCAAATGCTAAATGCTCACATCAGTTTCGCCCTCAATTTGTCACTGATTGAAATATTATCAGTGGTTTAAATTTTTAAATTGCACATTTAGATGGAGAAACAGGCTTTATCAACTGGTATATTTGCTGCGATTTATTTAGCAGCCAGTTTACGCAGAGGATGTGCAATATCTTAATATCATAGACGACATCATGCACTAACTTCTAAAATGGCCGCGACAATTTTATGCGACGCCTCCGCACAAAAATCAAGGCCGGAATAATCAGGATTGTAGCCTCCGATAAATGGGACTGCCATAATAAACAGCCTCGGATTAGGTTTCTTGTCTTCACCCACTACACTAAAAGAATCGGTAATGCTGATGCCCGGAACTTTGAGACATATGCTATCATTTTCGTGAACAATTTTTTCAGGGTATTCTTTCCTGGTTGTAACTGCATTACTATAAGAACGAAACCGTATCAATGCCTGGGATACGGTTCCATCCTTCACAAGTGTATTAAATGGAAAATCTTTTAGCCATAGATGTGGCTGACCGGTACAGTCAATAAACGTTTTATATACAGTATCATGGGCAACTCCGTACTCATCTTTGTGATGATAGACTACGCCTTCAGGATGGTACAACGTAACATTGCTTTCCCGCTCGACCGCTACAACGCGTAATATCCCGGCATCCTGCAATGCAAATAATTCTTCGCAAGAATTCTGAGGTACGAAAGCAATGATGATAGATATGAGTGGCATAAGCACTTTTTGCAACCTCATCATATCTTCAGCTGAAAAATATTTCGCGGGATAATTCATGGCAAAACTTAACACTGCCAACATTTCCTTCCAGTGAACTGACTCCTTTTTTTTAATGGATAATCTTGCTTCTTCATACTCCGCGCGCAATAACTGGAATGGATCCGCTCTCTCCCGTATCTGCATCATCTCGTCTACAAACATTTCCATGCTCATATGTTTGATATGGTTGTAAAAGGCAGGATCTTTTTCAAGCATTGGCTCCTTGAAATCTTTGTCAAATATAAAATCAAGTGATAGAAAACCGTCGTTTTTGCTACGGTGGGAAATGATCGCATCTTCTGACAACAGTGAATTAGCAGACAGGTGTGAATCTTCCAGATGAAAACGGATGCCAGGTAGCAGTCCCTGCAATGAGTGCATTACGATGCAAAAATTTTTCGACTCTTCATTAACAATGTATACAAGTTTACCAGCATTATCCCTGGAAAAAACACCATTTTGTGCAGCCAGTGTACGAACAGCATCAATAGCTGTCAACGAGCTCCCTTTAATCGCCACAGATTCATTAAAAGTGTTGCTGATTTTTATGGGTGGATAAGGGGAATCATAATATCCGGGATGAGTTCTTTCGTGTGTTACCGGCCATTGGTGCCCGCTGCAAATAACTGCATAATCAAAATTGTCATGAATTTTGTCGATCGTTTTGATAGTCACTTTTTTTTCTATCCGGTTGTCAGCAATGTCAATCACCCGGCTGTGAAGGTGAACACGCACAGTGATACTATTCCCGGCGGCTTTTTGCAACAACAAGTCAAACTGGGCATGCAAATAATCCCCAAATAGCAGGCGCGGAAAAACCTTGTAATCGCTGAAGTCACCGGCATCGATGCCATATTTCCGGAGGTACTCAGGAGCTAATGTCTTCAACCATTCCGACGTGCTGGTGACCAGCGCTGGTATTTCATTTCCAGAAACATTGGTGATATGCTCGTAAGATGAACCCTCCCTGCTGTACGGGAAGCCAACGCCGGTTTCGTTGCCGGCTTCGAAAATGTCAACACTAAAATTTTGATGGGTATCTTCCAATAAAGATTTAAGCAGAAATAGTGCAGATGGCCCGCCGCCCACGACGGCGATTCGTTTTAAGACTGGAAATTGCCTCATTATTTAAATTTCTATCGTTGTTTTAGTGTTTTGCTTAAACAAAATATTGTCGAACATTTTTAGGTGTTTAGTCCATGAATTTGTAAAATCATTGGAACCCAGATCACCGGTAATACGCCGGGAAAACGATGACTGTGCGACGCGCAAAAAACGACAATTCAACTTATTTTTTTGTCAATTAAATTACTTTTGACGCGCTAAGGCAATAGCACATAAATGGTAACACTACAACATCTTATCTATTTTGCAACACTAGTCGCCATTCTTTCGCGATTCCTAATGATATCATATTTCATTTGGGCGCGTTATCATTACACGCAAAGTTGTTCTTCTTCATTGGGTAAAACTTTGGCCAAAGTAATTTGCCTGCGCAATCCCTTTTGAGCCAGTCGGTAAAATATTTCTCAATTAGTGAATAACACAGGTTAACCCTTTTAAATTTCCATGGGTTTATTGGCATGTTGACACTTAATTCAGGTTAGGCATAAGTAGAATGAAGTTAAGAATTCAAAGTGTGTGCCCGAAAATCCGGGGTTATTAAATAGCCCGATTGCACCATATTATTGCCGGGTTTCCGCTGCAATTGGCGTCATAGTTTCAAAAATAATAAATGATTATCGCGCGTTGACAGGAATTGAAGGCCTAATTAATACAATTCCATTATTTTTATATGTGTGGTAGTAACAAATGAAGTCATTTTAACGGAGGGTGTATTTTTTCGGCTCCATCCATCCAATTGTTTATAAACGCATGCAGCTAACGTCTTATAAAAAGAGTTCTTGCGCGGGAAATCTGCCGTATCGGGCCTGCAATGTTTGCCGGAATTGGCGGTTTTTCAGTTTCCTATAAAATCTATTGGCTTCGCACTGCTTGAATGTTTTATTTTCGGCTGTTAAATTTTCTGTAACACAACTGATTATTTTTTGAAAAGAAACTGGTTCATACTGAGTATACTGTTGCAAACCTGTATTTCTTTTTCTTCAGGGGCTCAACAAATCAATATCGGTAATTATTCTATTCAGGATGGCCTTGTTAATAATGACGTGTTGAATATTTATCAGGACAGCCGTGGCTTTATCTGGTTATGTACACGCGGGGGGCTAAGCCGATACGACGGCAATCGCTTTACCAATTTTACAACAGCCAATGGGCTTACCAACGATATGGTGAATGATATTTTTGAAATCGAACCTCAAAAATTCATCATTGCACAAAATTCGGACGGTCCCCGCCTTTTATACAATGAAGGTATCAGTGCTTTCGGTGATAACCCACAGCTTACGGTGAACCGGTTTCATGCCGGGAAAGAAAAAGATATGTTTGGGATAACCGATCAGCACGGAATTATGCGCTTACAAAACGATGGCTTCCGGCCGGTAAACGCTTCTTTTGCCGGTAGTATTGAACGCATGGCAATCATAAACGATTCTGTATGGGCAGTTATCCAGCTCCTTCGTTCTTTGCAGCTGGTCACCAGTACTTTACTGCCATATTCAATAACAGCACCTGCAATTGCTACCGCCGTTTACAAGGACTCGAAGCACCGCGTATGGCTCGGTACAGCAAAAGGATTGCAACTGCTGTCGCCCGAACAGCATCGCAATAAACCCATTGCATTTATCCCGCTTCCGCCAGCCTTTGACTTGCCCGTATTGAGAGAAAGTTACATTACCAGTTTTATCGAAGACAGCCGTGGCAATTATTGGGTAGGTACCAACACGGGGCTTGTATATATCCAGCAGGATGGGCACGTTGCTGTGTATACTGAGGCCGATGGGCTTCCTTCACCTGCTGTTAATTGTGTAGTAGAGGACCAACAGCATAATATCTGGATAGGCACACCATTGGGATTGGCAAAAATTTCTTTACTTAACCCGGTAAAAACATTTACGCGGAAAGACGGGCTGTCACAGCTTGGGATTGCTTTTGTGTTACCGGTTGCTGCACAGCAGGTATTATTGTTTGCCAATAATCGCAGTACTAATTTCAACCTGCAAACGGGCATACTGCACAACAACATCCTGCTCGGGAAAAACGACTCCATCCTGAGCGTATTTAAACTTAGCGACCAGCGTATCCTCGTGGAAAAACCAACTGGGCCGGGCATATATAACCAGGCCGGTGAATTTAAATTGTTTAAAAACTGGCCCGCCGGAAGATTTACCTGTGTAGCGCAGCTCACGCCCGATACTTTTATTTGTTCAGCAAAGGATAAAATCTTTATTGTATCCAATGGGCGCTTGCAGGAAAAATTGTTCCTGGATATGCCGGATGCGGTCAGTGTCATCCGCGTTACCAGAAATGGAATTATTTTAGTCGGCACCACCAGCAGTGGCTTGTATAAATTAAAATGGAGTAAAAATGTAAAAGGCGATTCCCTGGCTTTAATTGATACTGTCAACAAGCGCTTGCCTGATGCGCATATCCGCGCTATGTATGCAGATAAAGATGATGAAATCTGGCTGGGAACACGGTATAAGGGAGTTATCCGCCTTACTAACACTGGTAACGCAGGTTATGTAATGCAAACTTATGGAATCGAACAGGGATTGTCTTCTGATTTTGTACGAACCATCAATGCCGATAAAAAAAATAATATCTGGGCAGGAACAATGCAGGGCATTGACAAATTAACACCTGCAGGTAATCAATACAGAGTTTTCAACTTTGGAAAAGTAAATAAAATATTTTCCCAGATTTTTGATATTGTTTTTTTAGAGGATGACTACCTGCTTGCTGCAGGATTTCCTTATCTCGTGTATGCAAGGGATAATCAGCAGGATACCATGGCGGCCCCGTCGGTTTATATTACCAAAGTGTACAGTATGCAGTCCGGCAGCCCGGCGGTTGGCAATGACCAGCAAAATGTTTTGGCTTATAACAAGGCGCAAATTTATTTTGAATTCAGTGCCCCGCAATTCATCAATGAGAAAGTGACCGCTTATTTTTACCGGCTTACCGGTAGCAGTGATACCAATTGGACCCTCTCAGGTAAATCCCAAAGCGTTTATTATGCCAGCCTGCGTCCCGGCGATTATAGCTTCGAAGTGAAAGTCATGGGCTTCAATGGTCAATGGGGAAAGACCGCCCGGCACCATTTTGTAGTGGAGACAGCCTTCTGGCAAAGGCCCTGGTTTATTGGATGTATTATCCTGGCAGCTGCGCTGGTGGCCTATATAGTTTACCGTTACCGGATTAAACAGCTTTTGCGCCTGCAGCAGGTCCGCAATCGCATTGCTACCGATCTGCACGATGAGATTGGCTCGATTCTAACAAATATCAGTATTCTCTCTACACTAAGCAGGAAAAATCTGTCAAATTCACAAAAGGCAGGTGAATTTTTACAACGCATTTCTGAAGAAGTGGCTGATTCATCGCAATCTCTTGATGATATTATATGGAGCGTGGACGCCAGCCATGATTCACTGGATGAAACGGTATCGCGGATGAGGCGTTACGCAGCAGAATTATTTGATGTTGCCAATATCAGCTATGACCTCCAGCTGGACCCGCTTTTTGAACAGAGAAAACTACTGATGGAACAACGGCGCGATATATATTTATTGTATAAAGAAGCCGTGAACAATATCTTCAAACATGCTGAGGCAAAGCAGGTATTGATAAAAGTTAGTATTGAGGCCCGAAGGCTTGTTGTATTGGTACAGGATGATGGCCGGGGGTTTGACACGGAGCTGGCATCCGGCCGTCACGGATTGAAGGGCATGAAAGCCCGGGTCCGGAAATGGGGTGGAACCATTCAATTTATTTCCTCATCCAATACAGGAACATCGGTCGATATCCGATTACCGCTGGCTACCTGACCCTACGCAAGCCCCTCCTAAAAGAGGAGACGGGTTAACTCCGATATCATTAATTTTAGCATGCATGTCAATACGCGTAATTATTTTCGAAGACAATGACCGGCTGCGTGAATCGCTGGCCTACCTTCTTCAGTCTGCGGAAGGCTATGAAATGATGGGCGACTATAATAATTGTCTTGATGCTGCCAACATCACGAGGGTGTATGCACCGGATGTGGTGCTGATGGATATAGACATGCCAGGTGAAAGCGGTATTAGCGGCGTGCGGATGGTAAAGGAAGCAAGGCCGCAAACCGCCGTTATTATGTATACGGTATTTGAAGACGATGAAAAGTTATTTGCCTGTCTGTGCGCCGGCGCAAACGGATACCTGTTAAAGAAAATACCACCTGAAAAAATATTTGCGTCCATCGCCGAAGTAATGGACGGTGGTGCCCCAATGAGCCCTTCCATTGCAAAAAAAGTAATTGGCAGTTTCCGGGCGGCCAAACCAGGAAACCAATATGCACTAACAGAACGGGAACTGGATGTGTTACAGTTGCTGACCAAGGGGCATAGCACCAAAGCCATCGCGGATAAATTGAACATTGCCTACACCACCGTACGTTCCCACCTAAAAAACATCTACGTCAAACTCCATGTTAATTGTGGTAAGGAAGCTATTGCAAAAATACTGGGTGCACAAATCCGTTTTTAGTATCCGCTTCTTATCTTCCTCTCCCCCCAAAAAAGGATTGCCAATATCATTTACGTACCCGAGTTTTACCATCGAGTAAAATGTTAATGATGACTATCTCTATCAAACAAGGTTGTGTATTGCTGATGTTTTTTACAGCAGTAAACAATGGCTGTAAGAAAACGGGTACCACGCAACCCCCACCCACCCCGCCTCCGGCTGCTGGATGCGTATTAAAATCAGAACTGATCACCAGGTTCGGAAGTGCAACCAGCTATGTATACGAATATGACAGTAAGGGGACGCTAGCCCGGGTGAAAGCTGCCAACCAGGCCACGGGTCAGGAGTATGAATTCAATTTTTCAGATGGCAATAAGACAAACAATTTTAATGGTCTTGCTACCAGCAGCAATTTTTTTACAGGCGATTTAATGGGCGGTGTTCCAGGGATCCAGGGCCTTACTTTTGTCAGCACAGGTTCCAGTACGCCCCTGAAAAGTAAATATGTATTCAGCTACGACAGCAGGAAAAATTTAAGTTCGGTCATTGCTGACCTGGAGCCGAAAGTATTGCTGTACTATGACGATAAAGGAAATGTAACGCTGATTACTTATGAACGGCAAACCGGACCGCGGGTGATCAGTACGGACTACAAAATTACTTATGATGACAAGAATTCACCCTATAACAACATGCATCCATATTTTAAATTTATGCATCACCGTTTCTACTGGTATGTTTATGATCCATGGTTGCTGGTTTCTGTCATCAGCCCGCACAATCCCCTGCGGATCGATGCGCGGTACTATGACGATGTAGCCGGCACCTACAAAACTGCTACGGAAATTTTTACATACACGTACAACAGCAAAGGGTTTCCGGAAGATATGCGGATGACATACACCGACCCGCCTGGCGCGGTAAACAACAGTTATGTCCGCAACCAGGTTACCTATGACTGTCCTTAACTAAAAACGGCCAAAAAAAATCGTAAACATGCAAAGAAATAAGTTTGTGCATTTGGGTCTTACCGCCGCTGCGGCATTTACCACACCCTTCAGCCTGATGGCAAACGCCATAAAAAAAACAAGGGAAGAAAAAGGTTTTAAAGTGGATGCCGGCAGCGACCGTCACAACAAAAGCATCTCCTTATTTGACGGTGATACCTTTGATTGCAAGGTGTCAACCACGGATACGGCCGGTAGTATTTATATGTTTGAATCGAAAAGAATTGAAGAGGGCGGGCCTTCCCACCATTATCATTTCGAGCAGGATGAATGGTGGTATGTACTGGAAGGCGAATTTATTTTTAAGATTGGTGATACGCTGTTCAATGCAAAAAAAGGCGACAGTGTTTTCGGTCCGAGAATGGTGCCGCACAGTTTTTCAAAAACCGGGGGACCTGAAGCAAAATTATTAATGTTTTTTCAGCCTGCTGGCAAAATGGAAGTCTTTTTTAGCAAGATGAGCCAGGGTGCCGCAAAGGGTATGTCCGAAGAGCAACAGGATGCTTTCAGGATAGAACATGGCTTTAAACGCGTAGGGCCTCCCATCAAAAATCTCAAGTTTTGATAATGTGAAACATTTGACCACACAAGCTTTTTAAATAATAGTGAATGAATAAGATTTTCCTGCTTGTTATTGTATCGGTGAATTGTTGCACCACAATATTTGGACAACAGAAAAAAAGCCGTTTACAACGGGCAATTATTTGCCTTACCTATGACGATGGCCTTGAAAGCCAGCTTACAACTGTTATTCCTCAACTGGACTCGATCGGTTTGAAAGCGACTTTCTTTTTGAATTCGATCCAGGGTTCTTCATTATCCAGTGTTATAGGACACAGCCCTGAATCCGTACTAGGGTGGACCCATGCAGCTAATAATGGCCATGAGCTGGCAAATCACACATTATTTCATCCGTGCCCGGAACAAATCGGCTGGGATAAAAGCGTATCGATTGATACATACACCGTTGACCGGATTATACAAGAAATTAAAACGCAAAGCGCCCTGCTTTCTTTGCTGGATCCGGGCAGAAAACAGCGATCATTTGCTTTTCCCTGCGGCAATTATTTGATAGGCGACACGGACTATATTCCAATAATTAAAAAATTAGGGTTAATAACTTATGCCAGGGGAGGCGGTGACAGCACAAGCATACTTGCCAATTTTAAAAAATTAATCCCCTGAAAGTCCCCTCATGGCATGTGTGGACAGGTACAACACTCAGGGAGCTTATAGCATTTGCGAACAAAGTAAAAAAAGCAGGCGGCATGGGCATTTACCAGTTTCATGGCGTTGACGCGCAGGTGTTTCAAATTTCTGGCGAAGCGCATAAAGCGTTTTTATTGTATTTAAAAGCACACCCGGATGACTATTGGGTTACTACCTTTTCTGAAGCGATGGAGTTTGTGAGTAAAGAATAATCACGATCTGCCTTTTGATGATAAAATAATAGAACCCCATCTTGTTTTGTTCCTGGCAACAATCTAACAATATGGCACTGCTTGAAAATTGAGTGGCATTCCCGTTTTCTCGAATCTAACATACACGATCGAAATATTTATTCTTTGAATTTACCTTAGTCCAGGCCGACCACCCTGGCACCAAATGACCGAAACTTCTTCAAGTCAAAACGTTCGCTTCAAACCTGGACTAACATTTTAAGACTTACGATCAAAACGACAAATTAACTATATAAACCTAACTTATGATAAAGTACCTTGCTCTTTTTTGCGTATTATGCCTTCAAAAATTCACAATACAATACTCCGCCAACCATAATCCGCCACTAAAGGATTTTCCTACGAAGCTTGCCTACCAATTAGCCTTTGTCAATTTTGGCCCTCTGAATACTGATATTTTTGTTGCCGATGCTGATGGTACGAATGCTGTACCACTGCTCCCTGATGCAAGTTTAGATTACAATGCATCCTTTTCCACAGATGGAACCTGGGTGCTTTTTACTTCTGAACGAAATGGTTTGGCAGATATCTATAGAGTTCATCCCGATGGAACAGCCCTGGAACAATTAACCAGCGATCCGTCATATGACGATCAGGCTTGTTTTGCGCCAGATGGAAAAAGAATCGCTTTTGTCTCTAGTAGAGCAGGGGAGGCAGATATTTTTGTTTTAGAATTGGCCACCAAAAAGATTACAAATATAACTAATCACCTGGGCGGCGATTTTCGTCCCTGCTGGTCTCCCGATGGTGAGTGGCTAGCCTTTTCATCAGATCGAGACTCTAAAAAGCCAATCCCAGAGAAGGATTTTAGAACTTTACATTCGACCGAAATTTACACAGTACGTTTCGATGGAACGAACCTCGTAAGAAGAACTAATAAAGATGCTTTTTTTGGAAGTCCCTGTTGGTCGAAGGATGGAAAGAAACTACTTGTTTATGAAACCAGTATGGACGGGGTCAGAAGAATGACTTCGGTATCGCCCATCCTTCGTGCCGGAGCCACGTCGCAAATTTCAGTAATAAACCTGAACGATAATTTTATACAGTCCTTAACAAATGGAACAGGAGAAAAAATTTCGCCGCGTTGGCTCCCTGATAGCAGCATTGCTTATGTAAATGCTGATAAGAAAGGAGGAATTGTGTTCCTGGATGGACGTCCAAAAATTGATGGAGACTTTCAAAATCCCAGATGGTCCCCGGACGGAAGGAAAATGATTTTCCATCGCGAAACAAGTAATACCTGGCCTCCCTTACAGCCAATATACAGCAGAAACAAAAAATTTCAGTTAATTCGCTCAGGTGTCTTTCCATCATTTTCTCCCTTACCAGGAAATTCACTAATCTGCAATGATAAAACGGCCGCCGCCTTGCACAATCAGATAATGCAAATGAATCGGGATGGTACAGGTAAATTTATTTTGTTTGGGGATTCAGTGAAAAGCGCATTAGCGCCAGTATGGTCTCCAAACGGAGACCGGATTGCGTTTGGTTTCGGACGCTTTTTCCAGGGAATTCAAGGGCCGGCGATGGCCGATATTGCCATCATTAATAAAGATGGCACCGGACTAAAAATCCTTACTGATGGCACAAGTAATAATGGATTTCCATCTTGGTCAACAGATGGTCAAAAAATAGTATATAGAACCTCAACCGAAAAACACAAAGGACTTTCCATTATAGATGTAACAACCGGAAAAATAACCTCACTTACGAACAGCACGCAGGATAATTTTCCTGTTTGGTCTCCTACCGAAAATGTAATAGCATTTACCAGAAAATTGGATAAAAACTACGACATATATACCATTAAGCCGGATGGCACGGATTTAAAAAGATTAACTACAGACCCAGGAAATGATTCACATTGTGCCTGGTCTGGAGATGGTAAATGGATTGCTTATAGTACGGCAAGCAGGGGATTTAAAGATGAATGTCCCTTGTTTCACGCAAATCCACAGGCGTACGGAGAAATTTGTGTGATGCGGGCAGATGGTTCCAATAAAATTATCCTCACCGATAATCAATATGAAGATGGAAGTATTGGTTGGATGCCAGTAAAAAAGGAAAGCCCGTAGAAAAGGCAGGTATTACAGGGTATACCTACATTCTACAGCAATTTGGCAAAAGGTTGGCTGACGGGAGAGCAAGCGGTTGCAAACCAATATCAGCAAAAGCTCTGGCGGCAAGTTAGTAATCTGGCATTTAATTGTTATTGTAATCATCAGCAACAATTTTCAGCTTTGGTCCCCGGCTTGACGTTATAAATTTACAGCCCATCGCCAACCTTCAACGTTAGCTGCAAACGTACTCTACCACGTTCAACAAACTTATCATTAAGACCAATTTTTTTTCTAAACTGTAAATTGAAAACATGAAATTAAGAAGTCCAAGAAATAAGCAAACAAAACAACAGGCAAACTTGTCCTTATTCAGCAGAAGAAAAGCTTTAAAAATTATTTCGTCAATTTCGCTTGGTGCGGCAATACCAATGCAATTGGTGGCAACTGAAACTAGTACGTCAATTGATTTAAAGCACCCTGGTAAAAAGCTTAAAAAAATTGCAACCGAGGAAGCATGGTGTATTCCTGAAATAGCCTCAGCACTCAAAACCATGGCAAAAAAAGGTGGTAATAATCTTGATTACAAACTGATAGCTCAGATTTACAATGCGCCAGCTGCTTCGGGTATACAAACAGGTGTTGGTGCCAATCAAACCTCTAATCGTGATGCGGCATCAGGTTTAATGCTTCCTAAATTATTAGATACAGAAAAAATCAGGATGGACGATATGAACACAAATGGCGTTGACATGCATCTGTTATCCGTTGCCCTTCCGGGAGTACAGTTTTTTGAATCAAGCCAGGCAGAAGAATTGGCAAAGTTGGCAAATGATAAAATGAGAGAGGTAATACTTAAGAATCCGGATAGGTATGCCGGATTGGCTTGCTTCGCCCCACAAAATCCTGTTAGTGCTGCAAAAGAGATGGAACGGGCTATCAATTATCTAAAGTTAAACGGCTTCCTAGTAAACTCCCATACAAATAATATTTATTTTGACGATGAAAAAATGTGGCCAATTTTGGAAGCTGCTGAGTCATTGGGATATCCTTTATATATACACCCACGAGCACCTTCTGATGGCATGGCAGGTCCATTTCAGGACTATAGGCTTGAAGGTGCTATTTGGGGCTATGGAACTGAAACGAGTACGCATATAATACGAATGATCTTTGGCGGTGTATTTGATCGCTTCCCAAAACTGCAAGTGGTAATTGGTCATATGGGCGAAGCTCTACCATTTTGGTTATGGAGACTCGACTTTATGGGAAGACCCGGAGCCAGAGCCGGAAGAAAAAACCAATTGAAGCCAAGTGAATATTTTCAACGAAACATTTCTATAACAACAAGTGGTGTAGAAGATCCTTTAGCATTGCAATTTTGTATTGATAAAATAGGGGTTGATAGAATCATGTGGGCCATAGACTATCCTTACCAGCCGACCGCTCCAGCCGTATCATTTATTGAATCTGCCCCTTTGCCTGACGACCATCGACAAAAAATAGCTTATGCAAATGCGGAAAGAATTTTTAAGATTAAAATAAAATAAAATTTGAGTTTATAATAAACAGTAGAAAATAGGATGGAGACATTATTTTACACAAGTAAAACCTGCTTAAGTTAAATTGAAGTAGTCAAAATTTAATCTGACAAATGGGATTAATTTTAAGTAACCACACTTATTTAATTTTGGATAAGCGTTAAAAGCTTTAAAAGCCCATGTTACCAACGAGGGTATTATCTATTATATGTTTAATATAAAGGCGTTGGCCGTATTTATCAGCAGAGCGTTACCGATACTTATTAACGCGTAGCGTCTGCAAACTTTACGAAACCAAGCACGCCATTACATCCGCTGATGTGCTCAATGACTGGATGTTTCAGTTCTTCGAAGAACAGCAAATACCGCTTCTAATACTACTTTCTGCAATAAGCACGAAGCTCGTTACTTGTTTGCAGGTATTCATTTTTCAGCATCGCTATTCCAATTTATGTAAGGACAGCAATGCTTTTAATCTATTTCGGAGTATTCACATTTCGACCCCATCAATTACACCCCAATTGAAAGCGAATTAATTGTTGACAGGGTATTATTTAATTTTCACATAAAAAATCCGCCATTCAAAGTTGCCAAATAATTGACGCAAATAGAATAAATAGGATTGATTAGAAAGCTTGGCGTAGGCGCACTTTTTTGGTTACTACGGGGTTTTCAAATTTATCATTTTGCCCCGATGACCTGGTATGCAAGAAGAAAAGACAAACTTGTTATTATCCAGAACGCTGAACACCAGGAATATTAGTTTTACTCCGGATGCTCCGAACAAATTCGTTGCAGAACTTGGAAGTCGCCGTATTAAAATCCAGTTTGAATGTCTCTTTTAAAAAGGCAACAGGATTCACAATTTTTCAGCACGTACGAATAATAAAATGTCCTCTACTTTTCTAATTAGCATAAAAAGAGAACTATTTATCTCGCTCGCTACAGCATATTGGGCTGGGATTCCAATACGCAACGATGATTTGTTACTATCCCAGAATGCGGCGGAATAGCGATGCCGGTACTGAGCAATATTCTTTTCGTCTTAGATATACAGTGTTGATGTAAATAGTAGAACAGCCGTACTTAAGAATGTCTTGCCACAAATTGGTTTGATGGCGAATAATATAGATTTCTATTTAGAGGGCATTTATTCTATCAATTACTCTATAAAGTAGCCCATGAAAAAACTGTAAGCCGATATAAAGTTATGTAGACTTTTTTTCACCTCTCGTTATAAAACTTTTACAATCAACGGTTTAAAAGTAAAGTGGCATAAAAATAGAAAAGGATTACATTGCTGTAATCCTGTTTCCAGAGGTCCCGAGCGGATTCGAACCGCTGTAGAAGCTTTTGCAGAGCTTTGCCTAGCCACTCGGCCACAGGACCTTTTTTAAGAAGGGCAAAAATAGCAGTTTTTGGCGAAGATTTGACAAAAAAAACGGGAACTTCACCCGCTTAATAAAAATGATGCTATGCAACGAATTGCTGAATCTGAACTTATTATCAATGACCGCGGTGCCATTTACCACCTGGATACCCGCCCGGAAGAATTGGCCACTTCTATTATTACTGTTGGCGACCCCGACCGCGTAGCAGCGGTGAGCAGGTATTTTGATAAAATTGAATTCAAAAATCAGCACCGCGAGTTTGTTACCCATACCGGCCTTTCCGGCAATAAACGTATATCCGTAGTTTCTACCGGCATTGGCACCGATAATATTGACATTGTATTGAATGAGCTGGACGCGCTGGTAAATATTGATTTTGCAACACGCACGGTCAAGTCACAGCTGAGCCAGCTAAATATCATCCGCGTGGGCACTTCCGGCTCCCTGCAAAAAGATATCCCGGTAGATACCTGCGTGGCCTCCACCCATGGCCTTGGTATTGATAACCTGCTCAATTTTTACCGCCAGGAACACAATGATGAAGAGCAACAATTGCTCTCGTCATTCATAACTCAAACCCAGCTGGGTAGCCAGTTTGCACAACCGTATATCAGTAGCGCCGGCAGCGGACTGCTGAAACATTTTGTAGACGGGTTTCACCATGGTATAACGGTTACCTGCCCGGGCTTTTATGCACCGCAGGGCCGTGTATTGCGGTTAGGCCTTAGCAACCCACGTTTGGTGGATAGCCTGACCAGCTTTAGTTTTGGTCAGCACCGCATCAGTAACTTTGAAATGGAAACCGCCGGCATCTACGGCCTGGGCAAACTGATGGGGCACCAGTGCCTCAGCCTCAGCGCAATTGTTGCCAACCGGGTGGAAAAGCAGTTCTCAAACGATGCAGCAGGAGTTATGGACAGACTTATAAAACTCACATTGGAAAGGATAGCAAGCCTGTAGGTTGTTTATAAGAGGCGGCCTGTAACAATCACGAAATAACAACTTTACTTTGTTTGCAGTTAAAGGTTAATTTTGAACTTCTGCTGATATCCTTTTTATAAATCAAGCACATTTTTTTGCGGTACACTTTCATTTAAATAAACTTTAAACACCCTTAAGCGGGTTGGTGCATGAAAATTCACTTTTATAAATACCAGGGAACCGGAAACGATTTTGTAATTCTGGATAACAGGAACGGTCAGTACAACAATATCAGCAAAGAGCAGGTAAAACATATCTGTGACCGCCGCTTTGGAATTGGTGCGGATGGATTGATGATGCTGAACACCCAGGCGGGCTACGATTTTGAAATGAAATATTTTAATGCTGACGGTGGCGAGAGCAGTATGTGCGGCAATGGCGGGCGCTGCCTTGTAAAATTTGCTTCCCACATGGGTATTTACAAAAATATCTACCATTTTATTGCTTCCGATGGCCCGCATGAAGCAGAAATTGATACTGATGGTACGGTGAGCTTAAAAATGAAGGATGTATCAATGATTAATGAACATGGGGCTGATTTTATACTGGATACGGGCTCACCGCATTATGTAAAACTCATCACAGATGTAATGAGTTACGATGTTTTTAAAAAGGGACATGATATACGCTACAGCGATGAATTTGCCAAAGAAGGTATTAATGTAAATTTTGTACAGCAGAAAAATGACCATGAAATTATTGTACGTACCTATGAGCGCGGTGTAGAAGATGAAACCTTCAGCTGCGGCACAGGTGTTACAGCAGCTGCCCTGGTTTGCTATCACAACGAGAACGGATACAATGATGTGTTGGTATCCACAAAAGGTGGCAAATTAACCGTTGAGTTTGATCGCTTAAACAGCGACCATTACAATAATATTTTTCTTTGCGGACCCGCAGAAAAAGTATATGAAGGGGAGATAATAGTATAAGAAAGTTCTTAGTCCATAGTTCTTAGTACGCTTGCTAAGCGGGAAAAAGTTCGGCATTCATTGTTCTTAGTTTATTTCTAAGCCAGGAATTGCACATTGATAAAAGTATAAGAAAATTCGTAGTTCTTAGTACGCTTGCTGAGTGGGAGAACGTTTGGCGTTCGTGGTTCTTAGGTTATTTCTAAGCCAGGAATTACACATGAATAGAATATAAGAAAGTGCATAGTTCTTAGTCCGAGTCCGTTTGCTAAGAAGGACAAAGTTTGGCGTTCGTGGCTCTTAGGTCATTTCTAAGCCAGGAATTGCATCTGAATAAAGTATAAGAAAGTTTGTAGTCTATAGTGCTTAGTACGCTTGCCAGGCTAAAAAAAAAGTCCGTAGTTCATATTTGTACCTTAGCTTGCTGCGCTAAGAACTGATGACCGCGAAACATGAACTAAAAATAAATTACTACAGCTTATGGTTTCCGGTTCGAAGTTTGTTTGCCCACGCAAAGAAACCAGCAACCGGAAACTACGAATGATGAACTAAAAAAATGATTCAGTACTTTAAGAATATCGATCACAAAACCATCTCCATAGACAAGCCTGATTCCGGCGCCTGGGTAAACGTATTGCCACCCCTGAAACAGGAAGAATTTTCTGCTTTATCAGAAACCCTGGATATACCGCTCGACTTCCTGGCCGACTCACTGGATATAGATGAACGGAGCCGTTTTGAAGAAGACGACAATGTTAAACTCATTGTTATTAAAACGCCTACAGAAAATAATTCTTTTAATGAGAGTGATGCGTATTATATTACCATTCCCATCTGCATCATTCTTACACATAACCAGATTGTAACCGTTAATTCTTTTGAGAACGGCGCCATCAAAAAATTCCTTAACACTTTTCAGAACCGCCATCCCGATAACCGGAAAATGATGGTACTGAAAATATTTGAGAAGATTACCCAAACGTATATGGAGTCGCTGAAAGAAATTAACCAGCGCCGTAACCTGATGGAGCAAAAACTCTATGCCAGTAACCGCAATGAAGAATTACTGGAGTTGATGAAGATCCAGAAAAGCCTCGTCTATTTTGTAACCGCGCTGCGCAGCAATGAAATACTGCTGATGAAAATAGCCCGTACCAATTTCCTGGGGCTGAATGAAGAAGAAAAAGAATTCCTGGAAGACATGATTGTGGATATTTCACAGGGACTTGAAATGGCAAATATCTATACTAATATCTTAAGCAGTACGCTGGATGCTTTTGCGAGCATCATCAATAATAATATGAACAGCGTATTGAAGCGGCTTACTTCTATCACCATAATACTGTCATTGCCCGCACTGGTAACTGGCATTTATGGCATGAACGTGCCTATACCCTACTCCTCTTCGCCGCACGCTTTTTACATACCGCTTATTTTATCAGTTGTTATATCCATTGTAATCAGCTGGTATTTTATGAAGAAAAAATGGTTTTAATATGTTTACAATTAGGGTCTACGGCATTTTGCTGAGCGAACAAAAACAGGTGCTGGTAAGTGATGAATACATCCGTGGCAATTACTATACAAAATTCCCCGGCGGTGGACTTGAACTGGGAGAAGGCACGCGTGACTGCCTGATGCGTGAGTTTATGGAAGAAATGAACCTGCGGGTGGAGGTGGGCGAGCATATTTATACCACTGATTTTTACCAGATGAGTGCATTTAAGCCAACCGATCAGATTCTGGCAATCTATTATTTTGCCCGTGCCCTGGAACCCATAGCAGCGCCCCTGCGCAGTATCCCTTTCGATTTTGATGAACGTGAAAAAAAAATCTACGAAGAAAAAAACCAAACAGAAACCTTCCGTTTTATTGAGTGGGATAATTTTTCTTCCGAAACCGTAACCCTGCCCATCGATAAGATTGTGGCTGACATGGTGAAGAAAATGCCTGGTGCCCGGCAGGATGAACGGGCCGGACGCGCCTGATTTTTTGATGCCGGATTGGCTGCTGTTTAAAATTTACTCATATGCTTTTAGCATGTTGTGCGTGCAAGTACAACCAATGTAATTGGGTATAATAACCCCATAAAAAAGTATTTCGTTATAAGCTCCTCCTTTTATCCTTTTATCTCTTAGCCTCTTGCCTCCTCCCACCCCTCTATACAACCGCCCAAAAACTTATTCTTTACCAGTTACTGTATAATAAATATCTTCATTGCACTGCGCGGGGCGTATATGCCAGCCTGTATTTTATTATTTTTACCCGCTTACAAAAAACTATACAACTCATGAAAAAAATCATCCTGCTGTGTACCGTCGTGGCTGTTACCATTGTCACACATGCACAGGGCAACTGGCCTTCCAACATGCATTATACAAAAATGGCCAACGGACTTGAACTACTGGTTATTGAAGACAATTCCGTTCCGCTGGTAACTGTAGAAATAGCGGTAAAAAACGGTTCTTATACTGAATCTCCTGAATACAATGGTCTTTCTCACCTGTATGAACACATGTTTTTCAAGGCCAATAAAGACATCCCTTCGCAGGAGAAATACCTGGAAAGAATCCAGGAGCTGGGTATTTCATTTAATGGAACTACCGGCACAGAACGTGTCAATTATTTTTTTACCCTGGGCAGCAAAGAAGTTACGGAAGGTTTACAGTTCCTCAACAGCGCCATCCGCTACCCGCTTTTTCTGAAAGAAGAAATGAAAAAAGAAAATCCGGTTGTTGATGGCGAATTTCAGCGTGCCGAAAGCAGTCCCTTCTGGCCATTGATAGACAAGTTTAATCATACCATGTGGGGTAACCTTTTTTCCCGCAAGAACGTAATCGGCGACCACGACATCATCCTCAACTGCACCACAGAAAAGATGAACGTTATTAAAGACAAATATTACTACCCCAATAATTCCATACTTGTAGTGGCAGGTGATGTAAAAAATGACGACATCATAAAAAAAGCAAATACCATTTTCGGCGACTGGAAGCCCTGCGATTTTGACCCCTTTCAAAAATGGCCCATTCCTGAATTTGCACCGCTTAACCCGGCAGATTCACTCAGCTTTGCAGTTACCAGTGCTAACGCCCAGGTACCTGCCCTGCAAATAGGCTGGATGGGGCCTGACACCCGCAACGATGTTAAAAACACCATTGTGGCAGATGTATTTTCTTATATACTCACACAAAAGAATTCAAAATTTCAAAAAAACCTGGTAGACAGCGGGTATGCACTTAATGCCGGGCTTAATTATTCCACACAGAAATATGTAGGCCCTATTTCGCTTTTTATGATTCCTAACCCGGCTAAATTTGCTGCCTCCTTTAAGGTGCTGAAAGCGCAGATTGACCAGTTTGATTCACCCGATTATTATACAGACGAGCAACTGGCCACTGCTAAAATAAAATTAGCCAATGGTGAAAAATACAGTACAGAAGTAACGTCTAATTTTGTCCATACCCTTACCTTCTGGTGGGCTTCGGCCTCGTTAAATTATTATTTCAATTACATTGATGAGATCAATAAAATTACCCGCGCAGATCTGCAGAATTATGTACGACAATATATCAAAGGAAAACCAAATGTAAAAGGCTTGTTGCTGAACCCTGCCCAGCAAAAGACATGGAATGTAACCAATGTAGACGCACTGTTTAATTAAACTTCTTATAAAAAATATACCATGCAATATATTAACCGGTTTATAGTTGTCACTTTTTGCTTTGCATTGACCTGCCACGCCGGCCTGGCCCAAAGCAGTACGAAAGAAATTAATTACGAAGGCCTGAAAATAATATTCAAGAAAACACCCAAAGAAGTTGTAACCGCCAGCCTTTTTATAAAAGGCGGCACGGCCAATATTACAGCAGCACAGCAGGGCCTGGAGCCACTGGCCCTTACCCTTGCACTGGATGGCGGCACAAAGAGCATGAATAAGGATGATTTTGCTGCAAAAGCAGATAAACTGGGCACCAGCTTTGGTGCCACTGCCTCTAAAGATTTCAGCAAAATGACCATGACTTGCTTAAAGGATACCTGGAATGAAAGCTGGGCAATGTTTGCAGATGCCATATTAAACCCTGCTATGGACGACAATGAATTCAGCATATTGAAATCGCAAATGATTTCCTCTGCCAAGCAACAGGAATCAGATCCGGATACATACCTGCGCAAAATGGCAACGGAGGGTTTATTTGGAGGGTCAGATTATGCAAAGACAGCCAATGGCACAGCAGCAACACTGGAAACCATTACCGCAGCGGATGCAAAAAAATATTATGCGGCATTGCTCGGAAAGAAAAAATGTTACCTGGTGGTGGTGGGCAATATTGATGAGGCCAGTCTGTTAAATAATATAAAGTCCAGCCTTGCTAAATTGCCGGTTGGTGCCGAAGCCAAAAAGCCAACCTTTAAAGCAGTCACAGCGGCCAAAGCCACTATAAAAAACCGCGACCTGGCAACCAATTACATTTTGGGATCATTGAATGCGCCAAAATATTTCTCTGCTGATGGACCGCTTTTTGAATTTGCCATGAGCATTTTATATGACCGCTACTTTGTGGAACTGCGCACCAAACGCAGCCTCTCTTATGCACCCGCAGCTTTTTATAACAAGAATACCATTCAGCAGCCTACAGCCAACCTGTATATCACTACTATTGATCCCAAGCAGTCTTTGCAGGTAATGACCGATATCATTAATGATATTAAAAAGAATGGATTTACAGAAAAAGAAGTAAAGGATAAAAAGAAAGACTACTTAACCAATTATTACATGACCAATGAAGCCAGCGCTTCACAGGCAGGTCAACTGGGCTTCTGCGAGGCTTCCGGTAACTGGCGCCTGTTCGATGAGATCAACAATAAAATTGACCTCGTAAAAACAGCTGATCTGAATAAAACATTCAGCAAGTACATGAAGACCATCGACTGGAATTACCTGGGCAAGGAAGATAAAGTAGCCAAAGAAGATTTTAAACAACTTGCGCCCTCAGACGCTAAAATTCCGGATTCTAAATTAGATAAAACAAAGAAGCAGTAATACAAGTAATATTTGCAAAAGAACTAAAAGAGCTGCTTTTGAGCGGCTCTTTTTAGTTTTATGAATCTATTATAAATAAGTGGCCGTTATTAAACAGCGTTCAATTTTTCAAAGTATCTCCCGCGCCGGATTTTTATTGCAGGAAAGTTAAGAGCGTGCGCTGCAACCGAACAAACGTCATCAATTACCGGACCGCCTGGTACCCGCCTGCCACAGACGACTTAATGCCGCTCCTTTAGTTTCTTCACAAGGGCATCTCCCACCGGATCTGCACCCGGCCCATAACCATTTACCAGCAGCCCTTTGTGGCCATGTTTACTTTCTATTGCATACAGCACGGCTTCATCAGCGGGATCAGTGTTGCCTTCAAACCGGTATACTTCGGCTATCTCAAATTCATCCGGCGATAATGATACCGGCGTCTGGTTACACACCAGCTTATCTGCTTCTATATTAAAATCAATATTGTAACCACGTTGCTTCAGACCGTTTACAGCTTCAGACAAAGTATCATATGCGTACATAATATAAATTTAAGTGATGCTAAAGGTAGTTAGTATCTGTATAGCCTGCCTGCCGCAAGTCCTATTCCTCATTGCTCTTCCGAAATTCCTGGCAAACTACAGCAGCAAATGCGTCTGCTTTACCACCCCCATTACAAAAGTGCTTTGCATGTGGCCGATGTTTTCCAGCTGTCCCAGCTTATTAACATGAAAATCATAATACGCATCCATACTTTCCGCCACCACTTTCAACATAAAATCAAATTCACCGGATATATTGTAACATTCAATCACCTCATTGAGCTCATTTATGGTCTTAATAAATTTAGTACCTGATTTTTTACTGTGCTCCTTCAATGATATATAGCAAATCACCATCAACCCTTTTCTTACTTTGGCGTGGTTAACCAATGTGGCATACTGCAGTATTACTCCTGTATCCTCCATCCGTTTAATGCGCTCATGCACCGGCGTAGTACTCAGGTGTACCTGCGCTGCAATTTCCCGCACGGTAATTTTGGCATTCTGTTGCAATAATTTCAGAATAAGGCGGTCCTTTTCATCCAGTTGCACGGGCTGTGCAGGGTAATTTTCTTTTTCAGCTGTCTTTTCCATACGTAACAGTCCATTTGTTCTATTGAGACCCCTAAAAATACGATTTTGTTCTAAATTTAATAATAATGACTGATATTTTGTTCTCCCAATCTACCTTTACGGTCCGGTTTAGAAGATTTCTACACTTATCAAAAAAATACATTTATGTCAACAAAATTGCAGTCGATCGACTTACAACTCCCCTACAAGGTGAAAGATATGAGCCTTGCCGCATGGGGCCGTAAAGAAATCCGTCTTGCTGAAGCAGAAATGCCCGGCTTGATGGCCTTAAGGGATGAATATGGTGCAGCCCAGCCTTTGAAAGGCGCACGTATAGCAGGTTGCCTGCATATGACCATTCAGACAGCTGTGTTAATTGAAACCCTGGTAGCCCTGGGTGCCGAAGTACGCTGGAGCTCCTGCAATATATTTTCTACGCAAGACCAGGCCGCTGCCGCTATTGCTGCTGCCGGCATTGGTGTATTTGCATGGAAAGGCCAGAGCCAGGAAGAAGCGGATTGGTGTATTGAACAAACTTTGTTCTTTGGTGGTTCAGATCGTCCGCTCAACATGATCCTGGATGACGGTGGTGATTTAACAAACATTGTTTTCGATAAATATCCTGAGCTGATACAGCATATCAAAGGTTTAAGCGAAGAAACGACTACCGGTGTACACCGCCTGTATGAAAGAATGGAAAAAGGCACTTTGCCCATCCCTGCGTTTAACGTAAACGATTCTGTTACCAAATCTAAGTTTGATAACAAATACGGTTGCAAAGAATCACTGGTAGATGCTATCCGCCGCGCTACTGATGTAATGATGGCCGGTAAGGTAGCCGTAGTAGGAAGTTATGGTGATGTGGGTAAAGGTTCTGCTGCTTCTTTAAAAGGTGCAGGTTGCCGCGTAATTGTTACAGAAATTGATCCTATCTGCGCATTACAGGCTGCTATGGATGGTTTTGAAGTAAAGAAAATGGTGGATGCTGTTAAAGAAGCTGACATTGTAGTAACTGCCAGCGGTTGCCGCGATTTGATCACGGAAAAACATTTTCGCCTGATGAAAGACAAGGCGATTGTTTGTAACATTGGCCACTTTGATATTGAAATTGATATGGCATGGCTGAATAAAAGTTATGGCCATACAAAAGATACCATTAAACCACAGGTTGATATATACGACATTGAAGGTAAAGAAGTAATCATTCTTGCTGAAGGACGTTTGGTAAACCTGGGCTGTGCTACCGGCCACCCAAGCTTCGTAATGAGTAACTCATTTACCAACCAGACACTGGCGCAGCTTGAACTGTGGACAAACTTTAAGAGCTACGAGAACAAAGTGTATGTATTACCTAAACACCTTGATGAAAAAGTTGCCCGCCTGCACCTTGCCAAGATTGGCGTTGTGCTGGATGAACTGACTACTGAACAGGCTGACTACCTTGGTCTTCCTAAAGCTGGTCCGTTTAAGCCTGAGCATTACAGGTATTAATCCTGCTATTGTCCAGGAAGCATAAAATAATAGTGAAACCCGTCTTACATAAGGCGGGTTTTTCTTGTATATTACCGCTGGCCATCAATATTTACAGCCCATAAGCAGCAGTGGGTTAAGATCCTGCTAAAGCACCGTGAAATCGCGAAAAAAGACGGGTTACTTTTTTCGGAAACGTGTATTAAATAATTTAATTACCCATCGTAATTCATTCTCTTTCCCGCCATATTGAACCGTTCTTCCGGTTGGTTTGCCAGCATTTTTTTTACTGTATAACAAAGGCCCGCACAGACGGCGCCACCAACATTTACAACTATGAAAGCATTCATTAAAAAATTGGTATTGGACAGGCAAATGGTAACTGACATCAGAAAAGCCAACCTCGATAAGGATCATCTTTACGCGCTGGTATTTACCGGCAAGATAACCTTGCAGGAATACATACTGGCCAGCAGGGGTTTACATTAATGCCGCTTCAGTTTATAACCTTGAACAAAAGAACACGCAGCTGATCAACAGTCTACAGTACCGTTTTTGATTCTTTTACCACACAGGAGATTGTATCCAGCAACATTTGCTGCTGCGCTGCTGTAAGGCTGATGATAAACGGCTTCGGGCTGCTGCCGGTTAATTGTATAGAAACAATTTTTTTGGCAGCCATCTTCTGTAAATAAGAATTGGTATACGCGGAGTTTTTAAAAATAATATGAAAAATCCCATCGCAGTTCATGGAACCACTGTTCCTGAACTGCGATTTTAATTTACCGCCTTCATAGTTTACCGTGGCTTCTGTTTCTTCATCCAAACATTTGACAGCCTGGTTATTCAACACAAAAAAGAAATCAATTTCTTTGCTGTTTATATCAATGGACAGCGTGGTACCGTTCAGCTCAATAAAACCCGTGGTTAAAGTTGTTTTGCTGGTAATGGCATCCTGGCCTTTTTTAAGGCTGCATTCCTGTGCCAGTAATGATACCGGCAAAAAACATAAACAGAGCAAAATATATTTCATAAAAAATTTTGTAATTAAAAATAATCACTGCGCATAGCATATCCAATTGCAGCATGTTAAAATAGTATAGTTTTACCATACCTATGGCGGCAAAAGAGAAAAAAACGGCGTACTATATATTCATCCTGGGCCTGCTTTCTGCTATTGGTCCTTTTTCTATTGATATGTACCTGCCCGGTTTTCCGGCTATTGCCAAAGACTTGCATACCACGGTAGGCAATGTATCGCTTTCGTTATCCAGCTTTTTTATCGGCATTTCCGCGGGGCAGTTCTTATATGGACCGTTGCTTGACAGGTTTGGCCGCAAACGCCCGCTCTATATTGGCCTGGCTGCTTACCTGCTGGCATCTGTTGGTTGTGCCATGTGTACTTCCGTAAATGCATTGATTACATTGCGCTTTTTACAGGCCCTGGGCAGTTGCGCAGGGATGGTGGCCTCGCGGGCTATGGTGCGGGATCTTTTTCCGGTAAAAGATAACGCCAAAGTATTCTCAATGCTGATGCTGGTAGTAGGCGTGTCTCCTATTATCGCCCCCACACTGGGCGGTTATATTACAGCCGCCTTTGGCTGGAAGTATATTTTTATTCTCCTGGCTTTCATTGTTGCCGGTATATTGACAGCCGTTCGTTTTGGTATGCCCGAAACCAGACAGCCAGATACAAGCCTTTCGCTTAAACCGGTGCCTATAATCAAAAACTTTTTGGCGGTATTTAAAGAGCCGCAGTTTTATACCTATGCATTTACCGGCGCAGTGTCTTCTGCTGGCTTATACGCCTATATCGCGGGTTCGCCTTACGTGTTTATGGAGCTTTTTCATGTAAGCGACAGGCAATATGGATGGATATTTGCCCTCATTGCCATGGGTTTAATCGGCGCCAGCCAGCTCAACAGTGTACTGCTAAAAAATTATGAAAGCCGGCAGATTATTAAAGTAGCCCTGTTCTGCCAAACCATTACCGGCCTGCTTTTATTCATTGGCACAGCAACCGGTTTTCTTGAACTATTCAGTACTATCTTTTTTATTTTTATTTTCCTGTGTTGCCAGGGTTTTACGTTTCCTAATTCATCCGCATTATCGCTGGCACCCTTTAGCAGAAATGCAGGCAGTGCTTCAGCCTTATTGGGAGGTATACAAATGAGCATTGGCGCCTTCACTTCTGCCATAGTTAGTATTTTACACAACCACACTGCCTTACCTATGACCGGCGTAATGGCATGCTGCGCTCTGTTTAGTTTCCTGATTGTAATGATTGGCCACCGCATAATTCGCTATAAAGCCAGTATGGCAGCAGTGGAAGAGCAATCTGCAGAAATGATTAGCCAGTCCTGATGCCCAGCCCGTAATTGTTTACCTTTGCGGGAATGCTGATTGTTGCTACCGCGCCGCATTTACTCAACCGCTGTTATGTGTACAACTTTAACAGCAGCTTCGGGCAATTACAACCGTTTTAGCATAAAATTTGATGCAGGGGTAATGACATTACATTAAAAAAACCTTCCCTTCAGTTGACTTTTTTCGGGGATGTTTCACCCGGGAGAAACAAGTATACATTTTAATGAACGGGGAAATAAACGTTTTTGATAAAACACTTATTTCATTAACTGGGAGAACGCTGGTTGTTTAACATTTAACTTATATATTATGCAAATTCAATTTATAAAAAATATACAGTTTACCAGGTTGATAAAGGCTGACGGCCACCTGCGCGAATTTAATTTCAGGAAACTTACCGGTTTCCAGGATGAATTGTTTACTGTTGATGTGAGTGATGACCGGGGTAACCGCATCATGTACCGCATGAGAAAAGAAGATGGCGTATGGAAAATAATTGCCCAGCCATTGCCTGAATGGGTGATTAAAAACGAAGCCATTTTTAATGATGTGATTGAAGAAGAATTACGAACCGCTTAATGCATATACTTTAGCAGCGAACAGGAAGAGTTTTAAAACTTTACCTGTTCGCTGTTTTTATACCCCTCAGAGCTTCGATTGATCCACGGGCCATGTATCTACCCTGAATGGCAATAATGGCAATCCTTCTGCAGAAAATACATTTCCTGTAAGGGTATTGCCAAAGCCATATCTTATATACCGTGGTTCTTTTATGTCCTTATTCCATAGTACTATTTTGTTGCCCTTTTCCAGCCGAGCCTCTGCCGGCTGCCAGTTTTCGGTGCCGCCCGAAATATAAAAGCCGGTAATAACATTGTCTTTTGTTTGAAGCCCATTGGGAATATTATTAAAACTGAGCAGTAAGCCCGGATCTTTCGCTTTACCAACTTTACTCTCCCTGGCGCTTTTGTACTCGGGATTTTTATAAATAATCCGCGGCCTTTTATAGGTTTCCGCCAACGCCCAGTTAGCCAGGCGGTTACCCACTTCGCGCTTGTGCGATGGGTGTATATTGGTTACTGAATCAATTAAATCCGTAATTACCACCATACCAACATTGGGGTAGGCCATGCTTTTTGTCTGCGCTTCCTGCAGTAAAGCCCCTGTATTATTGTTGCCATATTTGTACGGCGCTATCTGTACATAATAAAATGGAAAATCCTTTTTCCAGGCACCCCGCCAGGCGCCAATCATGGTGGTAAATAATTTACTATAGCTGTCATTGGTAATCACGTTGCTTTCGCCCTGGTACCAGATGGCGCCTGCTATATTATAAGGTGTTAAAGGTGCAATCATAGCATTGTAAGTAAGCCCGGGCTGACTGGGCCACCACGCAAACGACTCCAGTTTGCCGGCAGCTGTTTTCAATACCTCATCTCTGTTTACCAGGTCCTGCGGTGTCCATACTTCCGCCGGGGTACCGCCCCAGCTGGTATTAATCAGCCCGATGGGTACGTTCAGTTGCTGTAATAATTTCTTCCCAAAAAAATAGCCTACCGCGCTAAAGCTCTTGAGTGTATTGGAATCACAAACCACCCACTGCCCTTTTACATCATCCTGCGGGGCATCTGAAGTAGTCTTGGGAACGTGAAAAAAATGAATGCTGTTGGTAGCACAAACAGGCAGTTCCGCACGGGTATCCATCTCTCCGTTGTTATAGCTCCATTCCATATTGGACTGGCCGGAACAGACCCACACTTCGCCAATCATTACGTTGCTCAGTACGGTTGCCTTGCCACTACTGGCTATATTTAGGGTGAATGGCCCGCCGGCAGCAGGTGTTTTTATTTTCATTTTCCACCGGGCGCCATTGCTGGTAATGGCTGAATCCGGTTTATAACTCCAGCTGGGTATCACAAAAACTTTTTCTCCCGGCCCGGCCCAACCCCAGATTGTTACAGAGTCATTCTGCTGTAGCACCATGCCGGAAGATATCACCGAAGGCAAACGCACTTGCGCAAACATCATTACCCGGATAAAAAAAAGACTTATGAAAAGCAGGAGAAAATAAAGGCGCGTCATTCTAATGGCATTTATTGATTAAAAATACATGACTGGCTGGCAAGAACAAAACCACATTGCATAAAAATCAGCCGGCAATATATGGCTGTTATTGATTATACCTGTTGATTTTGTTTGCACCAGGGACTTCCTGTAAAGTTATGCTTATCAATATATACATGCAGCAATTGCTGCAAAAACCTGTTGATTAGATGTTGAAAGCGCGTTACCGCAACTGCATTTTATTTACTAATTTTATAGTGCTGCAACCAGCTTTCGACAGCACTAAATTAACTGCATGGATCCGGACATCAAACAGGATGCTCTTTTTGAACATTACAGCAATAACGAACATTTTTATGATGAATTATTAGACGCCGACGGCAGCCCCCGCCCCAACTGGCAGACTTTTTTTCAATCATTCAGTAAATTGGGGAATGATGAGATAATTAACCGCAGCCAGGATATGCAGCGCCTGCTGAAAGAAAACGGCGTTACCTATAATATTTACGATGACCCTGCCGGCCTTAACCGCCCCTGGAAACTGGATATGATTCCCTTCCTGATTAAAAAAGAAGAATGGCAGAAGATAGAATCGGGATTGATACAAAGGGCCCGCCTGCTGGACCTTATACTGAAAGACATTTATGGCAGCCAGGAACTGATTAAGCTGGGTCTGCTGCCCATGGAACTGGTATACAACCACGCTGGGTTTCTGCGGCAATGCTGCGGCATACGGCAACCGGGCAAACACAACCTTATTTTTTACGCAGCCGATATCGCGCGCAGTGCCGACGGAAAAATATGGATCGTAAACGACCGTACCCAGGCCCCTTCCGGTGCCGGCTACGCGCTGGAAAACAGGATGGCCATGGCGCGTATATTGCCGGAGTTTTTTAACGGCTTGAAAGTGCGCAGGCTGTCTGCTTACTTCAACGCACTGAGAAATGCACTTACTGAAATTGCGCCCGGCAAAAATGCCAATCCCCGCATTGTAATACTTACGCCCGGCCCCAGTAATGAAACCTATTTTGAACATTCCTACCTGGCTAGTTTTCTTGGTTATACGCTTGTACAGGGAAACGACCTGATGGTGAAGGATAATTTTGTGTGGCTGAAGACCCTGAGCGGACTGGAGAAAGTTGATGTAATACTGCGCAGGGTGGATGATGTCTATTGCGATCCGCTGGAATTGAGGGAAGACTCACAACTGGGTGTACCCGGCTTATTGCATGTATTACGCAGCGGCAATGTAAGTATTGCCAATCCCCTTGGCAGCAGCGTACTGGAGAATCCGGGCCTGATGCCCTTTTTGAACAATATTGCCAAGCATTTACTGGGTGAAGAACTGATAATGCCTACCATCGCTTCCTGGTGGTGCGGCCAGCCGGCGGCAATGGAGTACGTACTCAACAATATCAAATCACTGGTTATTAAAAAAATTTATAAAGACAGTACCCGCAGCACTTCTGTAGACGGTATTTCATTGACTGCTGCAGAAATCACAGAATTGAAAGAACAGATAAAAGCACATCCCAGCATTTATGTGGGCCAGGAAAAAATAAATTTCTCATCCACCCCCTCTTTAATCAGTGGCAAAGTAGAGCCCCGCAATGCATTATTCAGGAGTTTTTTGGTGAGCCATAACGGTGGTTATATTGCCATGACCGGCGGCTTAACGCGCAGCACTGCAAACCTTGGCAATTTTGTTATCTCTAACCAGCAGGGCGGCATCAGCAAAGACACCTGGATTATCTCTCCTGAACCGGGCCGCATCCTGAACGTGCGCAAAGAACTGGAAAGAAATTATATGTCCACACACAGCGGCGCCCTGCCCAGCCATACGGCAGAAAATCTTTTTTGGGTGGGCCGCTACACAGAACGTGTACTGGGCAATGCGCGTTTTCTGCGTACCGTTATGCAGTTTATCGCCGAAGGCAATAACCTCCTGACCGACAATGATACACAGTCTGAGCAAAACCTGCTGATGTCACTCACGCATTTTACCACCACGTACCCAGGTTTTACAGGAGATAATGACGACGAAAAATTTGAAAACCCCTGGAAAGAATTACGCGATATTTTATTTAATGAAAACAGGACCGGCAGTCTCAGTTATAACCTGGCTGTATTTAGAAAGGCCGTGTATGCAGTAAGGGATCACTGGTCTACCGATACATGGCGCGTACTAAGGGGCATTGAAGAAGAATGGGCTGGCATGGATGGTGTTGCTTATTCCGGCCATCACCGCATGCTGAGCGCCCTGGACAAACTTATTACTTCTATGGTAGCTTTTATTGGCCTGAACCGTGAAAGTATTTCGCGGGAGCAGGGTTGGGTAATGCTGGATACCGGCCGTAAAATGGAACAGAGCCTCTTATTGATTACCATGCTGCTGGCCACCCTGGTGAAAAAGCACGACGAGCAAACGGAATACGACCTGCAGGAAGCAGTATTGGTGAGCAATGAAAGCCTGGTTAATTACCGGTACAAATACAGGGCGCATATACAGCTGCCGCTGGTGTTGGATTTGATGTTGCTGGATCCTAATAATCCCCGGTCGCTTGTGTACCAGCTGGACAGGCTCAAAGCTTATCTGTCACAACTTCCGCAATCGCAGCCCGGCCATACACTGGCGGAGCATGAACGGTTAATACTGGAAGCCTATACTTTGCTGAAGTTGTCCGAAAAAGATGAACTGGCCATGCCTGACAATGAAACTGCGCGGTATGAAAACCTGCACACTTTTTTAACAAAAATGAATGAATTGCTGCTGGCTATTCCCGGTGCTGTTTCCAAAACTTATTTTAAACATGCTGAAACACAGAAACAATTGTTTTCTGCGGATATTGCAGGAATTGTTGTCTGATAAAAGTATTTACCCTTGCTTTATAAAATTACACATACCACCAATTACATATACAATGAGCCGGTAAGCATCTGCCATAATATTGCCAGGCTAATCCCGCGTTCGTTTGACAAACAACTGTGTAAAAAATCAGCCGTCAGCATTACACCCCAGCCCGGTGTAATAGATGAGTTTGAAGATTTTTTTGGCAACCGCGTCATGTATTTTGCCATACAGCAGGAGCATAAAAAATTAACGGTCACGGTGACTTCTGAAGTAGAGAAAATGAACAGCGGCAGCCCCGAAATTAATTTATACACTGATGTACCCTGGCAGGATGTAAAAGAACTGGCCAAACAATCAACCGCCGCCTGGCTGGATGTACACCAGTATATACCGGAAACCATTTTTACTACTGCAACGTCCGAAATAAGCGCTTATGCATTGCAGTCATATACACCGGGAAGGCCCATGTACGAAGCCAGCTACCACCTGATGCAGCGCATTTACCAGGATTTTGAATTTACACCCGGTTTTACCACCGTATCCACGCCCATTTCTGAGGTCATGAAAGCCCGCAAAGGGGTTTGCCAGGATTTTGCTCATCTGGCCATTGCCTGCGTACGATCCGTTGGTTTACCCGCCCGTTATATAAGTGGCTACCTTGAAACAATGGCGCCACCTGGTAAGGAAAAACTGGCTGGGGCTGATGCCTCTCATGCATGGTTTTCAGTTTACATACCCTATATGGGCTGGGTAGATTTTGATCCCACTAATAACCAGTTGCCCGGCCCCCAGCACATAACCGCCTGCTGGGGCAGGGATTATGCTGATATAGCACCCTTAAAAGGGGTTATTATCAATAGTGGCCCGCACCTGCTGTCGGTATCGGTGGATGTTAAAAGATTGATATAAGAACTTGTGCAAGCTGTTAATATTTATCTACTTTTGTAATCCGCTCAAACATTTACATATCCTTAAAAAAACGCATTTATACTCCCGCACAAGAGAGTAATCCATTTTGTCCTGCGTTTAGTTATCCTTAATTCAAACAATAGCCTGCCATGAAATACACCCCGTTAAGCCGCCGCCTGCTGCTCAGCAGCCTCCTGTTAATCAACGTTTGTTTAATAATTGCACAAACACAGGTAAAATTAAAATACAATAACTCTTATGTTTACGCAGGCATTGAAGTAGGTGCCAAGGGTGTAAAAATGAGTATACTTGAACTCGGAAAAGATGCAAAGACAAATGGCGCATTTGCTATTTTAAAAGACACATCCATTAATACGGATTTCATTTCTTTCATGAACCCTAATTTTCAGGCCACCCTCAATGGTCTATACGGCTTGTACAACCTGGCGGTTAATGATTATAAAATAGCTGCTAAAAGAATTTTTACGGTGGTAAGCAGTGGAGTAAAAATGCAGGCCGAAAAAGAGAATAAGACGGACTGGATAGTCCGGCTGGTTGACTCATTTAAACTTCGTACAAACGAACCCAAACGCCAGGTAGAAATAGTAGATGTAACAGATGAAGCCCGCCTGTCTCATCTTGGTATCGTGTCCAATGCGGAGCGATACAATACCTTCCTGATTGATATTGGCAGCGGTAATACAAAAGGCGGCTATTTTCCTAACGGCAATACAAAAGAATTTAAGCTCTTCCAGGTAAACTGGGGTACAAAAAGTACAGCCAATGCCACAGACAAAAAATGCGGTGAAGACAAAAGCCTGATTGCATTTTATAAGCAACTGGGTAAAACCGCCACAGAAGCAGAAAACACGGGTATAATATATGCAGTGAATGAAAGCGGCTCTTATCCCAAAAGTGATATCATTGCTTTCAGCGGCGGCATTGCATGGTCTGTAGCTACGCTGCTACACCCCGAAATGACTGAGCGTACAAGCGTGCCTGTTACATATGCTGAAGTTGAAGCTTTCTGTGAAAAAATCTACCTTGATTACTCTTCTTTTTCCGATTTCTACCTCGTTAAAAACATTAAAGACAGGAACACGGACCTGGATGCCGCGGCAAAAGAAATTAAAAGGGTTCACCAGGTATTTGATCAGCGCTCGCTGATGGCAGGCAGTCGCTTACTGCTCAAAATAATGCGCCAATTTGAATCGGTGAATGAAAAGAAAGAATTTGTTCTTGTTAAGAATGGCCAGGTAGGTTGGGTATCTGCTTATGTAGATGAAGAAATCAGCATCAGTAATTAAGACCGGGTAAAAAATCGGGTTTATCACAGGGTTGCGGGAGTTTTTTGAAGTGGTGAGAGAACTACAGGAAAGCGATCCGGGATTAACAGGATACTGATATTAATTGTACTGGTAAAGATTCTTAATTTTTTGGTCTTAGTGGCATGTCTTCATGCTTTAAATACAACATCAATTTTTCATTTATATACTGCAACATATCTTCGCTGCTGGCATTCCTGCAAAATAAATAAGAAGGCCGGTAACGCAGCATAAATTGCAGCAACGAATCACCATGCAGGTTGGTCAGGTTGCCAACATAGCGCCGGCTAAATGCATAATCAACAAAATCCTGCTCCTCCTGGTACTGCAGGTTTTTGTTCATCTTCTTTTCTTTAGATTTTTTAGAGAAAAAACTAATGGGACTGAATGACAACCCTACCCCGTTTTGCGGACCGGTTTTAGACAGCAATTCATTTTTAGGCCGGTTATAAAATTCACTGTAGCCCTCACGCCTGTTTAATGAGTCTGCCTGGTAGCTGGAGCCCCTAACGGTAACATTTTTGAGCATATTGTTCTTAAGCGTCATGGTAATATCATAGCCGGCGTCAAGCATGTAATTGAGCACCTTCACGGTGTCCGGCAAATAACCTACAGAAGTAAAAATAACTTTATCCCCTTCCTTTGCCACGATGGCATAATCACCCTCCCTGGCCGATAACACATATAATTTTGTGCTGCTGTTATAAACAGTGGTGGAAGCAAGGACGGAATCTGTTTTCCTATCATAGATTTTACCCTTTAGCAATTGCTGTGCCCCCGCACCAGGAATAATAAAAGCTACACTGAAAACTAAAAAAATACCACGCATAAGAGATCTGCCAAATTAAACATCCCACAGCCTGTGTATTGAATTAACAGGCAAAAGATTTTGTTAAAAAGAAATAGTTGAATATTATTTTACGGAATATTTATATCAAATTTCAATCCTCTTTTAGCACCGTACAATTATAGAATGTATAAGAAATGGTCCAGCTAAAGGTTTCGCCGGGTAAAATATTTAGTTTGATATAGGGCTCCGGAGAAAAAATCCTGGCAGATGCCCAGAAAACCAGTTTTGAAAGCGGCTGGTCACAAGTTATTTTTACCGCAGCGCCCGTGGTATGATTTTCTATTTTAATATCATAGTCTTTGGCATTACTGCTATACCCGCTTAATACAGCATAAGCAGATTCTCCTTTAATCAGTCGCCGGTTAAATACCAGCAGGCTATCACTAATGGCGGTTATACCATTGTCACCAAATCCTCTTTGTCCTTCTGCGCTTGCAGTTATCATAAAAGGTAAACCAACCGTATAGCCAGGGCCGGTTGCCTGCTCATCCATCACAAAAAGATTATGGTTGTACACATCTGTTTCAATTTTTTGCTGCCCGGTATTTTTTAATGTATGTATTAACAGCATGGCAGGTTTATCTTTTACCAGGGCGACCGTTTTCTCATATTCATAGCCATATGCTGAATCCTGCAGGATATGCATAAAGGTTATACTGGCTTTCTGTTTTTTTATTGTCCATGTGCCGTAATCAATAACGGGGTAGTAACTAAAAGGATTGTATACTGCCTCCTGCATTTTTGCAAGTTTACCCACACCCACCTGGACAAATGATCCGCCCGGCTTTGCAGCTGCAAATCCCAGCGGAGAAAACGATTCCACAGGCCCCATGATAGCGTCATTCTTAACAGGACTATAATCATTGAACCACTCAGCGCAATAGCGGTGTCCATTCCATTCAAGATCGGGCATTACCGCAGACCAGTCAAAACGAGTTCCCCGGTAATATCCCCTGGTAGCATCGGGGAGGTAAATACGCGCATGTACAAGACCATTATTAATATCCGCCTGCGGAAATTTTGTCAAAGCTGCCGCACCAATCATTAGTACAGGCAATGCAAATAAAAAATAAAGGGATCTTTTATCCATTAAGGCATTCGTTTTCTGACGATGAAGCTAATCAATAATATAATACTGTAAAAAACTGCATGACCCTATTCACTATTCATAGAACTGAAATAAACAAGAGAAACATACAATCAAAAAACCAGGAGATGTTCCAGCCTACAGGCAGGCCAAATGCAAAAATCGTTGATCGATAACCTGACTATATAATTTCAACCTTTATTCTGGCTGTAATAGTTTCATTTCATAAACGTATGAATCATGGCTGTTAACCGAAGGGATTTCATTCGCACATCATACCTTTTGCCAGAGGATATGGCACTTTCATTATCTGCTGGCGCGAACAAAAAAGTTGCACTCAGGGCAGATGCTGACCGTTGGTGTTGCTGCGCGCCCAGGGAGGCCCGCTTATTCGCTCATATATAAACAGACACCCTTTGCTAAACTTTTGTATTTAAAAAAATACACCTGGTTATCACTACCGGCTATGCTGTTAGTTTTAAACTGCGCGATGCTGCCGTGAGCCTTGCCGCATTAATATACTATTCATTACCCATCACCATTCCAATCATAATCTTGAACTGGAGAGGAAAAATAATACATTAACAGTTTACCTGCCGGCTGCTTTATTTACTCCGCTTCCAGTACTGCCGAAGGTCTAACGTGTATGGATAAGCCACATTGGTTTCTATTGGCGGCGCGTCTGCCAGGAAAGGCGCCCTGTTTTGCGTTATATAATGCCGGGCTGTATTTCCCAGCGGCTCCGGGCGCAACACATCCTGCGTATGGGAAGTGGTGCCGAAACGATTAAAGCGCCTGGATTCTGCTTCATAACTGTTAATAGGAAAAGTGTCGTAATGCCTGCCGCCCGGATGCGCTACGTAATACGTGCAACCGCCAATGGAACGGCTGTTCCAGGTATCAATAATATCAAATGTAAGAGGTGTGTCTACCCCAATAGTTGGGTGCAGGGCAGAAGGCGGCTGCCAGGCCCGGTAACGGATACCACAAACATATTCTTCTTTGATATTTGTTTCCCTTAAGGGCACACGGCTGCCATTGCACATCAACACATAACGGGTACCATTCATGCCTTTTAATTTTACCTGTACCCGCTCCAGCGAAGAATCCACAAAACGGGCGGTACCGGTACTGGACATCTCTTCCCCCAGCACATGCCAGGGCTCAATACCCATGCGTATTTCCATTTCTATGCCCTGTAGTTTTACCGTGCCATAATGCGGAAAACGGAATTCGAAAAAAGGATCAAACCAGCTCATGTTAAACGCGTAACCCGCTTCATTCAAATCACTCACTACATCTGTAAGATCCTGGTGAACATAATGCGGCAGCATAAACTTGTCGTGCAGCTCAGTACCCCATCTTACCAGCTTATGTTTATATGGTTTTTTCCAGAATTTGGCTATCAGCCCACGTATCAACACCATTTGTACAAGGCTCATCTGTTTGTGGGGCGGCATATCAAATGCACGGAATTCCAGGATGCCCAGTCGGCCCGACGAACTATCAGGTGAATACATTTTATCAATACAAAATTCCGAGCGGTGGGTGTTGCCCGTTATATCAGTCAGCAGGTGCCTGAAGATGCGGTCTACAATCCAGAAAGGCACGAAACCATTTTCGGGTACCTGGTCGAACGCAATCTCCATCTCATACAATTTCTCATCGCGCCCTTCATCAATGCGCGGGGCCTGGCTGGTAGGGCCTATAAATGCGCTGGAAAATAAATACGAAAGACCGGGATGGTGCTGCCAGTAAGTAACAAGGCTGCGCAATACATCGGGACGGCGCAGCAATGGACTATCTGACGGCGAAGCGCCACCAATGGTGATGTGGTTGCCTCCCCCGGTGCCGGTATGCCTTCCATCGAGCATAAATTTCTCTGTGCCCAGGCGCGATAAAAATGCCTGATCGTACAGCGTATCAATATTATGCACCAGTTCTTTCCATGTTGTTGACGGATGAATGTTTACTTCGATTACACCCGGGTCAGGTGACACCACCAGTCTTTCCATGCGATAATCACGCGGGGGCTCATACCCTTCAATGCGCACGGGAAGTTTCAGCTTTTCAGCCGTTGCTTCTATAGATGCCACCATGTCAAGATAATGCTCCAGGTAATCCATAGGAGGCAGAAAAATATATACAATTCCGTCCCTTGCCTCTACACACAACGCAGTTTTAATTACCGGTATATCGTACCGTGGTTTTGCTTCTTTTTCTTCTGCTGGCTGCTGTTTTTCCGGTTTGGTAATTTTATCTGCTGCAACGGCTTCTTCTTTTGCTACCGTTTTTGATTTTGCGGGATGCTGTGTTACGAGGCCGTAGCGGCTGGTAATGGTTTCGTCGTAATGTTCAAGAACAGGCAATTCATCAAACAGGCTGCGCTCTATCTTTTGTGGTTCGTCTGATTTGGCAACGGCAGCCAGTGAATCTAACGGTAACCGTAAACCGATGGGAGAATTACCGGGCACCAGGAACAGGTGTTCCCGTTTAAACACCCATTTATTGCTCTGCCATTTATCATTGTCAAAATTCCATTTCAATGGAAGTACATAACCGGCAGGTTTATCAAGCCCTTTATTCAGCAATTGTGCCAGTGTCTGGCGCTCTATGGGGTCTTTACTGTTGGTTTGCAAGGGGTCAATATTGGCCGGCAGTTTCCCTTCAGTCCATAAAAAATAGAAAACGTCTTCAAAAGCTTCACTGATATTTTCCTGGTTAACGGCCAGGTGCCTGGCCAGCTCTTTTACAAATGCCTGCGCATGTTCATGGGTATATTTTTTTTCTATTTTCTCATGGGCAATCAGGTTAATATTATTCCAGATAGGGTACAAATCTTTTCTCCAGAAAAGCCCGTACTGCCAGCGGGGCAGCGGTTCACCGGGGTACCATTTTCCCTGGCCATAATGTATCATTCCACTGGGGCCAAACTGTTCGCGCAGGCGGAATATCAAATCATGCGAAAGTTCACGTTTAAGTTTACCATCGGCTCCCGTGTTCCATTCTTCACCTTCCATATCATCTATAGAAACAAAAGTAGGTTCGCCGCCCATGGTCATGCGAACATCGCCTTTTTCCAAATCTTCATCCACCAGTAAACCGGTAGCATTGATAGCTGCCCATTGTTCATCTGTATAGGGTTTGGTAACACGAGGGTCTTCGTGTATACGCGTTACAGTATTGCTGAAGGTAAATGCTGTCTCGCACTTATCAGTAGCACCCACCACTGGTGCGGCACTTGCAAAATCAGGTGTGCATGCCAGTGGTATATGCCCTTCGCCTGCAAACAGACCGGAAGTAGGATCGAGTCCTATCCAGCCTGCACCGGGAATGTATACTTCTGTCCATGCATGCAAATCTGTAAAATCATTCGCTGGTCCGGATGGACCATCCAGTGATTTTACATCTGCGGTTAGCTGTACCAGGTAGCCTGATACAAAACGGGCAGCCAGTCCCAGATGGCGAAAGATTTGCACCAGCAACCAGGCTGAATCGCGGCAGGAACCCAGTGCCTTGCCCAGTGTTTCTTCCGGTGTCTGCACGCCAACTTCCATACGGATGGAGTAATTGATATCCTTATTCAGCTTCTGGTTAATGTATACCAGGAAATCATTGATGGTTTTTTTTGATTTGTCGATGCCTGCCAGCCATTGGGTAAGCAGGGGACCATCTTCTTTTATTTCCAGGTATGGAACAAGCTCTTTAGGTAACTCACCCTGGTATTTAAAAGGAAAATTTTCGGCGTATTCTTCCACAAAAAAATCAAACGGGTTAATCACCACCATATTGGCAATTACTTCCACTTCTACAGATAGCTCCCTGGTTTTTTCCGGAAATACCACCCGCGCCTGGTAGTTGCCAAAAGGATCCTGCTGCCAGTTGATAAAATGTTCTTTGGGAATTATTTTAAAAGAATAGGCCTCCACATTGGTACGCGAATGCGCCGCTGGCCGCAACCTGAAAATATGAGGGGAAAGTGATACCAGCCGGTCGTAACTATAAGTGGTTTTATGATTGATTGCAACGCGTATTGCCATAATTACAAAGTGTTAAAGATGGGTGATAATGATTAGGGGCAATCGTTGGTGATAAATATAGGTCTTTTTTGATTTACCATGCCGCGGTTATTATACCGGCATGAAGAGCTGCAGACCTGCCCTGGTGCTATAAATTATCCTGCCGGCGGCTATCATCAAATTTCATCTAAAAACCTTTATCTTACCATTTCAATAAAAACTACACTGTGAGTATCAAATACCGGCTCATCATTTTAAATTTCCTGGAGTTCTTTGTATGGGGTTCCTGGCTGATTTCACTGGGCAGTTACCTTTTTTCACTTCATTTTACCGGTTTACAGATTAGTAGCATTTATGGTACCATGGGTATAGCTTCCCTGTTTGCGCCTGCACTGCTGGGTATTATAGCAGACAAATGGGTAAATGCGGAAAGGGTATTAGGTATGTGCCATATCATAGGGGCATTACTATTGCTATGGGCATCTACCGTTACTGACTACAAATTACTGTGGTTTATAATGCTGCTTAATAATTGCATGTATATGCCTACCATTGCGCTGAACAATACTGTTTCTTATATAGCGCTCGAAAAAAAAGGGTTTGATATTGTTAAGATGTTTCCACCCATCCGCGTATGGGGCACCGTAGGTTTTATCTGTGCTATGTGGACAGTAGATTTACTGGGTTTTAACCAGAGTCACTTTCAGTTTTATGTAAGCGCCGTATCAGGCATTCTTATGGGATTGTATTCTTTTACCATTACCAAATGCCCGCCCAGCAAATCAAATGAAAAAAAGAGCCTGGCTTCCTCGCTGGGACTGGATGCATTTGTTTTATTCAAACAAAAAAAGATGATCATCTTTTTTCTGTTTGCCATGCTGCTGGGTGCTGCGCTGCAAATCACCAATACATTCGGATTGCCTTTCCTGGATGATTTTGGTAAGCTTTATCCTGATTCTTTTGCAGTAAAACATCCGGGCCTTTTATCATCCGTAGCACAGATATCTGAAACATTGTTCATACTCACTATTCCATTTTTTCTGCAGCGGTTTGGCATTAAACAGGTAATGATAATGAGCATATTTGCCTGGGTATTCCGTTTCGCCCTGTTTGGCGTTGGCAACCCCGGCACCGGTTTGCCCCTGCTTGTTCTGTCCATGATTGTTTATGGCATGGCATTCGACTTTTTTAATATCTCCGGTTCCTTATTTGTGGAGCGTGAAGCGGATATTAAAATAAGGGCGAGTGCACAGGGTTTATTTATGCTGATGACCAATGGACTCGGCGCTACATTGGGTGGCATTTTCAGCGGCAGCGTAGTAGATTATTTTACGCATGATGGTGTAAGGGACTGGCCATCCATCTGGTTTAGTTTTGCCGCTTATGCACTATTACTGGGAATTATATTTCCATTTGTATTTACCTATAAACATGTTCGCGGTGAGAAGGTAGTAGTAGCCCATTAACAAGAAATTGCTGATGTTGGAATGGAAAATTTCAGCATCCCAACATCAGCAATCAATCTTTTACTTTACTGCTGCTGCACCAGCCGCCGCTACGGCATGATCATTTTCTACTGTGCTACCGGAAACGCCAATTGCACCAATTACTTCACCGGCGGCATTTTTAATAATTACACCACCAGGAAAAGTTATCAATCCACCGTTTGAATGTTCAATATTGTACAATGACTGGCCCGGCTGTACAAGGGGGCTGAGCGCTGCGGTATCCATGGTAAACCAGGCAGCTGTCTTCGCTTTCTTCCAGGAAATATCTACTGATCCAATCCATGCGCCATCCATACGCCCAAATGCCACCAGGTTACTGCCCGCATCCACTATGCAGATATTCATACTGGTACTAATGGCCGCGGCTTTAATTTTGGCAGCTGCTACTGCTGCTTCCGCCTGTGCTAATGTAATGTTCATACTTTTATTTTTGAATGTTTAAATACTTTCTTAAGTTGGTGGCAAGCGGCAAATGTAATAAGTAAAGGCATCTAAATACTTTTACAAATATTGGTTACAGCAAAATAACAATACTATTATCTTGTAGTGCCCGGTTTAAGGATACTTAACTTTTTATCCTGTCATTTGTTTGGTTTTCCGGTAAGGTTTATTATTAAAAAGCCGGTAGAGCAGAAATACAGGCACTACGCATGCACAATATAATACCAAGGCCATTTTATTTTTTGCCGGAGCAGGCGAGCTGGCAGCAGTTACTTTTTTATTTACACTTGCAGTATCCGGCACCCATGAATGGATTGGCAGAGGGCCGGCGCTATCTTCCACCGTGGTAATAAAATAGTCTATTTTTTTAACCTCCCCAGCAGTCGGTTGTGTCTTTTTTGTATGATCGTTCCTGTTGGCCAATGCAGCTGCTACCCCACCCGACAACTGCAAAGAATAATCCATGGATTTACTGGCAGGCTTTCCGTCAAAGGCTTCCCCGGAAGGCACATTTCTGAAAAACTTATTGAGGTTGTCTGTACTGTTTGATGAGGGAATCATGGGCTTGAATTGCGGGCTTTGTGCAGACGCATGACAACTCATACAGGAAGAACCCGGATTGTCGACGGGTCCATTGAGCCTGCCCTGGAAACCAGTATGCATAGTATCTCCGTTTGGAAAAGTAAAGAGCGTTATAAATGCCGGGTTAATCCATGTTTCTGAAAGTGGTTCTCCTTTAAATTTACCGGGGTCGTTTCCCCACATAAGTCCTGCGGGAACCAGCTTCGTCCAAACTGTTTTACCGGGAGCGTCTGCATGGTAAGCAAATGTGCCAAACACCCAACCTGTGAACGCATTGGCCCTGGCATCTTTTACTGCAATATCCACCTGCAGCAACCTGACTGTTTGGGGAGACCGTATAGTTATACCGCCGGCTATTTTATTGATATTGGCTGTCCATGCCAGCGAGCCATCTACATAAGGAACCTCTTCAGGGCTGGCTGCTGTAAATAGCAGTTTGGCAGTTACTGTACCTTCCGGAAAACTAACATCAGCAGTTTGCAAATTATTGGTATCTGCCCATACTTTTCCAAATGTGTAAGCGCCCGGTGCATTGTAAAACCCAACCGCCCAGTTCTGTATAAAGTTTGTTTGTGTGGGGAATAATTCCCGCGCCGGTGAACTGCGCTCTTTTGTTAAGCCATGAATGAATTCCCTGCCATACGCCCTCCCCGGTTGCTGCCAGCTCATAGAAGGCGCATGATACCATTTCCTGGTTTTGTTTTTTTGCACCACAAAATCAATGGACTTATTTCCTTCCAGGAAATATTGCAGTACTGCGTTCATGTATTTTTCAGGCTGCGTTTTAAAATTAAACTGTAACCACGGACGGCTTTGTTTTTTGGATAATTTTTTTGGATACGCCGCACTTAATTTAAATACAGGACCGGTCCATCCACGCGGAACGGTATCAAGTGAACTGGAAAAAATCTGGGAGAAACAATGACTGCCAGTAATTACGGCGAGTAAAATAATAATAAGAAGTGGTTTCATATGCGCAGTATTTGTTACTGACAGATAAAAAATCTACCAGTTATTTTCTGCTACATGATCAGTGCCGTTGACAGTAAGCCAGCTGAATATCTATACCAGCTGCTCCTTAAAATTACACAATAAATGCCTGAAAAAGATGAAATATTGCTGCAGTATGCGTCACTATCATTGCCGCTTGATTAAAATACCGCTGACATTAAATGCGCTTAAACGGATAGAAAACTGGCTGGCTGTTTCCATATTCCGCGTGTAGCCGCCGCCGGTATTCATTTGTAAAATTATCTTTCAATTCCGACGGCAATTTTTCCAGGTAGCGAATTAATGCAGTACCCGAAGTCCAACTCAAATATTGCCTCCGCATTTTTAAAAATATGCGGATACAGCTTTTCATAAACAGTTATAGCTGTTGCCCCATTTTCAAAAAAAATTTCAGCGTAGGCCTCAATACTCTCGAGCAAGATACTTACATGATTTCTGCAGGTCTTCAATGCGGCTGTAAAGCTATGAACTGCCGGAACTGACTTGCCATAGCAGTTCTTGTATCAGGCAATTGAGCAGCCTGGAAAGAACCAACCGGGCACACACTTTGACCACGCCGGATTGGCATTATTCACAAAAAACCCCCGAAAAATTCCGGGGGTTCTACTATATCCTGACTGGCAACATTTAAATATGCTGCTCAATTTTCTTAACAAAGTTTGCTTTGGGCTGTGCGCCTACCAGCTTGTCTACCACGTTACCATTTTTTACAAAAAGTATAGCGGGGATAGAGGTGATTCCATAATTGGTGCTTAGTTGCGGGTTGTGATCCACGTTTACCTTGCCCACGTTTATTTTACCAGAATATTCTTTGCTTAGTTCTTCGATAACGGGTCCGATTGCGCGGCAAGGACCGCACCATTCTGCCCAAAAGTCTATCACTGTTAATTTAGAGGAGTCAAGCACCTCAGTTTTAAAGTTTGAATCGGTGAATTCTGCTGCCATAATAATGTGATTTAAATTTATATATTATTTTGATTGTTTGCTCAATAGGAACTGCAAAATTAACTCCAACCCTTATAACATGCTTTGCTGGCATAAAGTTGTGTATAAGTTGTCATTTTTCTATACTTATGCAGGTAAGAACTGGCAAAAAGTCTTTAATACGTTAAATAAAGCTAAACGTGAGTTTTCGCGATAAGGCTAATTAGCCTCACGGGCAAGTCGCAAGGTCTGCCCTGCTGGCCTCTATCAATAACAATTACACGGTAACCACATGTACTTCAAACTCAGGATTATCTGATAAAAACACAGCCATATCGTCATTCATCTCAAAGCCACCATCCATGGTAAGCATACCCACTTTTAGGTTGTTTTTGGGTTCTTTAATAGTAAACTTAAGTCCCGTGCGGCCGGGAAAGCGCTTGATATTGTGCTCAAAGAAATGCAGCATCTTATCGTTCAGGTGCCGCGCCTCCAGGTCTATAACTACTTGCTTGGTAAGTTGCTGCTTAATACTTTCCAGCAGCATTATCTTCTCTATCCTGAATTCAAACTCCGCCTTGTTGTACCGCTGCTTGAAGCTGCCGCTTACAAACAGGTTGGTTCCCTTTTCCATGTAATTCCTGAACCGGTTGTAGTCTTCGCTCCAGAGCATAAACTCAGATTTACCACTGTAGTCTTCCAGCATCACAGATCCAAAATTTTTGCCCTGCCTGCTCACCCTGTGCTGGGCATCTATGATAAGCCCGGCGAGGCGCAATGGTTTATTGGGATTGGTTTGCGGGGTAACCGATTGCTTTATTTCATTGAACTCCTGCAGGCTGGTTATGCCATAATGGTTCATTTCAAATTTAAAATTATCCAATGGATGGCCACTCATGAACATGCCAGTTACTTCTTTTTCATGATCCAGCAATTCAGTGAGCGACCAGGGCTCACAGGTAGGTATTTTGGGCATCGGCACATCCATTACTGCCGGTAAATCGCCAAATAGCGTATTGGCATTACCCAAAGATTGTGTTTGAAAAATATTACCGAAGCGGATGATTTTTTCCAGGCCGGTAGAAATATCGCCTTGCGGGATGTAAAAATACTGGCCCCGGTGCATCTCCGTGAAGCAATCGAACCCTCCGGCATACGCCAGGCTTTCCAGTGTTTTTTTATTGACTGTCCGCTGGTTAACGCGTTTTATAAAATCAAAAATATTAATATACATACCGCGCTTGCTGCGTTCTTCAATAATGCCTTCCACTGCTGCTTCGCCCACGCCTTTTAATCCGCCGAGCCCGAAACGGATTTCACCCTTACTGTTTACAGCAAATCCACTCAGTGATTCATTGATATCCGGCCCCAATACTTTCAACCCCATGCGCTTGCACTCTTCCATAAAGAAAGTTGTCTTTTCAATACTGCCGGCATTGTTCAGTACCGCAGCCATGTACTCAGAAGGATAATGGGCTTTCAAATAAGCGGTCTGGTAAGCTACATACGCATAACAGGTAGAATGTGATTTATTAAATGCGTATTGCGCAAATGCCTCCCAGTCTGTCCATATTTTTTCCAGCTTGTCGGCCGCGTGCCCTTTGGCCCGGGCACCGTCAACAAACTGCTTCTTCATTTTATCCAGTACACTTTTTTGCTTTTTACCCATGGCTTTTCGCAGCACATCGGCATCACCTTTGCTAAAGCCCGCAATCTTTTGCGAGAGCAGCATCACCTGTTCCTGGTATACAGTAATGCCATAGGTGTCCTTCAAATCTTCTTCCATCACTTCCAGGTCATAGCTAATCAGTTCACGCCCGTGCTTTCGGTCAATAAAGTTGGGGATATAAGCAATAGGGCCCGGGCGGTACAAGGCGTTCATGGCAATTAAGTCATTGAACTTATCCGGTTTCAGATCACGCAGGTACTTTTGCATCCCTGCGCTTTCAAACTGGAATGTAGCATTGGTTTCACCGCGCTGGTAGAGTTCAAATGTTTTTGGATCATCCAGCGGAATAGTATCAATATTGATGGTTACGCCATGGTTGAGTTTAATAAGCACCAGTGCATTTTTCAGGATGGTTAATGTTTTCAATCCTAAAAAATCCATTTTTATAACACCGGCTTCCTCAATAATGCTGCCTTCAATTTGCGTAAGCCAGAGTTCCGATTCTTTTGATGTAGCCACAGGGATTAGGTCCGTTAGATCGGTGGGGGCAATAATAATTCCCGCCGCATGTATACCTGTACTGCGCACAGATCCCTCCAGCACTTCTGCTTCATGCAATATACTGCTGAGCATATCCTTGCCGGCATAAATCTCGCGCAGCTTTCTTACATTCTCCCAATCATCTGCCTGTAGCTGTTCTTTTTCTTCCAGTGATTTTACGCCGTTCTTTGCTTCCTTCACCGTCATGGGCGCATGCAGCAGACGCTTGAGGGTAACACCCGGTTTTTCCGGAATCAGCTTCGTCATGGCGCGGCTTTCTGCCAACGGTAAATCCATTACCCTGGCCACATCTGCAATACTGCTTTTGGCAGCCATGGTGCCGTAAGTGATGATTTGGGCCACCTGGTTCTTGCCGTATTTATCTACAACATAATTGATTACTTTTTGCCTGCCTTCATCGTCAAAATCTGTATCAATATCCGGCATTGATTTACGATCGGGGTTTAAAAACCTTTCAAACAGCAGGTTGTATTTAATGGGATCGATGTTGGTAATGCCGATACAAAAAGCTACCACACTGCCCGCGGCGGAACCACGGCCCGGGCCAATGAAAACACCCATATCCCTGCCGGCTTTTATAAAATCACTTACAATTAAAAAGTAACCCGCAAACCCCATTGTTCTTACTGTAAACAGTTCAAATTTGATGCGTTCTTCAATTTCGGGCGTCATTTCCGTGTACCGTTCTTTTGCACCCTGCCAGGTGAGATGTTCCAGGTAATCATCCTGCGTTACAAAACCTGCAGGAACCACAAAATTGGGCAACAATATATCCCGTTTCAGATCAAGTAAATCTATCTTACCTACAATCTCATTGGTATTGTCTATTGCTTCCGGCAAATCATCAAACACCTTCTTCATTTCCTCCGTCTTCTTAAAATAAAACTGATCATTTGGAAATGCAAAGCGCTTATTTTTCGTCATTACATCATCATCAGAGAACTCCCGCAACGCGGGTGTAGCCTGCTTCTCACCGGTATTGATACAGAGTAAAATATCATGCGCATTAAAATCGCTCTGATCCACATAATGCGAATCATTGGAGGCGATTACTTTTACATTGTATTTTTTTGCAAACTTCAGCAGCACCTTGTTTACTTTTTCCTGGTCTGGTATTCCATGACGCTGCAGCTCCACATAATAATCTTCCTGGAAAATATTGAGCCACCATTTAAATTCGTTTTCGCCCTCTGCTTCACCTTTGCGCAGAATAGCCTGCGGCACCAGCGCACCAAGGCAGCATGTGGTGGCAATCAACCCTTCATGATGACGGTGAATGAGTTCCTTATCTATGCGCGGGTATTTGGAATACATCCCTTCTATATAACCCAAAGATGTGAGCTTAACTAGGTTACGGTAACCCAGATCATTTTTCGCCAGCAATACCTGGTGATGCCGCGGATCTTTATCGTCTTTTGCAAACTGTTTGCGATGACGGTTCTCCGTTATATAAAACTCACAGCCTACTACAGGCTTTACTTTAGGTTTGCCATCTGCTCCCTTGTGGTTGTATGCTTCTTTTACAAATTCAAATACACCAAACATATTACCGTGGTCCGTAATGGCCAGCGCTGGCATATTATCTTCGATGGCTTTTTTATAGAGGTTCTGTATGGAAGCCGCTCCATCCAGCAGAGAAAATTGTGTGTGAACATGTAAATGAGAAAACTGCGACATAAATTATTTTAGAGCTGAAATGTAAATGTTAAATATGGTGTGTTAAAATCATAAACCGGGATGTTGAGGGCCTTCATACCACCAGTCCTGAATATTACTCCTGGCTACTGGACTTACGGTGCAATTAACAACCAAAGTTTTAATGCAATTTTACAGAGTTGGCACAATATTTCCACATTGCCAGCGTATCTGTAATAGCTTTATTTGTCGCTGTAGGTTATTCCATCAAAATATTTAGCTAATGCGTTGTATTTCAATTGTTTTACTGGCTCTTACGCTCGGTTCCTGCACCGCCCTGAAACCTGTTATCAATAACAAGTCTTCCAGCAGCAACAGCCATCGCGAAAACCAGCCGCGGTTTATTGAAAATATAAGCATTACCCCATTGGCCGCCGCACCCGCCGTTAAACCCTCCGTTCACAGTAACAATACATTCCGCAATACGTTCAGTATGGAGGGTAATTCGCCTGTGATTTATACCCCCATGCAGTTTAAATTTGCCATATTGATGGGCGTACCGGTAGAAGCGCTCAACAACCTGAAACTATTTTCTTTTATAGACGAGTGGTATGGTGTGCCCTATCATTTTGGCGGCAGCAGCAAATCCGGCGTAGATTGTTCTGCATTTTCCGGAAACCTGATGACCAGTGTTTTTGGCGTTGGCCTGCCGCGTATGGCAAAGGATCAGTACAGTGCTTGCGAACGCGTGCAAAAAAATGATCTGGAAGAAGGCGACCTGGTCTTTTTTCATACTACGCGTAAAGGTATTTCACATGTAGGTGTTTATCTTGGCAACAATAAGTTTGTGCATGCTTCCCTCAACTATGGTGTTACCATCAGTGATTTAACTGATCCTTATTACACACGCACATTCAGGAGCGGTGGCAGGATTAGGCAAAATGAAACCATCAGCGCTTCTGGTAATTAATCCGCCTTGCTTTCTTCTTCATGGTAAGATTCTTCCGTATTGATGGACCAGATATTGCCTTTGTCTTTTCTTCCATTCATTATATTTTCAACGGCGGTCATAGCAGTAAGCATACTGTGGTCACTATTGTTATAACGGTGCATACCATTCCTGCCAATTAAAAAAAGATTTTCGATGGTATCCGTAAATTGCTGTACTACATTAAAATTATTATAACTGCCATAATAAGAAGGATATGCTTTTTTTACCCTGGCCACCATACAATCCTCTACCTGTGCGGGATCTAATATGCCGATAGACGCCATTTCTTTAACAGCAGCTGCAGCAATTACTTTATCATCCTGTTGCCAGAAATCATCCGTTTCATTGCAAAAATATTCTACGCCTAACCAAACCTTACCGGGGTCGGCTACCATAAACGGGCTCCAGTTATTAAATACCTGTATACGGCCGGCTTTCACTTTACTATCCTGTATATATATCCAGTTATCTTTTACCAGGCCTGTCCCATTGCTTTCTTTAACTACCAGGTCACTGGCAAGGATACCCACAATCAGAAAATCGCGGTATTCCAGTTGCTGTGCAATGGCCTGTACATTCGCTGCCACTGGAATATTGCGCAATTGGGCAAAAAGCTCTTTTACCGGCATGGAGGAAAAGAAATAGTCCGCATTCCAGTCTGTTGTTTCACCGGTTACCAGGTTAGTGGCGCTTGCTCTGGTAAGCTGCTGAGCGTTGTTGCCATATAAATGTTTAAGCTGTGTGTTCAGCAGGATGGTGCCACCCAGGCGCTGCACTTCCGCTGCCACTGTCTCCCACATCTGGCCCGGACCAAATTTTGGATAGAGGAATTGCTCTATCAGGCTGGTGCTGGTGCCTTTTTGTTGAATGGTTTTATTGGAAGAAAATAAAGCGGTAATAGCGTGCCTAAGGACTTTTGATACATTCAAATCCTTTATTCTTTGCTGGCCCCAGCTGGCTGGAATTTTTTCGCAGGGTACACCCCATACTTTCTCTGTATAATCTTTGAAAAATGTCTCGTACAACTCTTTACCAAAACGGTTACTAAAAAACTGCGCCAGGTTATCTTCCGGCTTTACCGGGAATAATTTTGCATAGGCATAAGAGTTGCCAATGCGCATCATTTTAAGCAAGCCCAGGTTGGCAATTGTTTTTCCGTTTAATTGCAGCGGGTAATCAAAAAACTTACGCTGGTAATAAATCCTTGACTTACGCGGGCGCACCATCATTATATTATCGCCCCGCCCGACGAACGCGGCCGGTATATCGAAAGCAGCATGGTTATGCTGGTACTGAATATCAATATGCTGTTGTTTGGCCGCAGCATCCAACGGTAAAAAATGCAGCCACCAGTTAATTACTCTCTGCGACTTGGAAAAGAAACGGTGACCGCCAATATCAATTTTATTGCCTTTATAATTAATGGTTTTGGAAAGGCCGCCCACCTGGCTGTCTGCTTCAAGGATGACAGGAATGATATCAGTTTTTGTAAGCAACTCATACGCGGCCGTTAAACCGGCGGGCCCTGCACCAATAATAATTGCTGTTTTGCTCATTCAATAATTTCCACTTTCAGCCGCAATGTTAAAGCAATAAAACTGCACCAGCCATTTATCCGTTTATATTTTTTACATTAATATAAAAATTTCTATCAGGGGAGATTTCCTTTGAACCAGCCGGCATAGCCCAACTTTGCCATTGTTCGGTTGGTTTCAACCAGTGTTCGCCCCCGCAATTAATTTTCAAGCCCAGGTTGAAACCCTTAATGCAATTAGCCCAGCGATATGAAAGCCTGCCATTTTTGATACTATATTCAAAAACCGGTATTTGTATGCTGCGCAAATACTGTTCAAATACTTTGGAAAAATCAATACCCGCCTGTGTACTAATATAATTTTCCACCTGCTGCGTCGTGACCGTCTGGTGATAAAAAACTTTGTTCAGTCCCCGGAGTATACTTCTGAATGTTGAATCGTTGTTGATAACCTGCCGGAGGGTGTGCAGCAGGTTACCGCCTTTGTAATACATATCGCCACTTCCTTCACGGTTTACGCCATAAGGGCCAATAACAGGAATATCATTGCTGATATTTTTTCTTGTACCAATTACATAATCACTCCCGGCCGCTGTTCCAAACTGGCACTCTGTAAATAAGGTTTCAGAATAGTTGGTAAAGCCTTCATGCAGCCACATATCTGCCAGATCCTTACTGGTAATATTATTGGCAAACCATTCATGCCCGCTTTCATGTACAATAATGAAATCCCATTTTAATCCCCAGCCCGTACCGGATAAATCCCTGCCGAGGTAACCGTTCTGAAACTTATTGCCATACGCTACAGCGCTCTGGTGTTCCATACCCAGGTGTGGCGATTCTACCAGTTTATACCCGTCTTCATAAAAAGGGTATGGTCCAAACCAGTTTTCAAAACATTTCAGCATAAGCGTTGCCTGTTTAAATTGCGCCCTTGCTTTGTCAAGGTTGTAATCAAGCACCCAATAGCTGCAGTCCAGCTTGCCTTTTTCGCCATCAAAGACTTCTGTAAAATTTACATACTTACCAATATATGGAATGATATTATAATTGTTGATGGGATTTACTACCTGCCATGTATAGGTGCTGCTGCCATCAGCATTATTTTTCTTTTCTTTTAAACGTGCGTTACCCACAGCAACCAGCGTATCCGGCACTACCATGGCCAGGCTGGCGCCGCTATCCGGCTCGTCGCTCTGCACGTCTTTGCACGGGTACCACACACTGGCGCCCAGCCCCTGGCAGGCAACACTCATCCACGGATTGCCATTTGCATCTTTTTTCCATATCCAGCCTCCATCCCATGGTGGCCGGCTGGCTTGGCGCGGTTTGCCGGCAAAAGAAATATCAAGCTGGTGCATACTTCCTGCTGCCAACTTTCTTGCAACATAAATGTGATACACATTTCCTTCACGCTTAAAAGTTAATGGCGACGATTGCATGGTTATAGCAGTAATTTCCATTGGCTCCTGCATATCTATTTGCATGGTAGTACCGGCCGCAAGCACCTTAAACCGGATACTGTTACCACCCCTGATGGTTTTATTGATGTAATCAGGCTGCACGGTAATTGCATAATGCGTTACATCCCACCAGCTGCGTTCGGCATTAAGGCTTCCCCGCAATGTATCCTGGTGGGTAAAACCACGTTCTGTGTGCAACAACTGGCCGGTTGCGGACTGTAAAAAGCAAGCCATTGACAAGACTATAAAAAGTGCTTTTCCTGATATATTCACCGTGTTTTAAATTTTAGATGGTTAAATTTAGCCGTAGTTTTTCAAATATGCAGTTAAATATGATAGCTATTTTACACTTACTGCAACGCGCTTCATATCATGGCCGGACTGATTTTTCTTTTCAACGCAAATAAAATAAAAGTTGCCAAAAACAGGTATTCCGCAATACTGTGTTCCATTTTTATTAAAGCTGTGTTGATGATGCTTAAAAATAAAGCTGTGACCGCCAAACCACATAACCACCACTCGGATTTAGTCCAATATGCGGCCAGCATAAGCAATGGAAAAAACCACTGTACCGCATAATACTGTCCACGAAAAATAGGTGAAAACAGATCGGTAATCATAAACAATATAGAGATTATCAGTCATTCAAATGGATTCCCTCTTATCATATCGCGTATTTTGGGCAAACTGCAGTAGTGGAATCAACAAAATCCACTTTCAGGATATATTCACGGTGTTTTAATTTTAGATGGCTAAATTTATCCGTAGTTTTTCAAATATGCAGTTAAAAATATTCTTACGGTGTATGCTTCTGGTTAGCGGCAGCATTTTTTTTGCTATGTGCAGCCACAACAGTAAAAGCCATCAAAAAATATTTCACTATAATGAAGTAACTGGCATTGCAAGCCTTGACCCGGCTTTTGCCAAGAACCAGTCTATCATGTGGGCAGTTCACCAATTGTACAATACATTGGTTGAAACCGATGACAACCTCAATATGGTACCTTCGCTTGCAAAACGCTGGGATGTATCAGCCGACAGAAAACAATACATTTTCCATTTGCGCACAGATGTTTTTTTTCACGATAACGAAGCTTTCCTCAACGGCAAAGGACGAAAGCTGGGTGCATATGATGTGCTGTACAGTTTTACAAGGATCATGGATAAAAACACCGCCAGCAGCGGTGCCTGGATTTTTAATAACCGCATTGACAGCTTGAATGGTTTTACAGCCATAGATGATTCTACATTCCGATTGAGGCTGGCACGGCCCTTTAACCCGGTACTTGGCTTGCTGAGTATGCAGTATTGCTCCATTGTACCCAAAGAAGTGGTAGAAAAATATGGCAAGGATTTCCGCAGCCATCCATGTGGTACCGGCCCGTTTCAAATGATTGCCTGGGAAGAGGGTCAGGCCATGGTGATGGTAAAAAATAAGCATTATTTTGAAGCAGACAGCGCCGGCACCCCGCTACCCTACCTGGATGGTATAAAAATTTCTTTTTATGACAGCAGGGCAACTGAGTTTTTATTGTTTCAGCAGGGACAGGTAGACTTCATCAATGACATAGATCCTTCTTTTAAAGATGAAGTAATCAGCAAAAAAGGAGAACTGAAAAAAGTATGGGCCGGCAAAATTGTACTGGCCAAACATCCTTACCTCAATACAGAATACCTGGGCATGCTGGTAGACACTTCTAATGAGCTCGTGAAAAATTCCCCGGTAAAATGGAAAAAAATAAGGCAGGCCATTAATTACGGTTTTGACAGAAAAAAGATGATGCTTTACTTGCGCAACTCTATTGGCATACCGGCAGAAAGTGGTTTTATACCCGCCGGCTTTCCCTGTTTTGATACCGCACTGGTAAAGGGTTATACCTATGACCCGGTTAAAGCAAGGCAACTGATTAAAGAAGCTGGTTTCGCCGACTTCAACAGCTTCCCTGTTATAAAATTACTGACTATACCCATCTACGCAGATTTCGCCAGCTTTATCGCCAAAGAACTGGAAGAAGCCGGTATTAAAGTACAGGTAGAAGTGGTACAGAAAAGCCTTTTGCTGGAACAAACAGCTAAATCACAGGCATTGTTTTTTCGCGGTAGCTGGATTGCCGATTACCCCGATGCGGAAAATTACTTAAGCGTTTTTTATAGTAAGAACCCCGCGCCGCCGAATTATACCCGCTATAAAAATCCGCAATTTGATTTGTTGTATGAGCAGGCGCTTACAGAAATCAATGACTCGATCAAACAAGGCCTGTACCGGCAGATGGACCGGATAATTATCAGCGATGCGCCCGTGGTGCCGTTGTGGTATGATGAAGTGTTCCGGCTGGTGAACCCCCGGGTAACAGGGTTTCATGCAAATGGATTAAACCTGCTGGAATTAAGGCGTGTACAACTGGAAAAATAATTTTGAGATGGTGGAATTTTGAGACTGTGAGATTCCCCGGATCAGCATTCAAATAAATCACCAAATCCGAAGTTCCCAAATCCAGCAATTCCTACATCAGGTATCAGAACTTTTGTATACAGCCAATCACTTCTTTTACCATCTGTTCGCTTATATCCAGGTGGGTAACCATCCTCACCTGTGTGGGCGAAATAGCAATGCATTTGATATGTTGCTCACTGAATTTTTGTGCAAGTAACCTGGCTGTAAAGGGTGCTTTTACTTCAAAAATAATGATATTGGTGTCTACCGGTAATATATCTCCCACAAATGGCTTTTGTGCAAGGGCGTGCGCAATTTGCTGTGCATGTATATGATCCAGCTCCAGCCGTTTTATATTGTGCTGTAAAGCATACAAACCGGAAGCGGCCATAAAACCAGCCTGGCGCATACCGCCACCAAATACTTTCCTGATACGCCGTGCCTGGCGTATAAAACTTTTATTACCGATTAATATACTTCCAATAGGGCAACCCAGGCCCTTGTTGAGGCAGATAGAAATAGTATCAAATACCTGTCCGTATTGGCGCGGTGGTTCGCCCTTTGCTATTAACGCGTTAAATAACCGGGCGCCATCGAGGTGCAGGGCCATGCTGCTCTCCTTACATACCTTTTTTATGCTTATTATATCGTTGAAATCATAACAACTCCCGCCGCCCCGGTTGGCTGTATTTTCCAGGCAAACCAGTGATGTTCTGGGCTTATGTACATCCTCCGGGTTTATAGCATCCATAACCTGTTCTGCGGTGATGCGCCCGCGGTTTCCGTCGATTAATTTTACCTGGGCGTTCGCGTTAAAAGCAATACCACCACCCTCATAGAGGTACACATGGCTGCTCTTTTCACAAATTACCTCATCGCCCGGGTGGGTATGACATTTAATGGCTATCTGGTTACTCATGGTGCCGGTGGGGCAATAGATTGCCGCCTCTCTTCCAAACATATCGGCGGCAAATGCTTCCAGTTCATTTACAGTAGGGTCTTCTTCAAATACATCGTCGCCTACTTTGGCGTGCATCATAGCATCCAGCATCAGTGCACCGGGCTTTGTAACAGTATCAGAGCGTAGATCAACTTGCATACTAAAAGATTGAACCTTCAAAGTTAGTTGATACAGCATGTAAAATGAAAGGGCGGACAATACAAATCTGAGGGATTCATCCAGGTCACTGAACTTCCTGCCAGGTATGATCCGCAAGTAATTTAACCGCCGCCAGGAATTTTTTATAGGGTCCCGCACCGCCGCCCCATTCTTTTGGGCTGATCATGGATACCAGGTGCGCATCATCTTTTTTCTCGTACAAATAATATACCTGTCCAATCACAGGCTGAAAACCCAGCTTTGCATCATAGATAATTGCAGAGAGTTCTTTACGTGCCTGAATTTCCTGCGCCTGCAATGCCAGCAATTCAATTTGGCGGCGGATCTGGTCGAGCTGCATATTTGTTTGCTCTTCCATGGCAGAAAGTGCTTTATGCCGTATAATGCCACCTTCCGTTGGCTTAATGAGGGCCCCGGAAGCGGAAGAAGCATAGGGCAACACGCTCATCTGTTTATAGAAATATTCAATATTACAATAGGCCTGCTGTTCAACAGTAAAACCCCGTTGTGTTTTTTTTAAATAACCATTCGGCATGAGCTCATTTAATACACTTAAAACCTGCTGCCCGTTATCATAAAAAATAAGTTCAAATGTAATACTGTCTGCAAAAACTGCTGTTATGGTATTGGCTAGTTCTGTGTTGTCAAAGGGGTGTTCATTTGCATCTGCTACCACACTGTATTCTGATGAAAAAGCCTGGTTTTCCAGGGTAACCCAGTTCATACTCACTGCCAGCTGCTGCTTGTTGTCAGTAATGCCAATTCTGTAGATACCGGATTTGGGCCTGTTGCCATATTCGTAGGTTCCTTTTTCCGGAAACAATTGCCAGGAAGCTAAAAAATTATATGCTTGTACCATAGTTGTAACGCTATTACAAAAAACAAATCTATTTGTTGTACCGTGCGTTAAAATGAAAAAAAGAATGGGTATTGCCTTTGTATACGGCTAAACGGGAACTACGAGCACCGGGTTAAATTCAATGCGCTGCCCAATTTTGGGTAATTTGCCGCTAAAATAATGGTATATGAAAACAATTGGCATTATTGGCGGACTTAGCTGGCTATCTACTGAGGCCTATTACCGCCTGGTTAATGAAATGATAAATGAAAAATTGGGGGGCGTATCTTCTGCGAAAGTAATTGTATACTCGGTAAACTTTGAAGAAATTAAAACACTTACGTTTGCCGGTGACTGGCAGGGCATCAGCAAAATAATTTGCAGCATGGCGCAAAAAGTGGAACATGCCGGCGCAGATTGCCTGCTGATTGGCGCAAATACCATGCATAAAATAGCCGGCGAAATACAGCAGGCCATTTCCATCCCGCTGATTCACATAGCAGCAGAAACCGGTAAGGCCATAGAAAAAAAAGGGCTCTCAAAAATAGCGTTGCTGGGTACAAAATATACCATGGAGCTGGGGTTCTATCAGCAGCAACTTGAAAAACATTCTATATCCACCATCATCCCCAATGAAACAGACCGCCACTTCATTCATGATGCAATCTATAACGAAATGGGCAAAAACATTTTTTTGCCCGCTACCAAACAAAGGTTTCTTTCTATTATTGATTCGCTGGTACAGGAAGGCGCTGCAGGTATCATCCTGGGTTGTACAGAAATCCCTTTGCTGCTAAACCAACAGGATTGCTCCGTGCCCGTTTTTGACACAACTCAAATACATGCGGCAGCCGCTGTGGCGTATGCGCTGGAATAAGTTTAAATTCACTTTACAAAAAACCAGTATATCAATTTGCATTGACTTACAGACTATGAACTACCGGACCAAGAACGATAAACTTTTTACTCTACGTAATATTTTTGCGCCAGTAAATAATAAGGTGCAAACATATGGTGCTGAAATACATTGGTGCCTGTGTTGGGATACAGTTTGTAATATTCAGCATCGGGTTGCAGCACAATGGGCACACCTGTACGCTGGTAATTGTTATCATGCATATAAGAAGGCTCCTGCAGTTGTGGCAATACTTTTTTTACAAATTTAAATACCATGCCGCCCAGATTTCTTTCGAATCTCTTTTGTGCATGGCGGACGCCGTTTTTAAGTCTCTTGTATTTGTATTTGATAAACCAGCGGGTGATCAGTGATTGCTTTTTCAGCACATCCTCTACGTTATTGAAAGGATTCAGCGGGTTAAAGTCTGTAAGTGTTTGAACAGAAAAAAGTGTTTCCGGCACCCAGTCTGCTGCATTTACAACGGTAAATGCCCAGCCATTGCGGGTAATAAAATCAAAGTCGTAGGCATAGTACAGGTTGCCCACCTTGGGTGCAGCACTGCAATAGGTTTTATAAATAATATCTTTTGGCAATTTGCCTTGCTCAGTTAGATAAAAAAGATAGCTGCGTGTAAGGGTAGCCAACGCACCACCCTGGCTATGGCCAATAATAATAAACTCATGTATACCCTGCTGGTAAGCGAGCTTAATCTGTTCTGTAATACCAGGTGCCAGGTGTGCCAGGCCAATTACCCAACCAACATGTACATGGGCTTTCTCATCTGCAGACAATTGATAGTTAAAGCGGGTGCTATCACTTATTTGTAAGGAGCCTGTTGCGGGGATCATGGCCGCATAATAATTTTCCAGCCAGCTGGGCAGTTCCGCGATGGTACCACGTATGCTGATGACCGCCACTTTTTTATCATTCCGGTACCACATGTTCCAGCGGTTTCTTAAACCAAGATCAGGCGACCGGTAGGCTACCGCATACTCTGGCGGAACCGGAATTTTTTGGTTTATGACCGGCGCCTCGAATTGTTGAAAATTAATTGCCAGCATTGCGGTGTATTCCCTGCCATTAAAGCCAGGCTGCAACAGTTGCGTAGATGCATTAACATAGAAAAAAATAAGGGGTACTATCAGTCCGAATCTGATCATAACAAGAAAATATTTTTTTGAGTGCACAATGTAAAAAAACAGTGCAGGTTAACGCAATACTGTGCAAATTAAAATTTATTCTAAGCTTTAAGTAGCGGGTAATGCCAGGTATAGCGTGCCTGCAGATGATAAAATTAAGTGGAGAAACAACAAGGAGGGTCTAAAAAAAGAATGAGCCCTGTAGAAACAGGGCTCGTAACCAAAACTAACTGCTTATGAGAAATCGTTATAATTAAATTTTTGTTGTTGTCATTAATTTGATAATGTAAATGTCGGTCGATAAAACTAAAAATAGTGTTAAGATATGTTAGCCTCCCGTTAACTTACTATTATTACAAAAGTACAACCCTTTTCATGGCAAAAAATACCACTTTAAGGTAATATTGTATCAATTTGTCCGGCTGTAGTCCAAAGCATCTATCCGCAGGGCCTGTATTGCCCCCTCTTTATCAGGCAAAAACTGTACCCACGCGTTACCAGACCACCAGTGATTATAAGCTCCCCTGAATACATCGAAGTGCCAGTGCCGGAGGCTGAGTTGTATATTTCCCGGCATCTCTATGGTAAGTATACTATCCTTTATTGTTACTTCTATCGATGCCAGGCTTTTATTGGAATACTTACCAGTATAGCTATTCAGGGGTAAAGAAGGATGGGTGCCAGGAACCCTTTTTGCCAGTTCATCTTTTTCACGCTGGCGTGCGCTGTCTGCCAGGGCACTATACAGCGGGTAAAAAGCATTGCTCCAATCTTTGCTGTTATCGTTAAACGACCATAGATCAAATGCTTTATACATCAACGCATGGCGCAACTCGGCATGGTCAAGATTGCCAAATATATAAATGCCCAGTTGATCTTCAGGAACCAGGCCGGCAATGGCAGTAAGGCCGGCCAGGCTACCCGTATGCAACTGGATCATTTTACCCCGGTAATCATGCTGAAACCAACCAAGCCCGTAGGTAAACCAATGCGGCTGTATAATTTGCATGGTTGGGTACATTGAAGTGGGCGCTATTACCTGTGGTTTAAAAATAGCTGAATAGGTGCGGGGCTGCAGCAAACGCTTTCCATTTATTTTGGTACTATCCAGTACGCACAGCAACCATTTTGCCATATCATTGGCACAGGACCATACACCGCCGGCCGCGCCAATATTATCTGCATACAGGTAAGGAATGGGCCTGATGCTGTCTTTGTCTTTATAATGGGCCGCTGTCTTGTCTATACCGGTGGTAAGGGCAGAATAATCTGCATAGGTATTGGTCATCCCCAGTTCCTTAAAAAGCCGCTCTTGTATAAACGCATCCCAGGTTTGCCCGCTCTTTGCATGAATGACTTCTCCCGCAACTACATACATCAGGTTCTGGTAAATAAAAGACGCACGCAAAGAATACACGGGTTGCAGTAATTGCATACGTGCTACAATTTCTGTCCTGGAATAACCAGACACCCAGAGGAGATCAGCATTGCCTAAGCCCGCATTGTGGGTAAACAGATCCAGCACGGTAATTTCTGCGCTGGTAAATGGATTGGCCAGTTTAAAGGACGGCAGAATATCAACCACCTTATCGCTCCATTTCAATTTTCCTTCATCCACCAGCATACCCATGCAAACAGCGGTCATGGCCTTGGTAGTGGAAGCACAGGCAGAAAGTGTAGCTGTGGTAAACGGTTGCGGCTTGCCCAGTTCGCGCAAGCCATATGCTTTTTTAAAAACAATTTTACCATCCTTTACAATGGCGATGGACATACCCGGCGTTTGCCAGCGTGGCAAGGCTTGTTTTACATACTCATCAAAAGCAGCAGCTGCTTTTGCATCATTTTTATTTTTTTGTGAATACGAGGCATGAACGAATAGCAGGCTGGCTGCCATAAAAATAAAAATGCGCATAGCGGGGTTTATGCTAAAGATAAACAAGGACAGGAAAAGAATGGAGGAATAATTGCACAGAGATAACAGGGCTAACGGAGAAAGAGTTTTTTGTTTAACGGGAGTTGCAAACATATCAGGCTTCAGGAAACAGCGTTGACTATAGACTCCTGACCAACCACCCCCAACTACTTTAGTTGCTGGTACTTTACTATCATCAGCCAGGTGGCTATTAAAATTGCCAGGATAAGAATGATGGCTGCATATACCCAGCGCTGTTGCGGCAATTTTCTTTTTTGTTTTTTATTTTTCTTTTGCTGCAATTTTTTGTGGAGGTCACGGTTCAGCTGGTCTACAAAGAAATTGATATCTTTTTTATCCTTTACACTTTCCAGTCCTTCCATTGCATCATTCATAAAATTACTGTCTGCCAGCTGCATTTCTACCTGGTGTTTTTCACCCTCAGACAGCTTGCCGGCGAGGTAATCCATCAGTTGCTGGTTATCAATGTCTTTATTGCTATTGGATAATATGTTGAGCAAGTCTTTATTCATTTCTCTTTTATAATGCGCTCCACTACTATTTTTAAATTTCTTTTACCGTTCTGGATGTAGCTTTTCACCTGCATCATACTGTAACCGGTGGCGTCTGCAATCTGGTTATAAGACTGCTTATCAAGATAAAACAAAGTTACACATTGTTTTTGCTCATTGCTTAATTCTTCAATTGCCATTGACATGGCATCCAGCATCCTGTCTTTATCAAGATGCACCTGGGCCGGCAATGGTTCATCCTCCAGTGTCATGGTGTCTTCATTAAGCATGGTCAGTACCTTGCCCTGCCGGTCACGCAGTTTCATCAGGCAGTGATTTTTAGCCACCATGTAAATCCAGCTTTTGAAATACTCCACTTTGTATTTGTGCAGTTCTGCAATGGCTTTCAGAAAAACCTGCTGTACACTGTCTTTGGCATCATCTTCATTTTTCAGGTATTTCATGCATACACCCAGTAATAGCATGGTATAGCGCTGCAGTAAGATGCCCAGCCACTGGTTATCTTTATCTGAATAAAATTTTTCCAGCAGTACAGCGTCTGTGATATGTTGGTAACGGTCTGAATTCAACGTGTAAGTTTCTTTTTGTTAGATGCAAAGCAGCAGATATTGCATAAACGATGAAGTGTTTTCTGAAATATTAAAATGTTACGGCTGGGGCTGGCCGGCAAAAAATAGCGGGCAGAATGAGCCTCTTGTTATTGGCCGGACAAGGAATTAATGGCGGTTACGCGTAGCAGTTGTAGCGAAAGATTTGCAAATTAACGCTTATCAAAAAAAAGCATTTTAAGCGCTACTACCAGCAGTACCACAGCAAATATTTTTTTGAGCGTTTCCTGTGGCAGCGATAAAGATATCCTGCTGCCCAGCCATCCGCCCAAAATAAAAGTAATGCACATGATGCCCACTACTTTTACGTCAATAAACCCCTGTTTGTAGTAGTTCAGAACGGCCAGTATACCCACCGGCAACAATAACAAACCCAGTGAAGTACCCTGTGCCTGCTGTTGTGAAAACCCCAGCACGAAGACCAGCGCAGGTACAATGATAATTCCGCCGCCGATCCCTATCATACCACTTAAAATGCCTGCTGCCAGGCCAATGATGGCCAGCAGCAGGATGGTTTGTATAGTCATAACAGACAGTTTTACTGTGCTGGCTGGAAAATCTACCGTTTAAAGTTCTTTTTATAGAAAGCTACCGCATCTTCAATTACTTTAAGTGCCATGCTTTTATCGCCAAATTCCTCCACGATGACGGTTTTATTTTCCAGCTTTTTATATTCTTCAAAGAAATGGCGCAGCTCGTCAAAGAAATGTTTGGGCAGTTCTTCAATATTATTGTAGTGGTTTACGCTGGGGTCATTAGCAGCCACGGCAATAATTTTATCATCTGCATCGCCGCCATCTATCATCTGCATTACACCCACCACTTTTGCTTCCATCAGGCAAAGCGCCTGTACCGGCAGCGAGGTAAGTATCAGGATATCCAGGGGATCCTTATCATCTCCATAGGTCTGCGGAATAAAACCGTAGTTACAGGGGTAATGGAAAGAAGAATAAATAATACGGTCCAGCTTCAGCATGCCACTGTCTTTGTCAATTTCATATTTACAGCGTGAGCCCTGCGGTATTTCTACCACCGCGTTTACCACGCGGGGGGCGTTTTCTCCCGTAGGGATGCCATGCCATGGATGCGATACTATATGCATAAATTTTTAAGATTAACGTTACAAACGTACAAATCAATTCCCGCAAATGGAACTGAATTATTTTTGCCCGGCACTTGCAAATATCATTTCCAGATCAATACAAGCATACCTGCAAAAAGAAGGCCTGCAGCAATCAGCACCCGGGCCGTAAGTGGCTCTTTTAAAAAAAGAAAAGCCAAGAGAATAGTAAATACCAGGCTGCCTTTGTCTATTATAGAAACCTCAGACACTTTACCAGTCTGCAAAGCCCTGTAATAAAATAGCCAGGAAGCACCGGTAGCCAGGGCTGACAGGGTCAAAAACAACCAGCTGCTTTTTGATAATCCCTGCACCTGCCCCCCGATACCTTTAAAAAAAACAATACCCCAGGTAATGACCAGTATAATGGCCGTGCGGATGGCAGTGGCCAGGTCCGGGTTAACGTCTTTTAAACCCGCCTTTGCAAAAATAGCGGTGAGGGCTGCAAAGACGGCAGACAATAAGGCGTATAATAACCATTGGGGCATATAATCTGTTTACCGGTTAAAATTCTGTATCAATTTTAAAACCAAACAGCTTACCTTTTTTCCATAGCTGGTAATCTTTTTTATAGCTTTTGCGATTTCTTTTGGTAAGCGATAGCTCGTCAAGGCTGTTGAGATCGGGCCTGCCTGCATTTACCCAGGCGGTGTACCAGAAATTTGCGGTAATTGCCACAGCAGTACGTAACTGCTTTTCCACCATGCCATTCAGTGCATCATGGTAGGCTTTGGCATATTCATAACTGTGTATTGGCTGGTTATATTTATTCTTAACAATAGTACCCGCGGCATCCTTCATATAAATTTTATCTGCAGGATAATTAGATTTCAATTTTTTTTCTGCCAGCAATAAGGTGTCCGCCAGTTTATGACTGGCCATTATAATACGCCAGATTTCCTGCTGCACATTGGATATGTAAACAGCATCGCCGGTATAAAAATTATAGCTGCTGCCAAACTGTTCCGGCAACTGGGATTCAAAAAAAGCGTGTATGCCTTTCTGATCAGACAACTGCCCATCATGATTAAGCGCCGTGTGCAGGGGCATGCTTGCATCGGCCAGGTAGTGGCCCAAATCAGCTGCCAGGAAAAGTATTTCTGCCTTCTTCTTATCCTGGAAAGCTTTTGTAAGCTTTTGCACCACCTCCATCATATACCACGGCAATATGCCATTGCGGTCAAGAAATTTAGCATCGTATTTTACGTTGACATCCTTCATTGTTTGCGCAAGGCTGTCTGCAGGGTTACCCGCAAATGATTCAAGATCTATATAATGCCGTGCAAATTCTGCTTTGTCATTGATGGTGTATTTTCTAACATCGGGGATAACAGATTCTTCCGTAATAAAATCAATGTGGTTATAAAAAAAATACCGCATACTGTCGGGCAGCGCAAATACCGCCGCATGATTAACGTGCTGGTGCCCCCAGGTACCCCAGGAAAGAAAAAAAACGGAACTGATTGCTACTGTTATGACTGAAAGAAAAGTGACAATTGTTTTTTTCATATGCTTCTTTAGTTCAAACTTCCTGTGATAGTCATTAGTTCCGCTGGCAGCGCCAACAATAAACTGATCACTTTAAATTGATTAATGAATATCTTTCAGATCAACCAGCCACTCTCCTTTTGATTTGATAATCTTAATAGTAGTAGTGTCTTTTTTATAAGAGTTTGAAAAGATATAGTTAAGGGAGGAATCGCTGGTTGGCTCGGTGGTGATTACAATAATATTGGCCTCTTTATGCCCTACTTTATCTTCCTGCTTCCACTTGCCGTAATCTGTTTGCCATTTATTAAGCAGCATCTCATTTACCCCTGCAGAATCTTTATATAAATAGAAACTGGCTTTGTCGTAATTGCCATCCAGCGACGCACGGATAAATTCGCGGGCCGCTTCCTGCGCATCGGTGGCTTTGGTATACACCGTTTCGCTGTTACAGGAAAACACCGCTAGCACTGCAAAAAGTAAACTGTATTTTTTCATATAATATATTGTTGTCCAGATAAAAGAATTTACATCCGCCTACGCTTACTGTTCCACAAAAACCCCACCCATCAGTGACATGTGCCGGCGCTTTGTTGGCTTGTCTCCGGCCGGGGACTGTGATTTTACACTGCCCGGCAAAACTATCTAAAACAGGGCTTTATGCAGCAAATAATTTTCCATTAACAAGCCAGTATGATGCTACTATTACAAGATGCCCGCTGCGGTACTTGCTCAGACAGCAATATCCCGGAAAAAGCCGCTGTTTCATTCCCTGCTGTTGTTTTACCAGTTGGCGGCGCAGCCGGCAAAAAAGAAAGGCGCTTCTTATAGCGCCTTGTTTTAATAATTCCGGATTTTCTATTGCGGGTTTCCATCTTCTCTTATCTTTTCTTTGTCGTACGCCCTGATGATGGCTTTAACCAGGCGGTGACGAACCACATCTTCTTCATCTAACTTAATGTGTGCGATGCCATCCACATTTTGCAATATACGTACGGCTTTTTCAAGACCGCTCCGCTGGTTGCGGGGCAAATCCACCTGGGTCAGATCCCCCGTAATAATGGCTTTTGCATTGGAGCCAATACGGGTAAGAAACATCTTCAATTGCAGATCGGTAGCATTCTGCGCCTCATCCAGTATGATAAAAGCATGGTCAAGCGTACGGCCGCGCATATAAGCCAAAGGAGCTATTTCTATAGTGCGTGTGCTCATATAATAGCCCAGCTTGTCTGCGGGTATCATGTCATCCAACGCATCATACAAAGGACGCAGGTAAGGATCAATCTTTTCTTTCAAATCGCCCGGTAAAAAACCAAGGCTTTCACCGGCTTCTACCGCGGGCCGGGTAAGAATAATTTTCTTTACCAGTTTGTTTTTTAAGGCACGAACCGCCAGTGCAACCGCGGTATACGTTTTACCGGTACCGGCTGGCCCGATGGCAAAAAGGATATCATTTTTATCGATACTGGCCACCATATGCTTCTGGTTAGCGGTGCGGGCACGGACTGTTTTACCATGCGGACCAAATACCAGGATCTCATTGGGATTGCGGTCTATAAAATTATCCACTACTTCTGCATCGTCCCCGCCAAGAATTTGCTCAAAGTAATTTTCACTCATGTGCCCATTCCGTTCCAGGTACTGCACAATAAGACTAATTTTTTCTTTGGCAGATTCTACCTGCTCAGGCGAACCGCTCAGTTTTACCTGGGTGCCACGGCTCAATACTTTTAATAAGGGAAATTTCTTTTTCAGGATGTCGAGCTTACCGTTGTTTACCCCAAAAAATTCAATTGGGTTTACTGACTCAAGGTTAATAATGGCTTCTGTCAAATCAAGTTGTTTTTAAAGTTATCCTTTCTTAAAAAGGAATACACTTTTGTTAAAATAATGGTACAAATTATTATCGTAACCGCCTGTCTCAAATATAATTCATCAAAAGATACATACCGTGCAGTTATTACTCACAAGATGTGGATAATTGGACAAGTTTTTCTCCGCGTTTTATGGAAAACCGGAATCTATTTATGGAGAATTATAACAAAAAAACTGTACAGATGTTCAAAAACAATAGCTAATCCCATCCATCAAAAGTTATTTTAAAAAACACATCCGCTTCCTGGACATCAATCTTCCGGGCAGGCATTAAATAATGTAACTTTGCGGCACTAAAAGAGTTCAGCAATGAGTAGTGTATTACAGGCATCCCCCCTAATAAAAAACGAAGACAAAGAATTGTCACAAATTGGAGAAAAAATACTGGCAGCGGAAAGAATAACAGCTGCCGAAGGCTTATTGCTCTTTGAAAAAGGCAGTCTTTCTTACCTGGGATTACTGGCCAATTATGTGCGCGAAAAACTGCATGGCAACAAAACGTATTTCAACCGGAACTTTCATATAGAACCTACCAATGTCTGTGTGTTCTCCTGCGCATTCTGTGCGTATTCAAAATTGTATGCCCACCGCGAAGAAGGATGGGAACTAAGTACCGAACAGATGATGCATATTGTAAAGGGGTACGATAACAAACCTATTACGGAAGTGCATATTGTTGGTGGCGTACACCCTAAATTAAACCTGGCTTTTTTTATTGATTTAATGAAGCAGATAAAAGCCCACCGGCCGGGGCTGCATATAAAAGGATATACTGCGGTGGAACTGGATTACATGTTCCGCAAGGCAAAAGTATCCGCTGAAGAAGGTATGCAGTTGCTGCATGCTGCCGGCCTTGATTCACTGCCGGGTGGGGGCGCGGAAATCTTTCATCCGGATATACGGCAGCAGATTTGCGCAGATAAAGTAGATGCTGATGGCTGGCTGAACATACACCGCACCGCACATAAAATGGGTATGCACAGCAATGCCACCATGCTGTATGGTCATATTGAAAAATTTGAACACCGCATTGATCATATGGAACGCCTGCGGCAACTGCAGGATGAAACCGGGGGCTTTAATACCTTCATCCCCCTTAAATTCAGGAACAAGGACAATGATATGAGCCATATTGCAGAAAGTACGGTGATAGAAGACATGCGCCTGTATGCAGTGGCCCGCTTATACCTTGATAACTTCCCGCACCTGAAAGCGTACTGGCCCATGCTGGGGCGGCAAAATGCGCAACTGACCTTGTCGTTTGGAGTTAATGACCTGGACGGCACCATTGATGACAGCACAAAGATTTACTCCATGGCCGGCAGCGAAGAGCAGACGCCTTCAATGAGCACGGGCGATTTGGTTACGTTGATCAAACAGGTAAAACGCCAGCCAATAGAAAGAGATACACTGTATAATGAGATAAAAGATTATACAAATGTGGAGATGAAAGACATTGAAGTAGATCCGTTGCTGAATTGATCTCACTGACTCACTCCCGGTCCCGCTTCGCTGGAGAGGGAGCTTCCGCAATAGTCAATACAAATTATAGTCGCAGTTAATTATTAAAGTTTTTCTTTCAAATTCCAGTATTGGCTTTTCATAGCATTATCGTTGCATCGCAATCAATTCAGCTGCTTGTTTATTGGGAAGCGCTGTCTGTGAATTATGATATTCACTTAGTGCGTCATCGCGAGAGACTACGCCGCCCGCTGAGATAATACATTCATTTCAATATTATAAGGATGGTTCGCACTACATCTCCCTTTTAGGGGACGGGGGTTCAGCATTCCGGCAAACTAATCGGAATATTAATGGCCAATCCGCCGTCACTGGTTTCCTTGTATTTGCTGTTCATATCCAGTGCGGTATCCCACATGGTTTTAATAACCGCGTCCAATGAAACCTTGGCAAAATCCGGACTGCTTTGCAGGGCAAGTTGTGAAGCCGTAATGGCTTTGATGGCGCCCATCGTATTTCGTTCTATACAGGGCACCTGCACCAGGCCGCCAATGGGGTCGCAGGTTAATCCGAGGTGGTGTTCCATGGCAATTTCAGCAGCCATCAGGCATTGCCGCTGTGTGCCACCCATACATTCGGTGAGTGCCGCCGCCGCCATGGCCGAAGAAACCCCTATTTCTGCCTGGCAACCACCCATAGCAGCAGAAATAGTGGCCCCTTTTTTAAAGATGCTGCCTGTTTCCGCAGCCGTTAGCATAAACTGTACAATTTTATCTTCCTTAAACCCATCACAGAAAGTGATGTAATACTGCAGTACAGCCGGTATAACACCTGCTGCGCCATTGGTAGGCGCGGTTACCACCCTGCCAAACGAGGCATTTTCTTCATTTACCGCCAATGCAAAGCAACTTACCCAATCGAGAATATATTTAAAATCGCTTCCGCCATTGCGGATGGCCAGCATCCAGGAATGATAATCTGTATAATTTTTTTGTGGGAGCAGTTTTTTATTGAGGGCAAACGCCCTTCTTTTTACATGCAGTCCGCCTGGTAAAATGCCTTGCTGGTGACAACCCCGGTACATACATTCAGCCATTACCTGCCATATATCAAGCAAGCCTTTTTTTGTTTGAGCTTCGCTACGCCAGACCAGTTCATTCTCCATTACCACTTCGCTGATAGAAAGTCCCTTCATGCACCAGTGCAGCAAATCATCAGCCGTGTTAATGGGAAAAGGTAATTGAATATTGCCGCCGGCCTGCTCCACTTCGCCTTCTTTTTTTACAAAACCGCCGCCAATTGAATAATAGGTTTCGGCAAAAGCCGTATCATTTTTTGTGGTGGCCAAAAAACTAAGCGCATTGGGGTGGTAGGGCAATGTTTCAGTAAAAAGAAAATGAATGTCTTTGGCGGGATCAAAATCAATCGAATGCCTGCCGTTCAGCAATAGTTTTTTCCGGCTGCTGATATCATTAATCTTACTGGTAATATTATTTACATCAAAAGTTACCGGGTCGTCACCACTTAAACCCAGTAACACGGCGGTATCTGTACCATGGCCCCGGCCGGTTTTAGCGAGCGATCCATACAATAGAACTTCTATGGCTGTTATATCCTGTAATTGTTTATTTTTTTCAAGTGATTGCAGGAAACGTTCCGCTGCCCGCCATGGCCCCAGGGTATGAGAGCTGGAAGGGCCGATACCTATTTTAAAAATATCAAATACAGAAATGGCTTCGTGTGGCAATGCGGTTGTTTACAGTAAAGGTAATGATTAACTGACTGCATGATCAGCCAGGCCGCAGACGGGTGCATTTACAGGCAGCAGTACCAACATTAATAGTGGAAATCAGCCCGTTTTCAACCAACAGGAAGGCCCATTTATTACTGCAAATCCAGCAGTTCCACATCGAAAACTAAAATGGCATTGGCGCGGATTCCATTGGAGGGGGTTGGCCCGTATGCCAGTGTTGGCGGAATAAACAGTTTTATTTTGCCACCTTTTTTTATCAGGGGGATGCCTTTTTTCCAACCTTCAATCAATGCAATTAGTGTACTGATGTATGGGGTAGTAGTAGTCTGGTCAAATACGGTTCCGTCAGTATACATTCCTTTGTAATTAACGCTTACATAAGAACAAACACCAGGCGCCTTATCTGCACCCGGCGTAATTATCTGGTAATACATACCGCTGCAATGTTTTGTGGCAGTAATGCCGGCACCTGATAAATATGTTTCCAGCTGCGTGATTTCAGCGGCGGGCGCCTTCAGGGCACATGGATCATAATCACAGGTATTATCTTTCTTGCTGCACGAACTGATTACTGCAAAAATGGCCAGCGTGGCAATAATAATTTTCCTCATTTTCATATAAAATTTCGCAAATATATCTGTATGCTCAGACCATTCCTAAAAGTCTTTTGCTGCATCCGGCGCTTCCTTTTCTTTTTCTTCCCTGGCTTCCAGTTCACGATAAGTCTGTTCATTCATCTCCCAGCGATGCCTTTTAGAAAAAATTGCGATAAAAACAAGGATAATGAGTGCGGCTACCAGCAGTACAGTGCCGGAACTGTCATCAGCATGGCCCCTTGCCCACATATTGGCACGCTTGTACCAGCCAGAAGAAAAATTGAGGATAATGGGCACTACAAACAACAGTCCAAGGGGTAAACCCACCAGTAACTGGCGGAAAACTTTTTTCTCTTTGAGCCGGTTTTTCTCCCAGTATGCTATAAACTGCTTTTCACGTTCACTCAGCATAATAATATTTGTGCAAAAATACAGCCTGCACCGGTATGCTCCATTTTATCTGCTTTTATTTGTTTGTAAGACAGCGATTTATTGTAATTTGGCTGGTAAAACTTACTGCTTTGAAAGTAGACAATTTATTAGGTCCCTACCTGTATCAGTATAAAAAGCTTTCCCTGCCGGGAATTGGTTTGTTTACTTTGGATGACAGGGCTGTATTACCAGATGACACTGCGAAAATTAAAACGCCCATTGATGGCATCTCCTTTGACGCCAAAACCGGCACACAGCTGGATGATACCCTGATACAATATATTAAAGAACAGACCGGCAAAATGAAGCCACTGGCTGAAGCCGATCTCTACTCATATATTGCGACCGCTTTTCAGTACCTGAATATTGGCAAACCTTTTTATTTTGAAGGCATTGGCTCTTTGCAAAAAAATAAAGACGGCGCCTATACATTTACTGCCGGTACGGTAATACAGCAGAAAATAGAGGAAATACCACAAAAGCATGTAGAATTAAAAAGAAAACCGACGTACAGCAATGGCAATGAAGCCAGCAACGGCAGTAGCAACAATGGTGGAAGATTAATTATACTCCTGGTTGTACTTGTAACGCTGGCGCTGATAGGCTGGGGTGGCTACTATTTGTATAATAAGAATACAACCGATGAGACAGCCGTTCCGCTCACAGATGCAAATACTGTCCCTGTACAGGATACAGCTGCGGTAGTACCAGCACCAACAGATTCTGTGTCAAGGATTCCGGATAGCCTGGCCGGCAATATCAAAACAGCGCCAAACACCACATTGCCTGCACAAAATGATGCTACTGCAACAGCGTCCGCGGGCTATAAATTTGTGTTTGAAACAACGGATAAAAAAGCAAGGGCTGCCCGGCGTTATGAGCAACTAAAAGACGTACGTATTTTGAAAGACTATAGCAGTACAGCTGCTGTAGAGACCAAAGATTCACTCAGCTTTAAGATATATACTATCGTTCCATGCACAGCTGCTGATACCGCACGCGTAAAAGAACAACTGAACGCCTGGTATTATGGTAAAAAAGAAATGAAGGTAAAAATAGAACAGTAGATGAAGCTAACCGCTGATTACTGGATAAATACCTTACAGCTAACCAGGCACATAGAGGGTGGATCGTATACCCGGACTTATTGCGCAGATCTTGTATTGCCCCGGCAACAGCTACCAGCAAGTTTTAATGGACCACGACCCGTAGCCACCGCTATTTATTTTTTACTGGAGAACAACCAGTTCTCTGCTATTCACCGCATTGCTTCTGATGAACTATGGCATTTTTATTATGGAGATGCCCTGGTAGTATATGAAATAGACAAGGCCGGCAAATTAACGGAACACCTGCTTGGCAATAATCCTGGAAATAATGAACATTTTCAATGCCTGGTAAAGGCAGGCAGCTGGTTTGGATCAAAAACACGAGAGGGCGGCGATTATTCCCTGGTAGGCTGCACCGTTTCTCCCGGTTTTGATTTCGCTGATTTTGAAATGGGCGATCGTGCGGAGTTGCTGCAATTTTATCCGCAACACGCAGCAGTTATACAAATGCTTACGAGGTAAAAAAATCGCACAGGGCCAACAGGGGAAAAGAAACTGGTTTACTCTTTTTCTCTTCGTGCTCTTGGCCAACAATAGCGCACAGGCTAACAGGGAAAAAGAACTTGTTAATTTTTTTTCGTGCTCTTAGCTAACATTATTGCACAGAGCAAACAGGGCGAACAGGGAAAAGAAGCTGGTTTACTCTTTTGCTCTTCGTGCTCTTAGCCAACAATAGCGCACAGAGCCAAAAGGGCATTAACCTTCTACCCTTTTCTCTTCTTACTCTTAGCAGCGCACACTACGCTTATTCTCATCCCCACTTAGCTTCACCGCTTTACCGCCACCACTTCTATATCAAATATTAAAATACTATTGGGCGGAATTTTGGAAGACCGGGTACGGATACTATATGCCAGTCCGGATGGAACGATTAACCTTATCTTACCCCCTACCCTGCATAAAGGCAATCCAATCTGCCAGCCTTGTATTAACCGGTTCAGCGGGAAGCTTGCCGGCTTAGCTTTTGTTTCGTCAAACACTTCTCCATTCAGCAGGGCGCCTTTGTAGCAGGCAATAACAGTATCGCTGAGCAACACTTCACTGCCATTGCCATCTTTTAATATTTTATAATACATGCCATGTATTGAACCGCTGGTATCCAGCTGACCAGCTGCTATGGCAGCTGCAATTTGTTGCTGGTCTGCAACAGCCTGTGCTATGCTGTCTGCATTGTTATACAAATCAATCACGGGGCTTTGGGCAAGGGCAGTCCGGGCAAACACGTCGGCATATTTTGCTGTTGCGGGTTGAAAGCCGCCGTTCCACAGATAAAACTGCCCGTTTTCTACACCGCCGCCGTAGTCTGTCCGGTTGCCCGCCTTGCCCGTTGCATCGTAAGAAAAAGAGGCAGTTGTTATTTCTTTCCATATACCATCATCATACCGCACCCACTGGTTTCCAAATAATGCTTTGCGCTGCAACTGGCCATTGACGCCCCAGAAATTCTCTACAAAGGAGTACAGGCCGTTTATATATTTTCCGTCTTTAGGTGCTTTAAATGCTGCAATCAATTTCCATTTCCGCAATTCCGGACTAAAAAAATAACCCGTGTACAGGGTAGCATTGCCGGCACTGTCTGGCAGGGCTGTTACCATGAATTTGTATGTCTCTCCTGATTTCCAGTTGTAGACCCAATGACTATGCCCGCCAGTGCCTTCATTGCCAAAATCGCCCGCTACCACACCGCTGCCCTTACCCAGCAATTGTACCCGGTTTTCAGCGGCAACATTATTTCTGTCGGCCGCCTCATTACCGGCATCCCACACAGAAAAAATAACCCTGCGCTCCGTAGCGCTGTTTACCTGGATGCCAAAATACCCGCGCCTGAAACCGGTGGCCATAAAATACGAATGCACCTGATCGGCGCCAGCCGGTATGGTTAACTCGTCATAAAAAGCAATCACTTTGGCTGTATCCGGAAGCGGGTATTTAAGGTGAACCGAAGCTGCATTGCGCCTGGTCTTTGCATTGAACTGCAAACCTTTTGTTGCTGTACCACTCAATTCAATGGACTTAATAGCTGCGATATTGGTACCTGCTTTTTTGAGCGCCCTAATATTAATAGAATAAAACCCCGGCTGGACATTAGTGAGGGTTCCCACAAAAACTTTTTTAAACTGTTTACCAGCAGGAACCGCCACGATGAATTTTTTATTTGCTATGCTGATGGCTATTTTACTGCCCGTAATATTATTTTTTGTAAACAAACTTATAGCCAGTGTACCGCCTGTGCTAACGTTAAAAAAATACTGCAGCTGTTGCCGCGTGTTTATCCAGTTGTGCAAACCTTCCTTCTCACTAAACAACACACTTTCATCTTCTTCATTGCTGGCTTCTACCGGTGTGGCATAGCCAGTAAAAGCAGGCAGCTGTACCTGCGCATATACCACAGCGCAGCAAAAACAGCAAATAAAGAACAGGATAGGTGTTTTGAAGGCGGCCATCTGTTTGGGTTTAAGTATACCAAACTTAGCGATTGCCCGGCTAAAATTGCGGCAGGAATAAAACCAACCATTGCTATTTTAAAAATGGTTTCATTAAAGGAGCCAGCTGCAGCGACCAGACCGCATATTCTTTGCCGGAGAAATGCAAACCGTCTGATGCCACCAGAGAAGGATCAGAAGCTGCCTTTCTTGACTCTTCTGTTATGTACAGATAGTGCACTTTAAAATCATTGGCGATTAACTTATTGGCTGCATTAAATTCGTCAATTTCTTTTGCAATCTGGGAGCGGTTACTGCTGCTGGCAAAAGGCGTAACCGAATAATCAGGAATAGACAATACAAAAACATGATCCGGTTTGCCATTGGCCAGTTGTATAGAACGTTTTATCAGCGTGGTAAATTCTTCTTTGTAGGCAGTAAGACTTTTACCCTGGTACTGGTTGTTAACGCCAATTAATAAACTAACGGCATTGTAATCCGTGCTCACCGGCCGGCCTTGGGTAGCATTGATTAAATCGCCGGTCGTCCAGCCATTGGTGGCAATGATCTCTACGCTGGCCATATCAACACCCTCTGCTTTTAAAATGGCGGCGGTTTGAACCGGGTAACGGTCTGCTTCCTGCACCGATGTGCCGATGGTATAAGAATCGCCCAGTGCAAGGTATTTTTTGGTACCGGTATTTGGCATAGAATCAGTATTTGCAGCAATGCTATTATAATTAATGGCAGTCTGTTGCTTGGTACAGGCAGGAGCTAGTACTGCTGCACCCAAAAACAATAAAGTAAACAGTACTGGGAATTGAGTTCTTTTCATTTTATTCAGCTCCATACCCTATATACGTGTAAATGGCTTTGTTGGTTCATCAAAATCAGTGGCAAAGAATGAATCCGTAAGAGCAGCCTGCAGAACTTCGCTATTTTGTCCGAAAGTTTCAAACTTAATTATTCGTCTTAGCTTTCCTCCGCTTAAAATACCAGTATAGCGGAATACCCAATGCGGTAATGGCCAAGCCCAGTAATGAATTAATCACCGGTGCTTTACCGGTATTATAATTATTTATATCGTTCCAGACAGTACTCACTACGTAGAACGTTGCAAAGGCTATAAACAAACCCGCCAGCAATGGATAACCCCACGCCTTATAGGGCCGGGCAGTATGCGGCATTTTCCTGCGCAATATAAAAATACCTACCGCACCCATGAGGTACGCTACCCATGAAATAAATGTAAACATATCTGCCAGCATATCAAAAGACCCGCTGATGATGAACAAGCATGACCAGATGCCATGTAACAGCAATGCGTTGCCCGGCGTGCGAAAACGGGGATGTTCTTTACCCGTCCATGATAAAAAAAGTTTATCAATACTCATGGCATAGGTTACCCGCGCAACAGACATAATATTACCATTAATGGCGCCGAATGTACAGATGACTACCATAGCAGCAACTATAGCAGCACTGGTAGTACCCAGCGCAATACTAATAGCATCAGCCGCTACCAGCGCCGACCCGGCCACTTTTTCTACCGGCAGCACATAGAGATAAGCCTGGTTAACCAATACGTACAGCACTATGCAGGCAAAAACCCCCATAAATAAACTGCGGGGTATTGTTTTCTGCGGGTTACTGATTTCACCCCCTACAAACGTAATATTTATCCATCCATCGTATGCCATAAATGCACCGGTTAGTGCACCTACAAGACCGCTGAGCAAACCGATGCCTTCTTTTGGATGAACGGCTTCAATAAAATTTTGTGCATCGCCTCTGCCCGAAAAAAAAATGCCGAATACCAGCGCTCCTATGACAAGCATTTTTACCAGCGTTGAAACAACCTGCAATGCGCTGCCGGCCCTTGCACTGACATAATTCAGGATGGTTAAACCTGCCACCAATGCCACCGCCAGTAATTTTACACCCAGGTTTTCCAATGGATAAAGATTACCCAGCAGGGGAATATGTAAGGTGATGGAATGCTCAGCTACTGCATCCATGCGTGGCATGTGTAAGAAATAATCTGCGTACTGAGCGCAAACAAAAGCAATGGCTGCTACCGCCGCCGTATTAATTACGGCAAATGCCGCCCAGCCATATAAAAAGGCCACAAACTTTCCATACATATGCCGGAAGTAGACGTACTGTCCGCCTGTTTCCGGCAACATAGCCCCCACTTCTGCATAAATCAACGCACCAATCAATGAGAAAATACCTGCTATAATCCAAACTGCGGCCAGCCATAAGGGTGAGCCAAGCTGTTCCGCCATGGTGGCTGGTTTCATAAATACGCCCGAGCCAATGATACTGCCAATGATAATAGAAACCGCCGGCCAGAGACCGATTGTTTTTTTAAGCGGTGATGGATCCATTCAATTAATATGCTGTTGGCTGAAGATAAGAAACCCCCGAAACAATCAGGAGGGAGTTTTTAATGATGTAAAAGCGGCTGTTTTATTAACTTTATTGATATGAACCCACTCTGGTCGCAGATAGTTACCAATACGGTTTACCGGAAAAAAAGTAAGCAGGAACCTTTGTCGCCCTTTGAAATGGCCAAAGGACTCAGGGAGCTGCGGTTGAACGTTTGGCGGCATATAAAAGACACATTGCTTATATGCAGCGGTATTTTTGCAGCGGGGTTCGGACTTAAAAGTTTTTTGCTGCCCACAAAATTTATTGATGGTGGCGCCACCGGCATTGCACTGATGATATCCGAACTGGCGTCTTTTCCGCTGGCAATTGTACTGGTCATTATCAATATTCCCTTTGTATTACTGGGGCTGGTGGTGATTGATAAAACGTTTGCCTTTAAAGCAAGCCTTGCTATTATCGGATTGGCCCTTTGTACTGCTTTCTTTCCCTTTCCGGATGTGACACATGACAAATTACTGGTAGCGGTTTTCGGTGGCTTCTTTTTGGGTGCCGGCATTGGACTATCCGTACGTGGGGGCGCTGTGCTGGATGGTACAGAAGTACTGGCTATTTTTATCAGCCGCAAAACAAGCCTTACCATCGGCGATGTGATACTCTGTTTTAATATTATTATTTTTTGCATCGCCGCTTACCTGCTTTCGGTAGAGACGGCACTCTATTCAGTACTCACCTACCTGGCAGCATCCAAAACCATCGATTTTATTATTGAGGGCATTGAAGAATACACCGGCGTAACCATCATATCAGTAAAGAATGATGCCATTCGCAAAATGATCACCGATGAGATGGGCCGGGGCGTTACCGTTTACCGGGGAAAAAGAGGCTACGGCAAAAGTGGTGAAACCTACGATATTGATATTGTATACACGGTAATAACAAGACTGGAAGTAAGCAAATTAAATGCGGCCATTGAACGGATTGACGAAAATGCTTTTGTGGTGAGAAATTCAGTAAAAGATACAAAAGGCGGTATGATAAAAAAAAGAAGATTACATTAAAAAAAATCCGTGTTTGCTTCCAGGTTGATTATAATGGCAAAATGCAGCCGGAATTGAAATAAGGTACCAGCTGCCTGTTATTTAACTAACTTTATTGCCTTCCTTTATTTACTTCATTCAAAAAATACAAAACGATGCACCAGCAATCCAGAAGAGACGCTTTAAAGAACATGGCCATTGGCGGTGGCGCCCTGCTCCTTTCGCCCAATATTTTACTGGCCGGCAGACGCAAAAAAGACAAACTGGGGGTGGCGCTGGTAGGCCTGGGTTATTACAGTACCGATTTGCTGGCACCCGCATTACAGCAAACAAAAAATTGCTACCTGGCAGGCATTGTTACCGGCACCCCTTCTAAAGCAGCCGCGTGGAAAGCGAAATATAATATCCCTGACAAAAACATTTATAATTACCAGAATTTTGATGCCATTGCCAGCAACCCCGATATTGATGTAGTGTACGTTGTCCTCCCTCCTTCAATGCACCGTGAATATGTTATCCGCGCAGCCGCCGCCGGTAAAGATGTATGGTGCGAAAAGCCCATGGCAATGACTGCAAAAGAATGCCAGGACATGATTGATGCCTGTAATAAAAACAAAAAATCACTGGCCATTGGTTACCGCCTGCACCATGAACCTAACACACAGCAATACACTAAACTAGTTAAACAACATGCCCTGGGAAAGATGCTGCAGGTGGACTGCGCGGCAGGGTATGTTGATAACCGCACCAATCATTGGAAACAAACCCGTGCACTGGGCGGTGGCGTTTTGTATGATATGGGTGTCTATGCCATACAGGGTGCCAGGCTGGGAACCGGCATGGAACCAATCGCCATTGTGTCTGCTAAAACATCTACTACAAGACCCGAAATTTATAAAGACGGCCTGGATGAAACCGTGATTGCCACGCTCGAGTTTCCGGGCGGCGTGCTCGCAAACATTAAAACCAGCTTTGGTGAAAATGTGAATTTTATGAATATCCATTCAGAAAAAGGTGATATTAAAATGGCCCCTTATTCTGGCTATAACGGTTTAAAAGGCAGCAGCCCACTGGGAGAAATCAATACGCCTTACGATGTACCCTGGCAGCAGGCCAGGCAGATGGATGATGACGCCCTTTCTATTATGCAAAAAAAGCCCATGCTGGTACCAGGAGAAGAAGGGCTGCGCGATATCCGCATTGTGGAAGCAATCTATAAATGTGCTGCCACCGGCAAACGTGTAGACCTTTTATAAATTCCTGCCATGATTAAAATTGTGGGAATACCCTATGACAGCAACGCTTCATTTCTGCGGGGCCCTGCACCGGCACCTGCGAGAATCAGGCTGATGGGCAAAGAAGGTTCAGCGAATGCATTTGCAGAAAATGGCATGGAAATCAAAGAAGGTATTGCTTACAGCGATGCAGGCTATATATTTTTTGATGATAGTAGTCCGGCAAAAGCATTTAATACATTTGTATGACAATTTTAATAACAACCCTTTATCACACGCCTCCCCTTTTGCCAGGATAATGGAGCAGGGGAAAGTTAAATCGCTCACCCCGGCTGGCGTTCGTACACTTACCGCCCAGCAGCGGGAACAGGCAAAAAAAATTGGCGTCAGCATCATTGAGATGAAAGATTTCAATACGGCCTTTATGCAGCGACTTTCATCGCCCCTGTATATTTCATTGGATCTGGATGTATTGGATCCCGCATTTGCGCCTGGTATTTCGCATCATGAACCCGGCGGGCTCAGCAGCAGGGAACTTATTCAACTAATACAGCAGATAAATGTACCGATTGCAGGCGCTGACCTGGTTGAATATAATCTGACCAGGGATATAAATGATACGACTGCTATGCTGGCATATAAACTTTTGAAAGAATTGATCAGTAAAATGATGGCTAATGTAATCCTGTCCACGCATGACATATGATTTAATACTAAAAAATATTGCCAGGCATATAATGCCCGACAATGAAGAGACAAATTATTTTACATCGGTTTTAACGTATAAGCAAGTTGCAAAAAAAACGTGCATTCTTACAAAAGGACAAGTTTGCAAAAGTATTAGCTATGTCCACACCGGTGCCGTACGGGCGTATATTACAGATGATTCAGGCAAAGAGTCTACTATTATGTTTGCAGTAGCTGACTGGTGGATAACAGATATGTTCTGCTTTCTGCATGAAAAACCAGCCATGATGCAGATAGAAGCAATAGAAGATAGCTGCCTATTCCAGCTAAGCAAAGAACAGCTGGATAAACTATATGTTAAGGTTCCCAAATTTGAACGATTCTTCCGTATACTCATGCAAAATGCTTACACCAGGGAGCAGCTGAGAATTATTGAAAATCTATCCCTGCCAGCGCAGAACAGGTATGAAAATTTCCTGGTCAAATATCCGCATATTGCGCAGCAGGTAACCCAAAAACAAATTGCTACTTATTTGGGCATTACACCCGAATTTTTAAGCGCTATCAGGAAAAATAAAACCAGGCGCATTTCTTAATATACCTTAACTTTTATCTGGCGCCTTCTTGCTTGCTTTGTAAAAAATTAAAACACATGCTGATATTAATTGCAGGCCCCTACAGAAGTGGCACAAACGATGACCCAAAACGGATGCAGCAAAACCTGGATAAGCTGGAGGCTGTTGCTTTGCCAATATTCAGGAAAGGACATATACCTATGATTGGCGAATGGGTGGCACTGCCCCTGCTTCACCTGGCTGGATCGGTGCAGCCAGGCGATAAAGCATATGAAGAAATATTATACCCCGTAGCCCACCGCCTGCTCCAAAAGTGTGATGCCGTACTAAGACTGGAGGGCGCATCAAAAGGCGCAGATGAAGATGTTAGAATTGCCACTGAAAGAGGACTGAAAGTTTATTATTCGCTGGATGATGTACCAACGTTATAATGCTGACTTATACGATGCTACCATGTTTTGTAAAGTTGAACAAGTAATACTTATTAGTTACTGGTTCTTATAAATTAAATTGCTGCATGACCCTGCAGGACGCCATCGCACTTATTAACAACAATGACATTACAAACAAATCTGCCGCCCGCTGGGCTGATTTAGGCTGCGGCTCGGGGCTATTCACCTATGCACTTGCAAACCTGCTGCAAAAAGGCAGTACTGTATATGCTGCTGATAAATCACCGGTCATATTACAACCTCAGCGCAACCCGAATAAGATTCACATAAATTCTTTGCTGATGGATTTCACTAAAGAGCCATTTCCCTTTGACAGACTGGATGGCATTCTGATGGCCAATTCATTGCATTATGTGGCGGATAAAATTGATTTTATTGCCGGCATAGAAAAACAACTTGCCAGCCATGGGGTCTTTGTAATAGTAGAATACGATACAGACAAAGCTAATAAATGGGTGCCCTATCCGGCCAGTTGTAAAACACTAAAAACAATTTTTTCAAGAGCCGGCTATAATTCATTCAGTAAATTGCATGAACTGCCTTCCATATACAATAGCAGCCATATCTATGCAGCACTGATCAAAAAATAAATTAGTAGAGGGCAAAAGATGTGGCAGACTTACAAAGACTATCAAATAAATATAAGCAGCCGGTTAATGCAATAAGTAGCGGATCAGTGCAAAACTACCCAGTGCAAGCATGATAAAACCCGGAATTTTTTTCAGTAATTCACTTCTCTGCTGTATAATGGCAACCACTTTATTAGCAAGGTAAGCCACTGATACCAGTAATGTAAATACCCCGGCCGAAACACCTGCCAGGTAGCTGTGCAATTGCAGATTTGTTGACAGGTCAATCCATTGCTGGCTCTTCAGGTAAGCGGTAATACCAATCCAGAAAGGCATGGCAAGCGGATTAAGAATGCCAAGTACAATGCCGCGACGGAAACCACTGTTATTGAATTTTACTGTAAAATTTGAATGCCGTGAAGCAGACCGGATAGTAAGCAAACCAAGTGTAAGCATCACAACTGCAGCCAGCAACTGAAAATTTTTAACTACAAGAGGTGCAGCAGTAATATACGCCTCAAATTTTACAGCCAGCCAGGCATAGCCATATTCAATCAATGCAGCGGCTGATGCCAGCCGCCATGCAACCTGTGGCTTTTTATCGAGGCCAAGCTGAACGGCGCTCAGGTTAATGGTACCGGGTGTGAGCGAACCTGTAAAGCTTAAAAAGAAGGAAAAGAAAAAATTCACCAGCTTATTTTATTGCAATTTTTTTGTCTGCGGCCTTCCAGGCTTGTATACCCCCTTCCAGGTTAATGATCTCTTTAAAACCATTGGCGGCCAGCCAGTCTGCTGCTCTGCCACTGCGTACGCCGCTTAAACAATATACATATACGGGCGCCGTTTTATCCAGCTTCTTTGCCTGTGCCGCAAATTCCTTTTCGCTTTGCCAGTCAGCGTTTACTGCCCCTTTTATATAACCTTCTTTATACTCAGCAGGTGTTCTTACATCCAACAACTGGGCGCCTTTGACCTGTATGGCTTTCTCAAACTCATTTACCGGTAATACCGCTTTGCTTTGTGCCAGGCCGGCGGTTGACAGCATTAAAAAAAACAGCACTTTTATAATACTTTTCATTCAATATAATTTTTTGTTGTATAATATTCCAGTGAACAAATAAAGATACAGCCTTGTAAGCACGGCAAACTTACTCTAAACCTGGTATTTTTTTGTTAACGCCGTTGCCGATGTAAAAGTAAAGAAATGCCGGCATCAACAGCAAGGAATATCATCCCATATTGTAATTGCCCTTATTCCTCATAATAGTAAATGAGTAATCCCGGCCTGTCTTCTTTACCGCCCGGTAGACAGCATCTGCCACATCTTTGAGGGTGATATTACCGGTGCAATTGTATTCTTTTCTTTTTATGCCCGGTGATTTACCGGATGCAGCGTCCTTCTTTAAATGAAAAGAAGCTTTTTCCATTTCATTGTTCAGTTTTGCATAATCGGCTTCATCTGCCTTGTGCAATTGTATACTTGTAATAAACTTTGCCATACTATTGATTTACTTATCTGATCTGTTACTGGTAATGAAAAACGCAGTATAAAAGTTTTATAAATAATTTATTTTCTCATTTATTTCACAGTCTTGTTGCGCACGGCTGCCGCCGCCCGGTAGACCCGTTCAATATGGTGTACGAAAAATTATTCGCCCGCCGCAAAACGATATCATATTCCCCCGCACCTGTAACAGAAACTTCCTTCTTCTCATAACCCGGTAAGCTTAGCTCCAGTATTTTTCTTCCGGTAACAGTTCCAGGCTAAAAGTGCCATCTGCCTGTGTACCCGTATTTTTTGCACCACCCTTAACCTGTATACTTACCCCTTCCAGCGCAAAGGATTCTTCGAATGAAGTGATTTTACCATTGATGGTAATTGTTTTTGACTGCGCCGGAGCCGGAACGGCATACAACATGATTAATAACAGCGTAAAGACTGCAATTGATTTTTTCATTGCTATAAAATTTAAATGTTGAAAATTAGAATTTGCCGGCTATCTGCCAGCTTCTGTCATGAGCGGATTAGAAAGAAAATTACCGGTGCTGCCTGGCAAATTTGTAAACAGATCCGGCGGAATTAGCTACAACAACAGGCACCCGCTTCTTTGATGGCAGCGGACACAAAAATTTTCTCCCCTTCATATTGTGCAGACTGTTTAGCCAGGAGCTGTTGTAGAAATTGTACGCGCATCGTAATAATGATTTCTTAAAGTCTACTAAATTAGTAGACAAATATAAAACATAAATACTAGTATCTCCAAAAAATAGCTAAAAAAATACGGATATACAGGTGAAGCGGGTTATTTTTGACAGGAGTTGAAAAAGCAATTATTGCACCCCATATAAACACATCTGATGCAAAAGATTTATTTAAGCGATTCAGGGCCAAAAGTATCCCCGGCTATTTATGGCTTTTACAGGTGGACAACAGAGGCACCGGACACACAGGCTTCTATGGAAAAAATCGTTAACCTCTGCCTGGAACTGGGCATCAATACTTTTGACCATGCAGATATCTATGGTTCCTACCAGTGTGAAGAGATATTTGGCAACCTCATCAGCGCTAAATCTTTTAAACGCGAAGACATTGTATTGTTTACCAAATGCGGCCTGCGTTTGCCTGGCGCAAACCAACCCGGCGTTAGGGTTAAACATTACGATACCTCCAGGGAGCATATCCTGAAAAGCGTTGATAATTCTTTGCGTAACCTGAAAACAGACTATATAGATATTTTTCTGCTGGATCACCTTGACCCGCTTTCCAGCCTGGAAGAAACGGCGTTGACACTTGCCCAACTGAAAGATTCGGGCAAAGTGAAAAATATAGGTGTTACCAATTTTTCTGTTTTCCAGCACCAGTTACTGGCTTCTTATTTACGCGTTCCTATTGTAACCAATCATATTGAACTCAATTTGCTTAACACTGTAGCATTGGACAATGGCCAGGTTGATTACATTAAGCAACGCTATATGCGCCCATTGGCTTCCGCGCCACTGGCAGGTGGCAGAATTGCTACCGGTACTGACCCCGAAGCTATCAGGGTACGCAGGAAACTGGTAGAAATTGCAGCAAAATATGATGCTGACATAGAATCCATTGCAGTAGCCTGGCTGGTAAAATTTGGGGCATTGCCACTGATTGGCACCACCAATGAACAACGCATCAGGAATATTGTAAATGCTTTTACAATAGACCTGGACAGGCAGGATTGGTATGAACTATACGCAGCTTCACGGGGAGAATTATAAAACGTTTACATTTTTTATACAGCTCCGCTGCATGCACCGCAGCGGAGCTGTTACATTTATACATGCGCATTAACCAGCAGTTTTACAATTCCTGCTTTTTTTATTTTTTTAAACGCCTGCTCTAAATCAGCTATTAAGTCTTCCGCTTCTTCCAATCCCACTGACAAGCGTATTAAACCATCCGTAACGCCTGCTGCCTGGCGCTGCGCTGCCGGAATAGATTTATGCGTCATGCTTGCAGGGTGGCACAACAAGCTTTTAATACCACCCAGGCTTTCTGCCAGCTTAAACAAACCGGTGGCTTTTACAAATGCGTGGGCAGCTGTTTCTGTATCTTCCTTCAAACAAAAAGAAACAATGCCACCAAACCCACTGGATTGCTCCGCCGCAACAGCATGGTTTGCATGATCTTTTAAACCAGGGTAATATACTTTCTTAACTGCCGGATGCTGCTGCAGCCATTCCGCAATTTGTAAAGCACTGTTACAATGCTGCTTTATTCGAAGGGGCAATGTTTCAATACCACGTATCAGCAGCCAGCTGTCAAATGGCGAAAGGATTGCACCGCAGGCATTCTGGATAAATTTAATTTCATCACCGAGGGCTTTATCTTTTGTAACAACACAACCTGCAATCAGGTCGCTATGGCCACCCAGGTATTTGGTTGCGGAATGCACTACCAAATCAGCCCCCAGTAAAAGCGGTTGCTGCAAGACAGGTGTAGCAAAGGTATTATCCACGCAAAGCAGGCAACCGCTGGCCTTGGCTATTGCACCAATAGCTTTTATATCTGCTATCCTCAATGTTGGATTGGTAGGCGTTTCTACCCATATTAATTTTGTGCGGATTGTGATGGCATTAAAAACATTTTCAACGTTACTGGCATCCACATAGCTGACGGTAATGCCAAATTTTTCATACACACGGGCAAACAGCCTGAACGCTCCGCCATAAATATCATCCACGGCAATAATCTCATCACCGCTTTTTAACAACTTTACTACTGCATCAATGGCGGCCAGCCCGCTGCTGAATGCAATACCGGTGTGTCCATTTTCAAGCTGCGCGAGCAATTGCTCTGCAGCTGTTCTTGTTGGATTATTTGAACGGGCATAATCATACCCTTTGTTTACACCAGGCGCTTCCTGGACAAAAGTGGACGTTTGATAAATAGGCACTGAAATGGCCCCTGTTAATGGATCTACGGGAATACTGTGGATTAACTGGGTGGCTGTAATACTCATGATTGCTGTTTTTTAATGGTAAAAAAATTACATTTTACCTACCTACGAAAGAGCAGACGGCAGCAAATACAGGCGGGCTTTAAATAAAAAAGCCTCCTGATTTGTAGTCAGAAGGCTTAAAATATTATTGAAATATTTAAAACACTATGCTGACTTATCTGTCCCGGTTTACTGCTTTGCATATAAACGGGGATGGAATTGGCACCTTGCCGGCACTGTAATAACAGTATCAGCAGGTTGTCAAGGCTTCTTTGGGCCATTACCCTCAGCCTTTCTTGATAAGTATGTTAAAGAACTGGAACAAATGTAAAGCGTATTTTTTTATAAATCAAACAAATCAATATTTTTTTTATTAAAGTCTACAATTTTGGAAGACTTTAATAAAATTCCTGTTATTGCAAAATAATATCAGCCTGTATATACCTGCGAAAGCAGCAGGCAGATGCTACAAAACATCAGCAAAAAATTACAAAGCGGAGCATATGCACCTTAACCTGATAGGTTTTGCCATACCCTTTTTCATCGGCTTTATGCTGTTGGAATACTATATTTCAAAAGAAAAGGATTTTCTCACTGGCAGATAGAATTATTTATCCAGCTTGTGTTATTAACTGTTGCGGTGGCCTGGTACAATTCATTACAAAAACAATATTTCAGGTATGTCGATAAATCAATTAAATGACAAACTGATGCAAGAATATTTTACTTTAATAACAGGCAACAATTTCGCATAAGCAGTCAATCGTTTTAAAGAAAAAGCGGTGTAGAAACACCGCTTTTTCTTTAAAATGCTAACTGTATTTTCCCTGCACTATGGCGCAGGCAGAAAGCCACACTACGTGATGCGTCATACTGGCTCTGGCGGCCCACTCCATTAATGACAGTAGTTGCCACGTACAGGGATTCTGCAAAAGCAGCTACACCCGGGCAGGTGCCTAAAATGAAAGCTACTGTTTTTACATAATCAAAAACAAAAGATGTGGCTGGAAACAAGGAACCGGACATACTATCCAGCCCGTTGGCACCTTTAATAATGCCAAAAGAATAAGTAGCAAAACCCTGCGGATGAGAAGCCATCCAATGAAGGGTTACGTTGTGTGTGGGATCTGTATATTTAAGATAGCCGCAATTGGGATCGGCGGGGTTGCCGTCCAGTTCCGGCATATCCATAGCGGCGATACAAGTCTGGTTGTTAATCAGCAGGGCATTACCCATGCTGCTGACCGGCAAATGCAGGGCATTGTAGAACTCTACTTTTAAAAGATGCAAACCGTCTGTAACCGTCGTGCTATTCAGCAGGCATCCCAGGTCTGTATTATAATAAACTTTTGCCGGGTTATGAATGCTGTAAAAACCATTGACATCAGGTTTTTGATTTTCAATAATATCGTAGTGCCCGTTTACCGTATTTAACACCAGGTCATTCCATGATTCTGTGCGGGGTATACCGTCAATCAGGACTTTGTAATAATGCACGCCAGAATTAAACGCATTATAATGATCAATATTGATGGGCAGGGTACCACCAAAAGGAGCATCCTTTGCAAACTGGAAAGGATACAGCGGCTGCGTGGTTGTATCTGCTTTACCCGCCGCAGTAACCAGGTTCAAGGGTACATAACCAATCCCCTTGTACAACCAGCTGCTGCCTGTAACCGTTAAAAAATATTCGTCAATTACATCATTACAACAAACACAATAGGTACCGGGCTGTATAGCGGCAATACTAGACGGTTGCAGTGCAGTGCCGTTTATAAACGGAAATACATTACCAGTTGTTTTTGTTACATCTACCAATGAAATTTTATTGGCCGGATCCCTTTCGGGCACCAGCAGGCTGCTTTCTGAAACATCTGACCAGGTAAGAAAGAAAGCATTAGTGAGGCCGCCTGCAATAAGAATCTTTATACCGGTTGCCAGTTCAATACGGCTGATACCCGAAAGGCCCTGCTCGCTGACATATGCATATTTCAAATCTGATGAAAGGGTAAGACCAACGGCCATATTTAATCCATTATACAACACCGTTACTGCGCCATTGGCAAGGTTTATCCTCACCAGCCGGCCTGGATTTGCAAATTCAACTGTATATGCCTGGTTATGCGCCTCATCAAGCCAGATCTGATGCGGAGCCTGCAATCCTGAGCAAACCACTGCAGATACATTCCGGTTTGCATTGGCAAGGTTTACCCTAACGAGGTTGCCGGAACGCTCTGTAACATAAGCAGTGGTCTCATTGGAAAAAACAGCAATATCTTCCGGTTGTGTGTAGCCGGCACCAATACGTACATAGGCAGGGTTTAATTTATAGGTAACCCAATTCACCTTAAGATCATAGCCATAGGCAACTACCTGCAATTTACTATAATTACCCTGCCGTGTTTGTACACAGAAAACATCTCCATTAACCAGTTTATTGGAAGCATCATTATTGCCAATAATGGGTGATGCACTATAATTGTAAGATGTAATGGTGGCAGGCGTTACCTGGCCAAAATTAACATTACCCAGGTTAACAATACGGGCGTTTGCAAGCGGCACCATTTGCCGCTTAACTGTGGTCATTTGCTCCCACCAGATATCTGCAGCAACGCCCTGCGCTACGTTGGCACCTGTTTCGCAATCAAACAACCAGGTACCTTTTATAATGGCTGTGCCCTGGCTCAGCACAACAGCTGAAGATTGTGCCAGGTTAAACCGTGAAATAAAACCATTGAATTCTGTAAAAACAAGCTGGTTGTGATTTTTTAAATAACGGGAACCTATAGCCCCACCAAGGCCCCCAACTAAATTTTTCATAATCGGCAAAATTTAAAATGATAAATAATAAAACTTGGAAAAGAATAGTCCTGGAAAATAATAAGCGGGTAAAACAGTTTAGTATTTTTATTTACTGCTGTCGGGGACGGATACAGGTAAGGCATAAAAACCTTTATCAAAGTTGAGATGTTTTGACACGGAAAAAATACCCTTTTAGTGGTACCAGCAACTGGCGTCACTGCAACATTCTCCGCTTGTTTGTGAAATACGTACCGGAATACGGCGAACAATAAACAATGACGGCATCAACCAGCCTGCCGCGGATGCAAAGCGCTGCATGCTGCTTCCAGTATACCGGTGATCATCTGCGGCGGGCTTGACCATTTTTTAAAACCAGCGTCACTCAGCAATGACAGGTGAGAACTGTAACCGCCTGTTTCTCCGGTTAGGATACCGGTAACAACTTTACTGATCCTGGTATGGCGTATTACATAAGAACACATGATACATGGCTCATGCGTTGTATAAAGTATACAATCAGACAGGTCCTGCGATTGCAAGAAAACCGTAGCGTGCCTGATGGCTTCTATTTCTGCATGAAAAGTAATGTCGCCGTGCGTCCGCGCGCTTTCAATCCCTTCTCCAATAATTTTTTCTTTGTATACAACTACAGATCCAACCGGGCTCTCACCCCGCTGCCGGGCCAACAAGGCTAGCGCAATACATGCCCGCATAAAATATTCATGATTTTTTGCTGCATCCGGGTTGATCATAATTTTCTTTTTTAGTCATCGCTTTATTCTTAAAATTGTTAGCTGCAGAGCACTATTGTAAAAATTTCCTGCAGTTACATTCTATAAACCGGCCGTGGGTAGCCGGGTTGAAAGGCAGCGAGACTCGTTATTATTATTGCCGCGCCTGATTGCACTTTAATTTCATGAATGGCGTCAGCAATAAGTTTTGCCAGCATACCCGGTGGCGTTTGCACGCGCATATTAATCAGTACTGCAGCCGACACGCCGGGTGAATAAGGAATAGCGGCTTGAGGTTCCCGGGCTGCGGTGAAACTTATTTTAACCGACTTGTTTACCAAAAATTTAATATGGCCAATGGGATATTGCCTGGCCTGAACGGTTGCATATATTTTATTAATAAGCTGTTCACTAAGTTGAACGGCATTATTGGCGGGACTAAATATTTCCAGCGATTGATCTACCCAGCCCAGTTTGGCTTCGCCGGCAGCATATACATCGTAATCAATATGCAGTGAGGCCAGCGAAGGGCCGTATTGATAATGGTTGATTGCCAGCAACCACTGCTGTATACTTTCATTATCCAGTGAATTTTGATACAGCAGTATTTTACTGCTATAGTTTTTCTGCATGATTTGTTTTACCGCCTGCAACTGTGCCTTGTCAATTAAATCAACTTTATTAATAACGATAATACCGGCTTCTTCCAGTTGCTTTAAATAAATATAACGGACTGTTTCATCAAAAGGCGCAGTCTCTTCAGCAAGCATCATTTGTAACAACCGCACATCGGCAAACGATGAAACAGTTACCTGGTCAGCGGACCTGTATTTCAATAATGGTTTTAAAACTGTTGCAACAATATCTGTACAGGAACCAACAGATTCCGCAAAAATAATTTCGGTTTCATTTGTTTCAATAAGCGATGCAATACCGGCATCCAGATTAGCATAATTGCAACAAAAACAGCCATTGATAACCTCCCGGCCGGGAATGCCCAGGCTGGCAAAAAAATCACCGTCTACCAGCTTAACACCCTGGTCATTGGTAATTACGCCTGTCTTTATCCCCTGCGCTTTCAACGCAGTATACGCCTGATGGATAGCGGTTGTTTTACCGCTTCCCAAAAAACCGCTTAACAAATGTATTTTCATATGGCAGGTTTATAACAATCACAGTCCAGTCCGCATAGAGGCATATTTACCTGTACCGGGTAACCAAGTATTATTTCTTCGTCCATTGCATCACGCACATGGTCTATTATCATTTCAAAAATGAAGTCTTCCATTGTTAAGCCCGCAGCAGCGTCAAGAAAAACAGTGGCCTTGTCACCGGCCTGTAAACCTTCCAGCTGGGCCTGCAACAAAGGCTGTATACCGGAAGCGCCATGAAGATAACTGGCTGGTTGCCTGGCCAGGGTATTTTCCAGCACCGTGCCTTTGCTGTCCTTCATCAGGTAGCGAAAACTGACCACTCTATTTTTTGCAACCTCCATCATAGTATGCATAAATCTCAAGCCACAACTGTTTTTTTAATATCAATGCGGCCGTATGCGGGTTTTACAATGGCCTTACCGCCTTTCAGGCTTACCGTGCCAAAACCTGTTTCAGTACTTAGAAAACTGGTGAAGTCGCCCACCCTGCTTTTTACATACAATGTCTTATCTACGGCATCATACCGTACACCAGTAAGCGCCTGCAGGTACCCATAGCTTGACAATGCCCTTGCATACCAGTGGCCGCATTCATACTCATTAAATGGGTTCCGGATGCGGCCATCATAGCGGCTGCGGGAGGCGCGGAGAATTTCCAGCCCTTCTTTTACCTGCCCCATCAGCATCAGGTGCGATGCCACCTGGTGTTCAATACCTGTCCATACTTCATCGCTGTAAACAAAGGGTAAAGAAAGTTTGCCGCCTTTGGGCCAGGAACACAATAGCAAACCGCCTTCTTTGCCCAGTGCGAAAGCGGGGCGCTGTGGATTAGCATGTTCACTTAAATCATTTTTGAGGTTGTACCTGTGCACCGCCAATAAATGACTTTTAATTTTTGCACTGTCAATAATATCTTCCAGGCCGCACATACGCCCAATCCATGCACCCAATACACCATCCGACAAACAGCCGGCGCCGTACTGGTATTTAGGACCTTCTTTCTCCAGTAATGATTTCGCTTCTTCAGAGTATTCACCACCAAATGATTTAACCGTAGCCGGATTTTTTGCACTGAGCCCGTCTACTTTAATGTGTTGTATAAAATATTCTCCATCATACAGACTTGTTTCCATCACGCTTTTACCACTCGTCATCAATTGCTTGTACCCAGACATTTCTTTTCCTAAAAATTCGCCCATGGCAGTAATGGCCTTTAGTGCGCTTATGTAAAAACTGCTGTGCATTCCATCAGGGCCCCAGAATTCTATGTCGTAGGTATTGTGGTGCGGTTCTTCAATTACACCCTGCCGGCGTGGATCCCAGGTGCTGATGCAATAATCCATACTTGTTTTTACCATGGGGTACATTTTCTTCATCCATTCATTGTTTCCGCTGATCCGCCATTCCCGGTATACTTTTACAATACCGCCCAGTTGACCGTCTGCTGCAGAATGAAAACTATGGTCTGCCGGCTGAATAGGCAGCGTGGCCCTGAAATTCTGATGGCCTGTTGTATCCTGGCTTTCACAAAATTCAGTATGTCGTAAACTTCTTTCCAATGCAGGAAATAAATGCGGAATGGCCTGCGCGTAGTTCCATACATGCGTGCAGGATCCATGGCAGCAACCTCCGCTGTCGCCACATCCTTCAAAACTCCAGAGCCTGCCATCATACTGGCGCATAACGGTGGGCGATTTTAATATGGTAAGGTTGGCAGCAACCGCTTCTATTACTTCGGGCGGCAATGTACTGTTGTAAAAAGCATCCGTAAAAAGCCTTGAATTTTTCTTTAGTGTATCATACTCCTGCCTCCAATAATCAGCCACAGCTTCCACATTGTTAAAACGACTGCTGTACCATGGTTTGTAAAACTTACCGGCAAAATCCTTATCGTATTTATCCAGCAATACATCTGATGGCGAATTGCAGCAACCCATTTCCGGATCACAGTTTTCTTTCCTGGTGCCCATGGTTCCGTGCGTCTGTTCAGAATCGGGCGTATACCATGCAAACAGCAAACGCACTGTCTTTTCTTTACCCGGAGCCAATCTAAAAGGAATATACAAACTTGCACCCGGTGCCCCTTTTTCTACCGGCGCTACTGCTTTTATTTCCGCGTTCTTTACGCTGTTCCATGCCATGGTAAACGGATCCCACCAGCCACCCCGAAACCAGCAATGATCTACTACCGTAGCATCATCACCTGTAAAAACTGCGAGATCAGTTTTATATGGTTTTTCTGTGGTGCCGGCTTCTGCTAAAACAAATCCATGTTCAATAGCCCTGATGGAATTGCGCCCTTTGTCAGTACTTAAAAAATTTTTTGCATTGAAGGAAAAGACGGCCTCGATCTTGGCTTTGCCTGTGTTGGCAAATGTATATTCTATGGCACCCACCGGCAGGCCTGAATTATCATCATCTGTTGGTATAAAAGGACTCCAGCCTGTTACCTGAACTTTTAAGGGCAAATCGCTATCGCTTAAAGCTATATTACCAAAAGGAAATTTTGCCGTAAAAGAAGCCGTACTAAAATGCGGTAAACCGGTGGTAGCGCCACCCAATCCATTGCCTGCATCTTTTAATCCAAACTTTTTCCAGTCAGGCACCGGACCTTCTAATAATTTGGCGCCGTTTTTTAATCCTTTAACTGATATGGCAGCAAACATGCCAGGCTCATTAAAAATTTCCGGTTTGTTGCGGATTGATACATGAGAGATGGCACCAGTGCCTTCCATACAAAACATACCTGCTCCCAGGCCGCCAATAGGAAACGCTACCCGGTTGAGATGTGCGCCGGCATACGCCGTGTTGTAAGACCGTGCGCTGGCTTCATTTTCACTTGTGGATTGAACAGGTTTTGCTGCAGGAACGATGCTTTCTGCAGGCGAGCGTAAAAAACCTGCCGGCAGAAAGGCAACAGTGCCGCCAGTTCCTAAATTTTTTAAGAAATTGCGGCGACCGGTTTTATTTTTCATACAGATTTTTTAGATCATTTGTGAAATGACAGGCTGGCGAAAGGACTGGTTTAAAGGTACTGCAGCGAAAGGCAAATGCAATGTTCCCCTAATAATATATTGAACCAGGTTGGAGGCGGTGTATTTTCTTGCGGATGATAGTGCGGAAAACAAACAGAAATGAGATCGGGCTTCGCTGCCCAAACTGTTATTTTTATGATTTCCCAGAACTGTATGCACAGCCGTTGGAGATGATGCGGAGAAATGAAAACCCAAAAAATAAGGCCTTTACCGGACCACCATATTTCATACGGGCAGGCTATTTCAGCTTTGCGTACCGGTGCTCATCCCATACCTGGCCGTTCTTAAAAATGGAACGCTCAAAAACCCCTTCTTTTTTAAAGCCATTTTTTTCCAGCACTTTCATGGAAGGAATATTGTATTCAAATACGCCGGCAAAGATTCGTATAAAATCGAGCTGGTTAAAGCCATAGTCTGTAATTAGCCTAACCGATGCTGTTAGTATGCCCTTGTTCCAGAAAGGCTCTCCCAGCCAGTAACCAATTTCGGCGCTTTTACGGTAAACATCCTGCTGGGCAATCAGGCTGATAACACCACAGCATGTATTGTTATATATAATTCCAAATACCAGCACCGGGTTTTGATCTTTATTAAAATTGATAAAAAACGCCGCATCTTCCTCCGTATAGGGAAAAGGAATAATATCGCGGAGATTGCAGGTAATCCTCCTGTTGTTCAGTAATACCGCCACCTGCTTTTTATCAGATTCTTTTAATGCGCGGAGTGTGATGGTGCCATCTGTAAGCATAGCGGTATATTATTTCTTACATTCATTTACCGGGATAAATAATTAAACAATGTTAAGCAACATAAAAGATTGCGCCAATACCTGCAGTGTTACATTATCATTACCCGCACTACAATTTCCTCAACCTGCAGCTGCACAAAGACCAATAGTACAAGGGTGCGACGCAACAATGCAGCCATGAAAGCCAGTGTCCGTATCAAAAAAACTATGTTAACCAACCGCTCAAAAAACGGGCTATTTTTTCAGACTCCACCATAAATCCATCATGGCCATAGGCAGAATCAATTTCAATGAGCGTGGCCCGGGGCATTTGTTGTGAAAGGTGGCGCTGCTCTTCCAGCGGGCAGAGAATATCGCTGCTCACGCCAATGATCAAAGCAGGTTGTGGTATTTGCCTCAGCACCTGGTCTACGTCGCCGCCCCTGCCCCTGCCCAGGTGGTGGCTGTCCATGGCTTTGGTTAGTAACCAGTAACAATACGCGCTAAAGCGTTTAACCAGCTTATCACCCTGGTAATTGATATAGGAAGAAGCCTTGTAGTTATCTAATTTTTCCGCGTCGGTATCGGTTTGGTTTTTTACCATAATGCCATAATTTCGGTAGGTAAGCATGCCAATGGCGCGGGCCGCCTTTAATCCTTTGCTGCCAGCGGTAGCAGATGGCTGCTGCCAGGTATCATCGGCCTCAATGGCCAGGCGCTGCGCGGTATGCGTAGCTATACCCCAGGCGCTTTCTGTAGCGGAAGTGGCCAGCAGGAAAAGATTTTTCACCACTTCGCTTTCTGTATACGCCCATTCCAATGCCTGGTAGCCACCCATGCTGCCACCCACCAGTAAATGAATAGCGGCGATGTTCAGGTGCTTACGGAGCAAAATATGAGCCTGCACCATGTCACGGACTGTTACCTGCGGGAAATGGCTATAAAAGGGTTGGCCGGTAGCCGGATCTAAGCTGTGCGGGCCGCTGCTGCCGTAACAGGAGCCCAGAATGTTGGCGCATATAATAAAATACCGGGCGGGATCCAGCACAAAACCGGTGCCCACTACGCCTGGCCACCATTGGGTAACGGCAGAACTGGCGGTCAGGTGATGGCAAACCCAGATCACATTGCTTTGGTCTGCATTCAAGGTGCCGTACGTATGGTAAGCGACTGTAATTTCAGGCAGGGACTGCCCGTTTTCCAGTTCAAAACGATGCGGATAATGAAAAACCTCCATCAAACAAGTTGCTGTTGAAATTGCAAAGTAAAGGACTGCATGAGTTACATTTGCAAAAAATATCCTGAAATGATACAAATAGATATAAAACGGGCCGGGGGTGATTACGGATTTGAGGCAAAAGATGCCAAAGGCCATGTGGTTAAAATGGATACCAGTCCCGAGGGTGGAGGTAGTGATTTTGGTGTGCGGCCTATGCAGCTGCTGCTGATGGGCCTGGGTGGCTGCAGCGGCATTGATATTGTCTCGATCTTAAAAAAACAGCGGCAAACAGTAGAAGGCTTCTCCATGAAGATAGAAGGCGACCGGTTTGCAGGTAAAGAACCATCACTGTGGGAAAAAGTGCATATTGTTTTTGAACTGAAAGGCGACATTGATCCTGAAAAAGCAAGAAAGGCCTGCGAACTATCGGTAGATAAATACTGCTCTGTAGCGGAAACCTTGCGCGGCAGCGGTGCCGCCATTACCTGGGAAGTAAAAGTAATCAACTGAACCCGGGTTACAGAAACTGCAGCCCACTGATCAGCCACTAAAGCAAGCCGGCAGTCAACCAATAAATGAATCAAGCGGTCAATCAATCAACAACACATGAAAGAACAGCATCCTATTACGAAGGTCATTCGCACACGTACGGAGCGCAGCAATGAAATGGAGCATAGCTCCCCCTTATTCCTTACCAGCAGTTTTGTGTTTGACGACGCCGAAAGCATGCGGGCCGCTTTTGCAGATGAAACAGATGCCAATATATACAGTCGTTTCAGTAACCCGAGTGTACAGGAATTTACTGACCGGGTTTGTGCATTGGAAGGTGCTGAAGATGCTTATGCAACTGCATCCGGCATGAGTGCCATTTTTGCCAGCTTTATGACCTTTTTGAAAAAAGGCGATCACCTGCTTAGCTGCAATGCCATCTTTGGCAGCACGCATACCATCATAAAAAAATATTTACCCAATTTCGGTATTGAATGCAGTTATGTGAGTGCCGGTGATACGGCTGCATGGGAATCTGCCATTCGCCCCAATACCAAAATGATTTATTTAGAAACGCCTACAAACCCCGGGCTGGATATTATTGACCTGAAATTTGTTGGTGAACTGGCCAAAAAACATAACCTTATTTTAAATGTTGATAACTGCTTTGCCACACCTGTTATTCAGCGGCCCATTGATTTTGGAGCGCACCTTGTAGTACATTCCGCCACAAAATGGATGGATGGACAGGGACGGGTTTTGGGAGGTGTAATAGCCGGTAAAAAAGAACTGATACATGAAATCTATATGTTTTGCCGCAGCACCGGACCGGCCATGTCTCCTTTTAATGCATGGGTATTGAGCAAGAGCCTGGAAACACTGGATGTGCGTATGGAGCGGCACGCGAAGAATGCACTGCATATAGCCACGGCGCTGGAGAATCATCCTGCCATCAGCTGGCTGAAATACCCATTCCTGGCTTCTCACCCGCAGCATGCCATTGCTGTTCGGCAAATGACAAGCGGCGGGGGTATTGTTTGCTTTGATTTAAAAGGCGGCCTGGAAGCCGGACGTGCATTTTTAAACAAGCTGAAGATGCTGTCATTAACGGCCAACCTGGGCGATACAAAGAGTATTGCCAGTCACCCGGCCAGTACTACCCACGCTAAACTAACCGAAGAAGAAAGAATGGCGGTGAATATAACGCCGGGGCTTATACGCATTTCTACCGGGCTGGAACATGCAGATGATATACTGGATGATATATTGCAGGCGCTGCACAAATAATCCCCTCACCCCCAGCCCCCTCTCCAATAAATTGGCGAGGAGTGCCCCAGGGAAGTTTATTTACATACAGGCCGGGGGTTTCCTGGAAATATAATACCTCGTCCAATAGTTAAAATACTGGAAACAGGATTGTTATTCAAGCGTGCGTTACGCCTTTTCCTGATACATCGCAAAGTCTTAATCCGCCGCTTCTCATCTATAGCGAATTTTGCGCAGCGGACCCTTCTCTAATGAAGTTGGAAAAGGGCCGGGGATGCGGTCAAGTGCCTGGGATAAGGTCATTTCTTCTCATACCTGCAATCAACTGATACATTCATACTCCCCGCTATTTTATCTGCTACCAGTGAGGGAATTTGAATATTATATTCTTTGGGCGCAAGTTTAAATTTTACAATTACCTGCGGCAGCCCGCCTTTTACTATGATTGTTCCGGGAACAGCTATTTTTTTAGCAACGCCATGGATGGTCATTTCTCCTTCAGCGGTGACATTGTAAGATCCATCTTTGGTAAAATCTACTGATGTTATATTATTTATTTTTCCCTTAAAGCCTGCTTTGGGCATTTTATCACTTTCCATATAATTTTCATTAAAATGCTCTTCCATCAAAGCCCTTTCAAAATGAAAACTTTTAATAAGAACAGCAAACCCAATTTCACCGGTTTGCATATTAAACGCACTGGCTACTTCATTGTTGAGCGCATCAATATTTTCCATGGGCGTTCTTGAAAAAAACGATATCTGTCCATGCCTGGTCGTGAATACCTGCTGCGCCTTTACATGCAGAAAGCAGCACAGTGCCATCAAAAAAACATAGATTTTTTTCATTCGCAATTTGTTTACTGGTTTGCAGCAGGCAATCATACGGCGTTCAGCATTTTTACAATGTTATTGCTTTGCCACAATGCACCTATCCATAATTACATCTGTCAGAAACCCACTGCAAAACCCTTTAATGATTACAGAATCTCCTTTTTTTACACCGGCTTTATCTTCCAGCAGGCTGCATTGCACAGCACTCATTCCAGTTCCGGTTAAAATAAGTACCTGTTTATTTTGCTGGTTAAAAGACAACTCACTCACGGTGCCGCTTACCTGCACTGCATTGCCCAGGTATTTTTTATTGGCACCGGCTTCATCCAGTTCATATGCAGCAGCCAGCTGACCGGCCGTAAGCACCACTACTGTTTCCGTTGCTGCGGAGCGGTGCGGCTTATTATACATCCTGTAAACAAAAATGGCGCCTCCTGCAATACACAGCAGGCTTAGAACAATGGCCAGCCGGACGGTCTTTTTTCTCATTGGTGCGTGGCATTAGGTAAACAGGCAAATGCTGTCTCCTGTTACTACGTGTATACATGGAAGCGGGTTGTCTCCGCAAACAGAATTTTCCTGCAGTCAACCGGTAATCACCGTAAAAAAAGTTGAAACCTGTTTTATATAGCTGTATATGCCGTGTAAAACGGTTCGTTAAATGCGTGAACCGCGACGAAGAGATGGAATCGCAAAAAAAATCCCGGAATGCTGAGCGCATTCCGGGATGAGTATTGTACTACTGTTATATTACATTTTGATAAACTTCAATGATCCGATGGATTTGCCATTGTTATCCCTTATTTCAGCTACATATAATCCATTGGCCAGGCCGGCAACATTGCTTAAAGAATAAACATTGTTTCCTTTGGTTGTTTGCCAGTTGTATTTTGCTTTTAAAACGCCGTTTGAATTATACAGGCTGATTGTTTTAAGGCTGTTATCAGCACTTGTCAACGTAATAGTAGCGTTGGTACGAACCGGATTGGGATATATGCTCATTTTGGTTTCTGCTGCAATATCCGCTGTTATAGCGCTGGTAGAAGCATCCTTCATTGCTTTAAGTGTAGCTATATCCTGCTCTGCGGTTGTTGTTGCAACAGCTACTGAACCTTCGGCAATTCTTGCAGAACCACCCGTGGCACAATTTCTCAGCAACAGGATACCGCCGGTAGGATATACTGCAAAAGCATACGTTGTTTTGCTGCCCAGGACTGGTGTAAACGAATACCAGTTCCAGCCACCATCAAATTTCTGTGTTAATGCCGAATTGAGGTACAGAATGTTTCCGTTGGCAATGCCACTACCGTAAACAGCTGTTCTGCCAGTAGAAGATGCATCATCACATGCCTGGTAAGGACCTGTAGACATTTTAATATATCCCAGCAGGTTACCAGTTGCAGGAGGCGTAACCGGAGGTGCAGTAGCAGCGCCAGCCACGGTAATTGTAACAGCTGAATAAGCTTTCAATCCGCCATTATCTGTTACTTCCAGGATGAAAACAAAACTACCTGCAGTAAGGCCAGAAATAGTGTTTGTGATACCACTCCTGTTTCCCATTACTACGCCTGCTGGTCCAACTGTCTGTGTCCACCAATAACCTGTAATGCTGCCATCGGGGTCTTTAGAAGCTGCGCCCGTTAAAGTAGCACTGCTGGTTGGCAATGTTATGGTGATGTTTGAACCTGCATCGGCCTGTGGCAATTGATTAACTACAGGGGCAACCGGAGCCGCGCTGCTGCCGTTTACTGTTATTATAACAGCTGAGTAAGCTTTCAGTCCGCCATTGTCTGTTACTTCCAAAATATAGGTATAACTGCCTGCGGTAAGACCGGTAATAGTGTTTGTAACCCCACTCCTGTTCGACATTGCTGCACCTGCTGGTCCAACCGTCTGCGTCCACCAGTAGCTGGCAATGCTGCCATCAGGATCTTTAGAACCTGCACCCGTTAAAGTAACGCTGCTGGTTGGAAGTGTGATACTAGTGTTTGCACCTGCATTGGCAGATGGGGTCTGGTTAGCAACGGCAGCTACCAGCGGATTTACTGTAATACTAACATTTGATGTAGCTGTTAATCCATGATTATCAGTTACCGTTAATGTAAACACATACGTACCCTGTACCAAACCGGTTACCAGCGTTGTATTTAAAAGAGGCAGGCTGATGGTGCCGCCTGCAGGACCGCTTGTTTTAGCCCAGGAATACGAAGAAATACTGGCGCCGCCTGTTCCGCTACCAGAACCTGTAAGGGTGATAGCACTGATAGGCAAGGTAATTACCTGTGCAGCTCCTGCGGTTGCTACCGGAGCGGTATAGTTAGGTGCAAGCGAGGTAGATGTAGATCTTTTATTGCTAAGGAACCACTCGTATAAATTTGGGTTGGCTGTAAAATTTCCACCACCGTTTACAGTGCGGGTAATATGCCCGGTATCGTAGGCATTCGCCCAGGCACCGTAATGGCCGCCGCTCTGGTAATAAGTAAGTTTAATAGCAGGGGTTACACCGCATGTATTTGACAATATTTCGCCATGCTGGGTAGCACCTACGCCTACCGTGCCATCATCCATGCTGTGAAAAGCCCAAACTGGTAAATGATTGGCACCAATAGTAGCGCAATAGTTAGCATCGTTCATTTCCTGGGTGCCACAAACCGGTGCAATAGCTGCAATGCCGGCATCAAATGAATAATCCCAGTTTTCTGAATCGGTAGCCACGCGCCAGGTTCCGCCACCACCCAGGCTCAAACCGGTAATATAGATACGGTCCGGATCTATCTGCAGGTTAGCTTTTGCATACTTGATCATTTCTTTTACGTAGTAGGGAGGCCAGTAACCATACTGGGTACTCAGCTGCGGGGACAATACTACGAAAGAAGAGGTTTGGCCGCCCACGGTAAAGCGCATGCTTGCACCTCTGGAGCAGTACATCGGTATGGCATTGT
>JBDSLR010000037.1:0-102398 GCA_039916305.1 Chitinophagaceae bacterium | reverse complement strand
GACGGAGTACACTCTCGTCACGAAGAAGTTGAATTTTCAACTTCTCATTGAAGGTGGATGGCGCTGAATATTCCATTACCAGGTAAAGACCGGTGGTCTTTTTGGCAATAGGATACGCCAGTGATTTTAATCCCCAGGGATTTTCGTTCGTAACCTCTCCGCCGTTCTCTTTAACGAGGGAAGCGTACTTTTTCTGGGCGGCTTTGAAGTCCTCCTCAGATAGTACAGGGGTAAAAATCACCATCAATTCGTAATTGTTCATTGAACCCTGTTTTTAAGTTTAAAAAAATTATTGGGGGGCGAAGGTAAGACAAACCGGGTAAGGCACAAAGGTTTATTGCTAAAAGTTTGCGGCTATTTTGGCTGCAAACCAGCTATCTGCAAGCATTCCCGCCAAATAGGCATTAATAAACAGGCCGCGGGCAAAAATAACCGTCTTTCACAATGTTCCACCCGCTACTGTAAAAAAATACCCCCGCCTCAGGCGGGGGTATTGGTACTAAAACACGTGGGTTTACTGAACCAGTAACTTGTGCGTAGCCACTTTTTCCTGGCTAATCATTTTCACGGTGTAAAGTCCTTTGGCCATGCCGTTTAGGCTAATAGCTTTGTTAGCAGTGCCTTGTGTAATAAGCTGTTGTTTAACCAGCCTGCCGTTTAAATCAATAATCTGCAGGTTTACAGATGAACTGATGTTCTCAAGGCTGATATACACAAAGTTGCTGGCCGGATTAGGGCTCACACGTATACCGGGCACTTTGCTGAAATTCACTTTTACAGTCTTGGAAAATGCAGACTTACCGTCTTTGTCTACCGGTTTCAGCCTATAATAATTATCGCCGGTAACCGGGGCAGCATCAATGAAAGAGTATGTTGCTGCAAGGCCTTTTGCGGCTACCACGCCAATAGAAGTAAAACTGATGCCATCAGCAGAATGCTGTATTATGTACTCCTTACTATTGATCTCTTCGGCAGATTTCCAGCTGATTTTAACGGTATTGCCTTCCCTGCCGGCCTCAAAGCTAACCAGTTTAACAGGCAGCAAAGCCGCATCAAACGCATAGCGGGTAAATACCGGGTAATGGTCACTGGTAGTACTGGCATAGTTATTTACCAGGCCGCTTACGTCTGTGAGCACCGAAGCAGATGCACCCATATAAAAAGGCTGCATTTCATTGGAAACCATCACATGATCTATCATGTCATTGTAAGCGACGGTTGATTTTTTACCCGCCAGGCTCAATGCCAGTGTGGGCGAATAAAAGTGCGTGTTGTCTGTAGTAAATGCATCATAGGAAGTGGTAACAAAACCATCTGTAATGCTCTGGTCAAGATCATCATTGAAATCGCCCAGTACTACAATATTTGCATCAGGCAATGAACTGTTGAGGTAAGTGTGCAAGTTGTCAGCACCTGATTTTCTGCGGGCATAAGCAGTGGCCGTCGGCGAAGTGTTGGCTTTTGCATGCACTGCTATAAAATGGATGCGTTTGGTTACGCCACCCAGTAAAACATCGGCCGACATCATAAACGGATACCGTCCGCCACTCCAGTAATTATAGTTGGGGTTGAGCGTGTCCGGCGCCGTATTAACACCTACGCTTAACAGTGAGGTGGTATCAATATTACTAAACACAGATGTTTTATAAATGAAACCTTGTTTTTGTAACTGTCCAATAGGAGTTGCGCGAGATTGAAAAGGGTTGCTGTAGGAACCATAATTACAGATAATGTAATTGTAGCCTGGCATAGCTGTTCTTACCAGGTTACCCAGTGAAGCGGTATCTACTATTTCTACCAGTGCGTATAAATCAGCACCGATTGATGGCAGAATGATCTGTGCATTCTGTTTTTGTAACGCCTTGTTTACCGGTCCGAGGGTAGGGTCCGTGCTGCCAAACCACTCCATATTCCAGTTCACCACTTCCAGTGTTTTTACCGGGTCAATGCTGGTGCCATTTACACTAACAAGCACATCTGCAGCACTGGCTGTACTTACTGTCACACTACCGGCAAAATTCTTATTATCCACTGCCGGCGCGTATTGTACATACACTGTTTTAGCAATATTATTTGCTTCAGCTTCTGTGAAATTAACAGCAGCAGCAAAAGTGCTGTTGTCTTTTGAAACCAGGAAGCTGCCATCGGAAGAGCTGATGTTTATACCCCCGCCGCCTGCTAAATCATTACCGGTAACGGTCATTTGTTTCGTTACGGAATTGCCTGCAGCAGCATAGAAAAAACCTATGTTGCTGGTGCTAACGGTAAGCGATGGTGGCGGTGGGGTAGATGAGTTTACCACACTGATATCATCCAGGGTCCACCTGGCACCATCATCGTTTGTAGAAGTATACACAAAAGCAATGTATACTTTGGGCTGCTTAAATGCACCCAGGTTAATATTGGAAGAAAGTGTCCAGACATTCGATGTCTGTGCTGCAAATTTCCCATTCAAATCTGTCCAGGTGGCCAGGGTGGGATCACCAGTTCCTGTATAGTCGGTTGATACTTTTAATTGAAGGGGAGCACCGTTAAATCTTGTACGGCTGTAAAAAGAAAGCAACGGATAAGAAGTACCGGTAAGATCCAGCGAAGGAGAGATCAGCCAGTCGGTATTAAGCAAATTGCCCAGTGCATTATCATATCCATTTATCTGCACGCCATTTGGATAAGCATCAGCGCCGGCAGGTGCAAGCGGATCCCTGCCAAAAGCCGTACAATCCCATAGCGCGGTACCATTTACACTATACTGGGTAAAACCACCCGGCAATAAACCACTGCCCGTGCAGCTTTGGAAATCAAAACTCACCGGAACAGGAATACCTACTGTGTTATCGTACGTGTTAAATGCCCAGGCCGTAGTGCTGGCAATACCTGCAAAATTATTATTGTAGACATCTTTAAAAGCACCGGCACTTATCAGCACGTAATAAGATTTACCGGCTGTTAACGTGGAGGGGAAGCTAACATTAGTATTGTTGCTAATCAGCACGGCAGCATTGTTCACATCCAGCGGAGTGCCGGCAACGCCATTTTCATAAATAGTTATGGTGCCCGCTCCCTTTACAATTTTCTTATCAAAAATCATGGAGAGGCTGATATTGTAAGGGACATTGGTGCTGCTGTTGGGTGGCGTTAAAGAAAAAATTCCCGGTGCTGCAGTGGTATAGGTGCTGTTGCGCGGATTGGGTGCAACCACTGCAAAATCGGTAGAATTGTTGTTGTTATCCACACCATCGGTTATTCTTGCTACAGCTGTTGTATTGTCTGTAACACCGGCTGCCGCTGTTTCAAACCCGTTGGCATTACCATATCCAACTTTATCTACTACGGACGCGCCCGCAGGATTTATTCCGTTTTGTGCTACAATTGAATTGCTTAAAATAATTTTTCCGCCTGCGGCACCCATGGCCAGTGATCCGGTAGCATCCGGAGCAGGCAGATTAATGGTACCACCGGTACCCGCTGCTTCCTGTACCAGGAAAAAACTTTTGGCCGGTATAGTACCGCTTAATGCATGTACGGTAAAATTGCCCGTACCTGTGGGACCTGCATATTGTACAGACCATCCGGCAAGATTTACCGGGGTGTTTTCATTGTTATACAGTTCAATAAAATCATTTTTATAGGTAGCACCACTGTTACCACCGCCGCCATATACCTGGTTTATCACGATGTTGGCTGCTGGAGGTGCCGTAGTGGTTGCTGTAGCTTCAAGGCCGGTAGCAGAATAATTATTACTGCCATCCACCGCCCAGGCTTTATAGAAATAAGCCGTGCCGGCATTCAGGCCGGTGTGCTGAAAGGGCAAACCTGCCACCGGGCCGTTGTACAAAACAGTGCCGCCGCCGCTGATGGTATTGCCTGCTGCAAGCGCTCCGGCGGGGTTACCGAAAGTATTGGTTGAATTGGTAGCTATTATAATATTATTGGTGGCAGCGCCGGATAGATCAATCCGGGTACCAGAAATGGTTGTTGCAGTAAAACCTGATGGAGGATCTACTACCACGCCCGAGCTAACTGTACCGGTAAGCGCCACAGACTGCGTTGCAGTGCCGGATGTAAAACTTATATTGCCATTTGCAGCACCGGTTGTGGCAGTTGCAGCAATCCTTATATTAACGGTGGCATTGGTTACGGAACCACCGGTTTGTGGCAGCGTTACGGCAGCGGCAGTATAATTGGCACCAGCATCAATAGATACCTCGTACGGTGCGGGTGGTGTAACGGTAATATCGGTGGTCAGGTTGCTGCCGTTTACGATAACAGCCTGGGCTGCAGAAGCAGTACCGGCAATGGTTGAAAAACTGGTAAGGCCTGATGCATTAACTGTAACAGCGGGCGAAGTACCACCGCCTGAACTTGTTGCTGTGGCGGTAACGGCCAAATCATCTACCCGCCAGTTGGCTGTACCCGCTGCAGGGCTGCCAGCGCCACCCGACCCATAAATCCTGATCGTAACAGGGGCATCTGCAGTTCCTGTAAATGAAACAGTATTTGTCTTCAATGACCATGCGCTGTTGTTGGCAATGGTGCCCGCGGCAATATCTGCTGCATAACTATCCAGGCTTGTCCTGATATTATAAGCCACGGGAGCGGTTCCGGTAGAACGTGTTCCAAAATCTATTTTAGTAATGGAAACCGAATAACCGGCAGCCGGGGTAAGGGTAAATTCAAAGTAAGCGCTTCCCGCGGCAGCGGTATTTAATGCACCGGTTCTGGCTGCTGCACCTGCATTATATGAGCCGGTAGAACCTGCATAGCCAGATGAGGCTGATGTGGTACTTAACAGCGGCGTGGTACCATTGTTATTGCCCTGCAAAACATCTGAGATGGTCAGGTTGGTAACCGGGGCTCCGGAAGACGGTGCAGCAGAGCCCGGGGCTGCAGTACCAAAATTCCACGTTATCTGGCCCCAAACCAATACCGGGAAAAGGGCAATAAAAAGCATGTACAATTTCTTCATGAACTGATAGTTTTGTTTTGATAATCTGTTGAATGCTGGTTAAAGTGGTTGCGCCACGGGAATTGGTTGGGTATTCTGTATAGGAGATGGACTCCCGGATTTCCGGGCACATTGAAGCTTGCAGGGGATAAGGTGAAAGAATCTCAAATTTACCCTGATCCGGCTACCCGGCATTATTTTGATGCTAAGTAATTATTAACATTGCAGGAATTTAATCTGGCTATTGCCAGTATGACAGTTTACGCGTAGTGGCACTCGGTTTGTGAAACCCTACCAACCGGTATACAGGTGAAAAAATTGTCCCTGGGGTTTTATGCCGGGCAACAATGGTACAACGGGTACTACTTATTAGTTTACCACAAAAAAAATCATATGCAGAAAGGAAACATCAGGGTACAAACAGAAAACATCTTCCCGATTATTAAAAAGTTTTTATACAGCGACCATGATATTTTTTTACGGGAGCTGGTGAGCAATGCCGTAGATGCCACTCAGAAAATTAAAACCCTTTCTTCTATTGGTGAAGCAAAAGGCGACCTGGGCGAACTCCGCATTGACATTAAACTGGATGCCGCTGCCAAAACCATTACGATCAGTGATAAGGGTGTAGGCATGACGGCGGAAGAAATTGACAAATACATCAACCAGGTAGCATTCAGCGGCGCGGAAGAGTTTTTAACTAAGTACAAAGGCCAGGCAGAAGCTAATATAATTGGTCATTTTGGATTGGGTTTTTACTCTTCTTTTATGATTAGTGAAAAAGTGGAAATCATCAGTAAAAGTTTCCGCGAAGGCGCCGCAGCAGTACGCTGGGAGTGTGATGGCAGCCCGGAGTATACACTGGAAGAAACGGAGAAAGCCGAACGCGGAACCGATATTGTTATGTACGTAAATGAAGAAAGCAAAGAATTCCTGGAAGCCCAAAGGCTGAAAGACATCTTAAAAAAATTCTGCCGCTTTTTACCTGTGCCCATTTATTTTGAAGACGAGCAGATCAACAATACTACCCCGGCCTGGACAAAAAAACCGTCTGAACTCACTACTGAGGACTATCAAAGTTTTTATAAAGAACTCTACCCTTACAATGAAGCACCCCTGTTCTGGATACACCTCAATGTAGATTATCCGTTTAACCTGACCGGTATTCTGTACTTCCCTAAAATCAAGCAATCATACGAAATACAGAAAGACAAAATTCAATTATACAGCAACCAGGTTTTTGTAACCGATGAGGTAAAAGATATTGTGCCCGAGTTTTTGATGCTGTTGCAGGGTGTTATAGACAGCCCGGATATACCACTGAACGTTAGCCGCAGTTACCTGCAGGGCGATCCCAATGTAAAAAAGATCAACAACCACATCACCAAAAAAGTAGCTGATAAGCTGGAGGAGATTTTCAACAAAGACCGCGCATCATTTGAAGAAAAATGGGAGAGCCTCGGGTTGTTTGTGAAATATGGTATGATGACCGATGATAAATTCCTGGATAAAGCCAGTAAGTTTCACATTTTTGAAGAAAGCACCGGCGGTAAATTTTATACCATAGATGAATACCGCGCTGCTGCCGAAAGCCTGCAAAAAAACAAGGAAGGCAAGCTGGTAATTATTTATACCACCAATCCCGTGCAGCAGGATGCCTATATACAGGCCGCCAATGCCAAGGGCTTTAAGGTGGTTAAAATGGAAACCTTGGTAGATGCCGGTTTCATAAACCAGATGGAGCAGAAATGGAGCGATACGCATTTTATACGCGTGGATGCAGACATTGCCGATAACCTGGTAGACAAGCAGGACGATATGGATTCTGCTTTAACAAAAGATGAAGCCGCCAGCCTGAAAACATTGTTTGAAGCCAATACCACTGACTTGCATGTAACAGTAGAAGTAAAAGGCTTAAGTCCCACCGCACCACCGGTAGTAGCTACCCGGCCAGAGTTTATGCGCCGCATGAAAGACATGAGCGCTATGAGCGGACCCATGGGAAGCTTTTATGCCAATATGCCCGATGAAGTAACGCTGACTGTAAATGGCAACCATGCTATTTATCAATCCGTAATAGCAGAAGGCAATAAAGAAAAGCAGGAGAAATTTGTACATAACCTGGCGGACCTGGCACTTCTTTCACAGGGTCTGCTGAAAGGCAACAACCTTACGGCATTCATTAACCGCAGTGTAGAACTGATGGAAGGGGAGAAGAAAGCGGTAGAACAGGAAGGATAATTTTTTACAGTTTGTTTTAATAGCATCCCGGTTACGAAAGTGGCCGGGATTTTTTTTGTGATACTGCCCGGCAAAACCCGTACAGGGGTTGAATACTGCAGCTTTTGTAAAAAAATAAAGGTTTGACGGGCTTATAGACAGATGATTTGCGTACTTGCGCAGTACACAAACTATACAGGTATCAGTTGTTTTGATATTCAGGTATTTTTTACTATTATGCAAAGCATTCTTTATTTATTGGCAGGATGCCAGTAAGCATTGTATGTTCAAATTTTGTAATTCAACCCCTTTTATGATCCCGAACCGTAGAATCAGTGGTATTTTATTGTTATGTATGCTGCAGATGGCAGCATTTTCTCAATCTTATCCAAAAACATTACTGTGGCGTGTTAGCGGCTATGGACTGCAAAAGCCATCGTATCTCTATGGTACGATGCACCTGAACGATAAGCGCCTGTTTACATTTGGCGATTCTGTCTACAATGCAATTGAACAATCGGCTGGGCTGGCCATTGAGATAAATCCGGATGAAATGGTAGCCTATATGGTTAATAATTTTTTTGATGAAATGAAAAACAGCAGGAAACTGCAACAGCTATTACAAAAAAGTGATTTTAAAAAATACAGCAGCGCCCTCGAAAAAAAATTTAATAAATCGGCCAGCGAGATTAGTGCCGCTGATATTGTGAAAGAGAAAAATAAATGGATGTCTGAGTACATGGAAAAAGGCGAGATGCCCACTTTCATGGATGCATACCTGTATAATATGGCCAGGAGGCAGGGCAAATGGCTGGGTGGTATTGAAGACATGGGTGACCAGGCGGGCTTAATGGAAAATATGGTAGATAAGTCTGATATAGAATCCCTGCTGGCAGGAGAAAGCAGCGGTAAAGCAGCCGTAAGGGACAGCAGCGTTAATAGAATGATTGATCTGTATGCAGCCCAGGACCTGGAAGCAATTGAAGCATTTGCAAATGATGGTTCCACACCTGAAAAAAGAGATGGGATGCTTATCCGGCGCAATATTAAAATGGCACGCCGTATGGATAGCCTTATGCAGCTGCGTACCATGTTCCTGGCTGTCGGGGCTGCCCATCTTCCCGGCGATAGCGGAATAATCTACCTGCTGCGGAAAAAAGGGTTTACGGTTGATCCTGTTTTTTCTTCCCGAAAAATTGACGTAAAAAATTATACATTTAAAGAGGTGCAGATACCATGGGTTGAGGTAGCCGATGCGCAGGGCCTTTACCAGACCATGATGCCCGGAAACCCGGCCAATATTAAAGTCGGTGGTTTGGTTGATATGAAATTCCTGATGGACATTTTTAGTATGACGGGCTTTTGTACGATGGCGATAGCCAATCCTTCGGAAGAACAGCATAAGGACAGCCTATATAAGAACCTGTCCATGCGGATGTTTCAGACAGATAAACCTTTAACCTCAAAAAACATCCAGCAAAACGGCATTGAAGGAAGGGAGTATGAACAGTCAAAAAAAGGCGCCAACCTCCGGTTGCAATTATTTTTCTACCATAAAGTAATATATGTTTCTTTTATGTATGCAATGAAGGAAGAGGGCATGCATTCACCCGATGCTGACCGCTTTTTTGCTGCTTTGAAGATGAATGAGCACAGACCGGTTACCAGCGTTGCCAGTGTTTTTACCGATTCAATTATTGGTGTACGTGTTGTGTCTCCCGCACCCCTCACTTACAATAAACAACTAAGCAATAATACCGGTGAAGGATGGAAAATAAGTGCGTTTTCAGGGTCGCAGGTAAGCACTGGTTCCTATATATTGCTGTTTTCGAAAGACGTTAAGCCCGCACACTACCTGCAATCGGACAGTGTTATTGAAGCAGAACTCAGCAATAATTTAAGGCCACAGTACGATGACTTTAAAACCGAAACACATTGGTTGCAGGGGTTAAGCGTAAGCAGGCTGAGCGGAAGAAATAAATTACAGCCATCGTTGTACATGAGTGCTGCAAGCGTTTTATTAAATGGGCGTAATATTGTTTTGCTTGTGGTAACAGATTCCCTGCACCGGCATTCTCCTGAAATTGACAGCCTCTTTACTTCATTACAATTTATACCGCATCCCAGGACGCAATGGAAAAATTCTTTTACACCCGGCAATAATTTCAGTAGCCTGACACCGGATTCTTTTGTACAGTATACCAATAACAACCAGGTACAATTTTACGCATATGATACTACTACGGCAATATCTTACAATATAATTCCTGATACGCTCAATAAATATTTTTGGGTAAAAAGCGACAGCAGTTACTGGAAAGACCGGGCTGCCGATAATATTGGTAAAGATTCCCTGGTATCCAAGAAGATGATCAGCAACGGCAATATGCCCGGTATTGAATTGCTTACCCGCGAACCCAGCAGTGTAACCCGCTACAAGCGTACCAGGCTGGTTCAGCAGGACAACAAGCTCTATAAGTTATTTGTGTCTGCGGAGCGGGATTTTCTATACACTAAAAACGTGGATAGTTTTTTTACAGCTTTCAGATCAAATACAAATTCTGTCAACAATCATTTTATTACAACGCCAAAGACCGCATTGGTTTTAACAGATCTGCTGAGTACTGATTCGGCTACCCGTATTACTGCGTTTAACTGGCTGAACGCATCGCCATTTACTGAGCAGGACAGGGAGGCGCTGCAGCAGGCCTTGTTCAGGCAATATACTTCACCGTATGATACAATTGAATCAGATGATATTAATTACGGCATTGTAAAAAGCCTGCTGTTGCTTGACAGTAATGCAACCACCGGCTTTATAAAAACGGCGTATGGATCTTTTACACAAAACAAGGAGCGGTATAAAAATATAAGCCTGGCACTCCTGGCCAAACTGCATACAAAGGAAAGTTATACGGCACTTGCAGCACTGCTGCAATCGCCACCGCTGCAACCATTTGATAATTCTTTTACCAATGCGTTGCGCGACAGTCTTCCGCTCACGGCCGCTCTCTATCCGTCTTTACAGCGCCTGGCAGCAGATACCCTGTACGTTGGCAGCATTACCAATATTGCCAATGAATTGGTTGACAGTGGCGTGGTAAAAATTGATAACATACAAGCAGCGGAGCATGATTTTATTAAGGCAGCAAATAGCTTATTGCCGGCCCTTGTAAAAGATGTTCCAATGGATTATAATATATACGAACTGTTGGTGCTGCTGGGCAAGTTCAATGATGCGCCGTCTAACAAAGTGTTGCAGTCTTACCTCGCGGCAAAGTCGCCCTGGATAAGAAAAAGAGCCGCATTGGAATTAATAGGAAATGCGCAGCCCGTACCTGCTGCCCTGCTGGATAAAATGGCCGCCGATAAAAACATGCGGATTGTTTTATACAATGATTTACTGGATTTGAAGAAGAAATCACTCTTCCCGGCCAGGTACGCCACACAGGCTTATTTTGCCGAATCTAATATGTACAGCACGGCAACGGAAGACGGGGAAATGGAAATAACTGCCATGCAATTCCTGCATAAGAAAACAGCCGTTTACAAAAAGAAAACCTATCTTTTTTACCTGTATAAAATTACGGTAGAGGGCGATGATGGTCCGGCTGTTCATCTGGGTATAGAGGGCGGTTACCCTGTGGCCGGTGCCGGGCTGGATGCGGTGATTGGATTGGGTGCTGTGTATTACGACAAAACATTTGATCTAAAAAAGATCGATACCCAGCTACAGGAGTATCTTAAAAAGTTGGAGAAAGACGAGGCGGATAATGATAAAACAGGCACAGAGTAGTGGCCGCAAATTATCCATGGATACAGTATTGTAAAGTTTAATTGATCAGATTTTTTTATATCCCGGTTACGAAAGTGGCCGGGATTTTTTTTGTGATTACTATGATGGAAATATTTCGTGGCGTAAAAGTTAATAGGGAGGTGCTTTTTGCTGCTGTTTCGACGTTGATTGCAGGCATCGTTTTATACTTGGATCCCAATAATATCAGTCGCTGGCTGATGCGATGTGCCCAAACCGCGGATACAAATCCTAATCAAACGGTTAGGAAAAAACGTAAAATTAATGGTGGTTTCAACATGGCAGATAAATAGCTGTGCTATAATTTCAATTTAATTACTGGAGCCATTCATTGAAGTGCACGCATCAATTAATGCCCAACATGATAAACCTTATGCTAAAACCCTGTTTATGTTTCCTGTTCAAATTTTTGCTTCTGATAAGGCTTCCAGGCTTGCAGTCGTCTTAATAAATCCGGTTACTCATCTGTCGGTCGGCCATATTTTAAATGTGTTGGTAGCGGTGAATTCAATCCCGTTCCAGTTGCAATTTACCTGACTGCGTTAAGTTCTACGATTGGTTTGATAATAATAAATTGGCTACTATGACTTTTAAGATAATGCTGCTATTGGTTATTCATTTTTGTGTTGTGGCCGTTGTTTTTGGACAGAAAAAAATTCTGCAGATTAAAGCAGATAGTGTTCGCATTTTCAGCGATTGCGATACGGCAGAACTGATACTTGAAAACCGCAGCCGTTCTGTTTTAAATGCAGTACTTACCAATAAAGGAAACGGCGTAACCGAATTTAGAAAAGTAATGCTGAAACTGAACGACAGCATGTATACAATTGGTGGCGATACGTTGAACGCAGTATCGTTTGGTAAAAACATCTACAGTGCAAACGGTTTAATAGCCGATGACCGGATTGTAAATGGAAACGATAAAAACATTTCATTTAAAAATAACAGCAGTTACCTGATCGCCAATAATAAGCGGCCGGTAATCATATCGCGTGCTGCAATGGATAGTGTTCTTGTAAGCAAGATCAACAACACAGCTTATACGCCTTACACAGGATTGGCCGTACGTGGTACCGGTTGCGATGTTACACTGGCATTGGTGTCTGATTCTTCGGGAACCTGCAATGAATTCCAGGCGATTGATTTTACAACATTGAAGCCAAGGAAGGATTCATGGCTCTCAAATGTTGATCCCAGCCGTACCAATATATATTTGCTGGGTCGTATTCAGCTTGAAACAGATAATAAAATTCCGGATTATTCCTGTTTAAAATTTGCCATTAAATCAGACACTGTTTTTTATAAAGACGGTTCATATGTTTTATATACCCCGGGCGGATCTACCGGATACACACCCTATCCTGTACTATCGGTCAACCCCTCGTTTAAACATCCAACACAGGGATACAATACTAAAATGCCTTTTGTTCAGGTTAATGGTGGCTTATTTGTAGGCTATGGGCGCAACTGGTATTTCAATTCAAAAAATGCTAATGATATTATTAATGGTGTTGATGATGTGCCGGGGTATTTGCAACCCTTTTATGAAACCAGGTTTTCTGTATATGCTGATAGTCTGCCATTAAAAATATATAAACTTCCGTCAATAAAAGGAAGCGCGTTTTTAACCTATTCGCCTGATAGAACGGTACAGGGCAACAATGTGGCTTTTGAATACAAAGACAGTGTGTACGAAGATATCCGCAACTATATTTCTATCCACGGGCTAACTACTCCCTCTGGTTTGAACCTGAAAGAGAATATAGCACCGTCGAGGTTTGACACGTATAAGTTATTAAAGCTTGCGGTTAAAGAGTTTAATTATAAATCGGATAAAAATAAGATTCTTTATACCGGTTTAATTGCACAGGAGGTTCAGCTGCAGCTTCCCCAACTGGTCGCAGGCAAAGAAGGAAGTTACAGCATTGATTATATAAAAATGGTGCCTTACCTCTTAAAAGCGATCCAGGATCAGCAAGCCGTCATGCAGGATCAGCAAAAACAAATTGATCGCCTCACTCAACAAATAGGTGTTACCGATAGTACATCCTCCCTTCAGGATGTAATGATTGCGCAGCAACAGCTGCAGCAGCGGGAGATACAAGGATTAAAGCAACAAGCAAAAAATAAACAGGAAGCGATAAAATAAATATGATGAAAAAACGGATGTATGTAAAAAGGCCACTAGCCGCTTTTATGCTGTTGGTTTTTACCGGTAACCTGTTCCTGCCGTCCCTCGCATATGCACTCACCAGCGGACCCGCGCAACCCGAAATGAAAGGTTTTGAGCCTGCCGGCACGGCAGACTTGGTAGATGCATTTACGGGCGATTTTACCTATAATATACCGTTGATGGAGGTAGGAGGCTATCCTGTAAATATTGCGTACCACAGCGGAAGCGGTATGGACGATGAAGCCAGTTGGGTGGGTTATGGCTGGAGTCTTAATCCCGGCGTAATAGATCGGCAGATGCGCGGGTTACCTGATGATTTCAAAGGTGATGGTGATAAGGGGGATAAGGTAATCCGGGAGTTGCATATGCGCAATGATATTACCGGGGGCGTAAATTTCACTTTTCAGCCGGAAGCTTTTGGATTTAGCACAGGTAGTGTAAATGTTGGTTTGCAGGCAGGCATTTTTTATAACAATAAAAGAGGATTGGGAGTAGAATTTGGGCTCAACGCAAACGCACCATTGCTACAGACTACCAAAGTCAGTGCAACCGCCAACACAACCGGCCTTTCGGCAGGAGCATCAGTCAGCTTTAATTCGCAGAGTGGTGCATCTTTTAATCCTTCTGTAAATTTTTCGGTAAAAGGAAAAAGCCTGCATGCCAATGAAACAAATACTGCTAAGTTAAGTTTGGGCGGGTCCTTCCAGTCAAGAGCCGGCCTTCAGGCAATTACCCTGGGAGCATCCTTTCAGAACAGCCGCATGTATAAAGAAACGAAAGATCAAAAATTTTCGCGGAATCGTTCCGGAACACTGGTATCTTCTGCCGTTTCTTACGCAGCACAAACTTTTTTGCCGGAGACACAAGCCAGCTATTTTAACCAATCGTATGCTGTCTCTCCGCAGTTTGGACCTGAGGCATGGGGATTTTTTGCCGGGTTACAGTTAACAGGCCACTACTCCCAGCAACAGGTAGCCAATCCTGTTAGTACATACAATGCTTATGGATTTATGCATTGCAACGAAGGAAAAAATGATAAGCAGGGTTTGATGGATTTTAACCGGGAGAAGGACGTGCCTTATTTTGACGGCGTTCCAAATCTTCCTGTACCTGTTGCTACGCCGGATTTGTTTATGGCACATGCGCAGGATGGTTCGGCCCAATACCGTGCCTACCTGGGCGGTACAGGTATATTTTCTGATCCGGATGCTTCCAATACTGGCATAAGTGCATCGCTCGGATTTGAAGTAGGGGCTGGCGCTGGTTATAAGATAGGCGCCGATTTACAGGCAAGTCTTACCAAATCAATTGTTACAAAATGGAAATCGGGTAGCCGGCAAATGGTCAATGACAAAAACAACTATGCTGATTTTGGGAATTTCAGCGGGCCGCAGGATGGCGCGGATGCCAGTTATGAACCCGTCTATTTTAAAAGAGTGGGGGAGCCGGTTCCAGCTGATGGCAGTGTATACGACAAACTAAAAAGCAGTACTCCGCTAAGGGTAAAAGTAGAAGGAAATATTGCTGGCCCTGCAGCCCATGCAATCCTGACCGGCAAAGACGGCAGCGAAACAGTACTTGATAAAAAAATAGTGCGGGATAAAAGGGAAGTAAGAAATAATTCCTTCAGTTATTTAACCAATGCGCAGGTGCAGGTGGCCGGGCTGGATAAAAGAATTACAGACTACTACCTGGCTGCAGGCGGGTTTAAGCCATTTCTTAACAAATGTGCTGCCAGTACAGCAATGGTATTGCAACCCTTTAAAAAAGATCATCATATTGGAGAAATAACTATTACAGACGAAGCAGGAGCAAGGAAAATATATGGTATACCCGCTTATAATATATATGAGGAAGATGTGAGTTTTAGTATTGATAAAAACATCCAGGCTGCTGATAATAGCAAAGGCCTGGTAAGTTACAGCGCAGCAGAGGCCTCTTTGCAAAATAAAAAAGGTATTGATCACTTTTATAGCAAAGAAATTATTCCGCCTTATGCACATTCATTTCTTTTGTCAGGCATACTCTCAGCCGACTATGTTGATATTAAAAGTGATGGCATAACGGATGACGATTTAGGAACGTCGGTAAAATTTAATTACTGGCGCAAAACTGATAATTTTCAATGGCGCACACCATATGCAGCGGGCAAAGCCAATTACAACGAAGGATTGAAGAGCGACCCAATGGATGACAAGGGCAATTATTCATACGGGAGAAAAGAATTATGGTATCTCCACTCTATCGAATCAAAAACTATGGTGGCTGTTTTTGAAACCGGGAATCGTGCAGATGCGCTAGGTGCAGATGCTATGGGAAATACAGATGCTGCTGATCAAAACAGGCAGCAATACCTCAAAACAATCAGCCTGTATGCAAAGGCAGACTGGTATAAAGATCCGTCAACGGCATTGGCTGTTAAGACGGTGCATTTTGTATACGATTATTCTCTGTTCAGCGATGCCGGCGATATTAAGAAGGGGGTACCCAATAATACAGGTAGTGTAATGGCTGGCATTGAAAACATAGAAAGCAACCAGGGCGGTAAACTTACCTTAAAGAAAATATATTTTACTTATCAGGGTAATACCAAGGGGGCGCTGCAGCCATATGGGTTTCAGTATGCATTTAATAAGCGGTACGACTGGAAGCAATATGATCGCTGGGGAAATTATAAAAATGTGGATGATGGGAATCCGCCAGGGGTCAACAACGACTATTATTCATACAGCACCCAGGACAAAATAAGCGCCGATGCCAACGCCGCACTCTGGCAGTTAACACAAATAATAACCCCTGCAGGCGACATCATCAGTGTGCAGTACGAGGCAGATGATTATATGTATGTGCAGAACAGAAAAGCCATGCAGATGTACCCTATGGCAGGACTGGGATCAGTAAACAAAAGTGATGGTTACTACACCGGCGATAAAATATATGTACAGCTTCCCCAGCCACAGTCTTCCGATGCAGCGCTGCGGGCCACGTATTTTGATGGGGGAATGAATGATTACAGTAAAAATTTATTTTTTAAGGCTTTTGTAAAACTGCAAAGCAGTGGAGATAAATATGACTATGTGTCTGGTTATGCCGAGATAGACAACATCAATACGGATGTAAAGTTAGCAGCGGGTCACAATGATATTGCTGAAATAAAATTAAAAAAGATTAAGGGTGAGGGCGTATACCGAGAATATCACCCTATAGCAAAAGCGGCCTGGCAGTTTATGCGTTTGAATACGCCCTCGTTTATTTACCCCGGTTATAATGTAAGAGAAGACCTGGGACCTGTACAGTTTGTAAAAGCACTGGTAGGTGCAATAGCGTCCGTTTCAGAATTGATGGCGCCTTTTGATGCAAGGGCCGAAATTAAAAAGCTGGCCCCTTCCATCGATTTAAGTAAATCATGGGTGCGGCTGGATGCTTCTTCCAATGAAACAAAAAAAATGAATGGACTGGATTATTACGCTAAACTGGGCGGAGGCAGCAGGGTAAAAGAAGTGAGTATGAGTGATGAATGGAATGTAATGTCGGCATCTGCTGCAAAGACTGCGGTTTACGGCATGCTATATGATTACAGCACCAGCATTTCACTAAGCAATGGGGAAAAAGTAATGGCATCCAGTGGTGTGGCCAGCTATGAACCCATGATTGGAAATGAAGAAAATCCCTTTCATCAGCCAAATAAGTACCAGCAGAAAATAAAGCTGGGCCCTGATAATGCATTCTTCATCGACGATCCGCTTTGTGAATCCTATTTTCCTGCAGCTGGTGTGGGTTACAGTAAAATAACAGTTCGTAACAAAGGAGCCGACGGGCAGGCAGGGGCAACTGGTTATTCGCTCAGTGAATTCTATACCCAGAAAGATTTCCCGGTAATTGTTAATCATACGGCTGTTGAGTCGAAAAGTTTTGCAGGTATTAATATTTTGCAAATCCTGAAAATTAAAAAGAATAATAGCCGGGTGCTTTCGCAAGGATATACAATCGAATTAAATGATATGCACGGCAAAGCAAAATCGGAAAAAATAATTGACAGGGCCGGCAATGAACTCTCGTCTGTTTATTATTATTATAAAACAGAGAATGCAGATGCCCCTGAAAAAAAGCTGACTAATGAAGTACAGTTACTGCAAAAAGATGGTACCATAAGCAATGCCGTAATTGGACGCGATGTGGAAATGTATACTGATATGCGCAGCGAAACCAGCTTTACAGCAGGCCTTAACGTAATGCTTAATATAGATGCTATTTATGTTTTCTTTGCCATCATACCTGTGCCTGTTGTTTTAGTATTGCCTAACCAGGCATATACTGGTTTCAGATCTGCTGCTACAGTAAAAATTATTCAGCTTTACGGCCTGCCTGATAAAGTTATCAGAAGGCAAAACGGATCGCAGGTGACTACAGAAAATCTTGCCTGGGATGCCGGCACCGGCGAAGTATTGTTAACCCGCACACAAAACGAATTTGATGACCCGGTCTATAACCTGAACTATCCATCTCATTGGGCCTATGATAATGGTATGGGGGCTGCCTATAAAAATGTGGGTATTGCCATTGCAAATTTTGCCGCGGTTGCCGGCGATATATCTGCATCCGCAGCCACAGCTTTTCTTGTTTCCGGAGATGAATTACTGGTCAATGCTATTAACGGCACCGCAAAAAAGTATTGGATTAATAACGCGGGCACTGCGGCGTTGCCAAAACTGGTTTTAATTGATGCTGACGGTAGTCCGGCAACCGTAAACGGATATGCCGTTATAATAAGGTCTGGCCGGCGCAATATGCAAAGTATGGAAGTGGGCGGATTGGTATCACTGGTAAATCCTGTCAAGAATGGCCGGCTTGATATTGGTGTATTTACAAAAGTTCTGAACGCCAATGGAAATACTTATAATGATGAATGGGCCATTAACGCCAGTAATATAATAAAAACAGTACAGGAATGTCCGGCCGGCTATCTCATGGATGCTACCGGCCGCTGTTATAAGGATGTTGAAACAATTGCAGAACCAGCCTACCAGGTGAATACCACCGTAGTAAGACAGAAGAATAATTTGTACAGCACCTGCGGTACATTCCTTACTAACTCCCCTGGCGCATATCTCACAGGTGGCGCAGCCGATCCTGCAGGGGCAAATAAAGTGCTCTTAACTACAGGTAATGTTTGGAAAAATGGCAGTACAAATTGTGGCACTGGAACGGCAGGTGATGAGGATGGCCCCTTAAACAGATCCGGTGTATGGTTGGCAGAGCGGCAGAATAATAACTATAACAATCAATGGGTGGGTATCCGTACAAAAGTCTTTATCAGCCATTATGATGTAACCAATAAATCTGCAGATGGTAAAACCGGCTATCTCTTTTTGGGATTTGGTTCACAACATAGCATAGAAGTGCAGATAGACAATGTTGTTGTTGCTGCCCGCAATAGAAATACTGATAACAACAATACCAGTCCGGTTCGCAGCTGGCGGATAAAACCCATAAGCGTAACACTGGACCGCCAACATGAAATTTTTATAAGGGTCAGGAATGAGCAGGCAAATAGTGAGGCCGTTATGGGTGTTGAGCTTTACAATAACACGTATAGCCAGTTGATGGCTTCTGCCTGTGTGCTGGAAACTTGCATGCAATGTAATTTCTGCGAAGCATGCCGCCAGCAGGATAACGCAGCAAATCTTGCTGTCTGTGACAAGAATGTAACTGCAAACGCTATCTGGAGTACAAAGTGTTTGGCAGGGAAAAAATTTAATTATCACGCCAGTGCCGCCGGATCCGCTATAACAGATTTTAATCCGGTTTGTACAGGAATCTTATTTGAAGATGCTGACTGTAATCTTAAATGCAGAACGATGCAACGGGTATATGGAGTAAAAGTGCCAAACAATTATTGTGATTTGCCAATTGGGCAAATGATCAACCCTTATACAACCGGCTTGCGTGGCAACTGGAGGCCGCAAAAGTCTTTTGCTTATCATATAGATCGGGAAAGTTTATTGCCTGCTATAACGCCTGGCGATGCCGATGTGATTGAAAAAACGGATATACGAAAATCAGGAGCCTATAACTTGTTTTTGCCTTTTTGGAAATATGAGCAGGGCACATGGAGATCACAGGAACAGCAATCTGCAAAAGATCTCAATTGGGTAAATGCCAGTGAGACAACGGCGTTTAACCAGCAAGGTCAGGAAATAGAAAATACGGATGCGCTTAACCGCTACAGTTCGGCACAGTTCTGCTACCAGCAGTCAATGGTAACCGCTGTAGCTTCTAATGCACGATATACAGATATTGCGTATGATGGTTTTGAAGATTATGATTTTGATACCGGTAATTGTGATAATACAGATACCTGTAATCTTGATGGCCATTTTAGCATCCGGAGATTAAGCCGGCTTTATCCGCTTAACATAGCGCCGGATGCAAGCTATGCGCACACCGGACGAAATGCTTTGAGAGTAACCGGTGGCGCAGCAGATGCCAGCATAGTAAGACCCGTAACGGGCACCGCAGGCAATCTTCTCTATACATTTAGTGGAAATACGATGTTGCTTTCCGGGAAAGGTATATTGAGTGGCTTTGCTCCACAAGCTGGCAGGCAATACCTGCTAAGTGCCTGGATCAAAGACGATGGCAATAATGTGCAGCAGGGACCGGCTATAGAAACCGCTAAAGCTGCGGTGGAAGTTATGGCCGGTGGCCAGGTTTTTAATACGGTAAAGGCGGGGCCTGCAGTTGAAGGGTGGCGAAAAGTAGAGGTGGTTTTCAGGGTGCCTGCGGCGACTACGGAAATTAAGATAAGATTTCGGCCTGGAAGCAGGCCAGCATGGTTTGATGATATACGCATACATCCATTTGACGCCCAGTTAAAAACGTATGCATATGACAACCGCAGCATGCGACTATGGGCAGAATTGGATGAAAATAATTTTGCCACTTTTTATGAGTACGATGATGCGGGCATATTGATAAGGATTAAAAAAGAAACAGAAAGGGGTATAATGACAATTAAAGAAATCCGCTCAGTTTATAAAATGAAGTAAAAATATTCCTATGAAATGTGCTGCAATCAGAATAGCCTGCCTGCTTCTTGTGCTAATGACAGCCGCCGGTATTTATGCGCAGGTGGAAGAGGTGGTCATAATGAAAAAAATATGTGCTGCTTATAATACAGTTGATGCTATCAGCTTTAACAGTGATATGAAAATGTATTCCGGGAGTAATCCCAAAAAAATTATTGAAAAATCACACAGCACTTACACCCTGCAGGGTGTAAATTTTATCTGCCGCAGCGGTTCTTCAATAATGCTGCTGAATGACAAATATTGTGTAGCTGCGGATAATATGCTCAAGCTTATTGTGGTCGGACGAAGAAATCATTTGTCGGGCACTGCTCTTCTTCCGGTCCTAAATCTTGTCCAGTTGAAATCTCTTGTTAGCAAGGGGAAGATTACCGCTTCGATACTGACAGATAACGATAAACCCGTTTTGCAGTTAGCAGATCCACAAGAAGTCAGCGGCTGCAGACTGTACAAAATAGCGTTTGATGAGCGTAGCTATTTCTTAAAAAATGTTATCGTGGAGATAGCTGATAGTAAAGATGCGGATCACAAAACCATGGTATTGGAAACCAGCTATAGCACACCGTTTGCAAACCAGGAAAAAAATAAGATGTTTTCAGAAAAGACATTTTTTACAATAGTCAGGAATCGCATCGTTCTGGCCGGCAATTATAAACGTTACCAGATAATTAACCAGCTTTAAATTTTTAATATGCATTATTGCGGGCATACCTGTTGTGTTGCAAAAGCAAAAGCCATACTCCTCACAGTTCTGCTGGTTAATTGGTTCTTAATAGCTGGTGCCCAAACGGAAAAGTATATCCAGCTGCTGACTGGCAATCTTAAAAAAGGGGATAGTTGTGTGGTTACCGATGATAAGTTTCGCGAAGCGGACAAATGGGCCTCCATAGAAAAGCGCCAGGCGGTAAATAACCTGGTAACTTTTGAGCTGCGGTACGATACAGCGGCCAATTACTTCAACCGTTCATTTGCCTGTACACTACTGGTAGATATTGAATACGAAACAGCAGACAGAATAAAGCAGCAATTAAAAAATGTATCGCTGGAGGTTAATTATGATACATCTGCGGGCAGCATTCACCAGGGTATTGCATACTGCAAATTCAAGGGAGGCCATCATGTTAAATTAACCATCAATAAAATATCAAGTGTACAATGGGGCAATAAAATACCGCCGGTTTTTCGTATCCGGAATGAAATATTTATTGAAAGGCTGTATACATTAAATACAGAAAAGCCTGCGCAGACAATTGTCACTTTGATGCCGGCATTAAGGTCTGTCGGTGGCTTGAAGAAGATGGGCGGCGTAAATTCAGGTAGCCGGGCAGACATACCAGGCGAACAACAAACAATTAACTGGGATGCCGGTGATCCTGCCTTTCCCCAATATGATTTTGAATGGAGTTTTTACGATGATAATAGTTTAATTGGAGCTAAGATTAACAGCAGTTCATTTAGTTTTAGTCCGGATGAATTGGTAAGTGTCTTTAAGAATAACAATAGCAGGGTTACTGTTAGCCTGCCTGGTTACCAGTTAAATTTATTATACAACCGGGGATGGATATTTTACCGGGTAAGGGGCGCACGGTACGATGAAATCACAGGCGAGCGAACTACCGGTGCATGGAGTTATGCAGGCAGTTATCCATACAATGGAAATACATACGGGTTGTTGCGGTGCAATGGACATGAAGAAGATCTTAACTGGCAATATAACGGGTCTTTTGCTGAGGAAGGCAAGCGCAAGGAAGTAGTTAGTTATTTTGATGGCAGCTTGCGCAACCGGCAATCTGTAACACTTAACAACGATAATACAGGCAGTATTGCCATCGTTCAGGAAAATGTTTTTGATGCGCAGGGCCGGGCAGCTGTAAATATTTTACCAGCTCCGACCACAGAAAATACAATTCATTATTTCCGCGACTTCAATAAAGGTGATGGTTCGGGCTTGCCTTATAGCTACACTGATATTGAAGCCCGGGATATTTGTATTAAGCCGCCTGCTGCCATGAGCAATTCTTCCGGAGCAGGTCAGTACTATTCCGACGCTAACCCCCGCAAAGCTGATAATACCGGACGTTTTTATTTTTCAAAATATATTCCGGATGCGCAGGGGTATCCGTTTGCAGTCAGCAGCTTTACGCCGGATAATACGGGCCGCGTCCGCACGCAGGGCGGCGTAGGTCCTTTGTACCAGCCTGGTAAATCCACTGTGGCGGTTGACCATACCAGCAGGTATTTTTATGGCAAGCCGCAACAGGAAGAATTGGACCGTTTGTTTGGAAATGAAGCTGGCAATGCATCGCATTACCTAAAAAACATGATGATAGATGCTAACGGGCAGGCCAGCGTCTCTTATATAAATGCCTCGGGGAAAACTATTGCTACTGCACTGGCCGGTAAAAGACCTGACAATCTTCAGGCACTGCCGTCTTACCAACTAAAAAGTAACCCATTTATTACCGAGCTTACTAACCGGGATAACATTATACGCGATGCAGATAATTTATCGCTTACCTACAGCGGTACTTTTTTAGCTACCGCCACCGGTTCATTTGTGTTGAAGTATGACTTTACGCCGGTCAGCCTGCAGGTATTGTATGGCATTGATAACAATAAAATTTGTGCGGATTGTTATTATGATTTACAGATACGCATAACAGACAATTGCGGTAGCACGGTACAGTATTTAAACCAGGCCGCAGTATTTACGGAAAAATCTACCTGTAGCCCCGCCCCAACCAGGCAAGAGGGCCAATTGCCGGTGACGATTGAGCAGCCCGGTGAATATAATATTACTTATAAACTGATGCTCAGCCGCCAGGCTGTTGATTATTACGTCAATGAGTATTTAGTACAAGACTTGTCTATCAGTAGAGAGATCGATTTTCAACGGACATATATACATAAGCTGGACCTTGCCGGTTGTTTTAATAATTGTGAAACCTGCCTGGCAGATCTGGGTAACGAGCAGACTTTTATCAGCCGCATCACAGGTGTATTGCAGCAACAAATTAACATAGTCCCCAACGGGGATGACATTTCCTGGATGAAAGATCTATACAAGCAATTGATAAATGAATGCAATCTTATGCAGCAAGGTTGTGGTAACACGGAAATGCCCTGCGAAGTACAGACCCTGCAGTTAAAGGAAGATGTTACATTGGGCGGACAATACATGTTGTACGATGCGGCTACCGGCAAATTTACAGAAAGGGATATAAATATTTTAGCAGGCTTTATAGAAACGCATACAGCTATTCCCGCAACCGTTACAATCAACGGCGTCACAAAATCAATCACTTTATTTACGGAAGCGGAAATTATTGCTAACTGGCAGGATGAATGGGCTGAACTGCTATTACCTTATCACCCTGAGAATGTAAAAAATTGTTTTATTGATGGATGCGGAAAAAACGCAGTAAGCGATTTGTATGACCAGCGGTTCGTAGATACAGAAGACGTTGCGTTGGCTGCCACGCGACTGTATTGGTTTGGTGATAATTATTCTGCAGTGGTGAGCAATGATCCGTATTTTAAAACAGGTGCAGCAGGGGATTCGAAAAAATCGGCTTTCCTGGCTACCCTGGGTAATTATAAAGGAAGCGGTCAGGATATTATGTCTTTTGTACGCTGGAGTGTGTATTGCAGCAGCAAGACGGAGAACGGTAATTATCCGCAACAGGTATTGCCATGCCCGCGTACAGTAGATTGTAATCGAGAGCAGGATGAATGGTCGCTTTTTAAAACTTTGTATTATTCTGTTAAACATGAAATACTGGATAAGAATACCGCATGTAATAGCAGCAACCTGTTTCCGGATCCTGTGGCTGCACTGTTACCTGCGATCAACCCTTCGGTAGCTGCACCACTCAGCTGTGCAGATGCTGCTTTCTTTACCATATCCACTGAAAAGGGAATTATAACGATTCAATATACCGGCACTCAAAAAACAGCACGCGACGTAACAGTCCGGTATTTTGCAATTGGCAGCAATGGTATAATATCTAACGCGGCCGGAAGCGTTGTTTTCCCTGCTGGCACCGGACAGGATGCCATTAAAGCAGTAACAGGTCAGGCAGCCCTTACTTATGTTATTGATTATGCGCGATGCGATTTGGTGCATCCTTATTATTCAAAAACACGCCGAAATTACAACGGGGTAATTGGGTCCGCCCTTGGCACCGGGCTGCAAAACAGGCCCCAGGCGCAGCTGGATGCCAGCGCCCTTACCTTAATGATAAACGAGTGCAATGAAAGTTGCGAACAAAGCGCGGACGGATGGATGCAGAAGCTGCAGGGATGCGCTTTTGATATGAATTCTGCGGAGTATAGTCAAATCCGCGAAGGTTTAATAAGCATTTGTAAGAGTAGTTGCCAGATTAATGTAACTGACCATCCTTTTGGTGCTTCCAGTACAACTATTGCAACGCCACAGGAAGACAAAAATTTTAAAGATGTATTGTTGCGCGTTTTGGGGGAAGGCCGTTTCTCGGCCATATGTAATGATTTACTGTTGGATTATCCTGCTGCTATTGATACAAAGCCCCTTTTTGCAAATGAAGTGGTGCGTACACTATCATCCTGCGCATATGAAAAATTGCAGTTGTGGAAGATTGCTTATCAGTCAGCTCCGGATACGGCCGGTTTTGCTGCGTATATAAAAACAAACATTGACCCCGGTTTTTCATTAACTGATGCGCAGATAACAAGCCTTGTAAGCGCCTTTGAAAAAAATTGTGTTACGCCCAGGCCGGTTCTTTTACCTTCTTCCCTTAGTTGTACGGTTGCACAGCCAGTGACTTGTTTAACCTGTATGGAATTGCAGGACGAAAAATTAAATTTCAGTACATCCTATAGCTATGTGCCGGCCGGAGATCCGGATTATTATGAATTGCTCGCCAAATATGTTAACCGTAAATACAGCTTTAGCCTTTCTTCTGTTGATGTATATGATGCATTACAGCATTGTGCCCGGATTAGCAAGGAACCGGCAGCGGATACAGTTAGCTGCGACGCTTTTATAACGGCCTGCAATCAGTTTGAACAATTAAAGCCTGCGTATTTTACCCCATCTAATACAAATGCCGACAGCCTGTATAAAATTCATCTTACACTATGGTTGAATACGGCCCTGCGGCATCAGCTGGATTTTGAGTACTATAACCATCTCGCTATTGCATGTAACATTCAATTTAGTTATCCTGGCAACAACAGTGCGCCTGTCTGTGATACTTCCGCTATCGCGGGAGACTGCATCCCGGCGTTTATTACCTGCTGTACGCCGTTCGCGGCCATGGATCGTTTCAGGCAGGTATTCCCGGATTCCGCCGACGCCCGTTTGCTGGCGTTATACTTCGCATTACAACGCACGCAGTGGTGCACAGCAGTCAACTTACCCAATATCAGTTTTATATTGCCTTACGATACTATCGCCAACTACTTTGCTAATTTCAGGCTGGCGGGTGCATACAATATGATTTTGAGGCCGGATTCGTTGGTCAGCTTTACCGCAGACAGCTCCGGCAGTTGCCCTGCTGCTGCATTTGTGTTTAAGACCGATGCTGAGAGCGCAAATATGGCAATGGCGTATGCGCTTTGTAATAAACCCATACAACCATTACTATCAACAGATGACAATAGTTGCATCAACCAGCAACTTGCTGTGGCGGTGGGTAATGCACACAGTGATTACCTGGAATACCTGGAGAAAATTAAACGCGATTACCGCGATGCTTACTATATAAAATGTCTCAGTATTACCCCGCGCATGGTCGTTGAAGCGGTTTATAACCAGCCGCAGGAATATCACCATACACTTTATTACTATGATCAATCCGGTAACCTGGTTAAAACCATTCCGCCCGCGGGCGTGCAGCCTGTAGACGAGGAAGCGGGTGGAGCAGAAAGGATGATGCGGGCGAAGAACTTCCGCTTGGCAGACAAGGATTACTGCTATGAATACGGGGATGCACCTGCTATGAATGGCAGCGCCAGCATTACGCTTGCAGATAACCCAATAATTAAGCAGGCTACGCTGCCGTTTACAATAGAAGCTTTTGTAAATTTTAGCAACCTGCATGGTAGCGAAACAATACTAACCAAACAATCAGTCAATACTGCTGATAATAAAACGGATGGCTATAAAATTTATTTAAACAATGGCCGCCTGATGGTAGATATGGCGGCGCATGGCAATGAAGTGTGGATACAAACGCTCAGCAAAATAGCCCCTTACCTGCAGCCATATCCGTATACGGCACAACCACCAGTAGCTATAAGGGTAAAAGAAGAACGACCTGTGCCACGCAGCCTTTACCGTTCTTTAACAGCACAAATAACCAGCGATATAAGTGGAATGATCACCGGCGGGGAATGGGTGTATGTAATGGTGCAAAACACCGGCGACTGGAGTAATCCTGTAAAGATATATATTAATGGTAGCCTTGTCAGCAGCCAGCTAGCTACCAGCACTTATGAATACACGCCCGCAGTTTCACCGGCGCTTACGCAGGCCGAGCTGGCCGCAGGCACAACAGAATTTAGTTTTAGGTACAGCGCAACTACGGTTCCCCTGAATGTAAGTAATACAAATGCATCCAATCTTGTAATAGGGGCAGGCAACGGCGGACTTACCGGTAGCATTAAACAATTGCGTATCTACAACCGCGCATTGGGCGCTACGGAAATTCGCAGCAACGCTTCTAATGCATGCCTGGTGCCGCAGAGTGAAGGCCAACTGGTGGTTTGGTTGCCATTGAATAAAGAAGAAGTAAAAGATGTAAGTATTGACCGGATTAATCAGTTGGTCACCATAAACCGCAACACCGTTTTCAGCAGTGCCTTTCAGCCCGTGTACCCCAGGCATACATTGCCCATGCGCTATTATTATAATTCCTTAAATGCCGTAGCCCGGCAGTCGGGTCCTGATGGCGGGAATAATTATTTCTTTTATGACTTGTTGGGCCGGCTGGTCGTATCACAAAATGCAGAGCAAAAAAAGTCTGTGCGCGGCGAACCTGATAACAGGTATAGTTATACAAAATATGATATTCAGGGCCGGGTAATAGAAGTGGGCGAGAAAACTGGTGCAGCTACTATGACAACCACTATCGCCAAAACAGATCCTGTCATTACCGGCAGCGCCATCAATAACTGGTTGGCCAGCGGTACCAATACGCAGGTTACGCAGACAATCTATGACCAGCCGGATATCGCTATTGTAACAAATCCCGCTATCACAAATAATCAAAATACTTATAATACTTCGCGCAAAAGAGTAGTGGCCACTATATACAGAAATGGCATTACAACCGCTGCAGATTACAATAACGCCACGCATTACCAGTACGATATTAATGGTAATGTAAAACGCCTTTGGCAGGAACATAAAAAATCAGTTACAGGCACTTCTATTAATATGCTCAAGAACCTGCAGTATGATTATGACCTGGTAAGTGGTAAAGTAAACCATGTTATTTACCAGCAGGGCAAGGGCGATCAGTTTGTATATAAATATGAATACGATCCTGATAACCGGCTACTGCGTGCATACAGTGGCCGTGAAATACATACCCTGCAGCAGGACGCCGGCTACCAGTACTACCTGCACGGCCCACTGGCAAGGATGGAGCTGGGAGATGGACTTACCAGCCGCATTGTGCAGGGGAGCGATTACGCGTACACGTTACAGGGCTGGCTGAAAGGAGTAAATGCTGTGCAATTGACCGGTGCTGACGGTACAGGTAATGATATGGGAAGCGATGGAAGTCCATTAAATAAAACTGGTATGCACGCGCAGGTGGGGGCTGACGCGCTGGCTTACACATTGGGTTATCACCAGGATGATTATGTTCCAATTGGGGGAGCTTCGGCTAAAGCGTTTGCAAGCCAATACCAGCATCCGGCTATTACAGGCAGCGATGAAAACGGCAAGGCATTGTTTAATGGTAATATCAGTAATGCTACTTATGGTATAGCTGGTATAAATGATGGTAAGACGCGGGCCTATAGTTACAGCTATGATCAGTTAAACCGGCTGAAAATGATGCGGGCACATGACCTTTCTGCATTAAGCCCGGGTACTGGCTGGAACAATGGGTCGGTTACAGAAGACCACAAAGAAGATTACAGCTATGATGCCAACGGAAATATGGCCACATTATTCCGAAATGGGCTAACCGCTGACCGGCGTAATCTTGCAATGGATAACCTTGCTTATCAATATTATTATTACACGCTGAACAATAGCCAAAAAACCTATGCACCCGGGCAGCCCCTGCCCGCGGATGCATGGGCTTTAACCAACCAGCTGGCAACAATAAAAGATGCTGTACCATCTAACAGCTACCCCGTTGCGGCTTACTCCACAGAAAGAGACATCGACAACCAGGCCAATAATAACTATACCTATGATGGAATAGGTAACTTAGTAAAAGATAATGCGGAAGGCATTATAAAGATCGGTTGGACGGTCTATGGCAAAATCCGCAGTATTGATAAGGCTGACGGCACCAGTATTGTATATGATTATGATGCATCGGGTAACCGCGTCCAAAGGCAAACTGCAGAAGGACGCAATAAAACCATTACGTATTATATTCGTGATGCACAGGGAAATACCATAGCTGTTTACAGCTGGCAAGGCAGGAGCAATGCAACGCCAGCAGCGGGAGCAGCAGGGAATGGTGTAACAGGCCAAACCTGGGATGAGCAACATCTGTACGGTAGTAGTCGCCTGGGCATGTGGAAGCCCGGCATAACTGTTCCTGCTGTGCTCAACCCCTCCACAGGGGCGGTGCAGGTAGGCAGCAAGTTCTTTGAATTAACCAATCACCTTGGCAATGTGATGGCCGTTATTTCTGATAAAAAAATAGCAGTTCCTGATGCCAGTGAGCCAAAGGTAACAGATCACTATACTGCTGAACTTATCAGCGCCAATGATTATACGCCGTTTGGTATGCAGATGGTAGGCCGGAATTACAGCCTGGCTTCATCTCCATACCGCTATGGATTTAATGGCAAGGAAAATGACAATGACGTAAAAGGTGAAGGCAACCAACAGGATTATGGCATGCGGATTTATGACGGAAGGCTGGGGAGATTTTTGAGTGTGGATCCGATAACGGCTGACTATCCAATGCTCACGCCTTACCAATTTGCAAGTAATAGCCCTGTTTCAGGGATAGACAAAGATGGACTGGAATATTCGCCTGCGGGAAAGCTGGGGATTTATAATATTGATGCAACGGCAGTTCAGTTATATCCCAATCATCCGGCAATAATGATCCGCGAAAGAGCTGATGCTCCGATGCTGCGCTTGAGTTACCAGGTAGCCCGGGCCCACCAACAACCCAGTTATCTTTCAACGCAATGGAAGCCCAGGAACGAATATGAGAAACAGCGTTACGAAGCAAATAAAGCAGCCTGGTATGACAGGGATGGTCATAATGAAGACGGTTCTGCCAAACCCAGTACAAGATTAGCGCAGAATAAAACCTGGAATGCATTTGCTGCCAACCTGGCTTTGCCTGTATTAGATGGTTTTTCTTATGCAGGTGGGGAAGGTGAATTAGCGGCACTTATAAAAAATGCTTCCAAATTAACTACTAGGGACGGTATTGTATCCTTAGTCGATGGTCTACTCTCCTCATCGCAGGTAGTTGCAAAGCTTGACGGCAAAGCAATAGTGGGTTATAGAGGTTCCTTGGCTACCGGGGTGAAATACAAAACCGGTGCGCCATTTAATCCCTCAGATTTTGATGTGGATGCTTTTATTGTGAGTGATAAGTTGGCTAAACAATTTAATTCGTCAAGATTTAGGAATGGAAGAGATATTCCTGAATTGACAAACCTGTCAAATGAGTTAGAGAAAGTATTTAAAAAAATGCCAGGTTACCGTACTAGTGCCGAGAAAACATTCACATTTCGAATTTTCTCGAGTAAAGAATTTAAATTCACTGTGAAGCCAAATGGGTATAAAGCTTTTTAATAAATTTTTATGCGTTCAACTGCACCTTTTTTTGTTGGCTATGTTTCATTGAAATCCAATCTTAGCTTAGAGCATGTTGGAGAAATCCTTTCTAACAAAGTTTTTGGAGGAATTGCGTTTAGCGGAAAAGAATTGGAGATTCATGAAGAAATTCCTGCGCTTTTTATTCATAATACAATTTTGGGATTTAGAATTGTTCTTGATGGATATAGCGGGTTTGATCAAAGCCAATATTTTACCTTGTCAGTCAGGACCTGTGTTTCAATTGAGGGTGTCAACCCAGAAATTGTGCGTTTGGACAGTTATTTGTTTAATTTACTGAAAGTCGTTTTAAAAGAAATTCCAGAGATAGAAGTATTCGAAGACTAACTCTCAGGAAAAAATTTTTCAAACAGTTCCGTTCCTTCTTAGTATGTAAATCTTACCAGCTAGGCGCAAGCGTTAGCTGGTACCAATCATTAATTATCACTGCACAGGCAAAAGCAGTGTTACATTTGAAAGGGTGAACGACCTTTAAACGGCTTTTAAAAGTCAACTGCGTATACGTTACAGTCATAACCAGATAATGTAAATCGTAAAAGCTAAGTTAACCCTTTCAAATATGCGCAAGCGTGCACTTGTGCCAATCAAGCAAACTTTCAAAGATTATTAAAACCCACGCCCACTTCTTTTACGCAAGATACTTTTAGCCTTTTTAGCCACTTTTTTAAGCGGCACTTTTCTCTTTGCCGCCGCTTTCTTTTTAGCAGGTGCGGCCTTTTTAGGCGCCGCTTTCTTTTTTACAGCAGTTTTTTGCTTTGCTGTTGCCACCGCTTTTTTGGCAGCTTTTACCGCGGGTTTTTGAGCAGCTTTCTTTGCCACTTTCCGGACTGTTTTTTTTGCGGCTGCTTTTTTCTTAGCCCGGTAATCTTTAATGGTTTCTTTTACCAATTCAATTTTTTCACCGGCGGCTTCCAGGAAATGATCCTTGCCGGCAATAAATTCTTCTTTAAGATGCGTTGCCTGCTCGCCTATTTTCTCCAGCAATGTTTTTTCGTGTTCGGGGGGAGTGGTTTTTTTTCTGCTTGCCATGGTATTTTTTTATATACCTAAATATAATCTTTGTAACGATAGCCGCGGAATTTTCAGGCATTCTTTATTGAGGGCTGTATACGGAGGTTGCAGGGAACATTTGAAATACGCGTTAACACCGGCGTCACCGGTAAAACATTTCCCGGTAAAATTATTTCGGTGCTTGCTCCCAACCACAATCCCGCACCCATTTGCCTTTCCGGCTGGTAATGGCATCGCCCAAATCTTCCCTGGCCTCCTCTGCTAACTGTTGCAGCGCGGCAACAATGTCCGGGTAGCTGTCTTTTACATCATAGCGCTCGCCGGGGTCGCGGCGCAGATCATACAAGGCCAGTTCATATTGCCGGGTTTCCGTCGTTTTTCCGGGGTAACCATCTTTGCCAGGCGCAAAGCCTTCATAGGTTCTGCCACGGTGCGGCAATATCAGCTTCCACTGATCTTTGCGCACGGCTTCTAACTGGTTATTGCCATAGTAATAAAGAAATGATTTCCTGGGTTCCGCTGCCGGCTCGCCTTTCATTAATGCAATAATATTTACGCCATCAATTTTATGTGCCGGCAACCGGCCCTGCGTAATGGCAGCAATAGTAGGCAGCAGGTCAATGGTAGACGCGAGTTTATTGCATACCGTACCCGCTGGTATGGTACCGGGCCAGCGCATGATGCAGGGTTCTTTTTGTCCACCTTCCCAGCTGCTGCCCTTGCCTTCGCGCAAGCCGCCCGTACTGCCGGAATGGTTGCCATAGTTAAGCCAGGGGCCATTGTCGCTGGTAAAAACCACCAGTGTGTTTTTATCCAGCTGGTACTGCTTCAGCGTTTTCATGATCTCACCCACCGACCAGTCAATTTCCATAATCACATCACCATACAAACCCTGCTGGCTTTTTCCTTTGAATTTGGCAGATGCGGCAATGGGTACATGCGGCATGGAATGCGCCAGGTACAGAAAAAAAGGTTTTGTTTTATTGCGGGTAATAAAATCAACTGCTTTCTCTGTGTACAGGGTGGTAAGGGTGGATTGATCTTCCAGCGTTGCAATGGTTTTAATTTTTTCGTTGCCACTGATCAGTGGCAGCGAGGGATAATTGATTCGTGAATTGCTGCTGTCAGTAATGGGTTTGCCGTCATAGTCTACCGGCCACATATCATTGGAGTAGGGCAGGCCCAGGTATTCATCAAAGCCATGCTGCAGCGGTAAAAATTGTTTTTGCCAGCCCACATGCCATTTGCCAAAAGCAGCAGTGCGGTAATTTTTTTCTTTTACAATTTCTGCAATGGTTTTTTCTTCTTTGCTCAGGCCATTTTTAGCAGCGGGGTTAAGCGCATTAAAAATACCAATGCGGTTAGGGTAACAGCCCGTAAGCAATGCTGCCCTGGAGGCAGAGCACACCGCCTCCGCGGCATAAAACTGTGTAAAGGTCATGCCCTCGCTCGCCAGTCTGTCAAGGTTGGGCGTAGTGTACATGGATGCACCAAATCTGCCGATATCCCCATAACCAAGATCGTCGCAAAAAATAATAATGATATTGGGCTGCGTAACTGGGGCTGTATCTTTTGCAGGTGGTTGGTAAGACTGTAGCAATATTGCTACAATGAGCATAAGTGGCCTATGACGTAAAGACGCAAATATTTTTTTCATAACAATGTCTCCAGGTTAGTTATACAATACTCATTAATATTTTTTCATAAGCTCCAGCAGTAAATCACTGATCATCACATAGCCTTTGTCTGAAGGATGCAGGCCATCATAGGTAATGCCGGCAGCTTCCGGCGGGTAAGGATATTCATCGTTCTCCGGGTTAAAAGGAATATCAATAAATTCAGGGTAAGCATAATTTTTATAAGCGCCCGTCTGCGGATCTTTCAGCCGTTTAAATGTAACGAGCTGCTGCAGGCCCATTCCTTTTTTATTGTAAAGGTCCACCACATCAATATGTTCATATTTGCCAATGCTGTTTACCGCCGCTGCAACTGCCGAAAGCAATTGCCCGTTTTTCTCCTTATAAGATCCCCAGGCATTGTTTTTAAAATTATTGATGTATACAAAATCTACCCTTTGCATAGGCGTTAGAAGAATGATCTTCGCCGCCGGGTTCAGGCTCCGCAGCTTATTAATGATGATACGGAAGGAACCATACACGGTTGCGTTGCCGGCATTGTTCTGGTAATCTGCCAGCGTGCCTACCGGCCTGCCCTGCCACCAGTCGTTGGTACCCAGGAAAATGGAATAGACATCTGCTTTTACCAGGCCCAGGGTGTCTATTGCTGCGGCAATGCCACCGGACGTCCAGCCATTATGCCCCTGGTTAATGAAAGACACATGGGGCATTTTTTCAACTACCCGGGTCATATATCCTTTGGTAATACGGTTGCCTGTTTCATTGGCATGGTCGTTTAAATACGTGATAGAATCACCAATAGCCACCCATAGTATTGGTTTGGGTGTAAAGGAGGAAACGGCAGTGACCACTATAAACAGGCATAACCATTTTTTCATGACAGCAACTTTAATGATTGATTGAACCGGTGCTGAAGACCGGCTTACCATATGAAGATAAGAATTTGCACGCTTTAAATAAGTCAGGTATATAAACATGGTGCTTCCCAAATTTTCGTTGACCTATTAACAGTGATGGGTAAGACACCGACCACGGAGCGCTCGCTGGTCTGCTGTCCTTAGCAGCCAGCGAAAATTTGCAAGGCACCCTATAGGCATGGCAATAGTTCCTGAAATCCTTTTGCCCGATTGGCTGCAGCAAACTATATTTAGTAAAACTTGCAATATGAAATATATATCCCTCTTAACCGCTTTTGTTATAGGCTTTACCCTTGCACATGCGCAGGGCAGCAAAGTCTATGATGATCTTTCACTGAAAAGCAAAATCCTGGGCATGGATAGAAAATACGCCATTTATCTTCCACCGGGTTATGAAACATCGCAGCGTAATTATCCTGTTCTATATTTATTGCATGGCGGCGGCGATGATCAAACCGGCTGGGTGCAATTTGGTGAAGTGCAGCTGATCACCGATAAATCAATTGCAGAAGGCGGTGCCACGCCAATGATAATTGTAATGCCCGATGCCAATACCGGCAAACGTGGTTATGCCAACAATGCCAACAACAGCTGGCGCTATGAAGATTTTTTCTTCCTGGAATTTATACCCTTTATTGAAAAGACCTACCATATAAAAGCGGATAAGCATTACCGTGCGGTAGCCGGCTTGTCAATGGGCGGCGATGGCAGCTTCACCTACGCACTGCACCATCCTGAACTATTTTCTTCTGCCTGTCCGCTGAGTGCCGGCACCGGTCCCCTTACCATGGAAGTTGCCAAAACCCGCTGGACAAAAGAAATTCCTGGTATAGCCGATCAGGATGTAACGGCCTGGTTTAACCGCCAGAGCGTACTTACCCTGGTAAACAATATGCCCGATACGCTGAAGAAATCGGTGCGCTGGTATATCGACTGCGGCGATGATGATTTTTTGTATGAAGGCAATTCACTCGTGCACATTGCCATGCGCAAAAAGGAGATTCCCCATGAGTTTCGTACGCGCGACGGCGCACATAACTGGACCTACTGGCGTACCGCGCTACCTACGGTGCTTGAATTTGTTTCGCAGGCTTTTCACCAGTATTAAAATAACATGTTTAAGCACGGGTGTAAGCAATAAAAAACACCCCCATAACCAATATGCAAAAGGCGGCAGGTTTAAAATCTGCCTCCCTTTTGCGCTATGGTAAAAGCACTGCTATTTGCCTTAGATCCTAAACTCCGTAGCTTTTACCCTTTCCTCATAATAAATCCCGAATTTTACCAAAATTTGGTGGCATGCAAATGGCGGAACTAAAAGCAAAAAGTGTATTGAATTTCCTGGATCAGTTTAAAGCAATTTCCGGTGACCAGTATGTGTTGGTAGACCAGGAATCATTACAAAATTATGGGCACGATGAAACGGAGAACCTGCTCTTTTTGCCGGATGTGGTGATAAGGCCACGCACGGCAGAAGAAATCAGCGCCATTATGCAAATCTGTAACCAGCATGGTTTCCCCGTTACACCACGTGGAGCGGGTACCGGTTTAAGCGGTGGTGCCTTGCCCCACCTGGGCGGCGTTTTGCTGAGTACAGACCGCATGAATACTATTCTGCAGATTGATGAACGGAATTTACAGGTCACTACTGAGCCAGGTGTCATTACCGAAATATTGATGGATGCGGTAAAAGAAAAGGGCTTGTTTTATCCGCCCGACCCCAGCAGTCGCGGCTCCTGCTTTATAGGTGGCAATATTGCAGAAAACAGCGGCGGCCCCAAAGCCGTAAAATATGGCGTAGTCAGAGATTATGTGCTGAACCTGGAAATTGTTTTGCCTACCGGCGAAATTATGTGGACAGGCGCCAACGTACTGAAAAACTCAACCGGTTATAACCTTACCCAGTTAATGGTAGGCAGCGAAGGAACGCTGGCGGTTGTCACTAAAATAGTACTGAAATTAATCCCCCTGCCAAAATATGATCTGCTGATGCTGGCGCCGTTTCAATCGCTTGAAAAAGCAGGCGAGGCAGTAAGCGCTATTTTCAGGGCCGGCTTTACACCCAGCGCACTGGAACTGGTAGAAATTGATGCCCTCCGCATTGTAAGTAAAATGGTGGGTAGTACGGCGGTGCCGTTGATGGATGATACCGCAGCGCAACTGATAATAGAGGTGGACGGTAATAATATGGATGTGCTGATGGCCGATATGGAAGCCATTGGTGCATTGCTAATGGAATATGAGGCCGGCGAATTGTTTTTTGCAGATGATGCCCAGCAAAAAGCAGAATTGTGGAAACTGCGCCGCCGTGTGGCCGAAGCAGTAAAGCTGGTGGGCTATACCATTGAAGAAGATACTGTAGTACCACGCGCAGAATTGCCTGCTTTGATACGCGGGGTTAAAGAACTGGGCCGGCAGTATGATTTTCATGCGGTTTGCTATGGCCATGCGGGTGATGGTAACCTGCACATCCGCATCAAAAAAAATGGCACCGGCAATAGCCAGGATGATCCCGCGATGATGGAAAGCCTGCGTGCATTGTTTGTACTGGTTAAAAAATTAGGCGGTACCATCAGCGGCGAGCATGGCATTGGCCTGGTACAGAAAAGTTATATGGACATTGTGTTTGAAGAGAAGCAACTGGACCTGATGCGGCAGATAAAAAAAGTATTTGACCCCAATAATATTTTGAACGCCGGGAAAATATTTCCTTAACAATGCTTTAGTAAATATTTTGCCGGTTATTATGTTGGTTTGTGTTTATTAAACAATTATCTATGAAGAAGAAGCTATTTATTTGTGTAACGGCAATGCTTGCATTGCTGCAATATGGTTTTGCACAGGATGAAAGACAGGATGCCCCGCCCCCCGAACCTAAAAAAGGTTTTGATAAATCGAAGCTGTTTATCGGCGGTAATTTTGGACTTAACTTTTCATCTTATTATACACTGATAAATGTATCTCCCCAATTAGGTTACCGGTTTAACCAGTATTTAGCAGCCGGTGCGGGCGTAAATTTCCTTTATTCCAGCCAAAAATCGTATTATACCAATGGCGCTGATTATTCAAAAACCAATTATGGCGTAGCAGGGTTCAATATTTTTGGACGCGTTTACCCCATACAGCAAATACTGATTCAATTACAGCCAGAACTTAACTATACATGGGGCAAGGAAAAATACTATGATGGTGTAACGCCTGATTATAAGTTCAACCCCAAATTGGTTCCTTCTTTATTAGCGGGTGCAGGCGGCGCTATACCTGCCGGCGGCAACGGCGCTTTTATTATTATGGTACAATATGATTTGCTGCAGAATACCCGCGGACCATATGGTACCAAGCCATTCTACAGCTTCGGTTACAATGTAGGTTTCTGAGGTAATTTTAAAGCAAGGAAGCAGGTAAAATTAAAATTACTACGGTCGGAAAATAATCGGTTGTAAACCACAATTTCTTTTCACCGATACTTTCAAGGATTTCACAAAAGCAGCGGTTTGTATTTTATCAAGTTGATACCAATACCGCCGTAAGACGCCTATTTTTCCGTTAGCTTTATTCCACTGCTGATAGCGCCGATGGCTGAAGCCCTTGCTGCAGCCGAATTATAAACTCAAAGGAAAAATCATCCCGATAGAATCCTATCGGGACGGCTTTGAGGCGATCAATCGAAGGCATTAACCGGGCAACAATGATTTAAAACAGAAAGGCTTAACTGCACTGTTTTTTCTATCCAATCTTATTAAAAAACTCTACCGGCGTATTGCACAGTATCACTCTTTGCTCAACCGGCTCATATAAGAAATCTTCTTTTTCCATATGCCTGAGGTGGTTAATGAGGTGGGTATAAAATCCTGCTGAGTTAAGGATGTAGATTTTTTTGTCGTGTATTTTCAACTGGTTCCAGGTAAGCATTTCAAACAATTCATCCAGTGTACCAAAACCGCCCGGTAAAATAACCGCTGCATCGCTCATATCATACATCATTTTTTTCCGGCTATGCATATCAGGTACCACTGCAAGTTCTGTAAGACCGGTGTGTTGCTGCTCCCATTCAGTCAGTACTTTTGGTATAACGCCCATTACCGTACCTGCATTGGCCAGCGCAGCATCTGCCACAGCACCCATTAAGCCTTTCTTGCCGCCACCATATACCAGTTTCAGCTTCAGCATGGCCAGGTATTTACCCAATTCAGCAGCATGTTCCATAAACAAAGGGTTGCTGCCATTCTTTGATCCGCAAAACACGGCCACTGCTTCAATCTTCATGGTTGGTTACTTTTTGTGGTAATAAGCGCTTTAAAACGAGGGCACAACTTAACAAAGAGTTTTATACCTTCAAAGATATTTTATATTTAAAGCTCAACTTCATCAATTATACGCCTGATTATGTCGCCCCTTTTACTGTTTTCGTTCATTATTGTCTACTTCATCATCCTGCTGGTGGTAGCGTACTATACCTCCCGCAATTCCAACAACGATTCGTTTTTTATCGGCAATAAAAATTCCAACTGGATGCTGGTGGCTTTTGGTATGATTGGTACCTCGCTCAGTGGCGTAACATTTGTAAGCGTACCGGGTGCAGTAGCCAATGATTCGTTTGCTTATTTGCAGATAACGATTGGCTATTTAATCGGCTATATCATCATTGCCTTTGTGCTCTTGCCTTTGTATTACCGGCTAAATCTTACTTCCATCTATAATTACCTCAGCACCCGCCTGGGGTTTACAGCTTATAAAACCGGGGCTTCGTTTTTTATTTTGTCGAGAACGCTGGGGGCCACCGCAAGGCTTTACCTGGTGGTAAATATTCTGCAGGAAGCCATCCTGAAGAGTTTTGGTGTACCGTTTTGGGTAACCACACTTGTGATACTCATCATGATATTATTTTATACATATGAAGGTGGCGTAAAAACAATTGTATACACGGATACCCTGCAAACCACTTGTATGCTGGCCGGCCTGGTTATCTGCGTCATCTATATTCTTAATAACCTTCACCTTGGTATTGGCGAAAGCCTTTCTGCCATGAATGAAAAAGGATACGATAAAATATTTTTTACAGATCCGGGCAGCAAATTCTTTTTTGCCAAGCAAATACTGGCGGGTGCATTTATTACCATTACCATGACGGGTATGGACCAGGAAATGATGCAGAAAAATATTTCTGTGAAAAGACTGGTTGACTCCCAGAAAAATGTGGTTACACTGGGCGTAATATTATTGCTGGTTATTGTGCTGTTTCTTTTCCTGGGCGGACTTTTATACTTATACGGCGAGTCTATAGGCGGTCACTTTTCCACGCTGGCAAACGGCAGTAAAGGGTTTCTGATAGACAGCAATATTGCTACCGGCGATAAGCTCTTCCCCGTCATTGCACTTAAATATATGCCACCACTGGTTTCCGTTATATTCATTATTGCGCTCATTTCGGCTTTATTTCCCAGCGCCGACGGTGCCATTACCGCGCTAACTTCGTCTTTTTGTATTGATATTATTGGCCTGCAGCGCCGGACTGATTTGGACGATGCCGCAAAAAAGAAAACAAGGCAAAGGGTGCATTTAACTGTAGCCGCTATCTTTCTTGTTTTTGTACTGGTATATAAATGGGTAGATAACCCAAGTATGATTGGGCTGATACTGAAAATTGCTGCCTATACGTACGGGCCACTGCTGGGCTTGTTTTCGTTTGGCATGTTAACCAAAAGAAATGTGCAGGATAAGCTGGTGCCGGTAGTTTGCGTAGCTGCGCCGGTTATTTGTTTTATACTTGATAAATACCAGAAATATATTTTTGGCTCTTTCGAAATAGGACTCGAACTCCTGATCATTAACGGGTTACTAACCTTCCTGGGGCTGTTAATTATCTCAAAAAAGGGCCCCGTCGTAAACTAAAAATGTTTTCGCTGCGTTGTAAACAAGGATGCCATCGCGTTTCGCTGCAAACGAAAACGATGGCATTTGTTGTCTGTATGAATGAAATTTGGTTTGTTCTGCGGCTGTAAAAAAACTAACCAAAGCAAACTCCTAAACGATTGACCTATGCACGATACGATTAAGATTGGCAAACAGCGCCGCTGGAGCGAATCAAAGGCACAAAGCAGCTGGCAGATATTTAAAATAATGGCCGAATTTGTAGATGGCTTTGAAGCGCTGGCAAAACTAGGCCCCTGCATCTCCATCTTTGGCAGTGCAAGAACAAAAGAAGATAACCCTTATTATGAGCTGTCGGTTGAGATTGGTAAACGTTTGTCTGAAGAAGGGTTTGGTATTATTTCGGGTGGCGGCCCCGGTATTATGGAAGCGGCCAATAAAGGCGCCCAGCTGGGTGGCGGCAAATCTGTCGGGCTTAATATAGAACTGCCCTTTGAGCAGGAATCCAACCATTTTATTGACCGCGATGCCAACCTCAATTTCGATAATTTCTTTGTGCGCAAGACCCTTTTTACCAAATATTCGCAGGGCTTTGTTATGATGCCGGGCGGCTTTGGTACCATGGATGAATTTTTTGAGGTGGCTACTTTAATACAGACGGGTAAAATGACCCAGGTACCCCTCATACTGGTTGGTAAAACCTATTGGGGCGGTCTGCTTAGCTGGATGGAAACAGTGATGATGCAGGAAAAAAACATTTCTACAAAGGATCTGGAGCTGCTGAAAATGGTGGATACGGCTGATGAAGTGGTGGCGCATGTATTGCATTTCTATAGCCAGCATGCCTTGCAGCCCAATTTTTAACAGGATTCAGGGATATAGGGTTAAGAAAGAGCTGTGCCAGGCAAACGGTGCTCATTTAATAACTTATGTAAAAGGGTGTGACACAACGATGCTGACCAGTGGGCAAACTGCCCGGTATCAAAAAACTAATTGAACCAGGTCAACTTCAACTCATAGCTTAGCAACTGCGACCGTCTTATCTTTGCCTAAACAATCCGCATGGATCTAATTCATCCGCTGGTACAAGCCTATGCAGAACAGTATACTTCCCCGGAAGAGCAAGTTTTGCAGCAGGTTAATCTGCAAACCCAGGCCCACCCGCATGCGCATATGCTCAGCGGCCATATTCAGGGCAAATTGCTGGAACTGCTGAGCCTGCTGTTAAAACCCCGGCGCATACTTGAAATTGGCAGTTTCACGGGCTACAGTGCGCTTTGCCTGGCCAAAGGGCTGGTGAAAGGCGGGCAGCTGCATACGATTGAACTGAGAGAGGCGGATGCAGCCGTGGCACAGCAAAATTTTAACTTGGCAGATGCAAATGATAAAATAATTTTGCACACCGGAAATGCCCTGGAAATAATACCCACCCTGGACGAAGCCTGGGACCTGGTTTTTATAGATGCAGACAAGACCGGGTATATTGATTATTACAAAATGGTATTGCCCCGGGTTAGAAAAGGCGGGGTCATACTGGCCGATAATGTTTTTTTTCACGGGGAAGTGCTGCAACCTGAATTAAAAGGTAAAAATGCAAAAGCCATACAGGCATTTAATGAATACGTACAGCAGGATGAAGCAGTAGAACAGGTGTTACTTACCGTGAGAGATGGGTTGATGCTGATTTTTAAAAAGTAATTATGCGGGCAAAGATCATTTTCTTTTTGTTATTGACTGCTGCAGGGGTAAAGGCCCAGCAGACGGAAGTTGTTGCCAACTATATCAATGCCTACAGAAACATTGCTGTAGAAGAGGAACAGCGTACCGGTGTACCTGCTGCCATAAAACTGGCCCAGGGCATTCATGAAACCCAGGCCGGCACCAGCGAACTGGTGAGAAAATCAAACAATCATTTTGGTATTAAATGCAAGAGCAGCTGGACGGGCGAAAAAGTCTACCATGACGACGATGCCCGCGGCGAATGCTTTCGCAGTTACACGCAGCCCGAACAATCTTACAGGGATCATTCAGATTTTTTGAAAGGAAGCCCCCGCTACGCTTTCTTATTTCAGCTGGACCCCACTGATTATAAAGCCTGGGCAAACGGGCTGAGGAAAGCAGGTTATGCTACTAACTACAGGTATGCACAGATACTGATCAGGCTGATTGAAGAATACAGTCTGGAACAATACACCCTTATTGCCATAGGTAAACTTCCTGTGCCCGATGAGATGCTGGCAGCCGCCAATACCGGCAGCAACACTTCTTCCGTGCTTATTCAGGCGGTAAGCCCCGCTATTACCAATGCCCCGGTGATAAAAGATATTACAGAGCCTGCCATCTCTGCGCTGCCCGCGCCGGCTTATCCCGCAGGAGAATTCAGTATTAACAACGCAAAAGTAGTGTATGTAAAACAGGGTACGGCCTTACTCACGATAGCTGAAGACCATCATATCTCTTTTGCACGGTTGCTTGATTTCAACGACCTTTTTGACGGGGATGTAATTAGAAAAGACCAGCTGATTTTTTTACAACGAAAGCGTAAAACAGGTTCTACCCCCTTTCATATCGTACAACCGGGCGAGACGATGTATTATATCTGCCAGGCAGAAGGCATCCGGCTTGAAAGCTTACTGGAAAATAATTTAATGACATCCAGTATGCAACCGGCGCCGGGTGAAAAATTATACCTTCAAAATACTGCTGCAGCACGGCCGTTGCTGGTACAGGAGAAAAAAGCCATCTTGAAAGAAGTGGCCTTTGAAGCCGTTACTGCCAGCACCGATTCAACCACTCATACGGTGCAGTTAAAAGAAACATTGTACAGTATCTCAAAAAAATATGGTGTTAGTCTTGACCAGTTGAAAACATGGAATAAGCTGGATACACTTGATCTGAAGATTGGTCAGCAATTGCTGATTCATACTACACCGTAAACATGATGCTGTTCCGCTTACCGCCGCCTGGGTAGCCTTATTGCCACCTATAATTTGAAACGCAGGGTTGTCGTTGGATGAATGAACAAAATGCTACTTTTACGACAGGTTACCAGTTTTAATTATAACCCCCTTTCTAAACTATTTTCTATCGATGCAAAATATACGCGTACACGACAAAGAATTTGAACCTTACCTGTCGGCTGCCCAGATTGATGAAAAAGTACAGCAAATGGCGGCTGCTATCAATAAAGATTACGACGGTAAAAGGCCATTGTTCATCGCTATTCTAAATGGTTCTTTCATTTTTGCTTCAGACATGTTTAAAAGCATTTCCATAGAAGCAGAGATCTGTTTTATAAAACTGGCTTCTTACAAGGGTACCAAATCAAGTGGCCAGGTAATTACTGCCATCGGCCTGGATACCGATATCATTGGCCGCCATATCATTATACTGGAAGACATCGTGGATACCGGTAAAACCCTCAGTGAATTTTTGCCCCAACTGCACAATCAACAACCCGCATCCCTTGCCATCGCCGCCTTGCTTCATAAACCTGAAGCCACCGTTTACGCGATTAAAATTGATTACACCGGATTTTCCATACCGAATAAATTTGTACTTGGTTACGGGCTTGACTACGACGGACTGGGTAGAAATATTAAAGAAATATACCAACTGGTGGGATAAAACGTTTAGTAGCCGTTGAAAACGACTGTATACGCCCTGATTTTCAGGGTTTAACCATGTAATGGGGGGTCAAATATCCGGGTGAAAAATATAAGCACCATATTGCTAAGCCTGCTAACCTGCTTTTCGCTGTCCGCTCAATATTATCTGCGCGGCGAAGTGAAAGATGAAACCAGTACGCCCTTACCCAATTCAAAAATTTTACTGCATTCTACCGGCTATGTCTATTATTCGGGCAGCTCAGGCGGCTTTGGCATACTATCTTCCAAACAGGAAGATTCCGTAACCGTCTCTTATGATGGCTACCAGGACCTTCGCCTCAAATTATCTGCAACTACGTACAGCAATATTATCCTTAAAATGCAGCGGGCAACCGGTAACCTGCGCAAGAACCGGCTGGTGTCAGTTACAAAAGACATGCACTGGGATGAAAAGCACAACTGGTCTGTAAGTGGAGAAACCTATAGCAACCTGCTGGAAAATGAATTCATAGCTGCCAAACGGTACCCGGAAACCGGTTTTGCCATAAACACAGACAAAGCCGCCTACAGCAATATGCGCCGTTTTATCAATATGGGCAGTACGGTGCCCCCTGATGCGGTGCGAATCGAGGAATTACTCAATTACTTCAATTTTGGCTACAAGGATCCGCCCAAAGACAGTGTTTTTAACTTTGATTCTTACCTTACTGCCTGCCCATGGAATGCTGACAATGAATTATTCTATTTAAAGGTATGTGCCCAAAAAGTAAACCTTGATGCCGTGCCCGCCAGCAACCTTGTTTTTCTTGTGGACGTTTCCGGTTCAATGGACATGCCCAACCGCCTTCCATTGTTAAAATCTGCATTCAAACTGATGGTAAACAACCTGCGGCAAAAAGATACGGTGTCTATTGTAGTCTATGGAAGTACGGTAGGGGTGTGGTTGCAGCCAACCTGTGGTACCGAAAAAGAAAAAATTATTAAAGCGGTAGAAGAATTATACCCTGGCGGCTCTACACCCGGGGCCTCCGGCATTCAAGCGGCCTATGCGCTGGCAAAAAGCCAGTTTATAAAAGCTGGCAATAACCGGGTAATACTGGCCACCGATGGCGACTTCAACGTAGGCCAGGCCAATGAAGATGAATTGGAAAACCTGATTACCCTGCACCGGCAATCCGGTATCTATCTTACCTGCCTCGGCGTGGGTATGGGTAATTATAAAGATTCAAAACTGGAAATACTGGCCAAAAAAGGCAACGGCAATTTTGCTTATTTAGACAATGAGAAAGAAGCCGAAAAAGTGCTGGTGAAAGAACTTACCCAAACTTTATATACAGTAGCAGACGATGCTTACCTGAGTATTAAATTTAACGCCAGGCTGGTAAAAGACTACCGCCTCATTGGTTTCGACAACAAACTAAAAGCCGTGGCAGATTCTTTGAGCGAGCTGGAAGGTGGTGAAGTTGGATCTGGTCATACTTTAATGGCCATCTTCGAGATAACGCCCACCTATGCCAATATTGCTGCAGCAGACAATCCTGGTAAAGAGCCGCTGGCAAAAGCGGTTGTCAATTACCGTTGTCCCAAAGACAGCACTAAAAAGACCTCGGCTTTTAATGTACCATTTTTATTTACTGAGTTTAATGAGATGCCTGCCTGCCAGCGTTTTGCAGCGTCTGTGGTAGAGTTTGCGCTGCTGCTGAAAAACTCGCCGTATGCAAAAAATATTTCCTGGAACGATGCTATTATACTGGCCAATGAATCTCATAACGCCAATGATGCAGTGCAGAAAGAATTTATTACCATTGTAGAGAAGGCAAAAAAGATTTATGGAAAGGGTAAAAAAAGAAAAACCTGAGTGTAAAGAAGTTGCTGGTTCGGCAGTTCGCAGTTCTCTTGCTTAGCCAAGTTTATGCTTCCTTATGGTATGCATAAGTTGCAGTTATTCACCAGTTGGTAGGTGATTTTTTTAGTGAACCGCGCTAAACAAACCTGGAACTAAGAACTCCGAACTATAAAGAACTATAAAGAACTGGTCAACCCCAGCCTGCGTGAAATATTTGAACTGAACTCACCTGCCGGATCATATTTCTTTTTAATGGCGAGCCATTCCGGGTATTGCGGGTACATTTCTTTAAACATGGTTTCATTCAGCAAAGCATCTTTACCAAGGTAAAGCCTGCCACCGGCTGCCAGCACTTTAGCATCCAATTTTGGGGTGAAGCCCAACAACTGCTTTGATACCGGGAAGTCTATCGCCAATGTATAACCTTTAAAAGGGAAGGAGAGTATGCCCTGCCCGTCGCCCATTCTTTTAAATACATTCAGAAAAGGCGTACAGCCGCTGCCGGCAATCATTTCAAGAATTTCTTTCAGGTTTTGTTTGCCGTTTTCTTCCGGAATAACAAACTGGTATTGTACAAAACCACGTTTGCCATAACCTTTGTTCCAGTTATTGATGGCGTCCAGCGGAAAGAAAAATTTCTCATAATGCACAAAATCTTTAGAGGAGTTCTGCACAAAAGCAATCAGTCTGTTTAAAATTCTTACCGTAAAGCCATTCAGCGCAAACGAGGGGAAAAAGAATGGCACCGCTAATTTGCCGGTTGCATGCAGTTTTAACGGATCGCTTTTCAATTTTTCAGGCAGGTCCGCCAGTTTAGCAGCATTGCCGAGGGTAAGCACCCCGCTGCCCAGTTTATTGCCTTTGGCCAGTGCGTCTATCCAGGCCACTGAGTAATTATATTCATGATCATACTTGTCAAGCGCTTCCAGCATGTGATCGAGGTCTTTGATAACAACCGATTTTTGTTTAAAATAGGTTGTTTCAATTTTTCTTAACCTGATGGTTGTCGTTAGTATCACGCCCAATAAACCGAGTCCGCCAAAATTGCCCCAGAAAAGATCTTCATTTTCTGTGCGGGAAGCCGTTAAAACCTGTCCGTCTGCTATTAGTATGGTAAATGAAATAACACAATTTACAAATGAGCCGTCTATATGGTGGGCCTTACCATGTATATCATTGGCAATGGCGCCGCCAATGGTGACAAACTTAGTGCCGGGGCAGATCATCGGCAGCCATCCTTTCGGACCAAAAGTGGAGATAATTTCTTCCAGGCTGGTGCCTGACTGGCACTCAAGGATGCCTGCTGTTTCGTCAAAAGAAATAAAATAATTGAGTTTGGTGCATACCGCTACATATTTGTTGTCATTGATGGCCTGGTCTCCATAACTGCGGCCCAGTCCGCGGGCAATCAGTTTTTCTTCCTGCATGGCTTTTATGCAATCGGCCTCGCTGCGCGGAAGAATGGTATAGGAGTCTGCAACGGGGTAATTACCCCAGCCTGCCAATGTTTCTTTTTTCCCGGATAACATGTAATGGTAGTTTTATAAATCGCGCCAATATAATACAATAGGCCAAGAGAACAAAGAGAAAATGAACGAATGCCATGACACCCAAAAAAATGGTTAAGCGCACAAAGAAAAAAGTGCACAAGCCGGCTCCCCAAAAAGCCAGCAATAAGGTGATTAATGACATTGCCATAAAAGGGGTCGCCCTGGTACACAAAAAAAAGAGAACAGCTATCCGGTTCTCTTTTTTAATGCAATGACTATCAGACCGAATGGCCTCTTTTCTCGTTGTTCTCTTAGCTTAGGTAAACATTTCCCGCATCTTATCAAAAAAGCTCTTATCACTTTTTTCAGGACGGGGTTGAAAGTTTTGCGAACCGCTCATTTTTTCCAGCATGCCTTTTTCTTCGTTGCTGACATGCTGCGGTGTCCAAACATTTACATGTATCAGCTGATCGCCTTTGGCGTAGCCATTTACCTCCGGAAAGCCCTTGCCCTTTAAGCGGAATATTTTGCCGCTTTGTGTGCCTGGCGGTATTTTTATTTTTGCTTTACCGTCAATGGTGGGCACTTCCAGCTGGGTGCCAAAAACGGCATCAGGTATGGAAATATGCAGATCGTACGCTACATTAAGGCCATCGCGGTGCAAATCTTTGTGCGCTTCCTCTTCGATCAATATCAGCAGGTCACCGGCCGCGCCACCCCGTTCCCCGGCATTGCCCCTTCCCCCCACACTTAACTGCATACTCTCCTGTACACCAGCAGGTATGTCAAGTGACACTGTTTCTTCCCCGTACACCCTTCCCTCACCTTTACAGCTGCCGCATTTTGCCGTAATAGTAGTTCCTTCACCATTACAGGTTGGGCAGGTAGTAACAGTCTGCATCTGCCCCAGAAAGGTATTGGTAACGCGTTTTACCTGGCCGTTGCCGCCGCAGGTTCCGCATGTCTGTACACTGCCTTTATCTTTGGCACCGCTGCCGGAACAGGTGGTACATACTACATGCTTTTTTACCTTTACACTCTTGGTAACGCCATTGGCTATTTCTTCGTAATTGAGTTTTAATTTAATGCGCAGGTTGCTGCCCCTTACACCACGGGCTCTGCCACCACCCCGGGCTGATCTGCCACCTCCACCGCCACCAAAAAAGCTTCCAAAAATGTCTTCGCCAAAAATATCTCCAAACTGGCTAAAAATGTCTTCGGTATTCATACCGCCGCCGCCAAATCCGCCCCGTCCACTATTGCCCATGCCAGCATGTCCAAAACGATCGTACTGCGCTTTTTTATCCGCATCACTCAGCACTTCGTACGCTTCAGCCGCTTCCTTAAACTTTTCCTCTGCAGGTTTATCGCCGGGGTTGCGGTCCGGATGAAACTGCATGGCCACCTTCCGGTACGCTTTTTTAATTTCCTCTGGAGAAGCGGTTTTACCTACCCCCAGTATTTCGTAGTAATCTCTCTTTGACATAAAATAATTAACCCGGCACTTTTAACTGCGTATTAAACAAAATCCGCCAAACAACGCGCAGTTGCTGATTAGCGGATTTATCAAATAATTTATTTTCCAACAACAACTTTTGAGAAACGAATAATCTTATCGTTGAGTGAATATCCTTTTTGTACTTCGTCTATAACTTTACCTACCTGGTCTTTTGAAGGAGCAGGGATCTCGGTAATAGCTTCATGAAAATCGGGATTGAATTCCTGACCAACACTACTGGCATGCCTGAGGCCTTTTGCCTGCAGGCTGTTACGTAGTTTATTAAAAACCAGTAATACACCTTCCTTAATAGCTGTGGCATCATTACTTGTTTCTACCTGCTTCTGCGCACGGTCACAATCATCCAGCACATCCAGCATAGAGACAATTACGTCTTTGCCAGCTGTTTGCATGAGGTCAAGCCGCTCTCTTGCTGTACGTTTCCTGAAATTGTCAAACTCGGCCACCAGGCGCACATATTTATCTTTCCATTCTGCGGCTTCTTCCTGTAATTTTTCCACTGCACTTACCTCATCTTCGGGGTTGCTCAGGTGATTGCTGCCGGCTACTTCGGAGTCCGCGTTGATATCCAGCATTTCTTCGTTACTATTGGCAGTATTCTGCCCGTTTCCTGTATTTTTTACATCTTTTTCTTCCATAATCTTTCAAATTGTCAGCGAAGGTAAGGTAGTCAAGAATGTTGCCAAGCAGTATTCTAGAGACAAATTGTCGCATGCTGTAAAGCTGTAGTAGTCAGTATATAATATACAGTATCAGGACACCGGTATTGGACCTTGGGCAGATGGGCAAGTTGTTACTGCAGCTGATCCTGCCTCTGCAGGGTCTTAATACTCAATACTAAGCTCTAAATACTATTAACTTGCAGCCTCAAATTGATGATAAGATGACCAAAGTATTCCTCAAAAAGAAGATAAGCAGGCGGGTGGAAGATGGGCACCCATGGATATTTGCCAGCGAAGTAAACAACATTGATGGCCAGGTAGAGGGGGGTGATATTGTGGACGTTTTTACGCCTGATAAGAAGTTTATCGGGAGGGGTTATATCAATCCAAAATCGCAGATAATTGTGCGCCTGCTTACACGGGATAAAAATGAGCTGATAAACGAAGATTTTTTTTACAGGCGGCTGCTGCAGGCCTGGGAGTATAAGCGCAAGCTGGGCTACGCCGAGAATTGCCGGCTCGTATTTGGGGAGGCTGATTTTTTGCCCGCCCTTATCATTGATAAATTTAACGACTACTTTGTTTTGCAAACACTTTCCCTGGGCATTGATGTCTGGAAGCCAGCCATTGTAAAGGCACTGGAAAAAATATTCAATCCGAAAGGTATTTATGAACGCAATGATGTGCCGGTGCGCGGATTGGAAGGATTGCCACAGATAAAAGGATTTTTATCAGCCCCTTTTGATACCAATGTAGTAATAAATGAAAACGGGTTAAAATTTACGGTTGATATTGAAAACGGGCAGAAGACCGGTTATTTTTTAGACCAGCAGGACAACCGCCGGGCTATTGAAAGAATTGTAAAAGATGCAGATGTGCTGGGCGCGTTTACTTATACCGGTACATTTGAAATTCATGCGGCGCATTACGGCGCAAAATCTGTGTATGGCATCGATATTTCTGCCAATGCGGTGGAGCAGGCAAACCGTAATGCAGCGTTAAATGGCCTGCAGCACAAATGCCGTTTCGAAGCCATGAATGCTTTCGATGTTTTAAAAGTATGGGGCAAGGAAGGAAAGCAATGGGATGTGGTAATGCTTGATCCCCCTGCGTTTGCCAAGAGCCGTGAGAGTATTGATAAAGCCATTACGGGTTATAAAGAAATCAACCTGCGTGGCATGAAGCTGATAAAACCGGGTGGTTTCCTGGTTACTTCTTCCTGCACCAACCTGGTGCAGCCGGAATTATTTCTGCAGATTATTAATACGGCGGCCAAAGACGCACGCAGACAACTTAGGCAGGTTACCTACCTTACACAATCAGCGGATCACCCTATCATATGGGGAATGGAAAATACCCACTACCTCAAGTTTTTAATAGTGCAGGTTATTTAATTAATTGTCGATTGAAGGCTACAACAATACAATTATTTCTTCAGCAGTAAGAAAATATCGAAACCTTAAAATTGCACGCAATAAAAAATGTGGGGATCGGTATTAGTGAGCTACCTGGAACTTGCCTGAATCAATCATTTTACCAGTTTTGTCTTTCAACTGAAAAATATAAACGCCGCGGTAAAAGTCGGTAACATTCACTACTGTTTTTTGATTAACAGCGGGCAAGTCAAGTACTTTTTTGCCAACAAAATTAAATACCTGGAAGGAGTATGATTTGTCGTAATTCTGTTCAAAGTCGAAGGTGATTTGTGAAACTGCGGGATTGGGATAAAATTTTGTTACCCTTACAGCAAGGTCCTGCGATGCAGTCCTGTTTGTCTGGCTCTTCAATTGAAGTGTAGTCAAAAGAATAAGGGGTACTATGTAAAAAAACCGCATAGGCACTATTTACATTTATGCATCAAGATACTCCAGTTTTAACAAAATTACAAAGCTTTTTGCACAATTATTTAACCGGGGTAAAATCAATTCAACCCTGCTTTGGATTTTATACAATCGTTAACGCGGCTACAGGTTCTTTAGTACGATTTGAATGGCTTCAAAATTGGGTAAATCGCCGGCATTGTCCAACACTTCAGCATATTGTATAACACCGTGCTTATCAATTACAAATGCAGATCTTTTTGAAACGCCCTTCATCCACCCAAATGATTCGTACAACACACCATATGCAGCCGATGCTTCTTTATTAAAATCACTTAAAAGACTGAAATTCAGACCCTGATCTTCTTTATATTTTGCCAGGGTAGGCGGGGCATCCACAGAAATACCAAAAACGGTTGCAGTGGCAGTATTATAAATGGCAATATTATCCCTGATATTGCAAAGTTCTTTGGTACAGGTGCCGGTAAATGCCAACGGAAAAAACAATAATAATAAGTTTTTCCCTTTCAGGCTTTCCAGGGAAATTTCCTTTTTTTCCGAATCATGGAGTGTAAATGCCGGGGCTTGCTGGCCAACTTCAATTTTCATATTTCTTTTTTGTAAAAATGAAACAGTAAGCAGGAGTAATTTGTTTAGCCACCTGCAAATTTATAGTGTAGTAGGGCTTATCTGTCCTGGTATGACACGCGGAAAAGAAAATCAGGCGTGATAATAAAAAAAAGGATGATGGAATGGTGAGGATATATAAAAGCGTTTATACGCCTCCGTACTACAACATTGCCAGGCTGACCAGGTAAGAGAGTTTTCTTAAGCCAGGCGACGGGCCGATGTATATTGTTGTATGCTCAGCATCATTTAAAACCGCGGGCAAAGCACTTTATTCTTACTGCTGTTATCGCGATCCAGAAAGCCGATATAGGAAACGCTGAGTTCAACGCCGCCCCTTCCCTGGCTCACCGTTTTTAACTGCGATACGTTCACATCATAGCTGAGCGCCACGGAAAAAGGATTGTAATCAATTTTAACAACCGGCACAAAGGCATCTTTCCAGCGCAGGAAAGCCCCGCCATGAATAATATACTGTGGTTCATCGGGCTCACCTACTTTATAAGAATACATTACACCGCCAATGGTTTCATTGAAAGAACCCTGTGTTGAATAATCGGCCTGCAGTGTAAAATAATTATTATCATCAATATGAAATTTCAAGCCGCCGGAAGCCACAATTTTAGGGTTTAGTGCAGAAGCGGCATTCCTGTAAAATGAATTCCTTGGGCGGTTAAAATGGTGGTAAGCCAATCCTATAAAATAGGAATTAACGTAATCGGGCCCAAACGCGGAGTTGAAACTGGCACCTACTGCGCCATCAAAATAATTATAATTCGAAGTGGAAAACGTTTCTCCGTCGGCCAGCGATGGGTTAAAGGCAGCTCCGTCGAACTGAGAATTCGTGGTTATTTTAGATCTGTCAATGCTTTTTTGTACCAGTCCGCCCATAAAGCCTACAGAGAGATAAGTGGACTTGTTGCTGTTTAAAGATTTATGGTAATTAAGTGCGGGCATAAAACTGGTTGACGTTAAACCAGCCGTGCCTGCTTTATCATATAAAATTTGTACACCGGCAGTAAGAAAATCATCGCCTTTTCCCACGGGTAATTTATATTCAGCATTTATAGAACCGCTTTTGTAGGCATTGGTAAAACTATTCCATTGATCCCTGTACACCATCTGCACCCTTACATCGCCGGAAAAAAGGCCGGCCAGTGATGGATTGCGTAAAAGTGGTGCCTCAAAAAATTGAGAAAAATGAATATCCTGGGCCTGCATTTTATTGCCCAGGCAAAACAGTAAGATTAAAACAGGCAATAATTGTCTTTGCCAACACTGAAAGGTTCTCATACCAAGGAATTTTATCGTACACAAATTGTCAGTCATTACAACTACCGTATTAAAGTTATATTGCCTTTGTACGTAATAACATTTGCATTTTCGCAAATTATATCAATCATATAAATGTAAGTATCTGTGGCCGCGGATTTACCCTTATACATGCCATCCCATCCGGAAGCGGCATCATTGGCCGGGAAATTTCTTTTTGCATACACCAATTCGCCCCAGCGGTTAAAAATGCGCAAAGCCTGTATCCGGTCAAGCCCTGTTCCTCTTGGGTAAAACCTGTCGTTGGCGCCATCATTATTGGGCGAGAATGTATTGGGGATAAAGAAATTTTTGTCATTGCACACAACAATGAGTGTTACATTCCGGCTGCTTATACATCCATTTTCATCCGTAACTTTTACATTATAGCTGGAGGTAAATTTAGGCGTGGCAAACGGATTGGCACAATTGGTACAGCTGAGGTTAGCAGCTGGTGTCCAGTTGAACGAAACTGCATTGGGGCTATATGTCAACGGTATAATAGTACCGCTGCCGCCGGAAATAATGGATGTATCACCATTTACAGTAATGGAAGGCAGGGGATATATCCGGATATCTTTTGAAGTATCTCCTTTACAACCGAGGCTATTGGTAGCCTCCAGTGTAATCCGGTGAAGACCGGTATCAGGATAGTTGACAGAGACATTCTGATTATTAGAAGTTTGCCCTCCGCTTAAATCCCATTTCCATAAAATTGCAGTATCGGGCGGCACCAGCAGGCTGCCCTTAAAATCAATGATTAAATTATTACAAATACCATCCACACTGCTGATAACAGGTGTGGGCGTAGCCAGGATGCGCAGCGTATCTGTTAATGTTTTACTGCAACCTGACTGTGATGTAACAGTTAATGATGGCAGGTAAAGGCCAGGCTGCGTATAGCTATGCATAGCATCTTTAGTGAGTACGCTGGTAACGCCGTCGCCAAAATCCCAGGTGCGGGTAACAATTTTATCAATACCGTCCTGTGAGTAATCTGCAAAATATACACTGCCGCTATCACAGAATTTCTTTTTATCCATTCCAAATAACGGTACAGCGCCCTTAATGTCAATATTTCCGATTCCACCAATAACTATCTGGCAGCCTACGCTATCAGAAAGCAAAATGAAAGGGGAGTATAAATTTGGCAGACTGTAAAAATGCTGGAGAGTCGTCTGCTGGGATGAGTCTACTGCACCATCTCCAAAAAACAGCTGAAAGCGGGTTGAATAAGGTGGTATAACCGAAAAATTAACAGTCAGATCATTGCAATTTGACTTGGGGTCAAAAGTTACACTGGTTGTAGTATACGGATTGGTTACATTAACATTGATACTGGCAGAATCTACGCAGCCGCCAAAGCCGGTTACATATAACTTGGCGGTATAAATACCATAGTTGTTGTAGAAGTGCCTGGGACTGTCAAGCGAGGATTGTCCTCCGCCATCACCAAAATCCCATAGAAAAGATTCGTAATCCTTGCCTTTAAAATAAAATTTCGTTTCAAGTGGCGGACAAAGTGTGGCAGTATCCTTTACACTATAGAATGGTTTGGGACTTGTAACCCTGATATAATCAACACGGGTAAGTGAATCCCTACAGCCAACAGAGTCTGTAACAATCAGTTTAACCGCATACATGCTGTCATTACCAGTATAGGTATGCAACGGGTTTTGTACGTTAGCGGTGCCGCCGTCTCCAAAAGACCATGCATATGTTAATCCGCCGCCTGTAGAAGAATCAGTAAACTGCAGCGGCGTATTAGGGCAAAATACGGTTTTGTCTGCACTGAAAGCAGGAATTGGCTTTGTGATTACAGCACCTGCTGCACCCCTGAGGGTAATGGTATCGCTGCAGTTGTTGCTGGTATTGTCGTACACAGTAAGTTTCACATCATAATTACCTTCCGCAGCATACTTGTGTGTAAATGGTGGAGCAGTAAACGTCTGGCTGCTGCCATCGCCAAAGTCAAAAACCCATTTTGTGAGCGTACCGCTGGACGTAGAAGCATCATTAAAAGTAACGGTGCTATTGCTGCACCCGCCCTTATTGGCAATTGAAAATGCCGCTGTAGGCCCGGTTACTGTAAAAGGCAATATTGCGCTGGTATCATAACAGCCATTTATATCAGTGGTAATTAACTGTGCCGTGTGACTGCCGGTAGCATTGAAGTATACAAAATGACCCAGCTGGTCAGTTACATCAGGGCTTCCGTCAACCACCCAGTTGAATGTTTTGACATAAGAGAGATCGTTTGAAGAAAACAGCGTAACCCGCTCATTCCTGCAATAAATAGCTTTATCAAGCGTAAAGCTGGCTTTGCCATTGTACAGCCTTACCTGTCTGCTAATAGTATCTGGACACTGGTTATTATTGACAATTAACTGCACATTATAAGTGCCTACTGCAGGATAATTAAAAGTGGGATTGGCTACAGTAGCTATCGTGCCAGCAGGGTCTCCAAAACTCCACTTGTAAGATAACGGACCGTATTTCACTGCATCATTAAAAGAGGAATCTGAAAATGCAACATTTGTTTTGCTGATGCAATCTACCTTACTGCCGAAATAGGCCAATGGCGGCAGCACCCGAACAAAATTTGTCTTGGTAAGTGAATCTGTACAGCCGTTACTGGTTACTTTTAATTTGATGCTGAATGATCCGGTATCACCAAACTTATGCCCTGGCGGCGTAAATAAAGTTGAACTGGTGCCATCACCAAAATCCCATACAGAAGCGCTGCCGGCCGGGGTAGAGAGGTTGGTAAAACTTACGAGTGAGGAGTGGCAAGCTATACCCGCTGCCAGGTTACTGGTAAAATCAATAACAGGCGGGGTACCTACCTGGACAGCATTGGCTACCGTAATGGATGCAGAACAGCCGCCCGTAGTAGTAATAGTTAATTTAATATTATAGTTGCCGGCTGCTGCATAAATGTGGGAAGGGTTAGCGGCCGTGTTGATCGCTGTAGCATCGCCAAAATCCCATGCATAAGATGCAATCGCATCAAATGAACCTGAAGTGGAAAATGGTTTAAATGGTTGGCCCACACATACGCCCCCCGGAACACCTCCGATACTTGCAACAGGCGGCAGAATATGCACATCCTCTTTAGTAACGGTATTAGTACAGCCTTTGCTGTCTGTTATGGTAAGGGTAATATTAAAAATGCCGGTAGCAGTATAAGTATGACTAACATTAGCAGCCGTGGAAGTACTGCTGGTACCATCACCAAAATCCCATTTGGCAGTGACCACGTCTGGCGATAAATTTTGAAAAACGACCGTATGCGGGGCTTTACAATTATTGCCGTTGGTGGTGTAAAAATCAACGGTGGGTTTGCCAAAGACAAATATGTTTTTTGTAACCGAATCTTTGCAACTGGCAAAAGTGCCAACCAGCTTTACTGCATACGTACCCGGACTGGCATATGTTTTTGCAGGGGGAGCAAGTAGTGAGGAAGTAGTTCCGTCTCCAAATGTCCACAGCGCTTTTATCGGTGCAGGTGAAGTGGTGTTCTGAAAAGTAACTGGTGAACCGAGACAAATACTGTCTTTGCTGCTGCTGAAAGAAGTGGTGATTCCATTGATGGGTATACTCTTTTGAATAGAATCCCCGCAACCGAAATCGCTCTGGGCTGACAGCTTTACGGTATAAGTGCCTCCTGTGTTATAAGTGGCAGCAGGCGCAGGCTGTGCACTGGTATTGCCATTTCCAAAATCCCACGCATACGTTAAATTACCAGGTCCGCTGGTAAGGTTTTGAAAAGCAAGATTATAAGGCGGCTTACAGGTAGATGGTCCGGAAAAACTAAAGTTGGCTTTTACGCCGTTGACCATTCTTATATACCGTGCCTTTGAATTGGCATTTGAACACCCTGTGCTGCTGGTAACTTTTAAGTAGATGCTATAATATCCGGCAGTGGTATAGGTGTGTAAAGGGTTTTGCAGACTGGATGTGCCGCCATCACCAAAATCCCATTCCCATTTATTAATGGTACCAGCATTTGGCACAGAAGCGTCATTGAACTGGATGGCAGCCGGCAGACATGCCAATGTCTGGACAGCAGAAAAATCAACCGTTGGCGACTGGTTAACAGTAATGAAATTGGTTTTTGTAATGGAGTTAATGCCATTGGCATTTCTAACCACCAGGGTGACTGAATAGCTGCCTGGGGCAAAAATAATTACCGGATCTTTTATATTGGAGAGCTGACCGTTTCCAAAATCCCAGTTCCAGGAAACCGGGCTACCGGTTGACTGATCTGCAAAATAAACAGCTAAAGGAGAACAGCCTGATGTTACATTGGCAGAAAAGTTAGCCACAGGGGCCTGCCCAAACATCATGAAAGGAACAAGCAAGCACGCCGATAAGAATAAAATCAATCGCAATCTCAATTAGCCTTGTTTTACAGGTTTTCAGATCAAGCTTTCCTATTGTACGGAACGGTTAAGAAAACTCATCAAATAATAATGCATTAATGTATAATAATCAACGTATTAAAGCGATGTTGCCGGAGTAGGTCAGTATGGAATTGTTTTCACATATTACCTCTACGAAATATACATATACATCGTTGGGTGCCGGCCTGTTTTTAAAACTTCCATTCCAGCCTTTTGAAGCATCATTTGCTTTAAAATTACTGGCTTCAAAAACAGGCTCGCCCCAGCGGTTAAAAATCCGCATGTTCCTGATATTGTATAAACCTGTACCCCGCGGATAGAATACATCATTCGTGCCACTTCCGTTTGGTGAAAAAGTATTTGGCAAAAAGATATTTCCATTATTACAAACTACAAACAAGGTAATATCATCCTTTGTCACACAACCTCCTTCATTTACTGCCATCACCCGGTACGAAGTGGTCTGTTTTGGGTTGGCCACCGGATTAACACAGTTGCTGCAACTAAGTCCCACAGACGGCTGCCAACGAATTACTGTTGCATCCGCACTTACTTTTATACCCAGCTGTAACGAACTGCCTACTGCAATTGTCTTGTCTTCCCCTGCATCGATAACAGGAAAAGGATAAACCATTAGTTTAACAAAACCCGTATCTGTAAAGCAGCCCACGCTATCACGTCCAACTACCTGGTAGTTGGTGGTTTGCTGCGGTATGGCCACGGGCGACTTAATGTGATTGTTGTTTAACCCTAAAGAAGGCGTCCAGTCGTACATTTCAGCGTTTTTGGCCAGTAAATGAAACGATTCCCCCTTGCACAGCGTATCACCGGTGCCTACTTGTATCCTAAACGGATGTTTTACCACTATTATTACTGAATCAGTGGCCTTACAGCCAAAAATACTTTGCCCGTTTACCCTGTATTTAATGGTGGAATCCGGTGCTGCTACTGGTGCCGCGCAGTTGGTACAGGAAAGTGCCGTGCCGGGGCTCCAGTTGTAATTATCAGCGCCCGTTGCTTCCAGGGTAGCGGTTTTCTTTTCGCAGATGGCGGTGTTTTTGCCTGCAGATACAACCGGTATAGGATGAATATTTATTTCTTTTGTAAGACTGGTTACACAGCCGGATGAGTTGCTGACCGTCATAACCGTGTTAAACGTGCCATCTTGCTGATAGGTGACAGGCTGGGGGTTCTGTGCAGCGGAAGTATTGTTGTTGCTAAAATTCCATTGCCAGACAAAGGCAGAAGTATCGGCCACATTTATTACGCCGGTAAAATGGATGGTGGCAGGTACGCAGGCAGCAGAATCTCCGCGCAGTGTTACGCTGGGGCTGCTCACCACTTTAATGGGTGTTATCTGCGCTGATGTGTCTTTGCAGCCGTTCAGCGTGGTTACCACCAGTTTTACCGGGTAAATGCCGGATATAATATAGTTATGCGAAGGGTCTTTGTCGGTTGAGGTGCTGCCATCGCCCAATAACCATTCATAATCCGTAATAAGGTCATTGGAAGCAGACGCGTCTGTAAAGCTGATAATACCCTGGTCGCACAGTAATTGTTTGCTGCTGGCAAAGGAAGCACTCACGCCGTATATGCGAATCGTATCTTTTCCGGCAATGGGCACCTTACATCCTTTTGCATCTTCCAGTATCATTTTGGGTACATAAATACCCAGTGAGGTATAGGCATGGCTTACACCAGAATCTGCCGTACTAAGGGTTCCGCCATCATTAAAATCCCAAATAAAAGACTGCGTATTCTGCGTTTGAGCAGTAAAGGTTACTGTTCCGGGATTGCAGGAGGCGGTTTTGTCATATATAAAAGTGCCGGTAGGCCCTTTAATATCTATTTTTTTGAGCAGGGTATCTGTACAGCCGCCCGGACTGGTTACTATCAGCCTGGCGTAATAAACTCCGGGATAGTTGTAGTAGTGTACCGGGTTATCAGTCAGCGTACCGGTGCCATCACCAAAATCCCAGCTTAATTGTTTGTAATATTTTGACTGGTTGGTAAAATTAACTACAAGGGGCGGGCAGGTACTGGCAGAGTCACTCAACTTAAATACCGCTTTGGGCTCGTCAATATGTATGTACGAAGGTTTGAATACAGAATCGATACAGCCGTAAGCGTCCGTAATTTTGAGCCACGCATGATACACCCCTATGCTGGCAAAATTATACACTGGTTCCGGTTGCACTGAACTGGTAGCATCGCTAAACCCCCAGCTATATTGCAAAGATTGACCAACTGACTGGTTGGTAAAGACAACAGGCCTGTTCTGGCAGCTCATGGTATCATTGCTGCTAAAAATTGCCTGGGGGTCTGCTATGTAAACCTGGTTTGGCTTGCTGATGCTGTCTGTACAACCTTCCGTGTCTGTAAGCTTTACCGCAACAGTATATGATCCGGCTGCTGCATACGTATGTGCAAATGGACCTGCTGTATACAACTGCGTACTGCCGTCTCCAAAATTCCAGTCCCATTTTTTAATCGCATGTGTACCATCGGTAACAGCAGAATCAGCAAACTGAATGGTGCCACCGGATTTTAAACAGGCCGAATTGTTTATACCGCTGAAATCGGCGGTTGGGCCGTTTACAGTGATGTAATTAATTTTCATCATGGTGTCTGTACAGCCGTTAATATTTGTAATGGCCAGGCCAACTGAGTAGCGGCCGCTTTTCTTGTAAGCTGCTTTAATGCTGCGGGCCGTATCAGTGCCGTAATCGAGCGTCCACTTATATGAAAGAATATTAGAAGGATTAAAACCAACAGGATTTAACCTGAGGGAATCTCCCCTGCATACAACGGTATCCGAGGCAAGAAAGTTTGCTTTCTCCTGCACTACACGGGCTTCGTAAGCCGACACATGTGTACAGGCACCATTGGTAACCGTTAGTTTTACAATGTATGAACCTTTATTGCTGTATACATGCACCGGATCTTTATCAGTAGACGTAGTACCATCGCCAAAATTCCATGCCCAGCTGCCAGCTCCAACAGAAAAGTTGGTAAATACAAAGTGAAATGGATCTTTACACTGCACATCCACTGCAAATTTTGCCACTGGCGGTTTTATGTAAATAAAGTTGGTTTTTATGAGTGTATCAGAACAGCCATTGTTACTGGTAATAAGCCGGATAGTAAAATAACCGGTATCATTATAATAGTGAAAAGGGTTGCGGCTGGTATCTGTAATGCCGTCACCAAAATCCCATAGCCAATTGGTGGCCGTGCCAGTGGAGTTATCTGTAAAACCGATTGGTGTGGAAGCGCAGGTATTGGTGGGCGTAGCGCTGAATAAAGCAACCGGCTTTTGCCCCACTTTTATAGCATTTGGATAATTGATGGTTCCGGTGCATCCGTCAGTGGTGGTATAGGTTACTTTAAGAGAGTAAACGCCGGGAATGCTATAGGTGTGCGATGGGTTGACTGACGTGGACGTGCTGCCGTCTCCAAAATTCCAAACATAACTTACGATGGGCAGGCCTGATTTTACGGAATATACCGGGCTGAATACAACCGGTGCGCAACCACTTACCGGCAAACTGGAAATTTGTATAGATGCCGGTTCTACGTTTATATAAGCCGGTTGTTGCAAAGTATCTGTGCAGCCACTGCTATTGGTAACCAGTAAAGTAACAGTGTAATTGCCATTGCCCAGGTAAGTGTGTGAAGGATTTTCCAGTACAGAAGTAGTACTGTCGCCAAAAAGCCATTTATACGCAACTGCTCCAACAGACATGTTTTTAAACTGCACAGTCAGCGGTGCACTGCAGGAAACTGTTTTGTCGGACGTAAAGGCGGCAGCGGCTTTGGGCAATATTTTAATAGGCTTTGAAACAGAGTCTTTACAACTTCCGAAATCTGCCACCAGGCTGATATTATAGGTGCCCGCGTTTTTATAAATCATAACCGGGTTTGCAGTAACAGATGAACTGCCATCTCCAAAATTCCATAATAATTTACCGGTTACGGGTTGAGAAGTATTAAAAAGTTGTACGGTAGTATTTTCACAAATACTATCTGGTACAGTAAAATTAGCATGGGCTACTCCAACAGCAATAGAGTCTTTTTTGGTGAGTGTATCTGAGCAGCCGGCATTGTTTTTTACAATTAATTGGATGCTGTATAAACCGGCGGCCATGTATGTGTTGGCAGGGTTTGGTACTAAGGATGTATTGCCATCGCCAAAAAACCACTGATAAGATAATGTGCCCGTACCGGTACTTTTATTATTGAAATGGATAATAGAAGGCGGCGTGCACTGGGTGCTTCCTGTAAAAGAATAATCAGCTTTTACACCGTCTTTAAGCTTTATGTATTGTGCTTTTGAAATGGTGCTTACACAGCCGGCGGTATTGGTAACGCGCAATATAACATTGTAGTTGCCCGGGCCACTGTAAATATGCGAGGGATTTTGCAGGCTGGATACAGCGCCATCGCCTAAGTCCCATTCCCATTTAACAATGCTGCCTTCCTGTGCATTGCTTTGATCTGTAAAATTTACTTTCAGGGGGTAACAACCGGTGGTGTCTGAAGCTTTAAAAGAAGGTTTTGGTAATGCATTGATAGTGATATAGCTAACCTTTACAACAGAATCTGCAAGGGTTCCTTTTTTGATAACGAGTTTGATGCTGTATTTGCCGGGGTTGAAATAAGTGGTAGAAGGATTCTGCAAAAAAGAAATGGTACCATTGCCCAAATCCCATTTCCAGCTGCTGGCGCCGCCTGTGCTGATATCTGTAAAACGTACAAATACCGGGGCGCAGCCACTAACCGGGCTTGCCGTAAAATCTGTATGTAACTGCGCAGTCACTGTCTGCTGAATAAACAGGCTAAACAATAATACTGGCAGGATACGGGACACAAAGTACCGGGCTGCTTTCATGTGATAAAGGATTCAGGAGGTGATCAAAGGATATATGAGCATTTAAACGGCTGCGTGCTGTTTAAGGTATGCGGGATATACTATTTTTTAATCGATAATGGTTTCCCCGTATGGCTTTACTGGAATGAGTACTATAAAAACCCACGCCTGTAAAGTGAAGTTTATTGAGCTATAAGATGATAGTAGTTGACAGGAAATCAGCGGCAAATAATGGTACCGACCAATCCGTTGCCGGCTGTAAAAAAAGAAACGGAAAAGGATTATTTCTTCCTGAGGTGGAGTATGTTTTCGCCCGCGGTGGTAGTTGTTTTAGCCTCTACATAATCGAGGTAACTGTCTGTTATTTTCCAGGTGTAATTGAGGCGCCTGAGCGTATCGCCTGCATTGGCAGGAAAAGAAGCTGAAATAGTATAATTGGTAATATCTGTTGACCACACACCAGTTTTGACAACAGTACTCTTAATGCCGTCAACATTCCCATTTTCGTAGAATTGAAATTCATAACCCAAAAAATCGCCGGTTATATCTACGGTGTTGTCTTTATACTGCTGCACGTACCAGCGTCCATTGGTAATGGCATCTATAATAATATTCCGCTGCTGATCTTCAATGGCTTTTTTGCAGGAGAATGACAGCATCACAGCCACAGCAAAACCCATTGCCAGTAGTAAGTTTTTTATTCCAAAAGAGGCTTTATTGTACTTAAAAGGCATAAATAGATTTGTATTTTTGGTGGGCGTAATCAATAAAATAATCAATATTCAGGGGCTGACCACTTATCCTTTCGCACAATTGTTCACTGGTGAACCTGCGCCCATGCGTATGCACAGATATACGTAACCATTCCAATAACGGTTTGTAGTTACCATTTGTTATGGCGTTGTCAAGATTGGGTATATTATGTTGTGCAGCAGCAAAAAATTGTGCCGCATAAAAACTGCCAAGGCTGTAAGTAGGAAAATAGCCAAAGCTGCCGTGGCTCCAGTGTACATCCTGCAGACAGCCTTGCCGGTCGTCTGGTACAGTAACGCCCAATAATTTGCTGTATTGTTCATTCCAGTAAGCAGGAATGTCTTTTACCTGCAGGGAGCCTTCCAGTAATTTCTTTTCCAGCTCATAGCGTATCAGCACATGGAAATGGTAGGTCAGCTCATCTGCTTCGGTCCTGATAAAAGAAGGCTGTACTTTATTGATGCCTTTATAAAATTGCTCCAGCGTTATATCTTTCAGGGGTTCGGGAAAAGATTGTTGCGCCAGCGGATAAAAATAGCGCCAGCTATCCAGGCTTCGTCCCACATTATTTTCCCATAAACGGGATTGTGATTCATGTATACTGAGTGACGTAAATTCGCCCAGGGGCAATCCGTATCCGCCTTCCGGCAAGCCCTGTTCATAGAGGCCATGACCGCACTCATGGATACAGCTCCAGGTCATATTGCTGAAATCATTTTCATCAATACGGGTAGTCAGCCGCACATCCTGGCTGCTGAAATTGGTGGTAAAAGGGTGCTCTGCAATATCCTGCCTGCCGGCGGTAAAATCAAAACCAAGGTGTTTCATCAGGTCTATACCAAATTGCCATTGCGCATCTTTTGGAAAGTGCCTGCTTAAAAAGCTATCGTCCACCTGGGGACAGGCGGTTATTTTATTCAATAAATCTTTAAGGGGTGCCTGGAGGGTGGCAAAAACCCGGTCCAGCAAACTGACCGTGCAGCCCCTTTCAAATTGGTTTAGCAAGGCATTGTAGGGGTGTTGCTCATAGCCCAGCAAATCGGCTTCTTTTTTCTTTAGCTCCAGTAATCCTGCCAAATCTGCCTCAAATAAAGAAAAAGAATTGGCTTTTTTTGCGCTTACCCATGACTGGAAGCTCCTTGAAGTGGCTTCACTCAGCTGCCGCACAAAATCGCCGGATAATTTTTGCTGCTGGGTATAATCGTACCAGCTGAGGGCGGTATTCTTTTGTTGGGTATCATCAAGGTCGGTGCAGGCCATCAGATCCTGCAGCGTATTTTTAAAACTGTCGCGGGTAAATAATTCGTGGCTTATTTCGCTCAGCGTAGCTATTTGTTGTGCCCGGAAGCGGGCACCTTTTGGTGGCATATGGGTCTCCTGATCCCATTGCAGTACCGCAATCGCGTACCTGGTATCTGCTATCTTTTGAAGCTGCTGCGTATAGTCCTGGTACAGTTTTTTAGTGTTCATAGCCTGATTGCGTTCAATAAAATGTTAATCTTGCATGCCAGGCCCTCAGTAAGCCGGTATTGCTATAAATTAGCAACATCTGAAATTATTTTTTGCCATGCAGAAACAAATGTACACTTACTTTATTTTTTGCGCTGTTCTTTTAAGCTTTTTCACCACTGTCCGTGCGCAGAATATTGATTCGCTGCTGGGTGTCTTTAAACAGGCGGATCCCCAGGAAAAAATATACGTCCATTTTGATAAGAACTATTATAGTCCCGGTGAAACCATCTGGTTCAAAGCATATATTTTCGACGGGCTGGAACGTGCAGCCGCGCCTAAAAATTTTTATGCAGAACTTGCCGATGAAAATGGCTTAGTAATAAGCCGTTTTACTGCCCCGGTGGGCGAATCCAGTGCTGCCGGTAGTTTTGGTTTGGCACCAAATTTTTCAAGAAGCCTTATTTATTTTCGCGCCTATACAACTGCCATGTTGAATGGCGATACAAATTTTCTTTTTGTAAAACCCATCCGGGTTCTTACCAGCACAAAACTTTCTAAAACTAAAATAGCAGCACCTATCGTCAGCATCAGTTTTCTGCCTGAAGGCGGTGATATGGTAGCAGATATAGCGTCTGTGCTGGCATTTAAGGTTACCGATGCAAACGGATTACCCGTGGTTGCAAAAGGTTTTATTAAAGCCTCAGATGGAACAAAACTGGGCGATTTTGCTACCGTACATGATGGCATGGGCTGGTTTAAAATAGCGCCCAGGCCGGGACAGGCATATACCGCCGTATGGAAAGATGCAGCAGGCAAGGAATATACTACGGCCCTGCCAGCAGTAAAACCGCAGGGTGTATTATTGCAGGTGAGTGATGGGGCAGACGGTAAAAAATTTCTGTTGCAACGATCAGACAATGCACCGGATGACGATAAGGCCCTGCGCATTATAGCTTACATGAACCAACAGCTGGTGTACTATGCAAAGGTGAATTTAGGTGCCAATAACCTTACTTCCGGCATGATACCTACCAAACAGTTGCCATCGGGTATTATGCAGGTATCTGTTTTTGATAAAAATTTTAAACCGTTGGCAGAGCGGGTAACATTTGTAAACAACCATGATTATGAATTTGATGCAGATGCCTGGATACCTGTTCTCAATAAAAATAAACGCGGGCTAAATACATTAGAAGTACTGGTGTCTGATACCTTTAGCTCCAACCTTTCCTTATCGGTTACCGATGCTGATTTAAATGTGCCCGGTCCAAATGAAGATAATATCATTTCTCATCTTCTACTTACCGGCGATCTGCGTGGTAAAGTAGCCAATCCCTATTATTATTTTTTCAGTACAGCAGACAGCGCTGCTATTTATCTTGACCTGGTAATGCTTACCAATGGATGGCGCCGGTACAACTGGGATAGTGTGTTTGCGGGAAAAGCCCCACCGGAAAAAATAAAAGAAAGCAATTACCTGAGCATTGATGGAAAGCTGATTGGCGTACAAACAGGGCGCTTTGGACCCGAGACAAAACTCAATGGCATTTTCCAGACCAAGGATTCCGTGAAAAATTTTATATCGTTGCCGGTAAGCCGGAAAGGGGAAGTGCTTACAGACGGGCTTATCTTTTATGATTACGCCAAACTATATTTTCAATTTAATGATAAGAAACTGGTGTTTGATAAATCATTGCTGCATGTAGATAATGGCCTGTACAAAAGCCCGGAACAGCTGGTCCTTGATGCAGAAAGCAGGAAGACCGGGCTTGAAATTGACACCAACCTGATTGCAAAGAATATTAAAAATGCATCAGATGAAATGAAGGTGGCTGTGTTGCGTGCCCGCAAAGAGAAAGAGCAGGTATTGCAGGAAGTTATAGTAAAAGGCAGGGTGAAAACCAATGAGCAGAAAATGGATGAAAAATATGCCAGCGGTATGTTCAGCGGTGGAGATTCCAGGAATTTTGACGTAATGAACGATCCATTTGGGGCCAGTGCACAGTCTATTTTTCAGTACCTGCAGGGTAAGGTAGCCGGTTTGCAGATCAGTACCGGCGGTGGTACACCCTCACTAAGCTGGCGCGGCGGCACACCGGTTTTTTACCTGGATGAAATACAGACCGATGTAAGTTTTGTACAAAACCTGAGTATGAATGATGTTGCATATGTAAAAGTATTTAGTCCCGGCACAGTAGGCGTTATATCCAGTTCTGGCGGCGGCGCAATTGCTATCTATACCAAAAAGGGAGGTGATCAGAATAATAACAGCAAGGCAAAAGGGCTTGACTATGTACAGATAACTGGTTATACCCAGGGAAAGGAGTTTTATTCTCCGGATTATGCAACAGCTTCTGCTTTGAATGATTTGCCTGACCTGCGCACTACATTATATTGGGCACCCTACATCCTGTTAAACAGGAATAAGAAGCGCATAAAAATACAGTTCTATAACAACGATATTACCAAACGCTTCAGGGTAGTGCTGGAGGGAGTGAATTCAAACGACAGGTTTGCAAGGGTAGAAAAAGTAATAGAATAAGGAGCGGAATAATACAAAATAGCCAGTATAAAAGCCGCCTGTTATTAATGGGCGGCTTTTATATTTTCCAAAAATAAAGTTGGAACAGTCGCCACCGTATTTAACTTTTGGGTTTTAATAAAATATACTTAAAGAATTGGCATAAGCGGCGTCCGCAAAAGCCAGCATATCGTTCCATTTTTCTTTTGAAAGGTTGGTTTTTTTAAAACGCTCTTTTAAAGCTTTAACAGATTTGTCATATTCTTCTTCCTGTGCGGCCTTCATTTTTTCTGTGGGCGATTCACCTCAGTTTTATAGTCGTCCAGCATATAAAAGGTATACCGCGGAGTGCATCATTGATTTCTTTTACTTTACAAATGCCTTTATAGTGATCCGGTTAGCTTCCCCTGCCTGCGAAAACGGTACAGGAAAAATTGTACGCGACTGTCATCAAAGAAGATCTCGTCATCTGTTACCGAACGGTCAATGCCACCCTTTTGCGAGGTTACCTATTTGTTGCGGTATTTAACAGCCCGTTTAAAGGACTGCAACTGTATAAATTTGTTGTAGTACTCAGCATACGTGAGGCTGATTTTTTTTTTAATGCAATAAATTCATATGCGGCATTTTCCTGTATCTCCACCATTTGTCATTTAATGCATTCCTGTCGTTATCAAATGAGAAAAACCGGTAAGAAGAAGCGCAGAGTATATCATCATCTTTGAATTTCCTGGAATAGGATGCCGCTGTGCTGATATCGTCATCGGTTTGTGCGTTGGCGGAAGTGGCACTGCTGATAAAGGCCAGTAAGATAAGGCGCTGGCAGATAATTGCTGCCCGGCAGCAGGGACTAAAAAAGCATTTTATTTTTTTATCCGCACATATTTTTCAATATTTAAGCGGTTGACGCCGGCATTGTCTACTTTTTCAATACCGCTTTGAATAAGCGTATCGTTTTGTATGGTAACCGTAAAAGTAAAATCATTGTCTTCCCATTGGCGGTCATTGCAGTATTCAAGGTGCTCAGTATATAAACTATCCGTAATTGAATAAGCGCCGCCACCTGAACCAAAAGCAGCCGTTGCTGAATCTTTTCCTTTAGTGAGATCATGTTTCAAAAATGCGAAATGTGTACTGTTGATGATCTTAATAAAAGAAAGTGTTTTGGTATAGTCGGTTACTGATGTGTCTCCTTTTTCTATGGTGGTGCCGGAGATAAGTTGCCAGGTGCCTGCAATGGGTAAGGAGGGAGTTGCAACCGTATTTGTTTTTACATGGCAGGCTGCAAGCATAGTAATGGTTAAAAAGAGAGCAGTTATTATTTTCATGTTATTATGTTTCATTTTTTATACGTTGAAGGCTGGGTTAAACCAGGCCATGGGAATATCTGCCTCCATCACATTATTTTTACCAGGCACTCTTTTTTCAAAGCGGCCTTCCTGCACAAAACCAATCTTTTTGTAAAGTGCAATGGCTTTTTCATTTGATTCCTGCGTAAACAATTCTATGCGTAGAATATCGGGCCGCTGCACTGTAATCCATTGCAGCAGGTAAGTGAAGATTTTTTTGCCGAGGCCTTGCCCCTGGAAGTTGGGATGCACTGCAATGGTAAGTTCACTGAATACGCTTTTAAAAATTTGTGGCAGGGGATGGTAACAATGAATTTCTGCAACAATTTCTGCCGTGTTATCCGGGTTGTCAATCAGCAACTGAATGCCAGCGCTTGCAGCACGGTCCATAAAGTTTTTAATATAAGTGTGGGATATTTCTTCCGGCGACCGGGCAATACCAAAAGGTATTGCTGCTACTGTTTTATAAAGGTTGTATATTTTAAGAAAATCCTGGTCCGTTGCATGCCTTACAGTGAACATATTTTTGCAGGTTGTGGCGTAAAAATAAAGCGTATTGGTTGAAAAAATACGGCTGTCTACACAAGAATATAAGCATGCTGCTGATCAAACGGCAGTACTACCCAGTTGATGACATAGTAGTAATTAACCCCAAACCCGGGCCTGCTGTTGGCTACTGAAGAAAATACATTCCAATTCAAAGTTGTTCCTGCCGGCACATGCCTGCCCTGGTGGATTGAAAAAGGAGCATATCCTGCCTGGGGATTATTGGGTGCTTTCTGGTAAGACGGATCGTTGCTTATAAATAAAGTCATGCCTCTTTTTACTGCAGGAAAACTGGCTTCCAAAAACTCTATTTTGCGGATGTCCTTCCAAAAATCATAACAACTGATATTCTGGGCATTGCTTTGCTTTAGCTGGCTGTTAACCGCCTGTCCAAATACAAAACGTTGTAAAGACTGCGCCGTGGTTTTGTAATTGATTTCTACCGGGTAAAACGCCTGGTCTTTCTCAAGTACAATATCAATATAAGAACTGTCTGCATCAGAAAGCAGGTAAGGGGGCATCAGGATACCCGGCACATGGTATTCTATAAAGACATTATCATAAAACTGCGTATTCATAAAGTAGCTCACCAGGTACAACTGAATATCCTGTTCACGGATAAACCAGGTGGTACGGGCCGCCAGGGCAGCACTGATATGGCCTGCTATTGTTTCGCGCATACGCAGCTTTCTTTGGTTTATGATTATTGGGAATTATTGCCGCGGAACCGGCTGATGGTAAGCAGGGATAAATGTATAGAAAAAGGAGCAGATTTTTTTGATATGCAGATTTGGCCTGCCTGGCACTGCATTACAATCCATTTCTCCTTGCATTAAAATATAGGGGCATAGCCGTTTGCAGTTAACTGGTGACTGAACCAATAGGCCAAACCTGCAAAAGAGAGCAAAGACAATAAAAGCGCGGCAATAAAAAATGGCTTTTCCCTTTTTGTTAAGTCTTTCCATGCGCCTGCACCGGCGGGCTTAAAAATGATGTAGTAAAAGCCAAATACAATACATAGTGGCACTATCATCATACCCTTCATGCTATACGTAAAATCTTGCTGCAGTTTCATTTCTTCTAGTTTCCGGTAAATAAAAAAATACCCGAAACCCAGTCCCAGCAAAATCAGGAAACAGCCACCAATGATGGGGCCTGGTTTAAAGCGCTTTTTTTGGGATGGTAATGCATCTATTTCCATAAAATCAATTTGAAAGTTTTGCTGTGGATAAAATCTGTGACGCAATGTATTAAATCATTTGCAACAAACAGATGGTTGCAGCATGGAAATAGTACGCTGCCAACGGCAGTTGCTGGCCTGATTAAAAAAACAGTCTCCGTATCTTCACTGCATGAAAATTGCAGACATCATCAATCACCTGGAATCCATTGCCCATCCTTCTTTGCAGGAGGATTATGACAACGCGGGGTTGATTACCGGTGCTGCTGACTGGACTTGTTCCGGCGCCATCATCTGCCTGGACGCTACCGAAGAAGTGATAAAAGAAGCAGTGGAGAAAAAATACAACCTGGTCATAGCGCATCACCCCATTATTTTCAGGGGATTGAAAAAAATCAATGGGAAAAATTATATAGAGAAAGCTGTAATTGCCGCCATCAAAAATGATATTGCCATTTATGCCATCCATACCAACCTGGACAATGTGCAGCAGGGCGTAAACGGGATGATAGCTGCAAAACTTGGTTTGATCAATACCAGGATTTTAACACCTAAACCTGAACTGCTTAAAAAATTGGTTGTTTTTGTGCCGGAGGCGCAGGCACCCGTGGTGCGCAATGCCATCTTTGAAGCGGGGGCAGGCAAGATCGGCAACTACAGTGAGTGCAGTTTTAATACGCCGGGCACAGGCACATTTAATCCGGGCGCGGGTAGCCAGCCTTTTGTGGGCGAAAGGGGGAGGCAACAGCAGGAAGCTGAAATAAAGATAGAAACCATCTTTCCGGCCTGGCTGGAGCGCCAAATAACCAGCGCCCTAATAGTCGCCCATCCATATGAAGAAGTGGCTTATGATCTGCTGCCGCTGGCCAATCAGCACCCTGCCATGGGTGCCGGCATATTGGGCGAACTGCCCGAAATGATGGAAGCGACGGCTTTTTTAAGACATATTCAGCACGTTTTTGGCGTGCCTGTGGTAAGGCATACACCGCTTACCGGCCAGCTGGTTAAAAAAGTAGCGCTTTGCGGTGGTGCTGGTAGTTTCCTCATTTCCAATGCAATAAGTGCCGGAGCAGATTTTTATATTACTGCCGATGTAAAATACCACGAATTTTTTGAGGCAAACGACCGGCTTGTAATTGCGGATGTGGGGCATTACGAGAGCGAACAGTTTACCATAGCGCTTTTAACCGGTTTTTTGCAGGAAAAATTCCCTACCTTTGCTGCCCTCAAAACAGGGGTAAAAACCAACCCGGTTAATTATTTTCTGTAATGAGCCATGAAGAGCAGGAACTCACCTTTTGTGCGGCATAGCTGAAAAATGAGGTAAAGATGAAGTGATTGCGACGCCCGTCCGAACGGAAAGCTTTGAAGAAGTGGTCTTAAAGTGTTATCCGGGCGGGCAACGATGCAGCCTGAAGGACAGAAGCCGGTATCATAATATTCAAAAAAATACACACTACAATATGGCAACAGTAAAAGATTTTTCGGTTGAAGAAAAACTCACCTCACTGGTTACCCTGCAGAAAATTGAAAGCAAGCTGGATGAAATCCAGATTCTGAAAGGCGAATTACCAATGGAAGTAAGCGACCTGGAAGATGAGATTACAGGATTGCATGCACGCCAAACCCGCGTAGAAGAAGAAATTAATGGCATCAACGAATTTATTAACCAGAAAAAGGAACTTATCAAGGAGTCCGACGCACTGGTTAAAAAATACGAGAAGCAAAGTACCAATGTAAAGAACAGCCGTGAGTTTGAAGCGGTAAATAAAGAAATTGAAATGCAGCAGCTTGAAGTAAAGCTGGCGGAAAAGCATATTAAAGATGCACATGAAGAAATAAGTGAGAAGGCCGTTTTGCTTGAAAAAGCCAAGAAAGCATTGTCTACCAAAGAAAACGTGCTGAAGAATAAAAAAGAAGAGCTGGAAAAGATTGTTGCCACTACTGAGAAGGAAGAAAAACACTTTAATAAACTGAGCGGCGATGCAAGGGAAAAAGTTGATGAGCGCTTACTGAATTCTTACGACCGCATCCGCAAGAACTACCGCAATGGCTTAGCCGTAGTTCCGGTAGAACGCGATGCCTGTGGTGGTTGCTTCAATGCTATCCCTCCGCAAAAGCAAAGCGAGATTAAACAACGCAAGAAAATTATTATTTGTGAAAACTGCGGCCGTATACTGGTAGATAATGATCTGGCCGATGCAATAGAGATAAAATAAAATCGCCCCCAACAGGGGAAGTTTGCTAATACACAGCTCCCGCTTTTCGTCAATGCTGGTTAAAAGGAAATTGATAATAAAAAAAGGAATGCAAAATTTGCGTTCCTTTTTTTATTGCTTCAACTGAAGAACCCAAGAGAATGGGCATTCCCTGGTCCTCCACATATGCTGCGTGAAATGCTCTTTGCACCTTGGCTTCTTTGCGTGATACAGGTCAGCCAGGTGAAACCGATGTGAATATGTTAGCCCTATCTTCAAAATAATTTCCATTAATTTGCCACAAAAGCGCTGAAGTAACATGCTTCAAAAATTACATATACAGAACTACGCCATCATAGATGAAATAGAAATCATTTTTTCCGGGAAGCTCAATATTATTACGGGCGAAACCGGTGCGGGCAAATCTATCCTGATGGGCGCTCTTTCACTGATATTGGGCGAGCGGGCAGACAGCGCCGCCCTGCGGAACCGTGAAAAAAAGTGCATTATAGAAGGCTATTTTATAACAGCCGGTAAGAAAAACATACAACAGTTTTTTGTAGCTAATGATCTGGATCCGGAAGAAGAGCTGGTGATAAGAAGAGAAATTGGCGTAAACGGAAAATCAAGGGCTTTTGTAAATGACACACCGGTAAACCTGGAGCAATTGCGGCAGCTGAGCGCTATGCTGGTAGATCTGCACCAGCAATTTGATACACTGGCACTGGGCGAAACTGATTTTCAGCGTGAAGTGCTGGATGCACTGGCAGGCAATGCAACGCTGCTGCAGCAATACCAGTTGGTATACCATAACTGGCAGCAGGGCAACCGTGCGTTGCTGGCATTGCAGGATCAGAAGAAACAATTTACCGCAGCATATGATTACAATAAGTTTTTATATGATGAACTGGAAGAAGCTGCTTTTAAAGAAAATGAACTGGAGGAATTGGACAGCGAGTTAAAATTACTCAGTAATGCGGAAGGTATAAAAGGCGCTCTTTCTGCTGTAAGCTATGAACTCAACGAAGGTGAGCAGCCGCTTGTGCAGCAGGTAAAACGATTGTTGCAGCAATTGCAGCCATATACATCTTATCATGCTTCTTTGCCTGATTTGCTGCAAAGATTGCAATCAGCCCAAATAGAATTAACAGATATTGCCGGCGAGATAGAACACCTGAATGACCAGGTTCAATATGATCCAAAACGCATTGAGCAGTTAAGCGACCGTATTGCGGTTGGCTACAAGCTGCTGAAGAAACACGTAGTGAAGAATACAACTGAACTCCTGGAAGTGCACGCACAGCTATCAGATAAATTACAGGCCGTGCTGAACATTGATGAAGCTATTGCTGCAAAAGAAAAAGAAACACAGTTACTTTTTGTTGCTGCACAGGACCTGGCCGCCCAGCTTTCTAAAAAAAGAAAGAAACAAACAAAGCCGCTGGAAGACAAAGTGAATGCATTACTGCTGCAGGTGGGCATGCCCAATGCAAGATTACGCGCCGATATGCAAAGTATGGCGGATGCAGGGATGAATGAATCAGGATCAGATAAAATTGATTTTCTTTTTGATGCCAATAAAAGCAACCGTTTTGAACCTATCCGCAAAGTGGCTTCGGGCGGCGAATTGAGCAGGCTGATGCTGTGTATAAAATCCCTGGTGGCGCAGTCACTTGATTTACCCACCCTTATTTTTGATGAGATAGACACTGGTATTTCTGGTGAAGCAGCAAAGCAGGTAGGTATTATTATGAAAGCGCTGGCCGCGCAGCGCCAGGTAATTTCCATCACCCACCAGCCACAGATTGCAGGAAAAGCAGATGCCCATTTCTTTGTATACAAGGAAATAAAGGGGGATGCCATCAAAACAAATATCCGTTTGCTTTCACAAGATGAACGCATCACTACCATTGCCCGCATGCTGAGCGGTGAGCAACCCACCGCCGCCGCGCTGGAGAATGCCAGGGAAATGCTGATGAATTAAAGCATCCTGATGATATAAAGTACTCTAGAACACTTTTTCCTTGCAGAAATTGATTATGCTATAATATGATGGCGCCAGGCCGGCCAGGCGCTTGCCTTTTTTCGATTCCGTTTGTTAGATAGCTGATTAAGCCTCAAAAACAATCAATCTTAAACTGCACTAAACATACTATTTTGCATACACTAAATGACGTGTATGCTGAAACGATTGTTTGTGTTATCACTTGCATTATTTACCTGCCTGTTTTCGTTTTCACAAGACCCCTGGAAGATTACCGCCGGTAAAATAGATCCTGCTAATTATTATGGTATTACGGTGGCCAATGGTATGCTTGGTATAGTGAGCTCGCCCGAGCCATTTAAAATAAAAGAAGTGGTACTGGCTGGTGCCTATGATTTATATGGCAGGGGCCGGGTAAGCAATTTTCTGCGCAGTTTTAACCTGCTGAATATGTACCTGGAAATAGATGGCCGCCGGATTGGCAATGCAGATGCAGCTAACATGAAACAGGAACTGGATATGCGCCACGCATCTTTTACCAGCACATTTGACTATGGAGATAAGGCCACCGTTTCTTACACCTATTACTCATTACGGCAATTGCCTTATACGGTTTTGATGGATGTAGTGGTGACCGCCAAAAAAAATATTTCCATGGGCGCGGCCAGTGTAATGGAAGCGCCGGATGCATTGAAAGAAGTGCAGAATTATTACAATGAGATTGACAGGCCGCATGTGGTCATCAGTTTGCTTACTTCGGCTGCTAAAAGCCCCACCGGCAAATTGCTGATGTGTGCGTCCAACACTTTTTTATTCAGTGAGCCGCACGGTAAAGAACCCAGGGTTATCCACGAGATGTGGGACAATAATATGCACCTGATGAAATTCAGTAAGACTCTTAAAGCGGGTGAGTCTTACCGTTACTCTGTGGCGGGCTCTTCTATTACATCTGCCCACCACGATGACCCCTTAAATGAAGCAGAACGGCTAACCATCTATGCAAAATTAGAGGGCCGGGATCGTTTGCTGCAGTTTCATAACAAAGCCTGGGATGAGTTATGGAAAAGTGATATCAGCATCGACGGGGATCCGCAAAGCCAGCAGGATATACACAGCATGATCTACCACCTCTATTCTTTTGTGCGCGAAGGAACGTCATTGTCCCCTTCGCCCATGGGCCTGAGCGGGCTTGGATACAATGGCCATGTATTTTGGGATACCGAGCTGTGGATGTACCCGGGGTTACTGGTATTACACCCCCAATTTGGAAAAAGCATGGTGGAATACCGTTATGAAAGACTGCTGGCAGCTAAAAGAAATGCTTTTGCAAAAGGTTTCAAAGGGGCCATGTACCCATGGGAAAGCGCTGCTACCGGGGTAGAAGAAACGCCCGTATGGGCACTCAGCGGTCCTTTTGAGCACCATATTACCGCCTGCGTGGGCATTGCTGCGTGGAACTATTACTGCGTTACCCAGGATAAAAACTGGCTCAGGGAAAAAGGCTGGCCGGTATTATCAGCTATTGCTGATTTTTGGGCCAGCCGGGTAGAAAGGAATGGCCCTGGTAAATATGATATTAAAAACGTAGTTGCCGCAGATGAGTGGGCCGAGAATGTAGACAACAACGCTTTCACCAACGCAGCGGCCAAAGCCGTGCTGCACCATGCCACGGAAGCAGCAAAATTACTGGGCATGTTGCCGGATGCGGACTGGATGAATGTGGCTAACAATATACCTATCTTAAAATTAGACAATGGTGTCACAAGGGAACACGCCGCCTACAATGGGGAAGGCATAAAACAGGCAGATGTAAACCTGCTTTCGTATCCCTTAAAAGAAATTACGGATCCCAAACAAATAAAAAAAGACCTGGAATATTATGAAACCAGGGTGCCCAATGAAGGTACGCCTGCTATGACGCAAGCTGTATTTACTACTTTGTATGCCCGCCTGGGTGATGGGGAAAAGGCATTTCATTTTTTCCAGGATGCGTATTTGCCGAACCTTAATCCGCCATTGCGGGTAATTGCAGAAACAAAGGGCGGTACCAATCCTTATTTCTCTACGGGGGCGGGCGGCATTGTGCAGGCTGTCTTAATGGGTTTTGGCGGACTGGAAATTACATCCAAAGGGATTATCCAGGTCCCTTCTGCCTTACCAAAAACATGGAAAAGCCTAACATTAACTGGCATCGGCGTGGAGAAAAAGACATTTACGGTTAAACAGCAAGGGGTTAAATAGAAAACAGGAGGGGGGATCTTTTATGACGGAATGGTGTTTTCCAAGCCATTGAGGAGTAACATGGATTTCTATTCGTTTTATAAAAATCAGGTGGAATAATGCTTAATCCGTCCTGGTAGTCATAAAAATCTGGCATTCATCAACCCGCAAGCAGCAAATAAAGCTTCACATCTGCCTATATATCAGAAATTATTTTATCTTAGCGTCGATTTCCACACAAACTGGCTTTGAAAAAGATTGCTTCTATATTGTTATTGGGCCTTTTGCTGTTCAACTGGTGCGGTTACCGCTGGGTGATCAACCTTGTACAGCAGAATGCTGATACCAGGCTGGAAGCGAAGCTGGACAGGAACGAATATGATGAGTCCCAACTCATTGAAATTAAAGTGCCGGTTAACCTGCCTTACCAGACCAACTGGGCCGCCTTTGAACGGTATGACGGCGAAATAGAAGTAAATGGCGTTCACTATAAATATGTAAAGCGCAAGATGGAGGATGGCCAGCTGGTACTTAAATGTATTCCCAACCAGACCAAACAGCGTTTGGAATCTGCCAAAGACGATTTATTTAAAATAACCAACGACCTGCAGCAGGACAATGCAGCTAAGAAGTCAGGCGCCCCCGCTACTACACTTGTCAAAAATGTACTGGGCGATTATGATAACCTGCAACAGTTGAATATAGCTGCGCAATACACTACTTTATCTGAGCAATCGTATAATCTTTACCAGCCCAACCTGGTAGCAGACCTTCTTCACTCCATCCCGGAGCAGCCCCCCAGGGCCTGATTCTTTTTACCGCACCATCCTTACTCAGCTAAACTGCTGTGTATGCGTGCACTCATTCTCAATTAAAATTTATAATGAAGAACATTGTAGCATTTGCTATTATCTGCAGCATTCTTGTATCCTGCAAAGAGAAAGGCGATTATACCAAAATCACGCATGATCCATTGATGTTCAGCAGAACGGTGTACGAACTTAATACCGTGGTGATGGGCAATAATTTTAGTCCTATTATAGCTTCACGCAATTATTTATATGCATCTATTGCTGCGTATGAAGTAATGGCGGGCGGCTATCCCGCTTCATACAATTCACTGGCGGGCCAGGTAAACGGATTGAAGGCAGTGCCCAAACCGGATACAGCAAAAAAAGTTGATTATGAGTTTGCATCATTACTGGCTTTTTGCAAATTAGGTGAAGCGGTAACTTTTCCTGCGGGAAGCATGGAAGAGTATACTGACAGCCTTAAAAAGATGGTGGCAGACAAAGGCATGCCCGATGATATATTGGCCAATACCATTGCTTATTCTGATACGGTGGCAGCTGTTATTTTAGCGTGGAGCAAGAAAGACAATTACGCACAAACAAGAAGTGCTTCCAAATACAATGTCATTGATTCTCCGGGCCGTTGGGTGCCAACGCCCCCCGCCTATACTTCTGGTATGGAACCGCACTGGAATGAAATACGCACTGTAGTGATGGACAGCGCTACACAATTTGTTCCGCCAGCGCCGTACAAATTTGATGTTACCAATAAGAACAGTAATTATTATAAAGAAGTAATAGCTATTAAAACTGCCATTGACAGTATAACGCCCGAACAAAGGCATATTGCTGAATTCTGGGATGATAATCCGTTTAAGCTGAATGTATCGGGCCATGTAATGTTTGGTACTAAAAAGTTTTCGCCCCCGGGTCACTGGATGAGTATTACCGGTATTGCAGCCCGGAAAGCGAAAGCAGATTATGGCACTACGGTATACGCGTTTGCCATTACAGCCATTGCCCAGTTTGATGCTTTTGTGCAGTGCTGGGATGAAAAATACCGGTCCAATACTGTAAGGCCCGAGACCGTTATCAATAAGTATATTGATCCCAACTGGCTGCCCATATTACAAACACCGCCTTTTCCTGAATATACCTGCGGACATTCTACTGTTTCATCGGCCAATGCAGAAGCGCTGACGCATGTATTCGGGGATAAATTTGCTTATACCGATACCACAGAACTGGAGTTTGGTATTGAAAGCAGATCGTATAATTCTTTTCGCGAGGCAGCTATAGAAAATAACTGGGCCAGGTTTTACGGCGGTATCCACTTTCATCATTCCTGCATAATAAGCACAGAGTATGGAAAAAAAGTGGGTGAGCTGGTAGTAGCCAAACTCAAAATGAAAAAATAAAATTGATTGCTAAAACAAAAAAAAATTAAACTAACCAATTATGAGACTTTTATTTTTATCCCTTCTGCTAATTGTACTTTCAGCTGGTAACACTAACGCACAGGGCTGTGTGGCAATACGCAGTACCGGTGGCTTTTGCACCGCAGACCAGGGCGGTCATGCTGATTCAAAAGAAAAATGGTTGCTGAATATCAATAACCGTTACTTTAAATCGTTCCGTCATTTTGTAGGAACCACAGAGCAAAAGCAACGCATGGAAGAGCAGACCGAAGTAATAAACTATTCTTACACAGCAGATTTTGCCTTAACCCGCAATATTGATAAATTCTGGTCAATTGCACTAGATGTACCCATTGTTTCCAATGCACGTTCCTCACTGTATGAGCACGGCGGCAAAAAAAGGCACAGCACACATTCTTTTGGCCTGGGTGATATCCGTATAGCCGCCTACAGGTGGCTGTTAGATCCCGCCAAAATGCCCAAAGGAAATATACAACTGGGCTTTGGTATTAAACTGGCTACCGGCGATTACAAATTCCAGGACTTCTTTTACACTTCTGATACCACAAAGGCGCTCGGACCTGTAGACCAGTCTATTCAGCTGGGTGATGGCGGTACCGGTTTTACTGCGGAAATGAATGCTTATTATAACTTCTCAAAACACATTGGTGTATATGGTAATTTGTATTACCTGTCAAATCCCAGGGAACAGAATGGCGTATCTTCTTCAAGACAAAATGCACCTTCGGCTTCCGGCATTCTGTATGGCAGCAGTACCATGAGCGTTCCTGATCAGTATATGGTGCGTGCAGGCGTTAATTTAACCAGCGGTAATTTCAGTGCATCTGTTGGTGTACGTGATGAATGTCTTCCTTCCAAAGACCTGATTGGCGGTAGTGCAGGTTTCAGAAGACCTGGCTATGTAATTTCTCTTGAGCCAGGTATTTCTTACAAATTTAAAAAAGTAAACTTCTATGCTTTTGTGCCTTATGCGCTGAAACGCGACCGCACACAAAGCTATGCTGATAAACAAAGAACGCAGATAACCGGTGTATACGCACAGGGTGATGCAGCTTTTGCAGATTACTCCGTGAATATCGGTTGCGCATTCAGGTTCTAATTTTTTAGCCAGGTATCAATAACCATTAAACCTTTCCTTTTTACAACCAAACTAAAACTTTCTTTATGAGATTATCTGTAGCAGGTGCAATAAAAAAAGGGGTATTCTTCACCTGCTTAATGGCCTCTGTGGCGCAGGTCAATGCACAAACAGATGCGGACGCTATTATGATGACGAAAAATAATTTTTGTGTCGGAGGCATGTATAGTTACAGCAGTTGGAAAAATTATTGGGAAGGAACGCTGAAAAGAGACAACCAGAATCTTGGCACTGTTTCCACCCAAATGATCGGTGTGATGGGTAATTATGGTATCAGCAGCAAGCTGAATGTATTGTTCAGCCTGCCTTACGTGCAAACAAAATCCAGTGCGGGTACATTGCACGGACAGAAAGGAATTCAGGATTTATCACTATGGGTAAAGTGGATGCCGTTTGAAAAGCAGGTGGGACCAGGCACATTATCAATTTACGGGGTGGCTGGTCTTTCCTTCCCTGCATCTGGTTATGTGTGTGATTATTTACCGTTGTCAATTGGCTTGCGCAGCACCAATGTTACACTGCGGGCCATGGCCGATTACCAGGCAGGAAGTTTTTTTGCAACAGTTTCTGGTAGTTATGTATTGAGAAGCAATGTAAAGATTGACCGCACCTCTTATTACACAACAGAAATGCACTACAGCAATAAGGTAGAAATGCCCGATGCCGCTCAATGGAATGTTCGCCTTGGATACAGAACATCCCGGATGATTGCCGAGGCATTGGTAGGGCAGGGTTATACTTTGGGCGGGTTTGATATTACGCGCAATAACATGCCTTTTCCCAGTAATAAAATGAATATGACAACTGCAGGTGTCAGCCTGAAATACAATTTAAAAGCAGTGGATGGCTTGTCATTAATTGCCGGGGGAAATTATACACTTGCAGGCAGAAATGTGGGACAAGCTACAGCCGTTAACGGTGGCATCTTCTATATTCTTGCCTTCAAAGGGCATAAAAAAGCAACTGATAACACGCCTAAAACATTATAATCATGAAGAAACTATTTTTATTTATAACAATGATAGCGGCAGTGGCGGTATGCCTGCCATTGGCCTGTTCAAAAAAAGTGGATGGCAGAACGGATGATCTGACAGCCCTTACACCTGCTAAAACAGATGCAGATGCAGGCGCCTGGAAAACGGTATTGCTGACCGGCCCGTCAGAATTTACGGTGGCAGCACCCATTGCTACTACTACACCTGAATACATTGCACAGGTGAATGAAATCAAGAGCTGGCAGGCTGCGCTCACCAATGAAGAAAAGGGAATCGTAAAATACTGGAGCGCAGGGGCGGTGCTTCGCTGGAATGAGATACTTCGTGAGCTGGTTGCCAAACACAACCTGCCACCTTATCAGAATGCAGACAATACCTATCCTTTGCCAAGCGCCAACAACCCGCTTGCCTACCCGCAGTTTCCTTTTTCAAACCCGCCTTATGCTGCCCGGGCCTATGGCTATGTAAGTGCAGCTACCTACGACGCACTGGTAGCAGCCTATTATTATAAGAAATTCTACAACCGCGCTGCGCCTTATAACGTAGACGCAACGGTGAATGCATTGATTCCAAAAACAGATCTGCCTTCTTACCCTTCTGAAGATGCTGTGGTTGAAGGCGTTTCTGTAGAATTGCTTAAACTACTTTTTCCCGGCGACCAGGAGTATGTGCAGCAAAAAGCAGAAGAACATAAAAGAGCCCGCATTCTTGCCGGTGCTAATGTAAGAAGTGACATAGAAGCAGGTGAAGCGCTGGGCAGAGCAGTAGCGCAAAAATTTGTTACCAGGGCCCGTGGAGACCGTGCCGGAGCCGCTGCAGGCAACCAGGTGCAATGGACAAAGCTGGAAACAGATTGTATAGCAAGGGGCGAAAAACCCTGGTATAGTTTGGATCTGCCAAAACGCCCGCCTATGTTACCGATGTTCGGTTTTGTAAAAGCTTTTTTGTTTGATTCATTAACTGCTATTTCATTAAGGCCGGGTCCGCCACCGCTTACCGGTAGTGGAAAAATGCAGACAGAAACTGACGAAGCGCTCTACTATACTACGCATGATACCAGGGAGCGTTACCGAATCGTTCATTATTGGGCGGATGGCGTTAATACTTATACGCCGGCCGGCCATTGGGATGCCATTGCCGCAGAAGATTTTGTTACAAAAAATTATAGTGAAGTACGCTGGGCAAGAAATATGGCGTTGCTAAATATGGCTTTGATGGACGCGTCCATCGTTTGCTGGGATACAAAATATTTTTATTTTAACCCGCGGCCCACGCAAACCAACCCTGCTATTAAAACACTTACCGGGGTGCCTAATTTCCCATCCTATATATCAGGGCACTCAACTTTTAGTGGTGCAGCAGCTGCGGTACTGTCTTATGTAGTGCCTGAAAACGCTGCTAAGTACAATGCAATGGCATCGGAAGCATCTATGTCCAGGTTATACGCAGGTATACATTACCGGGCAGATTGTGAAATGGGATTATTAACGGGCACCAATGTGGGCAATTATGCAGTAAACCGCGGAAAGACGGATGGCGCGGGTAATTAATACCAGTGTAAGAGCTGAATAAATAGTTTAGATAAGCAATAGAAAATAATCGTGTAAACGCAAGCCCGGTTGTTCTCCACTGGGTACAGTTTTACGGTAATGGAGAATGGAATGCTGCAATAAATTTTCCTGGTTGTCAACTTATTACCAGGGATAGTAGAATTGCAATTCCGTGCCCCGGTTTTTAACAGGTTCAATAACTAATAATAGTTGATATAAGCAATAGATAATAATCGTATAAATGCAGCCCGGTTGTTCCCGGCGGGGCACAGTTTTACGATGATTTAAAAAGAGAACAGCGCGTAATAATTTCTCAGCAATCAATTGAAATAAAAAACATTGAATTTGTGTATTACAGCTTTGTACAGATAACATGTTTTTGAATGATAGTTTAGTTAAGCAATAGTTACCAAAATCGTACAAACGTTAGCCCGGTTGTTCCCAATTGGGCGCAGTTTTACGGTCATCAAACCAAGTGCAGACAGTACGTAAAAATGTAAAAATTCAGCATGATGCTAAATAAATAATAGTTGGTTTGGTAAGAAAAAACACCGGCCCGGCTGCGAACAGCCGGGCCGGTGTTTTTGTCAATGAAAGGTTCGGTCTCAGATAACTGGAATATGCAATGTAGTTTTGTCTTTTTATAATCATGGTTGGTTTTGTTCAGGCAAGCTCCTTTGTCCAACAAAAAGAAGACAGTATCAAAGTAACTGCGCTTGAAGGAGGCAGCTGCCGTTATTACAAACAAAATTAATCCCCAGGTATTTGTGACGGTGCCAGGCATTTTTGTATATGACATGGATGGGAGCATGGCCTTCCGATGGACGTAATTTCAGCGGATATATAATAATCATTAATTTATAGGCGAGTCAATATTTTTGCAGGGATGAGTGGCTGTTTTATTAGCCGATAAAGCGCGTCACATATAAAATACATTGAATTTATGGCCATCCGGATCGGAAAAGACAAAACCATAATAATCTTTTCCAAATTTTTCCGGCCCGGAAATAATGCTACCGCCCGCAGCTTCAACTTCTTTCGCCCAGCTGTCAGCCTGCGCTATGCTTTCAGCAGAAAGCGTACATATGATTTCGTTTGTTTTTTGCGAATCGGTTATCTCCACTTTAGTGTTTTCCTTAAGTATGCTTTTTAAAAAGAAGTGGATGACGAACGCGTCTTCGCCAAACAAAAAACTTGTCAACTCTTTAGAGCTGCCATTCGACTTAAATCCCAATTGCGTATAAAATCTGGTGGTTCGATCTAAATCGTCTACACCGAAATTTGCCCATATTTTTTTGGGGTTCATAAAAATAGTTTTAATTGAAAATTATTTTACGGGTCGCTATCGCAGGCTATCAATATGTATTTTACTTTCAATCCACAAATAGTGCCAGTCCTGCTGTGCTAAAGCCGTAGGTTTAAGCATTCCAGCATTGTTCCGTACAACACTTCTGTACCCAAAGCCAAGTCTTCATAGCTGGCATATTCCAATGGGTTATGGCTGATGCCGTCTTTGCATCGTACAAATATCATCCCGTAATCGCAGGCATAAGAGAGGGCCATGGCATCATGAAACGGACCGCTCATCAATTCCGGTGCTTCCAGCTTTAATTTGGTACATTCATCGCGGATAATGTCTTTGATCCATTCAGCGCAATAGCGGGGTTCATTATTGGTATCTTCCGAAATGGTATATGTCAGCTGGTGTTTTTGGGTGATGGCCTCAATTTTATCCATCAGTTGTTTTTCGTAGCGATGCCTTCTGTCCAAATCAATATCGCGCAGATCTACTGTAAAGGTTACTTGCTCTGGAATAATATTCCTGGAAGCGGGGAATATTTTCAGGGTGCCAACCGTTCCAACGGTAGGTGCACCGGGTATTTGTGTTGCAATGTCATTGAGCGCGACAATAATTTCAGCAGCACCCAGCAGTGCATCCTTACGCATGGCCATGGGTACAGAGCCAGCATGGCCAGCCATGCCACCGAGCGTCACCGTTAGCCAGAGCGGTCCTGAAATACCGGTTACAATACCAATGGGTTTTTTGCCTGTATCCAGTACCGGTCCCTGTTCAATATGTAATTCAAGAAAACAGAAAATACTGCCGGGTTTATATTCATCGCGGGAAAACGCAGCAGGATCGCAGCCAAAATCAATCAATGCCTGCTCCCGGCTGATACCATCTTTATCTGTTCTTTGCAGTTCGCCTTTTTCCAGTCTGCCTAAAATACCCCGTGATCCAAAAAGCCCTTTGTTAAACCGCCAGCCTTCTTCATCGGCAAAAGAAATTACTTCAATGCTTCTTTCAGGCGTCATACCTTTTTCCCTCAGGGTGGTTACTGCTTCAATGGCGCATAGTACGCCGGCCACGCCATCAAACCGGCCGCCATAAGGTTGCGAGTCCAGGTGAGAACCCATCATCAAAACCGGTAATGAAGGATTCGTTCCTTCCAGCCGGCCCATCAGGTTACCAAAATTATCAATATGCGTTTTCATGCCCGCGTCCTTCATCCAGCCTGCGGCGAGTTCAAACCCCTGTTTTTCAAGCGCCGTATGTGCGGGCCGGCAAGTACCGGTTTCGCCAATCTTTCCGATTAAGCTCATGGCTTCAAAATGCTGTTGCAGCCGGGTTGGGTTGATGGTCATCTTTTTATTATTAATAACTGGTATTCAAAATTATTGTAACATGCTATATAAGGTTAACCTTTCAAGCTTTGATTTGGCTGCGCAGTGGCCTCATCTGTCACATCTTCGAGCCTGCCTGACAAATCTGACTGGGAGCGGACAAAAGTCTAATCTGGGAATAATTTCAGCGGTGAAATATATTTTAACATGATAACTGTGATTTCATATCATTACCTGCTTCCAGGTTTTGACGTACTTGTTCCGGTTATGCTGCCAGGTATTATTGTCACATCTCTCACCCATTCCCAAAGGATAACATAATATAGAATGAATCCGGAATGCGGATCAAAACTCCGAAGGGGGTGATAGTAAAAATGCAGGATGTAAAGTTTGCTGCATATTTTCTTGCTGATTTTGTTGAAGACCAAAGATGCCATTTGAACAGGCGATAAAGTGCTTGCGACGCCCGTCCGAACGGTTTAAATGAAGAATACCCACATGTTTGCATTTCATCCGGGCGGGCAACGATGACCTATGAAAACCCAGGCAGGTATCCGGATTGTTTTACAGGTCACTGCAAAACAAATCTCATCAATGATCATTCAATGGCAATCCCCTGTTCTGCCACTCTTTCCAGTTAATGTATTCATCGCCTTTGCGCTGCTCAACCATCGTAATGCAATCGTCTACCGGGCACATGACTTTACAAAGGTTGCAGCCTACACATTCCTCTTCTTTTATGGTATAGGTATTATATGGTTTGCCGTACAGTAAATTGATCGACTGGTGGGAAGTGTCTTCGCAGGCAATATAGCAAAGCCCGCAATGAATACATTTATCCTGGTTGATATTGGCTACAATATGAAAGTTGATATCCAGTTCTTCCCAATTGGTAACAGTGCCCACTGATTTGCCCACAAAATCATTCAATGTCTTAAATCCTTTGTCATCCATCCAGTTATTCAGTCCTTCACACATGTCTTCTACAATACGGAACCCATGTTTCATGGCGGCCGTACATACTTGTACGTTAGAAGCCCCCAGCAGCATAAACTCTACGGCATCTTTCCAGGTGCTGATGCCACCAATGCCCGAGATGGGCACTTTACGCGTAACAGCATTTTGTGCAATGGTGGTAAGCATTTTTAAGGCGATCGGTTTTACCGCCGGTCCGCAATACCCGCCAAAAGTTGTTTTGCCCCCTACGTTTGGATTGGGAACAAAAGTATCCAGGTCAACCCCCGTTACAGATTGAATAGTATTAATGAGCGAGAGCGCATGCGTACCTGCTTGTACCACAGCTTTGCCGGTGGGCACAACAGAATGCACGTTGGGGGTTAGCTTGGTGATAACCGGAATAGTGGCTTTTTCCATCACCCATTCAACCACCATTTTTGCAATTTCCGGGTCCTGTCCCACAGCAGCACCCATGCCACGCTCGGTCATGCCATGCGGGCAACCAAAATTTAATTCAAAACCCATGGCGCCGGCATCTTCGCATTTTTTTATCAGTTCGTGCCAGCTTTCTTTGTCATTATCTGCCATTAGTGATACTATCATGGCCCGGTCTGGAAATAACTTTACTACTTCTGTAATTTCTTTCAGGTTTATATCCAGTGGGCGGTCGCTGATCAGTTCAATATTATTAAAGCCCATTACGCGGACGCCATTAAAATCTACCGCTGAATAACGCGACGATACATTCTTTACCTGGCTGCCCAGAGTCTTCCAGACTACACCGCCCCAGCCAGCTTCATAAGCCCGGAGTACATTTATTTTTTTATCCGTGGGCGGGGCGCTGGCCAGCCAGAAAGGATTGGGCGATTTGATGCCAAGGAAGTTTGATGAAATGTCTGCCATAAAGTTTTTTTCACATAATTTTTTTCAAGCAGGGATGTAAAAATGCAGAGCGGAAAAATTTACAATTACGTTCACTATCCAATGTTCCATACCTGCCAGACCTATACCGAAAACAAAAAATTCAAAATAGCGGTTGCCCCGTCTTTCCCCGCCTGTACAGCATCTACCACTTCTTTGCCTCCGTTCACTGCATCACCCCCTGCAAAAACACCGGGGATATTGGTGAGGGATTTATCACTGACCACTAACTTACCACCCCGGTTTTCTAAATGGTTGTCGTTTACAAGATTTGCAAACGGCATTTGCCCGGCTGCTTTAATAATCATATCAACTTCCAGGATAAAAGTTTCTCCGGTATCAACCGGGCTGCGTCGTCCGCTGGCATCGGGTTCGCCAAGTTGCATAACACTGCAAACCAACTGTGTTACTTTTCCTGCAGCACCAATGATTTCTTTTGGCGCTGCCAGCCAGATAATTTTGCAGCCATCCAGTTTTGCTATGTCCAGTTCCACGTCCGTGCAAGGTTTCTCTGCTTCTGTCCTCCGGTATACCATGGTCACTTCTGCGGCGCCTAAACGTCTTGCCTGGGTAGCGGCATCAATGGCCGTCATGCCCATGCCTATCACTGCTACTTTATCGCCTACCGGCGTATTGTTAAATCCATCGTTGCGTAATTGATAGATGAATGAAATGGCATCTTCCACACCCTGCAGGTCTTCGCCGGGAATATCAAGCTGCCTGGCAAGGCCAACTCCAATGCCTAAGTAGATAGCGTCAAAAATATTTTTGAGGTTATCAAGCGTAATATCTTTTCCAAGTTCCTGGTTGTATTTTATTTCTATACCGCCAATGCCCGTTATATAGTCTACTTCATCTGCGCAAAACTGCGGGGTTACTTTATACGCAGCAATACCGTAGGTCATAAGGCCGCCACCCCTACTTTCTTTTTCGTAAATAGTTACGTCTATACCTTGCCGTGACAGCATATGGGCGCAGCTTAAACCCGCGGGGCCGGCGCCAATCACTGCTACTTTTTTGCCGGTGGCTGCTTTGCGATCAAATAATTGCCAGCCTTTTTGCATGGCGGCTTCGGTGGAGTAGCGCTGAAGTTTTGCAATAGGGATGGCTTCTTCATCCATCAGGTTGTATACGCAGGCGCCTTCACACAGCTTCTCTACCGGGCAAACCTTGCTGCACCCAGCACCCATAATATTAGCGGTAAATATCGTACGGGCAGATCCTTTGATATCTTCCGTGGTTATCTGTTTAATAAACTTTGGAACATTGATGCCTGTTGGGCAACTTTTGGTACAGGGGGCGTCATAGCAAAACAGGCAGCGGTTTGCCTCAACCAGGGCGGCATTGTGTGTTTCAAACGGCGGATGGATGTCGCTGAAATTTTCCTGGTATTGATCGCTGGTAAGTCTGTTATCTTTTATTGCCATAAGAAAATGTGCTGAATGTGAAAATGCGGAATATGGAAGTACGGTTTTCTAGCATTTGCTTGATTTCCACATCTTGTACTTTTTCACAGTCTGTATTTTTTCGTTCTTATAATTGTGTGATACTGCCATAAGTCTCCGGCCGCCTGTCTCTGAAGAACTGCCATTTACTTCTTACTTCTTCCATTAAATCAAGATCAAATTCCGCAATCAGTAATTCATCGTTGTCTTCTGAAGCGCAGGCGAAAATTTGTCCGAGGGGATTGACAAAGTAAGAAGTACCATAAAATTTTCCCAGGTTCCAGGGTGCTTCTGTGCCAACGCGGTTGATGCATCCCATAAAATAACCATTGGCAACGGCGTGTGCAGGTTGTTCCAGTTTCCAAAGGTATTGCGACTGACCTACCGTAGTGGCAGAAGGATTATATACTATCTCTGCACCATTCAATCCAAGGCACCTTGCACCATCAGGAAAATGCCGGTCATAACAGATATACACACCTACTTTTGCGTAACGGGTTTCAAAAACCGGGTAACCAAGATTACCAGGTTTAAAGAAAAATTTCTCCCAAAAGCCGCCGGTATGCGGTATATGTGTTTTCCGGTACTTGCCAAGGTAACTACCGTCTGCATCTATTACCGCCGCAGTATTGTATAAAATACCGGCTTGTTCCTTTTCATACACTGGTACAATAATAACCATACTGTATTTTTTTGCATACTGCTGCATCATTTCTGTGGTAGGGCCTGGCACTGTTTCGGCACTGGCATACCATTTAGGATCCTGGCCCGGGCAGAAATAAGGGGTGTTGAAAATTTCCTGGAAGCACAATATCTGTACGCCTTTTTCGCCCGCTTCTTCTATCAGCGGAATATGCTTTTGCAGCATCGCTTCCTTAATTTCTTCAATGGTTCCTTCGCCTTCTGTTTTGGGAAGAGACATTTGAATGAGCCCTGATTTAATTATTCTGGCCATAACTTTTAAAATATAACGTATAAGATTAACCGATCCCGGTCTTTTCCAAACACAACAGGTGTAAGAAATAGCGCGGTTACTCCCTGCTTATTTTATTTTGGGTCTTTGTATAAAAATTAAATTGTCTGCGAAACCTTTTTCCTTTTAATAAACTGTCCGTATCCTTTCCCAACCATACAACTGTTTTCATCAATGGCCACTTTCCCTCTCAGTAACACAGTTTTTACTTTCCCCGTTACTTTCCATCCTTCATAACCACTGTAATCAACATTCATATGGTGGATAGCTACTGACAAAACATGTTGCTCATCGGGGTCAAAAATCACAATATCTGCATCGCTGCCCGGCGCGAGGGTTCCCTTGCGCGGGTACATGCCAAATATTTTTGCGGCATTGGTACTGGTTACTTCCACATATTTATTAAGGCTTATTTTTCCTTTAACCACACCTTCGCTGTATAACAACTCCATCCTGTTTTCAATGGCCGGGTGCCCATTGGGTATTTTAGAAAAATCGTTTTTACCCATCAGTTTTTGCTCCCATTTAAACGGACAATGATCCGTGGCGACTACCTGCACCAGTCCCTGGTTAATGCCAGCCCATAAGCTGGCCTGGTCTTTTTTCTCTCTCAGGGGCGGACTCATTACCCATTTGGCCCCCTCAAAATCCTGTTCATATAAAGAAGCATCCAATATTAAATATTGAATACAGGTCTCAACAAAGAGGTGCTGATTTCTCCTGGTGGCATTTCGCACGGCGTTTAATGCGCCTTCACAGGTAAGGTGAACAATATAACCCGGGCAGCCGGTATAGCTGGCCATATCTGCAAACCGTTCGCTGGCTTCTGCTTCTGTTATTTCTGGTTGTGATAAATAATGGTACAGGGGAGAAAGTTTTCCTTCTGCCCGGTGTTTGGCCACCAGGTAGTCAATCATATCTCCATTGGTAGCATGTACATTAATGAGGCCGCCGCATTTTTTCACTTCTTCCATCAGGCCAATCATTTGCCGGTCGTCTATCATCAATGCACCTTTGTAGGCCATAAAAGTTTTAAAAGACACAATGCCTTCTTCTTCAACAAAGTGTTTTATCTCTTTTTTTGTTTCCTCGTTAAAATCAGTAACCGCCATATGAAAACTGTAATCACCTACACAATTGTTATCGCTCCGGCTTCTCCAGTCGGTTAGTGCATGTTGCAATGATTTACCCTGGGTTTGCAACACAAAATCTATTACCATGGTGGTGCCACCGTACAGTGCGGCACGGGTTCCGGTCTCGTAGCTGTCACTGCTGAAAGTGCCCATAAAAGGCATGTCCAGGTGTACATGCGGGTCAATACCCCCGGGGAAAATAAGTTTGCCGCTGGCATCAATCTCTTTGTCTGCCGTCATTTGTAAATGCTTGCCGATGACAGCAATGGTTTCTCCCTCAATGAACATATCGGCGATGTAATCATCAGCGCCTGTTATTATTCTTCCGTTTTTAATTAAGGTTGTCATAGTAATTTATTTCGCGTTATCCATCATCAGCATTTGTGATGATGAATGAATATTGCCTGCGCCGATCCTGTTTTGTTTCATCAACAGCAAATACAGCAGCCCGCTTACCAGGAACCCCACAAACCAGGCATAATTATACAAATGCGATATCCATTCCGGAAAAGTGCTGGCAGCAACCAGTTTTATCTGCAGTAAAAATCCGGGTACATTGGGTACAATACCTAGCAGTAATGCAAGAATAGCTTTTGAATTGAAACCATTGCCATAGCTGTATACGCCGTTGTGTTTATACAAATCATCTGCCGCCAGTGTCTTGTTCCTGATAAAAAAATAATCGGCAATCATAATACCGCCCACCGGACCCAGTAAGCTGGAATAGGCAATTAACCATGTAAAAATATAACCATTGGGGTCAGCAATCAGTTTCCAGGGAAAAATCAGGATGCCCACAATGCCGGTTATATAACCGCCCAGCTTAAAATTTATTTTAGTGGGAGAGAGGTTGGAAAAGTCATTGGCCGGACTTACAATATTAGCGGCAATATTGGTGGCGAGTGTGGAAATAATAATGCCCAGCATGGCAAAACTAACCATGATTTTATTTTCAAATTTGCCGGCCAGCTTTACAATATCCCACTCAGGACTACCGTAAATTAAAGCAGTGGCAGAAGTAACAACCACACCAATAAATGCAAATAAAGTCATGGAAGGCGGAAGGCCAATAATCTGCCCTTTGATCTGTGCGTGCTGGCTTTTTGCATAACGGGTAAAATCAGGAATATTAAGAGAGAGGGTGGCCCAAAAACCAACCATTCCCGTCAGCGCAGGAAAAAAGTACCGGAAAAAAGAAGGGCTGTCTGTAAATTTTGATGGCTGATCCAGTATCGGCCCCAATCCATGTGCTGCAGTAATAGCCCAGTAGAGCAGGGCAAGTGCAGCCACTGGTAAAAAGAATGCCTTAAATACCAGCAGTTTTCTTATGCTGTCTGTACCCAGGTAAACGATAAACATATTCAGCAACCAGAAAATAAAAAAGCAAATGAAGGGAAGCGTTTGAGGAAAAAGTGAAGTTGTATTTATTTCTGCCAGTGACGGGTTCCATGCACGTAAAATATTGTAGAGCGATGCACCGCCAATCCATGTTTGTATACCAAACCAGCCACAGGCCACAATGGCCCTGAGCATAGCCGGTATATTGGCGCCTTTTGTTCCAAAACTGGCACGGGCCAGTACCGGGAAAGGAATACCATACCGGGCGCCTGCATGCCCGTTTAGTATCATGGGGATTAAAACAATCGCATTGCCCAGGAATATCGTAAGAATGGCCTGCCACCAGTTCATGCCACCCTGAATCAGCGAGCTGGCCAGCATATAGGTAGGGATGCACAAACTCATGCTTATCCATAGCGCTGCGTAGTTCCATGTCCCCCAGGTACGTTTATCCTGTGGTACAGGTGCCAGGTCTTCATTGATGAGTGCACTATCCGGACTGTCATTCATATTTTTATTTTACATGTTGAATTTTAAATTTTGCGTGCGTCAGCAATTCAACAGCTGCTTTAGTACCTGGAAAGGTTTGTTAAGCAATCGAAAAAGGAATTTAACTAAATTAATTTAAAATTCATCAGTCAAAATAATTCTCATCTGCAATTGAAATAGCCTCGCTGATAATGGCTAGTCCTTCGTCAATCTGCTCTTTGGTAACAATTAATGGCGGGGCAATAAAAATATAATTCCACCTCACAAAAGTATACATACCCAGCTCTTTGATTTTAGCTGCTATTTTATTCATGACCGCCATTTCATCGGGCTTTGCATTAAAAGGTGCCAGCGGTTCTTTTGTCTGCCTGTTCTTTACCAGTTCAATACAGCCCAATAAGCCGGTATTCCTGAAATCACCAATAGAAGGATGTTTTTGCTTTAATAATTCCACCTGCACGTTCATGTAGCTGCTCATAGCAACGGTGTTTTCTATCAGCCCTTCATCTTCATAAATCTTCAATGTTTCCAGTGCTGCTGCGCAGCTGACCGGGTGGGCAGAATAAGTAAGGCCCAGCGCCAGCATCGTATCATCAAACCTGGCAGCAATGGTATCCGTTACCATCAGGCAACCAAAAGGCAGGTAGCCGCAGGTAAGGCCTTTGGCCATGCATATCATATCTGGTATGATGCCGTGGTTCTCAAAACCAAACCATTTGCCTGTTCTTCCAAAACCACTCATTACTTCATCCATAATTAGCAGGATGCCGTGTTTATTGCATATTTCGCGCACTGCTTTTAAGTAACCTACCGGGTACTGCAAACAGCCCGATGAACCTGATTCGCCTTCCAGTAAAATGGCGGCGATAGTACCTGGTCCTTCATAGGCAACCAGGCGTTCCAGTTGGGTAACCGCATCTTTTAAAAAATTGGCTTCTCCATATTCCCAGCGGTACAGCAGTGGTATATCTATATGAACAAAGTTGGGGGCTTGCTGGGCGTCAACTGGAATTTTGCGGGGATCGCCGCTGGCGGCCATGGCGCCGATGGAAGAGCCGTGGTACGACTGATACCGAGTGACCACTTTATGCCGGCCGGTATACAGTCTTGCCAGCTTAATGCCGTTTTCAATAGAGGTAGCGCCGCATAAAGTAAAAAAGGCTTTGTTAAGATCACCCGGACAAATCTCCGCCAGTTTTTTGCCCAGTTCACCACGAACTTTTGTTACACAGCTGGGCGTAACATAACTTACTTCCTGCATCTGTTTTACCACGGCATTGGTTATGCGCTGGTTACCATGCCCGATGTTTACATTCATCAGGCCGGACGAAAAATCGATATACCGTTTGCCGTCATAATCATACAGGTAAACACCTTCTGCATACTTAACCGCAATAGGCGCAATGCCTTTCTGTTTACTCCAGCTAAAAAGGGTATAATCCAGGTTGTCCTGTACTACTTCTTTTGCTTCGGAAATGGTTTGTGTACTCATGATTTTTTCAAAATATATTGCTTCGCAAATGTTTTTCTGTAAAAAAATTCGTGTAAATCCACCCAATCCGTGTCATCTGTGTGCGGGGTTAACTCATCCAATTTACGCCCGCCTCGGCATTCCATTTAACCGTACTTTTTTTCAGCTTGGTCCAGAACTCAATGGAACTTTTTCCGGTAATATCACCTACGCCAAACTTGCTTTCATTCCAGCCACCAAAGCTGAAAGGTTCGCGGGGCACGGGTACGCCCACATTTACACCAATCATACCGGCACTGGCCCGGTCTATAATGTATCGGGCCATGCCGCCATTCTGCGTAAATACGCTGGCAGCATTTCCATAAGGGCTGGCGTTTTCAATGGCCAGCGCTTCGTCTACTGTATTGGTACGCATAATGCTGATAACAGGTCCAAAGATCTCTTCTGTTGCCACGCTCATTTGAGGTGTTACATAATCAATTACTGTGGGGCCGACATAAGTGCCATTTTCTTTTCCCGCCACTACTGCATTGCGCCCATCCACCAGAATTTTAGCACCATCCCTTTCTGCTTCGCCAATAAACCTTTCAATTCTTTCTTTAGAAGCCTTATTGATAACGGCGCCCAGGTTTTCTCCCGGAACAATTTTTCTTACCTCATCACAAATTTTGGCAATGATATGGTCAATATTTCCAACACCCAGCATGGCACTGGCAGCCATACAGCGCTGGCCTGCGCAACCACTCATGCTGGCTGCCACGTTCTGTGCCGTCATACCCGGAATGGCATCAGGTAACACCATTAAATGATTTTTGGCACCGCCCAGGGCCAGGCAGCGTTTATAGTTGCCCGTTGCACGCTGGTAAACAATTTTTGCTACTTTGGTACTGCCTACAAATGAAACGGCTTCAATACCGGGATGATCGCAAATGGCTTCTACAATTTCAACATCGCCATGTACAATATTAAAAACGCCATCTGGCAGGCCGGCTTCTTTTAACAGTTCGGCCAGCCGCCCGCAGCACAAAGGCACTTTTTCAGAAGGTTTTATAATCATACAATTACCGAGTGCGATGGCATTGGGCAATGTCCAGTTGGGCACCATAGCCGGAAAGTTAAAAGGAACAATACTGGCTACCACGCCCAGCGGTACATGCTCCGTCCGGCATTCAACACCCTTGCTTACTTCCAGCAATTCACCGGTTACCAGTTGCGGTAAAGAAGTGGCAAATTCTGTTAGTTCAATACATTTTTCAATCTCTGCAATGGACTCGCCATGCGTTTTTCCGTTTTCTTCACTGCAGAGTGCAGCCAGTTCCTGCAGGTTTTTTTCAAGCAGGGTTTTGTACCGGAAGAAAACCTGCACCCTTTCTTTAATGGGCATCCTGCTCCACGCGGGAAAGGCTTTTTTAGCTGCCTGCACGGCAAGATTAAGATCAGCGGCCGAAGACATGGGAACTGTAGACAGCAGGTTACCGTCGATGGGCGAAATAACATCCATGGTCCTGGATGTGCTGGCATTTACAAACTGACCGCCGATATAATTCTGAATGGGAGTGTATTGCATGATTTTTTATTAAACTATAAATTTTGCAGAAATTAGTCAGTAATTTAAAAAAATTTTAGTTAATCAGCAAAATAATAACATTATTTTTAGGAACTAATTTCACTATCTAGCAATCAATGAATAAAAGCAGCATCATATTAGATGATCTTGACTTTGCGGTTTTGTCCTGCCTGCAGAAAGATGGCCGGATGTCTTTCACGGTCATTGCCAAAAAGCTGAAAGTATCTATTGGTACAGTAAGAACCAGGTTTAACAAGCTGATTGAAGATGGCACCATCAATATTATTGGCCGTGTTAATCCGGATAAAGTAGGATTTAATTCTTATGCACACATTGCAGTTTATATCCGCCCGGCCACGTTAAAAGAAAAGATTGCGCAAAAAATTGCCAGGATGCCGGAAGTAAGTTTCCTGGCAGGCACTTCAGGTGATTATGACCTTGAAGTGGATGTAATGTGCCGCAATAATGAGCACCTGGTAGATTTTATCAATGAACTCTCCAAACTGGAAGGCGTACACCAGACCAAAACCACGGTATATTTTAAAGTATATAAATACGCGCAGCCGGATTTGAATTTGCTAAAATAATAGGCGGATAATTTGCGCTGACAAGTTGAGCGGGCAATCAAACCTTATCTCCTGTACCTTCCACTGCTGACTTTCCGTCTTTTTGCTACCTTAGTATTGTATAAAAATTAATATGGGAAAACAATTTCTTTTATTGCTCAGCTACAGCCTGTTCATCATAAAGCTGCCTGCACAAACGCCTGCTACACCTGATAAAATATATGGCAAACTTTTTCATGAGGTGCAAATGAGCAGAATTTTCCCCGACAGTAAAATCTTTGTTGATTGCGTACCTAAAAAGGCGCCCGCAGAGATAGTGGCCAACTATCAAAAAATTATCAGTAACCCGGCAATCCGGTTCTCACTGAAAATATTTACTGAAGAAAATTTTGAACTACCGGTGACGCCGCAGCTCAATTACATCACAAAAGAAAAAGACATTGTGATGCACATAAAAAACCTGTGGCCAGTACTAAAAAGAAATGCTGATTCAGTTACTGCAGCAGGCGGCAGCTCACTGTTGCCGTTACCACGCTCTTATATTGTGCCGGGTGGCAGGTTCAGGGAAGTGTATTACTGGGACGCTTACTTTACCATGCTGGGCTTAAAAGAAAGTGGCGAAACTGAACTGATTGAAAACATGGTAATGAACTTTGCTTACCTCATTGATTCATTTGGACATGTGCCCAATGGCAACCGCAGCTACTACCTAAGCCGCTCTCAACCACCGTTTTTTAGCCTCATGGTAGAACTGCTCGCTGCTGTAAAAGGAGATGCTGTATACCTTACCTATTTACCACAGCTGGAAAAAGAATATCAATACTGGATGGAAGGAAATGAAAAACTGAAAGCATTGCAATCAAACAAAGCCATTGTAAAATTAAAAGATGGCAGCCTGCTCAACCGGTATTGGGATGATCTTGATCTACCCAGGCAGGAAGCATATTATGAAGATCAAACACTGTCGTCAAAATACCCGGACGCCAAAGCAAAAAAGATAAACCGAGATCTGCGTGCCGCCGCCGCCAGTGGATGGGATTTCAGCAGCCGATGGTTTGCAGATAAAAAAAATCTCAGTAGTATACAAACCACCAGTATTATCCCGGTTGATCTGAATTGTCTTATGTATAAACTGGAACTGACAATAGCGCGGGCAAAATTGCTTAAGCGCGACGATAATGGCGTGGCGGCATTCAGAAAAAAAGCCGCCGACCGATTGAATGCCATTGATAAATATTGCTGGAATAAAGCTATCACCTTTTATACGGATTATAATTTTGTTACCCAGAAGCAATCTGCAATGGTTACACCCGCCGGCATGTACCCATTTTGTTTTTTTGATCAAAAGCTGGGGTATATGAGTTTGCTGGCAAGACGGGTAGCTGTTGTGATAAAGACAAAGTTGCTGAAAGCCGGGGGCATTGTAACCACTGAAAACAATACTGGTCAGCAATGGGATGCGCCAAACGGATGGGCACCCCTGCAATGGATGACTATATGGGGACTGGACCGCGGCGGGCAAAAAGAACTGGCCCGGGACATTGCGGAACGCTGGCTTAAACTGAATATGGAAGTGTTTAACAGGACTGGTAAATTAATGGAGAAATACAATGTAACCGACACCAAAACAGATGCAGGTGGCGGTGAATACCCCGGCCAGGATGGGTTTGGGTGGACGAATGGCGTGTTCCTGAAATTAGCCGCCATGTATGGGTTACCGAAATAGTAATTTGAGCAGGCAGCTTGTGCTGCAGTTGACAATACAGTATGCAGCACACGCTACTGATGAATTATATGCTCCTTCAGCATTTTTCAAACAAACATATAAGCGGAAAGAACCTGGTTTACGGAAGTAAATAAGCCTGCAGGCCTTACCTTTGCGCAAATTTTCATACATGCGCCGCACCGCCATTTGTTTTCTGTCTCTTGCTTTTTATCTTACTGCCTGCACTTCCAACAATGTTACCGAGGATAACAGCCTGAAAAAATATTTTGACAGCGCCGGCGTAACTGGCTGTTTTGGTTTATTTGATAATGGCCAGGGCCAGTTTACGATTTATAACCTGCCGGCATTTAAAGACAGCGCCTACCTGCCCGCTTCTACATTCAAAATTGTTAACTCTTTGGTGGGTATTGAAAGCGGGCGCATCAACAATGAAAACATGGTTATAAAATGGGATGGGGTTACCCGCTTTTATCCCAATGGTGATACCGCCGCCAGCTGGAACAAAGACCTTACTATGAAAGAGGCATTTAAAGCTTCTGCCGCTCCATATTACCAGGAAGTGGCTCGGCTGATAGGCAAAGACACCATGCAGCACTGGCTGGATACCCTGGGGTACGGACAACGTTATGCAAAGTTCAAAATTGCCAATAACCTGGATACTTTCTGGCTGGACAATTCTTTAAAAGTAACAGCAGATGAAGAACTGGGCCTCGTAAAAAAATTATATTTTGAACAACTTCCTTTTTTTAAGAGTACACAGCTCACTGTGCGTAAGCTCATGCTGGAAGAAGAAAATGCCAATTACAAATTAAGCTATAAAACAGGCTGGGGATTTGATAGCAGGGGTAAGTCGGTAGGATGGATAGTAGGCTGGATAGAAGAAAACCGCCACCCGTATTTTTTTACATTGCAATTGGTCTCCCCCAACCACCAGTATGATATGAAAACAGCCAGGATATCAATCCTGAAAAGCATTCTGAGGCAAATGGGCTTTTTTGAAGGTAAAAAGTAAACTGGGGTGCTGCAATGCGCCCCTTAATTGAAAAAGTATGCATAAAATTTTAATTGGTATGCTTTTTTCAGTAGCATGCCTGTAATTTCAGGGTTCTGGCCCCAATAATTAAATACTGGGTGCAGGAGCCAATAAATCATATTTTATTTGAATACCAGGTTTGAACATATTCAGTTTCTGATCGGTCTTGCGGCGCTGCCTTTACTGGTACTGCTGTTTGTTGGGGTTATACGCTGGAAGAAGAAATTGCAGAAAAAAATTGGCGATCCGGCACTCGTAGCTGCCCTGGTAAAAAATTATTCTCCCGTAAAATTTGCTGTAAAATTTATATTGATACTGGCAGCATTTGCGCTGATTGTGGTGGCCGCTGCTAACCTGCAAAAACCGGGTGTAACTGACAGGGTAAACCGCAAAGGCGTGGATGTGATGGTTGCGCTGGATGTAAGCAACAGTATGCTGGCAGAAGATAGTAAGCCCAATCGTTTGGAAAGGGCCAAACAACTGGTCACAAAGCTGGTGGATAAAATGGACAATGACCGCATTGGCCTGGTATTGTTTGCCGGCAGGGCGTATATGCAAATGCCGCTTACTACGGATCACAGCGCTGCGCGGATGTATATTCAGAACGCAGGCCCGGATGCGGTGCCGGCGCAGGGTACAGTTATTGGAGAAGCTTTAAAGATCGCCAACAGCGGCTTTAACAGTAAAGAAAGAAAATACAAAGCTATTATACTGATATCAGACGGAGAAGATCATGACCCGGAAGCACTGCAGCTGGCAAAATCCTTATCGCAAACCGGGGTTATGATCAATACGGTGGGCATCGGTTCCCCGGAAGGTGCTCCCATCATTGACTATGCCACTAATGAGGCCCGGAAAGACGCGCAGGGCAACACCATCATTACTAAATTGAATGAAGCGGAATTACAGCAACTGGCACAGAGCACCAACGGTGTATACCTGAGGCTGGATGATACAGGAGAAGCAGCAGCTAAAATAATGACCCAGCTGGCAACCATAGAACAAACAGCAACCGGCGATAAATCTTTTACCGATTATAAAAGTTATTTTCAGTGGTTTCTGGCAGCTGCTTTGTTATTTTTATTGATAGAAACATGCATTCCTGAACGTAAAATGAAAATGGCCTGAAACTATTTTTTTTCATATTGATAATTGGTTTTTTTGTCATGCCTGCGGCAGGGCAGAAGAATGATGCAGCTATACACAAAGGCAATGAGCTGTATAAGCAAAAAAACTACGAGGCTTCGCGGCAGGAATATAATAAGGCGTTAACTGCCGATCCGAAAAACCCAACGGCTAATTATAACAATGGCAATGCGCAATTCCGGGCAAGCAAGCCGGATGAGGCCATTCTGTCTTACGACAACAGCATTGATAACGCCAAAGACAAGCTACTGCGTGAAAAGGCTTTTTACAACAAGGGCGTTGCGCTTAGCAAACAGCAGAAATTACAGGAGAGCATTGACGCCTGGAAAGAATCCCTTAAGTTAGATGCCACGGATAATGAGGCCAGGGAGAATTTGCAAAAAGCACTGGTTGAATTAAAAAAGCAGCAGGATCAGAAAAAGGATGAGAACAAAGACAAAAAAGATAAAAAGCAGGATCAGAAACAAAAACAGCCTGATCAAAAGCCACAGGAGCAGCAAAGCAAACTAAATAAACAGCAGGTAGAGCAATTACTAAAAGCGCTGCAACAAAAAGAAAAGGAAATTCAGCAGAAATTACAAAAGGGCAGCCCCCAACCCAATAAGCCTGAGAAGGACTGGTAATAATTATTTGAAAGCCTGTGCACGGGTTTATTTAAGTGTCGTTTTTAAAAAAGCGTCAGCGTGGTAACGGCAAGTTTTTTTAATGAAAAATATTCCCCTCCCTGTTTTTTTTGTGCTGTTATTACTTACAGGCCTTGCCTGGTGGCTTAACCATTATTTTCAATTGCTCATTAAACCGCGTGCATCTTTTGGCAGGTTATTTTTATATTTACTAGGTGGTATGCTGCTGGTTTTCGTGGGCGTATATACAGCCATACGGTTAATTTTGTGGTTGTTTCCGCCGGCGTTAAAATAAGTTCTTATTTTTATACCCCAATCAAATACTATATAATTTATACATATGGCATATAACCTGTTAAAAGGAAAACGCGGTATTATAACCGGTGCATTGGATGAAAATTCAATAGCATGGAAGGTGGCAGAGAAAGCGCATGAAGAGGGCGCCAGTTTTGTATTAACCAATGCGCCTATTGCCATGCGAATGGGACAGATAAAAATACTGGCAGAAAAAACAAATGCCGAAATCATACCCGCAGATGCTACCAGTGTGGAAGAGCTCACTACCTTGTTTACAAAATCGCAGGAAATCCTGGGTGGCAAAATTGATTTTGTACTGCATTCAATTGGGATGAGCGTAAACATCCGTAAAAACATACCCTATACGGAATCCAATTATGAATATTTCATGAAAGGGATAGACGTTTCTGCCATGTCTTTGCACAAAATGCTGGCCGTTGCAAAAAAAATGGATGCCATCAGCGAATGGGGCAGTGTGGTGGCGCTTACTTATGCTGCCGCCCAGCGTACCTATCCTTTTTATACAGATATGGCCGATATAAAAGCCATGCTGGAATCCATTGCACGCAGTTTTGGTTATCATTATGGGCTGGAAAAAAAGGTCCGTATCAATACAGTGTCACAGTCGCCCACTAAAACTACCGCCGGCAGCGGCGTTAAAGGTTTTGGTGATTTCTTTGATTATGCCAATGCCATTGCCCCGCTGGGCAATGCCAGCGCCGAATCATGTGCAGATTACTGCATTACTTTATTTTCTGACCTTACCCGCATGGTGACCATGCAGAATTTATACCATGACGGAGGCTATTCTTCTACCGGGGTTAGCACGGAGGTGATGATGAAGTTGGGTGTGCAGTAGCTAGGAGCATAAAGGAGAAAAAGGGCTTGTAATAAAAAACCGCACATGATAACATGCGCGGTTTTTTATTATAGTTAAATGGTTCCGTAAGAGTGGAGTCTACGAAATCAATATTCATCTTCATTAAAGAAGAAATCTTCCTGCGAGGGGTAATCTGGCCAGATATCATCTATAGCCTCGTATATTTCACCCTCGTCCTCCAGTTCCTGCAGGTTTTCTACCACTTCTATGGGCGCACCACTGCGGATGGCGTAGTCAATCAACTCGTCCTTGGTAGCTGGCCAGGGGGCGTCTTCTAAATAGGATGCTAATTCAAGTGTCCAGAACATTGTTGGATATCTTTATTTTTCGGCAAATGTAACGGTTAATACTGAACAACCAAATGTAGTTTTTCACCATTTTAAAAGCTGAAATTACTGGTTGCCCTGTGGTAAGAACGAATAAAATTGTAGGTTCGTATTTTAACGGAACCAACATTAAACGCATGTTAACAGCGGCAGGGATACATAAGACCTACGGGCAACTGGAAGTATTACGGGGGGTAGGCCTCAGCATACAGCCTGGCGAAATTGTAAGTATTGCCGGCCCGTCCGGCAGTGGTAAAAGTACGCTCCTGCATATTCTTGGCACATTGGACAAGCCCGACAGTGGCCAGATTTCCATTGACAGCAAGCACCTGAGCGATATGAACGCCCGTACGCTGGCGGCCTTCCGTAACCGTAATATTGGGTTTGTATTCCAGTTTCACCACCTGCTGCCGGAATTTACCGCGCTGGAAAACGTTAGTATTCCGGGCTGGATTGCCGGCCGCAGCAAAAAAGAAGTAGCAGAAAAAGCTGCCAGCCTGCTTGATCTGCTGGGCCTTTCCAACAGAATGGAAAACAAACCCCAGCAGCTTTCTGGCGGGGAACAGCAAAGGGTAGCTGTTGCGCGGGCCCTGATTAACCAGCCAAAAATTATTTTTGCTGATGAACCGTCCGGCAACCTGGATTCTGCCAACGCAAGGGAGTTGCACGACTTATTTTTCTCCCTCCGCAAACAATTCAACCAAACTTTTTTAATTGTTACCCATAATGAAGAGCTGGCGCAAATGAGCGACCGGATACTGCATATGAAGGATGGGAAGATCGTTTAGGCGTGAGGCGTGAGGCGTGAGGCGTGAGGCGTGAGGCGTGAGGCGTGAGGCGTGAGGCGTGAGGCGTGAGGCGTGAGGCGTGAGGCGTGAGGCGTGAGGCGTGAGGCGTG
>JBDSLR010000036.1:0-162287 GCA_039916305.1 Chitinophagaceae bacterium | reverse complement strand
TTATTGCTGGCCGGGTGAACGATGGTCCGCTCCCACTCCTTATCTGTAATATGTTTTACCAGTTCATACAAACGCGTGTGCAGCGCATATAAAAGTGTAATGGAAACATTGGTAGGCAAGTGCTGTGTATCACTTAATTCTGCCCATAACTGTTCCTCATACGGCCGGATAATGGGATTGTCTTCGGTTAAGCCCAGCTTAAACCGGCAATAAGCGTTTATATGACTATCGGCCACATGGTGTACCAACTGCTTAACCGTCCAGCCATCCTGCCGGTAGGGGGTCAGCTGCTGCGCTTCGTCGAGGTTCAGCAAAGCATTCTCCAGCGACTGGGGCAAAAATTTTATATCATTCAGCCAATTTTTCTTTTGCTTTTCTGAATAAGGCTGTGGTTCGTAGTGACCAATGGGGTATCTTAAATCCATAGAAAAATATTGATGTATGATTTTTTTGATGTCCGCCCGGATGATACGGTCGCACGGGTCTGATTTTGCCTGCGTTAACAGGTATGCTGCGTAACTATCTTTTCCGCTACGCGTAATCTCAACCAATCAAATTGCCAACCAAGTAACTACTCATCGCGCCATTCCTTGCCGGTAAGGTTTAGAAAAACATCTTCGAGGCTTGCTTTTTTTACTTCCTGCGGGCGTTGAAAACCGGTGGCTACCAGGTCATCAATCAATGCACCGGGAGAATTAATGGCAATGATTTTTCCTGCATCAATAATGGCTACACGATCACATAGCACCTCTGCCTCATCCATATAATGCGTGGTTATAATAATAGTAGTGCCTTTTGCGCGGATGTCTTTGATCAGGTCCCACAGGTTCCTGCGTGCCTGCGGATCAAGGCCGGTAGTAGGCTCATCCAGGAAAATAATTTTTGGCTGGTTTATAAGCGTTGTAGCAATGGAAAACCGTTGTTTCTGTCCCCCACTCAATTCTTTAAATTTTGATGTTGCCTTATCCTGCAGGTTAACCAGTCCCAACAGGTCATTGGTATTCACATCGCGGTTATATAACCCCGAAAACAATTCAATCAGCTCTGTAAGATTGAGGCCGGGGTAATAGCCGGAGGTTTGTAATTGTACGCCAATTATTTTTTTTATGGAATCAGGGGCGGTGTCCAGGTTTAAACCGTCTACGATGACTGTTCCGCTTGTTTTATTGCGCAGTGTTTCAATGATTTCCAGCGTGGTGGATTTTCCTGCGCCGTTTGGCCCCAGCAAACCAAATACTTCGCCCTCATACACATCGAAACTGATGCCTTTCACGGCCTCAAAATCACCGTATTTTTTTGCCAGGTCTTTTACCGAAATGATAACCTTGTTCATGCAGGCAATTTACTGAACTAAGCGGTTAAAGAGAAAAAGAGTTTATGCTAAGAGATAAAAAGAGGAAAGGAGCATGGCAGCACAGAACTACAGATGAATTAATTGTGCTTTCTGGCAGTACAACTAATGTGTTTTTCTCTTTTTCTCTTTCTCCTCTTAGCTATTTCTTAGACACAAATATCTGGGTATAATACACCACACCCCTGCTGTCTCTGGCCACGCCTACACCGGTGTAATTAAAATCACCTTCAATATTGGCTTTATGATCCGGGCTTTTTAGCCAGGCGTCAATCACCTGTCGCCAGGTCATCTTGCCAAAAGCAATGTTTTCACCGGTAGAGGAAGTGCCCTTTAACTCGTTGGCAATAGCAATGGCACGTTGGTTAAACCCAGCATGCCCGAAAGCTATTCTTTTAGAGGCCATATTGCTGCTGTGCCGGGTGGCTTCTGAAGCAGCTAAACCCAGCAGACGCATGGGTGGCAGACCTTTGTTTTTGCGATATTGATTTACGCCATTAATGATGTCTGCATTCATAGTGGCAGTAGAAATTGTTTTCTCCCGATAGGCCGCACTCCGGGTAGTTGATGACGGACTGGTTGTCTTTTTAGCGCAGGAAAAAAAAGCCAGCAAAATAAATGCTGTAAACAAAGAATATTTCAAGTTGGTATTTTAGGATGTTATTTTCAACTATTGTACCAGTCTCTGGTAAAAATTTCTAAAAAAGCTTTATAGCGCCACAGTTGGCAACTGATCAACGAATAACATCTACAATTAAATGACTACAATTGCGCAGTCCACAACACTGACTGGCAGATCACCAGGGAAAACGCAGCATGCTTTCCGTGAAAAACTGGTATATTTTTTTTAGTTCCGGATCACTGTCTAATATGTTGCTATGCTGCTCAATGGTACCAATATCTTTACGGATCGCAGGTCCGGTTTGTACCATCCGCGGAGAAAAATGATGCAGCCGGTTGGCTGTTTCATCAATCAGCGGCAACAGGTTACTGAAGTTCAGCCCGTTTTTCTGGCAATAGTTTTCGGCCAGTATATATAAATAATTACTGAAATTATTAGTCATCACCGCGCAGAGATGATATTTCATTCTCTCCGCATCGTTGGCGATGCTTACTGTTTGGGTAATTGTTTTTGCCAGTGAAAGCAAGCTGGCCCTGGCATCAGCTGAGCTGCCATCTATCAGCACTGGAATAGCAGGCACCGGCTCAATGCCTTTTTTTAGGGTCTGCAGCGGGTAGAAAACGCCATAGACGGATGAATTATTCTTCAATACTTCCATGGCAACAGAGCCTGCAGTATGTACCAGCAACTGATTTTTTAATTGCAGCTGAACTTCGCCCCCCGTAAGTGCCTGGTCTGACAGTGCGATGATATACAATTCAGCTTGCTGCGTAATGTTAGTCCAACCTGAACAGTAAGCCGCCTGTAGTTCACCTGCCAACCTTGCTGCCGCTTCAGGGTTTCTGCCATAGACCTGCACTATGAAATGACCAGCCATTTTTAATTGCTTGCCTAAAACGGTTGCGGTGTTACCGGTACCAATGATTACAATTTGCATGGGTTATCTTTACAGCCATGAAATTAGGACAAAAACTGGCGGTTAATTATTTTAGGGCCCGGCTTAACCTGCTGGCTGTTATATCAAAACAGAAAGCAGCAGAAAAAGCATTTAACATATTTTGTACGCCTTTTTACAAAACTAAAAAGCAGGCGCCGCCTGTTTTTGATAAGGCAACGCCATTGCACATTAACGTAAAAGGGAATATGCTTCGGGGTTTTAAATGGAACAGCGGCGGTACAAAAAGGGTTTTGATCCTGCATGGTTTTGAGTCTTCCTGCAAAAATTTTGATGCTTACATAAAAGCGTTTATAAAAAAAGATTATGAAGTTCTTGCATTTGATGCCCCCGCGCATGGGGTTTCCGGCGGTAAATACATAACCTTGCCGTTGTATATAGACAGCATTGAATCCATTTATTATAACTTTGGCGGCATTCAAAGTTTTATGGCGCATTCCTTTGGTGGACTGGCGCTGGCACACTTTATAGAAAGGCTGCCCAACAATGCCAACATTAAATTGGCGCTTATTGCGCCGGCTACCGAAACCAAAACAGCGATAGATAGTTTTTTTCGTTTTTTGCAGCTGAACGAAGCGGTGCGCGCCGCATTTGAAAAGCTGATTACTAAAAAAAGCGGCGTGGAATCTTCTTATTTTTCTATACCGCGGGCATTAGAAAACATAAAGGCTGATGTGTTGTGGGTACACGATCGTGACGATGATGTAACACCACTTAAAGATGTGGAACCTGTTATGAAAAAAGATTATCCCAATATCACTTTCCTTATTACGGAAGGGCTTGGTCATAAGAAAATTTACCGCGACAGCCAGGTTATCAACGAGGTGGTAAATTTCCTGTAATTAGTTTTGTTTCTTTGAAATTGCCGGCCATCCCTGCACATTCCACTCAAGGATTTCTATACGCAATTTAGACCTGCCTTTATCAGCCGCATCATAGCCGTGAAAAACCACATAATCGCGGCCGTCGAAAGTATACACGCTGTTATGACCCGCACCAAACCAGTTTTTGTCGCCTTCCAGCAAAACTGATCCGCCGCCCAGCGTCAATGCAACACCATCTTTATCCACATATGGACCCATAACGGATTCACTGCGGCCCATTACTACTTTATAAGTGCTTTTTTCAGCACGGCAGCAATAATCAAACGATACAAAAAGATAAAAATATTTTCCTTTCTTAAAAATAAATGGCGCTTCAATGGCTGCATCCCCGGCAACAGAATCAGGCAATATAAAATCTCTTTTTCGGCTGGCAATGGTATACCACTCCTGTGGTTCTGCTACAGCTGTAAGGTCATTTTTTAATTTTACCAGCTTCATGCCATTCCAGAAAGAACCAAATGACAGCGATGGGGTGCCATTGTCATCTGTAATTACATTTGGATCAATGGCATTCCACATATCCCTGCCGGGTACCGACTGAATAACTTTGCCCAGGTCTTCCCATTTATAATCCGGCGAGGCCTGGTTTAATGTTTTGTTTACCGCCAGGCCAATGCAGGAGGTGTTTTTACCAAATGCTGAAACAGCATAATACAGGTAATATTTACCGTTATGGAAACTAATATCCGGCGCCCACACATGCCCTCTAAAGCCCGGTATAGCTTCCACCGCCCATTGCGCCGGCTTAGTAAACACCGGTTTTTGTTGTTTCCAGTCCTTCATATTTGTTGAACTCCATACACTGATACCAAAGCCAGTACAGAAAACATAGTAAGTGCTGTCCTGTTTTATCATGACGGGATCGTGGGCTGGAATGTTGGGCGGCAATGTTTGCGCGGTTGCCGTGTTAAAAAGCGCAGCAGACAATATAATGAAACCAAAAAAACTCAAAAAAAATTGTCTCATTGCTTGGAAATTTTAAAATGTATTATTGCCTTTTTGTATAAGCCAGTTGCACTTTTTGTTGCAAAGGCCGGCTATTAAATACTACCTGCTATACTTCACGCGCAGTACACTGAATGAATACGGAGCAGCTATAAGCGAAACTTTCTTTCCCTTAACAGCTATGGTTGATTCTTTTGGCGCTACTTTCTGCGGCTGGTCAAAGGAGTTCACACTATACAAATCGTCGCTTCGCAATACAGCCAGTGATGCCTGGGCCGCCATTTTTTTAACCCCTTCCAAAGACAGAATGGTTGCCTGTTCTTTACCCGATGCGTTTACGAGTTTAATAATAAGTTCATTGGTAACCGCATCTATGCAGGCCGCAGCATAGAGACTGTCTTGCCCCGCCACCACATCCTTGTTTAATGTAATGGGTACTGTTTTGGTGCCTTTGTTAAGTGCAAATAATTTTTGTACATAGTAATCAGGTGTGCCGTAAGATTGCAGGTTATTCACCCAGATAAGATCCGGCGTCCACTGCCAGCCATCAATATGTGCAAACAGCGGTGCGTAAGAAGCCATGCTTACAACATCAGCATTACGCTCCAGCCCGGTCATAAAAGCGGCTTCTGACAAAGCAGTTAACCAGGAATTCTTATTGTCAATGCTTACTGTTTTATCGCTTTGTGCTGCGTACTCGCCGCCAAAAATTTTGGAGCCATTGCGTGGGTAGTCATCATAACGGCGGGCGTTGCTGAAAAACCATTCCGGCCGTCGGTAGTAATGCTCGTCTATTATATCCGCATTCATATTACGCAATTCCGTATTCAGGTAATCAAATCTTTCTCCGTTGGGATCTGTACCGGAACTATTAACCAGTTTAATTGCCGGGTATTTTGCTTTAATGGCTTTGGTAAAAACTTTCAGGCGCTCCAGGTATTGCGGGCCCCAGTTTTCATTGCCAACGCCCAGCAGTTTTAAGTTAAACGGCGCCGGATGACCCATGGCAGCCCTGGTCTTTCCCCATTTCGTGCTGGTATCGCCGTTAGCAAACTCAATCAGGTCAAGTGCATCCTGCACATATGGGTCAATGTCATCCATGGGTACCACTTCTGCCGTGTTGAACTGGCAGGCCATACCACAATTTAAAATGGGCAATGGCTCAGCGCCGATGTCTTCTGCCAACTGAAAGTATTCAAAGAAACCTAGTCCAAATGTTTGAAAATAATCCGGTGTTGGGCGGTGGGCAAATTCAAAATTCCAGCGGTTGATGATCAGTTGCCTGTCTTCAATGGGGCCAATGGTATTTTTCCACTGGTAACGCTGTGAAAGATCAAACCCTTCAACAATACAGCCACCCGGAAAGCGGATAAAACCAGGTTTCATATCAGCCAGCAGCTGTATCATATCGGCCCGCATGCCACCCGGCCTTTTCTTCCAGGTATCTTCCGGAAACAAAGAGATCATATCCAGATCAATCGCCCCGTCCCCTTCAAACCAGACATTCAATTTTGCTTTCAGTTCACCGGCGCTGGCATTAAAACTTACAGCCTGCTTCTTCCATCCGGTGCCGGTAAATGAGCATGTTGCAACAGTTCCGCCAATATTTTCGCCTTTGTCATTGATCAATTCAATATGCATCTTTATACTGGCAGCCGTTTGCCGGTACATCACAGAAAAATCATATCGTAGTCCTTTTTTAATACCCATACCACGGAAACCTTCATTGTTTAAGCCAAGACTTCCTTTAGCATTGTTGTGCAGTGTGACGCGTAAAAATCTTGGGTTGGCTATGTTTTCCTTTCCCCGGTTCAGCACCACAAAATCGCCTTCCGTAGCGGGCTTGCCCAATACTTTCCAGCCCATCATGGGTTTATTAAATTCAAATGACCGGTTTTTTACCAGCTCTGCGTAAATGCCACCATCTGCCCCCAGGTTGATGTCTTCAAAAAATACCCCCCACATGGTTGGCTGGATATCCGCTTTGGGCTCGTTTACTTTAATAGTGAGTGTTGTTTGTGCATTGGCCGCTGTAAAAGCAAGCGCACTAATCAGTATAAGGCCGGCTAATTTATTTCTTTTCATATTTATAGTACTTGCCTGTTAGTAAAGTCTTTTTAACCGGACGGTATATCACAGCTAATATCGTTGTCCGCCCGTGTGCCCGGTCGGATGGCGTCTTACACTTGTGCGGTAAAGCTTTATTTGTCTTTAGCCAAATAAATTGTGATGGCATACAAGCAGCCATCAAAACGGCAAACTTTTCAACCGGCTTTCTGCGCGTGAAAACTTTTTTACATGTACAGTTCCCACAGCGCACAGTTATCCAAGGACAACCGGATTGATAGCTTTATTGAAATTATTTCTTTTTGCCCCATACAGCAGTGCCCGCATTATTCAATCCCGAAAAAATAAAACTACTCTTTTTATTTTCCCAGTCGCGCCCTTTCTGTACATATACTTTATCAATGAATCCATTTGCCCAGTTAAGCTGCAACCAGGGGGCTGTATACGTCCATGTATTGGCAGCGTTGCCATTCAATGTACCATTTTCTGCAATGGTCAGGGTAACGGCATTTTGAAAATTCGGATTGGTTTGTTCCGCAGCATAGCCCGGCACAATATTGTAGCCAAGCACAATCTGCTCCCAATCTCCAATAATATCAGCTTTTGCAATCAGGGAATCTTTCTCGCCGGCATACCGTTCCGGGGAAGCTACAGGCCAGCCGTCTGCCGTCCAGAATAATTTGCGCACATGCAGGTTCATATAATATTTATCAACGCCCGGCCGGCCCTGGTGGGCAATAAAATATTGCCCATTGCCATCGGTGAACGTAGTAGAATGCGCTACACCCTGCCAGCCGCTATGACCTGTAAATTTATACGGCGCAATGATCATGGGGCCATGGTCAGTATTGGTATTGGCATCCGCTGCATTAAAGTCGTAAAACGGGCCATCAGGTTTATCGCCTTTCATAACGCGGACATTGTATTTTGTTTCCAGCCAGTCGTATGCTATAAAGAGGTAATACTTATTCAGCTGCGCATTATAAATAATATCGGGTCCTTCAATATTGCCATTGTATTTGCCACCGGTAAATCCACGGTTGGCAATTCTTTTTCCTTTATCACCATTGGTATAAGCAAGGCCGTTTGCAGCATCCAGCCGCAATGAATAGATACCATCCCACGCGGAACCGTAGACCATCCAGTGCTCACCACCGGGTGTAATCAGCACAGATGGATCGATAGCGTTCGTCTGCACTGAATTGTTATTGCTGGAAGAAACCACAATTCCTTTTTCTGTCCACGGCCCGTTAAGGCTGGTAGCAGTAGCAAGGCCAATTACGCTTAGCCTTGGAAGTGAGCAGGAAAGGGAATAATACAACCGGTACTCTGTACCCACTTTTATTACGCAGGGTGCCCACAATGAATTGAACGGAGTACCACCGCCCTGTTTAATCAGGTTAGACCCCAGTGTGGGCAGGCTGTTAAATACCCAATTCACAAATGTCCATTCTATCAGATCTTTTGATCTTCTGACCTGCAGGCCGGCACGTACATCAATGCCATAGCCAACATCTGTACTGAAAGCATAATAATATTCGCCGTCTTTTATAATGGCAGGGTCATGCACATTGTGCGAACCCCATTCCAGGTAGCTGGCAAAAGGCGCTATGCTGGCATAGGTGTCATTAATGGAATTAATATCAAAGGCAGGGGTAACCGGTGGTGGCACTACCGGGGGCGTTACAGGTGCCGGCGTATTGTCTTTTTTACAGCCCGCCAATAACAAGACTAATCCCAAACCCCACAAACCAATTTTTACACAATTACTTGTACGCATAGTTTCCATTTAGTGATTAAAAATTCCCACCCGCAAAAATATGCAGGCAGGAATTTGCCATTACCAATACATCAGTTAGCCGGGTTGGGCTTAAGATTTTTATTTACATCCAGTTCCTGTTGCGGAATGGGTAAGTATTCATTACCGGGTGTCCAGGTGTTAAAATCAGGATCATGTGTTTTCAGCATAGCGAGTTTGGTAGCATCATACAACCAGCCCCAGCGTATAATATCATTGATGCGCTGGCCTTCTATGGCAAACTCAAGTGCGCGTTCGTGGCCCAGCTGGTCGCGCATCTGCGCCTGCGTCATGCCTGGTTTAGTGGTTGCCAGATCAGCCAGTTTAGCCCTTGCTCTTACCTGCTGAATAAATGGATAAGCCTGCGCAGTCTTACCTGTTTCGTTGAGCACTTCAGCATACATCAGTAAAATATCTGCATATCTTAATACCCTGTAATTAATACCTGATTCTGCGGCAGCTTCAAAAGGTTTACCATTACCTACGCCATCATTGGTATATTTTCTTGGGTAAATAGATGTTTGCGGATTGAACCAGGCACGGCCATAAGCCTGTATTGAGTTATCAGCAGGTTCATAGGAAGCAATGGTAACCAGCAGTCTTGGATCACTTTTACCATCAATGGTTTTCTCCAGTTTGTATTCATTGTATATCCAGCGCGTAGGCAGATAATCAGAGAAGACAGCGCCTTCCATACCGTAGGTTACAGAAATAGCCTGCACCTGTTTCCAGGTACCGGATGGATCGCCTGCCCAGTTAATATCTGTACCTGTTCCTTCTGTAAATTGAACTTCAAACAGTGATTCATTATTGTTCTCGTTTTTATCTTTGAAATTATCGCGGTAGTCGGGCATTAATGCATAAACACCGTTTAACGCACCGCCACTCAAAAATTTTTCAAATTGTGTACCCGCTTTTACATAATCTTTTTTGAACAAATAGGCTTTACCCAGCAAGCCGGCGGCTGAACCTTTGGTAGCCCTGCCTTTCTGGCCTTTATCCAGTCCTGTTACATTGTCGTACGAGATGGGCAGGTTGGCTTCTGCTGCCTGCAAATCTGCGTAAATCTGGTTCCACAATTCATCTTCCGTAGCAGTGGGCGCAGAATAGTCTGCCTGGTCAGTTACCGGCTTTGTAATAACTGGCACAATTTTAAAACTGGTTGCCAGGTTATAGTACGCCAATCCCCGGAGAAAGTAAGCCTGACCAAGAATTCTTTTTTTCTCGTCTGCAGACAGAATTGCGTCACTGTACAGGCTCACATTTGCTATCACCTGGTTAGCGCGGTTGATCACCAGATAAAACTCTCTCCATATCCAGAACACCGGCGCTGAAGTGGTAGGAATAATAAACTGACCGGTCAATACCAGGTCAAGCCAGGGACTGTCAGCCGTAAAGTCGTCGCCACGGCTGTCCGTAAGTCCGGGAAAAGAACGCATATATGAGCCATCCACCGTTAAGGCATTGTAAATGGCCGTGCATCCTGCATAGGCCTGCTCTTTGGTTTTCCAATAATCAGATGAAGTTAATAAGTTGGGATTGGTCAGGTTTAATTTCTTATCGCACCCCGTGCTGATAAAAAAACAACCGATGAACAGGTATATTACTTTTTTCATAATTTTTTTTTAAGTGTTGTTTGATGCTTAAAAACCTATTTGTACACCCAGCATAATGGTTCTTGGTTTTGGATAGGATCCAAAATCAAAGCCAGGATTAAGTACGCCGGAAGTAAAATCAGGATTGTATCCCTGGTACTTTTGAAATGAGTAAAGGTTTTGAACAGTAGCATAGACTCTTGCGCTGGTTAAACCCCTGATGATGTTTTCACGGAAAGTGTAACCAAGCGAAAGGGTATTAATTCTAAGGTAAGTACCGTTTTGCAACCATCCCGGACGGTTAGAATCTTTAAAATTATTTACATCGTCATCATTCAAACGCGGAATATTGGTATTGGTGTTGGCAGTTGTCCACCTGTTCAGCATGTCACTACTGTAATTAAGCGCGCCGGCAGAATGGTGCAAATCGCGGTACATGCGGCTATTGATTAAAAACTTAGCGCTGCCGGAAGCAAAAATGGCAAAGTCAAATTTTTTATACGCCGCAGAAAAACTCAGGCCGTAATTGAACCTTGGTATACCGCTTCCCAGTGAAACACGGTCATAGGCCTCATCCACTACTCCATCTGGTTTACCGTTGGGGCCGCTGATGTCCTGGTATTTAACATCCCCGGGAGCGAGCGCCGCGCCAAACTGCTTTGCATGTGCAGCAATCTCTGCCTGGTTTTGAAAAATGCCTTCATACACAAATCCAAAATGCTCTCCTACCTCACCGCCAATAACTGTTTTAGCACCTGCGCCTATCAGCGGTTCATTGTTGCCGCCGAGTGCCAGTACTTTATTTTTTACAGTAGAAAGATTGGCAGACAGGTCAAATGTAAAAGCGCCTTTAGTTTTGTGATAGGCGGCTGTAAACTCAAAACCCCTGTTGCTGAGTGATGCAGCATTAATAACCGGGTTCAGGTTTTCAAACCCAACACTTGCAGGAATGGTTATGCCCACTAATATATCAGTGCTTTTGGCATAATAATATTCTGCAGAAAAATCAAGATGCCCATTCAGGAAGCTACCATCAAAACCAATATTGGTGATGGCTTTTGACTCCCATTTAATATTGGGCGATGCTACGAGGGTTTGCAATCCGCCACTGTATTGTACGCCATTAAAGGTATAGACAACACCTGAATTGATGGTTCCCTGGAACTGGTAATCGGCAATTTCCTGGTTACCCAGTTTGCCATAGCTTCCCCGGAGCTTGAGGGAAGAAACAATATTGGCAGGCACTTTCCAGAAACTTTCATTGCTGATCTTCCAGCCTACTGATGCGGCAGGAAAATACCCGAATTTATTAGCCGGTGCAAACCGGGAAGAACCATCCCTGCGTAACGAAGCCGATAATAAATAACGATCATCATATGAATAGTTTACCCTTCCGAAATAAGAACTGAGGGTATTTTTAAATTCTGATCCTTTTGCTGACCGGGTTTGTCCATTGCTGATGACCGGGTAATAAGGCAGGGTAAAACCCTCTGCCCGGCTTTCTCTCAATACTGCGGTGCCATAGCGGTAAGACTGACCTACCAGCGCTTCTACGGTATGTTTACTAAACGACTTTTGATAATTGAGGGTGTTTTCAATAGCTGCATTGGTGTATACCCTTGAGTTGTCGTTCAGGCGGGCAATATCGCTGCTAAAAAATTTACCAAGATAAAATGCCGGTTGCCAGGTATAATCCCTGGTGATTGTTTTATCATAACTAAGACTTGTTCTAAATTTTAAACTGTGGCCATTATTTTTTAACAGGCTCAGCTCACCGTACACGTTGGCAAAAGTCCGGTCAACATCCACATAGTTTTTGAGGATGCTGTTGATGCCGATACCGTTGAGCGAATTGGCGCCGTTAAATTCTGATGAAGAACCACCAAAACCGTTTATGTTAGTTGGGTCATATACGGGCATGGTTGGAATAGCCACTACCAGTGAACCAATAAGCGGCGGTATACCGCCCAGCAGGATATCATCCCTGAAAGTAAGGGTGTTTTCTGTGGAATGCGTATAGTTAAATGACTCGCCTATTTTGAATATCCCCTTTTCGGCAGAGGTGTTGATACGCGCAGTATAGCGTTTATAGTCAGGTCCGTTACCCACATACGTACCATTGTTGTCAAAATAATCCAGCGAAATGTTATAAGTATTATTACTGCCGCCGCCGGATAAACTCACATTGTGGTTTTGACGGTTGCCCGTTTTAAGGCCCTCTTTCTGCCAGTCTGTATTAATGTTACTTACATAACCAGGGGCGGAAGGATTATTGGCCGGAAAAAGCGGCTTGCCGGCATTTGTGCGCGATTCGTTGTTAAGGGTTTGATATTGCACACGGTCTGTTACTTTCTGAATTTGCCAAACCTTGTCAACGCCATAGTAGCCATTATAATTAACCCGCATGGCGGTATTTTTTCTTCCCTGTTTGGTAGTAATAATAATAACTCCATTGGCAGCAGACGCACCATAAATGGCCGCCGCAGAGGCATCTTTTAAAACGGTCATGGTTTCCACATCATTGGGACTAAAATCACGGATACTTGCACCTGGAACACCATCTACCACGTAGAAAGGCTGTGAGCCGCCGAATGTACTAAAACCCCGGATGCGTACACTGGGCGAAGCACCTGGCTGTCCGTCGCTGTTTACCGCTACACCAGTGGCCCTTCCCTGCAAAAGCTGGGAAACATCGCTGGTTGTATATTTCCTGATGTCATTAACATTGATATCGCTGATGGAACCGGTTAGATCTTTCTTCTTCTGTGTACCGTAACCCACCACTACTACATCGCTTAGCACGTTTGCATTTGTAGCCAACTGGATGGCCAGGTTTGCAGCAGTAGCGGTAAGTTTTGATTCATAGGTTTCATAGCCTACGGAAGATACTACCAGCACATCGCCACCGGCAGCCTGTATACTGAAGGCGCCGTCTGCTGCTGAAACCACACTGATCTTTTTGCCTTTTACCGAAATAGTGGCGCCCGCCACCGGCTTGCCGTCTTTATCCCTGATGGTTCCACCCACCGGCCCCTGCGCATGCGCCGCGTACCCAATGAGAAAAGCCCAGATTATGGTAAATTGTACAACCCATTTTCTCAGTAAGGGGTATTCTTTTTTACATTTTTTCATATAGCGTCAATTTGGTTTTAAAAATCCTTTAAGTGTCAGTTTAACAATTATAAAAATGATCATAAAAAATAGCAATAGTCCTGCATTATTTTCTTATAGAGGAATGGGTTGCAGCAATAAAAAATGATATGGAGACCGGCAGAACGCCGTACGTGAAAACAAGGAAGAAATAAAAGATAATTGTTTCCAAACCCGGGATATAAAAAGTATACAGCAGGAAAACAGGAAAGCCTTTAACAGTGTGCGTTGCAAGCGTGGTACAGGTGACCACAGCAGGCCATTACCGGGCAACAGATGGAAGGTAATCATCATACAGCTAAGCGTGTTCGTTTGTTCAATTAGAGCAATCCACTGTGAAATTGGTGCTAATCTTTTTATTTATCACTGCATATCGTATCAATATTTCATCAAAATGTCTTACTGCATCTTAATTTTTCATTTTTTTTCCGTGCACTACAATACTTTTTTTCAAAGCGCTTCAGCAAATATGTCCGGCACAGGTTTGGCCAGCAGGTAAAGACCGCATAAGTTTTTATTCTTCAACTATCTTTACCCCAATTATATTATCACAAACTGCTTGATTACGCGACTATTCATATTTGCCATATTCCTTCTTAGCGCAGGCGCCCTGTGCGCCCAGTCTTACTATTTCAGGCATTTCCAGGTTGAAAACGGACTCTCCAACAACGCAGTAATCTGCAGCGTACAGGACAAAAAAGGCTTTTTATGGTTCGGAACGAAAGACGGGCTCGACAGGTTCGACGGGTATAGTTTTAAGATTTTTAGAAGCAATCCCGCTGACAGCGGCAGCATCGGCAGCAATTTTATTCATTCCCTTTACGAAGACAAAAACGGTATATTATGGGTAGGCACGGAAGATGGTTTGTACCAATATGATGCTGCCACTGAAAGTTTTAGTCGCCTGCCCACTACAGTTACTGGCCAGGTAGCAGCAATAGAGATGGATGCCGGTAAAAATCTTTGGTTTATTGCCGGGCTAACGCTTATTCAATATAACAGCAGCACTAAGAAATTACAGTACTATGACGTGACCAGTTATTTTGAAGCCACTTCTATCTGCCATTCCGGCGATGGCACTATATGGGTGTCTACTACAAATGGGTTGCTGAAAAAATATAATTCTGAAAGCAATTCGTTTACAGATTTTGATCTCTTTGCCCATTCTCCAAAAAACGGCAATGCGTGGATTGAAAAATTATACGGCACTACAAACGGCAGTATATTAATTGGCACTTCTATACATGGTGCCAAACTTTTTGATATTCATACGGCCGCCTATAAAGACATCCTCACCTATAATCCCGATAAAACCGCTGTATTTGTACGCAACTTTGTGCAGACTTCTGACAGTGAATGCTGGATAGGAACCGAATCCGGGATATTTATTTACAACATGAAAAGCGGAACGCTGGTCAACCTCCATAAAAAATACAATGATCCCTACTCCATTTCAGACAATGCAGTGTATACATTTTGTAAAGACCGCGAAGGTGGTATTTGGGCAGGTACTTATTTTGGCGGCATCAATTACTACCCAAAGCAATACAATTCTTTTACAAAAATTTTTCCAAAAAGCGGTGAAAACTCCCTGAGTGGGTATGTGGCACGTGAAATACAGCAGGATAAAAACGGCCGTCTGTGGATCGGAACAGAAGATGCCGGACTCAACAAAATGGATACGGCAACAGGCCTGTTTACCCATTTTCAACCCATGGGTGGAAAGGGCAGTATCTCCTATACAAACATACATGGCCTGCTGGTAAATGAAAATGAATTGTGGATTGGCACTTTTGAACACGGCCTGGACATCATGGATCTGCAAACAGAAAAAGTAGTACGCCATTACGTTCAGGATACCGGGCAGCACGATCTTAAGAGCAATTTCATTTATTGTATTTATCAAACAACTGACAAAGAGATTATGCTGGCCACCACCCGGGGTGCTTACACCTACAACCGGCGGGAAGATAATTTTACCCCGCTACCCGGCATGCCATTGTACAATTGGTATTCCTCGCTGCTGAAGGATGAAAATGGTATTATATGGGCCGGTACCTACGGCAACGGGATACACTTTTACGATACCAAAACACAGGAGAGTGGCAATTTCAGTTATGATGCCAGCAATAACCATAGCCTCAGCAGTAACCGCGTCAACAGTATATTTGAAGACAGTGATAAAAACCTTTGGTTTGCAACCGAAGGCGGCCTCTGCAAATACAACCGCCCGGCAAGAAATTTTACACAATACACTACGCAAAAAGGATTTCCTACTAATTTTATTCTTAGTGTACTGGAAGATGAAAAAAAGAAGCTGTGGATCAGCACTTCAAAAGGGTTGGTCTGCTTTGACCCAAAAACAGAACAACTCAATACCTATACAAGAATTAATGGATTGCTGAATGACCAGTTTAATTTCAGTTCCGCTTACAAAGACGCTTCGGGAAAAATGTATTTTGGAAGTGTAAAGGGCTTGATCAGTTTTCAACCTGCTGCTTTTGTACAAAACAGTTTCACACCGCCTGTGTACATTACGGGTTTCCAGGTAGACAATAAAGAGCTGGTTATTTCAAAAAACAATTCGCCCCTGCAAAAATCCATCAATTATACAGATAAGATAACGCTTGATTACAACCAATCCACTTTCAGCATTGACTTTGCCTCACTCAGCTATACAGCACCGGAGATGTCTGAATATGTATATAAAATGGAAGGGCTTGACAAAGACTGGACTTTTTTGAAAACAAACCGCAAAGTATATTTTACGGAACTGGCTGCCGGTACTTATGTTTTTAAAGTGAAAGCTTCTAACAGCAGCGGGGTGTGGAACCAGCAGGAAACCAAACTGACCATAGAGATATTGCCACCCTGGTGGTTAGGTACACTCGCCTATATTTGTTATGCTATTGCGGCACTGCTTATTATATATTATCTGGTACGCAATTACCATAATAAGGTAGAAGAAAAAAACAGGCGGAAAATTGAACAGCTGGAAATTGCCAAAGAAAAAGAGATTTTCAGGGCGAAGATGGAATTCTTTACCAATGTAGCACATGAAATTAAAACGCCTTTGACACTTATTAAGGGCCCAATGGAAAAAGTAATCCGGAAAGCGGCTGATTTGCCTGAAATAAAGGACAGTCTTAAAATCATGGAACGTAACACTGACCGGCTTATTAATCTCAGTAACCAGCTGCTTGATTTCAGGCAAACAGAAATACAAGGCTTCAGCCTTAATTTTGCAAAAGCCAATATTACAGAACTGCTGGAAGATACCTGGATCAATTTTAAACCACTGGCCGAACAAAAAAATCTTTCCTATGCCATCGATTTGCCAGCTGCAAAATTATTTGCTGCGGTAGATATAGAAGCATTCAATAAAATACTGAGTAACTTGTTCAGCAATGCGGTAAAATACGCAGCAACCACGGTGCAGGTTTGCCTGCTGCCTTTTACTGAGTCAGACAATTCTTTTACGATTGAAGTAAAGAACGACGGTTACCAGATTCCGTATGATATGCGGAATAAAATTTTTGAACCTTTTTTCAGGTTGAAGGAAACGGAGAAACAAAAAGGAACGGGTATCGGCCTTGCACTGTCCCTTTCACTGGTTCAGTTACACAAAGGAATACTTGAATTGGAGAAGCCAGCCGGCAGCCTGAATATTTTTGTCTTGAGCATGCCGGTACAACAGGAATTGAACGGCCATACGGACATGGAAAAGGAACAAAAAAAATCGGTTACAGCAGAAAAAAACGATTGATGAAACCTGTTTTACTATTAGTGGATGACAACGAAGAAATACTGGAGTTTGTTGAGCACGAGCTGAACGACAAGTACACTGTTATAAAAGCCCTGAATGGCCATGATGCATTGCAGGTGCTGAAAGGTGATGCTATCCAGCTGATCATCTGTGATATTATGATGCCGGTAATGGATGGGTTTGAATTGTGTAAAATAATTAAAACCAATTTTGACTACAGTCATATACCAATCATTCTGCTAACAGCACGAAATACACTGCAATCTAAAATTGAAGGACTTGAATTGGGCGCAGACGCCTACATTGAAAAGCCATTTTCTCCCGATTATCTCAGGGTGCAAATTGCCAACCTGCTGGCCAACCGCGCCAAAATAAAGGAATATTTTGCCAGCTCACCCCTGGTGCATATTAAAAGCATGGCATATTCAAAGGCGGATGAACTATTCCTGGAACATATCAATGAAGCCATTTATAACAACCTTGAAGATACCAGCCTGGATGTAGAAAAACTTGCCGGCCTTGTAAACATGAGCCGGCCTACGCTCTACCGGAAAATTAAAGTGATTTCCGATCTCACGCCCAATGAACTGATCAATATAACCCGGCTGAAAAAAGCAGCGGAGCTGCTTGCTGCGGGTAGCAATAAGATTTATGAAATTGCTGATATGGTGGGATATGGATCCCAAACCAATTTTGGACGTAATTTTTTAAAGCAGTTTGGTATGACGCCTTCGGAATACCAGCTTAGCAAGCAACAGGAAAAGAACAATCATAAAAAAGACGGGCATTAAGGTGCCTTCCTTAACTGGTTAAGGTCATGGTTTTTCAGGATGCCGAAACCCTGTATTTTTTACCACGATAAAGCATTTATATGAAATATTACTTTGTTTTACTACTCGCTGTCAGCATCGGATTATATTCTTATCAGCCATTGTACGCGCAGTCAGCCATGGCGAAAAACGTCCATGAAAATTTTTCAAATCCATTACCCCTTAAGCTGGGTGATCCGTATTTTTTATATGCAGATGGAATGTATTATGTCTATGGCACCGGCAGCAGCACGGGTTTCCCTGCATACAAATCTGCTGACCTTGTAAACTGGCAGGCACTTGGCCAGGTGTATACCAGGGATTCAGTTACCTCATGGGGAACGGCATCATTCTGGGCGCCGGAAGTATATAAAGTAAAAAACAAATACTATATGTTTTATAGTGCCGAATGGCGAAATAATCCAGGTAATGAGCTGGAAAATTTCAGGATAGGTATTGCGGTTGCTGATAGCCCGGAAGGTCCTTTTGTTGATTTTTCAGATAAACCGGTTTTTGATCCGGGTTACCCCATCATTGATGCGAATGTATTTTTTGATAACGATGGCCGCGCCTTTCTTTATTACTCAAGATGCTGTTATAAACATGCGGTTGAAAGCGGCCTTGCCACCATGGCCAAAGAAAAAGGCTGGTTTAATGAAATAGAAGAAAGCTGGGTCTATGGCGTTGCGCTAAAACCAGATTTTTCTGGTGTATTGAGCGAGCCTGTATTGCTATTGCGGCCACCAGTAAGTATGAATGATAAACAAGCGGAATGGGAAAGCCGGTCCGTTAGTTCGCGGGAGGTAAACAGGCGCTGGACAGAAGGGTCGGTAACCTTTAAAAAAGACAACATTTATTACATGATGTATTCTGCAAATAATTTTGCCGGCCAAAATTATGCAGTGGGCTACGCCACGGCAAAGGCAGCGCTGGGCCCCTATACAAAAGCGGCCAATAACCCGGTACTGCAAAAGAACACAGCAAAAGGCGGCACCGTAACCGGCACAGGGCATAATAATATCGTTTATTCGCCTGATGGAAAGGAAATGTTTTGTGTATACCATGCACGCACAACCGCCACCGGTAATGACCGTGTAACTTTTATTGATCGTATGACCGTTAAAAACGGGCTGCTTACCGTATATGGCCCAACTATTGCGCCACAGCCGCTTCCTTCAGGCATTGTATTAAAACAGCATAAATAGCCTGCAGTTTTTTACAGCTTTTAACGCAAGTGCTTTCGTTGCAGGTTCACAATTATTTCGCAATGTGCGCGGGCCTGTAAAACATCGCAAGTTTCAGATTGTATGACTGCAGTATACAGCCGACTTTTGCTCTATAAAAATGAAGACAATGAGCACGCAGGAAAATATCAACTACAACCGGATTGCAGCAGCGATTGATTACATAAAAGATCATTTCCGGGAGCAGCCTACCCTGGATGAGCTAGCCGAAAAAATACACCTGAGCCCTTTTCATTTTCAGCGGCTTTTTAGTGAATGGGCCGGCACCAGTCCAAAAAAATTTCTGCAATATATCAGCATCGGGCATGCTAAAAAATTATTGAAGGAAGAGCGGGCGTCCCTGTTTGAAACAGCTTACGAAACCGGCTTGTCCGGTACCAGCCGCCTGCATGATTTGTTTGTAAATATTGAGGGCATGACACCGGCGGAATACAAACAGGGCGGAAAAAACCTCTTAATCAATTATAGTTTTGCCGAAACGCCTTTTGGCAATATAATAGTAGCGTCCACACAAAAAGGTATTTGCTATATGGCATTTGCCACGGATGAATCAGCGGCTTTGGCGGATATGCAAAAACATTTTCCGCAGGCTGGCTATAAACAGGTGGTTGATTTAATGCAGCAGAATGCACTGTATATATTCCGGCACGACTGGAGTAAACTGCAGCAAATTAAATTACATTTAAAAGGTACAGACTTCCAGCTGAAAGTATGGGAGACCTTGTTAAAAATTCCCATGGGCCAGTTGGCTACCTATGGTGCTATCGCGCATAAAATTGAAAGTCCACAGGCTGCAAGGGCGGTGGGCACCGCTATTGGCAGCAACCCGGTGGCATTTTTAATTCCCTGTCACCGGGTTATACAGTCTGGTGGTGAATTTGGAGGTTATATGTGGGGTAATACCCGCAAAACCGCCATCATTGGGTGGGAAGCTGCGCGCAGGGAATCGTATGACTAAAAACATACCTGACATACAAACCCACATAGTATCCCAACAAATGATAGCGCACGCCGACGTAAGTGATACATACCTGAGAAGCCTGATAAAACAACAAGTCATTATTTTTGGCGGCAATAGAAAATTGAAAATTTACGGAACATTGCAATGCGCATCTGGTAAACGCATGAAAAGACAAAACAGGGTATTTTTTCATTCAGCAAAGGAAGCTGATGATAATAACTACCGGCCTTGCGGGCATTGCATGAAAACCGGTTATAAAAAATGGAAAGATGGATTTATTCAGTAGCCACGCAGACCCGGCCGTTAACCTGCTGCCTGCAGACGGCACGGTAAATTATTATGGACCATTGTTTTTAGCAGACAAAGGATCCGGCTTTTTTAATAACCTGCTGCATACCATTGAATGGAGAAATGATGAAGCTGTTATTTTTGGAAAACGCATCATTACAAAAAGAAAAGTTGCGTGGTATGGCGATGGCAACTTTAGCTATACCTATTCTAATATAACCAGGACGGCATTACCATGGACAGCCGCTTTGCTGGAACTAAAAGCCGCTGTTGAGAAAAAGACAGGTGAAAACTTTAATTCCTGCCTCCTCAACCTGTACCACGACGGCAATGAAGGAATGGCCTGGCACAGTGATGCGGAAAAAGAATTGAAAAAAAACAGTGCTATTGCCTCGGTAAGTTTTGGCGCAGCGCGTAAATTTATGTTTAAGCATAAACAAACCGCAGTAACTATTTCTGTTATGCTGGAACACGGCAGCCTCCTGGTAATGCGGGATACTACCCAATCGCACTGGCTGCACCGTCTACCGCCTTCCAAACGGGTGAGTAAGCCACGGATAAACCTGACTTTCAGAACAATGGTGGTATAACGCCTATGAACAGGGCTTAAAATTGTATCCTGGTAAAATAACGGTAGGTTTGCATTGTCTGCTGCCTGCAAAGCAGCAGCTATTTCTTTTTCTTTGCGCGGGTAAGTTTATAGCTTTCGTCTACTGCCAGGTTGAACCTGATAGCATCCCAGTAGTCTTTGCCATATGCTACAAAAATTTCGGACCCCGGTACAATATCGGTCTTAGCCTCCAGGTAAACCCTTTTTTTTACTACAATAAATGCAGCGTTGTTTTTATATCCCGGCATTGTAGACATACCTTCTGCATCATTGGCATACCTGCCAAGGCTCTCGGGAAAATGCATGGCGTCAATGACATGGTTCCGGTTCACAAAATATACATAGGGATTGAATACAGGGTTGTCCTCGATTTTTTTAAAAGTGGTGATAAGACCTTTGTATTCCAATATTATTTCTCCTTTTGAAATGGGCTTCCGGGTAAACAATCCTTTTCCCGTTCCGGGCAGGTTTGACTTTTTAATATATAAATCTTCGGGGGCAATCCGCTTGTGATCAGGTGGTTTCATTTGCATGAACATAGTCATTTGTATCCGTATATACGCTGGAATTTACTAACGGACAGAAATTTTGTTTTCTAACCTTGTTGGATAGGTGATTAAATATCCATCAGGTGCATTAAAGAAGCGGCAGTCTCAAAGTCAGTTTGTCTTTTCATTTGCATGAATGTGACAATATTTTTGAGACAGCCGCTTCTTGTTTTATTTCGCAGCCGCTGTTTTACACTTTGTAATATTGTTCCCAGCCTTTGCGCGGCGGTGGGCCAACCAGCAACTCGTTGGCCATTTTGCTGTTGGTAATAATTTTTTTATCCCTGTCAAACTCCAATTTAATATTTGTCCACTGGGCAAGTACTCCCAGGCAAAAAACCTGGCTAAGCGGGCCGGCAATGGCAAAGGGTGACCTGGTTTGCTCCTCCCCTTTACAAGCCAGCAGGAAATTTTTCCAGTGGTTAGACGGGCTTTGCGGCACTACTGGCAAACGTGCGGCCATCTCTTTTGCTTTTTCTTCCGGTATGATAGACAGGGTACTGCCGTGCGAGCCACCTTTAAACGTAAGATCTTTACCATAAATAATTTTTCCCGGGTTAAGTTTAACCGGTTGTATGGCACCGTTACTGGGTGGCGGAATATTTGGATCCAGCGAAGACTGGCCATATCCAGGTGGCAAAGGCGGTAAATTATTAATGCCATCATACCATTTTACTTCTACCGGTGGCATTGCACCGCGCTTGGGAAATTTGAATGATAGCGTGGTTGACATGGGGTAGAAAAAATTGTTATGCCCTTCTGTTTTAAGCGGTGCTACCTCGTAAGGAAGCCCAAGATCAAGAAACTGGTGGGCTGTATCCAGCAGGTGGGCACCCCAGTCGCCCAAAGCTCCCATACCGAAATCAAACCAGCAGCGCCACTGGCCGTTTACAAAATCTTTGTTGTAAGTATGTCCCTGTGTTTGCATTTGCCATATATCCCAGTCCAATGTAGAAGGCACGGTCTCCGCCGGTGGAAAGGAAGTAATGTGCGTATCCCAGCCATGCCAGCGGCGCGCTGAATTCATGTGTGCGGTAATGGCTGTTACATCCTTTATGATGCCCGCATCCACCCAGGCTTTAAACTGAAAGTAATTACCTTCAGAATGACCCTGGTTGCCCATTTGTGTAACTACTTTATTGTATTTTTTGGCAGCCTTCATCATCAGTTCCACCTCATTAAACGTTCTTGCCATTGGCTTCTCCACATACACATGTTTGCCAAGACCCATGGCCATCATGGTAATGGGAAAGTGCGAAAAATCAGGAACTGCAATGGACACTGCTTCAATCTGGCTACCCATTTTATCAAACATCTGCCTGAAATCCTGGAAACGCGGCACATCAGGAAACTGCTTTAAAATCTTCTGGGTATGGGGAGCCCCCATATCCACATCACAAAAAGCCACAATATTGGCCAACCCTGTTTTGTATAATTCGGGTATGATCTCTGCTCCGCGGTTGCCGATGCCTATGCAGGCAAGCTTTACCTGCTCCTGCCCTCTTGCCTTTAACAATCCGGGTGTTGCCACCGCAGCAGAGGCCAGCATGGCCTGTTTCAGAAATTTTCGTCTGGAATAATCGTTGATAGTCATTTTATATAATTTATAGAATTGATTTCAATATACATTGAAAAAACCAGATAGAAACGGGTTGCCGGGTTAAATAAAACAGGGTTTCTTTTAATGACTTCAACGACTGGTTAACCGGCCATGACTGGATTGACAATAGGCCATGTTTTTCTTTTATCTACAGCCAGCTTACTGTCACCTATCAAGCGGTTCACCCAGGTAGGGACTATTTTTATTTCCAGCCAGGTGTACGGCACGGGGGATATCTACTTTATAAGGTGCAATCCAGGCACCGCCCGGTCCCGGCCGTCTACTTTTACTTTTGCAATAACGTTTACCTGCCCAAGGTCAATCAGTATACTTTTTCCTTTGTTTACATTATTTCCGTTAGTGCATTTGCAGAAGCCAGGCAGGCAAACATCAGCAGGTTGCAGTATAACGGCTTATAATAGTTGCATTTCATAATAACAAAAAATAATAATGATGCATTTGAATGGCAGGTATTATCTTAATTAGTAGCGCATTCTTTTATTTTATAATGAACTGGTATTGCCCTGCCGGCACAGCCAATGGTTTTGATGCATCTGCTTTTTTATCATTCCAGTAGACATTTTTACCGGCTTCAACCGGAAATGTAATGCTGGCGGTAGAATTAGCCGGCACAGTAACCATATACTGAACGGTGGCGCCTTCCCGTTTCCAGGAAGATACAATGTTGCCATACGGGCCATTATGCGATGAGGTATACTGGTCTAAACCGGGAACAAAATGCGGTTCCAATAATACATTTTTGAAGCCGGGTTGTAACGGATCTGTTTTAATGCCGCCGATGCCTTTGTATAACCAGGCACCAATTTCTCCAAACATAATATGGTTTAGCGAAAGATCATTTTTGGCATCAATATCCCAGTTCTCATACAAGGTGGTTGCGCCATTTATAATCCACCATCCCCAGGAAGGATACGTTTCCTGCGATGCAATCCGGTAGGCAATATCCGAATAGCCATTGTCGCTTAAAGCACCCAGGATTGCTTTGGCGCCTAAAATGCCCGCGTCCAGGTGGTAATTATCCTGCTTTACACGTTCCGCAAGTTGGGCAGCTACTTTTCTTTTTAAACCGTCTGGTACAATGCCCCAGTACAACGGAACACTTTGTTCTGTCTGGTAGCCTTTATCATAAATGCCGGTAGCAGTATCTAAATATTTACTGTTGATGGCGTTTTTAATCTTTGCCGCCAATGCCCTGTATTTTTTTTCATCGGCTGTATGCCGGAGTATGCCCGCAGCATTTGCGAGGATGTTTGCATCTGTATAATAATAAATGGAAGAAGTAAATTCTACCGGCGATTTTGATTTTACCGGCACCCAGTCGCCCAGGCCCCAGGTGGTAAGGCCGGTTGGGTACAATGCATCAATGTGCTCTACATATCTTTTTATATTTTCGTAATTATCCTCCAGCGCTTTGCTATCGCCATAAAACAGGTAAAGGTTCCAGGGTATAATGGCAATGGTACTTGTCCAGTCGGGCCCGTTGCCCCATTCATATCCCCAGCCACCGGTGGGTATTATAGCGGGCAGTACACCGTTAGGCTGCTGCTCATCACGGTGATCGGCCATCCACTTTTCGTATACTGTAATGCCATCAAATCCATAAAGACCGGTTTCACTGGCAATATGGGCATCACCCGTCCATCCGTTTTTTTCACGCTGCGGGCAATCGGTCGGGTAACCAAACAGGTTAGACAGGTAAGCATTATTGGTAGCCTGCCATATTTTATTAATCGTATTGCTGGAGGTGCTTACCTGTCCAATAGGTTCTACATCACTGTGCATAAAATAGCCGCTAAGATTTTCTTTTTGCAGGGTCACCGGCTTACTGCTGCTTACTTCCACATACTGAAAACCTTTGTAATTAAACCGGGCCATAAAAGACTCTTCTCCTCTCCCGTTTAAAATAAAAACATCCGTCTGGAAGGGATCCAGGTCATCAGTGGGCCGGTAGTGCACAATGATATTCGATTGATCCGCGTGCCCGTTTTTATCCAGCATTTCTGCGTGTTTAAGGTGGATGACTGTTCCGCTGTCTCCCTGTACGGTGAGGCGGCTTACACCGGATATGTTGCGGCCTATATCAAATACATAATCACTGTCGTTAAATTTCACCATTGTTTTAGCGGGTATTGTTTCTGTTGCGCGCACCGGCGCCATGCTTTGTGATACAATACTGGCAGAAGGTGCCGACCGGTAAATGATGCCCGTCCACAGTTTGCCTGTATCTATAAAACTGGCGGTATTCCAGCCAGCCTGCTCCATCCTTGCGTCATAATGCTCTGCGGTATAAATGCTATTAAATACCACCGGGCTCAGGGATGTCTTCCAGGAATTGTCTGATAAAATGGTCTCAGCACTGCCATCATCGTAGGTGATGCGTACATCCATACAAAAAGCCGGGCGGTTGCGCCAGGGTGCCTGGTGAAAATACCAAACCGCAGTAGACTGGTGATTATACCAGCCGTTGCCCAGCAGCACGCCTATAGCGTTTTTTCCCTGTTGAAGCTGTTGGGTGATATCGTATGTAAGATACAGGGTGCGCCTGTCGAACCGGGTATACATAGGATCCAGCCGGTGATTGCCCGTTTGCTGTCCGTTAAAATACAATTCATATAAACCAGCCGCGGCGATGAACGCCCTTGCAGATTGGATCTTTTTTGTAACCATGAATGTTTTTCTGAAATATGGTGCCGGCTTTGTATTCATTCCTTTGTTGTCACTTATCCAGCTACCCTTCCAGTTGCGCTGATCCATCATGCCGGTCTCAAAGCTGGCAATGGCAGATGCAATGGGCTTACCGGTATGATCCCAGACTATCACCCGCCAGAAATATTTTGTGAATGGCTGCAGCAGTTTGCCTTTGTAGCTGATGAGATTTTTGCCGGATATTATTTTCTGCGTGCGCCAGGCTGCAGCATCTCCGGTTGTAATGGCGGCACTGTCTGTACCCAGCAGCAACTGGTAAGCCGTTTGCCTTGCTCCGGGCCGCACATCGCTCAACTGCCAGGTTAACCGCGGATGCGCGGCGTCAATACCCAATGGGGATACAAGGTATTCACATTGTAATTTTACGACTGCTGTAATTGCATTGGCATGCGATGCAGCCAGCAAGGCAAAATGCAGGAAGCAGCAAATAATGATGGCCGGGTAGCCTCTGCCAGTTTTAACCCTATTCATAAACATGAGGTATAAATTATTTATCATTTGGATATACAGCCATTAACATGATGGGAAGATATTCCTGTTTGGTTAATATACCATAGGTAATTAACAAAAACGGTTGAGGAAAATAATGTGGTAATAGTGGCTTTACCCGTAAACAGGTCAACCAATCAACTGGTCAGCGCATCCTACGTATCAGAAAAGCCCCGGTTCGTCGCAACATTTTTAAAACCGCACTTTTTACTATAATATATTTCTAATTTGGCGGTATGAAAGCAGCGTGGTATTCAAAAAAATGGGTGATTGTATTATTACACATTGCGGCATGGACCCTGCTGTTTGCGCTGCCTTACCTGCTGCACTCACCCGACAATGACAAGCCGGCACCCAGACACTCCGACGGGCCCGACAGGGGAATGTATTTTTCGTGGACTATGAATTTGTCATGGGCGGCTCTTTTCTATTTCAATGCTTTTGTACTGATTCCCCGTTTTATCTACAAGAAAAAATACTGGCAATTTACAATAGCGCATGCAGTGACATTTTTTTTAGTCATTATTGAAGTGCACGTGTTATTCATCCTGATTTTTAAAAAAGTAGATTACAATCCCAGAACGGTCTTTTTTAATTTCCTGATTTATCTTTTTATTTTTGCGCTTAGTACCGCCTACCAATTGATAAAAGATAAAATAACCAGTGATAAGCTTGCGCAGGAAAAACAAAACGAAGTATTAAAAACTGAATTGTCTCTGCTGCGTTCACAGGTGAGCCCGCATTTTATGTTTAATGTACTCAACAATATGGTGTCGCTGGCGAGAAAAAAATCAGATTTGCTGGAGCCCTCTCTTATAAAACTATCTTCTTTAATGCGCTATATGCTGTATGAAGCGGATGAGGAAAAAGTATCCATCGAAAAGGAAATGGATTACCTGCAGAGCTATATTGATTTGCAACAGCAGCGGTTTGGCAAAAAAGTGCAGGTTAAAGTACATATGCATACCATGGACAACCACTACCAGCTGGAACCAATGCTATTGATTCCTTTTGTGGAAAATGCATTCAAACATGGCACGGGTATGATAGAAGACGCGCAGATTGATATTGACCTGGAAGCCGAGAAAAATGTGTTGCAATTTACGGTCAGCAACAAATACAATCCTGCTTCGGAGGAAATAAAAGACAAAACCTCGGGTATTGGCCTTGCCAATGTAAAGAGACGGCTAAATTTACTGTATGGAAAAAACCATACCCTGCTGATTTCAAACAATAATAATTGGTTTATAGTGTCGCTGAAGATTAACCTGAGTTAAAAACATATTGCTGATTGCAGGATTGCGGTATTTTGAGATTATTTTTTCCTGCACTACAAATACATCTCAGCACCAGTAGTCATAAAAATTTATACCATGATACGCTGCATAGCAATAGACGATGAGCCCCTGGCGCTGGAACTCCTGGAAGATAATATCAGCAAAGTGCCTTACCTGCAACTGGTGGCAGCCTGCGACAACGCCATAGATGCTATGAAAATACTGCAGCAGCAAACCGTAGATCTTATTTTTCTTGATATCCAGATGCCCGGCCTTACCGGCCTGCAATTTATACAAACACTAAAGGAAAAACCGATGTTTATATTGGTAACGGCCTATGAAAAATATGCGCTGGAAGGATTTGAGCTGGAGGTAATTGATTACCTGGTGAAGCCGGTTCCCCTGCAGCGTTTTATTAAAGCCTGCAATAAAGCCAATGAATTGTACCTGCTGAAAACAAAAACACCACAAACGAACGCTATGGCGGCCGGGCCGGATTATTTTTTTGTGAATGTAGACTACAGCTTGTTGAAAGTGGTTTTTGAAGACATCACTTATATAGAAGGCCTGAAGGATTATGTAAAAATTCACCTGAAGAGTACTTCTAAAGCCATTATCACCAGGATGAGCATGAAAAGCCTGGAAGACGAGTTGCCCGCAACTACCTTTATACGCATCCATAAATCGTATATCATTTCATCAAAGCATATTACAGCAGTAAGAAAAAACAGTGTTTTTATTGATGCTATTGAGCTTCCTGTTAGCGATAATTACCGGGATACTATTGCTATTCTTACCGGCCGCCAGGGACAATAATGATTTGCAAGCTGCCTGTAGATTGTTTGTAAATTACATGCAGGCAGATAAGCCCTTCTATTGATATCAGCATACCCGATTAGCCATCACGTCAGCGTCCCCGTTACAGCATTATAACTCAAGCATATTTTTCTTTTCAACCGATAACATGCCTGCACTGACGATACCCGTTTTTTTCAAGCACCTGCGGAGTAGTTCATATACATCTATGTGATTAATTTCATGCTTGTTCCCTTTTGCCATCTAAGTTTTTGGTATGGCTTTTCATCAATTTCCCTGTTTCGTCGCATCTTCCTTCTCTTTCATCTCATTTGACTTTCCGGCATCGTACAGGCTGTTACTTTTGTGATGCATTAAAGCAACCTACAATAAAAATCATAAAAAAAACAACATGAAAAAGAAAATTATAACCCTGCTCGCTTTTGTAATCCTTGCTGTTACCACCAGTTTTGCCGGCAATGAGATCAGCAAAAACGCTATCAGCACCTTTACCGGTTCTTTCGCAAAAGCAACCGGTGTTACCTGGGAAAAAGCTGAAAAATATTACAAAGCATCTTTCCGGCTGAACGGTCAGTCGTTGAATGCGCTTCTTTCTGAAGAGGGCGAAATGATTGCTGTTTCACGCAATATTTTATCGACCGAACTTCCTGTTTCACTTCAGTTAGCCCTCAATAAAAATATTTCGGGCAACTGGATTTCCGAGCTGGTAGAATATGCAGTTCACGGAGAAACGAAATATTTTATTACGCTGGAAGACGCTGATAAAAAAACAATTTTCCAAAGCGACGGCACATACGACTGGTCACTTTTTAAAAGAATTGCCAAATAACTGTTAAAGGCAGTAAGGCTGGAAAAAGTACTGTGCGGTTGCAGTACTTTTTTTATGTTTTACTAAGCAGGAATCTATAACTTCGGCCGGCAATTAATTAAATGGCTTTAAAATTATTTACGAAATGAAAAGAATAATTCCTTGTGTACTGGCAATAGCCGCTCTTGTGAGTACTTTATCTGTCACGGCACAAACCGCTGAAGAAATAGTAGGCAAATATGTAGACGCCATTGGCGGCAAAGATGTATTGAACCAGGTTAAATCTGTTTACCTGGAGAGTTCTGTGCAGATAATGGGTAATGATGCGCCAGCTGTAACCACTATTCTGAATGGCAAAGCCTTTAAAACGGAAATGGATTTTAACGGCCAGAAAATGATTCAATGCTTTACTGACAAAGGTGGATGGGCAGTAAACCCCATGAGCGGCGGGAACGCAGAAGCCATGCCGGATGAAATATACAAGCAGGGTAAAGAGCAGTATGAAGTGGGCGGCCCGCTGTTTGATTATGCCGCAAAAGGCAATAAGATAGAATTATTGGGAAAAGACGGCAATAATTTCAAACTGAAAGTAACCAGTAAGGATAATTCAGTGAGCACTTATCTTATTGACGCTTCTACCTATTATATTTCTAAAATTGTAAAAAAGGGAAATATGATGGGCCAGGAAGTGGAGGTAACCATCAGCTTTACAGATTACAAAAAAACAGAAGCGGGATACGTGATACCCTATACCATTAATACTGACCTGGGACAATTTGCATTGACTTCTGCCATAAAAAAAGTGGAGATTAACAAAGCGGTTGATCCGGCGATTTTTATGATGCCCAAATAACTGCTGGATAAGAAACGATCATTAAAATGAGTGTGCCATGGTGTTGAACCGTGGCACGTTTGTTTAAGGCCGGTTTGGTGCAACCCTTTTCGTCGCAACATTTTTGGGTATTGTCTCATTTGCCCGCTAAAAGGGCGTCAACGCAATAGTTTTGTGCCAGCAAAAAAATATTTATGAAGAAGATAGTAGTACTGATAACCATACTGATTGCAGGCACCCGTTTGTTTGCTCAAATGCCAGGCGGTGCGCCGGGTAACAATGGCGGTGGCCAGGGTGCGCCAAATATTGGCCATGTATACGGAAAAGTGACTGACAGCACCGGTAAGCCCCTGGGGGATGTGTCTGTGGTATTGTTGCAGACCCGCCAGGATGCAAGTACCAAAAAAACAAAAGATGTGCTGTTGAAAGGCGCCACTACAAAAAACAATGGCGAATTCAATTTTGAAGAATTACCGGTTAGCAGCCCCCTGAAACTTAAAATTTCTATCACAGGTTATAAAACTATTGAGCAAACCATCTCCTTCAAGCCCGCAGCTGGCGGCCCTCCCTCTTTCAATAAAGACCTGGGCAAATTAAAAATGAGCACTGAAGCCACCCAGCTTGCAACGGTAACCGTGACCGCCAATAAACCACTGGTTAGATTAGATGCGGATAAAAAAATATTCAATGTAGAAAAGAATATTGTTAGCGCCGGTGGTACGGCCCTTGATGTAATGAAAAACGTGCCTTCTGTAAACGTAGATATTGACGGTAATGTGACCTTGCGCAACAGCGCCCCGCAATTATATGTAGACGGAAGACCTACTACCCTTACGCTTGACCAGATACCCGCAGATGCCATTGAAAGTGTGGAAGTAATAACCAACCCATCTGCCAAATATGACGCCTCCGGTGGCGGTGCGGGCATTTTAAACATCGTACTGAAGAAAAACCGTAAGACTGGTTATAATGGTAACGTGCGCGCAGGAATTGATAAACGCGGCGCACTGAATGGCGGCGGAGATTTCAGCGTAAGACAGAATAAGATCAATGTAACTGCCAGCCTCATGGCCAACCAGATGAAAGGTCGTACATCCGGTACTACTGACAGGTTAAGCCTGCTTGACAACCCGCAAACGACTGTTAATCAGCAAAATTACAATAAAACCAATGGTGGCTTTGTGTTTGCAAAACTGGGTTTTGATTATTTTGTAACAAACAAGACTACCATTTCTTTAACCGGGTTTAAAGTACATGGTGAATTTAAACCTTATGAAACCATCGATATTTTAACGGACAGCCTTTTTAATTCAGGTAAAACATCTACCAGCAGCAACAGGCTTTCTACCGGAAAACGTGTGTTTAACGGACAGGGGCTGGCATTTGGAATGAAGCATTTGTTTGCGAAGGAAGGTGAAGAACTTACGGCAGACCTTAACTATTTCAGTGGTAAAAACAACAACCAGTCTGATTACACAACCAATTATTTCGCCAGTTCAGGGGGCACGCCTTCCAGCATAGAAAGGCAGCAAATCCTGGGCAACGGCAATGATAAAAACCTGGTTATTCAAACAGATTACACAAAACCTTTTGGTACTAAAACAAAAATAGAAACGGGTACAAGGGTTGCATTACGCAGCAGGGTTAATAACAATTATACCTATACGCTGGATGGTATCAGCGCCCCTGTGCTGGTGCCTTCGGCCAGCAGTAATTATCAGAATACAGACAATGTATTTGCAGCTTATTTCACATATTCTTCTGCTATAAAAGATTTTAGCTATAAACTTGGGCTGCGTGCTGAAAGTTCCAGCTATGCAGGTGAGCTCAGCAACACCGGCGAGAAGTTTAAAAACAATTACCCTGTAAGCCTGTTTCCCTCCGTTTTTCTTACCCAGAAATTAAAAGATAACCAGCAATTACAACTGAGTTACAGCCGCAGGATAAACAGGCCCAATTTTTTTCAGCTGATCCCATTTGTAGATTACACAGACAAACTGAATATTACCAAAGGCAATCCTGGTCTTGTGCCTGAATTTACCCAGTCGCTTGAATTGTCTTACCTCAAAACATTTACCGGAAATAATACATTGCTGGGGTCTTTGTACTACAAACACACCAATAATTTAATTACGCGCTACCTTAATAAAGAAGTTAACCCGCTTACTGGTGATGAAGATCTGATCAATACCTATATCAATGCCAATTCCAGTTATTCTGCCGGCGCAGAACTGACTGCCCAGAATTACTTAACCAAATGGTGGGATATCTCTACCAATATCAACGTTTACAATTCACAGATCAAAACTGATAGTAGTTCACAACCTGCTTTGTGGAGCTGGTTTGGCAAATTCAACAGTAATTTTAAACTGCCGAAAGATTTCACCATGCAGCTCACCGCCACCTACCAGTCTAAAACCAATTTACCGGTTAATACCAACCAGGGTTTTGGCGGGCCTGGTTTTGGCCAGTCGCAAAGTTCGTCGCAGGGGTATATCGCAGCATCCTGGGGTATAGACCTGGCGGTAAAGAAAACTTTCATGAAGAGCAAGGCACTTTCTGTAACCTTAAGCGTAAATGATATCTTCCGCACCCGCGTTTCAAACCAATATTCTTACAGTGAATACTTTGTACAGAACTATAACAGGTTGCGTGACCCGCAAATGGTTCGCCTGAACTTTGCTTACCGCTTTGGAAAAATTGACATGTCTTTGTTCAAGCGCAAAAATTTAAAAGCAGAACAGGGCGCTGGTGACAGCATGCAGCAATAATGAACATCCCCCAATACTCACAGCAATTGTTGAACCGTTGGCTGTAAATAGAAAAAGACACATTGTAACAAATGTGTCTTTTTCTATTTGCGGTTATGACAAACAACAAAATATGCTGTAGCTTGTTAATCGTTTTATTGGAAATTTGATTGCTTGCAGCCAGATTGCTGCAGAACTGATAAGAGATGAAATTACAGGTAAAAAAATAAGGATGCAGGTATATTCTCTTTTGAAAGGATGTAGTTGTTGATTGATTTGGAAAGAAAAAAATGTCAGGCTTTATCACCTGGAATTAGTACCCCTGGACGGTCAGAACTCACTTACCGCTAACAAGCGAATACATATAAACCAATTCTAGTAAATACGGCCACCCTCTTCGCTATCCAGCAGGCTGCTTGCAACACTGCTGTCAAAAACATCTTTTTTATTGGCTATTACCTGGCGTAGTAAGTCGTGTATGGTGATAACGCCTACAAATTTAGCATCATCGTAAGCCAGCAGGTAGCGCGTTTTACTGGCGTTCATAAAATTCATACAGTATTCAACGCTGTCTGTAAGAGAAACTACTGGTAATTCCGTTGTCATTACTTCTTCCACTTTAGTGGTTTCGCTGGAGCGGCCTTTTAAGATTACATTGCGGCTGTAATCACGCTCACAGAAAAGCCCTTTGTATGCATCCTTATCCAGTACAATCAGGTAGCTGAGGTTGACCGAATTTAAAAGCGTGAGGGCGTTTATAACAAGTGTGCCAGCCTGCACAATATTGAAGGCCTGCGGTTTGCTGGCAAGTATATCTTTTACAATTCTCATACGGAGGTATTTTACTTAAAGTTCGTGATTTTATAATGAAACAGGCTGCCTTTCAGCAAATATAAATATTCCAGATTTTACACTAAAGTACTGAAGTGAAAACTTTTCCAGCCTTTTTTTCGTAAACTTTATAATATGAAAAGGCTGATTAAAAAGCACCCACTCGCTATCCGCTGGTTTCACTGGATAAATTTTCCGGTACTTACACTAATGGTATGGAGCGGGCTGCTCATATACTGGGCTAATGATGTATACCGCCTCGGTTTTGGCGATACCACCCTGCTGAAGTTTTTTCCCAAAAGTTTTTATTTTGCGCTGCATATACCATTCCGCCTGGGTGAAGGCATGGCATGGCATTTTTTCTTCATGTGGTTGTTTTTTCTGAATGGGCTTTTATACGTGCTCTATACCGTTATCTCGGGCGAGTGGAAACTGCTGCTGCCCGGAAGAGGTGCTTTTGCAGAAGCGTGGCTGGTTATCTTGCATGACTTAGGTATCCGCAAGGCTCTACCAGCATGTGTAAAATACAACAGTGCCCAGAAAATAGCCTATACCGCAATTATTATTATGGGTGTTGGTTCAGTAGCTACCGGACTGGCCATTTACAAGCCCGTACAATTTGGATGGCTGTGCGCCTTTTTGGGCGGTTATACATTTGCCCGTATCATTCATTTTGTACTTACCATCGGCTATTGTCTTTTCTTCCTGGTCCACCTGGCACAGGTTGCAAGAGCAGGCTGGAAAAACTTTCAAAGTATAATCACTGGATTTGAAACTGCTCCCCCCCCAGCAATTATTACACCTGTTGAAGAAAGCAATAAAGAAGAAATCACCCTTACTAATTAATAGGCAGCCCGTATGAACGAAGATAAATTATATACAGAAAAGCAAATCCGCCGTAAGACATTTATTTCATTCGGCATCTTTTCACTATTAGCTGCATCAACAATAAAGGGTTGGTTTTACCTGAAAAATTTACCACCCGACAATGGCCTCCGGGGTGCTGTGCAGGAGCCTGTAAGAAAGGTGCTTGATTTTAACGAAACCGTATTTGATAAAGCCTTGAGTAATGACCACCTTGCGAAAACTTATCCACTAGAAGCTGCAGTTAAAAAACCGCGTGTAAACGGTGATATTGGGTTGGATGAAACCTTTAATCCAAGTACCTGGAAACTGGCTGTTACCAAAGCAAGTGGCGACATTGTAAATATAACGTTGGATGAAATAAAGAGCCTGCCAAAGACCGAAATCATTTTTAATTTTAAATGTATTGAAGGATGGAGCCAGGTAACACATTGGGGCGGTGTTAAGTTCAGCGATTTTGCGGCAGCCTTTCACCTGAATAATGAAACAGCCATGAAATACCTTGGCATGGCCACACCCGATTATGAATATTACGTCGGCATGGATATGCCCAGTGCCCTGCATCCGCAAACACTCCTCTGCTATGAAATGAACGGCAAGCCCCTGCCGGTTAACCAGGGCTATCCTTTGCGCATGATCATACCCGTTAAGTATGGCGTAAAAAGCATCAAAAGAATCGGCACCCTTTATTTTGATAATGAAAGACCGGCTGACTATTGGTTTGAACGGGGCTACGATTATTTCTCCGGTTTATAATTTCATACTATATCTCCTGTTATGATTAAACAGAAATAATTCCTTCAAAAACATATTGCTTCCCGGCTATACATATACCCCTACCAGTACAGCCAATAAAGCCTGTTTATAAATTATAAATAATAAATAAGTATCGGTTTTATAATGCGCTGCGTTTACATATGTGCGCTTTTACCGGGGTTAAAATTATTTACACTGCGAAACATCCAGCCTCTCCCCCTTTTCGTACGTCATTTCAACCATTCAAAAATTTAAAAACAAACAAAAATGAAAAAGACAAAAATCCTTGCTATTGCTGCCACAGCTGTACTTCTTGGCGGCAGTCTCCTATGGGCAGCTGACCACATTGACGCACCGGCTGTTACTGGCCAGGCAACAGATATCACCGACGTGTACGCTTTTAGAGGTGCAGATGCAGCCAGCCGTGTATTTGTAATTAATACACAGGGATTGCTCGCGCCATCCGCTACCGGTGCTGCAAAATTTGATGCCAATACGCTTATTGAGCTGAACATTGATAATAACAATGACAATATTGAAGATTTGGTGATACAGGCTATCTACGATGGTACAAACATGAAGTTTTACGGCCCGGTTGCTCCTTCTGCATCAGGCGCAAAAAGTAAATTAGAGGGTGCAGTTACTGCTACTGTTGGTGTTACCGCATACGGCGCTATGGCCCCGGTAACTGCTACAGGTGCCAATGGTATGAAAGTTTTTGCAGGCCCGCGTGACGATCCGTTTTTCTTTGACTTAGACCAGTATAAGAAAGTAGTAGGTGGCACCGCAAGTTCTTTCAGAAGCCCTGGTGTGGATGCTTTTGCTGGCACCAATGTGTTAAGCGTGGTAGTAGAAGTGCCGGTTACCCTGTTAAATGCAACAGGCGGTAAAATAAATATTTGGGCCGAAACAAAGAAGAAAATCTAATTAAACAAACAATCACCATCAAACATCAATTTAAAACTCATTATAATGAAAAAGACTTTCAATAAAATATTTCTGGCAAGCACAGTTTTACTTGCAACCGTTGCTTCCTGTAAAAAAGACGATGCGCCGGTGGCTGCTGTTGTTTATTACCAGGGTGGCGACCAGATGGCAAGGCCTGCTGTCAATACCGTGTTCGTAGACGCTCCCGCAAAGGATTCTTTTAATAATGCCACTCCAAAAGCGATGGCAGGTTTGTTCACCACTAAATTTAAAGCAAGGCTGCTGGCATTAAATGCTGGTTATACTACCAATGCATTAGGTCAGACAGCCGATCAACTGACCGGCCTGTTGGTTTCAGATGTTTTAAATGTTTCAACTACGGGTGCTACTTCGTTTTATGATGGCACCAATTTATTAACGGGCAGGGCGCTGGCCGATGACGTTATTGATACAGAATTGTTATTATTATTTGGTGGCCCTATGGGCACATCCAATGCTGGTTTAACAAAGGATAATGTAGCGGCAAATGACAAAGCTTTCCTGCCTGCATTTCCTTACCTGGCCAGCCCATGGTAAGATAAACCCGGTAATTTATAGAGGCTGGCTTTAGCGGCCGGCCTCTTTTATATATATTTTTTACCTGGTTTAAGCAGGGCATTACCTCCAATTAAATCACCAATACTTTTTGTTTGCTTAATTTTACGTTGTATAAATAATGAAAAAAGCGCTACTATACCTGCTCCTCTTTTCTTATATAACTATTATTTGTAAACCTGTCCTTCCCTCGCTGTCTGACGGTATTGCGCATATTTTTTGGTACACAGACCACATGGCTACGGTTCATTATGAGCATGGCAAATACCATGTACACAATGAATACAAGGATGCTGCAAAAAAGGGCTACCCTGAAAAAGATGCCAGTCTCCCAAAATCGGATAATCCTATCAGCTATCATTTGATCACCCCGGATTCATATGATTTTTCCTTTAAATCAATGGCTCCCCGCTATCTTTCCGCCATTCCGGCAATGCTTCCCCATACGTTTTTGAATAGTGATTTTCTCCCTCCCAGGGCTTAAGTGCAAGCAAGTTTAATAGACATGTTGGATGCAACTATTAACCCGCCTATACTTTAATAAAAAGTTTTTACAGCGGGTTCTGATTGGATTTTTTTATGCACGTGTGCAGCAAAGAAATGTTTAGATGCAGCAATCAGCACAAGCCATCATTTATTTCATACATCACTATTTCAATTTTCATGTTTATGACCAGCTTACATCACCGGCTGCTTGCGTTGCTAATGCTTTTTGCTTTTATAATAAGCGGCGCTCATGCGCAAACTACTATCAAAGGAAGAATAGTTGACGCGCAAAACCAGCAACCCCTGGATGGCATTACTATATTATTACTTCCCGAAAAAATCTCAGGTGTTTCCGACCAGCTGGGCAATTTTAGTTTAAAGCAGGAGAAAGAAGGAAGCAATAACAGTATACAAGTATCTTCAATTGGATATGAAACGAAAATAATTTCCCTGGCGGACTTGAAAACAGCTCATAACGGTGTCTTACTGCAGGCCCGAAGCGTAGAACTAAAGGAGGTTACCATATCTGCTCATGCAGGTGACCAGTACAGGATTATCAGCAAAACAGATATTGCCATGCGGGGCGTAAATAATTCGCAGGAAATACTGCGTATCATACCGGGTATTATTATTGGGCAGCACCAGGGCGGCGGTAAAGCAGAACAGATTTTTTTACGTGGTTTTGATGCTGATCACGGAACAGATTTCAGGCTGGAGGTGGACGGCTTGCCCATCAATATGGTCTCCCACGCACATGGCCAGGGTTTTGCTGACAGTCATTTCATAATACCTGAAACAATCGGAAATGTGGATTTCAAGAAGGGACCTTATACAGCTGCCAAAGGAGATTTTGCTACAACCGGTTTTGTAGATTTTAATACAAAGAACGCATTGGCTTCCAATCTCGTTAAAATTGAAGGCGGCCAGTTTAATACTTTGCGGGGGCTGGGCATGTTTAACCTCCTCGGTAAAAAAGCGCAGGAAAAACAGCAATCCTGGTATGTGGCATCAGAGTACAGGTATTCAGATGCCTACTTTGACAGCCCACAGCATTTTAAACGCTTTAACCTGTTTACCAAATACGATGGCCAGGTATCAAGACAAAGCCATCTTACACTATCTGCTACCACTTTCCGGAGCAGGTGGAATGCTTCCGGCCAGGTACCAGACCGTGCAGTTGATAATGGGCTGATTGGCTTCTATGGTGCTATTGATCCCAATGAGGGCGGACTCACCTACCGGACCAACGTAAATGCACAGTTGCTTACCGCTTTCAACAATGGGGATTTTATAAAGAACCAGCTTTATTATTCCAATTCGCATTTTGACCTGTATACAAATTTTACCTTTTTCCTGGTTGATTCTGTCAACGGGGATCAGATACGTCAGAAAGAAGGCCGTAGCTTAATGGGCTATAATGGCAGTTACAACCACGTGTCATATATGGGCAATACCAGGCTTACTACCGAAGCAGGGCTTCAGTTGCGGTATGATTGGGTAAAGAATGCTGCGCTATCGCATACAAAAAACCGGTTTACACTGCTGGAGCAAATAAAATCGGGAGATATTAAGGAATTGTCAGTATCTCCTTATATAAGTGAAACGCTGAAGTTTAATGAACATTTCAGCATCAATGCCGGTATCCGCTTTGACCAGTATAATCATTCTTACAACAACAAATTTAACGGCGATACAACGCTGCCCGGCATAGGTATTTATAAAGCCAAAGCAAATACTGTAAGCCCAAAACTGAACCTTTATTACCACGCCAATAACAGCCTGCAATTTTATTTCAGCACCGGAAAAGGATTTCACTCAAATGACACCCGGGCGGTGATAGTACAAAATGGTTACCAGGTGCTGCCGGCTGCTTATAGCACAGACCTGGGCGTGGTATTTAAACCTGCCGGAAATATTATCGTCAATGCGGCGCTCTGGTATGTCTACCTGCAGCAGGAATTTGTTTACAGCGGCGACGGCGGCTTTGTAGAATTCAGTGGTAAAACGCGTCGTGCAGGATTGGATTTTTCAGGTCGTTATGAGCCGGTAAAATCATTGTATTTTGATCTTGATATTAACTACGCCCATGGACGCGCCCTTGGTGAAGCCAAAGGCCAGAACCTTATACCACTGGCGCCGGTTTGGACAAGTAGTGCCGGCATTACCTACGCAAATAAGTCCGGCTTTACCGGAAGCTTCAGATACCGTTTTGTGGGAGACCGCTCTGCTAATGAAGATTACAGCCTGACTGCCAACGGATATTTTATTACAGATGCTGTACTGAATTACACAAAAAACAAGTATGAGATAGGTGTTGTAGTAAACAATGTATTTAACACCAGGTGGAAAGAAACACAGTTTGCAACGGACACACGTTTGAAAGGTGAAGCACAGCCTGTGGATGAAGTCTGTTTTACACCCGGTACCCCCTTTGCTGCCAAACTAAGCTTTGCAGTTAAATTTTAAATACATGTATTACCAGTGATTTCAATATATGGTTAATGCAGCACCTATATAACGTGGTCTATTAAGAAATTTGTATTATAAGCCAGCGGGACCTGCATTAGTGAAACCAGGTGAGCAGGGGAATATGTATCATAACTAAAGAACACTGAACAGCCAATTGTATAAAATTTTATTTTTTGTGGTTTTTGAATGGTCGCCGTGCACAGCGTTGCACGGCTTTTAAGCCAGCAAACTAAAACATTCTTCTTTTTATGTTTTACGTACATTTAACCGTTTAATTACCCTACTTACTGCATGAAATATTTTTTCCCACAAAAGCCTTGTTTTTTTCTCCGGGTATCGGGCCTTATCATTATCTTTTTTTTACTTGCCGAGCCATTATGGGCCCATGCAATTGTAGGCGAACTTGAAAAAATGTCGAAAAAAGATGCAGCTTTTTTATACCTCAGGCTGGGCTATGATCATATTCTTCCTTTGGGGCTGGATCACATTCTGTTTGTACTGAGTTTATTTTTACTCAGCCCCAAATTGAAGCCGGTGTTGTGGCAGGCTACTGCATTTACTATTGCGCATTCAGTTACGCTGGGTTTGGCCATGTATAAAGTAATTAGTGTTCCCCCGGCAATTGTAGAACCGCTTATTGCTCTTTCTATCCTGTATGTGGCATTGGAAAATATTTTCTCACCACGGCTGAAGCCAGGCCGGATTGGAGTAGTATTTATTTTTGGACTGGTACATGGTCTTGGGTTTGCGGGGGCGCTGGGCGAAATGGGACTACCGCAAAATGCTTACCTGGTTTCATTAATTATGTTTAATGTGGGCGTAGAACTGGGGCAATTAACCGTTATACTTCTTGCCTGGTTTTTACTGGCTAAGTGGTTTGGCAATAAGCCCTACTACCGCAAAAGAATTGTAATTCCCCTGTCTGCTGCCATTGCTTTGATTGCAGCGTTCTGGACAATGCAGCGAATATTCTTCTAACCGCCGCTTCGTATTAATTATATACATCAGCGGCTTTGTTTTTCAAGATCCGCAACCATAGCCGGGCTAAGATCATATTTGTTTGTCCACGCTGCTTTAAAAAACGCCTTCGCATTATAGCCTTTGCCCAACCCCTGCATCATCTTACCCATCCAGTATAATTCAAGCCCTTCCAACGGTTTGCCGGAAACCGCCTGCTCATACATTTTATAGGCGTCGTCTGTTTTTTTATCGCAGAAAAGGCTCCATGCGTACCATGCATTTGTTTGCGCGGTAGAACGGTTGCTTAACTCACGCTTTGCAATAACCGCAGCTTTGCCGGGTTGGTGCAATATGCCGGTATACACCTCAATCAGGTATTTATTATACATATCACCGTAAACGGTATCCGAAGCCAGCCCTGCAAACTGCTGTGCATAACCGGCAGCGGCTGCACTATCCTGCCGCTGTTGTGCTACCTGGTACAGTTTAAATATAGGGTCGGGTAATTTATTTTTTGAACGCACAAACTCAAATAATTGCTGCGCCAGTGAATCATTTTTATCATTCACCAAAGCAATCCAGCCCATACCGGTTATACTGTGAAAATCGCCGCTGCCTGCTTGTATACATATTTTATATAAATCATTTGCTTCTTTTAGTTTGCCTGCATGAATATATAAATCCGCTGCATTGGCCAACGCCGTATTTTTAAGGTAAGGGGAAGATGCTGCTTTGTCAGCCGCCGTCAGCATAGACTGTATAGCGCTGTCTATATTGCCGTTAAGATGCTGCAGTTTCGACTGTCTGAAATAATAACCATAGTCATCAGAGGGCTGTAGTTGTTTAAGATATATGGCCGCGTTATTGTAACGGCCCAATTCAAAATCAACATCAAAAGAAGTGGCCAGCGCTTCATATTTTTTCAGGCCCAGCAGCCTTGCTTTTTCCAGGTAACTATCTGCCAATGTAAACCGGTGCTGTAAAATACTGTAATTGCATAAAGCCAGGTTAGCCGAAGCTTCCTTATAATTATAAGCCGCATTAACCAACCGCATCATACTATCTGCCTTCTTAATATCATTTATGTCGCCTGACTGGTGAAACCTGGCAACAAGTGCCGATGCGTACCTTGACTCATTGGTTATACCTGTAGAAGCTGTATCAATCCTGTTTTTCCAGAAGGCTAACTCATCTTCAGTTGTTTTTACTATCGCAGGTGGGTTGTAATGCGCCACCAGGCTATCAGTAAAAATTTGATCAACAATTTTTGCCGGGGCATTTTTACAGGAGAAAAAAAAGAAAGTGGTAAGAATGGCAAGTATAGGTTTCAAGTTATTTGGTTTAAACAACATACGTAAATATACACCCGATAGTTCAAGGTAAATTGCCTTGAATATGCCCGTAGCCTCCAGCAGTTCAAATTTTGACATGCGGTATGCTGTGCAATTTATTTTTTGTATAATTCTTTTTTGATGATGTTGTATTTCCTTTATTACCGGATACGGCCAAACCCGGAGGGTTTGAATGTGCGTGCCGCCGGTAAACCTGCGGTAAAAAAATGAACGTGTTATATCAACCCCGGATAGGGTTAAAACAGGACATTCTACAAATATTAATCTAAGAAATTATTCATCGCAAATGTTCAGCCCTATCCGGGGTTGCATACAGTATTGCTGCTGTCCGGGGGTTTCACCCCAGGCTACTCACATGAAAACCCATTAGGCTTCCAGCACTTCTAATTATAAATCAGCCCAGCCTGCGTTTATCACGCTTCGCGGATATTTAAACAGGTAAAAATTGGTATGCAGTAGTTTCAATTATTGGCGGCAATAATACCGTTCAGGAGCGGATAAACTAACCATTACCTGCCAGCACATCGGCAATATGCATTGTTTGCAGGTCGATTCCTTTGTTGCGGATATAACCATCGATATGCATCAGGCATGAAATATCTGTAGAAATAATATACTGTGCGCCGGTTGCCAGTGCGTGGGTTACTTTCTGAGCTGCCATGCTGATAGAAATTGGTTCAAATTTTACGGCGAACGTGCCGCCAAACCCACAGCAGGTTTCCACATCATCCATCTCTACCAGCGCTAAACCTTTAACATGCTGTAGTAATTTGCGTGGCTCCTGTTTTATCTTACATTCCCGCAAAGCCGCACAGGAATCATGATAGGTGGCCTTGCCATTTAATACGGCACCAAGGTCTTCTTTATGCAGTACATTGACAAGAAAATCGGAGAATTCAAAGGTTCTTTTCTGCAAATCTTTTACCTCATTATGCACAGAAGAATTGTCAAATATTTGAGGGTAATAGTTTCGTACAAAGCCAACGCAACTGGCGCTGGGCGCAACCACGTAGTCGGCACCACTAAAATCTTTAATAAACTTACTGCATACTTCTTTAGCATCCTGCTGAAAACCTGCATTGAAAGCCGGCTGACCGCAACAGGTTTGGTTGGTATTGTATGCTACCGTGCAGCCCGCTCTTTCCAGCACTTTTACCATATTGAACGCTGTTTGCGGGAACAGCTGGTCTACAAAACAAGGTATGAAAAGTTGTATGTTCAATGTTATGGGGTAGCGTTGAATAAAGTGTAAAAAAAAATGGGATAAGCCAAAGGATTAACAAAGTTTGCTGTGGATTATTATACTGTTTCTTAAGCACCCTTAACCGGCCAGCTGTGGCTGAAAAGATGCCAGCAGCTGCATCATCTTCACGGCAGTAATAGCGGCCTCCTCTCCCTTGTGCCCGTGTATACCCCCGGTTCTTTCATCCGCCTGTTCCTGGGTATCCAGTGTTAGAACGCCAAATATAGCGGGTACCGGCAACTGCAGGTTCAACTGCACAATACCGTCCGTTACGGCCTTGCATACATATTCAAAATGAGGCGTACCACCACGCAGCACGCAACCCAGGGCAATAAATGCATGGGGCTGGTGATCAGTACCACTTGCTGCCTCCCAATAACTTTTAATGGCAAAGGGTATTTCAAAAGCGCCGGGTACCGTAATTATTTTTACTTTTTCAATTTTCTCCGCTGCCAATATGCGGGTACAACCTTCTTCCAGTTTATCAATGATGGCAGCATTCCATTCGGTACGCACAATAACAACACAGGCACCCTTTGGTAGAGTGCCTGTATTTTTTTCCAATAGTTTACTGTTACTAACTTCAGCCATAGTATGTCAACTTATTGCTAAAAGAATTACCCTTCAACAGTTTGGGGCTTTTTATTTATTCAGTATCACCAAGACGTCCCAGGTATTTGTCAATATCCACTTCGCGAAACTGCGGATACTTCTCCTTGATCATCTTGTACATGTCAATGGCATCTTTTGTCTTGCCCATGCTTTCGTATAAAAAACCTGCACGGAATAAATACTGCGGACTATAATAATCATCCTGTTCAAAGGTAGTACCCGCCTCTTTGTAGAGTTTTACGGCTTCGTCTTTCTTGCCCAACTCTGCATTTGCATCGCCCAGCATGGCTTTTGTACGCGCCTTCACCAGTGGTTCACTGGTAGAGAAATCTTCCAGGTATTTGGTGGCATTTTTAAAATCGCCCATGGTAAGATAACAACTGCCTGCGTAAAACTTTGCCAGGTTAGCCGCTTTTGTACCGCTGTATTTATTGATAATCTTCAAAAAACCAGGATTAAGGTTATCGCCTTCAAGCGCCATTTTTACAGAATCCTTTCTAAAAAATTCTTCTGCATAACGGATGGCTTCCGACGCTTTTTTCTCATTGGGTTCAGCTATAAAATAATTGTATCCAATAATGCCGCCTGCAATAATGATAATAGCAGCAAGGCCCATCAAAATTTGTTTGCTGTGCTGGTTCCAGAAACCGGTCACTTTTTCAACGGCATCTTTTTCTCCAGTTACCGGTACGTTAATCTTGTCTGTCATGATATAAGAACTGTATTTAATTTAATGTATCAAATAGGTGTAATGCGCAGTAATGAAATTAATCAACAATGAAAGGATAGTTCTGATCCACGTACACATCCTTTAACAACTCATCATCATTTGGCCAGGGACTTTCTTCTGCAAACTTTACAGATTCTACTACTACATCTTCAATGCGTTTGCTGATGGCGTCCAGTTCCGCCTGTGTTGCAAATTTATTCTTCAGAATTGTAGCTTGTACCTGTACCAACGGGTCACGCTGCTTGTACTCTTCCACTTCTTCCTTGGTGCGGTATTTCTGGGGGTCAGAAATAGAATGCCCTTTATAACGGTAGGTTTTAATCTCCAGTAAGGTTGGTCCGCCGCCTTCGCGTCCTCTTTTAACGGCACGGGCTACGGCTTCGTGCACGGCTTCACAGCTCATACCATCTACAGAATCGGCCGGCATTTCAAAGGCATCCGCCAGTTTATAAATATCATGTACATTGGAAGTACGCTCTACGGAGGTACCCATTGCATAATTATTGTTCTCGCAAATAAAAATGACAGGCAGTTTCCAGGTCATAGCAATATTAAACACCTCGTTTACCATCCCCTGGCGGGCAGCGCCATCACCAAAAAAAGTAAGGCTTACATTATCGGTCCCTTTATATTTCTCGGCAAAAGCCAATCCTGCTCCCGTACCTATCTGGGCGCCTACAATACCATGTCCGCCAAAAAAAGCTACGTCTTTGCCAAAAAAGTGCATACTGCCGCCTTTGCCCTTGGCACAGCCGGTAGCTTTTCCATATAGCTCAGCCATACAACTGTTGGCGGAAACACCCTTTGCCAGTGCCAGGCCATGGTCGCGGTAACCGGTAATAAAGGGATCCATTTGCTGGGTAGCCGTCATACAACCGGCAGCAATGGCTTCCTGCCCAATATATGCGTGGAAAAACCCGCGGATTTTACCATCCATTTTGTATTTCTCTTCTGCCATCAGTTCAAACTGACGTATCAGCTGCATTAGCTCGTACCAGTACAGGTAGGTTTCTTTTGAGAATTTTGTAGCCACGGTTGTTTGCAATTTTAAGGTGGCGAAGATAAGAAAGTTTATTATTCGTAGTTAGTAGTTTTTACTTCTTTTATTACCAGTCGTTTATATGCTTACAAATGCTGTTTTCCATGCTGTTCCTCCCGCAAACCGTAAGGCTGGAAGGATGTTCCCCAACGGGGAATATGGGGCGAATAACAATTGACCCAAATTGGTAAAAATCCACAATGTTTATGCGCGCCGTGTATTCTTTTCTACACGCTAAAATTTATCCCCCTTTGTAACCACGGGCATATTTTTTGGAGTAATATTTCAAACGATTGACACATGCTTACAAATCTCCACAGCAATGCGATGGGCCTCTTCACGGACATCAACAACTTTCTGAAAAATGACGCTGAAATAATTACTGATTTCAAAATCCGCATTACCAACACGGTTAAAGAAATGGATAAACTGCAGTCAGCGGCGCATATTACCTACAACCGCATCATTAATAAAATGAATGACGCTGAGTGCATGGCTTTTCTTAGCGATCAGACCTTATTTATGGAGGAGAATTACTAAAAAACATTTTAGATGTTGTTTTGCATTTGCCAGGACTAGTCAAATGACTATTTTGCAGTATATCCTGCCTACTTTTGCGGGGCAGGCGTATTCAACATTTACAATTTAAATTTTACAGTAATTCTTCTTCATTCTATTTCCCTTCTGCAATTCAAAAATTATCCGCAGGCTTCTTTTGCGTTTACGGCACGTATAGTAGGCATTTGCGGTGGTAATGGTGTGGGCAAGACCAACCTGCTGGATGCGATTCATTATTTATGCTTTACAAAAAGTTATTTTGGTAAAACCGGTGCACAGCATGTATTTAATGGCGCACAAGGATTCAGGATCGCCGGCAAATTGAGCACCGGATCTTCTGTAGCAACTGAGCATGAATCAGAAGCTATTTGCATTTTGCGGGAGACCGGGCGAAAGGAATTTTTACTGAATGGCGAGGTCTATGAAAAGTTTGCCCAGCATATCGGAAAATTTCCCTGTGTATTTATTGCGCCAGACGACGTGGAGATGATCACGGGTGCCAGTGAAGAACGGCGCCGTTTTACGGACGCATTACTTTGCCAGCTGGATGCGCAATACCTGCAACAGCTGATGAGTTATAATAAAATCCTGCAGCAGCGCAATGGTTACCTGAAGGGTTTGCAGGGTGCAGGTGCTGATCACCAGCTGCTGGACGTGTACGATGGCCAGCTCATCACCCATGGTAATTATGTTTTTGACCAACGCAAGCGCTTTCTTGCGCAACTGGTGCCCCTTGTACAGTCTTTTTATGAGCAGATAGCAGGTGTGCAGGAGGAGGTAGACATAGTATATGAAAGTAGTTTGCTGCAATCGTCTTTTGCAACTTTGCTGAAACAGTGCCGCGATAAAGATCTGATGCTGCAGCGGACTACCCAGGGTATCCACCGCGACGATCTCACCCTTACGTTAAAAGCACAGCCTTTTAAGGCCATTGCCTCACAGGGCCAGCGTAAAAGTTTACTGTTTGCGTTAAAACTGGCCGAATTTCAAATACTGAAAGACACCAAAGGCTTTCCCCCCTTTTTATTGCTGGACGATGTGTTTGAGAAACTGGACGAACAGCGTATGCACAACCTGCTTAGCTGGGTTTGTGTGAAGAATAGCGGCCAGGTATTTATTACAGATACGCACAAAGACCGGCTTAAAAAAGCATTGGCAGATTTGGGGGAAGTTTTCCAGTTAATTGATCTGAGCCTGCCGCGGTAAGCTGTTGGCCATTGGCGGGTAATTTTTCCCTGACCAGCGCAGCAACAGGTAATTGTTAAGCTATTTAAAATTGCCTGTTGCTAGTTTTCACCGGGCCGCAGCAATCTCAATATCCAGAAATCACCAAATCAGTAAATCTTTGTACTTTAGCCGCTCTTATGGGTGAATATTCTATTGGCGATGCTATGCAAAAATTCCTGCGGAACAGCAGGCTGCACGGAGATATACAGGCCATGCAGATTACCGACCTGTGGGAGCAATTGATGGGCAAAACAATTGCCCGCTACACCGACAGCATTAAAATTTATGGCAGTAAGTTATACATCAGCACTAAAGTGGCCCCGCTGAAACAGGAACTGCTTTTCCAAAAAGAAAACATCATGTTACGGGTTAATGAAGCCCTGCGTGAGAATGTAATAAAAGAAGTAATTATTAATTAGTTCAGCGTAGCGGCCATTTACCTGATGGCCTGCTGAAATTCCGGTTGTCAATAAGTTTCTTCAAACTGAACATTAGTGCAATCTTATCCTGGGGTCAATTACGCCATACAGCAGATCGGCCAGTATATTGATAAAAATAAAAAACGCGGAAGACACCAGTACTGAGCCCATCACCACGGGAAAGTCAAGTTTCTCCAGGGCATCTACCGTTATCTTCCCAATACCCTTCCACCCGAAAATATATTCTACAAAAAACGCGCCTGCCAGCAATTCTGCAAACCATCCGGTAATGGCTGTAATTACTGGATTCAGTGCATTGCGCAACGCATGTTTCCAGATGACCGTCCTTTTGCTTAGGCCTTTCGCATACGCGGTACGTATATAATCCTGGCTTAGCGTATCCAGCATGGTGCTGCGGGTCAGCTGACTAATGATAGCCAACGGCCGGATACCCAGGGTAATTGCGGGCAAAATTAAATTGCTAAGTGTAATATGGCGCTCCCCACTTATTTCATCGAGGTCGAACCAGCTGCCGGCCATGTGCAAACCGGTATAGCGGCTTAACAGGAAGCCAAAGACATATGCTATAATAATTCCCATAAAAAAAGAAGGGGCCGAAATGCCGATGATGCCGGCAAAAATAGAAGAAGTATCTACCCAGGTACCTTTTTTAACGGCAGCCAGTACGCCCAGCGCCACCCCCAATACCACCGCAAAGGCCATGGCCGCAATGGCCAGCAGTAAGGTGCCGGGCAGGGCTTCCATTAAAATGACCCATACTTCTTTTTTTGTCTGGTAAGAACGGCGTAAATAGGGTGTTTTAAATGCCAGCTTTGTATTGCCTCCAATAAAAAAACCGTTCAATTTTTTTTGGGCGATTGTTTCTTTTGAATAAATACTGACAGGAGAAACATCATTGAGGTAAAAGAGGAACTGCTTCCACTTAGGTTGATCAAGATATAATTCTTTGCGGATATTATCCTGGGTGGCAGCATCTGCCCGCTGGCCCATAATTAACCTGGACGGATCGCCAAAACCCTGGAATAGAAAAAATACCAGCACCACCACTCCTGCCATGACGAGTAGTCCGTATAAAAGTTTTCTTTTAATGTAATGTAGCAAGATGGCTGATTTCTTATTTTTTGACGGTGGATATATCGTTCGTGCCTTTCATTACTTACAGTGGGTAACTGCCTGCATATCTGCAGTGGGCCAAAGTCCGTTTTGATCCGTTATCATTCAGGGCTTAAGCCCTGGGTTAATGAAAACCATTTTCTGGCTTTAGCCCAATTCCACTAATCGGTGTCACCACCTACCGGGATAAGCAAATATTAATCCTGCATTGCAATTAAAAAAGCTGACATCAGCAAATTAGCCAATGCTAATATTTCGTATTTCAGAAAGATAAAAAACAATCCGCGATTTGCCACAAAAGAAATCAGACATCTCAATACCAGGAATCAGCCCTTATTTTTGTAGCTGCTTATACGCCTTACCAAAGTCAGCAAAAGCCCATTTGCCCTTTATATTGCCGTCATTTATCAGGTACAAAGTAGGGTTGGCACGTGCTGCCGTTTTAATAGCCACCGCGTCGCACATAAAAGTTGTGACTGAATCTTTTGTGGCTGTGGCATAGGAATTAATGACCTCCCTGGTATTGGTAATTAGATACAGCGGCATCTGCTTTTGCCTGGCGTAGGCGGCAATCTGCCGCAGCTGACCGTTTTCCTTTTTTTCGTAATCGGGATTCATGGCATCTTTTACAAAAAGAAAAAGCGATGATCCTTTTTGCTCCAGTATAGCAGCCGTGCTGTCTGTGCCGGCAAGACTGGTGAGCACAAAATCTTTGATGGATGGTTCTGCATTTCCCTTGCGCACCAGTTTATCATAACGTTTTACAAACTTGTAAAGGGAATCGTCAAAATCTTCCGGAAAATTATCTGAGGTAAATTCTACTTCCTTGTTTTGCTTATTGTATACAAATGTTATCACTGTACTATCCGGAATTGCCCCAGCAGGTACTTTCATTTGCTGCTGTATATTCTTACCCACTTTATAAGGCAGACAGTCCACAATGGGTAAGTGTTTAAAAACATAGCCCTGTAAAGCAAAAGAAAATAAAACGGTGAGCGCCAGCAACCTGCCACTGGTTTTAGGTGCAAACAATGGCGTTACCTGGTTACGGAAAATAAAAATGAAAACTATCAGTGCCGTTAATACCAAATCCTTGGCAAAAGATTGTTCTGCTGTCAGCGGAATGCAATCGCCAAAGCAGCCGCAGGTTCTTATTTTGCCCGACAAAACTGCATAACCGGTGAGAAAAGTAAAGAAAATGATAAGCAGCAAAAGCAACCAGCTGAATAATTTCATGCGCCAGCCCAACAGCACGGCCACACCTGCTATGATCTCGAATGCAATCATGAGTATGGAAAAAGAAAGGGAAAAATAATCCAGGGAGCTCAATCCCCACACTTCAAAAAATTCCTGCATTTTATAGCTGAGTCCCAAAGGATCATTGGCTTTTACCAGGCCTGAGAAAATAAATAAGACCCCAACGATAAGTCTTGCGATATTGAGCAGTTGTTTCATGTTAACCAGTGGTTTAAATATGAATAGCGCTAATGAATATTTTGTAATTGCGTGATGGCGGCAATTTGAGATTTATTTAAAAAATATTTCCGAAAAAAATCTCAAGATAGATGAATCCAAAAATCAACAATTTATCCATACTATTGCGAAAAAAAGCCAGCCTGGCTATTCGCTGGGTTATGATTTGTTCAAACAAAAATTTAAAAAAAATCCCACAATTAAAAATTTCAAAATCAGGTATCTTCTCACTGCTTCCCCTCCGCTATCAATATCAGCGCAAATGCAGCGTAATTAATAATATCATAATAGTTGGCATCAATGCCTTCGCTGATGATGGTCTTTCCTTCATTGCCAATAATCTGTTTAATACGCAGCAACTTTGACAAGATCAGGTCAGTAAAACTTTCCTGGCTCATATCCCGCCACGCTTCACCGTAATCGTGGTTTTTGTCCAGCATAAGGGCTTTTGCTTTAGCAACCTGTTCACTGTATAGCGCGGTGGCTTTCTCCAACGGGATTTCTTCTGCTGCATCTTTTGAAAAAGATAATTGCACAATGCCGATGATGGCATAATTCAAAATGCCCCTGAATTCGGAAGCGATGTCATCACCAATCTTCTGTAAGCGGTTTTCCTGTATGGTGCGAATGCGTTTGGCCTTGATAAAAATCTGGTCAACGATGGATATGGTCCGCAGCACCCGCCAGGAAGTGCCATAGTCTGTCGTTTTCTTGGTAAAAATATCGAGGCAGCCCTCAATAACCGCATCATACTGCTGATTGGTGTTACTCATCTGTTATAAATGAAAATTATTCCTCAACTTTAGCGTTCAAAAATAACAATATAAGGCCAATGTTTACACTGAATTGTAAGGGACGCGTGATAACCGCCAGCCGGCCACTGGTTATGGGCATTATAAATGCCACGCCGGATTCATTTTATGAAGGAAGCCGGCTGCAGGAAACAGATCTTATTGTGCAAAAGGCAGCACAAATGCTGCGCGATGGCGCGGCTATACTGGATATTGGCGGCCAAAGCACCCGGCCCGGCAGCGATGCAGTAAGCGAATCGGAAGAATTAGAAAGAATTATTGGGCCCATTGCCGCCATTCATCAGCAGTTACCCGAAGCCGTTATTGCAGTAGATACATTTCATGCAAACGTTGCAGCAGCAGCTGTTGCTGCCGGCGCTTCCATGGTCAATGATATCAGTGGCGGAGAAATGGACAGTGCGATGCTTTCAACGGTGGGTGGTCTGAAGGTGCCATATGTGTGCATGCATATGAAAGGCACCCCGCAAACTATGCAGCAGCACTCCGTGTATGACGACGTAGCAAAAGAAGTAATTGATTATTTTATCCATAAACTTGATGCCTGTAAAAAAGCCGGTATCCATGATGTAATTATCGATCCCGGGTTTGGATTTGCCAAAACCATTGAACAGAATTTCAGACTGCTGAAAGACTTAGCGTTGTTAAAGATACTGGGCAAACCTATACTGGCCGGACTTTCACGCAAGGGCACCATATACAAAACGTTGGGGGTAACCGCCACTGACGCATTAAACGGTACTTCCGTATTGAACACATTAGCGTTGCACAATGGCGCGGCTATCCTGCGCGTACATGATGTAAAAGAGGCGGTGGAAGCTGTGACACTTTTTTGTGCTTACCAGGATGCGTGAATTGGCAATGCTGAAATTGCGGCTATTAGGATCTATACGCATACCATAATGAAAGAATCCACTCAAATCCTGCAGCTGCGGTACCAGCAATAGTTATAAAAAAAGGAACACGCCCGGGGTATGTTCCTTTTTTTATAACTTATAATTTGTTACGCATGTTTCATCAAAAAAATCCGCAACATTTTACCACTAAGAAATCAGCAATTAATTACCTGGCTTCTTCTGTTGTTGTTGCTGTTGCTGCTGCTGTTCACGCATTTGTCTTTCCATCTGCTCCCTCATTTCCGGAGGTAATTGCTGTTGCTGTGGCTGCGCTGGTTGGGTGTCACTTACATCAACTACATCAATATCAAATATCAGCGCTGCATTTGGTTTGAATGCTGAGCCCTGTGGCGGGTTTTTTCCGTAAGCCAGTGGCCCAGGGATGTACAATGTACCCTTGCCGCCTTTTTTGAATAACGGCAATGCCTCGTCCCAGCCTGGTATGGCACCACCTATACCTACTTTAAAAGTAAATGGCTGTGATTTAGGATCCATGGTTGATTGAAATACTTTTCCATCATCCAGTGTTTTGCCCTCATACCTTACCGTTACAAATTTACCCGCATCTGCCTGCATGCCGGTTCCGGGATTTTTTACTTCAACATAGGTTCCTTTGCCGGCTTTCACCGCAGTAGTAATATTTTTCCTGGCCAGGTAGGCAGCCATATCAGCATTGGCTTTCACCAGGTCCTGCTCTACTTCCTTCTCCATGCGTACTTTTTCTTTCTCCGCTTCTACTTCACGGTCTTTGCCAGCCAGTTCCTGAGAACTGAACACATTGAGTACTTTAACAAGCGTAATCAGCTTGTCGCCTTTCTTAAAGAAAGGAGGCATTTGTCCGCCCGGGTTTTTCTTCAGCAATGTATCTACCAATTGTATGATTTCAGCGCTGTCTCCCTTACGTAACATATTGAATACTTCCAGTGGTGAGTAAGCATCAGCCGGCACCGTACCTTCTACAGGCATAAAAAGAGGCGCTTTACCGTAAGATGTCTGTAATACAGAATCAGAACTGCCTATTTTAATGGTGTAATTGATCTTCATGATGTTTCCCTGTTTAACAACAGAGTCTTTGCTGTCACTGAAGATCTTGTACATGATACCACTCTTCGTCTTCTTGTAATCCACATTGTTTTTACATGAAGTAAAGGCCATTGCCGCTACCGTCATGAACACTAAAAAATAAACTGGTTGTTTTTTCATGATTGTTTGTTATTGTAATAAAGATGCGTTTTCCTTGATTGATTGTTTAAATTTTTGGATCGTTTTCTCAAGCGAATCACTGCTTTTGCCGCCCGAAGCGTTGTAATGGCCTCCACCGCTAAAATAAGTTCGCGCAAATGTATTGGTATCAAAAGCGCCTTTGCTGCGAAAGCTCCATTTGCGTTCTTCATCGCGGTCAATTACGATGGCCGCAAATTTTATACCCTGTATGGTTAAGGGGTAATTAACCAGTCCTTCTGTATCACCGGTTTTTATATCAAACTTCAGTAGATCATTTTTTGCAATTGCAATCAGCGCAGTATTGTATTCATACATTACTTCCATGCGGTGCAGTAATACCATCCCCGTAAAGCGCAGGCGGTTTTCTAAAAAATTATCGTAGATATTTTCATGTACCTGCGTATGGTTTAAACCCGTTTCTTTTAAATGTGCCACCATGGTATGCACTCCTGCAGATGCAGCCGGAAAACGAAAGGAGCCTGTGTCGCCAATTACACCGGCATACAGGCATTCTGCTATCGGCAGGTCAACAGCATTGCGGTGGCCACTTTCTACTATATAATCGTACACCATTTCTGAGGTAGAACTTTTTGCAGTATTGCTGATACCGTATGTAAAAGCCGTTTCTTCTGGTTGCTGGTGGTGGTCGATAAGAATTTTTACGCAATCCAGGGCCTGTATTACGGGCGCCATATTTTTTGTGCGGGGAAGGGTATTAAAATCCAGGCAGTAAAGCCAGTCTGCTTTCTTTAGAATGGCTTCTGCTTCGGCACGGCGGTAATCGTAATCCACCACCTTGTTGCAGCCCGGCATCCAGTTAAGAAAACTGGCCCAGTTAGTGGGCGAAATCACGGTTACCGAATGGCCCAGGGAGCTTAAAAAATGAAAGAGCCCCAGCGAAGAACCCATGGCATCAGGATCGGGTTTCTGGTGCATGGTAATTACAATCTGCTTTGGCGCCTGCGTAAGTAAAGGAAATGTATCTGCTATAGGTTTCATAAAACGTTCGCGAAGGTAACTAAAGTTTGCAGTCGGAAAGGATCGATTTTCGTGTTTTTTTGGGTTAAGAACGTTTATTTAGTGCCTAGCGTCCAACGCTTAACGTTTGCTTAGCATTTATTTCCGGGTGTTTAATTAGCGTATATTGCCCTATTGCTGTAGTTTTGCCACCCAAAAGAAAAAGAACCGTATGACTAACAGAACATTTACCATGATTAAGCCAGACGCGTTCCGCGCCGGCCATGGTGGCGCCATTTTAGACAGAATTACAAAAGAGGGCTACCGTATTGTAGCGTTGAAACTTACCCGTTTAAGCGCTGAAAGAGCTGGCGAGTTTTATGCTGTACACGCTGCGCGCCCCTTTTACGGAGAACTGGTAGCGTTTATGAGCAGTGGCCCTATCTATGCGGCTATACTTGAAAAAGACAATGCGGTTGCGGAATTCCGTAAACTGATTGGCGCTACTGACCCTGCCAAGGCTGAAGCCAATACCATCCGTAAGTTGTTTGCCGTTTCCCTGGGCGAAAACGCGGTGCATGGTAGTGACAGTGATGAAAATGCAGCCATTGAAGGCGATTTCTTCTTCAGCGGCTTGGAAAGGTTTTAATTGATTCAGCAGAAGATATAGCAGAGGCTGCCGGAAACGGTAGCCTTTTTAGTTGAGCTGCGATATAATAGCTTTTTTTCATTGCTTTAATGAACCGCATGCTGTCAAACAAAGTGAAGCGGCAGATTGAAAATCCCGGGGTTTTAGGTTTTAGCTGATGCTTAAATATTATTAATTAAGCCTGTATGCGATAGCAGAGAACAGAACCGTCCGGGCGAGCATCAGAAAATCAGGCATCTCACATTCTTTTCTAATTCAATTCCATTTCGGGGCCGGGTTTATGCTTCATAGGCCTTACCGTAAAACCCGCTTTGCGCAAGAGACTGATAACGCCTTTTTCTCCCCCCAGGTGACCCGCGCCAACCGCAAACAAGGACGGTGCGTCGCGCATAATAGCAGGCATTTTCGTTACCCAATTGGCATTGCGGTTGTACAAAAGCAGATCAAGGTACTCGGCAATTCCTTCTTCATCTGCTGTGAGTTCCTGCATCCTGTTCAAATCCTGTTTGCGGTATACTTCAACCAGCTGCAGATCGCTGCTGTCGCCAACCACGCCGGAACTGTCAATCATTTTCAGCAAATCTTTTGCCTGGCGTTTATAGGGGATGCTGTCAAAAACACTTGCCTGGAACTGAACTGTTTCCAGCCCGTTGATCGGTTTGTGATCTTTTTTGGCTGCCGTCATGATCACCTGCTCCATGCCATCTTTTTCTGCGCAGGGAAATTTACTTTCTGAAATCAGTGACGTTACAAAATAAGGTTTCAAATGCTCCATCATGGAAAACGGAAGCATGGTTTTATTCTTTTTAAAATAGTCTTTTACGCGTTGGTATTCGTCTTCGCTCAGGAGATCACTCAACTGCGTATTATTATTCATGTTCAGGTATTTCAGGGCGCCCATCATCTCCATCATATTATCCATATCAATTTCGAAGTAAACCTGCTTTACGCCGGCAATGGCCAGCCGCAATGAGTCGCTGAGCTGTGCATCCTGTGCACACAAAAGGTGCATGGTACCAAACAGGTAAGAAGGTTTGCTAAGATGGTTACCGCCTATTTCCCAGAGCAGGGTATTTTCAAGTGCTGCAGGCGATTGTTTTGCGGCCGGTTTTTTATTGCTGACAGCTGCCTTTTGTGCGGACGCAGTCAGGGTTAGCAGCGCTACCAATATAAAACTTGCTATTTTTTTCATGAATTTATCTTTTAGCGGTAAGCCCATAGCTTTTAGCCGTTATTTCCAATACCGGATATTTTTTATACCATATATACCATCGCCCTGTAAACGCTGCAATGCTTAATTAAATACCCACAGCTTATAGATAACCGCTAATGGCTGATTCCATACAAACTTCCCCCTTTATTAAATATTCTTTCAATTTTATTTTCCGTTGCAGGATCTTTTTCTACCGGCGGTGCATGGTGCGGTTTTATGCGGGCATCAAAAACCAGCGGGCCCCGGCAGCCCCAGTGCTTGTTCTCGGTAAAAGCATTAATGCCATACATGTCATGGGAGGGGTTGCACCTGGTAAAACAAACCCATAAGAAATTCCCCAGCCGCTCTGCCACAAACCGGGCATCATCACAAATAATAATAAACGGTGTTTCTTGCAAATCGTTGCTATCGGCTGCTGCAAGCGAATCATTCAGGACAGCCATTTCTTTTTTAGCTGTTTCATAATTGACAAATCCATTGGCTTGTACAGCTACCACGCCGGGCATGACCAGTAGTGCATTTTCAAATCCCTGTATATATTGCAGGGTTACGGATACCGCTGTTGCCAGTGTTCTTACCGGTTCGCCATACGCGGCCAGCACCACTTTGCTGCCGCTGTTTAATGCAGTACCGGAATAGTCCAGGGTATCAATGGTAGTGTTGGTGTAAAAATGAATATCCCTGGCCAGGTTGATGCGCTGCAATATATATTGCAGGTACAGGCTGATATCATGTGTACTAAGCTGGCCGCTGTCATCCGCTGTAATAAACAAAAATTTTGCAAGACTAAGCTGACCGGTGCCCAGCACATGATTGGCAATAGTAAGTATTTCGGCCGGCTGTTTGGCAGGCATATAAGGGGTATACCTTTCGCTGCCGATTGCCAGCAACAATGGATGTACGCCTGCTGCATCCACTGCATGTACTTCTTTAAGTCCGGGTATCTCTGCCTGTAATGCATCGCCTGCTATCTCGTGTATCAGCTGTCCAAAGCTGGTATCTTCCTGCGGTGGCCGCCCAACTACCGTAAAAGGCCATATGGCATTTTTCTTTGCGTACACTTTGTGCACTTTCATTAATGGAAAAGGATGCTGCAGGCTGTAATAGCCGAGGTGATCCCCAAACGGACCTTCAGGCTTATTCTCACCGGGGTATACTTCCCCTGTAATTACAAAGTCTGCATCGGTGCTGATGCAAAAACCATCTTCATAACAATACCTGAAACGCCGGCCGCCCAACGCACCGGCAAAAGTCATTTCACTAATCCCCTCCGGCAATGGCATTACGGCGGCTACTGAATGCGCCGGCGGTCCTCCCGCAAATACACTGACTTTCAGCGGCAGTCCCTTTGCATTTGCTTTGGTTTGGTGTACCCCAATGCCCCTGTGCAGCTGGTAGTGCAGGCCTATTTCTTTATTGGGAATATAATCATTTCCTGAAAGCTGTATGCGGTACATGCCAAGATTGGCATGCATAATACCGGGCTTATCAATATCTTCTGTGTATACCTGTGGCAGGGTTACAAAAGCACCACCATCTTTGGGCCAGTGCTTCACCTGCGGTATAGCGCTAACAGGTATTTGCTGCGCGAGCACGGGTTTATCAAACGGGTTTTTTAACGGGAGGGCTTTCACGGCCGCCATGCCTGTGGTAAAATTATCAAATGGATGCTTAAACGCTTCTGCGGGGTTATTTTTTAACCGGATTAATTGCTGAACCTGGGCCAGTGTATGCCGGAAAATGAATTTACTTCTTTCCAATGTGCCAAAAATATTGGATGCCGCCCTGAAGGAACTGCCTTTTACATTTTCAAATAGCAGCGCCGGGCCGCCTGCTTCATACACCCGCAGGTGAATTGCCGCCATCTCCAGGAAGGGATCCACTTCTTCTTTCACACGCAGCAACTGGCCTTGCTTTTCCAAATCCAGTAAACATTCTTCCAGTGAGTGGTATGCCATTCAATTTTCTTTACTTGTAAAAGTAAAACACAAATACGGGTCAAAAGGTTTTCTTTATTAAAACAGCCAACAGTCCCTTAATAACTGTTGGGCTCCCTTCCCTTGTACACCTCATTTAGTCAAAATAAATAATTACTCAGCCGTTCGGGCTTATCCGTCTTTATTAAAAAAATCGATAGCTAAAATTTACGGGGAGCAGGTGGTTTGTTTATAAGCCAGGGGAAGGCCGATACCTTTGCCGGTGAAAAAATCATAATCGCAGCAGCCCCAGTTTGTGCATAGTGCTGATGGGTTTATTATCCCAAAAAAGTTCGAAATCTTCCAGCCCGGCCGTTTCATAACTGTCTTTTACTTCCTGCAGTGTACCGGTTTGCATATTGTAAACTGCTAATTTTTGCAATATGGCTGCCAACCAGTCCCCCTGGGGTTTAGGCAGTTGAATTTTATGCGTTTCTTTATTGCTGGCAAAATTCATGGCCACCATTTCACGCTGGTTACCGTGCTTCGACTGAACAAAATATTCCAATTGAGGTTGGGCGCCCAGCCAGACTATTTTAGCTGCGGGCTTAAACACCGGCAGTTCATTTTCTTTTAAAGCGTTTATAATATAGTCAGGTGCAATTTTTGTTTTCGATATTTTAAAATCAAACCATTTTTGCAAAGGATCATCAAAACACATTCCGTGCATATAGTTGTGTAGTGATTTTTTCAGCCCATATGCAAACAGCGGGTGGTCGGCACCGGTAGTATCAAAGTGTTCTATATCATTATTGGCAAAGCTGCCTGTATTTTCCGTTTGTTTCTGTACACTGAACTTAGCTGGTTCCAGTCCTACCGGGCTATGCGCCGTCATGGTAAACTGGTGCCAGAAGGCAGATTGTAAAATGCCGGCTTTAAACATCTGGCGCACCATTTCCAGGGAGTCGATGGTTTCCTGTGCTGTTTGTGTGGGGAAGCCGTACATCAGGTAAGCATGAACCATTATGCCAGCCTCCGTAAAATTTTTATTTACCCTGGCCACCTGCGCCACGGTAATTCCCTTCTGGATCATTTCCAGCAGGCGGTCGGAAGCTACTTCCAGTCCGCCGGAAACTGCGATACAGCCTGAAGCCTTCAATAAAAGACAAAGGTCGCGGGTAAAGCTTTTTTCAAAACGGATATTCGTCCACCAGCTGACTACCAGTTTGCGCCTGATGATTTCGATGGCCATTGCCCGCATGAGGGCGGGTGGTGCTGCTTCGTCCACAAAATGAAAACCGTTCTGGCCTGTTTGGGTTATAATGGTCTCCATACGGTCGCACAACAAACCCGCCGCTACCGGTTCATACAATTTTATATAATCAAGCGAGATATCACAGAAGGTGCATTTGCCCCAATAGCAACCATGCGCCATGGTTAGTTTGTTCCAGCGTCCATCGCTCCATAAACTATGCATGGGATTCACTACTTCGATAGCCGAAATATAGCTGTCCAGCACAAAATCGCTGTAGTCAGGCGTACCCACTTCTCCCTGTTTGTAATCCCTGAAGGTTTTGTTATTAATATAAGTAACAGCCCCATCCTGCAGCAAAAAAGTGCGTTTGAGAAGTTCGGCAGAGATGCCGCCATTTATGTAAGCGACCAGGTTTTCCACCGGCGCTTCACCATCGTCCAGTGTAATGAAATCAAAAAATTCAAACACCCTGGCATCGGCCAATGAGCGCAGTTCAGTATTGGCAAAGCCGCCGCCCATGGCTATTTTTATAGTGGGGTGATGCTTTTTTATCCACTGCGCACAGCGGAAAGCGCTGTATAAATTGCCCGGAAAAGGAACAGAGATGGCAACAAGCTTTGGCGCTACCCTTGTTATATGCTGCTGCAGTAAATCAATTAACACATTGTCTATAAAAGTGGGGGGTTGCTGCAAGGCGGTATAAAGTTCATCAAAACTACTGGCAGAACGGCCCAGTTTCTCCGCGTAGCGGCTAAAACCAAAATGTTCATCAATGCATTCCTTTATAAAATCCGACAAGTCTTCCAGGTACATGGTGGCTAGGTGTTTGGCCAGATCCTGCTTGCCCATACTGCCAAAGGCCCAGTTGAGATCATCGGATTGCGCGAAGCGGGAAGCTTCGGGCAAAAAATCACGTTTGGCCACCAGGTGCGCCAGTGTGGGATTTTTCCCTTGCAGGAACAGTATAACCGGATCGATGGTATTGATATAAGCTTCCCGCAGGGCAAATATGCGGGCTGCATTAGGCGATAAAGTTGCTGCGCTTTTCACCTGTGCGAATAGGGCTGTCAGGCCCCGTTTGCTGAAGAGCACAAGAATGGTTTCAATGCCCAGGTCGGCCTGGAAAGCGCTGATGTTTTTAGTATTGAGAAAACCTTTCAGGTACGCAGTGGCAGGATAAGGCGTATTTAATTGCGTAAAGGGAGGTGTAATTAAAAAAACCGTTGCGCTCAAAACAAAATATTTTAGGTGCGAAATTATTGATAATAAACCGGAGGAATGAGAAGAAAGTGGAAGTATACAAATGTATAAATAAGTAACTGCCTATGGCACTAAGGATGGTAATTATAATAGCCGGACTGCGCATTGAATAAACCAGCTATCATCAAATCAGACCTCCCGAACGGGCCGGGCGGACATCACACATATTTCTTACATTTACCCCGCATGAAATTAGCAGGACTCTATATTATGTCGCTTCTGTACATCGCCGCAGGCATATGGCATTTTATGCGGCCACGGTCTTATATGAAGATAATGCCGCCCTGGCTGCCGTGGCACCTGCAGCTGGTGTATCTCAGCGGGGCAGCTGAAATATTGCTTGGCATTTTGCTGGTACCAGAAAGCACAAGGGTAATGGCCGCCTGGGGCATTATTGCGCTGCTGATAGCTGTGTTTCCGGCCAATATCCAGATGACCATCAATTATTTTCATTACAATAATCCCATGAAATGGATAACGGTTGCCAGGCTGCCGCTACAGATTGTATTGATTTGGCTGGCGTGGACGTATACACGATAATATCCGGCACAAGCGGATGCCTGCGCATGACCGGTCACTGATGCTCAGTTCCAGTTCTTCCGATAAAGTCCCAAAGATTGCCATAAAGATCTTTGAAAACCGCTACTGTTCCATATGATTCAACAACAGGTTCCCGCACAAAAACAATCCCTTTATCCAGCATATTTTTGTAGTCTTCCCAGAAATTAGCTGTCTGCAGGAATAAAAAAACGCGGCCCCCGGTCTGGTTGCCTACCCTGCTTGTTTGTTCATCAGTTGCTGCCCTGGCCAGCAGCAAACAGGCGCCGTCCGGCCCCGTTGGTTTCACCAGCACCCAGCGTTTGGTTTCACTGAGTACGGTATCTTCTACCAATTCAAAACCAAGTTTACTTGTATAAAAAGCAATGGCTTCGTCGTAATCGGCCACCACCAGGGCCATGTGAATGATTTGTTGGTGCATATATCAAGGTAAATTAAATCCTGGCGAATATTATAGTATTAATTTAAGGTAAAACAATCAACTCAATGGTAACCAATTGATATAAACGTTTTGTGGATTGCAATTTTCACTTTTTACTTTATTATGCCTGTATCTTTCAGCCAATCAGCAAGGCGCTGTGGCCAGGTATTAATGCTGGCTAGTTTGGAACGCTTGCCCATATTAAAACCATGGCCAGCCTGGGTATACAGGTGCACCTCTACCGGCACTTTCGCGCTGCGGTGCATTTGCAAAAGCTTAATAACGGGCTCAGAGCAGCAGGCATCATCATTGGCTGCCAGTAGAAATGAAGGTGGTGCATGGGAGGATACGGAATCGGGTACTGCCAGTGGGCCCGGATAAATCAATACCTGGAAAGCAGGCCGGGCAGAAAGCGCGTCAACCGCATCCGGTTTGGGCGCATGTTTTTCATTGAATTTATAAGACACCCATCCGGCTGATTCGCCACCGGCAGAAAAACCCATTACACCTATTTTGGCGGTATCAATATTGAATTCCTTGGCACGGCTGCGCACCAGGCGCATAGCCCGGAAAACATCTTCCTTTGCGTTTTCTTCGGTATAGATTGTATCGCGGCGGAATAAGCGATATTTCAATACAAAAGCCGTAATTCCAAGGCTGTTTAGCCACACAGCCGGATCGCGGCCCTCTGAATTGAAGACCAGGTTGTTGAAGCCGCCACCCGGACAAACCACCACTGCAACATCCGATGCTATGTTTGCAGGTGGTGAAAATACAACCAGCGAAGGGTTATGAATATTTCTTACATACCAGTCTTTGGCTTCTTCGGGTATATTTTTTTTGTTCTCAAAACCAGGCGCGCCGTTTTGCCATAGCGGAATAGAACGGAGACTATCCTGCCCAACTGCTGTACCAGTTACGAATAAGATGCTGACATATAAAAGCAAAGCAAGAAGCGGAGATGTAAGACGACACATAATAGATATTTAAGCAGGTGATTAAACTAAGAAACTATTCAAAGAAGAATTTCGTTTGCGTGTTTTTATGGTAAGAATATTATCTGGTTATTAATTGACAGTGCCAATTTGCTGGTTTTCTGTCCCAAGCATTTTCCGTAATCCTTCATTAAAACTAATGGGCTCAAAACCTAAATCCCGCCGGGCTTTACTGATATCAAAACCGGTTTTGGGCGGGCGTTTGGCAGGTTGTGAGAAACTGGATGCATCTTCTTTTACAATCAGGGCCGTATCCAGCTGGCAAAAGGTGGCAGTCTGTACGGCCATTTCATAAGGTGTCAATTTGTCTTTACCCGAAATATGAAATGCACCGGTAGCATTTTTTTCGATAACGAGCAAAATGCCTCTTGCCAAATCTTCCACGTATGTAGGCGTGCGCCACTGATCATTTACTACATGTATAGATTTACCCGCTGCAAGACTGCTCCTCACCCAATTTATAATATTGCTACGCGTGCCATTTAATACGTTGCCATAGACCAGGCAGGTGCGCACAATGGCAAAGGGTATTTCGCTAGTCTCAACAATTCCTTCTGCCTGTACCTTGGTGAAACCATACCAGCTTACCGGGTTCATGGCATCTTCTTCTTTGTAGTCGCCTTGCTCTCCATCAAAAACAAAATCAGTAGAAATATAAATGAAATGCCGGCAAATGGATTCTGCACTTAGCAGCAGTTGGGCAGTAGCCCGCACATTTACGGCTTCACAATTTTCCTGGTTTAACTGGCAGTCGTCTACCTGGGTAATAGCAGCTGCATGCACTACGGTATGCGGCGCCTCTTTCTCCATGAGGCCCTGCACCAATGAATCATCAGTAATATCAACATTATAATAGGTAAAATCAGCAGAGCCTGTAAAAGGCAACCGGCTTGCTCCTTTTCCAACCGCTATCACATTGTACCCCTGCTTTAATAACAAACTAACCAGGTGCTGTCCAAGTAAACCATTGGCACCGGTAATTAAAATTTTTTTCATAACTGAATAAAATAACCTTGCGCTAAGTGGAAATTTTAGTAAAAATAAGCTGGCGCAGCATGCCTGAAAAAAATCGTTTTAATTTGTACAAACCAGCTTAAATGGAAATGCTTTTTAAGGGTTGGATAGTAAAGTATTATAATAAGTTTACCAAATAATTAATGGATTAGTTGAACCTTGCCGTATGGGATCAAATCCTTATTTTTGGTACTTAGCTTAACGATTACATAAAAAAAATTGAACATTTACTGCCGTATGTTTGAAATTTTTTAAATAAAAACCGACTGTTTTAAATTAATGAGCGAACCACGAAAAATCACCAGCATCGGCGTATTAACATCCGGAGGCGATTCTCCGGGCATGAATGCCGCCATCCGCGCAGTTGTACGCACGGGCATTTACCACGGAATAGAAATGTATGGCATTATGAGGGGCTACAGTGGTATGATAGAAGATGATATTGTAAAAATGGAATCACGCTCTGTGGCCAATATTATTCAAAGAGGAGGAACTATATTAAAAACCGCCCGCTGCAAAGAATTTTTTGAACTGGAAGGAAGACAAAAAGCATACAATAACCTAAAGAAAAGAGGTATTAACGCGCTTGTTATTATAGGCGGAGACGGTTCTTTCAAGGGCGCTTTAAAATTCAGCCAGGATTTTGATATCCCCTGCATCGGCTTACCCGGGACGATAGATAAAGACATTGCCGGAACCGATTTCACCATTGGTTTTGATACTGCCGTAAATACAGCGGTAGAAGCCATTGATAAAATACGTGATACGGCGGATGCACATGACCGCCTTTTTGTTATAGAAGTAATGGGGCGGGATGCTGGTTATATTGCCCTGCACAGTGGTATTGCTACCGGTGCAGAGCACATACTTATTCCGGAGCGTAAAACAGATATTGAACTGGTGGTAGAATCATTGCTGGAAAAAGAGAAGCGCCGCAAACTGGTTAATATGGTTGTGGTAGCGGAAGGCGATGGATTTGGCGGCGGGGAAGAAGTATGTAAGGTTATTAAAGAGCGAATGCCCAACGCAGACGTGAGGGTTTGTATATTGGGACATATACAACGTGGCGGATCGCCCAGTTGCCTGGACAGGCTTATTGCAAGTCGTATGGGTTACCACGCAGTAGAAACTTTATTGGAAGGCCGCTATAATGTTATGGTAGGCATTCAAAACAATAAAATATTGTACACCCCGTTGGAAAAGGCCGTAAAAGCAAAACAAAAAATAAGTGATCAATGGATGCGGATTGTAAAAATCCTGGCCAGTTAAACAGAATGACCGGATATCCTGTCTTTTATAACAATATAAAAACATCATTAACCCATATTAAAGCAAATGTCAAAACATCTTTCTAAATACCTGCATCAGACAATGGACAAACAGGCAGGTATTGAACATGCTTTTCACCGCACCAAGATTGTTGCTACAGTAGGCCCTGCCTGCGATACGTACGAAAAATTACTCGACCTGGTAAAAGCCGGTGTCAATGTATTCCGGCTCAATTTTTCCCATGGTTCGCACGAGGACAAACTTAAAATCATTGAGCACATCCACAACATCAATAAATCACAACCTTTTAATATTGCTATACTGGGTGATTTGCAAGGGCCGAAACTGCGCGTAGGAGAAATTGAAAATAATGCATTACCGGTAGTAGCAGGCGATATCCTAACTTTTACCAACGAAAAATTGGTGGGTACGATGGACAGGATCTATGTATCCTATCCCAACCTCCACGAAGATGTAAAAGTGGGCAACGTTATTATGATTGATGACGGTAAGCTGGAGGTGCGGGTTATTGATATTGCCAAAAATAACGATGTTAAAGTAGAAGTTATATTGGGCGGTATCATCTCTTCAAAAAAAGGAATTAACCTGCCTGATACAAAAATTTCACTGCCTGCACTTACTGAAAAAGATTTGGCCGATCTGGAATTTATTATTGAGCAAAAACTGGACTGGGTTGCGCTTTCTTTTGTCCGCAGCGTAAAAGATATCGTTATCCTCCGCAGCAAGCTGGATGAAAAGAAAAGCAAGACCAAGATCATTGCTAAAATAGAAAAACCAGAAGCCCTGGTTAATATACGCGATATCATTGTAGAAAGTGATGCCATTATGGTGGCACGTGGCGACCTGGGTGTTGAATTACCGGTAGAACAGATACCGCTGATACAACGCCAGCTGGTACGCAAATGCCTTCACCGGGGCAAGCCCGTTATTGTGGCTACCCAGATGATGGAGAGCATGATTGAGCGTACCAAACCCAACCGAAGCGAAATTACAGACGTTGCCAATGCGGTACTGGAAGGCGCTGATGCAGTGATGCTAAGCGGTGAGACTGCTGCCGGCAACCATCCTGCACTGGTGGTAGAAACCATGCGCAAAATTATTATGGAGGTGGAGAATACCGAATACCGGTATAACCGCGAAGATGATTTGAAACCGCAGCAGCACTCCCCTTCTTTCTTAAGTGATGCCATTTGCTACAATGCCTGTAAAATAGCCAAAGATGTAAACGCAGATGCTATCATCGGTATGACGCAAAGCGGTTACACAGCGTTTATACTTAGCAGTTACCGCCCCAAAGCCACCCTGCATATTTTCAGCAAGGAAAAAACCCTGATCAACCAGTTGAGTTTAAGCTGGGGTGTACGTGCTTTTCACTATGCTGAAGAAGACAGCCTGGATGAAATCATTGAAGACCAGATTGAAATTTTAAAGGAGCGCGGGTTTATAAAATCAGGTGATACAGTGGTTAATACGGGCAGTACGCCGGTACACCTGCACTTGCCAACCAATGTGCTGAAAATTACAAAAGTAGAATAACACATAAAATTATTGACAGCATACATGAACCGTCTCAATACCATTGAGGCGGTTTTTTTATTATTGGAAATATGAGAGGTGTGTACGTGGTTTAACAGTCTACAAATACTAGTCATAGCTGACCTTGCAATTATGCCGGGATATGTAAGAATTATTATTATGAACAGCTGGCGCGATTTTTTTTAATTGCATATCATGTTCTTGCTTACAGTTGGTATAGCCAGGGCCGTACTCATTCCTTTGGAAAATCAGCCCCAACGGTTGTCTCTTCCCAGGCATCAAAATCTTTTTGAAGTTCAGCTATTTTATTACGGGCGCCCTTTAACGCACCCACACCCAGCAGTAACCGCAGGGGCGGATTTACAGACGTAACCGCTTTTATGATAGCAGTGGCTGCACGCACCGGATCGCCGGGCTGGTTGCCACTATAGCCACGGATAGTATCTTTGTTGGCACCGGCCGTACTGGCATAGTCGCCTATAACTGTCTTGCTGTTATTAGCAGACCGGCCCGCCCAATCTGTGCGAAAACCACTGGGTGCTACTACAGTTACCTTTATACCCAGGTGCGCTGTTTCTTTTGCTAATGCTTCTGAATAGCCCATAACGGCAAACTTTGTAGCATTGTAAAAACCTACTGCCGGAAAAGCAACCAGCCCGCCAATAGATGAAATGTTGATTACATGGCCGCTGCGTTGCTGCCGCATGATGGGCAGGATGGCTTTGGTTGTATTGGCAAGGCCAAAGAAATTTATCTCAAACATGCGGCGTACTTCTTCTTCCTCACTTTCTTCAATAGCACCAAAATAACCAATGCCGGCATTGTTTACCAATACGTCTATGCGCTGAAATAACTCCAGCGCCTTGGCCACAGCCGCGTGTATTTCATCCGGCTTTGTTACGTCCAGGGCAATGGCAACCGCGGTATCGGGATACTGCGCCACAATATCTGCTACATCCTGCACATTGCGCGATGTAACTGCTACCTTGTTTCCAAGACTTAATACCTGTTTAGACAGCTCGCGGCCAAAACCGGTAGAGCAACCTGTAATAAACCAAACTTTACTCATTATCGGAAATTTAATTGTTTTGTGATAATACCGAAGATCGAGCCATGGGTTGCAGAGTCAATTTCTGCTGTTTTCAAAAAGGACGAATGCCCCGTTAGTTACTTAACATGCCATTAAACGATTATTCAAAACACCGGGCTCCAAAAAAAGTTCAGTCCGCAATCCCTGATTTCCGGTCACATATTACCAAAAAATGGTAGTTTCATACAGGAAACAAATTCACCATACACAAATAAACTGATGAAAAAATATTGCTCCTTTGCCGCCATCATTTTTTTTCTTTTTTCGTTTTCGTTGCCCTATCATTCTGCTGCTGACAAATGGATTTCTTTGTTTGATGGCAAATCATTGACCGGTTGGAAAGTGGGTGACAATGCCGCCACTTTTTCTGCGGACAGCGGCATGATAATCGTGCATGGCAATACAGCACATTTATTTTACGATGGTGAAGTAATGAACCACCAGTTTAAGAATTTTGAATTTAAAGCGGATGTAAAAACAATGCCTGGTGCCAATTCAGGCATTTATATTCATACCGCTTTCCAGCAGGGCGGCTGGCCTTCCACCGGATATGAAATACAGGTAAATAATTCTCACACCGACTGGCGCAGAACCGGCAGCTTATACGGCATTGAAGATGTTAAGGAAGTTTATGTAAAAGATAATGAATGGTATACAGAGTATATCAAGGTTAACGGCAAACACATTACAATAAAAATTAACGATAAAACAGTGGTAGATTATACGGAACCGGAAAACCCGCAGCGGGCTGATGGCCGTAAACTGTCGGCCGGTACATTCGCTTTACAGGGCCATGATCCTAAAAGTATTGTTTATTACAAAAATATACAGGTAAAACCGCTGGTGGATTAATATCTTCATGAATTTGTCTTTTGCATAATTTTACGCAAACACTTATTCAATGACACTACTGGCTATTTTGCTACCCTGGCTTTCATTTATTCTGAGGGGAAGAATGCTTACCGGTATTTTGTGCCTTCTGCTCCAGATAACTATTATTGGCTGGATACCCGCAGCAGCATGGGCTGTTATATCGCTGAACGAGGCGCGTGAAAATAAACGCAATGCCCGCCTCATAAAAGCAATTAAACATAGCAGGGGTTGAGAAAACTATTCAATAACATTACTGCCGCCCATCATTCTCCTTTTAATAATTTTATTGTATGAATCGTTTTATTAAACCTGCATGCATAGTCATATTCATTGCTGTTTTTTCTGTTGCAGGTTCTTTTTGCCACGCGCAAAGCAATAGAAAATCATTTAAAGTAATTGCTTTTTATACTGCAAAAGAAGATCAGGCACATATCAGTTTTGTACATGAAGCCAACAAATGGTTTCCGGCAATGGCAGCAAAATATAATTTTGTTTACGATTCCACCAATAACTGGGATAATCTTAATGCAACATTTCTTTCCGGTTACCAGGTAGTAGTTTTTTTAGACACCCGGCCAGAGCAACCAGCCCAGCGGGAAGCATTTAAACAATACATGCAGCATGGTGGCGCGTGGATGGGTTTTCATTTTGCAGGATTTGCACTCACGCCTTCTGCCGTACCACAAAACTGGCGCTGGTACCACAACGATTTTGTAGGTGCCGGGCAGTACAAAGGAAATACCTGGCGGCCTGTTCCCGCCGTATTGCGGGTAGAAGATCCTGCCCATCCCGCCATGGCAGATTTGCCACTTACGTTTAAATCAGCACCCAACGAATGGTATAGTTGGGAACGGGATCTGCGCAGCAATGACTCCATCAAAATATTATTGTCCGTTGACAGCAGCAGTTTTCCATTAGGAACCGGGCCAAAACTGCACGAAATTTGGCACAGTGGCTATTACCCTGTTGTATGGACGAACAAGCATTATAAAATGATCTATTTTAACATGGGCCATAACGATATAGATTACGAACACAAGACAAACAAAGAATTGTCTTTTCAGTTTTTAAACGAAACGCAGAACCATTTAATTATTAACAGCCTTTTGTGGGTAGCCCGCCGTAAGGTTCGTAAAGAATAACCCGCATCTGATAACCTGATCAGTTAATGCTCCTTCTATTATCAGCGCAGGCCACTGGTACACATGTCTTTTTCAATTTTTGTATTCATGGGTATTTTAAAAATTCATGTAAATTAGCCTATGGAAGAATCAGAAAAACTTAAACGGATAGTAGAAGCAAGAATGAAGTTGAAAGCCAGGTTTGAAGATAAAATACTGTTGACCCCTTCTGTTGCGGATGCCCGTCCGTTAGGTTCCGGTAATATCAACCGCCACGGCATGCCGGTATTACCTGTTGGGCAAACCATTACAAAAAAATGGCCAGTGCTTGATTTAGGTGTGCAACCGGATATTGGGTTGAGTGACTGGAAGCTGATTATTGACGGCGCAGTAGAAAACCCGGTGGTATTGAGCTGGAATGATTTTATGGCCTTACCACAAACAACCGACGCCTCAGACTTTCATTGTGTTACCACCTGGTCTAAATTAAATATGAACTGGAAAGGCGTGCGCCTGCTTGATGTGGCCGCACTGGCACAGCCCAAAGAAAACGCTACGCACGTTTTATGTTACGGGTACGATGATTATACCACCAATATTTCAATGGAAGAAGCCCTTAAACCGGATGTACTGCTGGTACATACCGTCGAAGAACAACCGCTTCCAAAAGAACATGGCGGTCCGGTACGCATGATAACCCCGCAGCTCTATGCATGGAAAGGTTCCAAATGGATAAGCCGGATAGAATTTCTTACTAAAAACGTTCGCGGCTTCTGGGAAGAAAGAGGTTATTCAAATACCGCTTATCCATGGCGCAATGATCGGTATAGTTGATGAGTACTTATACGGAGCGACAGATTAATACCCTGCGCGGCTACCAATCATCGGTAGAATGAGTTGTTTCACAGAAATAACGCCTGATAATTATAAATAATTCGGTTTTTATATTATTTTGGGGTCAAACCCAATAACGTGAAAACCATCCTACCCCTTTTTATTTTATCCATATGCGCACAATTTGCCGCAGCCCAGCCGTCGATGGATACTACCGGAAACTCCGCTGATACATCAGGTGTTTTAAAACAACAAAAAGACAATATTATTAATGCCGCCAGCATTCTTAAAATAGAAAATTTAGGAAAAAGTGTAAATACCACAATGCCGGAACTAAGGCCAACAGTATCTGCAGACGGCGACTTACTATTCTTTATTTGCGAGAACAACCCGCGCAATACAAAATACAGTTCTGTGCCCAACTCACAGGATATCTGGTTTTCTGAACGTGATAGTACCGGCAAATGGAGCAAAGCCGTACACCTGGGTTACCCGTTGAATACGGTACAATACAATGCTGTTTATTGGATATCACCAGACAATAACAGGATTCTGATCAGGGGAGCTTTTATGAATGGCGCTTACAATGGGAAAGGTGTGAGCATGTGCACGCTGGGCCGCAATGGCAACTGGAGTGAACCGGATGGCCTGATGATAAAAAATTATAACAAGTATGATCGCGGACGTCAATCGGGTGCTACCATGGCCCATGACGGACAGACGTTAATATTGTATATGACCCCGGATGCAGGCAGCCCTGACAATGATATTTTTGTTTGTTTTCTCGCCAAAGATGGCACCTGGACTGAACCAAAAAGCCTGGGCAAAAAAATAAATTTTCCTGGCTATAATGAGATGACGCCTTACCTGGCACCCGATGGCGTAACCATGTATTTCAGCAGCAACCGCCCCGGCGGACTGGGCGATAACGATATCTGGATGACTAAGCGGCTTGATAACAGCTGGCAGAAATGGGCCGAACCCGTAAACCTTGGCAGCCCCATTAATTCCGAAAACTGGGATGCTTTTTTTACACTGGATGCAGGCGGTGAATATGCTTACCTGACCACCAATTTAAATACCATTGGTGAAAGCGATATTGTACGTGTTAAACTGCTGGAAAAAGAAAGACCAAAACCTGTGCTGATGGTAACCGGCAATGTGTACAATATCAAAACAAAACAACCACTCAGTGCGTCTTTGGTATACGAGACGTTACCGGATGGCGTAGTGGTGGGCAATGGTTTCTCCGGTGCGGCCGATGGCGCATTTAAGATTGTATTGCCATATGATAAAAATTACAGCATACGGGCAACCGCTGATCACTTTTTTGCCATATCTGAAAACCTGAACCTCGATTCATTGATAAAAGCTGGTAATAAAATCATCCATAAAGACTTATACCTGGCCCCTATTGAAATTGGACAGGTGGTTCGTCTAAACAATGTATTCTTTGATTTTGACAAAGCAGATCTGCGCAATGAATCTTTTGTAGAACTTGACCGTGTGGTACAGTTGCTGAAAGAAAACCCGGCCATTGAAATTGAGATGAGCGCTCATACGGATAGCAAAGGTTCTGATGATTATAACTTAAGGCTAAGTGAAGGCCGTTCCAAAACTGTAAGAGAATACATTGTTGCCAAAGGTGTTGATGGCAGCCGGATTGTGTCGCAGGGATACGGAGAAACGAAACCCGTTTCTCTCAATGATACAGAAGATGGCCGCCAGTTAAACCGAAGGGTAGAATTTAAAATATTGAAGGACTAATTAATACATTGGGCTAAATGAAAATAATGAAGATGAATAGCAATATTCATCTTCATTATTTTAAGCTATTAGCTGATGAAATCTTTTGAAAGGTTGACCAAATCTTTACAGAATGGTAAGGGCATGACAGTACATGGTGATTAATTGCTGGCCGGGTAAACTGGATTGCCGACTGATTTAGTACCAATGAATAGTAAACATGACCAGCAGGTGGCCGCTGCTCCATCACATCCTCCCCTATCATCCTGTAAGGATCCCGTGGACTTGCTATAAAAGCCTGCTTGATTATTTAAAATGATTTACTAAAAACTCCACAGGATGCCAGGGCATGACAGTAGCATGGTGATTAGATGCTGGCGGAGTAATGATAAAAAAACTTCTGCCGCGTACTCATTGCGCGGCAGCTGCTTTCTTAAAATAGTTATTCATAAAAAGCAATTGGAAACCGATGGCATTGCCCCAGTATGGCCAATTGTGCGCACCCGGACGTGCGATAAAATCATGTGGTATATTCCGCATGATTAGCTGCTGGTGCAGGTTGTCATTTACCCTGAAAAAAAAGTCTTCCGTACCACAGTCAATCAGCAATGACAATGTATTAGGCCGCAATAAGTATAGCAGGTTAATAACAGTATTCTTTTCCCATCGCTCCGGCTGATCGCTGTAGTTACCAAGCCGTTTTGCCATGTCCCAGTTGTCCGGGAAAGGCCGTATATCCACGCCCCCGCTCATACTGCCAGCTGCACCAAATATGTCCTGGTGGCGAAAGGCCAGGTATAATGCGCCATGCCCGCCCATACTTAAACCGGTAATGGCCCGGCCCTTTCTGTTTTTGATGGTTTTATATTTGCTGTCTACCCAGTTTACCAGCTCCTTCGAAACGTACGTTTCATATTGAAAATTTGCATCCAGCGGACTATCCCAATACCAGCTGCCAAATCCACCATCCGGACAAATAATGATCAGCTGGTATAAATCAGCGGATTTTTCAAAACCTTTTGCTTTTGTAATCCAGTCGGCGTAATTACCACTATAACCATGCAGCAGGTATACCACAGGCAATTCAACGGACGTAGCATAATTATCAGGCCGGATGACAACTACTTTAATGTTCTTTTTCATAGATGCACTATAGGTCTCCACGGTATCTACTATTGCAGCGGTCGTTTTTTGTGCAAACGAAAAGAACATTATTAACAGGGCTATTATTTTTACCGGCAGGTATCTCATAGCTGATTTGTTTTACTACAATATTTTATATAACGGTTATTATAAAATTCAATATACTTAAAAAATGATGCTGTTTCTTTTTCTCTATATTTTTATTTCGATCCGCATATTCTTTCCGTTGTTGCTTGTTGCAAAAGTCAGAAGGGCAAGGATATATTATCCCCTGTTTTTGAACTACATTTGGAATACAATATTTGAACAATGAAACCATCCATTACCATTGAATACTGCCCCAGGTGCGGCTGGCTGTTGAGATCTGCCTATATGGCGCAGGAATTGCTTACCACCTTTGCAGAGGATCTCAAAGCTGTCACCCTTCAACCCAGCGAAGTAAGCGGTAATTTTCATATCAGCATCAATGATAAAAAGATATTTGATCGAAAAACTTATGGCGGCTTCCCGGAAATAAAAGAACTGAAACAACTGGTACGCGACGTGGTTAATCCCGGTAAAAGCCTGGGGCATTCTGATACAAAACCGCATACGCAATAAGCTGTCAGCTTCTGACGCGCAACTAAATTTGAAGACTATGACCGGAGTAATTTTATGCGGTGGGCAAAGTACCAGGATGGGCACCGATAAAGGTATGCTGAAATTGCAGGCAGGCACCTGGGCGCAGACAGCTGTTGATAAAATGGCTGCCTTGCCGTTACCGGTTATGTTGTCTGTAAATGAGGAGCAATACGATGCATACAGCGCTGTTTTTAAAAGCGACTTGCTGGTAAAAGACAATGAAACAATTGATGTTAAAGGCCCTTTGCGTGGCGTGCTCAGCGTACATGCACAGGACCCTGCAGCCAATTTATTTATACTCGCCTGCGATATGCCGCTCATGGAGGCTTCGGTGCTGAAACAACTATTGAACTTTTGTGAGAACCAGGATGGCGATGCATTTGTATTTACAAACGACGGCGCGTATGAGCCACTCTGTGGTATTTACACTGCGCGGGCATTGGCCCGTATACTTCATTTACAAAAGACAAAGCAGCTGGCTAAATATAGTATGAAGTATGTACTTGAACAATTGACTACCATTTCAATTGCCCTCAATGAGGATCAGAAAAAATACTTCCGGAATTTTAATGCGCATGCAGAATTAAATGGATTGTAAGCCTGCCTGGATAGAATCTGTTTTTATAAAGTCAATCTTGGGTGATTCACACAGGTTACAGCAAAAGCTATCGGGCAATGCATCAAACAGGGTTCCCGGCACAATGCTGTTATCGGCTTCACCCAGTGCTTCATCATATACAGATAAACAATGCCTGCACTGGTAATATATTTTTTTTATGATTTCTTTTTCATTTTCATTTAGTACCAGCGTATAAGAGCTGCCTGGCAGCAATTCATTTTCGTCATCCTGTGCATAATAATATTTACACAATGCAATCAGGTAGGTGGCTAGGTGTTCTTTCTCTACATCGGCCCTGAACATGATGTACGCCTTTGAATTCGGATTAAAATCAGCCGTGTATAAAATATCATATTTATCGAGCGGTTTTAATTGACCACGTATAAGGCCAAACTGCCGCCTTATCAAAACGGATCCAAATACGCCGGATTTTGGCTGTGTTTTCACCGCAAAACATAACCCAAATGTGCGTACATCTTCTTTATCAAACTGGCGTATGACCTGTCGCTTGATGGCCAGGCCTTCATTGTTACCGTCTTCTACCTGCCAGTTAAGTTCATTGGAAGCATGCCGGACATTGATGCGGAATTTACCAAGTATAAAGCCCCATTTAGGCCGGTGCCTTTCTTCGATCCCTTTTATGATAATGGATTTCCAGGGGGTTGTATACAATTCGCCGGATTTTGTTTCCAGGCAAATACGGCAGATGGCCAGCAGGAAATTTATTTCAAACATTTCATCCCTGCGATAGATTCCCAGCCATGATTTATTACCGTAACTGTTATACCCTTCATAATAAGGCAATTTAAAAGAAGGCAATACCAATTCTTCTTCGGCAGTTTTTGAAGTGAATGTTGTATTAGCTGTAATGGATGCATACAACCGGTTGCCGTCCGCAGCAGCATGGTCATTATACAAATCCGGATCTTTTAAAATAGCCTGTTCAATACCGGCAGACAACCTGGCAATATCATTGGTGTAAATCAAATCTTTCCAATAGTACAGTGTATTGGTTTTTGGGAAGCGTATGACCAGCCACCAGAAATGATTGTGCTTAGATGCAATCCAGTTCAGATTGCCCGTGAAAAATGGTGTGAACGTCTGGTTACAGTCAGCAATATTTATTTTAAGGGATGGCTTGTAATCGAACAGATCAAATACATCTTTATATACCCCTTCGCCCAGCCAGCTCTCTTTAATAAAAATTTCAGCTGCCGGGTAAGAACTGCTGATATTGGGCTGCTCGTCTTTATTGATCTCATACTCTACCTTACCGCCATCTAAACACTCCACAACCCTATTGTATTCTTTTGCAGACACATCTATCAATAGCTGCTGGCGCAAACCAAACCGCACTTCTGTTAAACCAGCTTCCTGGAGGCACTGCAGCAGATCATACAGGTAGCCAGGCGAAATAATGCCGCCGGTAAAATTTACTTTAAACTGAAATGCGTGCCGCATAATTTTTATATTTATAACAATCCAAACTCTTTATACGCTTTCGGAAAATTTTTATTTTCATGTCCCGGTTTGCAGAGTTTCAGCAGAACAAAACGCTGCAGGTTACTCAGCCTTCGCCACTTCTGTAAGCTGACAGGCCATTCAAACTCGGCTGCTTTTTCTACTATTTCAGGTGGTATAATAGCTGTCGTTTCCCATTCAGGATTTGCTGTCACCGGCAGGTCAGTTGCGGCCGCACCCGTTCGCTGCATCACAAGCTGCTGAAGATAAATACGATATTGCAACAATGCACGCTGGTTTGAACAATCCATTTCACACAAAAGCACCCTTTCCCCCATTGTCATTTTGCTCCATTCACTTAGCTTAAGTTTAATACCACATGCATCCAGTTTAAACCTCACTATCATGGGTATGCAACGTACCTGCTCTTCCACAAAGTCTTCTTCAAACGCAAAAAATACCACGGCTGTTTTAACCATGGTGGTAAATGCAGGATAAGATGACTGACAGGTTGTTCCAGGTTCTTTTATCATTTACGGTAGTTGATGTTCTGTAATATTGCTGGTGCTGTTGCTTCTTCCAGTATGGCTTTTACTTCGGGGCGGCAGCTGCCACAGCCCATGCCTGCGCCGGAGAGCTGGCACAATTGCACAAGGTCTTTACAACCTTCGTTTATTTTGCTGATGATATTTCCCTCACCGATACCTGCACAACTACAGACTAGTTTTCCAATGATGGGTTCTGCCGTTTTTCCGCTTCTCAGCAGTTGCAGCCTTTTATCGCTCAGCTCAATTTTATTTTCGATCAAATTCCTGAACTCAAGAAATTCTGTTTTATCGCCAATTAAAATGGCGCCCACCAGCCGGTCGTTGTAGATGATGCATTTTTTATAATATCTTTTTGCCTTATCTATAAAGACTACTTCTTCGTATGCCGGGTCATTGGGTGCTTCTGCCAATCCCAGCGAGCATACATCTGTGCCATGCATCTTTAGAATATTCATCAGGAGAGAACCCTGGTAATACTGGGCAATATCGCCGCTTATATGACGTGCCACAATATGTGCCTGCTGTTCTGCAGCGGCTGTAATGCCATATAAAAATCCATCAAACTCTGCCATTTCTCCAATGGCATATACCGCGGGATCATTTGTTTGCAGGTATTCGTTCACCAGCACGCCCCGCTTGCAGGCAAAATCCGCAGCCCGCGCCAGCTCCGTATTGGGTATGGTGCCTACTGCTATAACAATGGCCTGGCAATGGATGGAAAGACCGCTTTTTAACTGTATACCTTCTATGGATGTGCTGCCAAGAAAACGTTCAATCTCATCATTGTAATAAATCTGGACGCCTTTATCAATCAATTCTTCATGGAGCAACTGGCTGCCAAGAGGATCCAGCTGCCTGTCCATTAAACGTGAGATACGCTGTATAATAATTACTTCTACGCCCACTTCCTGGAGGGATGCAGCCAGTTCAATACCCAGCAAACCGCCGCCTACAATAACACATTTTCCCTGCGCAGGGTCAATATGGTTTTTAAAATCATCAGCGTCTTTACGGCTGCGCATGGTAAAAATGCCCTGCAGCGATGGCACATCTTTTAACATAGCAGCCCGGCTGCCGGTAGCCATAATTAACACATCATACTTGTGCACCCGGCCTTTGCTATCAACCAGTAATTTTTCTGCGCGGTCAATTTTTTCTATGCTTACCCCACGGTGAAGCTGTATGTTATAGGTAAATTCTTCCTCTGTTTTCATTTTCACCAGTTGCTCCCAGGGTTGGGCACCGCTGATATAATCCGGCAACAGCACCCTGTTGTAAAAAGGAAAATCCTCTTTGCTGAATACAACAATTTCATCTTCGGTGTTCAATGCCCGGTAGCTTTTTACAAACCCAAAAGCACCTGCACCTGCACCAATAACTACTATTTTCTGCCCTGGCTTTTTATACTGCTTTACTTGTACGGCAGTGAATTTAAAATCAGGTTGTTTTGATTTTGGATCCAGCAGGTTACTGGTTAAATTATTGGCGCGGTGTAAATCACTGTTGAGGATTTTACCCCAGTGCATCGGCAAAAAGACTACCCCTTTTTTTATATCCGGCGAATATTTTGCTTTTACCCGTACATTACCCCTTTCATTAAAAACTTCCACCAAATCATGCTCCCTGATATGGCGCCGCGCCGCGTCTTCAGGGTGTATTTCTACAAAAGATTCGCTGATATGCTGTTTTAGTTTATTCACCTTGCCGGTCTTGCTCATGGTATGCCACTGATCGCGTATACGCCCGGTAGTTAGTATCAAAGGATGCGTTTCATCCGGCTGTTCACTTTCATTTTTGTCAGGAACAGCATGAATGATGGCTCTTTTGGAAGGCGTATAGAATTTCTTATCCGTAAACAATCGCGCCGTTCCGCTTCCTGTTGCCTTTTTAGGGTAAGGCCATTGTACCGTATGCTGTTCTTTCAATACATCATAGCTAACACCGCTGATATCTATATTTGTTCCTTCCGTTAATGCACAATGTTCTGCGTAGATGGCCGCAAAATTCTTATAGTCAAATCCTTCAAAACCCATCTTTTGTGCAAAGCGGCAGATGATCTCTGCATCGGGCAGTGCTTCACCAGGTGCCGCCGTAATTTTATTCAGGTAACTGATACGGCGGTCGGCATTGGTCATGGTACCTTCTTTCTCTGCCCATGAAGCCGCGGGCAATATAACATCTGCGTATCTCAGTGTTTCCGGCCTGCTGCTGGTTTCCTGTACCACTACAAATTTTGCTTTCTTCAAACCATTTTCTGCTTTCCGCACATCCGGCAGGCTGACCAATGGGTTGGTACAAAGTATCCAGATAGCTTTTAATTTTCCATCATTCAATGCATCAAACATTTCCGTGGCCGTTAAACCCGGTGTTGCCTGAATGCTGCCCAATGGCACCCGCCAGAATTTTTCTACAACGGCCCTGTCTTTTGCATCAGCAAGGTTTCTGTGCGCGGGTAACAAATTAGACAAACCGCCTACTTCACGTCCACCCATGGCATTGGGCTGACCGGTTAAAGAAAATGGCCCTGCACCTGGTTTACCTATCTGGCCCGTAATAAGATTGAGGTTGATTAAGGAAAGATTTTTATTTACACCAATTACACTCTGGTTCAGCCCCATTGTCCACATGGTAATAAAAGCTTTGGCATTACCAATATAGGAAGCTGCCAGGCGTATATCTGCTTCCGTTATACCACAAATAGCAGCAGCTTCTTCCACTGATCTTTCCAGTACCGTAAGTGCATATTTTTCAAACCCTTCTGTATGCTGCTGAATAAATGCCGCATCAATATCGCCTTCTTCAATCAGGCAGCGGCCGATGGCGTGGTGCAGGACTATGTCCGTACCCGGATTTAATTGCAGATGAACATCCGCTACCGCACAGGTCTGTGTTCTTCGCGGATCACTTACAATTATTTTAATAGCAGGATTTTTTTCCCGCGCTGCTTCTACCCTTCTCCACAAAATAGGATGGCACCACGCAGGATTGGCACCCGCTACAAAAATACAATCGGCCAGTTCCAAATCATCATAACTGATGGGCACGCTGTCTTCACCTAAACTCATTTTATAAGCCACTACTGCACTGCTCATACACAGGCGTGAATTGGTATCTATATTGTTGCTCCCTATAAACCCTTTAATAAGTTTATTTACCACATAATATTCTTCTGTCAGGCATTGGCCCGATGCGTAGAACGCCACTGAATCAGGCCCGTATTTTTCAATCAGCGTTTTAAAAACGGCCGCTGTTCTTTCCAGTGCAGTATCCCATGATACACGTTGCATCGGCTGGTTTTTTCCATAGCGCATTTCCGGGTACAGCAAACGATCGCTTTTATCCATTACGGTATAATGTAAGTTCATACCCTTGCTGCACAGCATCCCTTTGTTAACAGGATGATCTTTATCCCCTTCTACGCGCAGGTTGCCATTTTTTTCTTTGTGTACAATAATGCCACAACCTACGCCGCAATAACAACAGGTAGTTGCAAAACCCTTCCCTGCCGCCTGGCCGCATGATATCGCTGTTTTATTATTTTGTTTACTCAAAAGAATTTTTTTTATGTGCCCGGCTATGGAATTATTATTAAGACGTAACCAATCATGCGCTTTTATGCAAACTGCGGTTCAGCCACAATTGCTTTTTCTTTGCTGGCAGGCGCAAACCTGGTGACCAGTACCAGCAAACCAATTACTGCCACACCTACCCCTATGTAGGTAAAAGCCTGGGTATAAGAAATATTTTTCGACTTAAATAAAAACCCCACCAGCATAGCGCCAATATTACCACCGGCCCCTACAATACCAGCCACACTGCCAATGGCTTCCTTGTTTACAAATGGAACTATTGAATAAGTAGTACCATTGGCCATTTTTAAAAACAGGGCAAATATTAACATCGAGAAAATAGCCATGCTTAAATTGCCGGATTTTGCAAACAGCATTATACCAAAACCTTCAAGCACAAGGAATACGGCCAGCAGTAATCCTTTGCCGCGCAACCCATATAATTTGCCCACCTTATCACTGAAGATGCCGCCCAGGGCCCGGGCAAATAAATTCATAAAACCAAAAATACTGGCCAGGGCCCCCGCCATAATGATGGATGCTTTAAAATTGTCTACGAAATAAATGGCAGCTACATTGTCTACAGTGATTTCAATGCCAAAACAGGCTGCATAGGCCAGTGCCAGTACCCAGGTGCGGTAGTCTTTCATAGCCAGCAAAAAAGTTCCTTTTTTCTTTTCCTTAGTTACTCTTTGTATATCTGCGTAATTGCCGTCCGGTGTATCTTTTGTATACCTGTAATAAACAAACGCCATAATAAGCAGGATTACACCCGGTACAATCATGGCGTATCTCCATGAATTGGCTTTGTCAACATACCCCAGCGCCACAAATGCAGCGGCTATCAATGGCATTACCAATTGAGTTACGCCACCGCCCAGATTACCCCATCCACCCGCTACCGCATTGGCAGTGCCGACAATATTGGGGGCAAACATTACTGATGTATGAAACTGGGTAATTACAAAGGAGGCACCTATGATACCAATGATAAGCCTGAACAGCAGAAAGCTTTCATAACTGTTGGCGAGGCCAATCGTCATAACGGGTATGGAACCCAGCACCAGTAAAACGGTGTACGACAAACGTGGCCCCAGTGTATCGCACATACGGCCAATCAGCAGCCGGGCGAGGATGGTAGCAGATACCGATGCAATGGTAATATTGCCTACCTGCGATTTATCGAGGTGCAGTTGTTCGCGTACAATGGGCATCAGTGGTGCAATGCCAAACCATCCAAAAAAACAAAAGAAAAAGGTAAGCCATGTAATATGAAATGTTTTCATCTGGATTCCCTTGCCGGAAAAGATATTCAGTTTGCTTAAAGGCTCGTTCATGTCTGTGTATATTTTATTTTTTGATTAGTGTTTTATCCATCATTTACAGGAGGTCATCAATAGAGAATTTATCTATCAGCAAATTCAGCAGTTTATCATGTATGCCCATATACTCCAGACTGTGAACAATATCTTTTTTATTGCGCGGCCTGCTCAACGGCACTTCTACAATTTCTTTTATGGTAGCGGCAGGGCCATTGTTCATTACCACTACCCTGTCAGATAAAAAAATGGCTTCCTCAATATCATGGGTAACCAATACAATGGTTTTCTCCCGGTGATCAAGGTTCCATAATTTCAACAGTTCAACGTGCATGGCGCTTTTTGTCAAGGCATCCAGCGCACCAAACGGCTCATCCAGTAACAGTATAGATGGATTAATGGAAAATGCACGGGCGATGGCTACACGCTGCTTCATACCGCCGGATAACTGACCCGGCAATTTGTCTTTGTGCTCCCACAGGTTTACCATTTTCAGGTTATTTTCTACAAGCTCTTTTTTTTCTGCTGAAGATTTATTAGTTAAGACAGAGTCAACGGCTTCATAAATATTTTTATATACACTCATCCAGGGGAGCAAAGAGTAATTTTGAAATACAATGCCCCTGTCCGGCCCCGGGCTGCTTATTTTTTTTCCGTTTGCATACACTTCACCCGATGCGGGCTTTACCATGCCGCTGATGGTACCCATGAGGGTAGATTTACCACAGCCTGAATGCCCTATCAATGAAATGATTTCTCCCTTTTTTACCGTAAGGCTGATTTCTTTTACAGCAGTGTAAACACCTTTTGGTGTTTTAAAACTTACTGCTACGTTGTTGATTTCAATACTGGGGGTATTTAATGCCGGCTCCAGTATCCTGTCTGCTACGGTGTTTATATTTTCAGCAACATGCCCGTTTGAAATAATATTTGTCATGCTTTTCAGTTAATTTTTTAAAATATTTTTTGCTTGGATACAACAGCCCTTTTAATTTTTTTGCCTGCTGGCTTTAACAGATGAATACAAGGAAACACAAAAAGGTGTGATGTACGTAAGAATGATTTTAAGAATATTACTGGCGGTAAACCTTCCCTCCAGAAAAACATCATAACTGTTTATGAGGTTCAGCAGTGTTCCGATAATGGCTGCCACCAGCAAAGCCGTAGATACATTTCTTCTGTTCATAAATGTTTTTTACTACGCCGCGTAACTGAATTTTTTTTGCAGATACGTAAAGCATTTGTCCATCACCAGCCCTACTACACCTATAATAATAATGGCTACTAAAATTTTGGCTACACTGCCACCATTAAACCCTTCCTCCCATACAAAATAGCCAAGGCCAATACCTCCCGACAGCATTTCACCTGCCACAATTACCATCCAGGCTACTCCAACAGAAAGCCGTAAGCCGGTAATAATATGTGGCAACGTAGATGGCCACATAATTTTTGTAACATATTTCAGGGGAGAAAAACCATACGCCCTGCCTACATTTTTAAAATCCTGCGAAATAGATGAAGCCCCGAAAGCAGTATTGATGACAGTGGGCCACAATGCACAAATAAAAATCATGAAAATGCTGGCATTGGGTGAATCTTTAAAAATAGCCAGGCCCAACGGAAACCAGGCCAGCGGAGAAACCGGGCGCAGCAACTGTACAATGGGATTGATAATATGCATAATAATTTTATTAGTTCCCATCAGCAATCCCAATGGAATGGCTACCAGGCTGCCCAGGCCAAAACCAATACCCACCCTTGCCAGCGAACTCAGCAATTTGATACCAATGCCTTTGGTGTCCGGGTCATTTTGCATGGGATTTTGCAATACTTCTTTAAAAACAACCCAGGTCATTTTCGGAGTAGGTATTTCATGGCTGGTAAGGTGTGCAACCAGCTCCCAGATGCCGCCTACCAGTACCATGCCTGCGGCAAAATATAGTACAGACAAAAAGTTTTTCAGGGAAAATATATTTTTCATCGTTTAATTTTTTTGCGGCAATAGCTAACAAGCCATCGCTGTGCATGTTTATCTTTTCGTTGTTTTTAAATATGCACCTATATTATTGGGATCAAAAACCACATCGTAATTGGTTTTAACAGGCTGCATATCCGGTTGTACCGGCACAGACATTTCCTTTGCTACTTCTGCAAATAAATCATCCAGTATTAATTTTTTTGCAATGCCTTTATAATCGGGTTCTGTTTTCAGGTAGCCAAACCGTACATACTGTGCCAGGAACCAGGCAGCGTATGACTTTTTGGGCGTTGACACGATACCGTTATTATAAAACATCATGTAATCATCTTTGTATTTCTGTACACCAAGATCACAGCCCAGATCGTTTGATCCCATCAGCCTTGCTTCTATCACCTGCAGCGGCGCGTTTACATAATTGGGTCTGGTTAGCCAGCCGGCGGCTTTCTTGCGGTTGCCCATATTATCCAGCCACCTGCAGGCTTCAATAATGGCTTTCATTACGTTTTTCAAATCTTCTTTATCAGTGGCTGCAAAATTTGCATTTACTACAAGTGCTTTTTCCGGATGATTTTTCCATAAATCCTGCGTGGCAATATGGGTAAACCCAACATTCTGGGTAGCAGCAACGCCATTCCAGGGTTCACCTACACAAAAGCCTTCCATATTGTCTACCCGCATATTGGCTACCATCTGCGGTGGCGGAATAGTAATAACGCCTACTGATTTCTGGTTGATGCCGGCAGCGGCCATCCAGTAGCGCAACCATATATCATGCGTGCCGCCGGGAAAGGTCATGGCAAATGTTACCTCTTTCCTGGCCTGAACAGATTTAACGGCTGCGGCAACTTTATTGATTTCTTTAAACCCTGCAAGCCCGCAAAAATCTTTCGATAATGTAATGGCCTGCCCATTGTTACTAATAGTCATGGCTATTTTCATTTCCGCGCCTGCTTTACCACCAATGCCCGTGTAAACAGAGAAAGGCATAGAAAATAAACAATGCGCCCCGTCCAGCTCACCGTTTAATATTTTATCGCGTATAACAGCCCAGGAAGCTTCTTTGGAAAGCTCAACATCAACGCCGTATTTCGCAAAGAGGCCCAGCTCTTTTGCTACCACCAATGGTGCGCAATCAGTGAGCGGTATAAAACCCAGCCTGATTTTTCTTGCGGGCGCTGGTATTTTATAAGAAGCCGCAGCAGCAAAAACAAGTGCCAGGCATATGAAGAATGATATTTTTTTTATAGCAGATTGCATATTTTTTTTGTTTGTTGTGAACAATTAGAACAAGTCGATTTTTAAAATGCCGTTTTTACTATTGTTTTATCGCTACCGGTTTCGCATAAAAGAAATCCGGCGTAAACTTCAGCATGGCATAAAACCAGGCGCCTGATTTTCTATACGTGTCTGCCACTGCATTTGTAGTTGCCTGTGCTTTGGCAAAAGGCATATTGGCAGTAGCATTCATTACAGCATATCCCAGTTCAATATTTGTAAACTTGTTCATATTGTAATTGAGCATAAAATCTATTTCAGTACCCAGGTGTTTACCAACCAGCGTGGCATCTGCTTTTTTCATATCCTTGTTAAGGGAGAAACTGTGCAGATCAATGCCAAGCGCAAGTGTATTTCCTGTATATTTCAATTTCAGGTAAGGGTTATCTAAACCGCCTGCGGGCGAGCCGGTACCAACATAGAAATAATCCATATAGCCCCAGTGTTTATGCGGCGTACCATACAACGGATCAAATTTTTCATCATCCGCAGTGCTGGCATCATTTCCGCTGAGCACGTCATAACCTGGGGTTATGCTTATTTTTCCTTTCTGGTAAGTAGCGGCTATCGTATAATGGTAAGCGCTTTTCATGCTGGCGCCATCACGGTTTTTGCCTGACTGGCCATAGTAAGCTGCCTGGATGGCAATTTTACCAAAACCGGATGCATTGCCAATGGTATGGTTGATCATTAAACCATAGGTAAAGCGGCTGTTGGTGCCGGTATAATCAAAATCATCCGCAGCCCCGGCAGAAGCAAACCGCCTGCCATACACGTAACCGGTGCCTGCGCTACCAACAGAATCAATTTTATATTTTCCGAAATGGTCATTGAAGAAAAGACCGGAGAATTTAGTCTGCCCGAATTTCTTACTGATGTATACACTGGTAAAACTTTTATAATCCTGTGTACCGCCGTTGGTAGAGGGTGGGTTCGTCCATACTGGTGTACCTGTTTTAGCGCTGCTGTTGGCTGCATTGCCCGCACCCGCCAGCGGCAGTATGCCTGCAGGGGTAACAACCAGGTTGCCCAATGAGTTTTTTACGTAAGCAGGCGTATTGGCGGGCACATAAGCGGTACCGGTAGCCCCAAAAGCATCAGTATTCTGATTAAATGCATAGCCTATATCAACCTGCCATCCTTTGTGTACTGTTTTCAATAAAGCCATATCATGCCGGCGCCCCTGCTGCAGCCAGTCGAGGTTGCCAATCAGCCTTACGTCATCATAACTTAATTCCTGGCGCCCTACTTTTAAAGACATCAGATCAAATAATTTGAATTTAATAGTGGTATCTGCTTTGTTGGCCAGTACCAGATCGGCCCAGGCTTCATGCAGCATAAATTTATTGCCATCTGCATTGGAGATGGTAGAAGCATCCTGGCCCCATACCCTTACATCCTGTACTGTTACGCCAAACGTAAGACGTTCCCATTTGTAACCAAATACCAGCCTGGTTCTTTGAGAAGTGAAGGCAGCTGCTTTGGAACCTTTTGTAACAAGGTTGCCCAGGCCATTGCGTACTTCGGTGCGCGTTCGCAGCTGGCCAGATAATGTAAACTGCGCTTGTGCATCAAACGTTGCCAGGTTTGCCAGCAACATTAGTGACATGAAATGCCATTTTTTAATTTTTTTCAGCATAGTTTTGTTTTGGTTTTAGGTTGTTTGTCAATTTAGAATCGCACTCCCCGGTTAGACTTCCACATCGGCCGGGGTTTTTTATGTTGCATCGTTTGCCGGGCTGGCTTTACTATAGCCAGCTGCCGGACAAACAGATTTTTACGCTTTTACTTTGATGTACACGCTACCTTCTTCCACTTTAACTGCATAGGTTTTAATACTGCATTCATCGCCGGAAAGGCATTCACCGGTTGCCAACGAAAAAGTTTTTTTATGAAAGGGGCAGGCTATCTTGGGCTCTTCGCCCTGCGTTCCAATCATGCCGCGGCTGAGGGCCATCTGCTGCCGGTGCGGGCATTCATTTTGAGTGGCATACCATTCATTTTTGCGGGTAAAATGAAATAGTGCAATCTGCTCATCTTTGTACTTTACGCATACGCCGCCATTTTCCGGAACATCTTCTGTACGGCAGGCGGCAAACCATAAATAAACTTGCTGGGTGGTTGATGTTTGCATAAGCTTTTTTTAATAGTATAGAACCTGCCTTTATAATAACAGCAGGGGTTGCATAAAGGAATGCAGTAAAAAAAGGCAAACAATCGTTGAGAAGGCAATCGATGAGGCGTTGTTAGTTTGTAGCGTGCAGTTTAAAATTTATTATTCCGGGAACAGCCCTGATAATTTGCTGATGCTCCAGGCCAGAAAACTTTAAACAACAACCATTGAAAACAAGTATTCAGTTTATAAAGGGGTGGAATCGTTCATATTAGCATTACCGTATTCCTGAAAGACTGCAGGAGTTGTACAACTATTTCCAGTCAGGCACTTTTTTCTGTTCGCGCATTGGTTCAAACTGTACGGAAGGATCTTTTTCCTGCGGTGCATTTACGAAATGGCTAAACCGTTTTCTTATTTCCGGGTTTTCTACAGCAGCCTTCCACTCACATTCATAGCTGTCTACCAGTAATTGCATTTCGTGTTCCCAAACTGCACCCATGGTAAGACTGTCGTTCACTACCACATTACGCAGGTAATCAATACCGCCCTCCATTTTGTTGAGCCAGGTAGCAGTCCTGGTTAAAGGATCGGCTGTTCTTATATAAAACATCAGGAAACGATCTATATAGCGGATACATGTTTCATTATCCAGGTCGGATGCCAGCAATAAAGCATGCTGCGGTTTGCTGCCCCCGTTACCGCACACAAATAAATTCCATCCTTTTTCCGTGGCAATGACGCCAAAATCCTTGCTCTGTGCCTCGGCACACTCACGTATGCAACCGCTTACGCCGCCTTTTAATTTATGGGGGGAGCGAAGCCCGCGGTACCGCTCTTCTATACGGATGGCATAACTAACGCTGTCGTGCAGCCCAAAACGGCACCAGGTGCTGCCCACGCAGCTTTTTACCGTGCGCAATGATTTGCCATAGGCATGGCCGCTTTCAAAACCGGCCGTGATCAGGGCTTCCCATATTTCCGGGAGATCACTCAGGTGGGCGCCAAACATATCAATCCGCTGCCCGCCGGTTATTTTTGTATAGAGGTTGTATTTTTTTGCTACGGTGCCAATCACAATCAGTTTATCAGGCGTTATTTCTCCGCCTGGTATGCGCGGCACCACCGAGTAGGTACCGCCTTTTTGTATGTTTGCCAGAAAGCGATCATTGCTGTCCTGCGCAGTGGCATTGCCATTTTTCAAAATCATTTCACCCCACAAGCTGGCAAGAATAGATACCACCGGCGGTTTACATTGTTCGCAGCCATGACCTGTACCCAATGCGTCCAGTACGGCATCGTACGTTTTTAATCCGTGAATTTTTACCAGGTCATACAATTCCTGCCGGCTGTAATTAAAGTGTTCACAAAGTACATTGCGCACATATTTTCCCTGTGCTTTCATGGTATACAACATCAGGTCCTTCACCATCGGCACACAACCACCGCAGCCCGTGCCAGCTTTGGTGCATTTTTTTATAGCATCAATTGTTTCGCAGCCGTTTTTGGCAACTGCATTGCAGATATCGTCTTTGGTGATGCCTTCACAACTGCATATTACGGCTTCATTGGGCAGGCCCAGCACACCGGCACCGGCTTCTGCCTCTCCACCCCTTGCACCCAGCATAATATCTTCCGGGTTGGGCGGTAACACGGTTTTGTTTTTGCAGGTCTGCAGCATCATATTGTACTGTTCTGCATCGCCTATTAATATGCCCCCCAGCAGTTGCTTACCATCGGCACTTACATTAATGCGCTTGTAAATACCTTTCATGGTATCTTCAAAAACTACGCTGCGTATAGAGTCACCAGCTACAAAGGGTTCACCAAAACTGGCCACATCCACCCCAATCAGTTTTAACTTGGTGCTCATATCATAGCCCGTAAATCGTTTTTCTCCACCGAGCAGGTTGGCAGCTACTACTTCTGCCATATCATAGCCAGGAGCAACCAGGCCGTAAATCATGCCCTTGTACAAAGCACATTCGCCAATAGCAAAAATCAGCGGGTCGGTTGTTTGCATTAATTCGTTTACTACGATACCGCCGCGGGTGCCTGTTTCAAGGCCTGCCAGTTTCGCCAGTTCATCGCGGGGTTTGATGCCTGCCGAAATAACCAGCATATCAACATCAATTTTTGTATCGTCAGAAAAAAGCATACCTGTAATGCAATTATCCCCGGTTATTTCGCTGGTATTTTTATTGGTGTGAATTGAGAGGCCGAGTGATTGCAATTTATTTTTAAGGATGCCAGACCCGGCATCATCAATTTGCCTGGGCATCAGGCGGGAGGCAAATTCTATTACATGCGTGTCTGCTACGCCGAGGTCAATCATGGCTTTTGCAGCTTCAAGACCTAATAAGCCGCCCCCGATTACCGCCCCGGTTTTTGCCTTACGGGCGTAAGCGGTCATTAATTCAAGATCTTCAATGGTTCTGTAAATAAAGACGCCGTCTTTTTCTACGCCGGGTATGGAAGGCACAAAAGCGGCAGAACCAGTGGCAAGTACCAGGTAATCATATCTTTCAGTTATTCCTTTAAAAGAGTGGACGGTCTGATGTGTTCTGTCGATACTTTGTACAGGATCCGCCAGGTGTAGTTTGATGCCGTTGGCCGCATACCATTCCAACGGGGCCATTGCCAGGTCTTCGGCAGATTTACCGGCAAAAAATTCGCTTAGGTGCACCCGGTCGTAGGCCGGCCGCGGTTCTTCGCCAAAAACAACGAGCTCCAAAGCCTGATCATTTTGTTTGGAGATGAGTTTCTCACAAAATTTATATCCCACCATGCCATTGCCGATAACTATAATTTTCATAGCCGCTAATTTTGTTTAAAAAGTATAGTCAGAGCAATCGTTGTATTAAAATATTTTATATGTAATAATTATGACCGGTCAACTACAAATTATAACAAATAAACATTGTCTACATCATAAAAATAATCAAAAAAATCATTAAATTTGTAAAAGCAGCGGATTATTATTCACATTTTATTTTTTATAATATATGAACTCGACTTTATATTTGGTTGGCGCTGGCCCTGGGGACCCTGAATTAATTACGCTTAAAGCAATCAGAATTCTGTCAGCGGCAGATGTAATATTATATGATGCCCTGGCCAATGAGGCCTTATTAGACTATGCCGGGCCGGGCGCCATTAAAGAGTTTGTGGGAAAACGCTATGGATGTCATGCCCTGTCACAAGATGAAATCAACCACCGGATCATCATGTACGCCGGTAAATACAAACGGGTGGTGCGTTTAAAAGGCGGCGATCCATTTGTATTTGGCCGGGCGCAAGAGGAAATCAATGCTGCCCGCCGGGCCGGTATCATGGTAGAAGTCATACCGGGCATCTCTAGTGCGCTCGCGGTACCTGCCAGCAAAATGATACCGCTTACCTGCAGGGGCATCAATGAAAGTTTTTGGGTAACCACCGGCACCACCCAATCGGGCGATTTGTCAGCAGATATTAAACTGGCAGCGCAATCATCCGCGACCGTCATTATTTTAATGGCCATGAGCAAGCTGGAAGCCATCATGGAGATATTTGCATCACACGGCAAAAGCGAAACGCCGGTTGCCATTATACAGGATGGTACAACTGCAAAAGAGAAAATGGTGATTGGCAATGTAAGGGATATCGCATACCGGTCGCAGTATGCCGGGCTTAGTAACCCTGCTATTATAATTATTGGCGAAGTAGTCAGCCTGGCAGATGCTGTGCATGCCGTTACAAACAACCAGGAACCTGCTATTTGGCAAGCCATTGTTGCAGACAATAATATAATCCGCCGCTGATAAGCCACACAGATACAAACGCATCATCTGCTGTTCCCTTTTTGCATTACGCCCAAACGTAACACTGCTTTTGCCTGAAATAATTTTGCAAGACCCCATTAAGCACTATACTTGCAGAATAAATTATAGTCAGCCCAGCTTTGCCGGTATGAAATACAGTAAACAGCAGTGCGATCTCAAATCTTGTTTTTTGTGTACCCTTTGTTTAAAGGAATGGCTCCCTGCCATTGATGCACACCGGAAAATAATACATGCAAAAAAAGGCGCCGTTATTTTTGAGGAAGGAAAACCGGTGACGGGTATTTATTTTATCTACGAAGGAAAAGCCAAGGTCCACAAAAAATGGGGCAATGACAAAGAGCTGATTTTGCGCATTGCAGGTAAAGGCGCTATACTGGGCCACCGTGGTATAGGAAAGAGCCCACTATACCCTGCTTCAGGCACCGCGCTGGAAGCCATTACACTTTGCTATATTGATTTGGATTTTTTTCAGTCTACCTTAAAAGTAAACCATGATTTTACTTTTAAGCTGATGATGTTCTTTGCCGAAGAATTGCAGGAGTCTGAAAAAAATATGCGTAACCTGGCTCATATGACAGTAAAAGGCCGCATAGCACATGCGCTTTTAATGTTACAGGCAAAATTTGGGGTTACCGCCGAAGGTTTTATTGACATTACACTCAGCCGGCAGGATCTGGCCTCCCTGGCAGGTACTACTTATGAAACTGTTTTCAGAATTGTGAATGAACTGGTACAGGAAGGTGTTATTCACCTCAGCAATAAAAACATTACCGTTACTCAGCCGGAGAAACTGCTGCGGCTGACCGATGAAATAATATAAGTTGCTTCCCCTGCAATTGATCAGGCCATATGATACTGTTTACCCTATGCAGATTTCTTATATACAAATGGTGAAATAAAAAAACGTTCATCAGCCCTGGTTATATAAAACATTAATTCCTGCCCTATCTTTTTCCTGTAGAAAAATAAAGCAGCTATAAGCTATATGGCCAGCCTTTATGCGTGCCTTAGACCTATCACTTACTGATTGTTGCTGGTTGAAATATTTGCGTAACCAGCAACTGCAAATAGCGCCAGATAACCTTTTTTGAACAAACCCTTTAATTACCTAATAAAAAACGCCATGAAAAAAACTGCTACATGCTTATTTTATCTCTTCCTTTGTTTTGTCGTGAATGCACAGGCCATTTATTTGAAAGCGGTGCTGGACGGCAGTCAACAGGTACCGGCCAATGCCTCCGCTGCAACCGGCATTGCTATAATAAAATATGAGCCTTCTACTAAATTTCTTGAATTATTTGGCGATTACCAGGGGCTTACGACCGATGCGGTTGCATCTCATATTCATTCTCCTGCAGTTGCAGGTGTCAATGCTCCGGTGCTTATCAATCTTACCAACACCGGCAGTACAACGGGTACATTATCCGGCACAGCAACGTTATCTGTATCGGAAGAAACAGACCTGCTGGCTGGTAAAATGTATGTAAATATTCACAACAGCACCAACCCGGGTGGAGAAATCAGGGGCCAGCTTACAACCACTACAACCGGCCAAACAGAGTATTTAACTGCAAGAATACAAGGCGCCCAGGAAGTTCCGCCCAATGCAGCTGCCGCAACCGGTAAAGCAAGGTTATTACTTGATAAAACGACGGGCATGGTTTACCTCACTGGTAGCTTTACAGGATTGGCGGATGCAGCGACCGCTGCGCATATCCATACTGCTGCACCTAACGTAAACGGACCCGTCATTATACCGCTTACTGTTACCGCAGCCACCCAGGGCACGCTGCATATTGCTGCTGCTATTGCACCCGCAGATCAAATACTGATGAGTGCAGGCAATGCTTACGTAAATATTCACAATGCAATATACCCGGGGGGTGAAATCAGGGGACAACTTATTGCAGAATCTGAACTGGTTTATCTCAAAGCGGGTTTGCAGGGTAGCCAGGAAGTTCCATCGAATGCATCAACAGCTGCAGGCACCGTTATTGTCCGGTACAACAGGTTATTGAAATCCCTTGAGCTAACAGGCAGCTATCAGAATATTGCAGCCGCTATTTCAGCATCGCATATTCATTCCGCCGCAGCACCCGGTGTAAATGCGCCGGTTTTATTTACCCTTACCAATACTGGTGGTCTGTCAGGTACCTTAACTACCAGCGTTACATTGAACACCGCACAGGAAGCAGATCTGCTAAATGGATTGATGTATGTAAACGTACACAACGCCAGTTTCCCCGGGGGCGAAATAAGGGGACAGCTGACTACTACAACAGCGGCCAACCAAACTTTTTATTTTACCGGTAAATTATCCGGTGCACAGGAGAATCCAGCCAATGGTTCTGCAGCAACGGGTGATGCAACTGCATTGCTTGATAAACTGTCTGGAGAAGTATATTTGACCGGCAGTTTCAGCGGTCTGGCGGCCAGTGCTTCGGCTTCACATATACACAGGGGCGCAACGGGTTCAAACGGGCCGGTGATAGTGGGGCTTTCTCCTACCCTGTCAACGGCAGGCAGTATTACCGGCAATTCTTTTGTTTCAACTTCCTTTGCAGACTCCATGATACGGGGACTTACCTATGTCAATGTGCACAATGCCTCATTCCCCGGTGGCGAAATAAGGGCCCAATTCGGTAACCAGGTATTACCAGTAAAACTGTCCTACTTCAATGGCTATAAACAAAGCAGTAATATTATTCTTCTATGGGAAAGTTCAGAAGAACTTAATTTGCAGCAATATGAAATTGAACAGCAGGGCAATGAGTCTGGTAAATGGATCAACAGGGCTGTGATAGCAGCGGGCAATACGCCGGGCTCCGCAAAGTATCGTTTTACCGAAGCTCCATTATTAATAAACCAGGGGTATTGTATTTACCGTCTAAAAATGATAGACAAAGACGGGCATTTTTCTTACTCAAAAGCCATCCGGATTAACTTCAAAGCAGGCGGACCAACATTGTCCATTGCAAGCAATCCTGTTGCGAACGGTATATTGAAATACGTAATTACAGGGCTTCCTGAAAACAAAAAAGCAGTGCTGTCTATCGTTGATTACGGTGGCAGAATTGTATTAACCAAAACAATTGCCACGTTATCTGCCAACAGTATTCAAATAACACATTTGGCTGCAGGTATGTATCAGTTGATTATCCAGGCAGACAACGACATTTTACACCAGGCATTTAAAAAGTAAAGGTAGTTTTTATCGAGGCTGTCTCAACCACCTGGGACAGCCTCTTTTTTTTTGAATTAACACATGCTTCACCGGTATAAACCCCCGCCAAAGAGACCATAGCGTTGGGATGAGTACCAGGCTTCACAATTTACTATGCAGATAATAAAAATATCGTGGATACGGAGATCGGGATCGTTATTTAATAATATTCAGTGAAAAAAGTATTGTTGTTATAAAAAGCAGTAATAATCCGCCTAAAAAAATAATATCAGCTACCTGTTCCAGCCGCTCACTTTTTTTATCGCTGTTACGTATGGATAAAAAAGAAAGTATACAACTTGCCATAAAAAAAATAATGGCTACAATGGTCACCTCATCAATGATGGTATTGTCAGATTTATTCAGCACCTTGAGCGAGGTAAGTACTATAAAGCAAATGCCCAGCAAGTTGGAAGATGCATTCAGGATATGGGAAGATTTTTCGTTTTGCCTTTTCATGCCGTTGAGTTTATTATTTGCTGCACAAGATTACACGCCATCAGTCTTAAGTAAAACACAAGTCTGGTGATTGATTTGTTATTGAAGGCTGGCTGTGAGGACATTTAAAAGTACATGTGGCTTAAAAATGGCTGATATTTCTTCTCAGGCCGGCTGCCGCGTGAGCCCTGTTATAGCGCTTTGCATCACCTGCACCTGGTAAGGTTTTCCTGTAGACATCAGATACCGGATGGTGGCAGTATCAGTATCACTGTTATAGCTTGTATAGTGGCTGAGCAGGAAAGCTCCATAAGCAAATCCCGGATGTTTTATAATTGGCTTGCTATGCTTCAGATTATTATAGTCAGGGTAATTCTCCCTGTACATGTATTTTCCCAGCGCATCATCACGCACCGGATCAAAAATAACAACCGGCGCCGCCTCCCGTATTCCCCAGGGTGTGTTTGCAATTCTTGCTACTATCGGACCATCAAAAGAAGTAAAATACTCCCTGCCTCCGCAAGTCTGGCTGAGTAATATCCATTTATTTATACCGGGGATTCTTCCAATTGACAGCGATGACCAGCCTTCAGTTGCAAAAAACATAGTGGCATCCGCTTCATGCGGAGACCATTTGGTAAGCCGGTTGACCGCATAATACTGTATATTTTCGAAGTCTTCCCGGGCTCCTGTTGTTAAAGGCATCCAGGCCAGGAAAACACCCTGTTCCCCATGTGTTCCATCGCCATGTCCAAACATAATAAGTCCGTCGCCTTCGGCAGAAGGAAGCTGGTATCCTGCTCCCGGGCCGGTAAACTCAGCATTGGTAATTACAAAGGGCGCTACCTGAAAAAACTTATTGGAGCGGAACCTGAAAATCATATTGTAGGGTACTGCGGCAAACGGGTTGCTGCTGTCTGCAACTGCCGAAAAATAATCGCCTGATGGCTTTTTGTGAAAGAAAAAAACAAACATTTTATTTTTATAGCTGAACGCGCCTGTGGGCGTACTGCTATTACCCAGCGTTTCAGTGGCGCCCGCGGCTTTATAAGTAAAAGGATAAAAATGCTTACCTGTATTGTCCATGATTGGCGTTAACCTGATACCGTCGCTTATATTAACCGGACCATGAAAATCTCCGCTGCAGTTCAGCCAGCAGACATTAAGCCCGGCATTATACCCAATAAAAAAAATATCCAGCTGGCAGTCTCCCTGGACTGCTGTGCTAACCCTGCTTCCTGCAGGAGCAATAGTACGGGGTCCTACCGGAAAAGGACCATGCCATTTACCTGCCTGTATTGCCCATGCCATATACAGCCCCCCATCGTTGCCAATAAAAAACACATGTACACGGCTATCACCTTCAAACCATATATTATCCAGCTTGTGTGCCACCAGTGCTGCTCCCGGTGGTGCAATATTTCTAACGCCCAGCGGTACCGGCTCTTCGAAATTATTTTGTGTGCCTGTTACCCAGCTTACAAACAGGCCGCCATCATTACCAATAAAAAATACATCCAGCTGATGCTCATTTACCTGCTTTGATACGGCAATATGAGATCCTGGCGGAATATACTGCCTACCGGGAAGGCCTATTCGAAATGGTGGTTGCCACTGGTTATTGTTAACATCCTTTTCCACCGAGCTTACATATATGCCCCCGTCATTTCCCGCGTAAAAAACATCCAGCCTGTTCATACCGGCGCGATGTGCCGCAGCAACACCCGCTCCGGCAGGCGCCAACCCAGGCTGGCTGATTAAAGTGGGCCCCTGCCACTTATCATTATCAAATCCTTTGATTGACCAGCATATATGCAAACTTCCATTGTTATCAATAAAAAAAAGCATCCAGCTGATTGGGATCAAACTGGTAAGCAGCAGTAAGACATCCGCCAGGCTTTGTGCGGGCAAGATCATTGTATCCAATTTGTTGTGGCCCCTGCCACTTCTCATTATCAACTCCTTTTTTTGTCCAGCTTACACTAACGCGCCCATCACGGTCAATAAAAAAAACATCCAGCTGGTCATCATTTACCTGGTGAGCAGTGGCGAGTTCTGCACCAGCAAAGGACACGCCTGAACGGCTGATACGTACGGGTCCAACCCAATCCCCACCGCTCACCGACCAGTTAACGTACAGCCTCCCCCTTCCATCCATAAAAAAGGCAACCGTCTTGTTTGTATTAGACTGGTAGTTGGCCGCCACGCCTGCACCAGCAAGAAATTGTGGATGCTCAATAAAAGCTATGGGATCTGTATCAAATAATTTATCTGCCAGCATCCTGTTATCAATTCCGGAGACTACTGCATCCCCAAAAAAAATAAACGTAGCATCGTCATGTTCGGTGCTGGCACCGAGATCTACACCCATGCACTTCCATTCTTCTGTAAAATTGAAATGGTATTTATTTTCAGGATCGTAATTACCGGTGAGTTGTGATAAACGGATGGTACTGCCGTGCACGTAGTTAGGCATAAAGGTTTCAGTTATAGAATTTATGATTCAATGTAAATCCTAATAACCGGATGAACAATACTACAAACAGGGCATCAGCGCCATGTGAATCAGCCATAGATTTATCAAATAGCGCCCCACAGTACTATTTACAGCGGTGAAACGATTTATCCTGTTCGTGAAGTGGGTGATTCAAGAAAATAGTCATTTTATGGGGCATCAATCAATTGCCGCTCAACCCCCGGGATTTCCATAATAAGATCCCCGCCGTAAGCACTGGCTGGCGTCTGGTAACCTGGTTTGAAACGGCCATTCAGTATTTTTTGTGCTATCAGCAAAACAGTGAGTGCGGTAAGCGAATATGCTTCAGGACAACGCATAACAGCGGCAACCGATTTGCCGTCAGGACTGGTCACTTTACCACGGATAAGGCTAACCGCTTTGTCGCGCCTGTCATCGCCCGGCCCGGACGATTTACTATTGATTATTTTTGTGATAAGCCGGTGCACAATTTTTTTGCGCAGTAACCAGTTAAAAGATCGCTGGAATTTCAAAAATATCCAGGTGGCTTTACTGATACCGGTATAGGTTTCTATGTTCGGGATGCCAGTGGTAAAATAAGCGGTACTTACATCTCCCCAGGGGATGCTCATCATGAACGATTTTTCTCCGTACGCTTTAAAATCAACCCACATACCCCGCACGCCAATAGGTTCTGGTACAATGACACCATTTTTTCTGCTGGCACCGGGCAGGCCCAGCTTCTGAAGAGTTGTAATGGATGTGCCGCGTGATAACCCACTGCCAATGATAACAAAAGCCATTTCAAGCTTGCTGGCGTTGGGTAAACGGTTCTTAAGCCACAAGGAGAGGCAGTCGGTGGGCACTACATCAAATCCTGCGCCTGGCAACAGCATGATGTTTTTTTCAAGAGCTTCCTGGTTGTACCCCTGTATCATTTCAAAAACCTCCAAATCACCATTGAGATCAATATAATGTGTACCAGCCAGCATGCAGGCCGCTATCATTTGCTTTGCAGTAAGATCATAAGGTCCCGCTGCATGCACCACCAATGGCACTTCCTGCAACGCAGCTACAAGGGCGCCCTGGTCTTCAAGATCCAGTATCCGGTATTCCAGTTGCAGTTGCTGCGCAAGTGCAGTGATGGAGGCGGTGTTTCTGCCGGCGAGGACCGGTTGCAGACCATACTGGTAGGCAAAACGGGCTATCAAACGCCCTGAGTAACCATTGGCGCCATACAAGAGGAAGGAGTTTTTTTGCATAGTGAAAATTACAAAAGAATGCTGAAGAATAATGTGAACCAGCATCAATATCGTTTAGTGGCACTAAAAAGTAATTAATATATCATCAGGCAATTTTCAATCTGCCTCATTTCTACTTCTATATGACCTTGATGCTCTTTAAAAGAAAACAGGGATGCTTAAAAAAGCATCCCTGTCTATTAGCTGATACAATCAGTGTGAACGTTTATTTTTTAACGTTGTTGTTCACCACTTTTGCAAGGTCAAACATGGAGATTTGCGTCTTACCAGCAAACAGCACTTTCAGTTTTGCGTCTGCGTTGATCATTCTTTTGTTCTTCAAATCCTGCAATTTGTTTTTCTTAATGTAATTCCAAATCTGGCGGATGATTTCTGTTCTTGGTAATGGCTTACTACCAATCACGTCGGCCAGTGCAGGCGTTAAATTAAGGGGAGCCATAAACGCTGCATTTGGTTTACGGGCTGACTTTTTCTTAGCTGCTTTTTTAGGTGCTGCTTTCTTAGCGGCTGCTTTTTTTGGAGCTGCTTTTTTTGGAGCTGCTTTCTTAGCGGCTGCTTTTTTTGGAGCTGCTTTCTTAGGAGCTGCTTTCTTAGCTGCTTTTTTTGGAGCTGCTTTTTTTACTGCTTTTGCCATTTTAAATTGAATTTAATTGTTAGTAATACTTGGGGGATGGGTATACCCCTCTGCTAAAATAATTCAGCTATGCTTATTTGCCTAAAAAGTTATTCACACAAGTGTATATATAGTAAAAAATAGCCTTTTAGAGGGGAAATGGTCATTTTTTCTATAATTTTTTACAACTGCAGGCTGATTTTTTTAACCTGTTTGATCACTACAGCTGACCAAATGGGCTATGTATAGCTTGCGGAACCTGAAATTGCAGCATACGTGCGCATGTAAATACTTCTGCGCAGCAGTAAAAATATTTTTACCGGGTGCCGCTTTATTGGAAAGCTCAGCAGTAAGCATTGCAGGGCATGCTGTAATGTTTTATCAATAACTCCAGCTATATAGTTTTACTAAGTATTTTATACTAGCTGTTTACAACAGCAATATGTAGTCAAATAAAAATCATTTTTATGCAGTCATGCAGTGGGTAGTGTATTTGGGAAACACGCATCCTGAAATGGGAAAATAACGCAAGCATTTTTTTCGTAAAAGGATGATAAACAACTTATTTTTTAACGGCACGGTATTCGGATTTCAGGTTACATCTTATAGCCATGAAAGAAATATCATCTGAAATTTTAGCGCAATTGCACAGCTGCCGGCAGGAACGTGAACACGCCGCCAACGAGTTGCAGAATGAAGTAAACCAGTTGCTGGCATCTGTTCTCTTATGGATACGGTTTGCAAAAACCGAGAACAGACTTTCCGAAGATCAATCTGTACGGAACGCAGAAAACAATCTTCAGGAAGCCATCGAACGCGTTAGAGCCCTGCACTATTCCCTTAGTAAAGAAATGTAAAATCCGGTCCACGGCGTTCGCCATACACTGTTATGCTGCTGCATATAAAGATGCAAATGACTTAATAAGGCCTGGATAAAATATCAATTTTTAATCTCATTTTTAAAATGCGGTTAAAAGAATAGCAAAGGCTTTTTTATTCTTAAAAATTAATACAATTTTACTTTCTCCGGATAAAAAAAACATGAAAAGCGTTATAAAAGATATCAGGAACTGGTGGGTGGGCAAAGGGCTTCATGCAGAATTAAGACTGCCATTGCTTCCTCTGTTACTTTTTGTAGCAGTAGTTTTATTTTTTATATTATCCTCCTGCTGAGCATCAGCGCAGAGACTGAGCATCTCCTGTCAGTAGCTGATCACAACTTGTCCAGCAGCGAAGTCTTTTTAGTATCCTTCATAAAAAAGTAGACAATTAACGAAATAAAAATACAGGCAGTTACGTACCAGTAAAAATAATTTTCGTGACCCATGTTTTTTGTCCAAAGGGCTAGGTATTCGGCTGTGCCACCAAAAACAGCCACCGTCAATGAATATGGAAGTCCTACACCCAATGCCCTTACTTCCACTGGAAATATCTCTGCTTTTACTACTGCGTTGATGGAGGTATAACCACTTACAATGATGAGTGCCGCCATTAACAATGCAAATGCGGTCCACATATCCCGGGTATGGCTAAGCGTAGTTAATAATGGTATGGTGAACAGGGTACCCAGGATGCCAAAAGACAGTAATAAAGGGCGGCGGCCTACCCGGTCGCTTAACATGCCAAACAAAGGCTGTACCAGGGCAAAAATAAAAAGCGAACAAAATGCCAGCAGCGTAGACTGATTTTTAGTAAGTCCCACGGTATTAACCAAAAACTTTTGCATATAGGTGGTATAGGTATAGAACGCCAGTGTGCCGCCCAGGGTTAGTCCGATGACAACAGCAATGGCCCTGGGATGTTTTAATAACTCTTTCAGCGTGCCGCTGTCTTTTTTTGTTTTGTCCTCTTTTTCAAATGCATCACTCTCGCGCAGCCTGCTTCTTAAATAGAAAGCCACCACAGACAGCACTGCACCGAGTACAAAAGGTATGCGCCAGCCCCATTCATGCAATTGCTTATCACTAAGAAACACATGCTGCAGCAAAAGCTGGAGCCCCAGCGCAATCAGCTGTCCCCCTATCAGTGTTACGTACTGAAAACTGGAATAAAAACCACGCCTGCCTGCTGTGGCCACTTCGCTCAGATAGGTGGCGGAAGTGCCGTATTCTCCCCCAACGCTCAGGCCCTGCAGCAACCGGGCCAGCAGCAGCAGCAGCGGCGCAAAAATGCCGATGGTCTGATAGCCGGGCAATACAGCAATCAGCAGCGAACCAAAAGACATGAGCAGCACAGAGAGCGTCATAGCTGTTTTACGGCCCTTTTTATCTGCCAGCCTCCCAAACACGTAGCCGCCTACTGGCCGCATCAAAAAACCCACGGCAAATATTCCGGCAGTATTAATAAGCTGGGCAGTGGGATTACTACCCGGAAAAAAAACATTGGCGAAGTAGAGGGCAAATGCAGAATAGGCATACCAGTCGTACCACTCCACCAGGTTACCGGCCGAACCGCCCAGTATAGCTTTCAGTCGCCACGCGGTATCATTTTTACTGTCTCCTGAAAAATCTGTGCCCTGATTTGTATGTGACATACCTACATTTAATGTATTAAAAACAATTATCGCTGCTTAACTGCCAAATACCGAAGATATGATTGTATTCATCGAAAATACAAGCGCAGCATCATATAAAAAACTAGGTTTGTATCGGTTTTTCATAGGATATTGGATTTAAAACGGGGCAGTATTTCTATACAGCCCCTTTTTTTATTATGCAGATACATTTTACCCACCGCTCAGCAGTCGTCCTTGCAATTTTAAAGCGCTGGTGAGTATTAAATCAGTTGGCAATTCGAAGAATTATGCCGGCGGGAAAAAGGCCAGCTAACCAGGCCGTGACCAGGACTTTGCCAGGTATTGTAAATAAAATCATTTTTTATAGATCAATTGCTAAGCTGCGTGGAACAGCGGGCTGCTGTATGTTATCATCAAGAGATATAACAATGTATTACATGCCTTCACTGAGGTTGAAACGGCAACGTTCGTTTTGAAGAATTACTATATACTGTTCAATATTATCATTTGCCTTCATGCTGTGCTCCTCCTGCTTGAAATGCTTCTTCAACTCTTTGCGATGGTAAGCATGAAAAAAACGGCGCACCTCATTCTCAGTGTGCAGCAGCAACCCGGGTACTTCAATGGATTTATTTTTATCGTCTAACGCTACCATTGTAAAATAACTGGTATTTGTGTGCTTCACTTCATGGGTTTTTACATTTTCCGAAATTACTTTAATGCCTACTACCAGTGACGAATGCCCCACGTAATTGACGGAAGCAAGCAGGGATACCAGTTCACCCACTTCAACCGGGGCCAGAAAATTAACGGTATCAATGGAGGCTGTCACACAATACGCGTCTGCATGTTTAGCCGCACATACATAGGCCACCTTATCCATCAGGGACAAAATAACCCCTCCATGAATCTTGCCTCCAAAATTTGAATAAGATGGAACCATTAATTCTGTAAGTGTCGTTTGTGAATATCCAACTGATTTATACCCGTCCATAAAAAATTACAATTATAGCTGCCTTACAAAAGCCTCTTATCGCTGTAAAATAAACTAATTCCCGTTTAAAATAAGCAATGCTGGCTGTGCCCTGCCAGGCAGCTGCCTTAACCGTAGGTTCTTTCCTTTTTGGCGATGGTGAAGGCACCGGGTTTATCCTGTTTGCTTTCTATAAAAACTATTCATGTACCAGTTTTTTTCCTTCATGAAATTTACTGTTGTTGTCTTCTGCATCAGCATCCCCCACATCATGCGGGTACACGTTAAAGCTGGCAGCGTTGGCGCCGGCCACCATTTTTGCCATATAAAAAACATGTTTGTCGTCACTGCCATAATTTTCTCCCAACACTTTAAAGGTAGCAACATTTGCCCCCGCTACTTTTTTATCATTCATATATACTGAGGCACTGTCTTTTGCATATACAACATCATGCCCAAAAGATTCATTTTCCTTATACACTTCAAAACTGGCCGTATGAACAGCTGCTATTTTTTTTGATTGAAAATAGACCGCTTCTTTGTCTTTTGAATAACCTGCTTCCAGGATGGCAAAGCTGGCTGCATCCGCAGTTTTTATGGTAAAACCCAGGAAAAAAACATTTGTTTTATCTTTTGAATAGCGGTGATCCAGTATTGTGAATGATGGCCTGTCACAGGGTAGCACACAGATATTGTGTTGTCCCTCGCCTGTATATCCATAATAATAAATATGAGCTGTATCTTTTGCAAAATGCTCATCTGTGAGTACAAATGTTTGACCATGACTGCCGGCAACTTGCCTGGTATTCAGATAGGCATGCACATGGTCTTTGGTGAAATGACCATCAATAGTGGTAAAAGTTGATACACTTTTTACGGTAAACGGATTACCCTCAAAGTAAGCGTATACTTTGTCTTTGCCATATCCATATTTCAAACTTACAAAAGATGCCGGTATAGCCATTTCCAATTCCTTGATGGTTTGCCGTTTTGTTAAATAGTAATTTTGGCCCTCCCGGTATTCATCGCAATAGTAAACCTTGTTTTTGTCCTTTGCATAATGTTCATCCAGTGCTTCAAAACTGGCTACATCTGCATACTCAAATGCCCGTTCTTTGTAGTAGGCCGTCGCAGCGTCTTTGGCAAATTCCGAATTCAATACCACAAAATTTTTGTCTGTGATTTCCTTACCATTAAAACGTATTTTGCCGTTCTTTTCTGTATAGCCAGTATCGCAACTTACCAGCAATATGATGGAGGTGACCAGCATTGTTGACATATTGGTATACCTTAAAATTGAACCCATTAAACTGCTTACTATAAAATTGATATGTTTAAAGATTTGTGACATTCTTAATGTTGGTACAAGTTGCATACTTAATCAAAATTAGGTGTAGAAATATACGAAATTTGCCAGCCCTCTTTACCCCTGTACATTTCAAATTCATATTCTATAGCATCTTTATATGCCCATTTCAAGCCTATCAGTGCTACCCTGCTGTTCATAGAGACTGTTTTAAATTTCGTTCGGCTGATCTGGTTTAAGACTGTCTCCGGCTCCTGCGTGATCAGCACAAAATCGAAATCAAAACCTTCTGGCTGATCCGTTTGCGTGGGATTACTTTTTAACCAGGCGGCCTTATCATTAAAATAGGTTTCCCAGTATGCAATGTATGTACCGGACAGGTATTTACTACTTTTTAAAAAACTTAGGTATTTCTTACCGGCCACCTGATCCACCATAAAATTGCCGGCGCTGTCCTTTGTTAACAGCGCAAAGCTATTTGCTTTGTGTAAATTGGCTTTATACCATTTTAAAAATTGAATGATGACATCCTGTGCCGGCGCCGGCTCGGTTTTTACGACAGGCACAGTGCTGCTGTTTTTATTGGCGCGGCCGGCATGTACAACAAAGCAACTGCAGCTGCCGATGCACAATATCAACAGCGTTCTCAACCGGTGTTTTCTATAGTTCATTGTTTACGTTTTTACATGGGTTGTGCTGCAACGACAAATCCTTCATCATTGGCGCCAGCCGTTACCATACTTCCTGAATAATACCAGCAAAACTAAGGGCGGTTTTTCTTTGCCGGAAGCCAGCCTGTGCCACCCGTAGAAAAAATCATTTCAACAGGGGCTAAAAGTGGTTGAGTGGTAACCGGGCATAATAGAAGTTCGGGTTGGCGGATACATCATATTCCATTTCAAAAACAGGGCGTGCGTTTATTTGATTGCGGAAGGTTTTTGCACTTTTGGATGCCATTACTCATTGGCCCGTAAAGCGGCCCACCCGGATGGTATACGAAAAAAGACACTGCTTTAATGAATGGCAGTTTTACCGTCTCCATCCTGAATCCCGCCATGCATATTAATACTGTTTCCGACCCGGACGGAAAGCGATGGATTTATATGAAAATGATTGTAAATTGACAAGAGTAACGTATTTTGTAATGATTATCCATCTTACTGACAAACCCTGCATTCTTCCGTACAAGTGAATCCCTTTTTATTCCTGAACAGTTATACAGCATCCGGAAAGTTTTTATAAAATTATGCATATGGGTAATATTGCACCAGGGTAAGGCGGCAGCTGCTTTCCTGCTGCCTGCTTTGATCTTAGTTGTTGTTCTGCTACCTGGGATGTAGCACGCTGGTGCCGGCTGCTACCGGTAAAAATGGAATATCATCCCACTTCATCCGGCAGCAGCATTACCCGCTTTTTATAATCGGGGTATTGCTTAATCAGGCTTTACATCAACTTCCAGGTCGGGATAATACCGTAGCCGCCTTCGGATAAAATTAATTATATCACAACGCCAAGCCAACGATTCAGGTAATAGCAATCAGCGGATCAAATCTGGAACCAGTATGAATGAGATCATTTCTTTCTTTCATGAATTAAGCCTTCATTCGGGCGCTATCTGGCTTGAAAACGAAACCATCAAACTTTCCACTCCCAAAGAGCTCCAGAATGAAAACACGCGGCATTTCATTGTCAATAATAAAAGCAGCATCATCTCCATTCTCTCTGACAATAATATTTTCTCAAAGGATGAATTTCTGCACACCGTAATTTTCAAAGACAGTACCTCCCCTCTTTTTCCCCTGAGCCCGGCCCAGGAACGCCTCTGGTTTATTGAACAATATGAAGAAGGAAGCAATGCCTATCATATACCGGCCATGTATGAACTGGATGCTGACACGGATGCAGCTGGTATACAGTATGCGCTGCAGCAAATTGTCTCCCGGCATGAGGTTTTAAGAAGTACTATTGAAACAGGAGCAAACAATGCACAGGCCGTGCAGCGGGTACACCATGCGCCGCTTCAGATAGAACAGGCAACCGTATCAGCCATGGAAGACTTTGAACCGCTGCTGCAAAAAGATATTAACCGTCCTTTCGACTTAAGTATTCAATACCCCATCAGGGCAAAGTTTTACCGGTTTGCGCACGGTATAGAATCATTGAATGGCCATGCAGGCAAAACAGTACTGCTGATAAATACGCACCATATTGCCAGTGACGGATGGTCTGCTGAAATATTTGAGCGGGAGCTGTTTCTTTTCTATGAAGCCTACAGTAGTAACAAAACTGATTTCCACCTGCCGGCCCTGGAGATACAGTACAAAGACTATGCAGCCTGGCAACGGACTTATTTAACCGGCGCAGTTATGGAGAAGCAACTGCGATACTGGAAGGACAAACTCTCCGGTTACCAGACACTGGAACTACCTACCGATTATCCAAGACCGGCCAGGATAGATTACTGCGGCTGCAGCCAGGGCTTTACCATAGATGAAACCACCAGCCTGCAATTGAGAACGCTGGCCCAGCGGTATGGCGTTACGGTACACAGTGTGATGCTAAGCAGCTTTACCATATTGCTGGGTAAATACACAGGGCAAAATGATATTGTAACAGGCAGTGTGAACGCCAACAGGCAACACCGGCAAACAGAAAGCCTTATTGGGTTTTTTGTAAACACCCTTGCCAGCAGAACACTGCTCAGCCCGTCTCAAAGTTTTGCAGACCTTATTCAACAGGTGCACCAGGCCCAGGAGGAAGCGCAGTTGTACCAGGACCTGCCTTTTGAAAAATTGGTTGAAGAACTGGGTGTAGAGCGTGACCCATCCAGGCACCCCGTTTTCCAGGTGATGTTTGGCGTGCACGAGACAGGCATCCAGGAAAAAGCTACCGATCAGCAAAAAAATTATCTCCTGCCATTCCAGGCAGACGATGCGTACGAAATAGAAAAATTTGATTTGTCTGTTTTTATATACGACGGACAGGACGAATTGATGGGGCATATCAGCTATGCCACAGCGCTGTTTCACAGTGATAGCGTTAGCCGCCTGATTGGCCACTATAAAATTTTGCTTAAACAACTTGCTAAAGCGCCGCAACAACCCTACAGTGAACACTCATTACTGACCCCGGAAGCATATGAACAGCTTGTGTATGCATGGAACGATACAGATATTTTTTTTCCAAAAGACAAAATGGTTCAGCAGCTTTTTCAGCAGCAGGCGGCAAAGGCACCGGGTAGTATAGCCCTGCAGTATGAAACGCAACAACTAACCTACCGGCAGCTGAACGAGAAAAGCAACCAGCTGGCCCGTTACATCAGGCAGCAATACCAGCAGCGCACAAAACAGGTGTTAAAGCCAGGTACGCTGGTAGCCTTATGTATGCCCCGGGGATTGGATGCTGTAACCGGTATTATGGGTATTTTAAAATCAGGGGCCGCTTATGTACCCATTGATCCTTCCTATCCGCAGGAAAGAATAGATTACCAGCTGAACGATAGCGGTGCGGCATTGGTACTCACACTGGATTACGATAAAATAAATAACCCGGTCCGGCTACCAGCCGAAAAAATAATTGATCTCAGCCTGGATGCCGGATACTATGCAGATGAAGACTGCTCCGATCTGGCGCAGCTGGCTATGCCATCAGATTTGGCTTACTTAATCTATACTTCCGGAACTACCGGCAAACCCAAAGCTGTAATGATTGCACAGGAGAACCTGGTTAACCTCGTTTTTGGTCAACAGGCAGCCTTGCACATAACTGATCAATCAACCGTATTGCAGTATGCCTCCCTGGTATTTGACGCCTCGGTATGGGAGATATTTTCTGCCTTATCCGCAGGTGCACGACTGTGCATTGTGCCGCCAGCAATAAGACAGGATGCGCAGCTGCTTTGCAATTACATGGCGGAAAAAAAGATCACCCTTGCTTTATTGCCGCCCGTATTATTGCACACAATGCCCAATGCCCCTTTACCGGATTTAAGGACTTTGCTGGTAGGAGGAGATGTAAGCAATACCGAAACATTAAATAAATGGAGCCGCAACCGGCTTTTGATAAATGCCTATGGCCCTACAGAAATTACTGTTATTGCCAGCATGCATATATACCAAGCAGGAAATAAAAATACCTGCATTGGTAAACCAGTAGCCAACAGCAAACTGTATGTGCTGGATAAATTTGCAGTGCCCGTGCCCATTGGCATTACAGGAGAATTATTTATTGGCGGTGCAGGCGTTGCAGGCGGCTATCTGCACCAGGCCGCCATCACCGATGAACGTTTTATTGCCAACCCTTTTGCAACAGCAGCAGATAAGGTAAAAGGCTACGCCCGTTTATACAGAACAGGTGACCTGGTGCGGTGGCTGCCCGAGGGAAACCTGGAATATATAGGCAGAAATGACGAACAGGTAAAAATCAGGGGGTTCAGAATAGAGCCGGGTGAGATAGAACAGGCTTTGTTGCAAATACCCGGCATCAGCCAGAGCTGCGTATTGGTTAAAGAAAGACCTACCGCTGCCGGCACTACCAAATACCTGGTGGCATACTATGTACCGGAAGATAATAAAGAAAGTATTTCACCAAAAAGTATTACTGAAACATTATCGCAGTTGCTGCCGGAATACATGGTACCAGGCATCCTGGTGGCCATGAATGCATTGCCATTTACCATCAATGGCAAGCTGGATAAAAAATCACTTCCTGATCCGGATTTTACTGCAACCGGCGAAACATATACGGCACCCACAACTGACACTGAAGCAACTCTTTGCCGCATCTGGCAGGATGTGCTTGGTATTGACCGGGTTGGCATTACCGATAATTTTTTCCGGATCGGCGGCAACTCTATATTAGCCATACAGGTATCGCACGGCATGAGCAGAGCCCTGCAATATGATATAAAAGTTGCAGAGGTATTTACACATAAAACCATCTCAGGATTATTGCTTCATGGTAAGCGGAATTCGCAGACCAACATACCGGTGCTGCATACAAATACATCCATTTTATCTTTTGCGCAGGAAAGGCTGTGGTTTATTGAGCAGTATGAACAGGGCAGCACAGCCTATCATGTTCCGATGGTTATGGAACTTGATGCAGACACGGATATAGCCGGTGCCAAATATGCACTGCAGCAAATTGTAGCCCGTCATGAGGTATTAAGAACTACTATCGAACAGACGTTTATGGAAGAGCACGGCATCCAACATGTGCACAATGAACCTCTTTTAATAAAAGAAATAAATGTAAAAATTGATGAGGATATAAAAACACTGATTGAACAGGATCTTGACCGCCCTTTTGATTTGAGCGCTGAATATCCGCTGAGGGTTAGTTTTTTCTACACCCCGTCAACCGGGCAAACGTCAGGCAAAACAGTGTTACTGATCATCTTTCACCATATTGCCAGCGATGGCTGGTCGCTTAATCTTTTTCAGAAAGAATGGGCTGCCTATTACGAAGCTTACCGCAACAACGATCTTCATTTTGCTTTGCCGCAGCTGGAAATTCAATACAAGGATTATGCTGCCTGGCAGCGAACCTATTTATCGGGGGCTGTATTAGAAAAGCAACTCGGTTACTGGAAAAATAAATTATCGGGTTACCAGGTGCTGGAACTGCCCACCGACTATGCCAGGCCTGCAGAGATTGATTACAGTGGCGCCAGTATATCATTTACATTAAGCCCTGGAACCAGCCAGCAACTGAGATCAATGGCACAGCATTATGGGGTGACACTTCATGCGGTTATGCTGACCAGCTTTCATATTTTATTGGGAAAGTATACCGGCCAGGAAGATACTGTAACGGGAAGTGTAAGTGCCAACCGGCACCACCGGCAAACAGAAACGCTCATTGGTTTTTTTATTAATACACAGGTTAACAGAATACTGCTCAATTCCGCTCAGAGTTTTGAAGACCTGGTACAGCAGGTCCACCAGGAACTTGTACAGGCGCACTTATACCAGGACCTCCCATTTGAAAAATTAGTGGTGGAGCTGGGTGTGGAGCGGGATCCTTCCAGGCATCCCATTTTCCAGGTAATGTTTGGCATTGAAAGTACCGGTAATCCCCAGCAGGAAGAAAGTGAACCAACAGCAGGCGATGATTCGCTCCAGTCGCAGATTGCTTACCGCGCTGAGAAGTTTGATTTGTCCGTTACCATAGAAGACAGTCAGCCTGCACTAACCGCACATGTAAGCTATGCCACTGCATTGTTTAAACACGACAGCATCACGCGTCTTATCAGCCACTATACCTGCCTGTTAGTTCAACTGGTTGAGGCACCGGCACTGCCGTATAGCCGGCACAGCTTGCTCAGCACGCAGGAATACGATCAACTGGTGTATGAATGGAATGCAACCGACAAAGCCTATCCTAAAGAAACAACCCTTTACCAGGTCTTCCAGGAGCAGGCTGCAAACACCCCGGATAATATGGCCCTGGTATTTGAAGGCCAGTCGCTCAGCTACCGGCAGCTCAATGAAAAAAGCAACCAGCTGGCCCGGCATATCAGGCAGCAGTACCTGCTAAAAACGAACCGGGCGCTTGCACCGGATACACTTATCGCCCTTTATCTTGACAGAAGCCCTGAAATGATAATTGGCATATTGGCTGTGTTAAAAGCCGGTGGTGCTTACGTACCGATGGATATTAATTACCCGCAGGAAAGATTAAATTACCTGCTGGAAGATACCGCTGCAGAACTTATACTTACGCAAAGACATCTGAACCGGGAAGCCGATGCGCAGCTACCTGCCGGTAAAATTATTTATACAGACCTGGCGGAAAACTGCTATATCTCAGAAGACCCGTCCAACCTGCCGGCGCACAGCAACGCAACTGACCTGGCATATCTAATTTATACTTCCGGATCTACGGGTAAGCCGAAAGCAGTAGCCATAGAACATGCGTCTGTAGTAAACATGGCCATCAGCAGGGTCAGTGAATACAATATGACGGCGGACGAAAATTCTTTACAGATAGCTTCTGTTTGTTTTGACGCCTCTGTGGAACAAATCTTTGTAGCGCTGTTTTGCGGGGCCAGGTTAACGCTTATAAAAAAAGAAATATTAATAGACGGGGAACAATGTGAGCGTTTTCTCAATGAAAATAAAATAACACATCTGGATACAGTTCCTTCGTTTTTAGAAACGCTGGACTTTTCAAAATTGACCTCCCTGCAAAGGATTGCTTCAGGAGGAGAAGCCTGTACCGTGGAACTGGTTAATAGAATTTTACCTTATATCAATTTTTACAATGAATACGGGCCAACAGAAGCAACAGTAATTACAACACAGTACAGAATAGCCCGCGGGCAAAAAATTACTGAACAGATTCCCATTGGCAAACCCATTGATAATGCAAAAATATTTATACTGGACAGCAGTCTTGGCATTGTACCGGCCGGCATTGTGGGAGAAATATATATAGGGGGCGATTGCCTGGCAAGAGGTTACCTGAACAGTGCTGCACTGACAGCAGAAAAATTTATTGAAAATCCATTCGGTGCCGGTCGTTTGTATAAAACAGGTGATTTGGGGCGCTGGCGAAGCGATGGGGAGATAGAATACAAGGAAAGAAAAGACAACCAGGTAAAAATCCGCGGATTCAGGATAGAAACAGGTGAGATTGAACACGCGCTGTCGCAGGTGCCCGGCATTGGCCAGTGTTATGTATTGGCCAAAGAAAGAAACACCGCTGCAGGTAGTGTTAAGTACCTGGCGGCATACTATGCGCCGGAGAAAGGTGTCGAAACAATAGCAACCAACGTTATTATTGAACAACTGTCTACATCACTGCCGGATTATATGCTGCCGGATGCATTGATAGCGATGGAATCATTTCCGCTCAGCATTACCGGCAAGCTGGATAGGGAGGCTTTGCCTGAACCCAATTTCACTGATGGCGATAATCACATAAAGCCTGGCACGGATTTGGAAATCCGGCTTTGCCACGTATATGCATCGGTGTTAGGGCTTCCCTTTGATCAAATCAGTACGCATCAGAATTTTTTCCGGATGGGCGGCAATTCCATCCTGAGCATCCGGCTTAAAATAAAATTAAACCAGCTGGAAGAGTTCCGTCATACCAGCGTAGCTGATTTGTTCAGGTATAACTCAATTAATAAACTTATTCAGAGTATACAGGCAAACGGGAAAGCGGATTATAAGTTATCGGGAAATATACTGCAGAACAATGATCATGAAGTGGCAATCATTGCTGTATCAGGTGCTTTTAGTGGCGCTACAGATGTGGGCGCGCTCTGGGATATCATCAGCCAGCAGCTGGAAGGTATCTGTTTTTACAACAAGGAAGAGTGCATTGAAATGGGCATAGATGCGGATTTATTTGACGACCCCTCTTTTATTCCGGTTGAAGGAAAAGTGGATGACATTGCCTTGTTTGACCCGGCTTTTTGGGAAATGTCGCCCAATGAAGCACGGCAACTTGATCCCCAGATCCGGAAATTTGTGGAGCACTGCTGGTTTGCCCTGGAATCATCGGGTTATGCACCCAATAGAACTGACCATAATATTGGGGTATTTGCTGGCAGCGGCTATAGCAGTTATTTCTATGATCATATCCTGCATGGTGAAATGGCAGACCAGATTGATATCTGGGAAGCCTCTATTTCAAACGATAAAGATTCCCTGCCTACTAAAACGGCTTACCTGCTAGGTCTGACAGGCCCCGCAAACGCTATTAATACTGCCTGCTCTACCGGACTGGTTTCTGTAATTGAAGCATGTAAAAACCTGCGCCTGGGCACCTGCAATATGGCCCTGGCGGGCGGCGTATCATTGTCAATGTCTGAACAGGCGGGCTACATGTATGAGGAAGGAATGATTCTTTCCAAAGACGGGCACTGTAAAACATTTGATAAAGATTCTTCCGGTACTACCGGCGGCTCCGGCGTAGGCGTGGTACTGCTAAAACGCCTGCGGGATGCTGTTAAAGACAATGACCCCATACTGGCGGTTATAAAAGGTTATGCCACCAATAACGATGGCGGCCGTAAAGCCGGTTATACTGCACCGTCATTAATAGGCCAGGCAGAATGCATTATTAACGCACAGTCAATGGCCGGCATCAATGTTAACCAGATTGATTATGTAGAATGCCATGGCACGGCAACCCACCTGGGCGATCCCATTGAAGTGCAGGCGCTCAAAGAAGCATTTCAATATCAGCAAACAGCAATAAATACACCGGGCCACAAAATAGTATTGGGTGCTGTTAAAGCTAATATTGGCCATACCGACTCTGCAGCCGGCACCGCAAGTTTAATTAAGGTGATTGCAATGCTGCAGCACGGTATTATACCCGGACAGGCAAATTTCAATGAGCCTAACCCTGAACTGCAATTGCACCAGACCAATTTTGAAATTATAAAAGAAAACAGGGACTGGCCCGCCAGCAAGAACCGGCAACGTTTGGCTGGTGTAAGCTCCTTTGGCATTGGTGGTACAAATGCGCATGTTGTTATAGCAGATTACCTGCCCAACCATGGAGTTAATATGAAGGATACTGGTTCCCCCTACCCTTCAAGCCCGGACAAATCAGTCAATTATATTATCCCGCTGTCGGCCAAATCCAGGCAATCACTTGAGAAGTACAGAGCGGCACTGCTTACATTTTTATCCAATGCCCGGGATCTGAATGAGCCGTTAAGCCTGCGTGATATAGCGTTTACATTATCGGAACGGCGCGAACACTTTACCATCAGAACAGCTTATTGTGCCAGCAGTATAGATGAGTTGATCTGTCAGCTGGAAGGCGATGCGCAGCAGGCCGCCACCATCACCGGAACAAAAAACAGTATTGTTTTTATGTTTCCCGGCCAGGGTGCTCAGTACACGCATATGGCAAAAGAATTGTATGACAACGAAATCGTTTTCAAAACTACCGTTGACCGTTGTTTGCTACTGGCTGGCCAGTATAGCAGTGTTGATCTTTTTGATGTTTTGTATCCTTTGCAGGAATATGGTTTGTATAATATTAATGACACGCAATGGGCGCCCGTATGTTTGTTTATTATTGAATATGCAATGGCCGAATACGTATCGCACCTGGGCGTAAAAGCGGATGCTTTTACCGGTCATAGTTTTGGCGAGTATGTGGCCGCTGTTTTGTGTGGCGTGTTTAGTTTAGCCGATGCAATAAAGTTGCTGATTGAACGGGGTAAACTGATGCAGGCGATGCCGCCGGGTAGTATGCTGGCAGTAAACGCCACGGAAGTTGCCGTAAGGTCATTGGCAGAGAAATATGATTGCGAAATTTCACTTATTAATTCTCCTGACGATGTGGTTGTCTCCGGCACACCCATGAATATTACAGCATTGCAGCAAGTTTTTGAAAGGCAGGAAATTCCGGTCGTTAAACTGAATGCATCAGTTGCCGGCCATTCAAAATTAATGGAACAGGCCGCCATTGAATTTGAAACTGTATTCAATGGTATAACCCTGAGCAAACCGAGAAAACCATTCATCTCTAATGTAACCGGCGATATAGCAGGAGAAGAAGTAACCACGCCTGCTTACTGGTGCAAACAACTGAGAAATACGGTTCAATTTGCCAGGGGAATCAGCAACCTGAGCGGGCGGTATAATCATCAAATTACTTTCATTGAACTGGGTGCAGGCAAAGGCTTGTGCTATTTTGTAAACAAGTTCAAAACAAAACACCGTTATCAATCGATACAGACTGTACAGTTACTCCCCTCTGCCAGGGAAGCAAAATCCATTGATGATGCGCAGGTATTTCAAAAAATAACTACCCGCCAGGATATGAAGGCCCGGCTTTGGATGCATGGCATTATTAAGCAGGCAAATGATCCGGCATTGTTCAGCAAGGCGGCCCTGCAGACCAATCTCCCCTGCTACCAGTTTAATTTCCAGGAATGCTGGTTGGAGAAAGCCATACCGCAGGAAATTAAAAAATTTAATTCGCTGGATGAAATCCTGTATGAACGATCCTGGGAAAGGATGAGAGCACTGCCCCCCGTAACCAATAATGAAAATGTAAAATATTTGCATGCACTGGTACTGGTGACCAATGCGGATGCATACCAAAGTGAAACCAGTTTGTTGTTAGCTGATCTGAATAATATTTTTGCTACCGTTAGTTGCGTGGTGCATGAGCAGCAAAGCAGCAATGATCTCAGCGACGCTTCACATATGTCGGCCATTTTAACAGGAAGAAGTAAGGTCAGTCATATTGACCTGGTTATATACATATCACCGTCCATTGATACCTGCAACCCGGCGCTTGATGTCTTTGCAGTGAGAAATATATTCACCTGGCTAAAAGATACCGGCCATGAGCTGAAAAAATTTATTTCTATCTCATTTGACAATTATGAAGTTACCGGCAACGAAATAATGCAGGAGATACCATCTGTAATTTATGGGGTAACCAAATCAATTCCGTTTGAATATTTCACGTCCCGCACCAAAGCATTTCACCTGGATTTTTCTGCACAGGATACGCAGTACAAAAATGTAATGCTGGCTGTCCTGGAGCAAAATGAAGAACGGGATTTGTTTGTAATAAGGGGTAAATATCAATGGTTTCCTACTTACCGGCAGCTAACATCTTCAGGCAACCGCATTAATACAGGTAACGGCGCGCATGCCGGCAAGCATGCTTTCTTAATTACCGGCGGCCTGGGCGGCGTGGGCTATGCATGGGCCGATTACCTTGTTCAGAAAGAAGTGGCCTGCACTATTGTACTTACAGGCCGTAGCAAAGAGTCAAACTTACGGGAAGATTATAAAAACAGGCTGGCTATACTAAGGGAATCCGGGCATACCATCATTTACGCCCCTATAGATATTGGCCATGCTGAGGCTTTAGCAAGCCTGGAAAAACTATTAGGCGACAACCATATCAATGTCCTGGATACAGTTTTGCATGCTGCAGGCATTGCTGCAAAAAGCGCGCTGATGGAAAAAACGCGGTATGATATTGAGCAGGTAGTTAATCCCAAAATAAAAGGAATAGATACCCTGATACGGCTTGCCCGCAATACACCAATAAACAACCTGGTGGCCTGCTCTTCATTAACCAGCATTACCCCCGCCCTGGGCAATATGGAATATACGCTTGCAAATCTCTACCTGGATGAAATAAGCAACAGGCGCCATACCGGTATCAAATACATGATTACTGTTAACCTCAACCAGGTTTCGGACACGGGTATGGCAGTAGACTTTATAAACAACAGTACCTCGGGAGAAGGCTGGTCGGCAGACGCCATTAAAAGTTACGAGTTCCCGGTTATTACAGCACAACTATTGAAAGATAAAAATATAAACAATATAGCGTTATCCCGGTACGATTTAAATACAGCGTACCTTGAAAACGCCCGGCTATTTGATCATCTCAATCAAAGCAGTACAGACACTATACGGTCAGCAGATATAAAAATAGCAGAAGATAATTATACAGCAATGGAATACCAGATTGCCCGCATTTTTGGTGAAGCGCTTGGCATTGAAGAGATTTCTGTTCACGATGATTTTTTCAGGCTGGGTGGTAATTCAATTCATGCTATTCACGTATCTCACCGGATCAGCAAGGCGCTACAATGTGATGTATTTGTAGCGGATTTATTCAAACAGAAGACCATCAGCAACATATCCGATTTTTTACTGAGCAAGAATAACACTAACACCGTTACGGGCAAGGAAATTGAAATATGAATATAATAAGGCTAATTATTGACTTTAAAAAGAACCACTCAATGCTTTGGGTTGAGGCCAGCAATATCAAACTATTTGTTGCTGACAATTTTAAAGACAGTAACAGCATTATAGCTGAAATAAAAACGAACAAATCCGCAATAGTTGAGTACCTGGTTGCAAACAATATTTTTTCAAGAGAAGATTTTCAGCAGAAAACCATATTTATGTCCGGCGGCAATACTGCTGCACTTTCATTTGCGCAGGAACGGCTGTGGTTTATTGAACAATATGAAGCTGGCAGCAACGCTTACCATATACCGCTGGTTATTGAACCGGAGCCAGGCACCAATATAGATGGTATTAAATATGCGCTGCAGCAGATTGTGGCCAGGCATGAAGTGTTAAGGACTACCATTGAACAGCCCGACGCAGAAGAGCGCGGTGTGCAATATGTACATGATGAACCCTTGTACATGAAGGAAATAACCCTGGCTCCTGGTGAGCATATAAAATCTTTACTGGAAGAAGATATTAGCCGCCCTTTCGACCTGGGTGCAGAATATCCAATCAGGGTTAGTTTTTTTACCGTCCCGGCAACGGAGCAGTCGCCCGGCTGTGAGGTATTGCTGATCGTCTTTCACCATATTGCCAGTGATGGCTGGTCACTCGATATTTTTCAAAGAGAATGGACAGCCTATTACGATGCCTATTGCAACAATGATTTTCATTTTGAACTGCCCCCCCTGGAGATTCAGTACAAAGATTATGCTGCCTGGCAGCGCTCTTATTTATCGGGGAATATTTTAGAAAAGCAGTTAAGCTACTGGAAAAATAAACTGGCCGGTTACCAGCCGCTGGAATTGCCATCCGGCTATGCAAGGCCGGCGGCAATAGACTACCGGGGAGCCAGTGTGTATTTTACACTCGATCTGCAGGTAAGTCAGCAATTGAGAATACTGGCTCAGCGGTATGGAGTTACCCTTTACAGCACGCTGCTCAGCACCGTTAATATACTGCTCGGTAAGTATACCGGACAGCAAGATATTGTTACAGGTAGTGTTATTGCCAACCGGCATCAGCGGCAAACCCAGGACCTTATTGGTTTTTTTGTTAATACACAAGTTAACCGGACACAGCTGCAGCCGGGTCAAAGTTTTGAAGACCTTGTGCAGCAGGTTCACCAGGAGCAGGCACAGGCGCAAATGTACCAGGATCTGCCATTTGAAAAATTGGTGGTAGAATTAGGCGTAGAGCGGGATCCCTCCAGGCACCCCATATTCCAGGTAATGTTTGGTACCGAAAACTATGGACGGCTTCAACAAGAAGAAGAAATAACCGCACAACATATCTCTCTTCAATCGCAAATTACCTATCATGTAGAAAAATTTGATTTGTCTGTAAACATAGATGACAGTGAGCCGGAAATCAGGGGAAGGATCAGTTATGCCACGGCACTGTTCAGTAAAGACAGTATAGACAGGTTTATCAGCCACTACACCTGCCTGTTAGCGCAACTGGTGGCAGCACCTGAAATGCCCTATAGCCGGCATAGCCTGCTGGGTCCGTTAGAATATGACCAGCTGGTGCATGAATGGAATGCTACCGATAACGCCTTTCCGGAAGACAAAACCATTTACCAGCTGTTCGAGGAACAGGCCGCAAGGACTCCGGATTATTTAGCCGTGGTATTTGAAGGCGAATCGCTGGGCTACCAGCAACTCAATGAAAAAGGCAACCAGCTGGCCAGGCATATCAGGACGCAATACCTGCAAAAGACCGGGCAGGCGCTTACCCCGGATACAATTATTGCCCTGTACCTTGAGAGAGGCCTGGAAATGCTGGTAAGTATATTAGCTGTGCAGAAAGCAGGTGGCGCCTACGCACCGATGGACACCCAGTATCCGCAGGAAAGAATAGATTATTTGCTGGAAGATACGGGCGCAGCGCTTATTCTCACCCATAGAAAGTTGAGCGATGAACGCGACGTGCATTTGCCGTCTGAAAAAATTATTTATACAGACCTGGAAGCTAGCTGTTATTCAGCTGAAGAAACCTCCAACCTGCCAGCATACGGCAAAGCAACAGACCTTGCTTATGTGATTTATACTTCCGGTACTACCGGAAGACCCAAAGGCGTCATGATAGAACAGCGGGCTGTAGTTAATTTAATAACCGATTTGTTAACCAGGTACAATATTGACTCCGCAGAAAGGATCTTGCTATTTGCCAACTATGTTTTTGATGCATCAGTTGAGCAAATGTATTTGTCATTGCTGTCGGGAGCTGCCTTATATATTATTACCAACAATACTATCACTGACAGCAATCTTTTTGAAGACTACATTTCCAAAAAACAGATTACTCATTTACATGCAACGCCGTCTTTCTTAAGTTCAATCAACCCCTTCAAACTGGGCACATTGAAAAGAGTCATTTTTGGTGCTGAATACCTTACAAAGGAATTGTTCTGTCAATACCAACCATTTGTACCCGATGTGATCAATGAATACGGGCCAACTGAGACAACCATTACCGCACTTGTTTCCATGAACAGTTGCCTTTTAAGCAGGGCCACCATTCAAAATACCAAAGCTTATATACTGGACGCTGCGCTTAGACCGGTGCCGGTAGGGGTAACTGGTGAGTTGTATTTGGGCGGGGCCGGACTCGCACGCGGGTATCTTAACAACCCGGATCAAACGGCAGAACGTTTTATCGCAAATCCATTTAATGAAAAAGACGGCGTTGCGAAGGAAGGCAGCCGGCTATACAAAACCGGTGATCTGGTAAGATGGCGGCCGGATGGTAGCATGGAATACTTTGGCAGGAATGATGACCAGGTGAAAATCCGGGGATTCAGAATAGAAACCGGTGAGATAGAACATGCTTTACTGCAGGTAAACGGTATAAAAAAATGTTGCGTAACAGTAAAAGAAAAAAAGACAGCATCTGTTACCAGTAAATACCTGGTGGCTTATTATACAACGGAAGAAAATAACGGAGTATTGTCGCAGGTAGCTATACGCGACAGATTACTGCAGTTATTACCCGGTTACATGGTGCCGGTTAGTTTTGTAGCAATAGAAACATTTCCATTAACGGTTAATGGAAAATTGGATAAGCGTGCATTACCGGATCCTGATTTTACAACACCCGAAGCCGATTATATTGCGCCGCTTAATGAAATAGAAGCTGTGCTCTGCAAAATATGGGAAGCTGTTTTAGGATTGGATCAGGTTAGTGTTACCGATGATTTTTTCAGGGTAGGCGGCGATTCAATATTAAGTATCCAGGTATCGGGTCGTATAAGGCAGGCTGGTTTTAACTGCCAGGTAAAAGAAATTTTTGAGTACAGGACTATTGCGAAACTGGCCGAACAGCTTGGGAAAAAAATTATAGACCCGGCCATTCATTCAGAGCAGGGTATTTTAACAGGCAACGCCGGCTTGTTGCCTGTACAACAATGGTTTTTTGAAAAAGTGCAGCAAGGGTTGTTTCGCAGACCCCATCACTGGAACCAAAGTTTTTTAGTGCGCGTGCCTGCACTGGATGCCGGTAAACTGCCCGGCATTATAGAAGAGCTAGTGGCCTATCATGATGTCATGCGCATGAAATTCAGCCAACCCGCAGCAGGTTCATCTGCGGGTAAGGGCATTAACCGCTGGGGGCAATCGTATCAATCATCTATAGCAATACCGGCGCTCAGAACAGTAGATGTAAGCAAACATACAGAAACAACCATCCACGAATTACTCAGCTCATGGCAAAGCGATTTTGATTTGGAAAAAGGGCCACTATTCCAGGCAGGCTACTTATACGGCTATGAAGATAATAGCGCCCGCATTTATTTTGCCATGCACCACTTACTGATAGATGCAGTTAGCTGGGGTATCATAGCAGACGATATCAAAACTTTATATGCAGGAAAGAAATTACCGGCCAAAGGAAGCAGTTACCGGCAGTGGACAGAAACGATTAAAGATTATACAACACAACATCCTGCTGAAGCCATTTACTGGAAAAAGCAATTAGACAATATTGCCACCTATCCGGTCAAATATTATGAGCAGGAACCCAGTGAAACTTTTTTTGAATTGGACAAAACACTCACACGTTCCTTGTTACAGCAGGCATCCAGGGCTTATCATACAGAGATCAATGACCTGTTACTAACTGCCCTCGCATATGCGCTGAGAGAAATCAATCAAAACGATATTCAATGCATTACACTGGAAGGTCACGGCAGGGAAGAAATTAATGATTCTATTGATCACAGTCGTACTGTTGGTTGGTTTACCACTATGTTTCCTGTTAAACTGCAGTTACAAAACAACCTGGCAGAAAGTATTCAGTATATCAAAGAAAGCTTGCGGAATATACCCGGCAAAGGGATCGGCTTTGGGGCATTTGCAACAAACCCTGCAAACGCCTTCACGCAGCAGGATCTTGCGCCAATTAGTTTTAATTATTTAAGCCAGTTTGATGTGGCCGAAGGCGAATGGCAGATTGTGGGGGAAGACAGTGGCGAAAGTATGCACCCGGCCAACACCGATCACAACCTGGTCAATATTAATGGCATGGTGAGTAATGGTAAACTGTGGTTTAGTATTGTGACCCGGTTGGGTGCAGCCACTACCCAACAATTGGGTGAATGTTTCCAAACTGAGTTGAAAAGAATCATTGACCACTGTAAAGAAAAATTACAGGAAACCGGCAGCAGTTATACACCCAGTGATTTTAAAACAGTTAGTATAAGCCAGGCACTTTTGGATCAGTTACAAACTAATGCTAAAGAAAATCAAAATGCAATAGCACATATTTACCCGGCCAATAGTTTGCAACAGGGATTTATTTATCATGCGTTGAGCAAACCGGAAGATGACGCTTACAGGGTGCAGCTGGCGTATGATTATCACCAGGCACTGGATACCGCCCGCTACCTGAAAGCCTGGGGACATTGCATTGCGCAATACCCCATCCTGCGTACTGCCTTTAACTGGGAAGAAGATATCATACAGGTAATTTACAAATATGGCAAACTGCATTACCAGGAACATGATATCAGTCATCTAACAAATCAGCATGAAAAAGATGCGGTCATAGCAGCCATCCAGGCAGCAGACCGGGAACGAAGTTTTGACTTAACCAAACCAACGCTGCTACGGTTACACATCATCCGGCAATCAGCCGATTATTATACCATACTAAAAAGTGAACACCATAGTATTTCAGATGGCTGGAGCAGCCAGCTACTATTTACCAACCTTAATTATTATTACCATGAACTGATCAGCAATAAGCGTTTGCACATAACCGAAGATGTTGCCTACCTGGAAGCACAGGAATACATCAGCAACAACAAATCCGCAGTAGAAAACTATTGGGAAGAAGCCATGTCAAAAGCAGCGGGCACCAATAATATTGATGCGCTGCTTAGTATACCAATAGGTACTGACATTTATCAGCAGGTAGAAAAGCCGGCAACCTGCACGCTGGAACTTACCGGCCAGAATTATGAGAGCATCAAGGCATTCAGTCAGCAGGAAGGCATTACGTTGAATGTAATCATTCAATTTACATGGCATAAACTACTGAGTGTATACAGCAACAGCCTGCAGAGTATTGTTGGCACCACCGTATCGGGCAGAGATTTACCGGTTGAGGGTATCGAAGAAAGTGTGGGCTTATACATCAATACATTACCCTTAATTGTTGATTGGGACAATGACAACAATGTGAGGGAACAGCTGCATCAAATTCAGCAAAAAGTAACAGCACTGAATACACATAGTTTTGCTGAACTGGCAACATTGCAAAAAGATGGCGAAAGATTATTTCACAGCCTGTTTGTATATGAGAATTATCCTGTGCCAAAAGCATCGGGGGAAATACCAGGAACAGAGCCGGAAATACCTGTGCAGGAGATCTCATTGAGAAGTGCTGTTGAGAAAGTTACTTACCCCTTAGGCATTATTGCTTATGAATTTGGTGATACAATAACCATTCACCTTGAATACGACGGCAGCCATTTAACAAACGAAAAAGCACAACAGCACCTTGAAACACTCCGGCGTATTATTTACCAGGTTGTAAAAAATCCCGGGAAACCACAACGGGAAATATCATTGCTGGATGACGAAGCATATAAAAAGATCATTTACCAGTGGAATGATACCGCCACAGCATTTCCAAACAACAAAACCATCGGTGAACTTTTCCAGGAGCAGGCAGCTAAAACACCGGGCAACATTGCATTGCTGTATAAAAACCGGCCTGTCACTTATAAAGAGCTCAATGAAAAAAGCAATCAGCTGGCGCGGCACATCAGGAAGCAATACCTGCAAAGAACACAACAGGAATTTAAAGCCGACACAGTGATTGCGCTCTTTTTAGACAGGAGTGCAGCCATGGTAACAGGCATATTGGCGATATTGAAAGCAGGTGGTGCTTACCTGCCCATAGATATTAATTATCCGCAAGAAAGAATTGATTACATGCTGCAGGAAACAGGTGCGGAACTTATTCTTTGCCTGCGGCAATCTGAGCAACCAGGCAACACTTCTTTGCCCGGTGAAAAAATTCTTTACATAGATGAGGAGGAAAGTCTTTTCCATGGAGAAGACAGCAGCAACCTGGCTCTGTATAGCGAGGCCGCAAACCTGGCTTACGTTATATATACCTCTGGTACAACCGGCAAGCCAAAAGGCGTAATGATTGAGCAGTCTGCCGTGACGAGCCTGGTTTTTAATGACTATATCCAATTAAATTCCCGGGATGTTTTTGCCTTCCTTTCTTCACCAGTATTTGATGCCACTACTTTTGAATTATGGACGCCTTTGCTCAATGGAAACCGCTTGGTAATTCCGCAGGACCTGTCAACCTTAATCGCAGACATTAATGCGTTCAGTTCATTCATATCAGACAATGCTGTTTCTGTACTTTGGCTCACAAAAACACTTTTTGAAAGTTTATTCCATTTGAATAATGAGATTTTCAAAAATGTACGTTACCTGATTACCGGCGGGGAAGCGCTGGAAAGATATTCAGTTGATAAATTAATCAACAGTCCTGCTAAGCCCCTGCATTTTTTGAATGGATACGGGCCAACAGAAAGCACCACGTTCACCTGCATGTTTGATCTGAGTAACAGCATAACGTCTGACAATATTCCTATTGGTAAACCGGTTAAAAACAGGACTACTTACGTGCTTGATCCTGGCATGAACCCTGTTCCTGTTGGAGTAACAGGAGAATTGTACATAGGCGGGGCGGGTATAGCCCGTGGGTATTTACAGGGCGGTGAACTTACAGCTGCACGATTTATTAGAAATCCTTTTGCGGCTGCGGCGGGGTTAAGTGGTAATGATCGTTTGTATAAGACAGGCGACCTGGTGAGATGGCTACCCGATGGCAACCTGGAATACATTGGCAGAAATGATGAGCAGGTAAAGATTATGGGATACCGGATTGAAACAGGAGAGATAGAACATGCGTTGTCAGGCATACCCGGTATAAGGCAAAGCTGCGTATTGGTTGCAGAAAGGGCAACCGCAGCTGGCACGCTTAAATACCTGGTGGGTTATTATAGTACAGATGGAAGCGATACCGCCCCGGGCGAGGCTGATATCGCCGGTTTCCTCTCACAGGTCTTACCGGCATACATGGTGCCGGGGGCATGGGTTGAAATGGAATCATTCCCGGTGACTTTAAATGGAAAGCTGGATAAAAAAGCACTCCCCGGATACAATGCTGATGGAATGGAAGACGACTATATTGCGCCATCAACAGAAACAGAAATCAAGATATGCAATATCTGGCAGCAGGCACTGGAGCTTGCGCAGGTGGGTATAACAGATAATTTCTTCAGGATAGGCGGCAATTCTATTTTAGCCATACAGGTCTCTCACCGGATGAGTAAAACACTGGGGTACGATGTAAAAGTATCGGATGTATTTACGTTGAAAACAATACAGGCATTACTGAACAGCCTTTCTGTTAAACGCATCAACCCCGACAATGTGGAATGGGATATCTTAATAAATGCCTGATGAAAACGGGAGTATATGTATAGTATGATGGAAATAAACGATTTTTTTAACCAGTTAAGAATAGATGCAGGTGCTATCTGGCTTGAAAATGAAAACATTAAACTATCTACGTCAGCAAAACTCCGGAATGATACAACCAGGGATTTTGTTATTGACAATAAAAAGCAGATAACAGCTGTATTGTCTGATAACAACATTTTTTCAAAAGACGCATTTTGGAAAACCCTGATTATTAAAAACACACTGTCAAAAACTTTTCCGCTAAGTCCTGCACAGGAGCGTATCTGGTTTATTGAGCAGTATGAGCAGGGAAGCAATGCTTACCATATTCCTGCAGTATATGAACTTGGTACCAGGACTACCATAAAAGGCATAAAACATGCACTGCAGCAAATTGTTACAAGGCATGAGGTATTAAGAACTACCATTGAGCAGTGTCACAACCAGGAGCAGGGTATTCAGCGGGTGCATGAAGAACCTTTGCAGATGGAGGAGGTTACTGTTTCAAATCAAGCTGCTTATAGATCGCTTATTAAAGAAGATGTTAATCGTCCTTTTGATTTAAGCAAAGAATACCCGGTGCGCGTGAAATTTTATATTGTTAAGCAAACCAATGCATTAACCGGGTTACCCTCAAAAAAAAAGGTTTTTTTATTGATCAACATTCATCATATTGCTGCTGATGGCTGGTCAATTGGCATATTTGAAAAAGAACTCCTCGCCTTCTACCAGGCTTTTGTAAGCAAAGACAATAACTTTTGTTTGCCTGGCCTGGACATACAATATAAAGATTATGCAGTTTGGCAAAAAACTTTCCTGACAGGTCAGGTATTGGAAAGCCAATTAGGTTACTGGAAAAAAAAACTGGCTGGTTACCAGGCGCTGCAGCTACCAACTGATTTTGTACGGCCAGGCAGCATTGACTACAAAGGGGCACAGGAAAAATTTACATTTACAAAGGCCATCAGCGGGCAATTGAGAAACCTGGCCCGTATAAACGGCGCCACATTACATAGTGTAATGCTAAGCAGTATCTATATTCTGCTGGGCAAATACAGTGGCCAGGACGACATTGTAGTTGGCAGTCCTATTGCAAACAGGCAGCACCTGCAAACAGAGGGGTTAATGGGCTGTTTTGTAAATATGCAGGTTAACCGGGCACGGCTCAACAAGACAGCGGGTTTCCAGGATCTTATACAGGAAGTTCACCAGGAACAGGCAGCAGCACAATTATACCAGGATCTTCCTTTTGAAAAGTTGGTGGATGAACTGGGCGTTAACGGCGATCCGTCGCGCCACCCTATTTTCCAGGTGATGTTTGTCGTGCAACGCTTCGGAAACAAGAAAAATAATTCCTTTAAAGCATCGCCCGCCAAAGGCGTTCATGCAGTAGAAAAATTTGACCTGTCATTTTATATTGATGATCACGGCGAAGAATTGACGGGTCAAATCAGTTACGCTACCAGCCTTTTCCATAAGAATAGCATTGTACGCCTCATTGACCATTATGCTTTTTTGTTGTACCAGCTTATAGCGTCGCCCCTGCAGCCGTATGGGCTAATCAGCCTCTTAAACCCGGAGGAATATAAACAAACCGTCACCGGCTGGAATAAAACAAACAAAACCTTTCCTGTTGAAAAAACAATTTGTCAGCTGTTCCAGGAGCAGGTTGATAAATGGCCGGACAACATTGCGCTTGATTATGAGAGCGAACGACTAACCTACCGTGAGCTGAATGAACAAAGCAATCACCTGGCACAATATATCAGGAAGCAATACACTAAAAGAACAAAACACGCAATTCCGCCAGGTATACCTATTGCCATTTTTACAGACAACAGCATTGAAGCTGTAACAGGCATACTGGCTATACTGAAAGCAGGTGCTGCTTTTGTGCCTGTTGCTACGCATTATCCGCAGGAAAGAATAAATTATATACTGGAAGATACCGGAACAGTACTCATACTTTGCCAAAGAAAGGCCGGTACAGATAAGCATCTGTTACTGCCACAGGAAAAAATTATTCACATCTGGCCGGCAACCTCTTTCCACTACCGAAAAGAACTACGTAACCTGCCCTTGCACAATACCGCAACTGGTACCGCTTATATTATTTATACCTCGGGTACAACTGGTAAACCCAAAGGCGTGCAGGTGACCCATAGTAACCTGGTAAATTTAATTTTTGCTCAAAAAAAGCTCCTGTCAATTAAGCCTGCATCCAGGGTATTACAATATGCATCCTTACCATTTGATGCTTCCGTCTGGGAAATATTCAGTGCGCTTTGCACAGGAGCACAGCTTTGCATTTTACCGGCACATATCAGGCAGGAGGCTCAGTTGCTTTCCCGCTACCTGGATGATGCTGAAATTAGCACCGCTCTCCTGCCTCCTGCAATGTTAAGCGCCATACACCATGCGCCATTACCCCATTTGAAAACATTATTGGTTGGAGGAGAAGTATGCGATACTGAAACAATGAACCGGTGGAGCAGAAACAGGAAATTAATCAATGCATATGGGCCTACAGAGAGCACGGTTATTGCGTGCATGCATACGTATAAAACGGGCGATAAAAACAATTGCATCGGCAAACCGTTAACTAACTGTAAAGCATATGTGCTGGACAGCAACCTGGCCCCGGTTCCTGTTGGTATTGTGGGTGAATTGCATATTGGCGGAGCCGGTGTAGCGGGCGGCTACCTGAACAAACCCAACCTTACGGAGGAAAGCTTTATACCCAGCCCGTTTGCTACTAATGCAGACCGTGTAAAGGGCTATACCCGTTTGTATAAAACGGGCGACCTGGTAAGATGGCTACCAGATGGCTGCCTTGAATACAGGGGAAGAAATGATGAACAGGTAAAGATCAGGGGATTTAGAATTGAAACCGGTGAAATAGAAACAGCACTATTGCAAATCAAAGGAATCCGACAGTGCTGTGTTGCAGTAAAAGAAAGGCAAACAGTCTCAGGCGCTGGTAAATATTTAGCTGCCTATTTTACAACAGATGGCTGCAATGAAAAACTGGCTATACCTGCTATTGAAAAAAAGCTGTCTCAATTATTGCCGGCATATATGTTGCCGGAACGCCTGCTGGAAATAGACGCAATACCACTTACATCCAACGGTAAATTGGATACACAGGCACTACCCAATCCCGGTTTTGGCAAAGTCTCCAACGAATACAGCCCACCGGTTAATGCAACAGAAATAGCACTCTGTAATATATGGCAAAAAGTGCTGGGTATTAATAAAGCAGGCATGACAGACAATTTTTTTATCCTGGGCGGAAACTCTATACTGGCAATAGAAGCCTCCTACCGCATGAGCCAGTTACTGGGATACACTATCAAGGTAGCAGATATTTTCAGGCTAAAATCAATTGACAAAATTGTTGGAGCAAATGATCATGCGGAATTGGTAAAACCCTTCCATACTACGAAAAACATCAGCCCCCACAATATGATATTTATTCATCCCGGTCATAGCGGCGCCGAGGCTTACCAGCAGCTGGCAGATCTATTATGCCATGGATTTAACTGCATCGGGATAGACAATTACAATATGTATCAAACCAGCAAGGTTTTTTCCCTGCATAAACTCGCACATTACTACCTGGCTGCGTATGAAAAAAAATATGCCCTGACCCATCCAGTTTATTTGCTGGGCTGGTCGCTGGGAGGGCAGCTTGCTTTAGAAATGGCCGGCATTCTTGAACAACGCGGATACACAAACATCCATTTATTTCTACTGGATACTTATATATCCAATGATAGCAGCAATGCCAAAAAAGGAAAATACCCGCCGGTAACGAAAAAGAAGCCTGATTCGCTGGAAGCTGATGATATTTTTGAAACCGCCAGGCAATTGGCAGCCTCGCCCATCAGTCATTATTTATGCCACACACAGGTAGTACTGTTTAAAGCAAAGCAAAAAAAACATAGGATTAATAATAATATTGAATCAGCAGCAAAACATGTAACCAGCATTCCCTTGCATTGCAATCATCTGGATATTATACGTACAAACAGTGCAACTATAAGCAACTATATTTTATCAGCCCGGCATAAAATGAATATGGATGAATAATTATATTATTGACCGGCAAATTAGTATTCAACCTGGCATGCAAATATACTTGTTGAATATTGACATCAATACCGGTCTTATTAATACATCCATTATACCCGCCCGCCAGCTGGACGAAATAGGTGGCTATACAATTAGAAAAGATGCAAATAAGAGATTATTGGCAAGAAGTTTTTTATACGAATATTTATTAAAGCAGTATAGCGTAAGCAATTTTGAACTGGATTACAATGAATATAAAAAACCTTTTCTGAAAGCCACACCAGATTTTCATTTTAGTTTTTCTTATGCCCATGATTATCTGCTGGTAGCCATTTCGGTTCATAAAAAAATTGGGGCAGATATAGAATATATTAATCCGGCCATCAGCATACATGAGATAGCGGCTGAGCTGATGTGCCCCGCTGAATTATTGCATTTCGATTCACTAAACGGCAACGCTATAAATCAGCGTGTATACTTTTTTAAATTATTTGCTGCCAAGGAATCCATCATAAAATCTTTTGGCACGGGCCTTTATTTTGAAGTGAAGCATTTAAACATATTGTCGGACAAATCATTTAATTACCTGGATGCAGGTTTTGTTTACCAGGATCTGGGTGTGTGGATGGATAGATACTCATTGGCGATCAGCTACGAACAGTAATAGCTATTGCAAACAACAGGTATTCTGCGAAACACTTTCCGCGAGAGGCCGGGCATAAAAAAAGGGGATGTCCCGGAAAGCTATTGAGCCTTTTAGACATCCCCGTGTATTTACATTTTAAGTGCCTGCTACCAGCATTACATTAGTGTAAACGCATTAACTACCTTTTATCCCACCACAGTTTTGAAACATAAGAATCACCTTTTGCCATTTTTGCAGATGCTGCCTTGTAATTATCTGTATTCAGCAATGCTTCGCGGGAAGAATAAAGCGTGCGTCGCGGAATAGTGCCATTGGTTGAACCGGGATTGGGCCCGGGAGTAAGCGCCGGGTAGCCCATCCGCCGCCATTCAGTAAATGCCTCATATGAACGGCCAAACAGCTGAATCCATTTCTGCGTGCCAATCCTGTCAAGCATTTGTTCTTTACTAAGGCCGGTAAAAGATAACTGCGCCGCATAATTCGCCGGAACGGTGGTAATATTATAGGGTTCCTGCGCAAGGGCTGCTTTCACGCCATCCTGGTAAAAACCTTCAGCCTGCGCGGAGGTGGCACCCCAGCCTTCCAATGCCGCTTCCGCTTTATAAAATGACACATCTGAATAAGACATCACCATGCATGGAATGGCCGGGCTATAAGCTTTATTAAAAAACGTAAGTGTTGATACGGTTGAGTAATCGTCCTTTATAATTGTTTTTAGCAGATCATCTGTAAGCGCAACGCCGATTCCTTTATATGCGGGGCTGCCAGCTTTTACAGAATTTACAGTGGGTTGCACAATCCTTGGCAAACGGGGATCATTGGTAGATACCAGCCGCGTAACAAAAGCCTCCGCCAGGTACTTAAGATCCGGACTGCCTCCTAAAAACTGGTTCAGCACGGGGTGTACGTTGTCGTTGGTAGCATTGTTATACGTAGGAACAGTAGCATTGTCGCTATTGCTGAGCAACAGCGGTTGTGCCATGGCTTCCACCACTGTTTTTTGTGCCAATGCACCGTCTGCATAACGGATGCGTAAACCCAGTCGCAATTTCAAAGAATTGGCATACCTTTTCCATTTTGCCACATCTCCTTTATAATAGAAATCAGCACTGCCGTAGCTGGCGTCTGTCGCATTCAGTTGTGACATAGCTGCATCGAGGCCGGCAATCAAAGATTTGTAAATAGATTCCTGCGTATCAAAAACAGGTTTTGAGTTTACCGCTTCCGCACCCTGCGCTGTTTGCGAGTAAGGTACATCTCCGAAAAGATCCGTTAACCGCTGCCATATTGATATTTCAACAATTTTAGCAATAGCAAGTTTCGTTCTTCCTGCGGGATCATTTTCCAGCCCCTTTAATACTTCATTCCTGATCTGGCTGATATTCCTGATCAGTGTATAATGAGCATCCCAGGTGCTGTTATCCGCCTGCTCTATATACCTTGAGCTGGAAATTAATACGCCGCCTGCCCATTGCTGAATCCAGGATCCAAACTGGTTATTGGGATATTCAAATCCTTCGGCAAAAGCAGCATCTTTCTGCACCTTGCTTAATACAAGTCCCGGATCAATAACGGTAACGGAAGTTGGTGGCGTGTTCAGTTTTTCAAAATCCTTGGTGCAGGATGGAAAAAAAGAAACGGCAGCAATAAGTATAATTGATATAAATGACTTTTTCATTGTTCTTACTGATTTCTGTTAATAGATTAAAAAGCTACATTTAAACTGGCGCCAAAATAACGCATCAGCGGAAGCGCAGTCGACTCAAGTCCCAAGGAAGAATTGTTAACGTTGAAAGCAGAAGCTTCTGGTGCATACCCATCCGTTTTTCTTTTCAGGTAAAAGAGGTTGCGTCCGTAAATACCGGCGCGGATACTTTTAAAAGGTGTGCGGCCCACTATCCTTAAAGGCAGCTCATAACTCAGCGTCATTTCACGGCATATAATATAACTGGCATCATTCAGCATTTCTTCCGGCACCACGTTGTCCTTATCCGGCGCTACCACATTCCAGTAATCCTGTGCCTTAATTTGCTTTGCATTTGCTTTTCCTGTTCCAACCCATGACCCGTCTGCTGCTTTTGATGCAACTACGCCATCTGCTATAAATGTACCATCGCGGCCGGGCAATGTTTTTTTAATAGTCCCATACACCAATTCTTCACGCAGGCTCTGCGAATAAATTTTTCCGCCCTGGCTGAAATCTATCAGGCCTCCCAATGCAATAGATTTATACCGCAGCGTGTTGTTGAGGCCCCCTATCCAGTCGGGCAGTGCGTTGCCCATATCATACAAAATTTTGCCATTGCTTTTTAGTGGAAGGCCGGATGTAGGATCAATCAGGTGACGGCCATCGGCATCGCGCAGCCATTGAAAACCGTTTCCTACTATAGTTCCAAACGGCTTGCCCGGCTGCGCTACAACGTTCACACCCCGATCTGAACCCAGCACATAAGTATCTACGCCATCTGCAAGGGCCACTACTTTATTTTTATTACGGGAATAATTAATAGTGATATCCCACCTGAAACCAGTGCTGCTTTTTACAGGTGTACCATTGAGTGAGACTTCAATACCATGGTTACTGATTTCGCCCGCATTGATACGGCGCGACGCAAACGTACTTGAAGTGGGCAATGGAACATCCAGTATCTGGTTTTTAGTTGACGCATTGTAGTAAGCAAACGTGAGGCCTGCCCGGTTTTTGAAGAACCGCGCTTCCAAACCAAACTCCGTTGAGGTAGTTAGTTCATTTTTAAGATTGGGATCCGGAATAATGGAAGAAAACGATGCCAGCGGAATGCCGCCCTGTGGATTCTGATCAAGCGAGTAGGTACCTGTTAACTGATAAGGATTACCGGAACTGCCCGCCTGTGCCAGTGAACCACGGACTTTCAAGAAGTTGAGTACATCACTTTTAATACCGAAGGCTTCCGTTAAAATCAGACTACCGCTCACAGCAGGATAAAAGAATGAATTATTCGCCGGCGACAAGGTAGACGACCAGTCGTTCCTGGCAGAAAAATCCAGAAAAGCATATTCTTTATAGCCTATTTGGCCAGACAGGTATACTGAATTAATAGACGATTCAGACAATCCAAATACATAAGAATTGGTAAGCGTATTATTGATAGCATACAGGTTGGGTACAATAAATTCATTGCCCGTATTGCCCGTAGTTCTTGAAGAAAATTTCTGATGATTGGCACCCAGGTTTAATGCAAAAGAGAAATCTTTCAGCAATTTGGGTGTAAGTGAAAGCAATACATCGCTGTTGTCTTCATGCACACGTGATACCTGTTCAGAAATATCGCCATTTTTATTGGAGCTCTGGTAAGTTCCTCTTTCGCGGTAACGGTAGCGCTGATCGGTATATAAATCGGTGCCCGTCTTTGCGGTCAGGCGTACCCAGTCGTTGAATTTATAACTTAACCGGATGCCACCAATCAGGCGCTGGCGCTGGTCAGCATTAAAAGTATGATCCCTGGTCCAGGCCGGGTTAGCGGTAGAAGAATTGGTAGCGTAAGTTTTTTCAAGCCCAACATAAGGAACAGTTCCATAGCCCAGCTGTTTGGCCACATCATTGGCCGTCCAGGCAGAATTTTCCAGTATGCTCATAGCTATACTTCTTGGCTGACTGATAAATATATAAGCCGGGTTATCACTTGCATCAGATACCGTTGGACGGTTTTGCCCTTTCTGATCAATATAACTGGCTTTTACATCAAGCTCCAGTTTTGAAGTGATTTTAGCAACCATGCTCAGGTTGATATTATTGCGTTTGAGGGTGTTTTTTGGCGTATACCCCTTTATATCTGTATTACCGTAAGACAGCCTGTAGGTTACACTTTCATTGCCCCCGTCAATACTAAGGTTATTAACCAGGGCCCTTTCCCTGTCAAAGTATTCCTTAAAAGTATGGGGTTGTGGTGTAAAGCTCAGCACGTTTCCCCATTGGTCTTCATACTGCTGGCCCTGCATTTTGGCTCCCCAGCTGGCGCGGGTAAAACGGTCGCGGCCGCCGCTGGTTTTGGGCATGCCGGGAATACTGCCAGCTTGTGCGGCTGCCCAGGTATATACCTTGCCATCTGTGCCTTTCCAGTTTGTAAACGTTCCATCCAAACCCTGACCGTATTCATCCTGGAAATCTGGTAACACCAGTGCATCACCCATTGAATAATCGATACCATATCTTACGCCAATGCCCCGGTGCGCTTTTCCTGATTTAGTGGTAATCAGTATAACGCCATTGCTTCCGCGCTGTCCGTATAAAGCCGCTGCATTGGGGCCTTTTAAAACAGACATGGATTCAATGTCTTCCGGGTTAATGTTTGAAATACCATCGCCAAAATCAATGCCACCGGTGCTGCCCGGTGCATTGGGGTTGCTGTTGTTCATCACAATGCCGTCAATCACGTACAAAGGTTGGCTGTTACCCACCAGTGAGTTGGTTCCGCGTATAATAACACGCGAAGAGCCACCCGCGCCATTGGCAGACCGTGTAACCTGTACCCCCGCCACTTTTCCGGCCAGTGCGTTGGCAACATTCACTTCTTTAGCAGCAGAGAGTGATTCTCCGCTTACTTCCTGCACAGAATAGCCCAGCGATTTTTTATCACGCTTAATGCCCAACGCCGTAACCACAACTTCGGCAATATTAGCGGAACCAATTTCCAGGCTGAGATCAATAACAGACTGGTTGCCCACCAGCACTTCTTTGTGTACATAACCTACAATTGAAAACTCCAATACTGATTTTTCACCGGCGTTGATGGCATACTTGCCGGATGCATCTGTAGTACTTCCCTGCGTGGTGCCTTTCACAACAACACTGACCCCACTAAGGGCTTCGCCCTTTGCACCCAGTATGGTACCGCGAACGGTTTTTTGTGCATGCACAAAGCCGGTTATCAAACAGAGCACAATCATCCACGTAGTTTTGCGGAAGAATAAAACGAGGTTTATTTTCTTCATAAATTGAGAGATTAGTTTTGGACTATCAAGGTAGCAAAATTAACTAATTGTTAAATCAACTTTCAATAAACAAAATTTACCCGGATAACCTTATACTTTATAAAAAATTCAAATTTTATAACCAGGTATTATAGCTGGTATATTAACGGGAGTAAGCAATGCAAGCATTGATTAGAGGGATCAGATCGTTCCGGTCTTACAAACGGTCCGTCCGGGTTTGCAGGAGTGTTTATTAATACAATTTTAATGACAGCTTGAATTTCCTTTTGAGAAGTATCCCATCGGATTATAAAAAAGGTATTGCCTGTATAAAAGGAGTCTTGCGCGGTTGCTGCAACCAATATTTCTTCCGCTCATCCGCAGTAGATAAGATTTATATAGAATAAAAGCTGTATAAGTATAACAAAAGCTTGCAGCAAACCTCAACAATAAAATGATAACTTGTCATTGACCCGTAATCTTCCCGGCAAGCTTGCACAGATGCCGCCATCAGTCAGTGTTCTAACGTACAATGAGCGCGGTTTCAAGTACCGTTGGCGCGTCTCCCAACCGGGGGCCGCCCCAGTCTGTTTCATCCCCATTAAGTATACGCAGTAATTTGAATATGCCGTTTTCATAATGTCCTTCTGCTACCTTATCATACTGCCACGCTTTACCAGTGTTTTTTCCTGCGGGATGAAAACTTATATGACAGCGCGTACCAATAAGAACGAATTTATTTTCTTCCAGTTGCACAATCATTGCTTTGCCGGTTGGCTGAGCATTAGCCGGTGCTTTATTACCCCTACCCGGTCCGCCGAATGCTACCACGGCCTGCCATCCACCAAGATCAATCGTTTGGGCGGCCTGGTCTTCACGCTCCACCACCGCTTTTATTTTTCCTTCAAAACCCCATTTGGCCCATTGCTGCACCATCGGTGCCATCATGGCAAATTCCAACCCATACGCTGCCCGTAACGCTGTTTTAGGAGGTGCAGCTACGCCTTCCCCATTATCATCTATATCAAATGGTGAAAACCCAATTCCACCGCGGGCAATTACTTCATACAGGTATTTTAATTTATCCCCGCTAAATCCAGCTTCCGGCACAAAGAGTGCATTGTCTTTACGATCATACAAGTCTATTACTTTTAAAATTTTTTCACTGCCGGAGAGATAAATATCCGGGGCCAGCAAATCAACAGCAGGTGCCGCGGCCTTCCAGATGGGGATTACATTATCAGTGGGGCGGCCACTTTCATAGGTGTCTGCACCCGGGTTGCTGAGCGGATCACGGAGGGCTGCATTTACGTATAACGGCAATGGGTAGACTGCTTTTCCGGCAGCGGCTACTTGTCCGATACAATGGGCTACCGACCATGCCTGGAAGTATTCGTCTGCATCAGTGCCGAATACTTCCTGCCAGCTGCCTTTGGCCACCACAGGTTTATTCAAAGCCTTTAATACAGCAGGTTGCAGTAGTTCAGGTGTGTACAGCTCCTTCAAATAGTTTTTGCGCAGCGGAACCATAATCCCGCACGGTATCCCAGGAACCGGGTTCATTTTCCACCTGCACCATAATGACCGTATGCTGCCGATCTGCTTTTTATAAATAACCCATCATGGCTGTAAATGCTTTGATATCTGCATCCATTGTGGCCTTCACATTGGTCGAAGGCGAATCAATTGGTTTCCCGTTGCGGCTCGTTACATTTGGATATTTTACGGCATCCTGCTTCATCCACCCTGGCATATAGTGGTTGCTGCCGTTCTTCCAGGTGGCAAACCACAACAGCACCAGTCGAATTTTATGCGCCCGGGCCTGCAGCAATAATGTGTCAATCAATGAAGAATCAAATTTGCCGGCTTCGGCTTCTACCTGCTCCCAGTAAATGGGCAGTTCCAGGGTGTTAGCATGCATTTGCTCAATAGCAAGCTATAATTGTGGCAGCATACCAGGCCATGCGCTGGAATTATGCGCCTGTCCCGTCAGCATTAAAAATGGTTGGCCGTCTGCCAGCAGCATATGCCGGCCATTTTTTTCAACCAGTTTCGGCATCATTCCTTCTGTAGCATGGCCAGTTATTTTCCGGCTACTGCCAAAGCGAGCAGGCTGTATATAAATTGTCTTGCTGATGCTCATACTATTATTCTTTTGATAAATACTGCTATATCAATAATGGTTTGCTCTTCTTTTAACTGGATGCTGATGCGGGAGTCTTTTACAACCTCACCTGCCCGTTACCCCGCACAATCCATTTGTAACTGGTTAATTCTTCCAGGCCCATGGGGCCGCGTGCATGCAGTTTCTGGGTGCTGATGCCTATCTCGGCACCGAGGCCAAACTGGGCACCGTCTGTGAAAGACGTAGACACATTTGCATATACTGCCGCCGCATCTACGCTGTTTAAAAACATTTCTATATGGCCGGCATCTTCAGATACAATTGCCTCACTGTGTTTTGAACTGTGTATTTCTATATGTTTCAAACCTGCTTCAAAACTGGCTACCGTTTTAACAGCCATCTTTAACGATAAAAACTCTGTTCCAAAATGAGTGCTGGTTGCATGATCTAACAAAGCAGCCGGATAGTGATGATTCAGTGCCGCATAGGCGTCCGCATCTGCAAACAATTGTACCCCTTTTGCTGCCAGGGGAGCAAGTATATCGGCCAGCACCGGCAATAGTTGCTGGTGGATAACCAGGCAATCCAGCGAATTGCAAACACTGGGCCGCCGGGTCTTGGAATTGAAAACAATATCACTCAGTTTGCCGGTATCAGCACTTGCATCTCCAAATACATGTACAATACCCGCTCCCGTTTCAATAACAGGTATTTTACTGTTTTGCCGCACGAAGTTGATGAGGCCCTGGCTGCCACGGGGAATAACAACATCTATATAACCAACTGCCTGCAGCAGCGCATCTGTGGCTTCGCGTTCCGGCGGTAAAAGTGTGGCCGCATTCACATTTAGTGTATGTTTCATCATTACCTGGTGTACAATGCCAATCATTGCTTTATTGGAAAAGGCGGCATCTCCGCTTCCTTTCAACACGACCACATTACCCGTTTTGAAGCACAGGCTAAATACATCAATGGTTACATTGGGTCTTGCTTCGTAGATAACGGCTACTACACCGAGGGGTACACGTATTTTTGAAATCTCCATTCCGTTGGGCATTGCTTTTTTCAGCAGTATTTCGCCCTGCGGGGAAGGTAACCCCGCTACATTGGAAACTTCTGCAGCGATACCTGCTATTCTTGCAGCGGTTAACTGCAGGCGATCATATTTTTCATCCGCCGGATCCATGCGATCCAGGTCTTTCTTATTCTCCGTTAAAAGTAAATCCGTGTGTGTAACAAGTGTCTCCGCCAAATCAAACAGTACTGCATTGATGACCTCGCTGCCTAGCCCGGCTATATCAGTGGCAGCCCGTTTAGCATTTTCAAAATAAGAAGTATAACTCACCTTTATGGTTTTCTTTATGCGTTTATGTACAGGTAATCGTAATGCACCAGGGGCTTCTGCTGCTTTTTGCCCATGCGCTCCCTCGCTTTTTCTGATCCGTATTCTGCAATACCCAGGCCAATGGATTCACCTTTCTCATCTACCAGCCTGATAATATCGCTTTTCTGAAAATCAGCCTCAATGGCTATTATACCCACTGGTAATAAACTGATGGGCTTCCCCGAGGCAAGCAGCAGCCTGGCTCCTTCGTTTATCTGCACCACTGCTTTCGCTGCCTTGTCTGAATGGGCTATCCACTTCTTTTTGCCAGATAATTTTTTGTTAGCAATGAACCGGGTATGCGGCACTTTATTCTCCAGCAAATCGGTCAATATATTTACCCGCTGCCCATTGGCAATATGCACTGAAATGCCGAGGCTGCAAACTTTCTGCGCAATATTTGTTTTGGTGAGCATACCACCCCTTCCAAAATCTGAGCGGGCGGAAGATATAAATGCCGAGAGATCAATCTTTGAGTTATCTATTTCTTCTATCAGTTTACTGCTGCTGTTTGCCGGATCACCATCATAAATGCCGTCTACATTGCTGAGTATAATAAGTGCGTCCGCATTCAAAAAAGATGCAATTAAACCCGCCAGTTCATCATTGTCGGTAAACATTAATTCCGAGACCGACACCACGTCATTCTCATTCACTACCGGAACCACATGATGTTTGAGCAATATCTCAAAACAATTTTTCATGTTCAGGTAATGGATCCGGTCCCTGAAGTCTTCTTTTGTTACCAGCACCTGCGAACACAATAACCGGTATTCCTGGAATAAACCCGCGTAAATATTAATGAGTTTTACCTGGCCAATGGAAGCCAGCAGTTGCCTGGTTGCGACCGCTTCCAGCTTTTCATCTACCTGTAGTAAGCTTCGGCCGGCGGCCACGGCACCGGAAGAAACCAGCACCACTTCTTTGCCTTGCTTTTTTACAGCGGCAATCTGATCAACCAGGTGTTTTATGCGCGACAGGTTGGGCAACCCATCTTTTTGGGTTAACACGTTTGATCCTATTTTTATCACTATCCGGTGGTAGGCATTGGCTGACATACAGAAATAATGGTATTGAGTTGGCAAATGTACGTCGCATCAGGGTATTTTAATGAATATACCAGCCGATATCCTTTTGTGTATCGCAAGGGTGTAAACGCGACAATTAAAGGGTCGATTCCGGCTTTTGGATATGATAAGGACGATGAATAACACGGGAAAGCTATTTTTGGTAAATAAAAAACCGACTATGTTACTTAACAATAAAAATGCAGTTATATATGGCGCGGGTGGCTCGCTGGGTGGAGCAGTGGCCAGGGCATTGGCAGCAGCCGGCGCAAAAGTATTTCTAACCGGTTTACATTTACCGGCGGTTCAGCAATGCGCCGATGAAATTATAGCAGCAGGCGGTAGCGCTGAAGCCGCCGAAGTAAATGCGCTGGATGAAAATGCAGTTGGACAACATATGACATATTTACTACAGCAATCCGGTGGCGTAGATATCTCATTCAATGCAATCGGTCTGCAGGCTGTGCAGAATGTTCCGCTGGTGCTGATGTCAGTGGAAGAATTCAACAGGCCTGTCAGAATAGCCATGGAAACACAATTTATTACAGCCACCGCTGCCGGCAGGGTCATGCTCAAACAAGGGCAAGGTGTCATACTTTCTCTAACTGCCACGCCCGGGGGTATTGGTTATCCGCTGGTGGGCGGTTTTGGCCCGGCCTGCTGCGCCATAGAAAGTTTCTCTAAAAACCTTGCTGCAGAACTGGGGCAGTATGGAGTGCGGGTAGTAAATATCCGTTCTGCGGGTTCCCCCGATTCAAAAGTTTTCCGGGATGCATTTGCCAGTGTTGGTCCGGATATAGCAGACAGTGTGATTCAAAAATTATCTGCCGATACCATGCTGAAAAAAATGCCGCCGATGAAAGATATCGCCCAGACAGCCGTTTTTCTTTCTTCCGGTATGGCCGCCAGTATTACAGGCGTTACGGTAGATGTTACTTGCGGTACTACCAGCGCACTGAATTACAAAGTAAATTACCAGGAAAGATTTATCCCGTTTGATTAAGCGCTCCCCGGCTAATAAGAAGTTGGAAGGCAGTTACTAACACGTGGGCTGGCTAATTTTAGGGTGTCTTTCTACTTTTAACATTTTATATGCAGCACACTGTTGCCTGCGCAAATCCTTTATACGCAACCATCCATGAACGTTAGTATGTCCCGCCAGTAATGGCAAAATCCTTTACAGCGGCCGGTTTCAGCGGCAGCAGTGCAAAAAAATATAATAATTAATAAAAAATACAATAAAACCAACCATCCATCGTTTGCGGGCGCCCCTTTTTTGCTGCCGGCTATTTTAAGTTTTCCTTACCATCCGCCTGTTTTAAATTCTTCTACATTTATTTCCGATAGTCTTTTTATGCATTGCAACAATAACCTGTTTTAGTATGAAAAAAAGGCCGGGCGATTTCCTGGGAACGTTAAAAAACCTCCTGCTGCCTGAACACAGGATACAGGCCTCCGTAGTCAGCAATAACCTTATCCTGGATGAATTACTGGAATGCTTTAATAACTCATGCAGCACGGAGTCGGTAGGCACCAGCCTGCTTTTCAATATGCACTTCCTGGTGATACTGCACCCGGATGTGTATGAACAACGGTTACCCTCCCTGCCGGTAGTTGTTAAAGAAGCCGTTAAAAACTTTTATAAAACATTACAGCTGCGACGCAGGAACTATGAAGATCTTTCGCCGGTTTCTTCGCTATGGCAGTTCCGTTTTGGGCCTGCTACTGATTTTAACGGTGAGAAAATTACTGCCGGCGATATCAGGGTTATTGGTATGCTAACCGGGCTCCGATCCAATAGTTTGCAGGGCGATAGCAATGCTGCCGCCAAAGTGACTATGAAGTCGAAAGTGACCAATGTATTTGATAAAATGGATTTGAACATGGACGTGTTGCGGCATATCCATTTTGCGGAAAATGGCAACTTTACCGTCAGGTTCAGCACTGATCTTTCTTTGGCGGCAGCCACTCCCCTTACCAAGCAAACACGTCACCTGCAAAACGGTTTCGCCCGCATTGATTATTTTATGGGTGATAAAAATAAAGCTGGCGAATACAGCATGAAAGATACGGAGATAGTGATTGCACGGAAAGAACCGGACAACCAGGGTTATAGCAACTACCTGTTGATTGATTCGCCCTATGTATCCAATCCCCATGCACGTATCCGGTTGAATGAAGCAACCGGCAAATGCCAGATTGCATCTTTCAGTGCCAATGAAACCAGGGTAAATGAAATGGTTGTTGCCAAGAGCTATGCAGAGAACCCGCAATGGACAAACCTCGAACCGGAAAGCCAGGTATTGTTAAATGGCATCATCACACTGCATTTTAAACAGCAATCATAAACCATGATCAATTCCATTACTACCTGGCTATTCTTTTTATTGGTTGTTTTTTTACTGGTACGGCATTTTAAAAAACTGCCACAATAAAATGGAAAGCATATTATTAAATGGTAATACCCACCCTGGCAAGCGGCGAAGCGCCAACCAGGATGCCTGTATTGTCCGGCAGTTATGGTCAGATGACAAAGCGCTTGCCGTAGTAATAGATGGCGTGGGCGGTTATGCAGGTGGCGAACGGGCTGCAGCCATCGCAAAAGAATGTATTGAACAATACATGCAGGCACCCAGCGGCGATACATTAACCATGCTGCGCGAGGCCCTCATCTTTGCCAACAACCAGGTAGCAGCAGAACGGCAAAACAACCAGCGCTTCAATGAAATGTGCTGTGTGCTCACTGCGCTGGTAGCTGATACTGCCGCCCAACAGATTTATTTTGTACATGTGGGCGATACAAGGCTGTATCGTTTCCGGGATGGCATATTGCAGAAACTGACACTGGACCATTCATTTGTAGGCATCCGGGAAGACACCGGTGAAATCTCCGAACAGGAAGCCATGGCACATCCGCACCGCAACCAGATTCTGCGGGAAGTAGGGTCTGCATTGCATCGCCTGGATGATGCCGGTTTTATGGATTACGGAAGTGATGTTTTATTACCTGGCGATCAATTACTGCTGTGCAGCGACGGACTAACGGATATGATCAGCTCGACACAACTTAGCACCGTGTTGATGGGCAACCAGTCCGTGGTTAATAAAACAGCCCTGCTTATTGAAATGGCCAACCAGGCTGGCGGGCACGATAATATTACCGTGGTATTGCTGCAATACCCGGTAGCAAAAGGCCTATCCAAGGATGTTCCGGATACGCAGGTTCCACTAACAGAGCCACATACGCCACCGGTTAAAATCGTCCAGAAAAAAACAAGACCATGGGTGAAAAATATACTATTGGCGGTTTGTCTTCTAATTATATTGGTAGCGGGCGCAGGCTGGTATTTGAGTAAGCCTAATAACGCGCCGGTACCGGCCACCACTCAAATCATGACTATTTTACCGGCTGACAGTTTGCAGGCAGATAGCAGTCAGCCCGTATCCGTTGGCAGGGCTAATCATCCCGCTGTACAAGGTCCTTTGCTACTGCAAAAGACCGATACCCTGCGAATTTCTTCCACACAAAATTTTGCTGACCTGAGGCGGTATATGGACAGCTGCGGCCATGCGCTGGTTTTACTACCGGTAAACAGCACCCGAAATCATTTTGCTGCCGTGGCTATCAACGGCAGATCTGCAAAGCCAGGCGATACGATACTTATCAGCAACCTGCGTTTGAATGGTTTTGAAAACGGCATTGATATACACCTGCCAGTTTTACTGAAAGCACAAAATATAGTTTTCGAAAACACCGCTACCCCTTTCCGTTACCTTTTAAAAGCCGGTGAAAGGAAGTCCGCAATTTTATTAATGAATACCCCGCAACAATAACCATGGCCACCTCCATATTTAAAGAATATTTTAAAGGCTATGAAATCCTGGGCGAACTGGGACGGGGAAATGCGCGGGTGCTGAAAGCAAGAAACATGGCAACGGACGGCCTGGTGGCCATCAAACATTTTGCTTTTAATACCGATGCAGATACACTGCGGCGTTTCCAGCGGGAATCGGAGATCATGAAATCCATCGCGCATGATTATATTGTTAAGATCATAGAAGTACACCTTGACGCTGAGCTGCCGTATATTGTTATGCAACTGATAGAAGGTGGTGATCTGCGCAGCCTGCTTAAAATACATGGTGCCATTGATTTACCAACTGTAATTACACTGGCCAGCCAGATGACGGAAGCGCTAACCGCTATTCATGCTAAAGCCATTGTACACCGCGATATTAAACCGGAAAATATCATGTACCGCCGGCTTTCGTCGGGTGAAATACAATTTCTGCTGACCGATTTTGGTATTGCCAAATTGCGGGAGCAGGCAGATAGCATCACCGTAACGGGCTCCTCCATGCTCACGTATGATTATGCTTCTCCCGAGCAGTTTAGTCAGCCTAAAATGGTGGCAGCCCCTACCGATTATTATTCATTGGGTATTGTATTGTATGAATGCCTTACCGGGGTCGTTCCTTTTGAGTATGAACAGAATGATCTGCTGATGCATATCAACCGGGTCATCAGTGCCCCATTACCGGTGCCACGTATGCCGGACGGAAAAATTCCCCCAACCGGCATGTTGCACCTGCTGGAAGGATTGCTGCGGAAGCAACCATCTAATCGATTATCGGATTCTGTACAAGTGTACACGCTGCTTCAAACAGCAGCAACGCCGGCGCCGGCTGACATGCGAATGCTGCCGCAAACCAGTTCTTCACATACGCTTGCCTACCATGCCCAACCGCGCCTGTCAACGTCTAAAAAACACCAAACAATCAGGTGGAGCCTGGCAGGCCTGCTGCTGATAGCGTTGCTTTTTTTCTCCTGGACAAGACTGGTCAGTCATGATACCAAATCAGCGCAGCTTGCCTACCCTGTTGCTGTTACAGCACCGGTCATTACGGGCAAGCAACTGTTACCACCTGCTGCTGCAACTATCGTGCATGCCAGGCATACGCCTGTCCTGGCAAACGGTAACACACAACCGGTAGCGACAGACCCCGGTGTGGCGCTGGTCAATGGCATGTACTACAATGATTTTGATGCGCAGGATAGTGTATGGAATACGGGGAAAGATGATAACAGTGAATTTATATTACTGGATGGAAAGTATACCATGACAGGTTTTAACGACACACTGAGTTATTCCTCTTTTATTAAACTGAATATAGATACAGAAAAAGACTTTACGATTGCTGCTACTGCTGCTCACCAGGGTACTGGCAGCAGCGACCCCTTTGGTATTATTTTTTGCGGCGATGAGCCGGGTGATGCATTCTGGGTATTTTATCTTACCTCCAATGGCTACTACTCCATTGGCACTTCTGTGAATGAACAATGGAATGTAATCACCGACTGGACGGCCGCATCCAGTATCCGGCAGGATGCCGAAATGAATATTTTTTCCATTGAGAAAAGGAATGGTATGCTTCGCTTTTTGGTAAATGGCCGGGTTGAAAAGGTGTTGCCTTTCAGTAACGGTTTTGGAACCTATTTTGGCCTGCGGGCAGACGGCGCGCAAACCATCGCATTTGACCAGTTTATAGTAAAAGGATCTTCACCCACAAACAATCCCTAAGCTTATATGGCAGCAAAAACAAACCATCTGAAAAATGCCGCAAACAGGGAAGGCTGGTTGCTACTGCTGGCAGCGGCATTTATTTTGCTGCTACTTTTTTTCAGGTTGTTTAATGTATTGAGCCCCCAGCTTAAAAAATCAGCTATTGCACTCCGTGAGCAGCATGCCATGCAATTGCAGGCGGGTATGGACAAGGAGACGTTCAAAAAAATTATTGTGGATGGCAATTATTATACGGACCCTCGTGATATTGATTTACTGGCAGATTCCCTGTTGCAAAAATTAGCCTACAGTGGCCCACCCGAGAACCTGGGGGCGCTTAACAAAAACATTTTTTCCATTGCAGCACCGCTGTCATGGCAAAGCCGTATAGGAGGTGCCGATTTTCAGGCCCGTTTAACAGCATCAAGAGAACGGCTTGGCTTTGATTCGGTTTTGTATGTGCAGGAATTAACCCGTCCCGCTAACCACCCCTCCTCTTTGGACGGTGGAGGAACAAAGCAGGTAAGTGGCACTGTGCTGCTCAACAACCAGCCCATGGCAGGTGTACTGGTGCAGCTAAGAGAACATATTGCATCCACAGAAGATTCGGGCAGTGGCCCCATTGTTTATACCCGTACGGGCAGCAACGGAACATTTTTATTTTCCGGTTTATTAACTGATTCCGGTTACAGCATCCTGCCCATGAAACCTGGTTTTGAATTTGGTACCCGGCGTGGCAGCAGCCGCCTGGACAAAAACCTGGCTTTTACATTTGCTGCAAAGCCGCACAGGATAAGACTGATGGGATCTATCGTGTATGGACAGCTGAAAGAAGACGGGGTACTGCTGGTACGAACCCCGGACAGTTTTATTACCAGTTACCAACTTATTGCAGGGCTGCTGATACTTGCTTTCTTTATTGTTCAATTCATACTGTCGTTCAGCAAGAAACAAACGGATCCATTCCTGTTGCCCATACTGCTGCTATTATCAGGCATCTCCATCCTGTTACTTTTAAGTATACAGGATCCACTGGCAGACACACTTTATGCATACCAGTCATTACAGGGCGTTATTGCAGGCTTAGCAGGTTATACCCTGTTGTGCAATATCAATACCGCAAAGCTGTACAGCAAGTGGTGGTTTGATGCCCTGCTCAATTTTAAAAAGCGAAATGTTTACCAGCTCAAGGGATGGAGCTGGCTGGCACTCGCTATAGGATTGGCGCTGCTTACTGCGTTTATTGGCACGGGCCCGGAGGGTAGCGGCGTAAAAGTAAACATACAGCTGGGTGGTCTTGTTTTTCAGCCGGGAGAAATCACAAAATATTTGCTGTTGATTTTTCTCGCCGCCTTCTTTGCTGCCAATGGCGATCAGATCCGGCAACTGTCCGATACACGCTGGCGCCTGTTTATCAGCTGGGGCGTATTTGCTGGCATTGGTACCATACTCGCCCTGTATCTTCTTATGGGAGATATGGGCCCAGCCATGGTGGTTTGCTTTACATTTCTCTTCTTTTACAGTATCGCCCGCGGCAACCTGCTGTTTACCATTGCAGCTGCAGCTGGTTACTGTATTTTATTGTGGCAGTTGCCGGGTTGGATGGCCACCGCCATTGCCTTTACCGGGGTATCTGCTGGATTATTAATCCGGGGGCATTTGCGCAGTATAAAATGGTGGGGCAGTTTGGCGGCCATTGCAGATGCACCGGTGATGGTGCTGGCCGTCATTGCCGCTTTTGCATTTGGCGATCAGTTGCCGGGTATTGGCGACAGGCTGGGTGACCGTAAAGCCATCTGGTTAAGCCAGTGGGACAATGATGTATACGGCGGTGACCACCTGGCCCATAGCTACTGGACATTATCGTCCGGCGGCTTCTCCGGGCAGGGCATCGGTCGTGGATTTAGCAACAGCATGCCGGCAGCACACACGGATATGATATTGCCAAGCATTGGCGAAGAGCTGGGCTGGCTGGGGCTGGTAGCAGTATTCATGCTTTTTTTCATGTTAATACACCGGATTTTTTTGCATGCCCGCCGCTCCGGTAATCCTTTTACTTTTTATTTGTGCGCCGGCATCGCCATCGCCAACGGCGTACAATTATTACTGATTGCCGCCGGCGCATTTGGACTGATGCCGCTGACCGGCGTAGCAGTACCCTTTCTTAGTTATGGAAAAATTTCACTTATTATAAATATAGCCGCCATGGGGCTGGTGGCCGGTATATCTGCTCGGGAAGGACAACCCGTACAACAGGAGTATATACAAAAAAATTACGATCCGGTCCTTACTACCGGCATTGTATTTTTTTTATCAGGCATGTTGCTGCTGTCTGCCAAACTGTTTTTTATACAGGTAGCTGATCGTAACCAATACTTAGTGAAACAGGCGCGTGTGGTAATGCGAAACGGGCTGCCCATTTACAGCCATAACCCGCGCATTGATAAACTGATGCGGCTGCTGGCTGCCGGTAATATGTATGATCGTAAAGGTGTACTACTGGCAACCAGTGAAACAAACTCCATTGCGCAAAACGTGGACACCCTGCAAAAGGCAGGCCTCAGCAGATTCCGGTTGAATGAATTAATGCACAAAAGAGTACGCCGGTTCTATCCTTTTGGCGAACAGTTATTTTTCTGGACGGGTGATTACAATACGCGTTTGTTCTGGGGACAAAGCAATGGTTATTTTGCAGAAGCCCGTCACCTGACCGCACTACGCGGCTTCGGCGTTGCCCGGGAAGTGCAGGATGCTGTACAAACCTTGTACAAGCCGGATCGTTTTACCAAACCATACTGGCAGAGCAGCCAGTTGCAACGATATGATTACAGCAGTCTTGTAGACGGTTTAAGAGAAGGTATTGACAGCAACAGTGCCGCCATCCGCAAAATAACAGGTAAGGACCGCAGTATTCATTTAACCGTGGATGCAGCCCTGCAAACCGAATTGCAGGATTCAATGCACAGCAGCCTTTTTCAGCAGAAACGGATGGCCGTTGTGGTACTGGACGCGGTATCCGGTGATGTGCTGGCATCTGCATTGAACCCGCTGCCCAATCTTCAAATACCCGAATTGATGGAACTGCCCGACCGGGAAAGAAATCATTTGCAAACACCTGTAACAGAACGTGACCTGGGCATGACCTATGCAACGGCACCAGGCTCCACCATAAAAATCTTAACGGCCATGGCCGGCTTTAATAAAATGGGTATGGCAGCTGACAAGCAAAAGTACAATGATATTTTCCGGGATGAAATTTTTCGCGACAATGCCAGGGAGCAGGAACCCTATACACCCAAAGTTCCGTTTGTAGACATGCATGAGGCCATTGTTAATTCAAGTAACATATTTTTTATCCGGCTGGCCAATGAAAATAATTTAGAAGAACCGCTGGCAGCGCTTTACCAGGCAACCGGAATGCCATTAAAACAGCGCGGCGGTTACAACTACCTGTATCCTGGCAGCACAGCTAAGCAAATACAGGATCTGGCCGGGTGGAGAACGGATGTCCTGACCAATGACCGGAGGGCGTTTGATAATCCCCGTTATGCCCATACCACCAAACGATACCGCAGTGATTTCTCCGGGCTGGCATGGGGCCAAAGTGTACTTACCGCCACGCCTGCGTCTGTAGCAAGGATAGCGGGTGCCATTGCCAATAAAGGTGTATTGCAGCCTTCGCGGTATGTATTGAAGGAAGCCGGACAAATGCAGCAACCTGCGGAAGGCATCAGGATAGCAAATGATACTGCCTATGCATGGTTACTGAAGCAGTATATGATAGACCAATCCAGCAGACCCGGAAAACAAAAAATCCACGGTATGAAGGTGGCAGGCAAAACTGGTACCCCGGAAAGAATAGTGCAGGGTGTTAAGCAATCTGATGGCTGGTATGTATTCTTTGCACCCACGCCCAACAATGCTTCTTATACCGTCACCTGCATTCGTATAGAAACTGGTCAGAGCTCTGCCAATGCGGTATTGCTGGCCAATACGGTGGCAAAAATTTTGGAGAAAAGATTGTATATCGTTTCATTTTAAAATACATAGTATGAAAAATATATTGAGTCGCCTGAAAAAGGGTTTTGGAATAGCACCGGGCAGCATCACCGAGAATACCCATGCAGTACTCCCGGCTCCGTTTATGCCATCTACTCCTGTACTGCGCGAGGCCATTACAGGTTTTATTGTGCAAAGCCTGCAGCCGTATGTAGATGAAAAAAGCTTATCCGTTGCCGGTATGCATTTCTATATTGTCTGCAGCGATGCAGAACAGGAGGAAGCAGCAAGGATAGCTTTGTATTTGGATAAACCCGGCCTTTTTAAAACAGCACAGCTGGAACGAAAGCTATTGAATCATTTTATACAACTGGAAACGGATTGGTTTTTTGAATGCCACCTTGTACATGAAGCGCAGGTACCGGAGCAATGTATACGGAAGGCAATTTTTGGGTTGAAGGTGATGCGATCCGGTGAGCCGGTAACAGGTCATTATTCAAAGGCGCTGGTGGAGGTTCTCACAGGGCAGGCGGAACAAAATGAGTACATCTTAGACCCGCACGAAAAATTGAAATTTTATATTGGCAGAACCAGTACCCCGCAACTATCATCGGGCAAAATCCAGCAAAATGATATTGTGTTTATGGCCGGCGATGCACCCGGCTACCAGGAAGTAACGGGTAGCGCCAACAGCCGCGTGAGCCGCAACCATGCCTATATTATGTACGATGCCAAAACAGGCAGCTGGCTGCTCTATCCTGATAAGGGAGGCCTGCCGGAACAGGGCAATAAATTAAAAGTGCATACACACGATGACAAAGTGAAATGGCTGAACATCTATGGAGTGCCACATTGCCTTGCTGAAGGCGACCAGGTGGAATTAGGCGGCGCGGTGATTATCAGGTTCAGGGAGATGAAATAATTTTTGAGGAGACCAAAATGCACCCAAATGGCTTGTTGGCCTGTGATTTTTTGAATCTTGTCAAATTGATTGTTGACAATTTCAATAAATTCTGTATGTCCATCCATCTGAATTTTGACGCGGCTCCATGTTTTCCTGATCACCCATCATTTTTACCCTTAACTTTAAGAAAAAAACCAAGATGACCATTCAAGAGAAAACCGAAAAGCTGTATCAGTCTTTCCTGAATGCATGGGATAATTACCAAAGAATAGAAAAGGATTATGCAAAGTCTACGGGTTTCAATGAACTGCTTAGTTCCCCGCAATTAAAAACAGCTTATCAGAAATGGCAAACTGCGGTCAGCGACTATTATGATTTCGCCCGATCTATTGAACATAAGAGTATTTATGATCAACATACGGGCAATTAATTAAGCGTATCAACCCCGGCCCGTTAGATCGGGTTTGTACGTTGCGGATAATCTTACCAATTTATACCAATGCCAATCCATCAACGCCTGCAATATGCAGTTGCCTGCCTGTTTGCGCTACTTCTTTTTTCAACGCAATCTTTTTCACAAAATGGGGCCGTACAAAATCTGGTGCAGCCGCGCATGCGGATTATTATAGACAACGATTTCAGTGGAGACCCGGATGGTCTATTCCAGTTAGCCCATATGCTGCTCTCGCCTTCTGTAGAGGTACGCGCTATTATTGGCTCACATTTAAAAGTTGGTGATGGGTTCGATAATTCTGCGACCCAGGCAGATAATGCCGCCGCTAAAGCCGCTGCTTTATTAAAGATGCTGATAAAAAACAGTCCCATCCCTGTTATAGCCGGTTCAAATACGGGTATGAAAAATGACAGTGTGCCTGTTAAAAGTGCAGCTATAAATTTTATCATCAGGGAAGCCCTCAGAACAGATACAAAACTGCCGCTGTATATTGTTTGTGGTGCAGGATTAACAGAGATTGCTTCCGCCGTTTTAACCGATCCATCAATAGCTGGCCGCCTCACGATTATTTGGATAGGCGGTCCCGAATACCCCGGGCTGGCCGTTCCCCCACCCCATTATTCAAACCCGGAGTACAACCTCAACATTGATATACATGCTGCAAGGGTAATATTTAATACATCTAATGTTCCGGTCTGGCAGGTACCGCGTAATGCTTACCGGCAGGCTTTGTTGCCGTTTGCAGTATTGCAGGCCAAAGTAAAGCCGCAGGGTGCGGCAGGAGACTTCCTGTACAATGCCATCGAAAAACTCATGATTGCCTTGCCTAAATTTAACCTAAATATCGGGGAAACTTATATCCTGGGCGATAGCCCGCTGGTGTTGCTAACAGCACTGCAATCTTCTTTTGAAGCAGATCCCTCCTCCAGCGAATATGTAATTAAACAGGCGCCTTTTATAAATGTGAAAGGCGATTATGAAATCAACCCAGCAGGCCGGCATATACGCGTATACAACCGCCTGGATATCCACCTGATGTTTGATGATTTTTTCTCCAAGCTGGCACTCTTCAACAGCAAACTTCCATCCTGATTGTTAGCTGGTTTGGGTTGACCTGCTTCCGTTTTCCTGGGCAGATCAATAAAAAAATATCCCGGGCAGGCGGCGCTAATGAAGAGACAGTTCAGGCAACTGTAATCATAGACCGGTCCCTTCTTCCACAAAAAATCATATATTCATTACCTGAATCATTCAACGAAAAAACATGTTTAAACGCTCCGCAATAACGGTATTCACCATCGCCTTTTGTTTCACTGCCTGTAATCAACCCGCCGCAAAAGATGAAAGCGATGACGGCATCGCTACGCTTAGCGCAGACAGCCTCAGGCAGTACATTTCTGTGCTTGCTTCAGACTCATTTATGGGCCGCAAGCCGTTCACTGCGGGAGAAACAAAAACCGTGGCCTACCTGCAAAATCAGTTTGCCGCTATTGGCTTAGCGCCCGGTAACGGCAGCAGCTTTATACAGGATGTACCCATGGTAAACCTGCTGGCCACTGCTGCACCGCAAATGCAGGTAATGTCTAGAAAAGGAAATTTTACACTCAAAGCGTTTGATGATTACATTATATGGACAGATAAACCGGACAGCATTGAAAGTTTGGACAAATCTGAGGTAGTCTTTGCAGGCTATGGCGTGGTGGCGCCGGAATACAAATGGAACGATTATGAGGGGCTTGATGTAAAAGGGAAAGTGGTAATGGTGATGGTGAACGATCCTGGATTCTGGGCAGGTGATACCACTTTGTTTAAAGGAAAGGAAATGACCTACTATGGCCGCTGGACCTACAAATTTGAAGAAGCTGCCAGGCAAGGCGCCAGGGGCTGCCTGATTATACACAATACGGCAGCCGCAAGCTATCCTTTTGCCGTGCAGCAAAACAACTTTAACACAGACAGACTGCAACTGGATAACCGCGGCAAAAATGTAAAAAATTGTGATGTGATTGGATGGCTGCCGGAAAAAGTGGCCAATCGTTTATTTGTTGCTGCGGGCTATGATTCCACCCTGCTGGTAAATGCAAACAAACCCGGTTTTAAACCAGTACAACTGCAGCTGCAGTTGTCAACTTCCATGAAGGTGCAGGCTACTTACAATAAATCTTACAATGTAATTGGAAAGATAAGCGGATCGAAATATCCTGACCAGGTAATTATTTACTCTGCGCATTGGGATCATTTGGGTATTGGTACCCCAGATGAAACAGGTGATTCTATTTATAACGGCGCACTTGACAATGCATCAGGCACAGCCGGATTGCTGGAACTGGCGCGTGCCTTCAAAAGCATGAAAACGCCACCTGAACGCAGCATTGTATTTTTATCTGTTACGGCTGAAGAGCAGGGCCTGCTGGGCTCCGCCTATTATGCGCAAAACCCGGTTTACGCTGCAGATAAAACAGTGGCTAATATTAATATTGATGGGTTGAGCCCATTTGAAAAAACAAAAGACATTGTAGTTGTGGGCGCCGGGCAGTCTGACCTGGAAGATTATTTAAAAGCTGCTACGGAAAAAGACAGCGGCTATATTTCTTTTGAAACCCATCCCGAGGCGGGCTATTATTACCGTTCTGATCATTTCAATTTCGCAAAAGCGGGTATCCCTTCCCTTTATACTGAAACAGGCATCGATGTAATAGGAAAGGATACTGCCTATGGCAAAAAGCTGCAGAACGAATACACTACTAAACATTATCACCGCCCGTCCGATACTTATCTTCCGGGTAGCTGGACGATGGAAGGCGGTGTGCAGGATCTGCGTTTATTGTTTCGCGTAGGAAGGCGCCTGGCGTTTGAATCTACCATGCCACAATGGAAACCTGGTTCAGAATTCAAAGCTGCGCGGGAGAAGGCGAACCGTTTACCGTAGCATTATTTTTAACACTTATGCAAATCGGGCATTAGCCTAGTATCCATTCCGGCCGTACAAAATGACAGGTGTAACCACCAGGATTTTTTCGAAGATAATCCTGGTGTTCAGCTTCTGCATTCCAGAATGCCGTAGCAGGAACTACTTCGGTAACGATGGAGCCGGGCCATTTCTTTGAAGCGCCCATCTCTTCAATCAATGCAAGTGCCGTTGCTTTTTGTGTTTCATCAAGGTAGAAAATGGCGGATCGGTAGGATGCGCCCCTGTCGTTACCCTGCCGGTTTTTAGTGGTAGGATCATGAATCTGGAAAAAGAATTCCAGTAACGCCCGGTAAGATAATTTCTCCGGATCAAACATGATTTCTATTCCTTCTGCATGTGTACCATGATTGCGGTAGGTCGCATTGGACACATCACCCCCTGTATAACCTACCACGGTTGACTGAATGCCAGGAAGATTTCGGATCAATTCTTCCACGCCCCAAAAACATCCCCCGGCCAGTATTGCTTTTTCCATATACCTGTTTTTTCTTTGCTGCAAAGGTAGGTGTTTTAAAAACGCCCGTTTCACAGCCTGCTATTCTCAATACACCAAATGGTTCCATTGACTGCCAACAAGCAAATCACCCTTCGGCAAGTTAAGATAGACATTACTCAATGCCACAATTGAAGTGAATGTTGAGGCAGCCTCACTACATTACTTTCCATTGTTTATTTCCATCCACCGCCCAAGCTGCGGAATACGTTTACCACTGCGGTCAATTGATCTTTTTTGGTATCCACCAGTTCAAGTTTTGATTCAAGTGCATCCCGTTGGGTCATTAATATCTCAAAATAATCCGCCCGGGCCGATTTAAAAAGATCATTGGCTATATCAATTGATTGTGTAAGCGCCGCCACCTGTTCAGCCTTTAACGCATAACTTTTTGCCACGTTGTCAATTTTGGACAGCTGTGTAGCAACTTCCAGGTAAGCGTTTAAAATGGAACGTTCATAATTAAATATCGCCTGTATCTGCCGCGCATTGGCGTTGTTAAATTCAGCCCGTATCGCGGCCCGGTTTATCAGCGGACCAGCCAGGTCGCCCGCAACAGAAAAAAGTACAGATTCGGGCAACTTCACCAGGTAAGAAGGCCTGAATGCCTGAAGCCCCAGCGCGGCGGTAATATCCAGCGAGGGATAAAATTCTGCGCGGGCAACTTTTACATCCAGTTTGGCAGCTGCCAGCTCCAGTTCTGCCTTCCTGATATCTGGCCGGTTGCCCAGCAACTGCGCGGGAATGCCCGCGCTGACTAAGCCAGGTAATGCGGACAGAAAATTATTCTTGTCCCTTGGAATATTCTGCGGGTAACGGGCCAGCAGGAAATTAATCTTATTCTCGGTTTCGTTTATGCTTTGCAGTATGCTGAACTCCATGCTTTGCGATTTCAACACTTCTGCTTCAAATTTCTTTACCGCCAGTTCAGTTGCCTTTGCAGCTTCTTTCTGAATTTTTACAATCTCCAGCGCATTTTTTTGCAAGCCAATACTTTGCCGAACAATTTCCAGCTGGTTATCAAGCGCGAGTAATTCATAATAAGAATTGGCTACTTCGGCCACGAGGTTGGTGAGCACAAAATTTTTGCCCTCAATGGTAGCAAGATATCGGGTGATGGCAGCTTTTTTTGCAGTGCGCAACTTTTTCCAGATGTCAACTTCCCAGCTGGCGTATAATGCCGGGCGGTAGTCCATCAATACATCCGGTACTTCTATGCCAGGTTTTATTTCAGTAGAAGCATCGCCCGCTCCCTGGCTGGTATACCTGCCTACTTTTTCTACCCCCACGCCCAGCCTTGCACTAACGCTGGGCCTTAACCGCCCCTGCCGGAACAAGACATCGTTTTTAGCCATTTCAATTTCCTGCAGTGTACTATTTAACTCCTGGTTACGCGCCAAAGCAGTATCTATCAGCTTTGCCAGGTTTTTATCGGTAAAAAATGTGCGCCAGGGAATGGCTGCCATATTACTGGTATCTCCGCCTGCGCCGTAAACACCCGGCACCGTTTTATTTTCAGCTGCCTGCGTAATCGCCGGCACCTTACAACTCGTCATTAGCAGGCAGAAGGCCGGCACTGCTATGCAAGAATAAACCTTCCACTTATGCATACTGTTCAGGGTTTTCTGTGTGATGATCAATTTCTTCCGTCAACGGATTTTCGTTTTCGTCTGTAACAAGGATATTTTTTTCTGCCATTCTTCCAAATACGTAATACAGCCCCGGTATTATAATAACACCAAAGACGGTTCCGAAAAGCATGCCGCCAAGTGCTGCTGTACCAATGGTTCTGTTACCTAATGCGCCTGGGCCCGATGCAAAAACCAGCGGAATTAAACCCGCAATAAATGCAAATGAGGTCATGAGAATGGGGCGAAACCTTACCGCCGACCCTTCAATGGCTGCTTTCAGTACGCTGTCTCCGGCGCGGTGTTTCTGAACAGCAAATTCTACAATCAATACGGCGTTTTTACCCAGCAAGCCAATAAGCATTACCATGGCCACCTGTGCATAGATATTATTTTCCAGGCCCAATAGTTTGAGCAGCAGGAATGCCCCAAAAATTCCAGTAGGCAGCGAAAGAATAACGGCCAGTGGCAATAGAAAACTTTCGTACTGCGCCGCCAGCAGCAGGTATACAAAGCCCAGGCAAATAAGGAAAATAAAAATGGCTTCATTACCACGTGCAACCTCGTCTGCTGATATGCCGGCCCAGTCGATACCAAAACCTCTTGGCAACGTTTTTTTGGCTACCTCTGTTACTGCATTGATGGCAGAACCGCTACTGTAGCCCGGCCCGGAAGCACCACTGATCTCCGCCGCATTGTAAAGGTTATGACGGGTGATTTCTGATAAGCCGTACACTTTTTCCATTCTCATAAAAGCGGAGAAGGGTACCATTTCATCGTGATCATTTTTTACGTACAGCTTCAGCACATCCTCCGGCAAGGCACGGTATTGCGGCAGGGCCTGCACCATTACCTTGTACTGCCGGTCGTATTTTATAAAACTGGTTTCATAGTTACTGCCAATAAGCGTAGACAAGGTGGTCATTGCATTTTCAATGGTAACCCCTTTTTGCCTGGCAATATCATTGTCAATGTGCAGCATGTATTGCGGAAAACTGGCGCTGTAAAAAGTAAATACGGAAGCAAGTTCTGGCCGCTTGCCCAGTTCTTTTACAAAATCCCGGCTAACGGTTTCCATCTTTTTGTAATTACCGGATCCGGCTTTGTCGAGCAACCGCAATTCAAATCCGCCTGCGGCGCCATAGCCCGGTACCGCCGGTGGCTGAAAGAATTCAATGGTAGCACCTGTGATATTTTTACACTGCTCTTCCAATTCTTCCATTACCTGTTGTACTGAATGCTTGCGATTTTCCCAACTTTTCAGGTTAATAAGGCAGGTCCCTGTATTGGCACCAGTTCCTTCTGTCAGAATTTCATAACCTGCCAGCGAAGAGACGGATTGCACTTCTTCCATATCTTCCGCAATCTGCTGCAATTTCTGCGCTACCTCATTTGTTCTTTCAAGTGATGAGCCGGGCGGTGTTTGTATAACTGCATAAAACATACCCTGGTCTTCATTGGGTATAAACCCGGAAGGGACGCTGCTGCTCAGCAACCATGTACCCGCGCAAAACGCAAGGAGGATCGCAAACGTAATTACCCTCCGGTTAACGATGGCACGCAGCAGGTTTTGATACCTGTTATTAAGACGGTTAAACCTGTTGTTAAATGCATCCAGGAATTTATTTAACAGTGTTTTCTTTTTGGTTTTTCCATGGTTGTTCTTTAGCATAATGGCACAGAGTGCCGGCGTAAGGGTTAACGCTACTACTCCTGAAAGTATAATAGAAGTGGCCATGGTAATTGAAAACTGCCGGTAAAATATCCCTACCGGACCCGACATAAAAGCAACCGGAATAAACACCGCCGCCATTACAAAAGTGATGGCAATAATGGCCCCGCTGATCTCATGCATCGCCTCTTCTGTTGCCAGCAACGGCGAAAGATTTTTTGTTTCCATCTTGGCGTGAACGGCTTCAATAACTACAATGGCATTGTCTACTACTATACCGATGGCCAGTACCAGGGCAAACAGCGTAATCAGGTTAAGCGTAATACCAAAAAACTGCATGAATATAAAGGTGCCCACCAGCGAGACAGGCACTGCAATAGCAGGTATCAGGGTAGATCGCCAGTCGCCCAGGAAGATGAATACCACCAACCCTACCAGGATAAAAGCTTCCAGCAATGTGTGTACTACTTTTTCTATGGATGCATCAAGAAACTTGGAAACGTCGTAGCTGATCTCATACTCTACCCCTTTTGGGAAAGACGTTTCTTTGATCTCTTTTAGTTTAGCTTTTACATCTTCAATTACCTGGCTGGCATTGCTTCCGTAAGACTGCTTTAATACAATGGCTGCAGACGGATGACCGTTCAGGGTTGAATAGATATCATACATGGAGCTTCCAAATTCAATATCTGCAACATCTTTCAAGCGGAGCAACTCTCCATCGGGGTTAGATCGCAGCACAATATTTTCGTAGCCTTCCTTGTCACTGAATCTTCCGGAATATTTCAACACATATTCAAATGCCTGGGAACGTTTGCCCGAGCTTTCACCGGTTTTACCGGGCGATGCTTCAAGACTTTGTTCTTCCAGGGCTTTCATTATTTCTTCCGCCGATATTTTATAGGCCAGCATCCTGTCTGGTTTCAGCCAGATGCGCATGGCATATTCCCGGTTGCCCAGGATGTCTGCCACACCAACACCATTTACCCGCTTCAGCTCTGACAGTATATTAATGTCTGCAAAATTGAAAAGGAATTTCTGATCCATGCTGCTGTCTTTACTGTAGAGGTTTATATACAGCAGCATGCTGGATTCTTCACGGGTAATCTTTACGCCTTCTCTTACTACTATAGGGGGCAGTTTATTTACCACCGACGCCACACGGTTCTGAACATTTACGGCCGCAATATTGGGGTCGGTTCCCAGGTTAAAAACAACCTGTATGGTTGCCTCGCCATCGTTGCCGGCATCTGATGCCATGTATTTCATGCCAGGTATACCATTGATGGCGCGCTCCAGCGGAATGAGAACTGCTTTGGTCATCAATTCGCCATTGGCACCAGGATAATCTGCAGTAACAGTTACCTTGGGGGGAGATATGGATGGGAACTGGGTTACGGGTAATTTGGTAATGGCCAGCGCTCCCATAAAAACAATGATCAGCGAGATTACAATAGAGAGAACAGGCCTGTGTATAAACTTATTAAACATTGAAAAATCTTTTTGAAGTGGAACCGCTATTCGGCATATAGTTTCAGGCGTGTAATAACTTCCCCCGGCGAAATAAAAACAGGCTCAATTTTGTCGTTGTCTTTTACTTTCTGTACGCCTTCTATAAGTATTTTATCATCTGCAGAAAGGCCGCTGCCTATTACAAACAGATCGGGCATTTCAATGCTGATGGTAATCTTCCTGGATTTAACCAGGTTGTTTTTATCTACCACAAAAACATATACTTTGTCCTGTATTTCATACGTTGCTTTTTGAGGAATTACCAACGCATTTTGCAAGGGAACAGTCATTTGAACCTTGCCTGTTTCGCCATGCTTCAACAGCCTATCCGGGTTGGGGAATTTTGCCCTGAAGGCAATGTTACCGGTCTCACTGTTAAATTCACTTTCAATGGTTTCTACAATACCCTTCTGAGGCAGTGGCTGGTTATTGGCAAGCAGCAGACCAACCCTGGTATGCTCGCCATTTTTAGCACTTGCTTTATAGTCCAGGTATTCCGGCTCAGATACATTAAAATAGGCGAACATCTCACTATTGTCTGAAAGGCTTGTTAATAATTCACCTTCATCAATCAGGCTTCCCAGTTTCTTGGGTATACGATCTATGGTGCCGGAAAACGGTGCCCTTATTTCAGTAAACGATAAATGGACTTTTGCAAGCGCAACCCCGGCTTTTGCCTGGTCGGCTTTTGCTTCGGCCATCGCCAGTTCATTTTTAGAAACAACATTTTTATCTGCCAGCAGCTTTGTGTTTTGCACTTCAATGGCTGCTGCCCTGGCTTCTGCTTCGGCCTTCAGCAATTCTGCTTCAAACACTTTTGGCATAATCTTAAATAATAACTGGCCCGCTTTTACAAACTGACCTTCATCGACATACACGTTTTCCAGAAATCCTTTTTCAAGTGCCCTTATCTCAATGTTGCGGATAGAGCGAATCTGTGCAACGTATTCTTTAGTAAGTGAGGTGTCGACCTGCAATGCTGTGGTGACTGCATATTTACCGGTCTCCTCTTTGGCCTCTTTTTTAGATTTGCAGCTGCTGTAGCACAGCAGGGTGCACAGGCCAATAATGGTCATTACTCTGTTCATGGTACTTATAAAAAATTTAGAAGATACAGGCTGTTTAATAATAGGGATTTGCTTGCCGTTTAAAAGCATTGGCAAAACATGGCAAAAAGCCTGCGTGTTACAGAAAACAATACGCCAAGCCCTTGCATGCAGCTACTGGCTGAAAAAATCCAGAAGAGATGCTATTAAATTCGCAGAACGCCGTGAGCAAGGTATTTGCAGGTACTAGTATAAGACTGGTGGTAGTGAAAGAAAACCTGGTTGGAGATTTTTCTCCGGGGATGAGCAGCAACAAAGGCAGTGAAAAATAAAGAAACTGGTTCAGTGGATGATTTTGGTTTCCTGGTAAATTCTTCTTCGCTGTCATCTTCTTCAAAAAAGAGCAAATCATTTTCGCCAGGCAATTCAGGATGGCTGTCCAAAAGCGCCTGCTGACTGCCTTCAGGCTTTCCGAAGGTTTTTATACCATCCTGCTGGCCATATAAAGAATGGCTGACTTTGCCATTGCAGCCGGCGACATCAACAACAGTGCTTTCACCTGAAAGGTGACCACATAGAAAAAAAAGGAATGTGAGGATAGATTTCATTACCGGCCACAAATATAATGTTTCGGCGGCAACATGCATAGCCCCCGGCGTAAATCAGGTTAAACCCGTCTTTACTGCACAATTGCCATGGTTGTTTTTTAAATAATGTGTTGCAGCAAAGCCGCCTGCTATCAACAACGCTTAGTGGCAGTCTTTACTGTTGCGGTTTAATAATAAAAGCAATACTATCAGGCAGAAGCTCTTATCACCCCAAATTGTTTTCATTTTTTTGTTTTGCTTTTGTTTCAATTATCAAATGAATTAGAAACATTGTATTGTCTTTTTACCGCAAACGTTTGTAAGTTAATCTACCACCAAATAACTAAGTCACTCCTTTTATTCGCCCTATTCAGACCATTATTTCATGCCGGGGCTTAATTGTCCCATCATGTTCACGGCAGTTTTCCTACTTAAAAATTTAAACATGAACATCATTATACGGTTTTTCCAACCCTGCATCACCCTTGGCTTTTGTCTTTTCTCCAGTGCTGTTACCAGTTCTTTGGCAACATCTTCAACGCTGGAAAGTACAAAGGCCGGATACGCACTTACCTGTTTGCCAGCATGCAGATGAAAATCGGATTTAGTGGCGCCGGGATTGAAGCTCATCACATATATACCTTTCTTTTTAAACTCATACCAAACTGATTCAGAAAAATTTGCTACAAAACTTTTGGTGGCTGCATATACGGATGATCCTGGGAACGATGAATGGCCGAGGAGTGATGCAATATTCACAAGGCTGTCACCGACCTTCGCCTTTTGCAAGAAAGTATACGACAACACCACAATGGCATCCATGTTCAGGTGCATGATGCTTAACTGGTCTTTGAGGGGAATGTTTATGAATTTCCCGTACAAGCCAGCACCTGCATTATTGATAAGAATATCAAATTTGCTGACGGAAAGATGGGATACCAGCCTATCCAGATCTTTTGCTTCAGTTAAGTCTGCAACAAAAAACGAATGGCCCCCGCCGGGTAGTTCCGAAACAGCTTTTTTCAATTTCTCTTCGTTTCTTGAAACCAGGGTCAATTGATAATTTTTTGTCGCCATCAGGCGGGCAATATCCAGTCCAATGCCGCCACTGGCACCGGTAATCAATACTCTTTTCATATTTATTTATTGTAAAAAGGTGAATAGTTCTGCGTTCGTTTTAAAATTGGCTCCTACTTTTTTGCCTTTTTTACCCCGTAACCAGTAACTTTGCTTGCAAATTGCAAGTGCAAATATATATACTACTTTCGAAATGCAAGTGGTTTTAAAATATTTTTTATGAATAATGCAAAAAAAAGGTCGGATTGCCCCGTCAGCAGTTCGCTTGATATATGGGGAGATAAGTGGTCCCTTTTGATTATAAGGGATTTACTGAATGCAAAAGCGTGTACTTATGGGGACTTTTTAAAATCTCCTGAAGGAATAGCCACCAATATTTTAGCTTCCAGGTTGCAGGGATTAGAAGAAAATAAAATCATTATAAAATTGAGTCACCCTGACAGCAAAGCGAAAGTACTCTATAGATTAACCGCAAAAGGGATCGACCTGCTTCCAATAATCATTGAGATAAATCAATGGGCTGAAAAGTATTTTCCGGTGCCTGAGGCTACACAAGCACTTCTCAAAAAGGTTAGAAAAGACAAGCCTGGATTTATAAAAGCCATGATAAAAGAGTTGGAAAGTTAAGCCGTTGCTGGTCCTTTGCTCAATGTCCGGAGATGTGCTGCCAACAACAACAGTAACAGTAACAGTAGGCTGTATCTAGGTTTAACAAGAAAATCATTAACACTGCATTCTTACGCATATTGTAAAAGCCGCTGAATAACTGCCATGTGCATATCCTCATGAAAAAGCATGAAATGAAGATGTTTTTCACTAACCACACTACTACCAGTAGGATCTTGCAAATCTTGAACATTGGCTGATAAAAAGTCATCGAAAGATTTTTTGAAAAGAGGAACAGTGTCTGACAAAGCTTTTCTTATTAGCGAAATGCCGTGGTCATTAATAATCAATTCCGGCTTTGTTCCTTTTTGGAATCCCTCAATATCAAACTCGTGCAGCGGAACTTTAAATGGGGTATTGCTATATAGAAGACTTTCACTGACCACAAGCGAATGCCCCATATTCCAGATAATATTGTTGTTGAATCCCCGGGGAACAAGATTGTACTGATCTGTTGTAAGATGGGTTGTTTTTTTCAGTAGAATTGCCCTTTGCTTTTCAAGTAATTCCAGGTAATCTGTCATAACTATTTTTTTAATTAAACCAGACAAAGCGCTGATCAGTTTCGTTGAAAACTTCACAATACTTTTTTCAGTTGCCTTATATTATTGCCCAAAAAATTTTAATGCACTTTTCACAAACTCCCCGTGATACTGAAATATACCGCCATGGCCTGCATCTTTATAAACTATGATTTCAGCATTTGGAATACGATTTTTCAATTCAGTTGTGTTACTAACTGGCACCATTTTGTCGTTATCACCATTGGCAACCAAAACAGGTTGTTTAATCACCGATAAATCTTGTGGTTTTTGAAGTCCAAATGCATTAATTGCTTTGAGTTGATGTTGTAAATTTTTCAAACCCATTGTCTTGCCTCTGTTTTCTGTCCGCTCTTTTAGCCGGCTTAAATATTCTTTTGCCAGCTTGCTGCCATTTTCATTTCTATTAAAGAAGAGGTAAAATTTCGGATCTCTAAAAGTTAAATATGCTTTGAAAATATCCTTGTAAGTGATGTTGGGTATTTTACTGATGCCTTCGCCACCTGCAGGACCAGTACCTGCAAGAATCGCTTTACGCACAAGTTGCGGCTCTTGAAGTAAAATTTCCTGGGAAATAAATCCGCCTAATGAAAACCCAAAAAGGTCAACTTTTTCATAACCCAGTGCTTTAATAAAAGCAATTGCATCTTTCGTCATTTCAGCAACTGTTAGTGGAGTGCT
>JBDSLR010000035.1:0-25686 GCA_039916305.1 Chitinophagaceae bacterium | reverse complement strand
ATTTTTTACACTTCCCTTTATCTTTTAGCCGCTTAGCCCAGAAAATCCCTGAACCAGTAACCCGATTGTTTAACGGTCCGCAGCTGTGTCTTAAAATCAGTATACACCAATCCAAACCGGGCATTATACCCCTCACTCCATTCAAAATTATCTGTCAGTGTCCATGCCATATACCCTTTAACCCGGACACCCTCTTTTTTAGCTTGTAACAAAGCCTGCAGGTATTGCTGGTGGTATTTTATCCGCGCTGTATCAACCACCTGTCCATTCTCTGGCTTATCAGGAAAAGCTGCGCCGCTTTCTGTCACGATAATTTCTTTAACGCCGCCATATTTCCAGAATCTCTTCAGCATATTGTAAAAACCATCGGGGCTTATCTCCCAGCCCATGGCCGTATGCGGCACCTTGCGTGTGCGGGCTTTTACTTCCATGGCTTGTACATAAGGTATAAAAGGACTATGTTTTATAACCAGCGGAAAATAATTCTGCACGCCAATAAAATCCATATCAAATTGTAGCCGTTCTGTAAATTTCCAGGCTTTGTTAACCAATTCCAGTTTCTCAATCAGTTTAAAATTTTCATTGGGATAGCCCTTGCCCAGCAAAGGCTCAATAAACAAGCGGTTTAATAAAATATCCATTTTCCTGGCTGCTTCAGCATCTTCCTCCTTATTGGAAAGGGGCCTTACTTCTGAGCACGAGAAACTGGTACCAATATATGCATGCTTCACTTCACTGCGTAATACCCGGCCACCGTCTGCCTGGGCCAGGGCGGCATGATGGACTGCTTTTAAAAAATTATCCAGGCCGGTTTTGCCCGGCGCATGGCGACCCAGCATATAGCCCAGCGATGTAAAGCCAACCGGTTCATTCAGTACTATCCAGTTTTTTACCCTATCACCAAAAGCCTCTCCACAAACAGATGCATACCTTATAAACCACCTGTTCACCAGGTGACTGGTCCAGCCGCCCTTCTGCTCCAGTGCTTGTGGCAAATCCCAATGATATAACGTAACAAACGGTATAATGCCCTGTTGCAAACATTCATCAATTAGCCGGTGGTAGAATAACAATCCTGCCTGGTTTATTTTTCCGGTACCATCGGGCATAATACGGGACCATGAAAGTGAGAAACGAAATGTGGTAAACCCAAGCGCTTTTACCAGCAGCAGATCATCTTTAAACCGGTGATAAAAATCTGTTGCTGTGTAGGGTTTTGCACCTCCTTTAATTTTGCCCTGCCTGCGTGCAAATACATCCCAGATAGAAGGTCCGCGGCCGTCTTCATTCCATGCGCCCTCATTTTGTGCTGCGGCCATGGCAACACCCCATAAAAAATGAGGGCCGAAATCTTTTGCTGCTAATGGATAAGGTGATGGAGTATGCATCCAGGCAAAATTGGCTCAATAACAAATGCATGGTATTAATTTACCGTTACCTTTTTGGTATGAGCTCAGCCAGCAATATTATAAGACCCGTTGAACAACAGTAAGTTTTAGCTCACAGGCCAATAGTACCACAAGCTGCATCATTGGATGTCAAATAAAATATTAATTCGCAAATGCGAAGCCCAGATTAAAGTTAATCCAATTTTAATATCTGATAAAAGGTGAATTTTTTGATTGCTTTATGATTCACAAATTAAAACGCGATTAAAAAAATGTGTAAACAATTACCCATTTAGACATATGAAAATTGCTTGTTATCAATAAATATAAAAGGGATAAAAAATCACCAAAAAATTTTAACAAAGCATCATCTTCCATGTTATGTTTGTCTTAATAAATGATCAGCGCTTTTTTTTGCTGCTTCCCTCAATCCCCTACACTACTCTACCTGCCGCATTGTGTAAAGACAAAAAGTCTTTGTCATTGTGTTTAACCAAAACCTGACCGCACACTGTATTGTGCAAGTATCATTCAACAGTACAGTCATTTTTAAAACGGCATATATTATTATTATTCTTCAACATGGGGGCATTTCTTTTTTAAACTAAACATAAGATCACATGAGAAAAATCGTATCAGTAGTATTATTCCTGGTGCTGTTTACTGTTCTGGCAATGGGCCAGTCAAGAACTGTTACCGGCCAGGTAAAAGATGAAAAGGGGCTTCCTGTTCCTTTTGCTACTATTAAAATCAAGGGCAGTAAAACCGGTGCAGCAGCAGACAAGGATGGCAATTTTTCTATTCAGGCACCACCCAACGCCGTACTCACCGTAAGCGGAGCTGGATTTGACGCGGTAGATATTGCCGCCGGCAGCAGCAATATGGTTTCCCCCGTACTGAAAGCACAGAATGCCATGCAGGAGGTGGTAGTAACGGCCCTTGGTATTCGCAGAAATAAAAATGAATTGGGCTATTCTGCCCAGCAGGTAACCGGCGAAGAAGTAAGCAAAAACAGGAGCAGTAATTTTGCCGCCAACCTTTCCGGAAAAGTCTCCGGTCTTGAAGTAAGGCAAAACAATGCTTTGGGTGCGTCTACCAATGTGGTGCTAAGGGGCGTAAAGTCGCTGACCGGCGATAACCAGGCCCTGTTTGTGGTGGATGGTGTGCCTTTTAACAATGCCAATACCAACACCGCCGATCAGAAACAAGGCGGTGGCGGTTATGATTTTGGAAATGCGGCAGCTGACATTAACCCGGATGACATTGAATCCATCTCCGTATTGAAGGGAGCAGCAGCCAGTGCTTTGTATGGCTCTATTGGTGCCAACGGCGTTATTTTAATTACTACCAAAAAAGGTAAACGCGGGTTGGGCATTACCGTTAATTCCGGAATTGTTGTGGGATCGGTAGATAAATCAACCCTGCCCAAATACCAGACAGAATATGGTGGAGGTTACGGTGCTTACTACGAGGACCCAAGCGGCCGTTTCTTTTACCGCGATATCAACGGGGATGGTGTTGATGACCTGGTAACGCCTACCAGCGAAGACGCGTCCTATGGCGCTAAGTTTGACCCCAGCCAGCAGGTGTACCAGTGGGATGCTTTTGACCCCAGTTCGCCCAATTATGGTAAATCACGCCCATGGGTAGCCGCAACAAATAATCCCAATTCTTTTTTTGAGCATCCGGTATCTCTAAACAACAGTGTATTTATCAACAGTGGCTCAGAAAAAGGGAATTTTAAACTGGGTTATACCAGGAACGATGACAAAGGCCTGCTTCCCAACAGCAGCATCATTAAAAACATTGTAGACTTTGGTGCAACTTATAATATCACTTCCCGTTTAACGGCCGGCGCCACCGTAAATTTTTCTAATGTAAATGGAAAAGGCAGGTACGGTACCGGTTATGATGGTGCCAATGCAAGAAATGTAATGACCAATTTCAGGGAATGGTTCCAGACCAATGTGGATATCAAAGAGATGAAGGATGCCTACTTCAGAACAAAGAAAAATATAACCTGGAACTGGGCCGACCCGGATAACCTGGTGCCTATTTTCTGGGACAATCCCTATTTTGTGCGCTACCAGAATTATGAAACTGATACACGCAACCGTTATTTCGGCAATGTAAACCTGAATTATAAACTTACCGACTGGCTAAATATTCTAGGACGTATATCAGTAGACAATTACAGCGAACTGCAGGAAGAAAGAAAAGCTGTTGGTTCCGTGGGTGTTCCTTACTACTCACGCTATAACCATAGCTGGAATGAAACCAATTATGACCTGCTGATTAATTTTGATAAAAAAATATCTACTGATTTTGCTGTTAAAGCACTGCTGGGTACTAATATCAGGAAGCAGCGCGACCAGAGCATTTTTGGTGTTACCAACGGTGGTCTTTTTGTGCCGGGGATTTATTCACTGAACAATTCACTGAACGCGCCCAATGCACCCACAGAAGCAGACCGCAGACGAGAAGTACAGGGTGTATTTGCCGGCGGCACATTGGGCTGGAGAAACATGCTGACACTGGATGGTACCATCCGCCGTGACGCCTCTTCTACCCTGCCAAAAGGAAACAATGTGTATTACTATCCATCGGTTTCACTGGGATTTGCTTTTTCAGAGCTGATGAAATCTTCTCCCTGGTTGTCTTACGGAAAATTGCGGGCCAACTATGCTGAAGTAGGTAATGATGCGCCTATCTACAGCGTAAATGATGTGTACAATGTATTACCGCCTATTGGATCGGTTGGACAGGCTACGGTACCCAGTATAAAAAACAATCTGAACCTGCGCCCGGAACGTACCAAGAGCGCAGAAGCCGGGCTTGAAATGGCTTTCCTTAAAAATCGCTTAGGGTTCGACGTTACGTATTACCAGACAAAAACAATTGACCAGATAGTTCCGGTAACCTTATCTACTTCTACCGGTTATACTGCTTACTATCTGAATTCCGGAACTGTGCAGAACAAGGGTATCGAGTTAAGCCTGTACGGAACGCCCATGAAAACAAATGATTTTTCCTGGGTGATCAACCTGAACTGGACCAGGAACCGCAATAAGGTACTGGCACTGTTTAAGAACGACCTGGGTGAGGAATCACAAAACCTGGTTTTAGGTTCTTACCAGGGCGGCGTAACACTGAATGCTTCCCTGAACCAACCCTATGGCACCATACGCGGCACCGATTTTATTTACACAGGTGGGCAGAAAACAGTGGATGCCAATGGCGATTACCTGAAATCTGCAACCTCCAATGAAGTGATTGGCAATATCAATCCCGACTGGATTGGTGGTGTCAACAACTCCTTTAAATACAAAAACGTTGCTTTCAGCTTTTTAATTGATGTGAGGCAGGGCGGCAGTGTTTTCTCAACTGATATGTATTACGGCCTGGCTACCGGTTTGTATAAAGAAACAGCCGGCCTCAATGATTTGGGCAATCCATCCAGAAATGATTTGAGTGATGGCGGTGGTTTTATACGGCCAGGTGTAACGCAGGACGGAAAAGCAAACATTATCCGCACCAGCAACAGTGACTATGGCGCTTATGGATATTCTATAAACCCCGATGCTGCTTTTTTATATGATGCCAGCTATGTAAAACTCCGCGAAGCAGTGCTTACCTGGTCCCTGCCTGCCAAAACAATTGCGCGGATTGCACCGTTTAAAGGAATCGACTTTTCATTGATAGGAAGGAATTTATGGATCATTCATAAAAACCTGCCATACGCTGATCCTGAAGAAGGTTTCAGTTCCGGCAACCTGCAGGGCTTTCAAACCGGCGCCTACCCTGCCATCAGGTCTTTTGCTTTCAATGTTAAATTAAACTTCTAAAATAATTGTATGAAAAAAATAATTCTGTTTGCTGTAACCGCATTACTTTTTGCGGGATGCACAAAAGATCTCAGCAGCTTAAACCAGGATCCTAAAAATCCGGTAAGCCTTCCTTCAACGGCGCTTTTTACAAATGCACAGCGGACGCTCAGCAACACGTTAACATCAACTAATGTGAACCTTAATATATTCAGGCTGGTGGTGCAATACTGGCAGGAAACGACTTATACGGATGAAAGCCGCTATGATATTGTTACGCGCCAGATTCCGGATAATATGTGGGATGCGCTAAACAGGGATGTATTGCGCGATTTTAGGGAAGTGAAAGCTATTATACCAACTGAAGCTTCATCTGCAAAAACACAAAAGAACCAGCTGGCCATTACTGATATCATGGAAATATACACCTGGTATTACCTGGTTACTTCTTTTGGAGATGTTCCCTACAGCCAGGCGCTCGATGTAAAAAATACATTTCCAAAATACGATAACCAGAAAACAGTATTTGCCGATTTACTTACGCGGTTGGATACCAGCATTGCCGCACTGGATATTACGGGATCCAGCTTTGGAACGGCAGATATTATTTATAGTGGTGATGTAGCCGCCTGGAAAAAATTTGCCAATTCTCTAAAGTTAAAAATGGGTATGACCATTGCTGATGATGATGCTGCCAGGGCTAAAACAGTGGTAGAGTCAGCGGTGGCAAGTGGCGTCTTTACTTCCAATAACAATAACGCTATGTTTAAATATGTGTCCAGTCCGCCCAATACAAATCCTGTTTGGGTAGACCTGGTACAAGGGGGAAGAAAAGATTTTATTGCCAACAGCACTATTGTAAATGCCATGAATGCCAGCAATGACCCACGCCGCCCGTATTATTTTACGGTAGACAATGCAGGCAACTATTCTGGCAATGGACCTGGCAGATCAAGTTCTTTTTCAACGTTTTCAAAACCTGCCGGCCTCATCAAACAATTTAACCCTGGGGATGTAACAGATGCCGGCAGGCTCAGCTATGCGGATTTTCCGGGCGATCTATTGGATTATGCGGAAGTATCGTTTTTACTCGCAGAGGCTGTTGAACGGGGTTTTTCGGTGGGTGGCGGAACGGCGGCATCCTATTATAATAATGCCATCACTGCATCTGTACTTTTCTGGGGTGGTTCTGCAGCCAGTGCAGCTACCTACCTGGCGCAGCCAACGGTGGCATATGCAAGCGCGGCCGGTACATACAAACAGAAGATAGGCACCCAAAAGTGGATAGCCCTGTACAACCGCGGATGGGATGCATGGATAGAGCAGCGGAGACTGGATTACCCGGTGCTGCCCAAACCTTCCAATGCTGCGTCAGATTACCCGGTAAGGTTTACCTATCCAATCAATGAACAAAATGTAAACACGGTTAACTATACAGCTGCTGCTACTGCCATTGGCGGAGACGATGTAGTGATTAAACTTTTCTGGGACAAATTCTAATAGCCGTTTTTTATATATGGAAACAAGTGTTGTAATGACTTGTTTCCCTTTACAACCTCCCTGAAATAAGAATACCCTTTCATTACGAAAGGGTATTCTTGTTTTTTTGAGATCAGCGCCTAAACCTGTGTTTTACGCGGCCTTTTTTAAGATAATTGGATGAGTGGGTCTTTCACAGATTCCAGAAGATTAAAATATTTGTCAGCCGTTATAATTTTAAATATTGGATATTAGAATATAAATATCTGCAATTCTTACACCAAGTTATGTAAATATTTAATAAGTTGATTAAAATCAACGGGAGAAATCCAATGAAATTTTTCATCTCTTTTAAACCAGGTTAGCTGACGCTTTGCATAATGGCGTGTGTTACGCTTTATATGCTCAATAGCCAGGGCCCGGTTATGGGTTCCATCCATACAGGCAAATAGCTCTTTATAGCCCACCGTCTGCAGTGCGTTAAGATTGCGGAAGGGTAATAGCGATGCGACTTCTTTTTCCAGGCCCGCCGCAATCATTTCATCTACCCGGTTATTAATATGCCCGTATAATTGCGCACGCGGCAGCGATAATCCAATCTTTATAATATTGAAATCACGTGTGGCTTTATTCGCCTGCTGCTGAAATGAACGGATTGATTTGCCGGAGGAGAGCATTACTTCCAGCGCACGCATGATTCTTTGCGGGTTCTGTATCTCACCAAATGCATACCAGTCCGGGTCTTTCTCCCTGATCTCCTGCTGCAGCCAGGCCAGGCCGCCTGTAGAATAATTGGTATTTATTTCATCGCGGATACGCCCGCTTATTTCCGGCATCTGGTCCATGCCTTCACAAAAAGCCCTGATGTATAAACCCGTACCGCCCACCATGATGGCTATATCATGTTCCCTAAAAATATCGGTAACTGCCTGCAGTGCGTAGTGTTCAAACATGCCAGCATTTACATCGTCCGTAATAGAATGGGAGTTGATAAAGTAGTGCTTTACCTGTGCTAACTGTGCTTCAGTTGGTTTGGCAACGCCAATGTCCAGTTCGCGGTAGCACTGCCGGGAGTCCGCAGAAACAATGGCTGTTTTAAAATGCTGCGCCAGCGCAATGGCAACCGATGTTTTACCCACGGCCGTTGTACCAGCAATAATAATACAGGTTTTTAAAGCCATGAGATGACGGCAAAGTGTAATAATGGTGAAGGCAGGCCACTAATATGGTAGACCTTAACACTAATGTGAGATGGGCAAAAATGCTACAAATATTAACTCTCTTCCGTATTTTCTTCACTGGTCTCATCCCCGGATGAATCGGCTTCTTCTGCAACATCCTCTCCATCTCCTTCTCCAACGCCTTCAACACTATATCCGTCCGTACCTTTTACCAGGTCATATTTCTCTTCCATCTCTGCCAGCTTATCGCTAACCAAGCCTTTTGTACCATATTGCGAGGGGGCAATGCCTTCTGTTCTTACCGTGGCGGGGTATTCAAGCCGGGGATTTTCTTCTTTGGAAACATTGATCAGTTCAAGCCAGAAAACCCAGTTTTTAGCAAAATCATATTCATATACAAATTTCTGGTTGGGATCGATTATTTCAGAACCTACCGGAGTGGCGTCCATCAGCAGGGGTGTTACCTTGTATTTTTTATCGTACTGGGCGAGGGTAATTTCTTTACCACGCTGCCAGTGGTCATTACTCCTGTAAAAAGTAGCCTGGTGCTTACTGTCAAACTCATACGCCTTTAAAATAGCCTGGTGCAATTGTAAGAAATGTTGCGTATGGCGTATGGCCACATCGCGGTAGATGCTGTCGTCCTGCTCAAAATATACCCTGAATTTTAAAATAGCCATTACTGTATTTTCAATTTAAATTTTCAAATGTCAACCTGGTGCAACCGGTACAGTCTCCTTTTTCCTTCCTTCGCCGCCGACAACATAGTTTTTTGATAACTTTTCAAAAGTAAAACAAATTGCCAACTTACAAACAGTAACTGTTTTATCCCGCTATGCGCAATGTACGCTCTTACCTGGCGGGTTGTAAATGCAGTTCCACTGCCTTTTTCAGCATCAGCTCATAAGCTGCTTCATAATTATTTTGAATGTCACCGTCCAGGATGGCGTCTTTTATGGCATTTTTGATATCACCTACGGCGCGGCAGGGTTGCAAGGCAAAAATTTCCATGATCATTTCGCCGGTGATGGGTGGCTGCCAGTTACGGATCCGATCCTTCTCTTCCACTGCTTCCATCCGCTGGCGTACCAGTTCAAAATTTTCCAGGTAGCGCTTTACCTTCAGTTTGTTTTTGGAAGTGATGTCGGCTTCGCATAACATCATCAGCGCGTCAATATCTTCTCCCGCATCAAACAATAGACGGCGTATAGCCGAATCAGTAATACTTTCTTTGGTTAAACTAATGGGCCGGAGGTGGAGCTCAACCAATTTACGCACAAACCGCATTTTCTCGTTTTGCGGCAGCTTTAATTTAGCAAATATTTTAGGAACCATCCGGGCGCCTACCACTTCATGCCCGTGGAAAGTCCATCCATGACCGTCTTCAAATTTCTTGGTCGCGGGTTTTCCAATATCGTGCAGCAGGGCCGCCCAGCGCAGCCACAAATCGCCTGTTTTTGTACAGATATTATCAATCACCTGCAGGGTGTGGTAGAAATTATCTTTATGGCCTTTGCCATCAATATATTCGGCGCCTTCCAGGTCTACCATCTGCGGAAAAATAATGTGCAGCAGGCCACATTGGTAGAGCAGGTCAAAACCTACTGAAGGTTTTGGGCTCATCAGTATTTTGTTCAGTTCATCGGTAATGCGCTCCTGGGTAATAATTTTAATGCGCTGCACATTTTGTTTGATGCCCTGCCAGGTTTTATCTGCTATGGTAAACTGCAATTGAGCGGCAAAACGGATGGCCCGCAGCATGCGCAGGGGATCATCGCTGAAAGTCTGGTCCGGGTCAAGTGGTGTACGGATAATTCTATCTGCCAGGTCTTTTAAGCCATCAAAAGGATCCAGGAGTTTTCCATAGTTCGATTCGTTTAAACTAATGGCCAGCGCGTTGATGGTAAAATCCCTTCTTTTCTGATCATCTTCCAATGTGCCGGGCATTACTTCGGGGTTGCGGCTGTGGTACTGGTAGCTTTCTTTGCGGGCGCCTACAAACTCTATCTCAAAATCATCCAGTTTTATCTGGGCAGTTCCATAGGTTTTAAAAAAAGCCACCGGCGGAACCGGATTAAAAAAAGCGGCCACGTTATGCGCCAGTTCTATGCCATTGCCCACACAAACAATATCAGCGTCTTTTGTTTTGCGGCCTACCAGTTTATCACGCACAAAGCCGCCAATTACATAGGCGGGCATATGCAGTTTTTCGGCCGCATGAGCAATTTTTTTAAACACAAACAATTCCTTCTCTGAGCAATTGATCTCCATATAAGGCAAAAATAGTAAATAGGAAAGTTGATAATTGTGAAAATGTCTGATGTCTGATGTTTTTATGTCTGATTTCTTCACAGCATTGATAAGCCGATCATGGATGCGTGGCAGTTACCCGCTGGAAGACATCAGACATCAAGAAATCGTACATGAGACATCGTCTTCAGCAGTTGCGCGTCCTGGATGGTATAGGCGCATTTAAAATGCCCCAGCGGACAGGCTTTATGTCCATGCAGACCGCAGGGACGGCAGGCGAGCGTTTCCATGGTTTCCACAATAAAACGGGTGTCGCTCACCGGCCCAAAACCAAAAGATGGCAGGGTGGAACAATAGATGGCCGTTACGGGTGCATTTACGGAAGATGCAAAATGCATAGGCGCCGAATCGTTTACATAGTTCATAGTGGCATCTTTCATCAGTGCAGCAGATTGTAAGAAATTCAGTTTGCCGCAAAGATTTGTAATGGCAACTCCGGCACAGGCATCCAGCATTTCATCGCACAAAGCTTTGTCAGCAGGCGCGCCTAATAGATGAATGGCAAAACCCGGCGGCACCTGTTTTATAAAGCTGATCCATTTATCTGCCGGGTATTGCTTGGTAAACCATACAGATGATGGTGCAATACAGATATAAGGCGTTTTTTTAAAAGGCTCAACAAACGCCATGTCTGCTGCGGATGGATACAGCCGCGGTTTAAAAACAACTGCATCTGTAAAATGCGCAATAAGATCATTGTTGCGCTCGGTTTCATGTTTGGGTTGCAGGCTGCTGCTGATAACATGTTTTACTTTGGTGGTAAATAAAAAACTCAGTGGATTTTTATCGAAGCCTATTCTTTCAGCAGCGCCGGAAAACGCCGTTAACATTCCGGTTGCGGCAAACCGTTGCACATTGATCACCTTATCGTACTTGCGGCTACGGATAATATGCAGCATGTCGCGGAGGTGCTTTATTTTTCCTTCCTGCTTATTCCATATTAGCACTTCATGGAGGTAAGGATGATGGGCCAGCAGTGCTTCGTTTCCCTTTCTTACCAGGAAATCAATTTCCGCCTCCGGAAAATAAGCATGCAGTTTTTCTATGATGCCGGTAGCCAGCACCACATCACCAATAAAAGCGGTTTGTATAACCAGGAATTTTTGCAAGCAGCGAAGATAGAATGTTTGATTTTGAGATTGCGGAATTTTGTGATTTGATTAAAGCGCAAGGGCGGAAGCAATCCCGAAATCTCTACTTCAGCAATCGCTTATTTCCCAATTTGATCCAGAATGTTTGATTTTGAGATTACGGAATTTTGTGATTTGTTTAGAATGCAACAGCAAAAGAAATCTCAATATCCCCACATCAGCAATCGCACATTTCCCAATTTGATCCACAATGTTTGATTTTGAGATTGCGGAATTTTGTGATTTGTTCAGAAGTCAACAGCAAAAGAAATCTCAATATCCCCACATCAGCAATCGCACATTTCCTCATCGGTCATTGTCTTATAATTACCACATTACCTTCCTTCCATTTTACCACTGCTGAGGGCTGTGCAGGCACCGTATCTTCCTGGCGATAAAGAACCGTATAGTCAACTGACGATTGGATAGCTGCTGATATAGCTGTAAAACTCGTTGGCGTAGCTTCGCCGCTTATATTAGCAGAAGTAGAAACGATAGGTTTCCGGAAGCGTTTGATAAGCTGTTTACAAAAGGGCTCTTTTACAATACGGATACCCGCACTACCATCTGCTGCAAGCAGGTTGTCTGCCAGGCCAATGATGCCTTCATAAATAACGGTGGTAGGTTTGGTAACAGAATCAAGATAGTCAAACACCTGCAAGTCGGGTGCCGCCACATATTGTAAAACATCGCGTTCATCGGCCAGCAACACAATAAGGCTTTTGGCCTCAGCGCGTTGCTTAATCCGGAAGATTTTATCTACCGCCGATGCATTGGTGGCATCGCAGCCCAGGCCCCAAACTGTATCTGTAGGGTATAAAATAACACCCCCGGCTGCCAGCACTTCCAGGCACTTTTCTACTTCCTGTAAAAAATCAACCATAGCTATTACAGTTTTTTGATGGCGCAAAAGTACAGGCTTTTAATCAGGAGCGTGGTAAAACACGGGATGTTCTCAATAAGCCGCTTTCCCTTATCTTCGTCACTAAATTTTACTGTATGAATCTTCATGAATACCAGGCCAAGGAACTATTGAAAAAATACCATGTACCCGTGCAGGAAGGCATTCCCGTGGACAATGCCGGCGCAGCGGAAGAAGCGTATAAACAATTGAAAGTTACCTATGGCAACAGCTTTGCCGTGGTAAAAGCACAGATACATGCAGGTGGCCGTGGTAAAGGGAAGATTGTGGGTACAGAACAGCGTGGTGTGGCAGTAGGCAAAAGTGCAGAAGATGTAAAACAAATTGCTTCTAAATTATTGGGCGGTACACTTGTTACCATACAAACCGGTGAAGCAGGTAAAGTGGTAAACAAAATTCTTATAGCACAGGATGTTTATTATCCCGGCGCCAACCCGGTAAAAGAATTTTACCTGTCTGTTTTACTTGACAGGGCCAAAGGACAAAACGTAATCATGTACAGCACCGAAGGCGGTATGAACATTGAAGACGTAGCGCATGATACACCCGAAAAGATTTTTAAAGAATGGGTTCATCCCGGTGGCACCCTGCAACCCTTCCAGGCAAGAAAAATTGCTTTTAACTTAGGTCTCAGCGGCGAAGCATTAAAAAACTGCGTAAAATTTGTTACTAATTTATACAATGCATACGTAGGCCTCGATTGCGCCATGCTGGAAATAAACCCCCTGTTTAAAACCAGCGATGAAAAGATCATCGCGGTTGACTGCAAAATGAACCTGGATGACAATGCCATGATGCGGCACCCGGAACTGGAAGCCCTGCGCGATATCAGCGAAGAAGATCCAACCGAAGTGGAAGCAGGTAAATACAACCTCAACTTTGTAAAACTGGATGGCAATGTAGGCTGTATGGTGAATGGCGCCGGACTGGCCATGGCCACCATGGATATGATTAAATTAAGCGGTGGCGAACCCGCCAACTTCCTGGACGTGGGCGGTACTGCCAATGCACAAACAGTAGAAGCTGGTTTCCGCATCATTTTAAAAGATCCAAAAGTAAAAGCTATTCTTATTAATATATTTGGTGGTATTGTGCGCTGCGACCGTGTGGCGCAGGGCGTAATAGATGCCTACAAGAGCATGGGAAATATTACGGTGCCCATCATTGTGCGCCTGCAGGGTACCAATGCAACGGAAGCAAAAAAACTGATTGATGAAAGCGGCCTTAAAGTTAAATCTGCCATTGTACTCAGTGAGGCAGCAGATTTGGTGAATAAGGCGGTAGCATAAAATTTAATCTTTCTCTGATAAACATAATCCTGTCTTTAAAAGGCAGGATTTTTTTGTGGATATGCTGCAGCTGTGCAGATATTATTACAGTAAGTTCATTTTAAAGGAAGATCTTAAAGCAATTATTCAATGTTCTCAAAGACCGGCGAGCTACTTATTTCACCCCAACGCAAACTTTACGGGCTTGATCATGTACGGGCCCTGGCTATTGCATTTGTCTTTATTTATGATTACAGCCGCCAGTTTGCTTCGCCGGACTTGTTAATTGATAGGCAAGTTTGGCTGGACCGGCGTCATCAGCTAACCTTCCCAAAGACAGCATCCTTATGCTATGCTATGCTTGCTTACCTGTCTGGCTGGTACATGGCTGTTGAATAATTTCGTCGAACTTCCCTTTTTTAAAGCTGCGCAATTAAAATATTGATTAATAAAGCTATCACCCCCAGTCAATAACCGCCTTATTTTCCTGCGCCGCTTCGCTTTCTTATCTTTACAGCAATAAATACCATAATCGTTGTATATGTTCTTAGCGGTTACCACAAGCATGCTGATCATTTCAGTGCTGGCTTTATCAGCCTGTATTGCACTGCTGACAACAGTGCGCACGCTTAAAAAGGAAAGGAAAGAAAAAGTTGATATGGAGAAAAAGTACACAGAACTGGAGTTAAAAATTCATTCCCTGGAACTGGATACCATAAAATACAAATTAAATCCTCACCTGTTCAAGAACACCCTGAATTCAATTCAATCGCATGCCTACCAGACCTATTATGCGCTGGACAAATTATCCAATGTACTGGATTTTATTTTGTATGAAAGCGAGCGCAAATTTGTTTCGCTTAAAGAAGAGATTGAATTTGCGCTCAGTCTCATTGAAATTAACCGCCTTAAAATAAGCCCGCTTTTCAACTTGACTATTAAAAACCGCATAGATGAAAATCATCCCCTGTATACCCAGCAACTGGTGGCGCCCCTTATAACAACTGACCTTATAGAAAATGCTTTCAAACATGCAGACCTGCAAAACGAAAGTGCGTTTATTGCCATTGTTTTTGAACTGAAAAATGATAGATTTTCTGTAACCGTATCCAATAAAATAAGCAATACGTCTCCACTGAAAAAAGAGAAAAGCGGATTTGGTAAACCCAACCTCAAAAAACGGCTTGACATTGTATATAAAGACAACTATACGCTTAACCAGTTTGCAGAAAATGATGTATACATTTCTTCCTTAAAAATAAACCTGCTTGAACACAAAAATAAAATGCTTGCTGCTGGATGATGAGTTGCCCGGGCTTACGTACCTGAAAATGATGTGCGAGCAGATTCCCGGTGTAGAAGTAGTACGTGCTTTTAATGACCCATTGAAATTTATAGCAGAAAGTAAAAACATTGATTTTGATGTGTGCATCCTGGATATTGAAATGCCGCAGCTGAACGGGCTGGAAGTGGCACAACAGCTATCAGGCAGGCCGGTAATATTTACCACTGCTTACAAAGAATACGCAGCAGAAGCCTTTGATCTCAACGCGGTAGATTATATCAGGAAGCCCATACAAAAAGAACGGCTGGAAAAAGCTTTGCAGAAGGCAGGAGAGAAATTGAACAGTATACCGGCAGAAAAACAATTTATCCAGCTCAATACCAGCAAAGGAAAATCATTGATCTATTTTAACCGGATCCTGTTCATTACTACATCCGGCATTGATAAAAGAGACAAGATTGCCCACCTTGAAAATGGCGAAGAATTGTTGTTGAAAAATATTTCTTTTTTACAGCTGCTCGCGCTTTTGCCGCAAAAAGAATTTTGCCAGGTTAACAAAAAAGAGATCATCGCGTTAAAAATAATTACGTCCTTTTTGCATAATGAAATAACCAGTGCTGTTATTAAAGATGGTAAACCTGCCCGGTTTTCGTTAAGTGAAACCTACAAATCCGGCTTTCTTAATATAACTGCAGTATAATCTTGTTACAAAATTTCACGGTCTTGTTACATAAAATGCGGCTATCACTGCAGCAGTCTCCTGGCAGGTTTTTTAAGCCTTAAGTTTGCTGCCAAACAGCACGTATGAAGAAATACAAGAACGCGGTTTTTTATATAAGCACCATCGCAGGTTTTTCAGGGTTGATCTGGCTGATCCTAAACAGGGGCTTATCACTGGAACATAATAAAGTTGATCAGTTTGTGCCGCAGATTTCAGCTTCTACCTGGCACCAGTTTAAAGAAACCTTCCTGCAAAATATTACACATCCCCTTGCACTGCTGTTATTACAAATCATTACCATTATCCTGTTTGCACGTATACTTGGGTTTTTTTGTAAAAAAATTGGCCAGCCCTCAGTTATTGGCGAAATTATAGCAGGTATTTTGCTGGGACCTTCCTTTGCAGGCATGTACCTGCCTGAATTTTCCGCCTTTCTTTTTCCTGCCACATCATTGGGCAACCTGCAGTTCCTCAGCCAGATTGGCCTCATACTTTTCATGTTTGTAGTGGGCATGGAACTGGATTTACAGGTGCTGAGAAATAAGGCCCGCGATGCTGTTGTAATAAGCCATGCAAGTATTATTTTCCCCTTTGCACTGGGTGTTACCCTTGCCTATTTTGTATATGCGCAGTTTGCACCGGCCAATGTAAAATTTCTATCGTTTGCCTTATTCATTGGTATTTCCATGAGCGTTACCGCTTTCCCGGTACTGGCAAGAATTGTACAGGAAAGGGGTTTGTCAAAAACCAGGCTGGGCGCTATTGCCATTACCTGTGCCGCAGCAGATGATATAACTGCATGGTGTTTGCTTGCGGCCGTAATTGCCGTAGTAAAAGCAGGTTCTGTACTGAGCGCGTTTTATACCATACTGATGGCTGCAGCATATGTATTCCTGATGCTTAAAGTAATACAGCCTTTCCTGAAAAAAATGGGCGAAAAATATTCCAATAAAGAATCGTTCAGCAAACCCGTGGTAGCCATCTTTTTTATTACCCTGTTGCTGTCAGCGTGTGCCACAGAAGTCATCGGCATTCATGCATTGTTTGGCGCTTTTTTAGCCGGTGTTATTATGCCTGCCAACATTAACTTCAGAAGTATTTTTATTGAAAAAGTAGAAGATGTAGCGCTGGTACTGTTGCTTCCCTTGTTTTTTGTATTCACTGGTTTAAGAACACAGATAGGATTGCTGAATGATATTCATTTATGGAAAATCTGTGGTTTGATTGTGCTGGTGGCAGTTACCGGCAAATTCCTGGGCAGTACGCTGGCAGCCAGGTTTGTAGGGCAGAGCTGGCGCGAAAGTTTCTCCATCGGCGCACTCATGAACACCAGGGGGTTGATGGAACTGGTGGTGCTGAATATTGGGTACGACCTGGGCGTGCTGAGCCCTGAAATATTTGCCATGCTGGTAATTATGGCATTGGTTACCACTTTTATGACCGGCCCGGCACTTGATCTCATCAACAGATTCCTTCCCGGTAAAAAAATGCTCACCATACCAGATAGTATAGACCAGGCTGTTAAATACAATATACTGGTATCGTTCAGCAGCCCGGAAAAAGGTGTGTCGTTGCTGAGACTGGCCAATACGTTTATCAAAAAATCGGTCAGCAATGCAAACATTACCATGATGCACCTTTCTCCCAGTAACGAACTTAACCAGTTTAACCAGGAAGAATATGAAAAGGAAAGTTTTGAACCGGTAGAAGCGGAGGCAAAAAACCTGCACCTGCCGGTTACCACTATGTTTAAACCCTCATTGCAGATTGACAATGAAATCAGCCAGACTGCCAATACCGGCAGTTTTGATTTATTGCTGATTGGCATCGGCCGCTCTATGTTTGAGGGATCATTGCTTGGGAAAATCCTGGGGTTTACAACTAAAATTATCAACCCGGAAAGATTATATGACACAATCACGGGTAAAGAAAAGTTATTTGAGCATTCTCTTTTTGATGACCGTACCAAAAGCATTATAAAAAATTCAAAAGTGCCGGTGGGTATTTTTATTGACAAAGATTTAAACAAAACAGAAAACATCTTTATCCCGGTGTTTTCTATCAGCGACAGCTTTTTGCTTATTTACGCCCAGAAACTGATTCACAATAGCAATGCAAGGGTTGTAGTGCTGGACAGTACAGGTGTTATTAAACAAAATCCGGAAATGAAAGAAGCCATCCGGTCTATTGAGCAGATAGCACCCAATCATATAGCCCTGTACAATGAAAATAAAATTGACAAAACTTTTTTAGCGGGGCAGGACTTAATGCTGATAAGCCTTGACAGCTGGAGAAAAGCAGTGGAAACCCAGAGTATCTGGCTACCGCAAACGCCATCTACACTGATACTTAAACCGTAGTTGCCCGTTCTGTGGAAAGGCGATTTCTATCAGCACACGTAATGTGAATAATGCTGTACGTTTTCACTGTTAAATTCAGGGGCTTTGGTGCTGCAAAACAGATAATTTAAACCCGGCGTTGCCCGTACCAGCAGGCAAGCCCGAAAAAATGATACTGTAAATGCCCCTCTTTACAAAAGGATAATTTGCAACGGAAGCGTATAAAATTTGTGTACCTGTTTTTTTAATCTTTACCGTATAAGCCTTTACGTTATAAGAAATGGCAGTAAAAGACTGCACAGCAGAAGCTGCTGCCTCTTTGCCAATGAATAAGCCGGCAGTGTCGAGCCTTACACTGTCTGTAATGCCATTTACCAACCAAACATCTACCCTGGTACCTGTATCGGGCGATGCATGAATAAACCGGTAACTGATCTGTCCTGTATCTGGTTGGGTAAGTATATCTGTCAGCTGTAGTATGCGCGGCCTGGCAGCTATAACCGCGCTGGTATCAAAAAAAAGAAAGCTGGTACCGGCGGAAGAAAGGGTATATATATTTTTATCAACCAGCGTATCACTGCCAGCTTTTAATGTAACCAGGTTGGTACCGGCAGGCACCTGCAGGTATGCAACAGCTCGGGTACCAGAACTCATTCCCTGCGCAATGGCAGCTGTTACTATACTTGTGCCGTTCCATGCAGCGCTGATACTGTTTACAGACCAGGTAGCGTTGTACAACAACACATTGGCATTACTGCTGTTTGTTTTATTACAGGATGTAAAAAAGACAACGGCCATTACTATCATCAGTAAAACATATCTCATACAGGGCAGGGCTTATTTATCGTAATTCATTTTAAATGCAGACAGGTCCGGTTTTACCGCACGCGGTCTGTTTAATTCATACTCATATATCAATTTTCCCAACTGTTGCATAAACGGCAAGCCAACGGTTTCATAATCGTATTTATCGTCGTTTAAAACCCCATCGGCGTTGCAATATATTCTTGCGCTTAACATAAATTCTACCTGCTTGTCAAAATCAACGATATAAGCCACATCTGTTAAAAAACCATACGCGTCACCCACCTTATTAAATATACGGATGTTTGATGGCAGGGATCCCTTGCGGGAGCCATACAACAAAAATTTACAATATGCGGGCCAGTAGGCGGCTGTATCGGCTCCATATGGCGGGCAGGCGGCTTCTGTTGGCCATTGCGACATATAACGCCGTACGAAAAGGTAATCTGCTTCAGTAAAATTGAACCGTTGCTGTGCCTTCACAGACTGCGGAAAAAGGATGCTCCGTAACATATCCGTTAAATCCTGCAGGGCCACGCGATTTTTTGAAGAAAAATCCATGGCGTGATTTATTAACGCCCCATTGCTGTAATAAGCATTGCCGGCCGAATCAGTACGGGTGCTGTAGGTATGCTGATTCACCAGCATCGGGTGTTTGTAAAGCAGTTTACCTGCTGTATCATAAAAATTAATGGGATTGGTATGGCGGTTTTCATCAGGTGTCATGCTTATCTGCAGGCGGTGTAATACTTCAGCATCCGCATACCCCATAGCATGCAGCTTCTCATTTACATATTGTTGCCCCATGAGTTCATACAAACGGTTAAACGCATCGTTATCGCTTACAAGAAATATTTTCTTTACATATTGTGCCACGGTAGGCCTTCCATCCTGCGTTGTAGGATCATTATAAACCGGGCTTTGTTTTTGGAAAGTTGCTTCCGTAATAAGACTGCTATTTTTATCAAGTCCGGGAAGATTTAATTCATGCAATGCCTGTAACGCCAGCAGGGCAACCGGCATTTTTATAGTGGAAGCCGGATAAAAATAGTCAGCAGCATCGATATTAAAATAATAAGGAGTAAAGACTGGTTCGTTATTTGCCTTGCGGTTTATCTGTGTATAAATAATCTGCACCTTCATGGCTTTGCGGTTTTGCAGGATACCGTCAAAAAAAGCTGGTGCTGAACGGAGCAGATTTTCCAATAGTGTATCCGTATTTACATGGGCGGATGCAAGAGCAGTATCTGCTGTATTCACAGGCTGCTGCAAAGCCAATGTTGCCGCTACCCGCTTTGCCGTACTGCAGGCATGCAACAAAACAAACAGTGCCGCAAAATACGTTACCCGGAACGTGAAGCTGTTCATTCATCAAAAATAAGCAGTCTGCCGGAAACACCGGAACAGTATTAGCATGCGGCAGCTCCTTGTACATTCTGTTGCAGTTGAATGGCACGGATTATTACACGATTCTCCGGTACTTTTCTTTGTTTCATCTATATTTTTTTTATTTTGGTGATGGCAGCAATATTTTTATCAAATAACTATGCAGCAGGCGACAGCATATATTTTCTACGTTGCGTATTAATATTTCTTTTAGCGCTGGAGGATGCCGCTCAGTAAGAGGAAACTTAGCGGGGATAAGTTATTTTTAACAAATCCGCAACAGCCGGCGCCGGTAAATACCGAAACCCTTGCAACTGCCATTGCCCGTGAGCGGGAAATAAAACTGACCGGCTTAATAAAGATCTGAACGGGGCACAAAACATTCGCCCTCCTTCAGGCATCCGCGCAGCGCTTTATTTCGTAAAAGATACATTGGTAAATGAGGCACAACTACCTGTTAACATGTTCGCTCAACGGCTGTCAGTACATTCACGAACATCGCGCGTAGAATAATAAAAGGAACGAGCATTGCTCCCGGATTCAAAGGCAATGCCGGCACCCGGCCCGGCACCCGTCAGAGAGGAAGGAATGCGTATATTTGAAAACAATATTATAGGGCAGTGGTTTTGATTGAAGGATAGTGCTGTTTTATAAAAAAGTCACTTCACCCAACAAAAAGCGTATGGACAACGTATTGATTGCATAACCAGGCCGGTGCACGTAAATTTATAAGTTGCTGCCAATGCACCAAACCCCCTTTTTACTTTTACCAGGCTACTGCAATCTTACCATGGGCAGGTCCGTTTATTAAAAAGACCGGACCTCAATAATGTTTGAATCTGTCAGCCATGAATAAAAACCTGTTTATTTTTCTTTAACAAGCGTCATCTATGAAATTATTAAAGCCTGTTTGTTTCATTATTCTTTCTGTAATCTTTGCGGGTATTGTGTATGGCCAAAAGAACGCTAAAACAATACCGGAGCAATGCGGCACCATGCAAACCCTGGCTGTTAAACTGGAGCGTAACCCGCAATTAAAGAAACAATTTGAAGAAGAAAGAAACCGGTTTAATACAGTGCTGCGGCACGGTGCAGACCGCCTGGCTGCAGGTCAGGCTCAGCAAAATGGTAACCGCAGCGCATTGGTTGTCCCGGTTGTATTTCATATCGTACTCACCAACCCCGCTGTTGTTACCGATGCGCAGATACAGGCCCAGCTGGATACGCTGAATAAAGATTTTGCCGGCCTCAACGGCGATTCTGTAAACATACCGGCTTATTTCAAACCGTTTTTTGGCAAATCTGGTATACAATTTTGCCTGGCCAGGCAAACGCCTGCCGGGGAACCTACAAGCGGTATTGAACGCATCACGACTGCTAAAACGTCCTTTCTTAATACCGATGATGGCGTAAAACATGTTGCATCAGGTGGCGCAGATACATGGGATCCATCCGGCTATTATAATATATGGGTGTGCGTGCTCTCCAATGGCATATTGGGCTATGGCACTTTCCCCGGAAGCAGCAATGATAGTGAACAGGGTGTTGCCTTTGACTACCGCTCTTTACCCGGCGGCTCCTATGCCACTTACAATGGCGGTAAAACCCTCACCCACGAAACTGGTCATTTTTTTAACCTGTATCATACCTGGGGCGATGACAATGGCGCGTGTACCGGTACCGATTATGTAGATGATACGCCCAACCAGGCCAATTCAAGCAGCACCTGTACCAGTGGTATAAAAACAGATAATTGCACCAGCTCCGGTGATGGTATAATGTACCAGAACTACATGGATTATACCTATGATAATTGCCTGGTTATGTTCACAAACCAGCAGGTGGCCCGCATGGAAAGCGCTTTGATTGCCTACCGGCCATCCTTGCTAAGTTCCATAGCCTGCCAGACCCCGGTGCTGTATAACCTTGATGCGCAGCTGCGTACTATTAACCAGCCCGGGCAGCGTATCTGCAACAATCCTTTTACGCCCATCATTAACATTCGTAACCGCGGTACACAAACGCTTACCAACCTAACCGTTACTACCCTGGTTGATAATGCCACCGTTGGCACTTACACATGGACCGGCTCGCTGGCGCAGCTGGCTTCCACAAATATTACCCTTAATGCCATTACAACTGTTCCGGGCAACCATGTGCTGAAAATAGTGTTGTCCCAACCAAATAACAACACGGATCAAAATCCGGTCAACGATACACTTAGCATTAGTTTTCAATATTATAACCCGGTGAACGCTGTTTCAGAAAGTTTTGAAGGAAGTGTTTTTCCACCAGCAGGCTGGGATATTGTGAACCCCGACAATGGTATTAGCTGGCAGAAAGTAAATGGCGTAGCTAAAACAGGCAGCAGCAGTGTAATGATCAATAACCTTAATTACAGTTCAGTAGGCCAGCTGGATTACCTGCGATTGCCCGATGCCAACCTAACCGGTGTGGATTCTGCCTATTTCTCTTTCCAGGTGGCCGCGGCTACTTTTACTGATATTAATACTGCGAACAATAACTGGGATACACTGGAGGTATTAATCAGTACAGATTGCGGTAATACCTATACCAGCCTGTATAAAAAATGGGGAAGCACACTGGTTACCCGTACTGCAGCCACCACTGCTTCATTTGTGCCCACGGCGGCTGAGTGGAGAAAAGATTCCATTAATATCAGCAATTACATTGGTGCAGGCAAAATTTTGCTGGCATTCAGAAATAATACAGGCTTTGAAAATAATATTTACCTGGATGATATTAACCTGCGCACTGTAACCATCAATCCCAATTTAAAAAGCAGGGGCTTTTTGGTAACGCCCAGTCCTACCACTGGTTTGGTTACCGTGCAGTTTTACCCGCAGCCTGCAGATATAAGAGGCATACAGATTTTTAATATGAACGGCCAAAAAATAGCTGAAACCATTACCAATGGTCAGTCTAATTACTACCAGCTTAATATCAGTCATGCATCGGCGGGTGCGTACGTAGTAAGAATTGTAATGGGTGATAAGGTACTGGTGAAGAAGATTATTAAATACTGATGAAATTGCTGATGTATGGATGTAGCGATTTTGAGATGTGGTGATTTTGGGATGTAGTGATTTTGGGGATTTTTCTTACGGCTATTGCCTGAGTATATCGCAAAATTCCGCAATTCCTACATCAGAAATTGTGGATGTAGGAATGATCCTAAGATTTTTCTTACTGCTATTGCCTGAATAAATCACAAAATCCCGCAATTATACATCAGCAATTTTTCAGTTCGTCCATTTTTCCAGTTCATCTACTACCTTCCTGTCATTGCTGAGGCGGGGTACTTTGTTCTGGCCACCCAGTTTGCCAATACTTTTCATGTATTCAATAAAACCGTTTTTTTTCACTGGTTTTATTTCCAGCTGTTTTAAAATATTGCCTGCAATCAGGTCATCGTAATAAATATTTTTTTTCCGCAGGTTGTTGTCTACTTTTTCCGCAAACTCATGCAGGCTGGCTGGTGCCTTTTCAAATTCCACAAACCACTCATGAAAGCTTTTACCACCTCCCTGCTGTATCATGGGTGCAACGGTAAATTCTGTAATGCTTACATTTTCTTCTGCCGCTGCTTTCATTAAACTGTATTCCACTTCTTCACCAATTACATGCTCGCCAAATGCAGAAATAAAATGTTTAATGCGGCCTGTAACCACAATACGGTACGGATCAACCGAAAGAAATTTAACCGTATCGCCTAAATTATAGCCCCATAAACCGGCGTTGTTATTAATAAGCATGGCATAATTCTCACCCAGCTTTACATCTTTCAGGCTTACCCGGCTGGGATTCTCTTTCAAAATATCAGCAGCTGCAACAAATTCAAAGAAAATACCGCTGTTGGTATTTAAGAGGAGACCTTCTTTTTCCTGCGAATCCTGGAAAGCAAAAAAGCCTTCAGAAGCAGGGAAAGTTTCTATGCTGTCTATTTTTTTGCCAATACTGCTGAACAATTTTGCCTTATAGGGTTCAAAATTGACGCCGCCGTGCACCAGTACCGACAAATTGGGGAATAAGTCTTTGATCTGCTTGCCGCTCAGTTGCATCAGCCTGTCAAAGTACATTTGCATCCAGGGCGGTATACCACTGATAAGCGTCATGTCCTGGCTAAGGGTTTCTGCTACAATTTTATCCAGCTTTATCTCCCATTCTTCAATACAATTGGTCTCATAACTGGGTAACTGGTTGGTACGCAGGTACCTGGGAATATGGTGGTTAACAATACCGCTCAATCTGCCGGTAGGTATACCGGCTACCCTTTCCAGTTCGGGTGAACCTGATAAAAAGATCATTTTCCCGTCGGCAAACTTGTTATTGCCCGTCTCTGCCATATAGCATAGCAGTGCGTTCCGGGCTGTATTAATATGATTATCAATGGAATCGCTGGTGATGGGAATATATTTTACACCGCTGGTGGTGCCGGAGGTTTTTGCGAGGTAGATGGGCTGTCCGCGCCATAGAACATTGTGTTTACCTTCTTTTATCTGCTCTATATAGGGTTTGAATTGTTCGTAGTCGCGAATGGGCACCGATTCGGTAAATTCCTGGTATGTTTTAACCGCATTCAGCTTGTGGTCTGCGCCAAAAATGGTTTTAGCGCCTGTTTTTAGCAAATCCTGGAAGATTTTTTGCTGATCTGTTACCGCATTGGCCATGTCTTTTTTAACCTGTCTGTGTACATAGGAGGCAAAAGGTTTGGCGAGAAAGGACTTGACTTTCATAGTGCTCTGGTTATGGATTGACAAAGATAAACGGATAGCAGGGTTGATAGCGTTAAAATCTCTCGCAAATAAATGAATTTTCTATTTGGCCATATTAAAAATAGCCTTACTTTTGCACTCCTTAAATCGGATTATTATGTTCGCAGTTGTAAAAATAGCAGGCCAGCAATTTAAAGTAGAAAACGGACAAACTTTGTTTGTACCCCGTGTAGATGGCGCAAGTGGTGATAAAGTGGAGTTTTCAGAGGTATTACTGACTGATACAGACGGTAAAGTAGATGCAGGTGCAGCGCTGAAAGCAATCGTAAAAGCAGAAATACTTGGCCAGGTTAAAGGCGAAAAAGTAATTGCTTTTAAAATGAAAAGGAGAAAAGGTTTCCGTAAGAAAACCGGTCACCGTACTCATTACACAAAAATTAAAATTGAAAGCATTGCATAATTTGTAATGGCAGTTTACTGCAATTACCGGCAATCTGTAATCATTATACATTTTAAAAATTTCTTCTCATGGCACATAAAAAAGGCGAAGGCAGTGTAAAGAACGGTCGTGATTCGCATAGCAAAAGACTTGGTGTAAAAATTTATGGCGGTCAACCTGCTATATCCGGTAACATCATCATCCGTCAGCGGGGTACAGTTTATCATCCTGGTAAAAATGTAGGCGTTGGAAAAGACTTTACATTGTTTGCTTTAACAGATGGTGTGGTTGAATTTAGAAAGACCCGCGGCGACAAAACTTTCGTTTCTGTTAATGCTGCTGAGGCGGTGGCTTAGTAAAAATTTAATAAATCGCAAAAAAATTTGCGTATTCTAAAAGAAGTTTATACTTTTAACTTCGTTAAATTCTTTTACTAACCATTTAAATTCAAAAAAACATGGCAACTGCAAAGAA
>JBDSLR010000034.1:0-87708 GCA_039916305.1 Chitinophagaceae bacterium | reverse complement strand
ACAAAAACAGATTATAAGGTCGGTTCGTGAAAATATTTTGTTTCGTCAAAATAAATTAGCAATTAAAGTGTCGCTTTATTATGGTTAGTGTCGAAGGGTAGCGAGCTTGGATAATGGCACACAACGTAGACGGCTTGCTGCCGGGCTGGACTTCCGTGTTCCGTCGACCCGGCCACTAAACTAGGTTAAGAAAACTGATTTTGAAACTTATACAAATTTTTCTTTAAAAGCGTTCGCACCGTAACTGAAGCTGATTAATGATCTGTTACTGATTGGTCCAACGTCGTGCCAGCCTGGCGGCAAACCGGGTGTTGCCTGCTGTACTTTATTGTCAGACCGAAATTTGTCTACCTTTTATACCAGTTTTTGAATATTTTTCAGAGCATCTCTTGTCAAAAACATAGTCAAATTGGCTAGTCGATACAAAGTCCTTTAAAAATCTGTCAGCTCTTTTATTTAGTGAGTCGATATGCAAATTTCCATACTGACAAATACTTCCAACTATGTTTTGTCCTTTGTCCATGAAGTGAACATAAGGTAAGAGAGTGTTGCTGCGTATCAACCACGTTAGATGTTTTATAAAGGTCGGCAGATTGGCTATGTCGGTCAATAATGCGCCATTAAATCGCTTTCCTACTTTGTTGGCAATTAGAAATTCCAGTCCGCCCATTGCCGACTTATAATCGCTGGCTTTGTCAAGCCACGGAGTCTTTTCGTCTCCAAGGAAGATGAGATGTTCATATCTAAGATGTTTTGTCAGGTTTGCTATTTCAGTTGCTAGTAAATTAACCTGTCCCCTGTACGACGTTGCTTTAATAGTCAAGACATAGCTGGCGAAGACTTTTGGGTAAAAGAAATCATAGTCGTCTTTTGAGTCGTTAAATACTTTGGACGGCATTTTTTTGAATTTAATCAAACAGTCTTGTCGATTGATTTTAGTCAGCATAGCGAACGAAAAGTATAGCAGGCAACGTTGCCGTATTGCTGCCGGGCTGGCATTCTGTGTTACGTCGAGCCTGGCCACTGAACTGGTTATGAAATCTGATTTTAATTTGTAACAAATCTATGTTTGAAAACGTCGCACCTACAACTGTTGATTAATGATTTGCCGCTGATTTCTCCAATGTCCCGCCAGCCTGGCTGCAATACGTTTGTTAGCTGCCGTAATTTTGTCGAACGAGATTATAAAATTGAATACTGTCAACTTTGTCCGGAAGTCCGGCAACTTGTCCGTCACCTAACTCTATAATAATCCAGTCGCCGTTCTTTTTCTTAGCAATGTCCATCGAAAAGAAATTGCTTTCGATGTTTTGCCCAATTTCTTTGAACAAGTCAAATGGTGGGTTGTCATCTACAGAATATTCACCTTCTTCCCAATAGTCGTAACTCGCCAACAATTGCCTATTTAGAAAAAATAGACGATACTCTTGTTTTAAGGGCATACCGCTTTTTGAGTGTATTGTCAAATTGCTTAGATCTGCAAATTCTCTAAACACCAGTCCTTCATTTAAATCTGTATTTTGTAGCTCAACAAATTTACCAACTACTGATTTTACTTTTTCTTTATCGGTCGCTGATGGAATAAAACAAGCCGTGTCCCAATAGTGCTTTTGCGATTTCACAAAGTCTTTTACAATTAGAGGAAAGTTTCCAAACGTTTCAATCTCGCTAAGTACCTCGTCATAATTTACTTGTTGATTATTTATTGTCACCCAAATTGATTTAGGTGTATGTCCACTAATAAATCTATAGCTATCTGGAAAATAATGACAGTTTTGATATTCGGTCGGTGAATTTATTAGCTGGTAGTTTTTATTTAATAGCGCATTGTAAAGTAAAACATATTGGTTAGGCTTTAACATCCAGCCCCTATAAATAATTATCTTTGAAGTTTCACTTTTCTTTATTTTTCTTGTTGCAAATTCGGCGTCTTTGTCCTCTGTCAGGTTTTCAAAACTAAAAAGGTGAATTGTAAAACTATTTTGTGTTGCAGCCGCAAACTCGTCCTGGTAGTCGAAGTCTACGGTTTTGTTGTCCAACGGATTGCTGCAGAAAAGTATGTTCATTTTAGTATAGTCAACTCGCTGGGCAAAAGAAAATTATGGCAGCTAACGTCGGGGCTTTGTGCTGCTGGGGGATTAGAATTCCGTCCGTCCAGCCTCTGAACTGGTTATGGAAACTAATTTGTCGGTTTAGAAAAATATTTAATTGAAAACGTCGCACCAGGCAAATGCCCAGATATAGAAAAATGCTCATTGCAATTTCGTCGGCCCCAGTAGCACAAAACCCAATGTTGGGCGCCGTTCTGAAAATAGTTAAATCTGTAATTTAATATTTGGGTATACAATTGTCAACGGATTGTCAACGGAGTCGGGGTCGCTTAATGCTTGCCTCACTTGGCTGGCAATCTCTGCTTTGTAGGTTTCTAATTTAGGAATAAGCGTATATATGTCCGTAGTATCAATTGGGATTGTCCTTGAATTGCTTACGTCAAAAGGGATTTTGTCGCCCTTTCTAATTATTTGCACAGTGGGCAGCCGAAACGCATGTCTAATAGCTAATTCATAAAAGACATTTGGATTGCTAAAGGATAAATCTGCAATTACTAATTTAGCCTTCGATAAGTATTCAATTATCTGCTTAGTTATTGTTCCAGGTTTATCAATTTGATCCGCTCGAATAACTTTTAAATTTAAGCTTTCAAGGGCGGGTTCAACGATAGAACCGAGAAACAAATCAGAATGTTTTCTTTCGACAGAGTGTTCTTCGCCAATTGGAGTTATATAGAAGCATACATTTTCTAAGCTGCTAGTTATAGTAGTAGCAGAAACAGAATCAGTGATTTTAATATTATCGCCGTCAATTTTCTGAACGGTAGTAGAGCCCTTTGTTGAAGACTTACTAAATGATTCTAAGCAATGCTCAAAATTGACAAGTCGTTCAGCACCTGAAATAACTTTTAAGAGTCCTAAATATTGAGCATTTACAATGAATAAATCTACAACTTGATTAACGTCCTCTTCCTCAACGTCTTTAAATTCTTCTTTTATTATATCAGCAATTACAGACTGATTAGGAAGCTTGTTTCCATTAAAACGTACATATAAGAAATTAAAGACAGCGATGTCCTCAATTGCAATTTTAAGCTTTACTCGATGCTTATCGTAATTACTTGTCTCTTCTTGGTTTGCGATCAATCCACTTTTAGTAAGTTCCAAAAATTCTGATTGATAACCCCCATTAATCAATCCATATTTTCCAGAGTTGATTACGAGCATTCTGCTCGGGCCACTGTCTGGAGATTTTCCAATATGATCAAAAATTGCCAATCTTCTAACCCTTTGACCAGAACCAAATTCGTACACTTTTTTGGAAAAGTCATATGATTCTTCAAAAGTCCCTATAGGAAATGCCCTCTTAGGTCCACGTGGTCGCTTTGCGGCAGATTCCTTCTTTTTGCTATTTTTTTTCTTTCGCTTTGCGGCCTTAGAACGTGGCTTGGCCTTAGGTTTAGGAGTTTCTGGTGTTTCTTCCATTGTCGAAAGTTAGATGAATTTTGGTTATTTATTATACTGATTAATTTCGTCGAGAGAATCTCATGGGACGCGCATCTGCCGAATGGCGCCCAACACGTTAATTTATGCTATTACATGTAGTGTCCCAAAAAATAGAAGCCTCAAATTCAAGGAAATAGCGATCAACATTTTGTATTGTTATTAGTACAATCTGTTTTTTACACAGCCGTTTTTAAATGGCTGCACACCGGCCGGCACGCGCAAAGGCGGACGGTAAATGATACCTTAGCCGCTTATTCAACAAAATGCCAGCAAACACCTGCTTTATCAATTACATTCACTTCTTTTCCATAAGGCTGTTGCGTTGGTTTTGTTATCCGGATACCAAATTTTTCTGGCAATTTCTTTTCGGTAATCAGTTTCCAGAAAGTTTCCGCATCGCTTACCTTAACGCTTATCATCAGGTTTTCTGCAAAAGCTTTATTATCGTAACGCTGTAAAATAAATTTACAACTATCGCTTGCAAAACCAATATAGTCCCCGGCATCCCAGGTGATGGAAAAGCCTAATTCCTGGAAAAGTTGTTTGGAACCGTCAAAGTCGGAGCCCGACGGAATAAATGGCTCCAGCGACAAATATTGCATATAAGTTTATTTTTTAATGCCCCAACTTTATTTAATCGCCGGCATAGCTTCGCTACCCTTAGTCACACAAGGCAGTTGTTATTTGGTCTTCAATATAGTGCGAAAAATGTAAATCTTATATTAAAGCGGGCACCTTTATTTTATGCACCAATACCTGTAAAGCCTGCTTACCAGTCAATAGTGCTTGTCTTCCACAAATCATCAAACGGGCTGATTATATTCACCAGTTGCTTTTTGGAAACATGCAGGTACCGCTCCGTAGTTTTAATGTTAAAATGGCCCAGCAAATCTTTAATGTAACGGATATCTGTTCCCTTGTCCAGCAAATGCGTGGCAAAACTGTGCCGCAGGCTGTGCACACCCACGGTTTTTGCAATGCCGGCTTTCAGTCGCGCAGCGGTAAATATTTGCTGTACTGTGCGGGTAGGGTAGGCCGTAAGGCTTTGCTCAGATTCAAATAAGTAAAGTAAGGGGGCGGGTTTGTATTCCAATAGATATTTTCTTAGTATATCCAGTACCAGCGGACTCAAATTTACATAGCGGTCTTTCTTGCCCTTGGCACGCGCAATAAATATCTGCATCCGCTTGCTGTCTATATCTGCAATCTTTAAATTAACTATCTCGCTTACCCTTAGCCCGGCACTATAGGCCGTAAACAGCATAGCCTTGTGCTTTTTATTTTTTAGTGCACTGAAAAGTTTTCGTATTTCATCTTCATTCAGGAGTTTTGGCAAAAGGGATGGTTTTTTGGGGCGCGGAATCTCCCAGAAAAACTTTTCTTTTTTCAGCACCTGCTCATAGTAAAATTTCAGGCTGTTGATACGGCTATGCAGCGTATTCTCACTCAGTTTTAATGTTTCAAAACAATATTGCAGGTAATCTTTTATTCTTTGTGCGGTAAATTCATCTGCCGCATTGGCTTTCAGCTCCTGTAGAAACTGGCTCATCTCATTGAGGTAGGTTTTCAGGGTAGAAGGGCTGTATGCTTTCAAGATTAATTGCTGTTTAAAAGCTGGCAGAATATGGCTGTTAATTGCCGCAATACCGCCGGCATTTTTACCCGCGTTCCGGGCAGCCTGCACTTGTATAGGCAATTGTTCAGCCGTTGATTTCTTTTGTGCAACAGTAGCAAGGGCGCCCGGGGGCGAGGCAGCAGGAGCATTCGTGTTAGCCCCTGTTTTAACGGATTTCTTTATCGGCAGCATTTTTTTGGACTGAGCCGGTGCTGGTATTGCAGTGATGGTTGCTTTTTCTCTGCTCTTTGTTAGGAGATAGGCTTTCAGCGCTGCATTGTCAATGCTGGCTATACCGGCAACGGCTAAACTAAGTTGTTGGTAGCTGAATTGGCTCAATGGCAGATACCACTGCTTATAGGTCTGGCTCCACTTTATACCAGGCAGTTGCTTTAGCAGTTTATTGAGGAAGGCATTGTATTCACAGTCAAGAAATATTCTTTCTTCAGCCCGGTGCAGCCGGGCATGGCAGGTAATTTTTTGCATACAGATAAGGTTGCTATGAAGATAGATAAAATAATGAACCGGTAAACGGCTGCTTCGCAAATGAGGTACATTCCAAATTGTCGCACCGCTTTCCCCGGACATAACGTGGGCAGGGGAATTTAAAGGCCCAATGGCATTCGCCCGATAATGAGAACGGCGGATTCAGGACGATGAGAAATATACCGTGGGCCGGATGGGAAAAGGGTGAATGCAATTTGCCCGTACGGTCCGATGATTCCGAACGTTTGTCAGATGATCCGGTCGGTAGGAGCGAATCGCATTCGCCCGGAAAAGAAAACGGCGAATGTAGGACGGGACATTGAGCGATGCTTGCGCCTGTGCAGCAAATTTTCGCGCATGTTAGTTGAGCTTGTGGAAACCCATTGGTTAAAAGAAGTGACAAACATGCTGGAAATAAATTATGAACCGCCTGATTGATTTTACGTTAGGACGGGCTACCGTATGTAAAACTTATTTTATTTCAAGATTCATTTTACGTAGTTGGTAAACGGGCAACGCAGCTTTATCTTGAAGAGGCTGTGTCGCCCGCCGGCTTTCGGGCAGCCACCTGCCGGCGGTGTTAGCTGAGCGCTTCTCCAAAGCCAATTTTTTGATAAGAAAATCTGCCCGGCTTCGCTTGGTACTGAATTTGCACACTGGCAGTGATTAGCCTATTTTTGCCCATTATTTTAAATATGCTCACGCACTGAAAAAACCCGGCAAAATAAAGATCTATACCTTATCATCGCTGCTGGTGTTGTACCTGGCTGCCATGCTGTTATGGCCCGGCTGGCGTTTGTGGATAACAGTGGGTATGGTAGTGTTGGCCGTAGCAGTTCTAACTCCCAAACATTTTTTCAGGAGCCTGCTGCTATTACTGGGCCTCCTGCTCATTTCTCTGCTACTCGTACAAACCTCCCTTGTACAGGATTGGCTGGCCGGCCAGGCATCCGCAAGGCTATCCCGGGGCCTCGGCACCCGCGTTTCCGTAAAACACGTCAACTTTTCCTTTTTCAGTAAAATGCAGATGGAAGGCGTATACGTAGAAGATCTAAACAAAGACACCTTACTATATGCTGGTAAATTAAAAGTAAATATCAACGACTGGTTTTTCCTCCGCGATAAAGCTGTGCTCCAATACATCGGCCTCGAAGACGCTATCATCAACCTGCACCGTACAGATTCCATCTGGAATTATCAATTTATCGTTGATTATTTTTCCAAACCAGCTTCCCCGTCTGCTGCTGCTGCCGCAGACACAGCCGCCCGCAAAAGCATCATACTGCAGTTACAAAAAGCCGAGTTAAAGAATATTCGTTTTTTAAAACGCGATGGCTGGAGGGGAGAAGATATGGGGCTGTACCTGGCCGCGCTGAACCTGGATGCCAAAGAAGTAGATTTCAGTAAAAAACTGGTAGATATCAACAGCCTGTCTATAGAAGAACCTATTTTCAGTATTACCAATTATCCGGGTCGCCGTACATACAAACCGCCCACTACCATACGTGATGCCAATGATACGGCCCTCTACTGGAACCCGGATGGCTGGAAGATCCTGGCCACCAGCATAAACATCACCGATGGCGCATTTAAAGATCAAAAAAAATCTAAACGGGCAGATTATTATTATTTCGATGCGCAGCATATACAGTTCAGTGGTATCAACGCCAGCTTCAAAAACCTGGTTTTTGTAAAAGATACCATTAGCGCGGCTGCCACGCTTACTACAAAAGAAAGAAGCGGTTTTGAAATCAAAGCGTTTAAAGCCAATATGAAATGGCAGCCGCGGGCGATGGAGTTTAACAGCCTGGACATACGCACCAGCAAAAGCCATCTTACCAATTACTTTGCCATGCGGTACAATAATTTTGACGACATGGGCGATTTCATTGAGAAAGTGCACATGCAGGGCAATTTTAAAAACGCCTTCATTCACAGCGATGATATTGCTTATTTTGCGCCCGAACTGGCCAGCTGGAAAAAAGAAATTTTTGTAACCGGCGCCCTGCGTGGCACCGTAGCCAACCTCATTGGCAACAACATACTTATTAAAGCGGGCAACAATACCACGCTAAACGGGGATATCTCACTAAAAGGTCTCCCGGATATCAACAAGACTTTTATTGATTTTAAATCGAACGATTTCAGGACCACCTATGCAGATGTAGTAACAGTAATACCTGCATTGAAAACCATTGATGAGCCCCGGCTGGACAGGCTGGCCTTTATCCGGTTTAAAGGAAACTTTACCGGCTTCATTAAAGACTTTGTAACCAAAGGAACTCTTGAAACCGGGCTCGGTACCGTGCTGGCAGATGTGCACATGACCATTCCCGCAGCGGGTAAGCCTGCCTACACCGGTAAAATATCTTCCGCTGGTTTTAACCTGGGCAGCTTTGTAGAGTATGATAAACTGGGCAATATTGCTTTTAACGTAGGCATCAAAGGAAGTGGCTTTGCTTTAAAAGAGATACAGGCCAATTTGGATGGCAATATCAGCAACCTTGATTTTAACGATTATAATTACAAGAATATAAAAGTAAACGGTAACCTGTCACGCCGTTTATTTAATGGTGAATTGCATACCAATGATGCCAACCTGGGACTCAGCCTTAACGGGCTGGTAGACTTCAGCACCACCGATCCGCGGTTTAACTTTTTTGCCACGGTAGACAAAGCCAACCTCAAAAGACTGAAACTGTACAAAGATGATATTGATTTTAACGGCCACCTGCGGTTTGATTTTACCGGCGACAATATTGATGATTTCCTGGGCACGGCTAAAGTATATGATGCATCCATTTTTAAAAACGGGCTGCGTATTTCTTTTGATTCCCTTTCTGTTGAATCTAAAAGAACCGGAAACAGCAAAAGCATTGTGGTAGAAAGCAATGAGTTTGACGCCGCACTGGCAGGGGAGTATTCCATCCGGGAATTACCGGCGGCCTTCCAGGTATTTTTAAACAGGTATTACCCCAGCTATATAAAACCCAGCACCAAAAAAATTACCAATGAGAATTTCAGCTTTGTTATTACCACCAAAAAAATAGACGATTACCTCGACCTGGTAGATAAAAACCTGAAGGGTTTTAACAACAGCAATATCAGCGGCCGCATAAACAGCAAGGAAAATTTATTTAACCTGGATGCAGATGTGCCGCAGTTCAGCTATAAGAATATTATTTTCAGCAATACCAATGTGCAGGGTCGCGGCAACATGGATTCGCTGGGTATTGCGCTTAACGTAGGTGATGTGTCTGTAAATGACAGCCTGCACTTTCCGGGTACCAAAATCAATATCCGGTCTGCCAATGATATTTCAAAAATCAATATCACCACCAGCGCCAATCAGACCCTCAACTCAGCAGATATTTCCGGCAAGTTTCAAACAAGGAGTAATGGATTCAGCGTAATTTTTGATCCCTCAACATTTGACATCAATGGCAAAAGATGGACCATTGACAAAAATGGTGAGCTTACTTTAACACGTGATATTGTAACCACCGAAGGATTAAAAATTTACAGCGGCGACCAGGAAGTTTTGGTTACTTCGCACCTCTCAGAAACGGGCCGCGGTACAGATCTTAATGTGGATCTTAAAAAAGTAAACATCGGTGATTTTGCGCCATTCTTTATAAAAAGCAATCGCCTGGAAGGTTTATTAACCGGCTCCGTAGTAGTCAGTGATCCCTTTGGTAATATGAACGTAGATGTAAATGTAAATGCAGAGCATTTCAGACTGGATGATGATTCAATTGGTAAGCTACAGATTACCACCGGCTATTCAAAAGCCTCAGGCCGGCTAACGGTATCAGGTCTGTCTGAAAACCAGAATTATAATTTTGATCTCAATGGATTTATTAATACGGCAGACAGCACCGGCACCGGCATAGATATTACCACGCACCTGCGCGATAAAACAAATATCCACCTGCTGGGAAAATATGTTTCCGGTATTTTTAGCAACCTGGAAGGTTTTGCCGCGGGCGATTTGCGGGTGGTAGGCAAAGGAAATAACCTGAAATACCTTGGCAATCTAACGGTTACGGACGCGTCCTTACTGGTAGATTATACCAAATGTACGTACCGCATACCCAAAGCAGAAGTAAAAATGCTGGAAGACGGTATAGACTTTGGCAAGTTTCAGCTGAAAGATGAACTGAATAATACGGCGGATGTACAGACAGGCAGGCTGTACCACAATAATTTTAAAGACATGGCTTTTGATTTCCGTATTAAAACCAACCGCCTGTTATTATTGAATACCAGCAATACGGATAACAAGCAGTTTTACGGCCGGGCCATTGGCAGGGCAAGTTTCAGTTTCAAAGGCCCGCAGGAAGATATGCAACTTGATATACAGGGAGAGGCCACCGATAGTACAGTCATTAGTCTCCCCATCAGCAGCAGCCGGGTAAATGGTGAAGCTGATTTTTTAAGCTGGAAGGTATATGGTAAAGAGATGCAGGAAAGCAGTAAACGCCGCATAGAAAGCAACCTGACAGTAAACCTTAAAATGACCGCCAATCCGCTGGCCCGGATAAATGTAATACTGGATGAAGCTGCAGGCGACCAGATAAGTGCCGTAGGCCATGGCATTTTAGACCTGCGGGTAGGCACCAATGAAAACCTTTCTTTAAACGGCCGGCTGGATATTGACAGGGGCGATTATACCTTTACTTTCCAGTCAATCAAAAGAAAATTCAGGTTGCGTGAAGGCGAGTCTAATTATATTCAGTGGAATGATGATCCGTATGATGCAGATATTAATGTAGTGGCAGAATATACGGCGCCCAATGTAAGGTTCAGTGACCTGGGTACCAATAACAATGCAGCTTTTTCCGCCATCAACACCTATGTTAGAAATTATGTGGGCGATGTGCTGGTTAAAACGGCCATTACCGGCAAATTGAAAAAACTGGATTTTAAATTTGATATTGAACTGCCGCCCAACAGTTCCCTGGCCAATAACCCCGATGCTACCGAACTGCTGAAACTAATTGAGCGTGATGAAAATGAACGAAACAAACAAAGCTCGTTGCTGATTGTGTTTAATAGCTTTGGGCCGCTCTCCAGTTCTTCCAATGCATTCAATGCAGGTAAATCTGCTTTTGAAGGTATTTTTCTGAACAGCATTTCGGGCATTGTTTCTAACCAGCTGAGCAAGGCTTTCAGTAATGTGTTGCAAAATGTATTTAAAGATCCCAGTTTCCGCATTAATATCAATGCATCTGCATACAGCGGAACGGCACTGGCAGATGTGGCACAGCAAACACAGTTTTTACCCGACCGTGTAAATGCCAATTTCTCCATTAATAAAAGTTATTTTAACGAACGGCTTACGTTTATTGTAGGCAGCGCACTTGATTTTGGTTTAAACAGTGCTGCGGCGTCTACATCCAGAAATAATTTACAGTTTTTGCCGGATGTAACCGCGCAATTAAAACTCACTTCCGACGGGAAAATTTTGTTCAATCTTTTTTACCGCGAAAACCGCAATAATTTAAGCGCACTATCGGGTAAGCAGAGCCGCAGTGGCGCCAGCATTTCTTACCGCAAAGAATTTGAAACCATAAGTGAGTTGTTCAAAAAGAAGAAAAAACCGTTGCCGCCCCCGGTAACACCGTCCCCACCGGCTGCGCTGCAACCATAAAACCTCATTCTCTGCTTCTCTCCAACGTTGTTGTAGCGGGAAGCCTCACCGCAAGAACCATTTACACGTTATAGACTTTGGGGATTACTAATGCTAGACAATTGATACTACGAAGGAGCTTTTTGACTTTTGTAGCAAGATAATCTTACTTACAAATCATATAAAAGATCATGACCCATCTGCCTTTAAATAATAAAGAAATTGCAGAGTGGCATCTCCGTCCGAACCGATTCATCCGGGCGGGGCTCTCCAGTGATGGAGAGGGGCCGGGAATGAGGTCTTATAGCAAAGGCGGCGCCGGGAAAGGAGTCAGGTTATGCCCCATCTTATCTTTCTTGGTCTGCAAATATTTTTCATTGTGTACATTGGGCAGCGCTTCAATGGCAATGGTCTCCACAATTTCAATACCATAGCCCAGCAGGCCGGCCCGCTTCTTTGGGTTATTGCTCATAAGGCGTAGTTTGCCAATACCGAGGTAGCGCAATATTTGTGCGCCGATGCCATAGTCGCGCTGATCCATCTGAAAGCCCAGGTGCAGGTTGGCTTCTACGGTATCCATGCCTTCTTCCTGTAATTTATAAGCCCTTAATTTATTCACCAGGCCAATGCCGCGGCCCTCCTGGTTCATATAGAGAATCACGCCGGTACCTTCTTTTTCTACCATCTGCATGGCCTTGTGCAGCTGCTCGCCGCAATCACAGCGCAGGGAGCCCAGTATATCCCCGGTAAAGCAGGAAGAATGTACCCGCGTTAGTACGGGCTCATCTTTTTTCCATTCGCCTTTTATCAGCGCCAGGTGTTCATTGGTCGATCCTTTTTCTTTGAAAGCCACCAACTTGAAATGCCCGAATTTGGTGGGCATGTCCACCCTTACAATCTCTTCAATCAGCGAATCTGTTTTAAGGCGGTATTCTATCAGATCTTTTATCGAGATAAGCTTTAGATCAAATTTTTTGGCAATTTCCTTTAATTCAGGAACCCGTGCCATGCTGCCATCTTCATTCATAATTTCTACCAGTACGCCCGCCGGTTCAAAACCAGCCAATCTTGCCAGGTCAATGGTGGCTTCGGTATGACCTACACGTCTCAATACACCGCCTTTTTTGGCCCTTAACGGAAAGATATGGCCGGGGCGGCCAAGGTCGGCCGGTTTGGTAGCCGGGTTTACCAGTGCCTGGATGGTTTTAGACCGGTCGTGGGCAGAAATGCCGGTCGTGCAACCATGACCCAGTAAATCGATGGATACGGTAAAAGCGGTTTCATGCAGGGCTGTATTGTTATTAACCATCAGTTCCAGGCCCAGCGCGTCACAGCGTTCCTCTTCCAGCGGGGCACAGATAAGGCCCCGCCCGTATTTGCTCATAAAGTTGATAATCTCAGGGGTAACATTCCGGGCCGCAGTAATAAAATCGCCTTCATTTTCGCGGTCCTCATCGTCTACTACTATAATCAGTTTGCCCAGCTTAAGATCGGCTATGGCGCTCTCTATACTATCCAGCATGTCAGTCAATATTTATACAAAAGTAACGATTGAAAGAGGGATATGTTTAAATATTGGTGGCAGGAGTAAATTGTAGTGAAGCACCATCACCCTATTTTTAAAAGGCTGCTGATGCCGTACTTGTCTAAAACCTGGTAAATACAGTGTCCGTGTCATGCAGATATTACTCTCTTTATAAACCTTTGTTCCTGGCGATATTATATTATTTATTTCATGCGTATTGCTGATAAACAGTTAATCCCGCAAGCCCGTAGTGCATAGCAGTCTTCCTGGGTTCATTATAGACAGCTTTGGCTAAGGCGAATGGGTAATGCGGGCCGACCTGCCCCACTTGGTTGGGGCAGCCGTCAATTAAATTATATCAACTATAAACAAGTTATGCAGCATATGGCAGCCGGTTTTTGCCTATTGTCCGGAAACTATTATGTTTGCTTTAACAATCACCCAAATTGCTTTTCTTTGCTACACGATTTAAAATCAAAACTATATGCTTAAGAAAATCTCCGGCTTCTTAACATTGGTGCTTGCGCTCTTTATTACTACTACCATGCAGGCCCAGGTTACCACCAGTTCAATCAATGGTAATGTTACAGACACAAAAGGCGAGGCGCTGCAGGGTGCCACCGTTACCGCAATACACCTGCCATCGGGCACAAAATATACTACGCTTTCCAAGAAAGGGGGCGTATTTAATATCCAGGGCGTCCGGTCGGGCGGCCCCTATACCATTACCATCAATTATGTGGGTTACAAACCGCAGGTTTCAGAAAATGTCACCCTTGCTTTGGGTGATGCCTATAATATTAATGCTGAAATGAGCACCACCGTAACGGAGCTTGCAGCATTTACCTTTACCGCACAAAAAAGGCGTGCTTCTGCAGATAAAAACGGCGCTACAACCAATATCACCCCGCGGATGCTGTCAACCCTGCCCACGATAACAAGAAGCATCACTGATTTCACCCGCGTTACACCCCAGGCCAATGGTACCAGTTTTGCCGGGCGCGACAACAGGCTTAATAATGTTACCGTAGACGGCGCCAACCTCAACAACAATTTTGGTTTATCCAGTGATTTACTGCCAGGCGGCGGTAACCCTATATCGCTGGATGCGTTTTCAGAAATCTCTGTCAACATTTCCCCGTATGATGTAAAACAATCAGGCTTTACCGGTGCGGGAGTAAGTGCCGTTACCAAGAGCGGTACCAATACGTTTCATGGTAGTGCTTATGGCGCTTACCGCAACCAGAGTTACAATGGTACCAATGTGGCCGGTACAAAACTCGCTTCTCCACCTGCAACCAGCAATAAAATTTATGGCGCTACACTGGGTGGCCCGATTATAAAAAACAAGCTTTTCTTTTTTGTGAGTGGTGAGATAGAAAAATCCAATCAGCCCGGTGTTACTTTTTCACCCGGCAAAGGTTCAGGCAGTGGTACCGTTTCAAATGTGCCCATTGACTCCCTAAAAAAACTATCTGATTACCTGAATAGTAAATATGGTTTTGACCCCGGAGCGTATGATAATTTTCCCAGTTTTGCATCAGACAATTATAAAATACTGGGTAAATTGGATTGGAACATCAGCACGCAGCATAAGCTGACGCTGAAATACAGTGATTTCAGGAATACCGGTTATTCACTGCCGAGTGCGAGTGGCGGTATTAACGGAGCAAGTGGCCAGAGCGCCATTGTTACCTATACTCCTTTCCCCGGCAGGTTTGGTCCCAATTCAATGGCTTTCAACAATGTCAATTACAAAACAATCGATAAAGTAAGGTCCGGTTCACTGGAACTGAACAGCAATTTTAACGGTAAATTTTCTAACCAGTTGCTGGCTACAATAACCAAAATCAGTTCTATTAAAGATCATGACGGTGCCACATTTCCGTTTGTAGATATTCTGGGCCTTACGGCTGGCAGCCGCAACAATTACCTGAGTTTTGGCAACGAGCCTTTTAATGGCAACAATAACCAGGTGATCAATGATGTGTATACCATCACAGATAACTTCAGTTATTTTGCCGGTAAACATACCGTTACAGCAGGTGTTAATTATGAATTTCAGAAAGTAGGTAATATGTTTATGCCCGGTTCACAGGGTTACTACGTGTTTGGCTCGCTGGATGATTTTACCAATAACCGCGCACCCAAATTATTTTCCATCAATTACTCACTGGTACCGGGTGAGGACGCCGTTTTCTCTGCCAACCTGAAAGTGGGCCAGCTGGGCCTGTACCTGCAGGATGAAGTAAACATTAACCCGCGTTTTAAATTAACCTACGGCGTACGCATAGACAGGCCAATTTATCCTGAGCAGCCGCTGGAAAATCCTGCCATTACCGCATTAAACCTGTATGATAAAAATGGCAATATTACCCATTACAATGGGGGTCAATGGCCTACACCAAAATGGCTGTTTTCTCCGCGTGCTGGCTTCCGCTGGGACGTAGAGGGTGATAAGAGCATGATTATCCGTGGTGGTACAGGCGTATTCACCGGCCGTATACCCTTTGTATATTTGACTAACCAGCCGAGCACAAGTGGTATGTACACTTTTGGTTCCCTGGTTACTACTAACCTGCAGAACTTCCTCTTCAATAAAGATCCACATGCCTACAATCCTTTTTACAATACAGCAGGCGTAACGCTTGATCCGGCCGTCTTTCCCAAAACGGCAGGTTCGGTGGCGCCCAGCGGCGGTTTTGCTGTGATTGATCCCAATTTTAAATTTCCGCAGGTTTGGCGTACCAATTTAGCCGTAGAAAAGCAATTGGGCAGTGGATGGGGATTGACTTTGGAGGCCCTCTACACAAAAGATCTTAATAATGCAGTTATGCGCAATGCTAACCAGAAAGCAACTGATACGGTGGTAAATGTAGGCCCGGGCGATACACGTGGACGTTTCAGCAGCAGCAGCAATACCCTTCGCAGGCTAAATCCTGGTATAGCAAATGCTATTGTGCTTGAAAATACCGGCAAGGGCGGCGCCATTTCATTAACCGCACAGGTGTCTAAAAACTTCACTAAAGGCTTCTACGGTTCATTGGCTTATACTTATACCTATGCCAGCGAAGTAACTGCCAATCCTGGCAGCCAGGCCGCGTCTGTATGGAGTGTAAATGCCACTTCCGGCACCCAGAACGACCAGCAAATATCTTATTCGCAGTTTGCGGTACCGCACCGCATAGTGGCTACCGCCAGTTACCGGGTAGAATATTTTAAACACCTGGCCTCTACGTTTACTTTCTTTTATGATGGATCTTCGCTGGGCACCTATAGCTATATTTATAACGGCGATATTAACCAGGATGGCAACTCTGCCGATTTGATGTATATACCCAAAGATGCCAGTGAAATAAGGTTTGCGGCGCTTGCTGCCACAACTACGGCACCAGCATTTACTGCCCAGCAGCAGTCCGATGCGTTCTTCCAGTTAATATCAAAAGACAACTATCTCAGAAATCATATGGGTCAAACGGCAGAAAGAAACGCCGCCAGGTTGCCTTTTTACCACAGGGTAGATTTCAATTTTCAGCAAGATTTGTTTACCGATGTTGGTAAAAACAGGAACACCCTCCAGTTCAGCGCATCGGTGGTTAACTTTCTGAATTTGCTTAATCACAACTGGGGTGTTCGCAAACAGATTATTGTAAACAATCCGCTTCGTCTTGTTTCGGTTACCAATGGTATACCAACCTACACCCTGGCCACATTTAATAATGACCTTGTAAGAACACCGTATATAAATGTAAGCAGCACTACTACTACCTGGGGTATACAGCTGGGCGTTAAATATCTTTTCTGATAAACAACCGCACCGTAATTCCATTAATACACAGCCATCGTTATTGATACGATGGCTGTGTTATTTTCTCCTGATAAAATGTAGCTGCACATTATATTATTTGATCCTGCGCAAGCAGCCATCCGGTAAAATGAGCTGTCTGCCTGCTTGATAACTTACACTGCCAGGTTTGCCTATTACGCCTGGATAAAAAGTAGTTAAGTAACAATTTCATAATCATTTACAGCTGTTTTAATATGTGCTTCAGGTGCATCTTTGCGCCGGAAAAAAGCGGTCATTTACACTGTTAATAATATGTGAAAGGAAATTCGTAGAAATTGGAAACTGTTTGTACTATGGCAGCTAAAACAACTTACATTCGCAAGTCGTTTTAGCTGCAACCTGCTTGCCAGTTTACGAAAATTGCCCGATTGCTTTCCTGATGATCTTTATTACTGACTAATCCTTTTCAGAAAAATCGCATTCAACCCGGCACGTCTTTCAGCAATGAAAGCGTATAATATTGTTGTCTAAATCAGCACACCAAAACAAATATGAATATGAGAAGAGTAGTATTATTTATTGCTGCCATGTTATTGATCATCTGCAAATCAATAACGGGTTATGCCCAGGAAACCACTGCAGATATACAGGGTTTCGTTTCTGATGGAAAAGCAGGATTGGCAGGCGCTACGGTAGTAGCTACCCATACCCCAACCGGTACGGTGTACAGCACTACCAGCCGTAAAGACGGCCGCTACAATTTTGCCAACATACGCGTAGGCGGACCCTACGAAATCAAAGTAACCTTCGCTGGTTTTAAGGAAGACAAACAGTCCAATATCAATCTTAGCCTTGGTCAGGCGTATACCGCTGATTTTGATTTAAAACCTTCCGGTGATCTGAGTGAAGTAATAGTAACAGCCGGGCGCCAGAACAAAGTATTCAACAACAGCCGCACCGGCAGCCAGGAAATTATTAACCGTACACAAATGGAAAGGTTGCCCACCATCAACCGTTCGCTGCAGGATTTTACCAAGCTGGAGCCAACATCCAACGGCGGAAGTTTTGGTGGCCGCAGCAACCAGTACAACAACTTAACGGTAGATGGCGCCAATTTCAATAATTCATTTGGTTTATCCGGAACACTGGGTGGCCAAACCGGTTCTCAGCCCATTAGCCTGGATGCCATTGAGCAAATACAGGTAAGCACTTCTCCCTACGATGTACGCCAGGGTGGTTTCACTGGTGCCGGTATTAATACCGTTACCCGCAGCGGTACCAACCAGTTTAAAGGAACGGCTTATGCATATACAAAAAATGAAAATTCGCAAGGGTATAAAGTCGCCAATGCAACAGTGCTTAAAATTCCCATTAAATACAATTTGCTGGGTGCATCACTGGGTGGCGCTATCATAAAAAATAAATTGTTTTTCTTTGGCAGCTACGAACAGGTAAGACAGGAATTACCTGCCACCAGTATCATTGCTTCAGATGCAACGCATCCACCTGTGGCCAACAGTGTTTCAATAGCCAACGCAGATACACTGGCAAAACTGTCGCAGTTTTTAAGCGATAAATTTCAATACAATACGGGCCCGTTCCAGGGGTATAACCAGAAAACACAGAGCACTAAAATTACTGCTAAAATTGACTGGAATATTAACAGCAAAAACACCCTGTCTTTAAAATACAATTACCTGAAATCTTCTGCTGACCAGTTTCCCAGCACCAGCCGTAATGGTTATACTGGTTTCATTGCAGGTGGTAACCCCGGTACTTTTGCCATGCCGTTTCAATCGGCTGGTTACGTTATCAACAACAACTTTAATATTTTCATTGCTGAGCTGAATACCCGTTTCAGCAATAAAGTGGTAAATAAATTCCAGATTGGCTTTACCCAGCTGCGCGATTTCCGCAGTTCACAGGGAAACTCCAATATGCCCCTGGTTGATATTCTGTTGAATGGTAACCCGTATACCACTTTCGGATACGAACCATTCACGTATAATAATTTGCTGAACACCGATGTTTTCCAGTTTTCTGATATTGCTACTTTTTACAAAGGCAGCCATGAGATTACTGCCGGTACACAAAATTATTTCAGGAAGTATTTAAACGGTTTTGCACCTGCCTACCAGGGCCTTTACCAGTTTAACAGCCTGCAGGATTTTTACACCAGCGTTAACGGTGGTACATTATCTGCCGCCCGTTATGCCATTCAGTATTCTGCATTGAAAGATGGTTCTTTCCCGTATGCTAAAGCTGGTTCAAATGATTTAAGTGTTTTTGTGCAGGATAAATGGCGTGCCACTAAGAATTTCACGCTGACTTATGGTATACGCGTAGACGGTTCTTACTACACAGGCAAGTTTGATCAAAACCCCGATTTTGCAGCGTTGACATTTGCCAATGGCGCCAAATATGATGTAGGTAAAAAACCAAAAAATGCTGTACTGGTTTCACCAAGGCTTGGCTTTAACTGGGATGTATTGGGCGACAAATCTTTACAGGTTAGAGGTGGCGCAGGTATATTCTCCGGCCCGCCACCATTTGTATGGATCAGCAACCAGGCCAGCAATAATGGCGTACAGTTTGGATCGGTTATCAAAACATCCGGTGTGCCGTTTAATACCAACCCGGATACATACAGGCCTGCTGCCGGCGCACCCAACACAGCTTATGGTATAGCGGTATCTGACAATAATTTTAAATATCCTTCTGTTATAAAAACAACCCTGGCGCTTGACAAGAAATTTAAGAACGACTGGATTATGACGCTGGAAGGAAACTATATCAAGGATAACAACGCTGTTTACTATTCAAATATTAACCTCAACCAGAATACAGCCAATTCTATTGTGCTGAACCAGAAAGACAGCAGGGTAAGATATGCCGCTACAGCAGGCAGCAACAGGCAGCTCTATTCAGGTGCAGGTGGCGCAACAGCCGCTAACCCAAATATTTCTACAGCTATTTTAATGAAGAATTCCAGCAAAGGATATTCTTATACCACTACTTTCAGGATTCAGAAAACTTTTAAAGATTTATACCTGAGCGCAGCTTACACATATTCCAAATCCAAGAACACAGCAGAGGGTGGAAGCACAGCTGGTGGCTTATGGAGTGGCAGGGCGGTATCAGGAGATCCCAATGCCGATAACCTGGCCTACGCGTCTTTTTATCAGCCACACCGCGTGGTAGCTTTTGCATCCTATAAAATCAGCTATGCAAAATACTTTTCTACCAGCATTGGTGTGTTCTTTGAAGCAGCCCCCAACGGCGTTACTTCTTATGTGTACAATGGAGATTTAAACAATGATGGTAATACCGCCAATGATCTTATTTATATTCCTGCAGCAGCCAGCGAAATCAACCTGGTTAAAACTGGTTCCGGCGGTTTAGGTACTGGTACATCTACTGACGTTCGCACAGCAGCACAGCAGTGGTCTCAGCTGAATTCCTTTATCAACCAGGACAATTATTTGTCTTCGCGCCGTGGTAAAGTAGCAGAGGCCAATGCAGTAATAAATCCTTATTATAAAAAGATGGATTTGAACATTACAGAAGACATTTCATTTAAAACAGGTGCTGATCGTCACACATTGCGCCTGTCGCTGGATATCCTGAACGCAGGTAACCTGATCAACAAATACTGGGGTCTTGCAAAATCACCTACTGTAACCAACTTCCTCCGTTACGAGGGATTGGCAGCAGATGGTAAAACACCCAGCTATTCATTTACACAACAGGATCCTGCCAACCAGACTCCTTATGTAAACAGCAGTTCTTACAATACCAGCATATTTTCACGCTGGCAGATGCAGTTTGGTATCCGTTACCTTTTCAATCAATAATATACCAGGCCTTCTTAATTTAACAGCATAAAAAAAACGCCCCGGAAAATCCGGGGCGTTTTTTTTATGTGATCCAATGCAACATAAAGATGAACGTTTGAATAGTCAAACCGGTAAGATATTCTTTTAATTAGCTTCCTCCACACTTGCTGCAGGCGCAATAATTAGACTTTCTTTGCGCTCCAGCCAGTTATTGAAAACTGTGTAGAACACCGCCACAATAACAGCGCCTTTAAACATGCCGGTAAAGCCCCAGGCTACCATGCCGCCAATACTCCCAGGAACAATACCAGGAAGGGTAGCTTGCCGCTTTTAGAAATCAGCAGCGGCTTTACAACGGCATCAATACCCAGTAACGCTATACCATATACAATCATAAAGATGGCCCATCCGGTATGCCCTTGTAAAAAAGCCATACCACCAGCGGTATCCAAACGGGCAGGGGCCTACCTGTATAATCACCTGGAAAAAAACAAGTGTTGCAATGCCCGATGAAAAAGGAATGCCGGCAATGATTAACCCAATAAATGAAAAAATAGCTGCAATAAAAGCGGTTCCCATGATGCCAACAGACACAGCTTTGATGGCCATGGCACAGGTATGCAATAAAGATTCAGCATCCTCTTTGCCCAGTCTCAGGCTGCCAGGCAGCTGGTTTTTTAAGTGAGGTTTAATGAAGATGTGTTGGCAAATATTGGTAAATTGATGTAGTTTCATATGGGTAGGTTTACAAAAATTAGCCTGCGCTTTTTTATTTGAGTAATGGCTGGTGATGATATGCCGGCCATTGTACGCAGTAAATACTTCAGTACCATTTTCAATAAAGTTGCTTATGCCAAGAAAGAAACAATGCACGGCTCCGGATACGGAAAACATGTCCACCGAAACGCGGCGGGATTTTCTTAAACAGTCGTCGCTTTTAACGGCTATTGCACTAACACCCGTTGCTGTGCTGAAGGCTGCAGGGGAGCGTTGGGATGAAAAGCTGGCTGGTGTTTTTGAAAAACTACCCCTGCGCCTTGAGGTGAATGGCGTGAAGCACCAGTTTTCTATAGAGCCCCGTGTTACGCTGCTTGATTTGCTGCGCGAAGAACTTCATTTAACCGGCACAAAAAAAGGCTGCGATCGCGGACAGTGCGGTGCCTGCACTGTGCATGTAAACGGGGTGCGCATCAATTCATGCCTGAGTCTTGCAATAACCAATGAGGGTAAAAAAATAACTACTATTGAAGGCCTTGCCAATGGCGAAACACTGCACCCCATGCAGGAAGCTTTTATTAAGCACGATGGCTTTCAGTGCGGGTATTGTACCTCGGGCCAGATAATGTCGGCCGTAGCCCTGGTAGGAGAAGGTCATGCAAATTCTGAGACAGAAATAAGAGAGTATATGAGTGGTAATATTTGCCGTTGCGGCGCTTATCCCAATATTGTAAATGCCATCACCGATGTTAAAAAAGGAGGCCAGTCATGAACCAGTTTCAATATACAAGACCCACGGAAACATCAGGCGCCATTAACGCCGCCAAAGAACCTGCAGCCTGGTTGCTGGCAGGCGGTACCAACCTCATTGACCTGATGAAGATGAATATTGTTGTTCCTGAAATACTGGTAGACATTAACCAGCTGCCCCTTAAAAAAATTGAGAAAACGGTAGCCGGGTTGCGCATAGGCGCCTTGGTGACCAATACAAACGCAGCCGAACATGCGTTGGTTAAAGAAAAATTTCCATTGCTGGCCCTGGCCATTAATGCGGGTGCTTCCCCGCAGCTGAGAAATATGGCCACCATGGGCGGCAATATGATGCAGCGTACCAGGTGCCCTTATTTTTTTGATACGCTTATGCCGTGTAATAAACGTGTACCCGGGAGCGGTTGTGCTGCAATCGAAGGTTACAGCCGTATGCACGCTATTTTTGGCGCCAGTGAAAAATGCATCGCTGTTAATCCCAGTGATATGAATGTGGCGTTGACCGCGCTGGATGCTTCCGTGTATATCAGTTCACCCAAAGGAGAACGAAAAATAAAGTTTGCTGATTTTCACCGCCTGCCGGGTGAAAAGCCGGAACTGGACAATAACCTGCAGAAGGGAGAGTTGATTACCGCTATTGAAATACCGGACTCTTCTTTTACTAAAAATATTGCTTACCTGAAAGTACGTGACAGAACCTCTTACGCATTTGCGCTGGTATCTGCAGCCGTAGCCCTGCAACTTGAAAACAATACTATTAAAGAAGTTGCCCTGGCTATGGGTGGGGTAGCACACAAGCCATGGCGTTTACCGGCCTCTGAAAATTTTTTAAAAGGCAAAACGGCAAGTGAAGCCGTTTTTAAAGAAGCCGCCGCCATTGCCATGCAGGGTGCCAAAGCATATGAGCATAACCAGTTTAAGTTAAAGCTGGCGCCCAACACACTGGTGCAGGCTTTAAAAACAGCTGCCGGCTTGGCGTAGTAACAGCATTTACCAGTTATACTGAACAAAACAATCAATTATTGCCATGAAGAAAAATGCTATTGGAGATTCACTAAGCCGTGTAGATGGCAGGTTAAAAGTTACGGGTGGCGCTGTTTATTCTGGCGAATACAATGTACCCGGTTTAACCTATGGCGTATTGGTGCCATCATCGGTAACAAGCGGTATTATCACAGATATTAATATTAAAGCGGCGGGCAGTGCGCCGGGTGTGCTGGCTATTATAACACCTTTTAATGCACCCAAAGTACCGGGTTACCAGGCCAGTGCTGCAAAACCAGTTAAAGGGCTTAAGCTTTTTAATGATGATAAAATCTATTTTAACGGTCAGCCCATTGCGCTGGTGATAGCCGATACTTTTGAAAGGGCTACCTATGCTGCCAGCTTAATAAAGGCGAAGTACCAGAAAGAATCGTTTGAAACCAATTTCCATAAAAATATGGATAAGGCAGTTGTGCCGCAGGGCGGAAATTATAAAGATTATGTACGTGGTGAAGCGGATGCCTGGAAAAATGCCCCCGTAAAACTTGAGCAATCATACATGCTGCCTTCAGAAATGCACAACCCGATGGAATTGCATGTAACCACGGCGTGGTGGGAAGGGAATGATAAGGTAACGCTGTATACAAAGTCGCAGGGCGTAATCAGTTCGCAAAAAGCCATTGCCAATGCATTTGGTTTGGAAGAAAAAAATGTGCAGATCAATTCCCGTTTTGTAGGCGGGGCTTTTGGTTCTTCACTCCGCACCTGGCCGCATGAGGTGGCTGCTGTACAGGCTGCAAAAATGCTGCAGCGTCCGGTCAGGCTTACCCTTACGCGCGAGCAGATGTTTACGCTGGTGGGCTACAGACCGCTGACCATTCAAAAAATAGGTATTGGCGCCACAGCAGATGGAAAACTGGTGGGTATTACGCATGAGTCTTATTCCCAAACTGCCATCTACGAAGAATTTACAGAGCGCTCTGTAAATGTGTCCCGCTTTTTATACGATAGTCCGAATGCTAATACCCGTTATAAAGTAGTTCCGCTGAACGTGGGTGTGCCTGCGCCCATGCGGGGTCCTGGTGAAGCAACCGGTTCTTTTGCGCTGGAGTGTGCACTGGACGAATTGTCTTATGCACTTAACATGGATCCCATTGAACTGCGGCTTAAAAATTATGCAGACAAAGATCCGGAGCGTAACCTGCCCTGGTCAAGCAAACATTTAAAAGAATGTTACCAGCTGGGGGCAGCCCGTATTGGCTGGGATAAACGTGCGGCTAAACCCGGTACTCTCCGCGATGGTGAATGGCTGGTGGGCTATGGTATCGGTGGCGGTGCTTTTGGCGCCTACCGGTCACGTACACTTGCTAAAATTAAATTGTCGCCCGGAGGTTTAATCAATATCCAGAGTGCTACCAGTGACATTGGTCCGGGTACTGCTACTGCCATGGTAATTATAGCCGCTGCTACGCTTGGATGGCCGGCTGAGAAAATAGTTTTTGAATTGGGTAATTCTTCTTTTCCGATGGCGCCCACCCAGGGCGGATCCGCTACGGTTTCTTCCGTAGGCTCTGCTGTACATGATGCCTGTGTGGCACTGAAGCAAAAGATATATGGGTTAACAGGTAAAACTGCAGATAGTACAGCAGCCATTGATTATGCCGGCATTTTACAACAGTTAAACCTGCCTGAACTGGAGATAACGCAGGAATCACAAGGCAGCGAAGAAGCAAAGAAATATTCGATGTATTCATTTTCTGCGCATTTTGCCCAGGTATATGTGCACCCATTAACCGGGGTGGTAAAAATTAAAAAGCTGATTGCTACTGTTGATGCGGGTAAGATTGTCAATCTCAAAACGGCTTCCAGCCAGATGATTGGCGGGGCGGTAGGCGGTATTGGCATGGCCATGACTGAAGAAGCGGTTATAGATGACCGGTATGGCCGCCTGGTAAATGGCAATTTTGCTGACTACCATGTACCCGTAAATGCAGATATTCCGCCAGTAGAAGCTATTTTTATTGATAAGCCGGATCCCATTATTAACCCGGTAGGTACCAAGGGAATTGGTGAAATTTCGCTGATTGGTGTGGCGGCTGCAGTGGCCAATGCAGTGTACAATGCCACAGGCAAAAGAATCCGCGAATTGCCCATCACCCCCGATAAACTTATTGATAATTAATAGGTTATCCAATGCCTGCAAAAATTTGCTTTTTAGGTGTAATTAGTATAAATTTACATCACATTTGGTAAAAATATATACTATGGCATCCCTTCCCATAAAGAATCAAAAGAAATATACTACCGGTAATCTGCCGCCAGCACATTTAAATGAGCCTTCCGTGCTGCTTTTAAAAACAAAAAAGGTAAAACAAAAAATCATATTAAATGGCCGCCGGCCTGCCAATCATTTAACCCCCATGGAAAAACTGGCCATGGTTAAAAAGGGTATTACCAAAGATGAGCTGGAAGTACTCAAAGAAAATGCCGGCCTTGATTATGACACCCTGGCGCAGGGGCTGTCTACCGCAAGGGCTACGCTCATTAATATAAAAGGATCTGATACATTCAATTTTGCTGTAAGTGAGAAGATTGTAGGCCTGGAAGATATTTATTCTTACGGGTACGAAGTCTTTGGAGACAAGGAAACATTCAATCAATGGATGTTCCGTCCTAATAAAGCACTCGGTAACCAGGCCCCCTTTGATTTGGTAAGCAGCCAGTTTGGCCGCGAAGAAGTTAAAAACCTGGTAGGAAGAATAGATTACGGGGTGTTTGCATAGTGCAATTAAAGAACTGCTAAGTTGTTCTGACCTACGGTTAGGCCCTCCTAAGTTTACTGGGAACAAGTAGAGAGAGCCTGGTGCGTGCACAAATTTTATTACTGCAGCAAGAGAAACATTTCTGAAAATTTGCTAACCTCATAAGGCCGGATAATCAATATTTTTCCTGGCATTCTTCGGATTCACAAATGCGTGTTTGGCTGTCTATCTCCTGGTCATCTATGTGTAAATTTTTGCCCCAGTAATCAAACCAGTGGCAGCAGATTTTACAGACGCCACAAATAATACTGATTGATGATTGTTTACCGCATTGCCCGATCAAAATATGCAGCCGATCTTAGCGGAGAAGGTGCCAGGCTTTTTGGCGGACGCTGGAACCATAAAAATACTGCATGTGTGTATACAGCAGCATCCAGGGCGCTGGCAGTACTGGAATATGCTGTCAACGTTAACATAGACGATATACCACGGGGCCTAAGCATTGCAAGATTTGAAGTACCTGCTGACAGTATCATTTCGTTTTCCATGGCAGATCTGCCGGGCGACTGGCAGCAACATCCCGCCCCATCTTCCACCAAAGATTTTGGAACAGCCATTTTAAGGAGCGCCGAAAAATTATTAATCAAATTGCCCTCCGTTATTATACCGGAAGAATGGAATTACCTTATTAACCCCGCACATGCTGATGCCGGGCTCATAAAGTTCCTGGATGCAAGTGATTATCCTTTTGATATGCGCATAAAAGCAAGGTAGCAGTTTGGCTATTATGCCAGATACTGCAATATAAAATGCCATTGGTTAAACTGTACATACAGACCAGCTTATTTTGTAAGTCTGTAAATAACCAGCGCAGTTCTTTTAACCAGCTTTGGATACTCAGCCAGGTTAATGATTTCTCCGGGGGCATGCGCGCCTTTGCCCGAAGCGCCGAGGCCATCCAAACAATTAAGGTACGCGGCGATATAAGAAATATCCCCTGCTCCCCGCAGGGCGGGGTCGCCTGCCAATACTTCGCCATAACCCAATGCAAGGCTTACTTCATTTACTGTTTTTACCAGTGAATCATTACCCGCTGTTGGTGGCATTGCGGGAATACCATCTTTAAAACTGATACTGGCACTGGTACCGGCCAGGTGCTGCAATACAATCATGCGCATGGTATTACGGGCGTTTTGTTTTTGTGCTTCGGTAAGAAAACGGAGGTCTCCAATGACGACTGTTTTAGGCGATATAATATTGGTTTTACCGGCAACTGCACCCTTTTGCGTTGTGGAATCATACTGTATATCCGAACCGCCGACAAACAAAGCCGGGTTAAAAGTGAGGTATTGTTCATTACTTAATTTCTCCCTGAAACCATTGATGATGCGGGCGGCTTCATAAATGCTGCCATACCCGGCTTTACCAAAGATGCCGGAAGAATGCGCCTGTTGCGCTGTTGTTTCCAGTTTCCATTCGCTGGCGCCGCGCCGCGCAGTAGCAACAATATTCAACCCAGTGGCGCCCTCAAAAGCAAGCGCTATATCATGTTGTTGGGCCCGTTCTATAAAATCACCGCGGCTGATTTGGCGGGGTTCGCCCGCATTTTCTTCATCCCCGGTAAAGTATACGGTAATACTTGTATTATCCAGCAAATGCTGCTGATGCAATGCTTTCAGTGCGGCAATCACCAGCACATCTCCACCTTTCATATCATTAACACCCTGCCCGGTAGCAGTGCTGTCAGTAAGCATGGCAAAAGGATTGGTTGGCATGCCGGGTTCAAACACGGTGTCCAGGTGACCTATCAGCAACAATTTTTGTCCTTTCTTTCCTTTGCGCCAGGCTACTAAGTGGCCTGCGCGCTTCAGTGAATCGGGCATGGGTATCCAATCTATGGTAAAGCCCAGGGCGGCCAGTTCCCTGGCATACAGTTCACCTGTTTTTTTTACGCCGGCAATATTAAATGTGCCGCTGTTGATATTTACTGATTCCTTTAACAGCTGGATAGCTGCGGGCATGCCGGCTTCTGCAGCGGCCACAATTTTTTGTTCTGTTTTTGACAGTGCCTGGGCATGTGCGGCGTACATAATCAATGAACACACAACCAGGGAAAAATATTTTTTCATTGTGTCTGTTTAAAGACAGTAAGATAATTATTTGTAGGGTGATTGCCATAAACAAACTGCCGGGCAAGAGAGCGATAATTCTTTTAAGATACCTGCCGGATAAGAATTGATTGTAAGAATTGCTATTCAATAGAGTTTCAAATACTGCCTTTAATCCCGTGAAAACACGGGCTGATCATAAGCAGGGATAATATATTTTTAATTTGCCGGCTACCAAATAAATTACATGCCATGAAAAAGATTTTTATTGTATTTATCCAGGTTTTTGGAACCATCGTATTACAGGCCCAAAATCAACCCATACAAGACTCCGTATTAATAGCAATCACCGATGATTCCATTTATACAAAAGTTGACGTGGAGGCCGATTTTCCTGGCCTGCAAAGGGCATGGATACGTTATCTTACCAATAACCTTGTTTATCCGCCGCATGCTATAGAACAACGGGTAGAGGGCACCGTTATAGTGGAGTTTGTTGTTGAAAAAGACGGCCGGTTAACAAATATGCATGTGATCAGCGGCCCTGAGCTGTTGCGGGAAGAGGCTTTGCGGATATACCGGAAAAGCGGTAAATGGACAGTTGCCATAAAAGACGGCCGTAAAGTAAGATCATACAAAAGAATGCCGCTTACATTGAGGCTAAGCGGCGGGTAATTTTCTTTAGCTTCCCCATTTTCGGGACATGCTTATTCAGCCTTCAACTTTATGGCTGGTATTGCATATGCTGCAAAAGCGTTTATTTGGGGCGTGCGTGTTGTTTTAAGGGTCTTCAAAAAGTTATTTGTAGCTGCACCATAGGCGCGTTTACTGTAAGCAAATAATTGTATGCCTTTTTTGCCGGATGCATCTTTTAGCTTCATATAGCGGTACATGTTCCATTCCGCAACTGGCCCCTGGCTCATGATAAAATCAAGGAGGTATTCGCCGGTTGCCTTGTTTTCTATTACCTGGTAATTGGCCAGTGGATCGGTTTTTTTGCGTTGCTCCAGTTCCGCAATTTTAGCTTTTACCGCATCTTTTGCAGCTATATCACCCAGCACCAACTCCACCATTATCATTTGGTTAAAGGATTCCGATTTTTCGCCGGCCGGTATATATTCCTGCTTGTAATAATTAGCCGCGGGGTGAGCACTCCATGATAATTGATACATGGTTTTATTGTACTCAACCGGTCCGGGTATAGAAAAATATTCTTTCACTTTTTGCTGATTGCCCCGCGGCGTAAAGGATGCAAGGGAAATAATTGTCAGTACAACGAGTGTATAAACGAATGGTACATGGCGTTGATCTATTCTCATAATTAAATGCTTTCCTGCAAAAATTGGTTATTTACACATTCCATAAAAATTTATCTGCTCGGCGGTGGCAAATGGCAACTGAAGGGTGCCTGTTTAGAAATGAGACAAGCGCGGGCGGCTTTTTACAGCAGGCGGCTGCGCTTTTATATCAATTTATTTTACAGCTACCAGTTCAATCTCTACGACAGCATCTTTGGGCAGCCGGCTTACCTGCACTGTGGTGCGTGCGGGTGCCGGGTTAAAAAAATAGCTGGCATAAATTTCATTCATGCCGGCAAAATCAGCCATGTCTGTCAGGTAGACATTTACTTTCACGGCATCCGCCAGTGAATAACCGGCTTTTTGTAAAACGGCGCTGATATTTTCCAATGCCTGCTGGGTTTCCATTTTTATACCACCGTCGATAAGAAAACCATCTTTCATGCCAATGCTTCCGGAGACATATAAAAAAATACCCTGTGCTCTGATAGCCTGCGAAAATGGACCTATTGGCTCCGGCGCATTGGGTGTATAAATAACTTCTCTCATAACTGCATTTTTTATGTAAGATAATGATATATAAATACCATACCTCCCGCACAGGGTGGATTTTTTATAGACCTCATCTGCGGGCTGTTGTTACTGGCAAAACAAGTGGCGGCTTATCCATCCAGGATATTTCATTAGTATGCTGATTGAATGCTTTGCATCAGTAACATGCTTAGGGCATCGCAGTGCAATAATTGCTGTAAGGGCAGGCCAGTATTTTTATCTGGTAGCAGAAAAAAACGGATGGGATATAGCAGTGAGCCAAATCCCATCCGTGATGGTATTGTATTCTAAAGGTTGCGTGCAGCGGCATAGCATTCCCTGGGCAGTTGTACGACCTGCTCTAAAAGATCATGATTAATAGTCATGAGTATAATATTACAGCTATACAAAAAATTGACTGCGCATTATCTGCTTGTAGCAGCTGCGGTAATGATAATATTAACGTGGTGGATTTGGATGTGTGTAAACCTGAACGCGGAAACACAGTATGTTGTTCAGGCTTTCTGCAATCTGGGTGCTGCGATTGCAGTCAATTAAAGAACGAATAGATTCCGAAAATGCCGGTCGCCATGCTTAACGTGCAGGGCCGCTAATGAGCAATGCTGTTCTTCGCAATGTTATTACAATAAAACTGCAGCGTAGCCCGTAAAAGCCAGTTCATAATCTGCAACGGCGAAAAGAAAGTTTTGCAGCTGGTGTACATATTGTATGCTTGTTAAACAGGGAGCCGGGTTTCTAAGCCTGAGGCGCCCATCAACAAATTCCCAGTCGAAATTGGTATTGCCTATTTTGAGTATCCATTGTTCGCGCAGGTAATTTCTAAAACCACAATGTCTTAAAATGTCTTCCGACAAAGCGATGGGTTCTGTATCATTACAATCAACTTCTTTAACTACCTCACTAAGCTGTGCGAAATAATCTTTTGTACGCATACCACCTGCTGCAACCGGTTCACGGTTTACTTCTATTTTGCTGTCGTATACAATGGTGTTGCTTAGAATCTGCTGTACGGTGATTACCTGTCCATGGCGTGTTTTGATCTTGTTGCCAAAGCGGAGTTCTTTTGTGTGGATCATATAGTCTATTTTAAAGTGAATACACGGGTTAAGCCTGGTATTTCATTGGAATAGACTGATTTTAATGCGGAAGTAGGCACAAGATAATAGGCGGGTTTTAGATTTGCAATAGGGGTAAGCATTTTTTAATGAAATTATTATGCACTGCGCCTTGAAATATTTTTTTTGCTGATGTGTAATGTGCAGATTGCTACAAATAACGTGATAATAATAAGGCGGTAATTTTTTTTCCGACGTGCGGGTTTAAATAAAGTATGCGGAAGTCTTATATCGGGAATAAACACTTTCCCGCTAAACTTTTTTCGATTGACAGCCTTACCGTCGTCCTGCTGGTGCCGCGCAATTTTTGTTTGAGGGTATTAAGAACAAAATGGAATTTACCAGCTTTTTTAATCATGCAATTGTGGACATAAGCTTTGTATAATATTCAATTAATTGAACCATACCGCATAACCTTTTCTCCTCAAATCCAGGGCAAGTTTTTTTTCCATGGCAAGCGCTTGCACGCGGCTCATGGGTTTTAGGTTGATATGATTGTAAAGGCTTGGCCGGAGATAGCTGCCATATTTGCGCACGATGGCAGCAGACAAGTTGTAACCTTTGCTGTTAATGTAACCGGTTTTGTGTTGTTTGAACCGTTCTTGCGGGGTCTTGCTTGTCATGCCCACATATAAACATTCCAGTACAGCATTGAACTGTGGATTGGCGTTGCGAAATTTAGTGTCTTCTGAAAATACCTTTTTGGATAGTTCAATAACATACACCTGGTACATACCCTCAATATAGGAAAAATGCGGAAGCTTGCGTTACGGGGAAACGGTAGGCATAAAGAGCGGAGGACTGAAGCGAGCTTCGGGCAAACTTCTATTCGCCCCTAAATTTTTGCCAGCGTTTTTATTGCTTGGTGATCATAGTGGAAGACTGGTAAAGCCTTTCAGCGTTAAGGGTTTAGCGTTTTTCCCGCAGCTTGCCAATCAAAGAACAGCCGGTGTTTTGTCGTGGAAATGGCGATACCTGGTTGTATGTTTGCGTTGGAACCAAACAACGATGCCTGCTTAACCAGCGGGCATTTTTATTAAATCAACTCATGAAAACATACTTACATCGTATTCTAATAAGACTACGCAAATTTATCCGCCTTGCAAGCCCGGAAGGAGAATTAATTGTTTATAGCAGTGACAAGAAATCCGGCAGCCACGACTAGCAGGCCTCCGCCAACAGTCTTAATATTTGGTAAGCCCGAGGAAGCCCGTCTACATATACGCGCAGCGTTTTGGGTAAATCTTTCCCATCTGCATCGGTAAGCCGGAAAAAACGCGGCTGCCAAACAAAGCTCAAAATGGTACAAATTTTGAGGTTTTTATATAAAATGTACAAGATGTCAGCAGAAAATAAACCAGTTAGCCCGGTACAATCCAAAGTATATACGCCTTTAACCGCCGACAGCAATTTGGATCAAAAGTATTCTGTGCGGGATGGCCAGGATAAAAAAATCGACATTGCAGATTTGTTCAGTCATTTTACAGCTAATATTATAAAAGAGGACACTACCTTTACAAGGTGACATTTGCCAGGTCAATTTTACCAGTTGTCAAAGGTTAATCCGTAGCTCTCTTCGTTCAGGATGTCTTTCCAGTTCATGATAAGTTCCTGGTAAGCTTCTCCTACAGGCATTATCTGGCGGTTCAGGTCAAACAATCCCAGCTCATTGATATTCCCGGCGTCATTACGAAGGGCTGAATCCCAATCCACCTGGTGGAGAAGGCTGTACCACGTGAAGCCGATAATAGGAATTCCATCGTGTTTCAGGCGGTGTACATTAGCCCATTGTTTTAAGAGCCACTCTTTGCAGGCGGGCATTTTAATATTGGTTTCCGTGTGCATAATGGGCAGCTTGTAGCGCTTGTAATACTGATGTGTGATAACATAGTATCCAAAAATTTCTCCGGCAGCCTGTGTATGCCCGTTGGGAAATACCAGGTGTTCGTTGGTCACATAGTAATCATTCCCCATAATGCATTTTGCCTTAACCTGGTTTTTACTAAACCAGTGATATTCTTCTTTGGTCATTCCATTCTTAAGGAGGAATTCATACATTGTAACGTTTAGCGGGTATCCATAAGTGAGGTCAAGTGATAAAAATCTTTTCTGGTTTAAAAATCTTGCCAGGGGTACTGCCTGCGGGTCCATTGCATGAAAATATTCGGAGGATTCACTTTGAATAAAACTGGCTTCTGGCTGGATTTTCAGAATTTCCTGCATAGCCAGAATGTTTGCCTGGCAGAGATGCTTGAGCGCTCTCACAAAAGCCTCATCAGACTGCAGGCGTTCATTCCACCAACCATACTGGGCAGAAAACATAGCAGTAATAAAAATCTCATTGATTGGCGTATAGAGTTGAAGATCCGGGAACCTTTTTGCAAACGCAGCCGCGTATTCAGCAAAATAATGCGGGAAATCGGGGTTCTGAAAATTGCCCATCCAGTCCGGGATTCCGAAATGGAGTAAATCAACAATAGGAGTTATGTGTAATTCTTTTAACCGGGCAAAAGTGTCATCTGCAAAACTCCAGTCATACTGGCCGGGTGCGGTATGCGTTTTATAATAGGGTGGTCCATAACGGAGAAATTCAATTCCAAGTTGTTTGACCAGCAGAAAATCGGTTCGCCATTGGTTATAGTGATCTGTTTTCTCCAGTTCATCTACCCGTTTGGTACTGCCATCTGGTAAAAGAATGGTGGGATAACTATTTTCAATACCGGTAGAAAACATAAATTTATTACCTGCCATATAAATATTTTTATTAAAAAAATGCTGGTGTAGAAGTACTTATTTTACGGGCCCCTTGTTTATGTATACGCCATTGCCCATGCTCGCCGTCAATAAAAATATCCATGGCATACTGAACGCTTGCGTGATCGGCGCTGTCCGCGCAGGCAACCAGCAAAAAATTGTGTTCCGGCAAGTCGGTAAACTGCGGGGCAACAATCATTAGTGCTACCTGCCTGCGGCGGCAATACCGGCTAAGATCTTCTGCTATGTTTTGTGTTATTGCATCCCATTGCTCAACAATAAATAGTACACCCCAGGGTGCTTTATCCGCATTCAATATTTCAGCAGATGAATGCAGCCCGTAAGGAATTTTTCTTTGCCGGCAAGCCAGTTCAAAAACTTTGGCGCCGGTAGATTTACGACTGATGATAATCAGCGGTTCACCGATTGCGGCAGGGTTACTTCCTTCTTCCTTAGACCGCCACCAACCTTTGCTTGCCAGTAACGGATGGTTAAAAGAATGGCCTGCTGCAAGTGCCTGGATCATTTCAGCGAGCAGGGTAGGACGCAAATTGCCAGCACTTATATCAAAAACCCCTGTCTCGTAATGGCCATTTTGCTGGGTTAGTAAGCTATTCCAGTCATATGAACCTAATAACGACCATGCAGTAACTGCCCGGACTGGTATTCCTTCCTGCTGAAGACAACAGGCTGCATCCCATGTCTCTTTAAACCAGCGCAGCTGCTCTTCGCGGGTACAACTCAGGTGGCATTCAGTAATTGCAACAGGTAATTTATAACGGAGCCATGCCTCACGCAACAATTTTTCTATACCAATATTTTTATGCACCCTGACCGCGTCAATATCAGCATAACGGTGATGGCCATTGCCCCCGTGCTGATGGGCTGGATAGGCTGCAATATTTTCATCGAGGTATCTTTCGGAAGTAACATAGTAATTACAGCCGATAATATCAGGTGGGCAATTATTTTCTGTAAAAAAATATAGATCCTCTTCAGCAATTCCCAGTTGTAAGGCTCTTTTCCAAAATGAATGTTCAGGGCCGAAATAGCCGCACAAAAGATCAAAACTCAGCCAGCGTCTTTCATTTTCAAATGCTGCCTGATAGGCAAGTACAGGTGTACTGTGTATCATGCAAAGATCTTCTGTCTGAACCAGTTTGGCAGAAGGATTTACCGCGCGTATCGCCCTCATAGATAGTATGATGCCTTTTACCTGGTTGAGCAGCATCTGCACAAAACTTTTTTCTTTGCAATGATGCGGGTACCAGAAACCGTACAAACCACTGAACCTGGCCGTTGTTAAGGGCTCATTCACAGGCGTATAAAACTCAACCCATGGAAACTGGGCCGCAACGCGTCCGGCATAGAGTGCTAATTTTTCTGCAAAAGCAATGTCCAGCAAATTGCTGTGTTCCGGCCCGCTGCCATGATGCACCAGGCCAACGATGGGAACCATATTTTCACTGCGTATTTCTTCCAGCTTGCGCTGCGTAGGCGCCCAGTCAATACGACCGTCTGCATCTTCAATATGATTCTCCCATAGAACCGGGTAACGCAATTTTGTAATATTGAGTTTTCCAAAATGCTGTATATCACCCGGCCGGTCATAGTGGTCAGCATCGGCCAGCTGGTCGCGGTAAGTATTACCCAAGCGGTTAACGGTGCACTCAATACCCCCCCAAAGTTCAGGAGTGCAGGATGGATACTTTGTTTCCGTTAACATGCCGGTTATTTTCTTTTGAGGAAATCAGTTTTTTATACAGGGCAAGTGATTGGCCCACCACCTGGTCCATGTTATAATATTTGTAAGTCCCCAGGCGACCGGTAAAATGAACATGGGGCAGGGAGTTGGTTAACAACTGGTAACGTTTATACAACTCATTGTTTTCTGCCCTTGGGATTGGGTAGTACGGATCTCCATCTGCTTTTGGAAATTCATACACAACCGAAGTCTTTGAATGTTGTTGGCCCGTTAACCATTTGAATTCGGTAATCCTTGTATAAGCCTGGTCATTGGGATAATTTACGGTACCGGTTGGCTGAAATTTATCAGTATCGATCGTCTCGAAAGCAAAATCGATGGAGCGATAAGGAAGCTTGCCGTAACAATTATCAAAATAATAATCAATAGGCCCGGTATAAATCATTTCTTTAAAAGGGATGGATTGTGCAATTTCTTTATAATCCACGTTCAGTAAAACATGAATGTTTGGATGAGACAACATTTTTTCAAAAAGCTTTGTGTAACCATGCAGGGGCATAGACTGGTACGTATCTGTAAAATAGCGATCGTCGCGGTTATAACGCGTAGGTATACGTGCAGCTACCGCAGCATCCAGTTCCGAAGGAAACAGATCCCACTGCTTTTTTGTGTAATTTTTAAAAAATTTATTAAAAAGTTCACGGCCAACCTTACTTACCACTACATCTTCAGAAGTTACGATGCGATCTTTTTTTTCCGATTGCTCGTTAAGAAAAGTTTCTACCTGTGTACTGGACAGGTTTAGACCATACAGCTGGTTAATGGTATCCAGGTTAATGGGGAGCGGTACCAGTTGTCCGTCTACACTCGCCAATACCCGATGCTCATATGTACGCCAGGCAGTAAACTTACCCAGGTAATCAAAAATTTCCCTGGAGTTGGTATGGAAAATATGGGGTCCATATTTGTGCACCAGGATGCCGGCATCATCAAAATAATCGTAGGTATTACCCCCTATATGCGACCTTTTGTCCACTATCAATACTTTTTTTCCAGCTTCCGTTGCAAGGCGTTCCGCCATCACTGAGCCTGCGAAGCCTGCACCCACTATCAGATAATCATACATATACGTCCTCCTTTATTACTGTTGTTTTACTGTCCTTGTTATCAAGCGCAGTATTAATAATAAACATCATTTTTTCTACTGTAATGTCCCATGAATTTTGACGGAGTACAGTGTCCACTGCTTTGAGCCATTGCACCCTGTCTGGAATATTCATCGCTTTTTCAATTTCAACTACAAATTCATTCGCTGTGCCCGCAATACATACAAGCCCTTTATCACCATATTCACTTACCACATCGGGAACGGGTGTGGATACCACAGGCTTACCGGCCGCCAGGTACTCCGGTGTTTTTGTAGGACTTATAAACTTTGTTGACTCATTAATGGCAAACGGCATCATTGCAACATCCCACTTAGAAATATAAAACGGCAACTCCTGGTATGTTTTTGAACCGAGGTAGTGAATATTTGCGTTAACCGGAAGGGTAGCGGAATCAATCTTTACGATAGGGCCGATCAGAATGAAATGCCACTGCGGCTTTTCGGCGGCAATGGAAGCCAGCAGGTCAATGTCCATTCTTTCATCAATAACCCCAAAAAAGCCAATGCGGGGGGAAGGGATATCCTGTTGGTCAGATAATTCAACCCGGAGCGTCCTGGCTTTTTCAAAATGCCGTTGGTCAATACTGCTGGGAAATAAATAGATATTTGAATGCTTATTTTTCTTGGAGCTGTAAAGACTGCTTCCCCCCGTAAAAACAATGTCAGCCCTTGCCATCAGTTCGTTTTCCTTATGGGTAATTTCCGCCGGCGCGTTTTTGAAAGCCGACAGCTCATCCATACAATCGTAAATAACGAGTGCCGGTTTAAATGCTGGATTGAGTCCGCTTGCCATTGGTGTATAATACCAGGCAATAAATTCGGCTACTTTAAAATAGTCAAAGAAATCCTTCAGCAAGTCATTTTGCAAAGCAATTGAGGCATCGGGTGACGTTTGCGAAGACAGGTGAGGAACTATAACCCATACTTTGTCAGTATTTTGCTGCGTATCGAGGTAAGGTTTCTCTGCGTCAAATACAGGTTCTTCTATAAATAACACACGGAAATGCCTGGCAAACCTGCTCAACAGCTGCTGGGGTCGTTGATATACAAAATTCCAGCGAAGATGGGAATAACAAACAATATCCATTGCGTTTACGCTTTACTTGTTGAACAATAAAAAATTTGGTGGAACAGAAGTTCCATTATTTATAATGAAAATTCCATTCATAGATATATTGAAAAACCATGCCATGGTAAGAAAACTATTTTTCGCTGTATAGAAAGTGCCCGGAGGGATGGCTGCCGCGTTTTTGGGTAGATTGTTCTACATCTTGCCTTGCATAAGGTCAACAATGTAAAGAAATGTATCTACAATTATTGTAACGCCGCGTGACGCAATATGGGTAGGGCAGGGTGATGGTAGTAAGGGGGTTACAATGTGTCAACCCAATTGGCTCACGCTTGCCATAAAAGAAAAGCTAGGTAAAGCATTGTCCGTAAAATTATACGTAACCGCGGTATATTAATTACAGAACATTCAATAATAAGGTATTCTGATCTTATTTTAAAGGTAACACTATAGCGTATAGGCGCAGTAATAATTTACCGGCCTGGAGATTTGTGTTGCATTTTATGTTACCTTGCATCATTAAGGCGCAATTAATAATTAATAAACGCCCCCGGCACATTGCGAACAGAAAAATACTGTTGCAACATTTAGCGTATCGGACGCAAGGGCTTATTTTTTAACGCTTTCCCGAATGACATTCACCAGCTGATGCATTTCAAAAGGTTTGCGAAAAAAATGGTCAGCTTCAGATTCCTTGATTGATGCTGTAGAAATTTCTCCTGCTGAATATAGCAGCACAGGAACATCTGAATATTGACCGGAGTTTTTCATTTGCTTACACAGCTGGCGGCCATCACTGTCGCCGAGAAAAATATCCATCAGCAGCAGATCGGGCCTCTGGGCTGACAGCATTTGAAAAAGGGAAGTTCCCCCGCTAAGACTCTGAATGTTCATATTATTGGCAGTTAGCATCATGGTAATCATTTCCAGGAGGTCTGCATCGTCGTCAACAACTAGAACTTTTATCATATCAGGATTAATATAAATTTGTGAGGGTATAAAATGATAGTAAAGATTGTTTTTACTGCAATTTGTTCACCAAAAAATAGATTTTGTGAACACGGCACAAAGCAATGCTGAATTCTTCTGCCTTAATATCCTTAAATGCTCAATAGCCGGGCAAAACTGTTTTCTGGTGATATTTTTGGTATATAAACCTGCCTGCATACGGAACAATAATCCGCATTAGATCTACGGTAATAATTAAATTTGAATCATGGCTGATAAAAGTAATAGCATTCTTATCGATCAATTCCAGGAAGACAGGCGTAAAGCAATGTTTACTGCCATTATTGACAGCTCCGAGGATGCCATTGTGAGTAAAGATCTCCAAAGCATCATTACCAGTTGGAATAAATCTGCCGAAAGAATTTTTGGATATATGGAAAGTGAAATGCTGGGGCAGCCTGTCAGAATATTGATTCCGGCTGACAGGCAGCAGGAAGAAGATCAAATCATAGCCCGCCTGAAAAAAGGAGAACGGGTGGAGCATTTTGAAACCGTGCGCCTCACCAAAGATGGCCGTGAACTCCAGGTATCCCTCACCGTTTCACCCATTCGCGATGCGTCCGGCAAAATTATTGGTGCTTCAAAAATTGCCCGGGACATCAGCCGTCAAAAGCAATATGAAGAACAGCTTCAGATTATCAATTCTATAGGTAAAAGTATTTCGGCAGCCCTCGATACAGATACTATTCTGCAACAGGTTACCGATGCAACCACCCGGTTGTCCGGAGCCGCCTTTGGTGCTTTTTTTTATAATAAAATAGATGCAAACGGCGAAACTTATATGCTGTATGCACTCTCTGGTGCGCCCCGGGAAGCATTTGATAAATATGGAATGCCACGGAACACCGCCATTTTCAACACAACTTTTGAGGGCCATGGTATATTACGGTCAGATGATATTACCAAAGATCCAAAATATGGAAAAAATTATCCGCATCATGGAGTGCCTGCAGGCCATTTACCTGTCGTCAGCTACCTGGCTGTTCCTGTTATTTCGCAGAGTGGCGTAGTGCTTGGTGGACTGCTGTTCGGTCATCCTAAAGCCGCCATGTTTTCTCAGGAGCATGAAGATTTAGTTTCAGCTATTGCGGGGCAGGCGGCCATTGCGCTTGATAATGCGAAATTATACGCAGAAATAAGATTACTAAATGGTAAAAAAGACCAGTTTATAGGATTTGCAAGTCATGAATTAAAAACACCCCTTACCACTATTAAAGGGTACCTGCAAATGGCAAAGATTGCAGCAATAGGGACGGAGGATGCGTTTAAAAAGATTGAAAAGCAAATTGGAAGACTGGAAGGCATTGTGTCTGACTTGCTGGATATTTCAAAAATTCAGGCAGGAAAAATGGATGTAGATTTTCAGGAGACCAGTTTATCGGCAGTTATCAAAGAAAGCATAGAATCTGTAGACGGTAGCAAACATCCCATCAAAACTGAACCACTGGCAGAGGATATTACAGTTACCGTTGATCGGGGAAAATTAGTGCAGGTTATAGTCAACCTGCTCTCAAACGCTATAAAATATTCAGATGCTGGTACACTTATTACCGTCACTACCCAGGTCTTGGGAGATGAGCTGGAAATTAAAGTAGCTGATCGCGGTACAGGCATTCCGGCGCAGCACCTTAAACATATCTTCAACCAATTCTACCGCGTTGCTTCTGACAGACCTAAAACAAAGGGAATGGGCCTTGGCTTATTTATCTCTAAAGAAATCATGGAAGCACATGGCGGCCGGATTTGGGCAGAAAGTGAACCTGGTACAGGGTCTTGTTTTTTCCTTGCATTACCATTGCAACAAAAATCAGCGAGATTTTAAGACAGTGCTGATATACTTTTTTACATGGCAGCTGCTGTAGAAAAGGCAGATTGGTCAACTATGGCAATGCCGTTACCATTATTTTTTACCCCTACATTATACCATCACCTGATAGCTGATCGGACCAACAGCTGCTCCGGCGATACCTTGACCAGACCGAAAATATTTCAGTTTCAAGTCCCAGCGGTCCATTCGAGGGAATGGGCACAGCTTCAATAGTAATATCGTTATCTGGCCGTTCTCCGGGTTGCCCGGTATTGATATCAAAATATTTCCCCTCCGGATAGCCTGCTATGCACACTATATCATCCTGGCGGCCCTCATTTTTATGTGCAACACCCGCGGGAATAATAAGCAGGTCTCCTTTATTGATCTCCAGGCAAATACCAGTATCACCTCCCAGCCGGATAATTGTGCTGCCGCTGATAATGCCCATTGCTTCATGGGTGTTGCTGTGGTAATGTGAATATGTATAAATACCGCCTTTCCAGTTGTTCGTCCATCCGTTGCGTGTAAACAGTGATTTGATGCCAGCAGCAGCAAATAGGGAAGGTAACGGAAGTACATCCGGATAATAAAGGACAGGAAGATGACTGTTGGGAAACTGTCCACTATCCGGTAATATGTACTTCGAAGAATAGCTCATTGGTACGTTGTCGCTGCTGTAAATTTAATTTGTTGACTTTACCTGTAACCAAACTATCAATTACAAAAATGGAAACCGCGAACACTTCGGCGCGTATAGTATCGCACTCTATAATATAATATAATTACGATTGCAGGTACCCGGTAGTATAGCCTAGGCTGATCGGCTTATCCTGCCAGGCCCGCTTATTATCAACTCTTTCTTAAGATCGTTTTCGGTGGTTATTGAAGGCAGGGTCCGTTCCGTGGCCTGTACCACAGCTATTGATCTGTCTATACAGTGACTAAACTCGTGCAGTGCAGTCAAAAAATAAGACTTTGACACTTTCCATGAGTTTGTCTCTACACTTAAAACGAGCAGTTTCCTTACTTCGTTAACCCTTTCTACACTCTCTATTTTTATATCGTCGTACTTATCAGGCAGCTGGCTGATACATTCCATGAAGTTGTATGTGCAGCTTAATACATTCCCAGGGCCTTTGTGTGTGAAATTTACAGGAAGCTGCTGCTTGATATCGCTTGCCGCATTTTGAAATTGGATCATAAATAATTTAATCAATAATAAATGAATAATAAATTTGCTGACGTTATGAAAATAGTTTGTCTGAAAAAAGCATTTTCAAACAACTGCCTTCCCGCCTTTTGGCGAACGCAGTTTATATGACTTCAGATTGCTCAGAAGCATACAATATTATCACCGTATGTATTGATCGCAGCAGCTGTGGTGGACACAGCGGCCGGTAAAAGGCTGGGAGGTACCAGCGTTTACTTATTTACAAAACTTATGCCTTCAGAAACAACGCGAATATAGGAAGATGATTTGGCTAAAACTGACCCTTCGTGTGGAACTTTCTCTTCACCCGTATGGAACTATTTCTACAACACCGCTAAATAGCGGAATTCTGTCAGTCAAAGTTTTTTATAAGTATTGTTTCAACCCCGGAACCCAGGCTTACTGCGGTATGTGGCAATAACAACTAGTAATAGGTGCCTGGCGTATTACCTTAAAGCATTGTTTTTAAAAAACTGAAATTTAATGATTTGAGCACTGATGATGTCTTAACTTTATGGCATTAAAATAACTGCATGTCCAACCCTCAGCCGCATATATTGGTAGTAGATGATAACCAGGATATTCTTCTCACTGTGAGCTTTATACTGAATAAGCAGGGGTATAGGGTTTCAACAACAACCCGGCTTGACGATCTGGACGACAGTATCATAAATATATCACCCAATCTTATATTACTTGATAAAAATCTCGGCTGGGCCGATGGTTGTAATGTGTGCAGGACGATCAAACAAAATAAAAAATTGTCGGGCGTTGCAGTAATTATGTTTTCTGCCTACTATAAAAAAAGGGAAGAGTGCCTGGAGGCAGGAGCCGATGAATTTATTGAAAAACCATTTAAAATTGATAATTTATTACGGTTGGTCAGAAGTTTCGTGAACTAATCTTTGTAAATATTATCATCCGCCAGCATGGTCCTGCACCTTGGCTGGCATTTTTTCCATCGCTTATATTCAGTGATAGCTTTTTTCACCCCATGCAATCTTCTTCACAAATGCAGCCACAATTGGTTCCAGTAATGTGGTACACAGTTAGCATTACCTGTATAGTTCATGAAAAAAATAGTTTATCAACATGAGTAAACTGAAAGTTAATAGCAGGGTAATAGTGATTGGTGCTTCTGCCGGAGGATTGGATGCCCTTAAAAAAATAATTGCTGGCTTACCGCATGATTTTCCGCATGCAATTTTTGTGGTTTGGCACCTGGCACCGTCCAGCACAAGCATGCTGCCTGTCATCCTGAATAAACTCAATACATTACCAGCCGCACATGCTATAGATAATGAACCGCTTATCGGAGGCAGAATATACGTTGCGCCGCCCGACAGGCATTTGGTAATAGAAAAAAATTTGGTGCGGGTAACACGCGGACCAAAAGAAAATATGTTTCGCCCTGCTATTGATCCGTTGTTCCGGTCGGCAGCTTATTATCACCGCGAGCGTGTTACAGGTATTATATTGTCTGGTGCAATGGATGATGGTACCGCTGGATTATGGAATATTAAGTACCGTGGCGGGTTCACCATTGTACAGGAGCCCGACGAGGCCGAAGAGCCGTCTATGCCAGCAAATGCACTTCGGGCAGTACAGGTTGACCTGCGTTTGCCAGCCGCTGCCATAGCAGGGGCACTCCAGGGAAACTTTAGTGCCCCACAGAAAATATCGTTCGAACTTATACCCGATGAAAACCTGCCGGAAAATGGAAGTGAACTTACTGAGATTGCCGTTGCGCTGGAAAAGGAAATACCTTATGAAGATATCATGGCGCTGGGCCAAGCTTCGCGTTTAAGTTGTCCTGAATGTCATGGTGTATTATCCGCAATACAGGAAAGCGGGCGAAGCCGTTTCCGCTGTCATACCGGGCATGCTTATTCGGCCAATAGTTTGCTGGCGGGTGTGGGCGATGCAATTGAAATAAGTTTATGGAATTCATTGCGCGCAGCGGAGGAAAAATTATTTCTGTTGAATATGATTGGTGATGAGTATGCGGCACTCAATCAACCGGCCGAAGCCAGCGTTTGTTTTTCAAGCGCCCGGCGAACACAGCACCTGGCTACAGTTATCAAATACCTTGCTGAGCAGGTTGATACATGCAGCATAGAAGCATTTCATGCAGGGTTAGAAGCATTGCGCAGGGCTGGCAAGACAGAATAAGCCGTAGGGCGGAAGTTGGGTGGCAGTTTTGCGTTACCTTGTTGTGTTATAAGACCAGAAATTTATGGAGAGACCATGAAAAACTATTACTATGTTCAGCCATTCATCCGCAGATAACAACGGAGCAGGGCCCAAATCCGCTGACAATGCCGATTTTTTTGTGGTGGGCATCGGTGCATCAGCGGGGGGCATCCAGGCGCTTCGCATTTTTTTTGAGAATGTTCCTGCCAATTCGGGTGCGGCGTACGTTGTTATATTACATCTATCCCCCGACCATGACAGCAAACTGGCTGAACTCTTACAGGTATCAGCAAAAATGCCTGTGCAGAAAGTAGTCGAACCCGTTAAAATAGTAGCAGATGCTATTTACGTGATTTCCCCCAATCATCACCTAACGGTTGAGGGAGATGAAATTCATGTATCCCCCAATTTATTAGTACAAGATAGACGGGCGCCGGTAGATATTTTTTTCCGTACCCTGGCTACTGCATACGGCGTACGGGCTATTTGTGTAATCCTGTCCGGTACCGGCGCCAATGGTTCTATGGGACTTAAGCACATTAAAGAAAAAGGCGGTGGCGCTTTTGTACAAAGTCCGCGGGAGGCTGAGTTCAATGAAATGCCGCGCAATGCCATTGCCACCGGCCTGGTAGATGAAGTATTGCCAGTTAGCCAGCTGCCTGAAAAAATTATTAGTTATAAACAACGGATAAATATACATGTGCCACCGGCAGTTCCGGACAATCTTGAGCAGGAGCAGCAGGCTGCCTTGCGTGAAATATTTACTCACCTGCGGATAAGAACCGGTCATGATTTTTCCAATTACAAACGGCCAACATTATTACGCCGTATTGAGCGCCGTATCAATATTAAAAATCTATCCGACCTTCCTGCCTACGCGGATTACCTGCGTGAACACGCGGAAGAGTGCACTTCACTTTTAAAGGATATTCTTATTTCCGTTACCAATTTCTTCAGGGATCCGAAAGCCTTTGAAGTACTGGAAAAAGAAGTACTACCCAGGTTAATTGAAAACCGGATGCCCGGCCAGCAGATACGGATTTGGGTGGCCGGCTGCGCTACCGGCGAAGAAGCCTATTCTATCGCCATACTGTGTGCAGAAAAATTGATTGGCATGACAGACCCACCAAAAATACAATTGTTTGGGACTGATATTGACGAGGCTGCTATAGCTGTTGCCAGAGAGGGGTTATACACAATCAATGACGCGGCAGATGTATCGGCGGAACGGCTCAGGCTTTTTTTCAACAAAGAAGGAGATGTATACAGGGTACGCCGCGAAATCCGGGAAATGATTTTGTTTGCCCATCATAATTTTATCAAGGACCCACCTTTTTCACACCTTGATCTGCTGAGCTGCAGGAATGTGCTGATTTATATTAACCATACCGCGCAGGAGCGTGTACTGGAGACTTTTCATTTTGCACTAAATCCAGGCGCTTTTCTTTTCCTTGGGTCTTCTGAATCTGTGGAAGGATCAAGTGATTTATTTGCACATTTCAATAAGGAAATGCATATTTTCCAGGCAAGACAGGTTGTTACAAGGGCCTATACGGTACCAGATTCTGTACCTGTACCTACGGTGTTTTCAGCACGCACCATCGTAGCATCCCGCGAGTCTGAACAAAAGGCATTGGAAAGAATTACGTATGGAGATCTTCACCAGCGGTTGCTGGAAGAATATGCGCCGCCTTCGGTGGTGGTCAATGAAGATTATGATATTGTGCATATCTCCCAAACAGCAGGCCGGTACCTGCAGGTGGCAGGAGGCGAATTGTCGAAAAACCTGCTTAAACTAATCAGGCCGGAAATCCGGCTTGAGTTGCGATCGGCGTTATACCAGTCTGTACAGAACAAAACAACAGTCCATGTAAAATCGCTAAAAGTAAATCTTACCAACAGTAAGCCGGAAATCATCAACCTGGTGCTGAAGCCGGTGCTGCGTGAAAATGATATTGCCAAAGGGTTTATACTGGTGATTTTTGAGCCGGTGCATGGGGACATTAATAAAGAATTTCAAATTGCTGCTGATCAACCCGTGGCCATGCAACTGGAAGAAGAGCTGATACAGATGAAAACGCAATTGCGTACTGCTGTTGAGGAACATGAATTCCAGGCAGAAGAGTTAAAGGCATCCAATGAAGAGTTGCAGGCAATGAATGAAGAGCTGCGCTCATCCGCAGAAGAATTGGAAACAAGCAAAGAAGAACTGCAGTCAATCAACGAGGAGTTGCGAACAGTTAACCAGGAATTAAAAGTTAAAATTGAAGAAACAACCATTGCAGGTAACAACCTGCAGAACCTTATTAATTCTGTGGGTATTGGAACTATTTTCCTGGACCGGAGTTTCAGGGTGATGCTGTTTACGCCCCAGGCCTGTTCAATATTTAACCTGATTCCATCTGACTATGGCCGCCCCTTATCTGATATCACCAGTCACCTGGAGCCAAGCAACCTGCTGCAGGATATGGAAACAGTATTAGCTAATCTGTCAACCGTTGAGCGTGAGGTAAATTGTTCCGATCAACGGACTTTTATGATGCGGATGCTTCCTTACCGTACTTCTGAAGATTATATAAACGGAATTGTTATCACATTTGTAGACATTACAGGCCGTAAAGCCTCGGAAGAAAATATCCGGAAATCGGAAAAGCGTTTCCGGATATTGAACGATGCCATACCGCAATTGATCTGGACGAATGATAAAGAAGGAAAATCTAATTATTTTAACCAGCGCTGGATTGATTATACGGGGCTTGCAACAGCCGATTCTTTGCAGATCGGGTGGCAGGGCATTGTTCATCCCGATGAAGCTGGACTGGTGATACCGCTTTGGGAAGAGAAGCTTAGGCAAGGCCATGCACTGGAAATGGAAATGCGCCTGAAGCGTGCCGATGGTATATACCGCTGGCATATTATACGCAATGTTCCGATGCCGTATGATACCCATGACGGCATTGACAGTTGGTTCGGTACGGCAACGGATATAGATGACCTCAAGAATGCTGAGCAAGACCTGAGGCAAAGTAGTGAACGGTTGCGTGTAACCCTGGAAAGCGCTACCGATTTTGCCATCATCACCGTCAATACAAGTGGTCTCATTGAGAACTGGAACCGGGGCGCCTCCAACATTTTTGGATATTCTGAGCAGGAAATTTTAGGGTCGCCGGCACATATTATATTTACAGATGAAGATATAAAAAACGAAGCGCCTGAAAAGGAAATGACACTGGCCGCTTTAAATGGCCGGGCAGCAGACGAGCGCTGGCACAAACGCAAAGATGGTGTGCTTCTATTTGTGAGCGGCGTAATGTCGCCCATGTATAACGGTAATGAACTGCGCGGTTTTGTAAAGGTAGCCCGGGAAATTACCATGCAGAAAGAGGCAGAACAGGCACTCAGGGCGTTGGAAGAACGGTACCGGATTGCATTGCGCTCAGCTGAAATGGGTGCCTGGGACTGGAATATTGCGGATGGATTTATTGCCTGGAATGAACAAAGCTTTGTATTGCTGGGTATTGAGCCCCGGCCCGGCCCGGTATCGTTAGATTATTTTTTTACATTTTTACATCCCGATGATGTGGAGGCGGTAGGCCGGGAACTGCAGGAAGCGGTTACAGGAATGGGCGTCTTTCATGCTGAATTCAGGGTGATCCGGGAACTGCAAAAAGATACCCGCTGGATGAGTGGTTATGGCAGGGCCATTACACCCGAAAATGGAAAAATTTCCAGGATGGTGGGCGTTATGTACGACATTACTGAACGTAAAAAATTGGAAAAGGAGAAAGAAGATTTTATCAATATTGCCAGTCATGAGCTGAAGACCCCGCTAACCAGCATCATGGCCTATGCGGAGATTATCCAGAGTATGCTGCAGGGCGTAAATGACGACATAACCCTTCAATACATGGAGAAACTTAATAACCAGGTGGAACGGCTGAACTATTTAATTAACGATCTGCTGGATAATACCCGCATTGCAGAAGGCCACCTCTCACTGCATATACAGCCATTTGATCTGAATATACTTATTGAGGAATGTGTACAGGATATGCAGCATCTGACAACACAACATAAATTTGTTATTAAAAAGGGTGGACTGCCTGCCGTGAATGCTGACAGGGAAAGAATTACGCAGGTTTTGATTAACCTGCTAAACAATGCGGTAAAATATTCACCGGGCGGCGGCACTGTTACTGTGGAAAGCAAATATGATAAAACGGGCGTAAATGTAGCGGTTACTGATGAGGGTGTAGGTATACCTGAGGACATGCACGAAAAAGTATTTGATCGGTTTTTCAGGGTAGCCAACCCAGGGGCTAACCAGGCCGCGGGTATGGGTCTTGGGCTATATATTACAGCAGGGATAATTAAACGCCATGGTGGAGCAATGAATGTTATCAGTCAACCCGGTGCTGGTAGCAGGTTTTCGTTCACCATTCCTGAAACTAATAAATAATGACTGGGTAATGAGAAAGATAATTGTAATTGATGATGATGCTCCTATAAGGGATGTATTTGAAATAATTCTTGCGAGGGCAGGCTTTGATGTGCAGATTTATGGAGACGGTGAAGCGGTATTGGCAAATACCATCCGGGAACCAGATTTATTTATCATTGACAAACAATTGACAGGTGTAGACGGGCTTGATATTTTTAAATTCCTGCGTGCGCGGGAAGGAATTAAAAAGACGCCTGTAATTATAATTTCGGCCAGCAACAGGGCAGAAAGAGAAGCTCTTGACGCTGGCGCAGATGCGTTTCTTGCCAAACCTTTTAAAACCGCTATCCTGGTTGAGTTGGTTAAACAGCTGATGAATATCACAGGTAATTCTATCGAAAAACAGTAGTGCTATGAAAACCGCCATGGAACATGTAGGTAACTCATTATCGGATTTACTCATAGACAGCAGTATCGATGGCTTTATAAGCTTCAACTTGAACTGGGAGGTGACAGCATGGAATAAAACGACCGAAAATATTACCGGGCTCATGAAGACTGCAGCATTGGGCAATAATTTACGGACGGTTTACCCGGAGATGTTAGCAGATAAAGAAACCCACTATGCTATTACCCGATGTTTTGAGGGATTTAAAACCTTCCTGCCGCCCTCAGCTGCATTCAGGCATCGTTTTCACCTGGAGAATAACTATATCCCGCTATTGAATGACAATGGGACAGTTTACGGCGTATTAAATATTATCCACGATGTTTCCCATAGAATTAAAACAGAGTTGCAGCTAAAAGCGCTGAATGATGAGCTGGATAAGCGTTATACACAGTTACTCAGTACCAGTTCTGAGCTGGCCAACTTTACTTATACCGGAACAAGCAGTGTTAAAGAGCCCATGAGGTATATTTATACTGCAGTGGAACACCTGGTGAAAACAGAGTCTGCGCAACTATCCAATCCTGCACGGGCTGCATTCCGCCGTATACAGTCGTCACTTACCAAAATGAACCTTGTGCTGGATGATATGCTTAAACTGGCGCAGATAAACATAATTGACAAGCCGGGGGAGTTGGTAGATCTAACAGAAATAGTAACAATCCTTCTGACCAGCATGGAGTCCGTTATCAAAGAAAAGCAGGCAATAGTAACTGTTGGCACACTGGGTACCATACGGGGGCACAGAAAACAACTGGAAATGTTATTTCATCAGCTGCTGGATAATGCCCTGAAATTTAATCACAGTGTTACGCCTGCAATTGATATTAGTAGTTCGGCCATTGCTTCCGATACTATTGCCGGTAAGAGTAGTCCGGATGTAAAATATTTGTGTGTGGTTGTAAAGGATAATGGTATTGGCGTTCAACCCGGTGACGCGGACCGGATTTTTAATATTTTTGAAAAAGGCGGCACCACTCAACGCTACAAGGGAGCAGGTATCGGACTGGCTATTGCAAAGAAAATTATGTATGCGCACAATGGCTTTATAAGGGCCGTAAGCAACGCCGAAAACGGAACTGCTTTTGAATGCTTTTTCCCCGAAGATGATTCCACAATAATATTTTAGGTAGCACGCCTGGCAAATCACCTTCGAATAGCCGGCCGTTTATTTCTACATACGCAACATATCAGGCATATTCGTTGTATTATTTTGCTCCCGGATTACAGGGTTGACATTTAAACGCCAGGTTTAACAACATAATTTCTGGTATATTAATTGAATCCTATTTGGACTACTAAAAATCCATGTGGTAGGATAAGAAAACAATGTTACCGTGAAATATTGTTGAAAAAGTGGTTGTGTGATAGCAGTGGGTATAAAAATTAAATCAAATATGAAATAATATGAACAAGTATTTTCTATCAATTGCGGCTGCATGCATAATAATTGGCGCAGCGGCCTGCAACAATAGCGATCAAACACCCGCCCGGGCCGGCACTTCCGATAGTGCGGGCACAGGAGATGCAGTAGGGAAGGGGACTCCTTATGCAGGCGGAGATAGTGCAAGCCCTTATCCGGGCAGGGATAGCATTAACGCGGTAAGGCCGGCAGATTCGGTGAACAAGCCCCAGCATTGATGACAAGTTTGCCAGCCATTAAAAGGAGGAGGGTCAAAGCGTTCCTCCTTTTAATTCTTTGATAATCTTATCTTTTCTTTTTGGCGGCTGCTTTCTTTTTAACGGGCGCTTTCTTTGTTGGCGCCGCCTTTTTCTTTAACGCTGTTTTCTTTTTTGATGCGGCTTTTTTAGGAACTTTTGCCCCTGCTTTTCTTGCTTCAGACAGGGCGATTGCGATTGCCTGCTTACGGCTGGTTACTTTTTTACCGCTGCCGCTTTTTAATGTTCCTTTCTTTTTTTCTTTCATCACTTTCTCTACTTTTTTGCCCGCCGATTTAGAATACTTTGCCATAGCGCATTGATTTTTAATTTAAATGGTTTATCGCCAAAACGTATCAAATCATCTGCCATTCTAATGCGCTATTGTTGGCTCACTTCTTTAATGAAGTTTAAAAGGTCGGTATGGTATGGGCAGGGGGCGGCCATTAGTTGAAGTAGTTTGAATAATAGCAGGTGGCGTTGTAATTTGCATGCGGCAATGCCTGCAATTTTTGCCAAATTTGGTAATCGTAACCGACTCACTTGTTTTGTAGGCGTGTATATAAAATTTTAGAATGGAATGCTTTTATATGCACAGCGTTTTAGCAGCGTACTATTCCTTTTTTATTACGCTAAGGTGCCGTCCGGCTCAAGCCAAATAGATTGAATACCATCCAAATTATCGAATCCATTTTCCCGAATCGTCACCATCAGGTCTTTACGGCTGATTTCATGTTTCTGCATTTTTTCCGGTTTTTCTTTTCCTTCGGAAAAAAGCAACACAGGATTACCCGTCGTAAGTTTATGAATAAATTTGCTGTGAAAACTAAGTACGGCAAATAAACGGTGCAGCAAAACCAGGCCGGCACAAGCTGCCAGGCATGGAAGAAAAGGATAATGCCCCATAATGGTTCTATCCAGCATACCTCCCAGGGTGATATATACTACCATGTCAAAAGGAGTCTGTAGTCCAAAAGTACGCATACCAGACACACGTATTAAGATGAGGGCAGCTATAAAAACAATCAATGTCCGAGTCAGCATTTGGTACCATTCCAAATCGGCTTCGGTGGAACCCAGCAGGTGAATGTATAGCAGTATACCATGTTATTAGAGACATTTGTTGAATAGGCCCTCTTGCGGCTTTTAAATTAATCTTTTAATGACAGCAGACCCCAGGTCACAGCAAGGCTAAAAATCAGATATATGTTCCTTAATTTGTTTTTCCCTGTCGTCTTTTAGTTCATCCATTTTCCCGGCTTCATCAATGGAATGGGACACTCGCAATGACTCATCTTTTTTTGTAAGGGTGCTAAGGTGGGTATAATATTTTTGAATTACTTTCAATTCTTCTTCCGGAATATTTTCAACGTCAACCAGGCGATTGCTGGCAAATTCATGCGCTGCCACCAGCTCATTTAATTTAAGTTGTATGGCCAGTGAATCTTTGTTCTGCGCTTTCTGAATTAAGAAGACCATCAGAAAAGTAATGATGGTAGTACCGGTATTTATTACAAGCTGCCAGGTTTCTGAATAATGAAAAACAGGACCAGTGCCGGCCCAGATTAGGACAATAGCTAAAGCTACAAAAAAAGCCCAGGTAGTTCCGGTGCGCTTGGTAATAGAATTAGCAAAACGTTCAGACCAGGGTAAAGTCTTTGGGGCATTTGTCGTATTCATGGCTTATAAATTTAAGGTACAAGCTGGCATAACATGTTGATTAAAGGTCAGCAGCCAGGTATCCGCCTGGCTGCTGACCTTTGTTAGACGGTTTATTCTTCCTCTTCTGCTGCTGCTTCATCAGTACTGTCTTCTGATTCTGCCTGCCAGTTGATGTCGTTTTCCGCAATTTCACTCAGATTTTCGTCGGTTTGTTTTTCTTCTTCCAAAGTCTCGCTTAAAATGCCCGCAGCATCGGCCAGTCCCATTGTATTCGCCAGTGATACAAGGCCACCGTATGTAGCAATTTCGTAGTGCTCAACTTTTTGTGCAGCCATAATAATACCTACGTCACGGGTCATGCTGCCCTCTTCAGTTTCTTCCACAATAGACTCCCCTTCTTTAAGCAATCCTTCCATGGCATCACATTTTTTAGCCTGTGCTTTTTTGCCAAGAATTTCAAAGACCTGTTCAAGACGGGAAATGTGTTCCTGGGTTTGCGCGAGGTGGGTTTCAATGGCCGTTTTCAATTCTTCGGTGGTAGCGGCTTTTTGCATTTTAGGGAGGGCTTTGGTCAAAGCCTTTTCTGCCCAATAAATGTCCTTCAGTGAATCGGTGAAATATTTCTCCAATTGAGTATTTCCCTGGCCAGCAGTTTTATTACCGCCATTGTTTTGACGGGCTCCGGTTTTTTGGCTGGATGCATTGCCCTGGCTGGAACCATTGCCCTGGCTGGAACCATTGCTTTGGCTGGAACCATTGCTTTGGCTGGCTTTTCCTTTGCTCGTTTTTGTGTTTGGCATCGATAAAAGTTTTAATGATGAATGAATAAATATTTAAGTGATGATTAATTACATAATACTATTTCAAAGTGCATGCCCGAAACGCGTAACAACAGAAAGTGCACCTAATTATCTTCTTTGTATACAACATGTATCTGTTCGCGTATCGCGTCCATGGTTTCTGTTATGTCCAGGCTGAGCCTATGAGGAAACAGGGTACTTTCTATTTGTTTGTTTTCCAAACAGTGCAATACTTCCATAATTTCAAATTGCAGCCCGTGACCCTCCCAATCAGTAACAAACTGCTGTTTTTCCTGGTTGTATAACTGCCACTCCACAGCAGGTGATTTCTCAAACCATGGGTTTAATATGTTTATGATGCCTTTGCTGCCCGCAACTTCTGCGGGACGATCCGATTGTGACACCAGGGTTGAGTCCAGGATAGCCTGCGCACTGCCATCATAGTCTAGCAAAACAGAACAGGATTCATCAATACCTTTTTCAGTAAGTGTGCCAATGGCCTTGATGATCCGGGGTTTACCCAAGAGCAGGTGAGCGAGGAATACCGGATAAATTCCGAGATCGAGCAGGGAACCGCCCCCAAGTTCAGGGTCAAAATACCGGCTGTTCTCATCTTTTGGTGCTTTATATCCCATGGATGCTTTAACGGACAGGATTTTTCCGATAGTTCCCTGTTTCACAATTTCCAAAGCTTTTATGATGCCAGGCAGGAAACGGATCCACATGGCCTCCATTAAAAAGCAATTGTTTTCCCGGGAGGCATTTATAAGGCCAGCCGCCTGTTCTGCATTCACCGCCAGGGGCTTTTCGCAGAGCACGGGAATTTTATTTTGCAGGCAGGCCATTGCTTGTTCGTAATGAGCCGGGTGCGGTGTAGCTATGTATACTATGTTGAGTCCCGGGTGCTGCAAAAAGGAAGCCTGGTCAGCATATGCCTTCCCGGTTGCAAATTCTTTTACAAAATTATCTGCTGATGACTGGTTACGGCCAAGCACAGCAGTAATTTTTTGCTGCGGTTGCACAAGCGCCAGGTCACGTGCAAAATCATGTGCAATTTTCCCCGGACCTATAATTCCCCATTCAAGTGGTGCCACAATTAATTTTTTAGAAAAATGTATTTCCATGAAGTATGCCATTTTTTTTATCCTTCCCTAAGTCGGGGACAGGCAGAAAACTAATCAGCATGTATTGGCTTTTGTAGAATCTAATAGACATAAGCATCTCCGTATCAATATAATTTGCTGTCCACACACTTAAAAACCGTGGCACATTTTTTAGAATAAAATCGTATTGATAAACAATTACTTTATTGTCTATAAAAATTAATAGTATGAGAAGGAATCAATATGTAATGATTACCGGTGCTACCAGCGGAATAGGCTATGAGCTGGCAAAATTATTTGCAGCAGACGACTGGAATATAATTGCAGTTGCAAGAAGTGAAGAAGATCTCAGGGCAGTGCAGGAAGAATTCAGGGAGCAATTTCACACAGATTTTATACCAGTTTCAAGTGATCTTTTTGAGACGGGAAATGCAGAACAATTATATAAGCAAATAACAGATCAGGGTATTGAAGTTGAGATACTGGTGAATGACGCCGGCCAGGGAGTATACGGTGAATTTACAGAAACTGATTTGGAAAAGGAACTGAATATTATCCGTCTCAATATTGAAAGTTTGGTAATACTGACCAAGCATTTTTTAAAGGATATGGTGGCGCGTGGCCGCGGCCGGATTCTGAACGTTTCTTCTATTGCAGCTAAAACACCAGGCCCACTGCAATCTGTTTACCATGGCACTAAAGCATTTGTACAGTCCTTTACCGAAGCCATCCGCGAGGAAGTAAAAGACAGGGGAGTGGTAGTTACTGCGCTCCTGCCCGGTGTAACGGATACCGATTTTTTTCGCAAGGCGGGAATGCTTTCCTCCAAAGCAGTACAGCGCCCCGATAAAATGGCAGACCCGGCTGATGTTGCAAAAGATGGCTATAATGCCCTGATGCATGGCGACGATATGGTTGTATCCGGCACGGCAAATAAACTGCAGGCAGCCCTCAGCAATATAGCCCCGGATACTGCCCTGGCTGCAAAAGTACATAAACAACAGGCGCCCGTGAACGAGCAGAAATGACAACATCACTATTTAATATTTAATAATTAACAATCAAGCAAATTTTATGAAAGCAGCCGTAATACATGGACCGCACAAAGTGACCTGTGACAATGTTCCGGATCCCACGATAAAAGATCCGCGTGATATCATTTTAAAAGTAACAGCTACCGCTATCTGTGGATCTGACCTGCATATTTATTCTGGCGGGCTGCCCCAGCCAAGGCCAATGGTGCTTGGGCACGAATTCATGGGTATCGTTGAAGAAACCGGTTCAAGTATAACAAACCTGAAAAGGGGTGATCGGGTGGTAGTACCTTTTCCGATTGCCTGCGGACACTGTTTTTTTTGCAGCCATCATTTACCGGGTCATTGTGAAAATAGCAATCCTGAGCATTATGGGCCTGAAGGCGGATTAATAACTGAGAAGGGCGGTGCACTGTTTGGATATACCGACCTGTATGGTGGTTATGATGGCGGCCAGGCCCAGTACGTGCGGGTGCCTTATGCAGATTATGGACCCAGGCTTGTGCCGGACAGTCTTAGTGACGAAGAAGTATTGTTCCTTACAGATATATTTCCTACCGGGTATACGGGTATTGACTGGGGCAATGTAAGCGGCGGCGAAACTGTGGCAGTGTTTGGCTCCGGACCAGTCGGTATCATGGCCGCTAAGAGTGCGTTTCTCAGAAATGCAGCACAGGTAATCATTGTTGATACGCTTCAGTACCGCTTAGATAAAGCGGCAAGTGCAGCAGGATGTGATACCGTATTATGGGAGGGGGATGGAAAAAATGTTATTGAGTATATCCGCTCCAAAACTGGCGGAAGAGGTGCTGATGTTTGCGTTGAAGCAGTTGGGTTTGAACCCGACCGGAGTTTTCTTGATAAAGCCAAAGCAGTAATTAATATGGAAAAAGGTTCTCCCAAAGTGATTGAAGCGTGTATGAGTGCCGTTAGAAGAGGCGGCACCGTTTCTGTATTGGGTGTTTACCCCACTACGTATGATAATTTTCCATTGGGCCAGTTTTTTGATAAAGGTATTATTATGAAAGGCGGACAAGCACCGGCACATAAATATATAGACACATTATTAAACTATGTTGAGGAAGGAAAGGTGCGGCTCGATGATGTAATTACACATCGTCTTCCCCTGGCAGATATTGCCCGCGGCTATGAAATTTTTAAAAAGAAGGAAGACAATTGCGTAAAGGTTGTGCTGGATCCCTGGGCATAATTATCAACGAACAATTATTGTTGGATATGGACAAACAACTTTTTGATGCATCATTGCTAAATAAAATCGGAAAAAGACTGTTGGCGAAAGGGCAAACAATTGCAGTGGCTGAAAGTGTAACCTCCGGTTTAATCCAGTTTGCTTTGTCCAGTATGGAAAATGCTGAGAAGTTTTATCATGGAGGAGTCACCGCTTATAATATAGCCCAAAAATTTAAACACCTGAACGTTGAGCCCATTCATGCGCTGGAATGTAATTGTGTGTCGCAGAAAATAGCCGATGAAATGGCTATCAATGTGTCGGCAGATTTTAACAGCGACTGGGGCATCGGCATCACCGGGTACGCTACGCCGGTACCGGAATCAGAACATAAGGTGTTTGCTTTTTACGCCATCAGCTTTCAGCAGACCATCATGACTGCCGGTAAAATGGACTCGATAAAGACGGTGCCACCTGGTCCGCAAATCAGCTATGTAAATGCGGTATTAGAAGTGCTGAAGGAATTACTGGCGTAATAGATAAAGATGTAATGCAAAAAAAATCAGCTACGTGCAAGGGCACATAGCTGATTTTTTTGTATAGTAACATTCATAGCGTAAGAAGCCTGAATGCTGATATTTTTTAAAGAAAAAAAAGTGTTATGGCTGTCCCTTTCCTCCGGACGAACCATAAATTTGCCCGGTGGCATAACTGGCATCACTTGCGGCAAGCTGTACATATATAGACGCAAGTTCCGCGGGCTGACCTGGCCTGGCCAGGGGTGTATCTCCGCCAAATTTTACCAGTCTTTCCATCGGAGCACCACCACTCACCTGCAAAGGTGTCCAGATAGGACCAGGCGCCACCCCATTTACACGGATGCCTTTTGGAGCCAGTTGCTTAGCGAGCGACTTTACATAATTCATAGTGGCTGCCTTAGTCTGCGCATAATCATACAGGTCAGCAGATGGATCATAAGCTTGTTCAGAAGCTGTTCCAATGATAACCGAACCTGGTTGCAAATGGGGCAGGGCGGCTTTAATTATCCAGAAAGGAGCGTAAATATTTGTTTTCATTGTCCAGTCAAACTGCTCTGTACTAATGTCTGCGATAGATGCAAAGCTTTGCTGCCTGGCTGCATTGTTTACCACAATATCCAGGCCGCCTAAACCAGCTACGGCATCTGCCACTAATTTTTTACAGAAATTTTCATCCCGCAAGTCGCCGGGAATGGCCACGGCTTTGCGGCCTGCCGCTTTGATAAGTGCAATCACTTCCAGGGCATCAGATTCCTCTGTTGGAAAATAATTAATTGCTACGTCGGCACCTTCACGTGCATACGCAATGGCGGCCGCGCGACCCATGCCAGAGTCACCACCTGTTATCAATGCCTTTCTTCCACTGAGTCTGCCTGAACCTTTGTAGGTTTTTTCGCCATGATCTGGCCTGGGATCCATCTTGCTTACCAGTCCCGGCCATGGTTGCGATTGTTTGTTAAAAGGAGGTTTAGGATATTTCGAAAGCGGGTCGTCTAACCCCGGTGAAGCGGCATCAGTTGTATCAACTGGTGTTCCGGCAAACAGCGGTGAAACACTAAGGGCGGCCACGCCCGTACCAATACTTTGCAAAGCTTTTCTCCGGTGAATTTTATTATTTATATCCATGATAAAATTGTTTTAGATTAGTTGTGCAAATATTATTCCTTCCATATAGAAGCATCCTCTTTACATCCCAGCAAATGTGATTTTTATTATTGCGCAAAGACTGCCTAAGCCGTCGCATTTGCTCGTAGTTTTCATCGTAACCTAACGGAAGCCGGCTGTACAACATATAATCCCGCCTGCTTGTAGTGCATTGATAATTATAAGAAATGGATGATTGATAAGGATTATCCAAAGACTGATGGGAACATGCTTCTACAAAAATTTATATATGAGCGGTAACTGTGGAAACCAGTCCGGATAAATTAGTGCGTTTTTAATATTCAATTGCACTATTTATCCTTGGTTTTATATTTTAAAGAAAAGCCTACAATGAAAAAGTTGGTAATTATGGAAAAGCTATTGGTTATGATTATCGGCAGATCTTCTTTTCTCACACCATACCAGGTCCACATAGCAAGTCCCAGCATTAATGTAAAAAGCATGGGAAATGAAATTGCCTCCGCTTTTTTCTCACGTATTATTTTAACCAGTTGGGGCACCAGGGAGATGCCGGTCAGCACTCCTGCACCAATACCAATGTAAGTTGTTGTGTCAGCCATTGTAAAGAGGGAATTTAGTCGCAGTCTGGATACCAGTGACCGCAACTGTAGCCATGGGAAATTCATGCCAGATATCATATGTAAATGTTGCCCAAAACAGCATGATTGGCTTTAAAATTGAAATAGCTTTTGATGATGTTAGAAACCAATAAAACAATTTTCCAGTTTTTTCACTGGTATTATTCAACGGAAGGTAATTTATGGGTGCATGCTGCTGCGCAAGCGCCTCAATTGGCAACATTGGGGGTTAGCCATGTTTGGTTACCACCCGCATATAAATCTGCTTATGGCGACACCGAGCCGGGTTACGCCGTGTATGATTTGTATGATTTGGGTGAGTTTGATCAGAAAGGTTCGGTGCGTACCAGGCACGGTACAAAGGAAGAATACCTGGCTGCCATTGCCCGCTTTCATGAGAATGGCGTTGGAGTGCTGGCAGATATTGTGCTGAATCACAAATTTGGCGGCGATGAAGCAGAAACAATCAGCGTTAGAAAAGTGCACCATGAAAACCGGCTTGAATTTGTTAATGAGCCTGAACTAACAGAATCGTACACATTATTTACTTTTCCGGGCAGGGGCGGAAAATATTCTGATTTTCACTGGAACCATCAGTGCTTTACCGGCATAACAGACGGTCCGTATATAGGAATGGTAATGAATGATCATCACAACGGAGAATGGGAGCCCCTGCTTGAAAATGAACTCGGTAATTTTGATTATCTCATGGGGAATGATATAGAGTTCCGCAACCCACAGGTACGAAAGGAATTAAAAAAATGGGGTGCCTGGTATGTGCAAACCACCGGCATTGATGGGTTCAGGCTGGACGCATTAAAACATATCAACCCGGACTTCTTTCCAGAGTGGATAAAATATCTTACTACCAGGTTTAAAAAACCGTTTTTCTGCATTGGTGAATACTGGCAGAATAATGTTAACCCATTACTGCAATATATCGATGTAACGGGCGGCGTTATCAGCCTTTTTGATGTACCATTGCACCATAATTTTCATGATGCTTCCAGGATAAGAGAGAATTATGATATGCGCGGCTTGTTTACCAACACGCTGGTGGAAAGATATCCTGACCTTGCCATTACTTTTGTAGACAATCATGATACACAGCCACTGCAATCGCTGGAGTCTACCGTGGATTACTGGTTTAAGCCACTTGCCAATGCCATCATTCTGCTGCGCGAACAGGGTGTGCCTTGTATTTTTTATCCTTCGGTGTATGAGGCCAGGTACTTCGACGAAAAAGAGGGGCAGGAAATTTATATTGAGCTGAATGCTGTGCCAGGCTTACCCGGTATGATGCAGGTGCGCGCGAAGTTATCTTATGGTGAACAACGTGATTATTTTGATGACCCTCATCTCATCGGCTGGACAAGATCAGGTATAAGCCCTTTTGAAAACAGCGGCTGTGCTGTATTGCTAAGCAATAATGGAAGCGGTGAAAAGAAAATGTCTTTGGGAGCCATCAATGCCGGGCGTAGCTGGAAAAATATTAATGCTGAAGCAGCAGAATTGGTTACGCTGGATGAAAATGGCGACGGCCTCTTCAAAGTTAATGATTCAGGCTGGGCAGTATATATCGATCAGTCTGTACAGCTAGCCATTACCGGTAGCTTGCAGTAAAATGCTTAGGATGACAAAAAATATGAATTATGGTGTGGAAGTTTTTGACGTGGCAGGAAAGAACTTTACAGATACCGCAATATCGGTGCTGGCTGATGGATTCAGTTTTGCTGAAGGACCCGTTTGGCACCCCGGTGGATACCTGCTTTTCAGCGATACACCCGCTAATAAAATTTACCGCGTTTTCATAGATGGGCGGTTCCAGGTTTTCCTGGAAAACAGTGGGCTGAACAACGGCGATATGGATAAACTGTCTGACCAGGTAGGCTCTAACGGTCTTGCCTTTACCGCTGATAAGCAGTTATTGATTTGCCAGCATGGCAATCATGCGGTATCTGTTTTGAATGAACAAAAACAGCTTGGTATACTTGCAGGTACATTTAACGGACGAAAATTCAATAGTCCCAATGATATCATCACCCGCTCAGACGGTATTATTTATTTTACTGATCCACCTTATGGGTTAAAAGACCAGGTATTGGCACCGCATGAGTTCCAGCCACTGGCAGGGGTTTACCAATACACAGCCGGTGCAGTAAAGCTGGTGGCTACCGATTTGCGTTATCCAAACGGGTTGGCTTTTTCGCCCGGCGAAGAATATTTGTATGTGAGCAGTGCCCATTCCGATGAAGAAAAGTTGTTGAGATACGAGGTTATGCCCGACGGCAGTTTGTCTTTCAATCAAATTGTAATAGAAGAGGGTGCAGATGGGATGGTTACTGATGCAAGGGGTCTTTTATACCTGGCAACTGAGAAAGGGATATTAATTATATCGGGCGAAGGTGAAAAATTAGCCCTGATTAATCTTCCGGAATGGCCTTCCAACATGGCCTGGTGTGCTGAGGATTTGAAAATACTATTTGTAACGGCGCGCAAATCCATTTACAGGCTGCAGTTTTTATAGCACATGCTATTTATACAATAGCGTGGTTGTTGGTTGCAGATTAAATGTATGGCAGCTATTTAATTTCCAGTATCCTGTAACCGTTGCAATGCTTTTTTCATATCGATACCTTTACCTAAAACACCTTTAAAAATATCACCCTTATTTTTTATTCTTGCAATGGCATTGTGAATAGTGAAATCCTTCATTTGCAAACCTTTTTTTACTTCATCCCAGTTTAGGGGCATTGATACCGTGGCGCCCGGTTTGGGCCTCAGTGAATAGGGGGCTGCCAATGTAGCCTGTGGACGGTTCTGCAAAAAATCGATGTATATTTTACCCTTCCGGTCTTTGGTAGCCCTTTCTATACTTGTAAATGAGGGAACTGCTTCGTGTACCAGCGTGGCTACTAACCGGGCAAATTCTTTGGAGAATTCGTAATCGTATTTAGCGCCCAGTGGAATATAAATATGCAGACCGGTAGAACCCGATGTTTTGCAGAAACTTGCTATGCCGGCGGCATCCAATATCTGCCGGGTTGCATTGGCAGTTTCTATCACCTGTTCAAAACTGTTGGTTGAAGGGTCAAGGTCAATAATACACCAGTCGGGATTATCAGGCGATTGTATCCGGCTGCTCCAGGGATTCATTTCTATGCAACCAAGGGAAGCCATGTACAACAGGCTTGCCTCGTTTTTACATACCATGAAATGCTTGTTTTTGCCTTCACTGGTATAAGGAAATGTTTCAATCCATGCAGGTACTTTTCCTGTAACGTCTTTTTGATAAAAGCTCATCCCCTTGATTCCACCCGGGTGGCGGTTCAGCGATTGCGGCCGGTCTTTTAAATAAGGAAGCATGTAGGGCGCTACCTGGTAATAATAATTAAGCATATCGCGCTTGCTGATTTTTTCTGCCGGCCAATACAACTTACTCAGGTTGGTAAAGCGGAGACTGTTGCCGCCGATATTTCTTTCCTGTTGTTCATCTTTTGGATTCAATAATGTTTTACGGGAAGCTTTTGGTGTGGCAGTAATCAATTTCTTACTGTGGAGCAAAGATTTTGTTACCAACTTTTTAACAGGCGCAGCTTTTTCTGCTTTCACCTCGCTTGCTTTTTTATCATCACGCATGCCTTCAAAAGACGGGTGCCGCATTACGCCATCACTGGTAATTTCAGTATAAGAAACTTCGCAGATAAGCGTCGGTTCCAGCCAGGTTGCTGTAGCATCGGGTGGGTTTGGCCGGAACCGCGATGGCTTGTTAATGTCAGGTAATATATCGAACGAGGAAGTTTTACGGATCAGCGGCTCAAATTGTTTCATCATTTCTTTTTGCCGGGCGTCTGAAAACCCTGTTCCGATTTTTCCGGTATAACGAAGCTTTCCTTTATCAAAAACACCCACCAGCAAAGCACTGAAGGTTTTTGAACTCCCCGCATTTTTTGTAAAACCGGCAATCACCACTTCATGCCGCTTCCCGATTTTTATTTTTAACCAATTTCCTGAACGGGCACCTGGTTCATATATACTGTCTGCTTTTTTTGCCATGATACCCTCGAGCCCCATTTTATGGGCAGCTTTAAAAAAGGCAGTTCCGGAAGCATCAAAAGCCTGGCTGAAATGAATGAGTGGATGTTCTGGTAGAATTTCTTTTAACTGCTCTCTGCGCTCAAGTAATGGCAGATCCATCAGTGAATAACCATTTAACCATAGAAGGTCAAATACATAAAAGAGAAGCTGGCCATCTGCCTCACTGCGCCAATTCTGCAGTTTGCCGAAGTTAGAGATACCGTCCTCTCCGGTAACAATAATTTCTCCATCCAGTATCACATCCAGCTGAAATTCTTTTAGTGCATCGTAAACAGGGTAAAATTTTTCATTGAATGATTTTTTATTGCGCGAGCTTAATGCTATTTTACCTTTATTGATGTGGGCAATGGCGCGGTAGCCATCCCATTTTATTTCATATATCCAGTTGTCTGCATCAAAAGGTTTATCTACCAGCGTAGCAAGCATTGGCGCTACCGTGCCGGGAAATTTTGCTTTTACACCGGCGTGGGCACTATCAGATTTTTTTTTTGAGGGAAGAGATTTTTTGATACTCTTTTCTGGCGACTTGCTATCCGATTTTTTTTTTGTTGCCTTACCAACCGGATCTTTTTTCAGAGCGCCGGGTGTAATGGTTTTTTTGCCGTACACTTTATCAGGTGCTTTCTCCATTTGTTTGATCGTTTTACCCGATAGCACTGACTTTTCTTTTTTTGTTACATCACTTTTTGCTGCATATTTATCTTTTATTTTCATTAGCAGCCAGGAAGTTTCTCCCTGGTAGGAAGATTTTACCAGCGCATAATCTCCTTTTAATTTTTCGCCATGCAGGGTAAATACCAGCTTGCCTTTATTCAGCTGCTCAAGAAGATTTTTTTCCATGGATTTTTTATCCTTGAAACTTCCTTCCGCGGGAGTATAAGTACCCTCATCCCAAACAATAACAGTACCACCGCCATACTGTCCTTTGGGAATGATGCCTTCAAAGTTGCGGTAATCATATGGGTGATCTTCCACCATCATGGCAAGGCGTTTAACGGATGGGTCTGTAGAGGGACCTTTTGGTACGGCCCAACTTTTAAGTACACCTTCCATCTGGAGGCGAAAATCATAATGCAGGCGTGAAGCATCGTGTTTTTGTATTACAAAATGAAGTTGCTGCGCATCTGCTTTACCCCCTGTGGGCTCCGGTGTGGTTTTGAACGTACGTTTTTCGTTGTAAGCTGTAAGAGACATAATTAAAAGTATTGATAATTAGGTAGCCGTTTGAGGTTTGATGGATTTCGATCCCAAATCAATTTTTTCCAGCGGCTGAACGGCAGGGCCAGTAATTACTTTGCCCTCACAGTTGTACCGTGCGCCGTGACAGGGGCATTCCCAGGACTGTTCTGCCCCATTCCATTTAACCTCACATTGAAGGTGTGTGCATACCGGCTTAACAGCATGCAGTTGTCCATCTTTATCTCTGACCAGACCTATCTTTTCTCCATCGTATTGGACTATTTTGCCTTCACCCGGGGCAATACCTGCTAATTCCTGCAATTTTTCGCCAGAAAAAAGCTTGCCGGCAAAGTTCCGTACAGCATCTGCATTATGGGTAATAAAGTTTGTAAAACCTGCTACCGGTTTTATGCGGGCAGGACTCAATACTTTGATCAATGGGTTTTCATTTTCCAGCAGTATATCGGCCAGTAACCGGGCGGCAAGGTGACTATAGGTCATGCCGTTGCCGCCAAATCCCGTAGCAGTATAAATATGTTCTGCGTGTCCTGGTAAATGTCCTATATAGGGCAGTCCATCAGTAGATTCAAAATATTGGGATGACCATTTACAGGCAATGTCTTTGAACTTGAAATGGCTGCGTACGGTAGCTTCCAGGCTGGTAAAACGATAGGCTGGATTTTCTTCCTGCCCTGTTTTATGATCCTTGCCACCAGCTATCAGGTATTCAGTTCCATCAATTATTTGTGATCGGTAGTAATGATACGGATCCTCCATATCATAGACAAGATCATTGAAACTTTGGCCATCTTCCAGTTTTACCGCCATGGCATAAGTGCGGTAGGGCGCGCATCTCAAATGCAGCAGGTTAATCCCCGGCGGAATATGGGTGGCGTAAATAAGGTCGCGGCCTATAAAGTTGCCTTTGCCGGTAGTGCATATTACCCCGTCCTTGTTTTGCACATCAGTTACCTGGCACTGTTGTAGGATGACGCCACCCAGTGACTCAAATGCCTTTGCCAATCCGTACACATAATTTACCGGGTGAAACTTTGCCTGTCCCATAGCACGCAACGTTTTTACTGCGCGAAAGGGTGGAGGTGCATCAGTTGTAAGCTCAACCTGCAGACCTGCTGCAGCTGATGCATGCGCAATTTCTTCCAGTTCTTTTTGCTGTTTGCTGTTTTGCGCAAAAAGGCATGCGGATGCTTCTGCAAATCCGCAGGAGATATTGTATTGTTCAATATTACGTTTTACCAGGTCAAGCGCCGCGGCTGCCGCGGTTGCCATCTCACGGGAGGTCTCCTTACTAAATTTTTTTTCAATTTCGGTGTAAGGCGTATCCAATAAAGTATTCAGGTGTGCAGTAGTACCACCAGTAGTGCCAAAACAAAGGTTTTTGGCTTCCAGTACAAGGCATTTCTTACCAGCTTCCTGCAATAGCAATGCAGTGCTTAAACCAGTGATGCCGCCACCCACAACAATCACATCGTATGATTGGTTTTCTATAGCGGTGTGCAGTGTTGTATACGGTTGTACACCCTGCTGCCATAAGCTTTTTAGCTGCCCATCTCTTTCAATCATATATTTTTTATTAAACCGGGCCTGCCGGCATATCAGAAAAAATTCTTATCTGGATTCCCTGCAGCGCGGCGTTTGGTACTTGCTGCATGCGGGACTCAACAGATGGTATTGCTGTTTCACCCGGGTTTTGGCTTCCTGTTTTTTACAAACCTCTCCCGTTTCTTACTGTGTTGCAGGTTTTTATCTTACATGCATATTGTACCAAATGCCATGCCGGTGCATGGGCGGCGCCGGCGAGGAATCTCCCTCATAATTTTTGTTTTAAGACTGCCTGTGCAACACTTAGCATTGCAAATGGAAACAATTTTGTTGCTAAGAGGACCAGTGTAAATTACTGCGACATGTGGTACAAAAGTTGAACGTATTGTTTTAAAATAGTAAGCTGCAGGACAGTGAAATTGCAGGGCAAGCTCAATTTTGCCATAACAATTTTTTATTAGATACTATAAAAGCTGGCGGCTCATGCCTTCTTCAGTAATAAAACGTTATGAGTACACGGTGACAGCGTCCAGCCTGCGAATATGGTATTTATCAGGCGCCATATACGATTACCAGGATGTGCCGCCAAAAGTATTTAACGAATTTAAAAATGCTTTGTCCAAGGGCAGCTACCTCAATCGTTGTATTAAGGGCAGGTATGGATTTAAAAAGGTAATGGCGTAAAGGGAAGGTCCAGTTAGCGGAACAGGCAGTGCAGATGCTGTCTCTACGGCCGCATTGTATATATTATCAGATCGCTAATCGTGTATGGGTTGCATATCCTGTTTCCCGTGAACAAAATCAGTGGGAAATATTTCCACTGGCTACACCTGTACGGGCACATATTGTGGAATTATTGTCTTCTCACGATTAGGGTTACAGTATGGTATACTAATTGAACCACTAATGGTATTCATCACATTTTAAAACTCAATTTTGTATGAAAAAGATTATTATAACATCAGTCATCGCAATTATGGGGGTTGGATTTTTAGAGGCATCCAACGCCGGGCCTGTTAATTTACAGGGTCAACCGGTAATAAGCAAAACAGCATTGGACACTATTCCGAACAAACGGAAAGATACTTCCTGGAATAAGAAGAAATATCCGGATACTACGCATATGCCAAAGCGTGATACCACTAAGCTTCGTTAAATGCCACAGTATGCCAGCCGGGATAAACACCCGGCTGGCTTTTTTACTGAAGGATTAAAGCGTTGCTATAGCCGGAGACAACAAACAAAAAAGAACGGGTAAAACTATTCCAATGAAGAATGTTTTTAAAGGCCGCACCCAGTTTCAGATTATTCTCTCTTCCATCGCGGGCACTACCCTGATGACATTTTACAGCTACATTGTATCGTGGACCAAAGATAAAAATTTCAAAGAGCCCCGGCTACTGGGCACGCTTGCGCAAAGGATAACGGGAATGCCTGAACGAGATAAATGGACAGCAGGATGGCATATACATTACCTGACCGGTCTTTTATTTGCCGAAATATATGCCCCTTTCTGGTCTGATGATATACATTCCTGCAATAGTAAGACCGGTTTAATACTGGGGGGATTGAGCGGCGTAGCCGCCATACTCATCTGGAAATTTACGCTGGAGATGCACCCTTTCCCGCCGGCCGTAAATTTTAACCGGTTTGCAGGTGTACTATTTATTGCACATGTAATATTTGGGTTATCGGCGGGGCTTACGTATAGCCTTACGCGCAAAAAGGCGGGCGTCAACGTTGCTGCATAGTTATTAAACCGTACTGCGGTAAAATAACTTGCTATTTAACCGGTACAGACTTCAGCACATATTGCGCATTGGCAAATGCATTTCCCATCGTATTGTTAAAGTACACATACACGTCTTTCCCTGATTTTAATGATGCCTTTATATCGACCAGGTATTTTTTTAACTGCAGCGGGCTATACGATCCCTTATAATCTCCGGCCGGGCCATGGAACCGGTAGTATATAACCTGCGTTTCCGGACCGGGGGTATTGATAGCTCCCTTTGATATATCATGTAATACAACCGAAGCTTTCCATTTTGCCAACATAGAAAATGTCTTTGCATTGTACCAGCTGCCATGCCTGAATTCAACGCATATTTTCCATCGACTTTCCACATTGCCGGCCGCCGTTTGTTTCAGGATGGCGTTAACCTGCTTAAAATAATCCGCTGTTATTTTGCCAGGAAACTGGATCAGTAAGCATCCCTTTTGCATATCGGACTGGTTAACTGTATCCATAAAGCGTTTGATGTCTTCCGGGTTGTAGGCCAGGTTTTTTACATGGGTAATATCCCTGGACATCTTAACACTGAATAGAAATCCTGGTTTTACTTCTGTGCCCCAGCGTGCTACCGTAGCAGGGAGGGGAAGTTTGTAAAACGTGCTGTTGATTTCAATGCTGTTAAAAAGCGTGCTGTAATAACAAAGGCGGCTTTTATTCCTGAAAGCTTTCGGAAAAGACTGTTTATTGCCTGGCAATACAAGACCACTTGTGCCAACGCGGAGTATACCGGTTCGTTTCATAAAATTATCTAAGCATATAAATACTACTTCCTGTTATAAGGTAAAAAATATGCCATTAGCTCGAAGCGCTGCATGTGCCAGTCTGCAATGCGTAAGTTTATTATTATGCGTATAACAATCTACACTTTGTGTGGTGAAGGGATATTGCAGATTTCGTGTCAGAATGGAGAAAAATGGCATGCTTCCTGAAAAGACTACAGTAAAGTGCTAAACGGCTATCACGTCTAACTATACTGAAAGTTCTTTCAATATTTATTATCACATTGAAATTAATAACGAAATGAGTACAGCATTCCCAATCATATCCTGGGCCAATGGCAGCAATATTTATGAGGTCAACGTACGGCAATACACAACGGAGGGTACGCTCCAGGCATTTATTAAACATGTTCCCCGGCTACATAAAATGGGCATTGATATACTCTGGTTAATGCCAATTACACCCATCAGCGTTGAAAAAAGGCAGGGCACCTATGGAAGCTATTATGCTGCCAGTTCTTATACTGATATTGACCCGGCTTACGGGTCTGCAGCAGATTTTAAAGATTTGATTACCGGCGCACACCGTTTGGGTATGAAGGTAATAATTGACTGGGTAGCCAATCATACCGGCTACGATCATCAATGGACCGTTACAAACCCACATTTTTATCATAAAGATGAAGCAGGTAATTTTACCGATTTGCATGGCTGGGTTGATGTGATTGATTTGAACTATACTGTTCCTTCATTACGTGCTGAAATGATTCGGTCGATGCAGCATTGGGTAAAGGAATTTGATATCGACGGTTTCCGGTGCGATATGGCACGCACTGTACCTATTGATTTCTGGATTGAAGCCCGGGGCGAATGTGATGCGGTAAAGCCGCTTTTCTGGTTGGCCGAATGCGAAGTACCGGAATACCATGAAGCTTTTGATGTAACATATGGGTGGGAAGTGATGCGTGGGCTTGACAAATACATGAAAGGGGAGATGTTACTGGCTGATATCGTTCCGTTATTAAATAATTATGCAAAATATCCGATAGGTTCCAGGAAATTATTGTTTACTTCCAACCACGATGAGAATACCTACTATGGTACTGAATATGAAAAATATGGTGTTGCTGCAATGGCGATGGCTGTGTTTAGCTGTACTTGGCCTGGTATTCCGCTTATTTATTCAGGGCAGGAAAAGCCAAATATAAAAAGGCTGGCTTTTTTTGAGAAGGACGCTATCGACTGGCAGGGCGAAGTGCAGCTGCATGATTTTTATAAAACCCTGTTACAGTTCCGTAAAATCAATAAAGCATTGCAGGAAAGCGCGTCCGTGTTGCTATTGCCGTCCGCACACCCGGACGTGCTGAGCTACCTGTGCCGGCGGCAGCAGGATAAGGTGCTGGTAGTGATTAATTTTTCAAAAGAATCAGCCAATATAGAATTAGACCATCCGGCATTACCAGGTAACTATAGCCATCTTTTTTCAGGTGTAGCAATTGAAATTAAAAGAAAGCAATCGTTTAAATTGTCTGCTGGCGAGTTTATGGTTTGTCACATTACTGCGGCAGCATAGGTATTTTTAATTTTATGGTTAATTATTCTCGCTATGCCGATTTTTAAACATTCATTTATGATATTCAACACATGTAAGCCTCGCAGCCCATCATAAATACCATTCCTATATAGCAGGGGCATTATAACCCGCAGTGCATTTTCACTGACGCAGCAATTATCATATCATCAATTTTGTCACGTATGCGTAAATTTTTTACTAATAACAGCCTTTCAATTGTTTTTCTGTTCCTGTTCATTTTATGTATGGCTGGCCAGTTTGCCACAGGGTATAAAACGTTTAATGAGGAGTTGAAAGAGGAGGGGCATCATCAGCTTAGCATCAGTGAATACTGCAAATCCGGTCATTTTATCCAGGCCACTTTTGAAAACTGGGAAAGCGAATTTTTGCAGATGGCTTTATTTGTATTACTTACTATTCACCTGCGACAAAAAGGGTCATCAGAATCTAAAAAAACTGATGGTAAGGATGAAGTTGACCGGGAGCCATCATCATCAAAGAAAGATGCACCATGGCCGGTCCGGAAGGGAGGCTGGGTATTGGCGCTTTATAAGAACTCACTCAGTATAGCCCTGCTGCTTCTATTTGTGCTGTCTTTTGTTCTCCATTTTTACGGAAGTCTTCGCGATGAAAATTACAGGCAGCAGTTAAAAGGATTTCCAGCCAAATCTTTTACCGCCTATGCAGTTGAACCACGGTTTTGGTTTGAGTCGTTCCAAAACTGGCAAAGTGAATTTTTATCGGTCTTCGCGATCGTGATTCTATCGGTTTTTTTACGGCAAAAAGGTTCACCCCAGTCCAAGCCAGTGGATGCATCCAACGAAGAAACGGGGGAATAGCATTTGAGGGAGTTGTCTAAAAATCTTAGTACAAGATAACAGTTAAAAATGGCACACTTTTGTTATTGTATATTGAAAATATAGTATGGGATTATCTAAACACGACGATGGCCATAGTGGAGTGATGGAAGATCTGGCATTATTGGATGATGAGCTGGTCTTGCTGGAGGGTATGTTAATTAAACCAAGCCAGTGTTTCCGCTTATCGGGCAATCCTCCGCAGATTATTTATAATACTAATTGTCCCGCGGATTTAAAAGCAAAAGTAAATGCTATTTTATTGAAACACCGGAGCCGGCCATCAGGCATCAGTTATTTTTACACTGTTGAATTTGACCATGAAGGTGTACATTATATTGGCAGACTTACTCCTGAATTCAAACGAGGAGGCAATGAACCTTCTTCATGGCATACGGTACTTAATGACGTCTTTTTTGGTTATTTGCACTGCCATAACAGCCAATGGGAAGTATCGGAACAAAGACCGCAGCAGCTTGTAGACACGATTGGTAAATTAATCGACAATTGTTCGTACCAGGCTTTGCGCATTGTAACCTAAATTCGAGGGAGGAGATTATCAGACTAAATACGAAATAAAATAATTATTATGACGGAAAAGATTCAAATTAAAGGGAAGGACATCTGGATAACCATTGAACCACATATTTTGCATTCATCCGGAGCTGAACCTACAGAATGTTTTACTGCCAGTTATAACGCGCTGGATCCCGCAACAGATCCGGCAAGTATATTATTTTTGGATAAGGAAAATAAGCCACTAAGCTTCTCTTCGCCGGTAGAAGCCCTTGAATATGCAAATGAAAAATTGATGGATTCGATATAGAGGAAATTTCTTCTGTCAGGCGATTATCACACCCACGTCCCCCAAAAACGAAGACTCTAAATAAGTCAAATGCAGGCAATTTAAAAAATTTCACCCGCTACGTCCCTGATTATTGTCAGCAATACAACGCTTTCTTTTTCCGCTACTACTTCCAGTTTACGACCCAAGTGCACTGCCATCATTTGTTTGTCTGTAATTGTCCTTGCTCCATCCCTGTCGTCTGTAATACCAATACAGCCGTCTAATACCTGGAGCAATAACAGACCTTCCGTATCAAGATCCTCTAATATAGCATCTTTATGCATGGCGGTCATTAATGTTGTTGTGCCACCAGATTTAAAAACAGTTATTGAATTGTGATCACTTTTTTTCCATGCCACCTCATTTTGCAATTTGGCCTGCTGTTCGTCAAACGCAATAAAAACCGCGGGTGCATCCACAAGTCGTTTGCCTTCGGGCCGGTTATGCGTAGATTCATTCATTTTGATTTCCATAAGTGCTTAATTGTAATAGTATTAAATAATGAATAAAATTTATCGGCTAAAGCTGCGACCTATACCGCGTCATCACAAACTACTTGCTGCTACAATATTTATATTCACGCGCCACACAGAACCTATCCATCGGAATCCTGCAGCGGCTGCTTTACACAATCAAATAGTAAGTTGCGCTAGTTGCATCAATCAGGCAGTCAGACTGTGGCGCTCATCTTAGGAATGCCAGGCAACCCATCTGCTTCACTCGATTCTTCAGGGGTAAATTTCTCTTTCAGGTCAGCCAACTTATTGGAAAGATCGTCGAAGCCGTCATTAAGTTTTTTGCGGGTAATAGAACCTTTTTCCGGAGCCAATAAAATACCAGCGACGAAACCTGCGATCAGCGCTATCATTACTTTGTTCATATAAAATTGTTTACAGGTTAGGTATCAAAACATGCGCCAGCCTAAACTGCCGGCTTTTCCAACATATCACTACAAGTTATCTCCTTATAAAACTCGTTTTGCGCACTATTGACTTCCTTTAGATTATATTTTACCATCGGGTTTTGAGTAACAGTTTCCACACCCGGTTGTAAGCCGACGGTATTACACACGGGCCCCAGTGGAAAATTGACGTCACAACCTGCACCCCCGCTAACATTCTGGCCCCAGCCACTTTTTATTTTTGACAATAGCATAAAAAATGTGAATTTTAATATATGCCCGAGTTACCAGATATTGAAGTCTTCACGAGAAATCTTCACCAGGCTTTAGCAGGGAAGAAAGTGAGCAGTATTAAAATTGTCAATGGACAAAAACTGCAGGATAGCCAGGCAGCCCTGACCCGTGCTTTGAAGGATAAAAAATTAAAGAAAGTATATAGATCGGGCAAGGAAATGCGGTTTGAGTTTGAAGGCAAACAGTTATTGGGTCTTCACCTGATGCTCACGGGCGATCTGTTTATTTTTCAGAAGAAAAACGAACATCATTCTACGATAGTGGAATTTCATTTTGAAGACGGAACCGGGCTCGCCCTCACAGACCGGATGCACAATGCCAATATTAAACTGGATCCGGTTGACAAAGCAGGTGTGGACGCGTTATCACCCGACCTGACTTTTAGTTATCTGAAAGAAGCGTTCAAACGGAAGAAAAACGTAAAAAAGCTGCTGACTGATCAGGATGTCATCCGCGGTATCGGAAATAGTTATTCTGATGAAATATTGTGGCAGGCGCGGATTTCACCGAACTCCATTGCAGCTGCAATACCGGAAGCCCAAATCAAGTTGTTGTTACCCATTATCAGGAATACACTGAAAAAAGAAATCGATCAAATTTATAAAAATTACAAAGGTAAGATAAACGGTGAGGTAAAAGAGTTTTTGCAGATTCACAGCAAAACAAAAACAAAGAGTCCCACTGGTTTTCCTATCATTATCACCAGTAGTGGGATGATGAAGACCTATTATACGGAAGAACAGGTTTTATACAAGTAGAAGCGCATCTTAAGGTCTGAGTACGCCCAAGTAATAACTCAAGGCATAAAGGTTGATACTTGATTGATTGTTTTTTTTTGTTTGCCAATAACTATTAAAGGGCTTTTGGAAAACGGTTCAGTTTATACCTGGCCAGACGCAGGAAGGTTTTTATAGAAAAATTTATACCGCAAACTTGTCTAAATAGGGTAGGGTTTACAGATATAGGGTAGCCGATGATAGGGAGGTTTAATAACGTATTCCGCTTAATCTGGCGAAGAGAACATCAATGTTGACAGCTGATAACAGACCGGATGGATTGCGGCAAATGAAGGTTGTTAAAAAGTGCTCCGGCATTCATCCCACGTAAAATCATTAACAGCCCCGCAGCCGTTATAAAAAATGGGATTGATTTTTTAAATATCAGTCTTATTTTCATGTTCAGTAGCTGTGCACTGTAAGCCGCCAGCATCATAGCTGGTAAAGTACCAGTTCCAAACATCGCCATAAAACCTACAGATTGATAGACCTTGTAGAAAGATAGCGTTGCCGCCAGTGCGATATAAACCATTCCACAGGGCAACAATCCGTTTGCCATTCCCAACAAAAGAAATCCAATGGTGCCCGTATTGCTGCTGATTATATTTCCAATAAACCTGCTAACAGCGGCATAAAAACGATTTAAAAATGACAGGTGCAGAAAACTTTCCTGCATAAAATAAAAAGTAGCCAGCATCAGCACAAATATGCCCAGGCTGATAGAAAACCATTGCTGAAAACCAGCAATATATATCCCTCGTCCCACAAACCCAAACAGCAGGCCCATAAAGGCATACATGACAATCCTTCCCAACTGGTACACAAATAGTGAAAACAATTTCATTGCGCCAGTAAGATGCCCGGTTGGCAAGGCAAGGCTTAAAGGTCCGCACATACCTACGCAATGTAAACTGCCGGCAAAGCCGAGTATAAGACCGGATAGTAAAATAGGAATCATTATTGCAAAACGGTTAAGACTTTTTCGGAATAATATTTTTTTCCATTGCTGGTCCACTCAATTTTTACAACATACCTTCCCGGTAAAATTGTATGGCCAAAAGACTGGCCAGCATTTTTATCAAGCGCCAACGCAAATCTTTTGTCGTTCTTTGAATTACTGGGACTGTAAAACAGAACGGAACCAGACAGTTCGCTGTTCTTCATTTCAGCCGGCATTTGCAATGTGATTTCGGTACCAACCTGTATTATTCCGGGGGCCGACCTGAGGTGATTGGCATTATTTGATCCGTCAATTACGTCCTGGTATTTCAATTCACTTTTATAGTATTCTTTTTCTACCAGTTCAAAATTGGTTCCGTAACAACGGTATACCATATAGCCCATACCTGTCGCAAATACAATGAAAATGATCATTAATTTATATCCCCAGCTCATAAATGAAAAATTAGAATTTTGAAAAAGCGCCCATGAAAGTTGTCTCAGCCACCGTTATTTTTGTATCGCCCTGGTAGAGGCCTATTCTTACGGACAATTTTCGCTGTCTCATAAAACTTTTGGGCAGTACGATGAAAAAGGATCCCGTGCCCTGTGCCTCTTTCTTCACTGTAATGCTCTTACCTTCTGCTTCTATAATCCTGCCTGGTATATCCTCCAAACGTAATGTTACCGGAATATCATTCAATGTCTTATTGATTACTTTAATGCTGTATAAATTAGACAGGCTGTCCTCACCCCGTTCCTGGTATAACATTCCCGGAGCCCTCACAATGGTTCCATCTACATTTTTTCTTGTTGTCAGCAAAAAGGAAAGCAATCCGGCCAGGAGGATTAATACCAGGGTATACAATTTCATCCTCGCTGTGTAGCGCAGTTTCTTTTTATCGGCAATTCCATTTTCAGAGGCGTAGCGTATCAGCCCGTGATCCCTGCCTGTTGCATCCATCATTGTATTGCAGGCATCAATACACGCAGTGCAGCCAGTACATTCCATCTGGGTACCATTTCGTATGTCAATACCCGTTGGGCATACCTTAACGCACTGGAAACAATCAATGCAATCCCCGGTATTAATCTCCGCCTGCTGTATTTTCCGGTATTTTGTCCTGGGTTCGCCTCTTTTGTAGTCGTAGGCAACTATCATAGAATTTCGGTCCAGCAATACGCTCTGCAATCTTCCATAAGGGCATATAACTGTGCAAACCTGCTCCCTGAAATAAGCATAAACACCATAAAATACACCTGAAAAAATAAAGATGGAAAACAGTCCGGCTGTATGCTGGCTCACCGGCTCGATAATAATTTTTGTAAGCGCATCTGCACCGATGATATAGGTGAGGAAGAAATTGGCAATAACAAATGCTAAAAAGAAGAATGCAAGATGCTTGGTCAGTTTTATCCGTACTTTTCTAAAAGTCCAGCCACTGCGCTTCAGTAATTTTTGTTCGGCTGCATTTCCTTCAATTAGAAATTCAACTTTACGGAAAAGCATTTCCATAAAAATAGTTTGAGGGCAGACCCACCCGCAAAACAGACGTCCAAAGGCTGCTGTAAATAATACCACAAACACTATGAAAGTGATCATGGTGACGCCCAGGATAAAAAAATCCTGCGGCCAGAATATCTTTCCAAAAATGATAAACCTGGCTTCAGGTATATTAAACAGGAAAAGCGGCCGGCCATTTAACTTTATAAAGGGCAATAAAAAGAAAAGGACAAAGAACCCAATGCTCACAATAGTACGAATATTATAAAATTTCCCCGATGGCTTTTGCGCAAATACCCATTTTCGTTGGCCTTTTGCATCTACCGTTGCAAGCGTATCCCGGAAAGATTCATTCGCAGGTGCTTTTTTCTGAATATCATTTGTCGCGGTTGCGCTCATGCTATACGGTTATTTAATGGCAGTTACACTTGCTGTTTTAGCAGTACTGTCAGCCAGGGATTTGCCAGGTGCAGCTTTATCGTTTTCAAGTACGCCCTCGGGCGCTTTGGCATTTGCCGGCCTGGTACCCTGCAAAGATTTTACATAACTGGCCAGTTCTGCAATCTGTTTATTGGAATAGCTGTTTTGCCATTGCGGCATGGCGTTAATACCATAACGTATCGTTCTGAAAACATTTTTTAAATCCCCTCCATGCAGCCAGTAATCATCAGTAAGATTTGGCCCTACGTTTCCTGCACCGCCTTCATTATGACAGGCGACACATGATTTTAGAAAAAATGTTTTCCCTTCTGCCATGTCTCCCGGATCGGTCAGCAGGGTTACGGTGTTTTCATCAACAGCCTCGCCCTTGCTCTTCAGGTATTCTTTTGTGTCAATATCCGCCCTGGCAACAGCGGTCTCATATTCCTGAATGCCGGTTGGCCCCGTATGCGACACATGAAAGCGGTATAAATAAATGCCCGCTACAATTATGGTGAGATAAAAGCCGTACAGCCACCAGGGTGGCAGACGGTTGTCCAACTCCCGGATGCCGTCGTAATCATGGCCAAGATCTATATCAGCTTCCTGTTCTTTTGACTTAAAGCTATTCAGAAGGGCCCAGTATTTGATAAATTTGGCTTTCCATGCAAAGGCAGCAGCTACTTTTTCAACGGCCTCCTTCTCTACCTTCAACAAAATTCTAACATTGATAAGCAGGCCAAGTATTATTAACAGTTCCAGGAAGATGACCGAAATTATGAGGTAGAAAGCCGTGGATGAAACGCCGGAAATGATTTCGCTGGTCTTCGCAACAAGGTTGTCCCCGGCCCATAACGAATTACTGAAAAACAAAAGAAACAGGGCAGTTGTTACAATCAACTTTGCATTTGATCCTGCTTTCTTTTCTTTTTGTCTTTTTACCTGGGCTACGCCGATCAGTAAATTCGCCAGCAGACCGATGACCAGTAACAAAATCAGGATCAGAATAATAAAACCAATCACCAGCGGGCTATTTATTGAAGAAGGAATTGGTGGTCCGGCTGCATGAAGATAGTTGAGACCTGCAACCACTGAGCTGCCCATTAAACATGTTATGTATTGTACAAGCTTGCGCATTTTAGTGTGCATAAAAAACAGTTTTTTGGTTCTTAATTATCAAGTGGGATTCGGTTTATTTGGTTAAAAGTTTCCTTGTTTGTTTTAAAAACCCAAAGCAGCACAGCCAGGAAAAACAGTGTGAAAATGGCGAGTGAGGCAATACCAAAAATATCTATACCACCAATCTTCTCTATATAATGAATGAATTTCATGATTTTATCTTTTTTGAATTATTGCTCAACGATTGCTTTTTGCGGTTGTGATTTGATATCTCTGCCAATACGCTGCATGTAAGCAATCAAGGCTATTATTTCTGCGTTAGACGGTGTTGTAATCTTATCTTTCTTAAGGTTGGCTGCAATAGAATCTGCCTGGTGCATCAGATCTATATTGGCTATCTTATCATATCCTTTTGGGTAGGGAACCCCAAGCGTTTGCATGGCCCTTATTTTTGCCGGTGTTGATGCCGTGTCCAGCTGGTCATCGAGCAACCAGGTATACTGCGGCATAATGGAACCAGGCGACATAGACCTGGGGTCATACATATGATTATAATGCCAGCTGTCAGGGTATTTGCCACCTTCCCGGGCTAAATCAGGACCGGTGCGTTTACTGCCCCACTGAAAAGGATGATCGTATACAAACTCACCTGCTTTTGAATACTCACCATAACGTGCTACTTCATCCCGGAACGGCCGAATCATCTGTGAATGGCAGTTGTAGCAGCCTTCGCGCAGGTAAATATCGCGTCCCTGCAGTTCCAGCGGTGTATATGGTTTTACACTTGCAATGGTGGGGATATTAGATTTCACCAGGAAGGTTGGGATCATTTCTATCAGCCCACCAATTGCAACTACAATTAAACTCAGCACCAGCATCGTCATCGGTTTTCTTTCGATTATACGGTGCCAGTATTCCTTTTTTTCACTGACGGTTTTCATCAGCGGTGCTGCCTGGGCCGCTTCATTGGCGATAAATGAACCTTGTTTAATAGTTTTGTATAGATTATATACCATGAAAAATGCCCCCGACAGGTAAATTGCTCCTCCGATACTACGTAATACATAAAATGGCTTAATGCTGGTGACCGTTTCGAGGAACTGAAATTTCAATTGTCCTTCCGGCGTAAATGATTTCCACATTAAACTTTGTTCAAACCCGGCCCAGTACATGGGTACAGCATAAATAATGATACCAATGGTACCCAGCCAAAAGTGATTGGTGGCTAGTTTTTTAGAATATAGCGTCGTATCCCAGAGTCTGGGCACCATATAGTAAAGGATTGCAAAGGCCATAAAACCATTCCAGCCTAGCCCGCCTATATGCACATGCGCAATGGTCCAGTCAGTAAAATGGGAAATCGCATTTACGCTTTTTAAACTCAGCAATGGTCCTTCAAACGTAGCCATACCATAGCAAGTAATAGCCACCACCATGAATTTCAATACCGGCTCTTCCCTTACTTTGTCCCATGCCCCACGCAGTGTAAACAACCCATTTAACATACCTCCCCAGCTGGGTGCTATCAGCATAATTGAAAAGACAATGCCAAGCGATTGCGCCCAGTCCGGTAAGGCCGTATACAACAAGTGGTGCGGGCCAGCCCAGATGTATAAAAAAATAAGCGCCCAGAAATGTATAATCGAAAGGCGATAAGAATAAACAGGCCTGTTCGCTGCTTTTGGAAGAAAATAATACATCAGGCCTAATACGGGTGTGGTTAGAAAAAACGCAACCGCATTGTGGCCGTACCACCATTGCACCAATGCATCCTGTACGCCCGCGTACCAGCTATAGCTCTTCATGAATGAGACAGGTATCTCAATTGAATTCACGATATGCAATAATGCCACGGTAACCCAGGTGGCAATGTAAAACCAGATAGCTACATATAGGTGTTTCTCTCTTCTCTTAACGATAGTGCCAAACATATTGATACCAAATATTATCCAAACCACGGTGATGGCAATATCAATGGGCCATTCCAGTTCTGCATATTCTTTGCCGGTTGTTTTGCCTAATAATAAACTAATGGCAGCGGCAACAATAATAGACTGCCATCCCCAAAAATGTATCCAGCTTAACCTATCGTTAAACATTCTTGCCTTGCATAAACGTTGTAACGAATAATAGACGCCTGCAAATGTTGCATTGCCTACAAATGCAAAAATGATAGCATTGGTGTGCAATGGCCTTACCCGGCCAAAGGTTGTTGGAGCGAAGTTCATGCTGATTTGGGGTAAGTATAGTTGTACGGCAGCAAAGAGACCTGCCAGCATACCAACAATGCTAAAAACCACCGTAGCATATCCAAATGCCCTTACAATACTGTTGTCGTAATAAAATTTTTCAACTTCAACCGGTCGCCGGGTAAATACGGCTTCTTCGTTTTTTGTCTCAATGCTAGTTGCAGCTAATTCCATATAATGGTTTTGATTTATACATTAGTTTTATTGGGAAGCTTATCGTCAAACAAGATTCGTGATGCAGGCGCGTCGTCATCGTCAAACTGCCCGCATTTAACACTCCATAAAAAAGCAAGCAGGAAAAGGGAAGCAATACTGATGCTTGCAATAAGGAGAATGATGATAACACTCATGGGGATTATTTTCGGTAGTAAAAATATTCCGCGCAACGCGTGCAGACGATAATCTGAATCATCCATATTCCTGATTTTTATCAGTGCTGTTCTGGTGCATACAGCGCATGTGGTTTGCATTACCAGCAAGTGGCCGGCCTTGTTATAATTTCATACGCCTGGCCAACCAATGACTGCTCCCAAAAGTGATGAGGAAAATGCAGAGTGAACTGCACGGCATAAGTATTGCGGCAACCAGCGGAGATAGTTTCCCCTGCACGGCAAAGTATAGCCCGATGATATTATAGGCAATAGATAAAACAAAGCTGGCGGTAACAATATACTGGTTGGCTTTACACAACATAATAAAGCTGCTGAATTTTGAGAGGCTGCTGGCTGCAAGAATTGCATCACTGGCCGGTGTAAAATTGTTGTTGCCTTCTGTTAACGCAATGCCCGTATCTGCCTGTCTCAGGGCACCGGCATCATTTAGCCCGTCGCCAATCATCATTACTTTTTCACCGTCCGCCTGCAAACTTTTTATATAGTCGAGTTTGCTCCCTGGCTTCTGGCTAAACAAAAGGGCGGCATCTTCTCCCAGTAACCTCCGTAATTTTTGTTTTTCCGCTTCATTGTCGCCCGTTAAAACGGATAGCTTGTACCTGTTTTTTATTTTTTTTATCAAGCTGGGAATCGCTGGCCGGTAATGATTGTCAAACCGAAGCCAGCCGTGCATCTGATTTTCAAAACTGATATAAACAACAGTCCCTCCGGTATCATTTGTATTGCCGGTTATAAAGCCGCAACTCCCGATCCTGACAAGGCTGCCCTCAACTACACCTGCAATTCCTTCACCTGCAATTTCTTTAAATCCTGCAACCGTCAGCTGACTTGTCTGCTCAAATTCTTTAACTATGAAACGGCTTAACGGGTGTGTTGAACAGGAGGCAAGCGCCATTACCTGCTGCTTTTGAAGCGTGGTTAATGGCTTACCCTCATACTTCACTTCCTGTTGCCGCGGATCAGTAAGGGTACCTGTTTTATCAAAAACGATATGGGTTGTTTTCGCAATGTTTTCTATGGTTTGTGCGCTCCGCAGGAAAAATTGGTTGCGGGAAAGTATACGTAAAATACTTCCATTGGTGAATGTATTAGATAATAATAATGCGCAGGGACAGGCAATAATAAATACAGCCGTTACGGCTATCCAAATCCTGGTGGGATCGTTTATTTTCCAATACCAGGTTGTTAACAGCGCGATGCCGAAAATGATATAGGTAAAGTAGCGGCTCAGGAGGTGTACAAACGATACGCGGCCGCTTTCTTTAGCCTTCAGTTCATCCCTGCTCCAGAGAGCAGTAAGATAACTCTGCGCTACTTCTTTTACCACCAGTATTTCAATATTACCACCGGTTTGTTTACCACCGGCATAGGCGAGTTCACCCATATCTTTTTTTACCGGCATGGATTCACCGGTGACAAAACTATAATCAATGTATGCACTCCCTTTAGTAATGATGCCATCGGCAGGTATCAGCTCTTCGTTGTGAATCAATAATGTGTCACCTGCCTTTAGTTCAGGCAAAGCCGTGGCAATTTCTTTGTTGTTGCTGATAACTGATACCGCTATAGGAAAATAGGAAGTGTAGTCCCTGTCGAATGACAGATGACGGTAGGTCTTGTCCTGCAGCATTCGACCGGCCAGCATAAAAAAAACAATACCTGTCATAGAATCGAAATAACCGGCACCGGTACCAGACAACACTTCCCACGCACTTCGTACAAAAGTGATTATAACTGCCAGCGCAACAGGTGCGTCAATATTCAGGAACCGGTGCCGGATGCTTTTTAAAGCTGACTTATAAAAAGGGTCGGCGGCGTATAAAAAAACGGGTAAAGACAACCCTGCGTTCATCCAGCGAAATATATTTCTGAGCCCGGACTCACTGGCATCAATCCCAAGATATTCCGGGAAACTCATCAGCATAATATTGCCAAAGCAAAACGCGGCTATCCCCAGGCGATATCTCATCCCCTTCTCAATACCGGGCTTTTGCTGTTTAAGATCATGAAGACTGATATAAGGTTCGTAACCAATGCTTGCAAGCAGCTCCGCTATATTCCGGAGGCTGGTCGTTTGCGCCATGAAAACAATACTTGCTTCCTTCCTGGTAAAATTTACCTGGCAGGATATAACGCCTGCTTCAAGGCGGTGCAGGTTTTCAAGCAGGTATAAACAACTGCTGCAATGTATTTGAGGCAGATAAAAATTTACATGTACCTGTTGTTCATCCCTGAAACTAATTAGTTTCGCCTGGATGGCAGCATCATCAAGAAATGCAAACTTTCCTGTGCGCACCGGTATGCGCTGACTGAAACCTGGCTTGTCATTCAGGTTATAATAGTCACAAAGTCCCCCCTGGTTCAGTAACTGGTACACCATTTTACATCCTGCACAGCAGAAACGTTTATCGTCAATGCAGATGTTTTTTGCAATACATTCGTCACCGCAGTGATCACAGGTGATCGCTATTTCTGCAAGGCTTTTTGTAAACATACCCCGGTATTATAATGGCACTAAAGTATATCCACAATCATCGCCTGCATATGAGCAGATTCATGAAAAAGGCTGATTTTGCTCATACCATAACATTAAAGTTTTTTTCGATATTGAGCGGGAACAATATGTACGCTAAATATGCTACGCCACACAGGTCAGAAAAGAAGTTTTCAGCACAATATGCCCCTCGCAATACTGCTTTGCCTCAATGCGGGGTTTATAAACGCAGCAGGATTTCTTGCATTTTCTGTTTTAACAACAAACGTAACCGGTCATGCGGCTTTGCTCGCAATAAATATTGCAACAAAAAACTTACGTTCAACCAGGATGGTGGGGTTGTGGCTTTTTTTGTTTTTGGGAGGGGCATTTCTTTCAGGCTTCTATATCTCAAAAGCGGGTAGAAATAAGCCTTTTGCCTACACTGTGCCAATTGTCTTCATTGTATTGATCCTGCTGTTTGTTGCCATCTTTGGGCATAACTATAACCGGCGCCTGGCGGAAACTGAATATTTCGCCGGCAGCCTGCTTTTTGCTATGGGCGTTCAAAATGCAATGGTATCTTTAATTTCGGGTTCAGTAGTAAGAACAACACATCTTACCGGCATGTTTACAGATTTAGGAATCGACTTGTCAGAGGCGGCGCACAGCGGCAGGAAGCTACATCCCTTGCTTAAACGGAGAATTCTGCTTCGACTGGCTATTATTATCTCGTTCTTATCGGGCGGAGTATTGGGCAGCCTGTTGTTCCTCCGGATTGCCTTCACTTCTTTTTTTGTGCCCGTTTGCTTTTTGCTGCTGGCGCTGTTTTATGATTACTTCCGCATTAAGGTAACCAGGGCCATTTCACGCAGTGCTACCTTTTTGTGAATCTTTAGGCATCTATTGCGGTTGCAATAAAAAGTAGAAGCCGGCACCGTCATTTTAAAAAAGCCACTTTTAAAACTGGAGCAGTGGCAGTGATAATGGGATAGACACAGGTGTTGAAGACCAGCAACATTTTTTTTCAAGCTTTCCCAGGGGTGCTAATGCAACCAATATACAGGGCACCGGTCCCGGTTTGCATATTGTGCAGCGCTATACCGTTTCCCTGGGCGGTTCAATCAGATTTAAAAGCCGTTTAACTGAAGGCACCAATGTCACAATTTCTTCCAATTACTCAATGACAACAAAATGAAAGCTGTTTTAGTTATAGAGGATAATAAAGATATCCGGGAAAACATTACAGAAATACTTGACCTCGCAGGGTATAAGACATTCAGCGCAGAGAATGGAAAGCTGGGCGTAGAGCTGGCGTTTAAAGAAAAACCAGACATCATCGTTTGTGACATTATGATGCCTGTGCTGGACGGGTATGGAGTGTTACATTTATTGAGAAAGAATGCGGACACACTGAACACGCCTTTTATATTTTTAACAGCAAAAATTGACCGTACAGATTTCAGGAAAGGGATGGAAATGGGCGCCGACGACTATATCACCAAACCTTTTGCGGAGATCGAATTGTTGAACGCAATAGAAATACGGTTGAAAAAATCAGCTGTGCTTGATAAAAATCATCCCGCTTCTGAATCCGGGATCAGCGAATTTCTGAAAGACGTAAAAGGGGCGGGCCTTATTAAAGAACTTTCGGAAAAATACAGTATTGAGCAGATTGGAAAAAAACTGACCGTATACCTGGAAGGGCGGCGTCCGAAATTTTTATTTTACCTGCTAAAAGGAAAGGTCAAAGGCTTCAGGACCCATGAGTACGGCAAAGAATATATTACGGATATATATACTGAAGGTGATTTTCTCGGCTATTCGTCATTAATAGAAAATACGAACTACCTCGAAAATACCATTGTACTGGAAGATGCAGAAATACTGCAAATCCCAAGAGAAGATTTTCTGCAGATGATTTATGGCGATATAAGTGTAGCCTACCGGTTCATCCGGATCATTACGCAAAATGTAAAAGAAAAAGAAGAGCGCCTCCTCAATCTTGCTTACAGCTCACTTCGCAAAAGGGTAGGCAAAGCATTGATTGATATTCACCAAAAGTTCAATACAGGCCTGGACAACAAACCCTTAGAGATTTCCAGGGATGATATTGCCCATTATATTGGTACAGCTACTGAGTCACTCATCCGGACGCTTAGTGATTTCAAAGCAGAAAAAATAGTTGAAATAAAAGATGGCAAAATTTTGATAACAGATACTGAAAAACTAAAGAATCTGGTCTGTTAATGTATTATTACCGCCAGCTTATTGACGATCCCCTGATTTTGATACGGGCTGATAAAATTCAGCTTTAAAGGTGCCTTTCAAAAAAAAGAAATCCTTTCATTATGCAGCCCGATGATATAATATTAAAAATTTTATAATTAATTGGAGAAGTTGTTCTTAATTATGTTGTGACGATTCTTTGTGTTGCTTATTGCTTAAGAAGTGTATAAAAATTTACAAGTAAATCTGCAGCCCGGTAGCTGTACCACTCATCATCCACTTTTCTTCCGTCAGCAATTTAAAAAAAACAGTCCTTTCCGTATTTCCTAAAACAAAAAAGCTTCATAAATCAATGATTTACAAAGCTTTTAAATTTTAATGGTGCCCACGAAAGGAACATTACATTGGCCTGAAACGTATGGTGGTGGCTGTTCTATATTTAGCCGAGGTACAATAGGGGTACAAAATTAAAGAAAAGCGACAAGTTTGGTTTACCCATAACTGGGTTAAACAATTGAAAATTCAGCCTGAATTAACGTCCTGTACTTAAATGATTAACTTTTAACCCTATATTGGCGAATTAACCCTGAGTCTGTGACTGAGATTGCGAAGCTGTGTCTTTCACAGTGCAGGGCAGGTCTGGCCGATATCAGATTGAGGTCGCTTATAGACGCCTGTCCACATACAAAAATAAAAACCGGATTGTACTAATAACAATACAAAATGTTGATCGTTATCCCTTTGAATGTGAGGCATCTATTTTCTGAGATCCTACATGTAATAGCATAAATTAGCGTGTTGGCTGCAAGGCTTGTGCAACAGTTTTAAATTTTAAAGTGTTATTTAAAAAAACAAAATTATGAGACCAATATTTTACTATTTGCCAATTGCTATCTTTTGTCTTTCGTGCAAAAAAGATAATGTAAAAAGCGGCGACACTATTGAGGTTTATTTACTTAAAAGTTCTCAACTTGTAGCAGGCAAATGCCAAATAAACCCTTTGACGTCTGTGTTGCAAGACACTGCAATTGTAAAAAATCAAGACATTTTGGAATATTCACAAAGCAATTATCAATTCAAGTTGACTGACCTTGCAATTCAAAAAGTGAAGACCTTCCAAGACTTTACTCCATTTGCTGTAACTGTTGACAAGCAGGTTATTTATTATGGTTTTTTCAAACCGAGTATTTCAAGCTCATCTTGTGACAATTCTTTCACTATGGACTTAGATTGGACATCAGGTAATAAAATTAATTTAAAACTTGGCTATCCAGGACAGTTACAAGGTGTGACCATTGACGATGAGCGAAACAATGCAAAGTTAATTTCAACATTAAGAAATCAAGGCAAACTAAAATAGCCCTGACAGCCAACATGCGGTTTGGCAATATGGCGAGGTGACGAATATATTCTCAGCTTTTTGTTCGCTATTCGGCTTCAGTTCCAGCCGACGAACAATACCGAGCAATAGAATAAACAATGAACTTTTAGTTATCAATTTAGCAGCGGTTATGGGCTGACGATTTTCAAATGCCGCCACATCGCCAAGCCGTGTCCGTTATGCGTCACCCTATTTGAGCAGTACGTTCTTCATTGGGGTTTGACAGCGAAGACCTCAACAAGCCACCGCACATTTTAGCACATTTGCAAGGCACACAAACCTTGACACAAAGCCAACCTTGCAAAAGAGCTAAAATTTTGCCGACACACAGCGACCACCAAATAAATTGAAATCGCTTTAAACAGCACTAGTTTTACTAAATTTGTTGGCATGACAGCAGTGATAGACATAAAACCACTTACAAATGAGTTACCCAGCCAGTTTGCCGACAGGGTTGGACAGCTTTATGCCAAAACTGTCACGACACAGCACAAGAAGGACAATGGACAGTTCTTTACGCCGACTGAAATTGCTCACTTCATGGCGGGACTTGCTAAACAAACAAAAGACAAATTCAAAATACTTGACCCAGGATGCGGCACAGCCATTCTTTCAAGTTCACTCATTGAAACAATTGCAAAACAGAATGAGAACCTAAAAGAAATAGAACTTGTTGTTTATGAAACCGACCAAGACATTTTGCCTTACACACAAGCAGTCCTTGATTATTTAGGTAAATGGCTAAAGCAATATAAAATCAAGTTTAAAGCAACGCTTGACACAAATGATTTTGTTCTTGAAAACAAAGATTGCTTTCAAGTTTCGGCGACACTTTTTTCTGAACCGAAAAATGCCACTTACGATATAGTAATTTCAAATCCGCCATATTTCAAAATATCAAAGGATGATAAACGGGCAACTGTAGCAAAGTCTATTGTTTGGGGACAACCTAACATTTACTCAATCTTTATGATGGTCGCAACGAAGCTTTTAAAAGAAGGCGGCGAACTAATTTTTATTACACCAAGAAGTTTTGCTTCAGGCAATTACTTCAGAGCATTTCGTGAAGCTTTTTTTAAAGAAATTGAAATTGAACATATCCACTTATTCGGTTCAAGGACTGACACTTTTGACCGTGATAGTGTTCTACAAGAAACATTAATCCTAAAAGGCAAAAAGCAAAAAGCAAACGGGCATTTGCCTTCAATACTTGTAACACATTCTAACGGTATAAAGGATATTGAAAGCTATACAGAAAAGATTTACAAAACCGATGAACTTATTGACTTAAAGTCAAAAGAGAAAATCATACATCTTCCAACTAACGAAACAGACGACCAAGTAATCAAGCTGTTTAAATCATGGAGAGGCAGTTTACATCAATACGATATTCAAATTTCAACAGGCCCAGTTGTTTCATTCAGAGCAACTCAATATTTATTTGAACAATACCAAAATGGAACTGTTTTTTTAGTTCCTCTGTATCAGCTTATCAATACAGCCAAAATGCAATTTGAATGGCCTGTAGCTAAAAGGAATAAACCTCAATACATTCAACTTTGTGAAGAAACAAAATCGCTTTTACTACCAAACAAAAATTATATTTTCCTTCGCCGCTTTAGTGCAAAAGATGACAAAAGCAGGTTGGTTGCAACTCCTTACTTTATTGATATTACACAAGCAGAGTATATCGGTGTAGAAAATCACCTCAATTATATTTATAGACCTACAGGCCATCTTGAAAGAAATGAAATATTAGGGCTTTCCGCTTTATTAAACAGCAATCTTTTTGACACATATTTCAGAACATTTAACGGCAACATAAATGTAAGTGCAACGGAATTAAGAGAAATGCCTTTGCCACCTTTGGAAGACATAAAACAAATTGGCAACCAAATTATATTACTAAACGATTTCTCACAATCGATGGTTGATGAAATCATAAACAACTACTTTGACATTGAACATATATTCGCTTATGAGCAAAATTGATGAAGCAAAAGAAATCCTTAAAGAATTAGGGTTACCAGCTGCACAACAAAACGAAATTTCAGCTTACACATTACTTGCTCTTTGCGATATTAAGCCCCGTGGCAATTGGAGTAAAGCAACTAAAGCAAGTTT
>JBDSLR010000033.1:0-11170 GCA_039916305.1 Chitinophagaceae bacterium | reverse complement strand
ATCGCAAGAACAGAAGCCGAAAATGAAAGAACAGTTGTTCAAAAACAACTGGTTACCAGCTATTGGAAAAGCGGGCAGATTGCCAGGTCAAGAAATAATTTTATTGATGACCTGCTTTTTACCGCCGCGGCCATGGAGTTAAATAAGGATCCGGACATTCATAAAAAAATGTTGATTGATATAGAACAGTCCGTACCACAGGTAGGGTTAAAGCAAATACTTGTACATGGAAAACCGTTAAACAGTGCTGCATTTTCGCCAGATGGCAAATTGGTGCTTACAGCTTGCCAGGACATGTATGCTTATTTCTGGACGGTGGCTACCGGTAAATTGAATGGCACACCACTACAACATTACGGCGCCGTTAAAGCGGTGGCTTTTAGCCCCGATGGAAAATGGGCATTAACCGGCAGTGATGACAAGAATGGCAGGCTGTGGGATGTGGCATCACGCGTTAAACTGATCCCGGGTTTGGTACATCAGAAATACGTGATAGCGGTGGCATTCAGTCCATCCGGCAAACAACTCCTCACTGCCGGTTGGGATGGAACTGCCAGGCTATGGGATGCTGCTACCGGCAACGCATCATCGCCGCCCATGGCGCACGGTGGCATTGTGGCCACCGCTGTTTTTAGTGCAGACGGCCAGCGCATACTTACCGCCAGTAACGTAAAAACGGTAGTAGAATGGGATGCGGTTACGGGGAAACAAAACCGGGAGATTATCCGGCAAAATACGGCCATCAATACGGCAGTCATCAGCCCCGACCAGAAAACAATTCTTACTACCGCCGGAGACAGATCCAGCAGGTTTTACAATGCCGTCACAGGCAAAGAAACCGGCGTGGCCATCAATCATCCAAACTGGTTGTTCAGCGCCCTGTTTTCTCCGGATGGAGAACAAATACTTACCGCCAGTTGGGACCGTAACGCACGTCTTTGGAATGCGCATAACGGCGCGCCACTTGCCCCGGTACTTAAGCATGCCAATACCGTTACCAATGCTGTTTTCAGTAACGACGGCATGCAAATAGTTACAACCAGCGATGACAAAACTGCCCGCATTTGGACTGTCTCGCCATATCAATCCATTCCGCTTATGTTAACTCACCGGGGAGCAGTGAAGAAAGCCATCTTTAGCCCTGATGGAAAAAAAATTATAACTACCACCTATAACCGAAATGGAGGTGTGGCGCGCATCTGGGATGCAGTCACCGGCCGTCAGCTTGGTCAGGAAATAAGACACAAATCTGACATCATGTGCGTGGTGTTTAACCCCAATGGCGACAAAATTGCTACGTCTGGTTACGACAGCGTGGCGCGTGTATGGAGCGCCACAGACGGAAAACCGCTTACACCCTGGATGAAACACCGCCAGTTTATTTACTCTGTGGTATTTAGTGCTAACGGCCAGTACCTGCTTACTGCCAGTGCAGATAGTACCGCGCAGGTTTGGGATGCTGTTTCAGGCATGAGCACCGGTGTTGTCATCAAACACCAAAGTTATGTTTACAGCGCAAACTTCAGTGCCGATGGAAATTTTTTTACCATTGCCGGGGCGACCGGCACATCTGGTATATGGCAAACGTCCACCGGTAAACGCGTGGGCCTGCCGGTAAATCATAATGGGGCTATATTGGATGCGGTTTTTAGCGCAGACGGAAAAAAACTAATGACTGCATCGGCAGATAACTCCGTGCGGTTGTGGGATGCAAAAACCGGTGAATACGCTGGTGTAACACTGCCACTCGAAGGCAGGGCAATACATGCGGTGTTTAGTGCAGACGGCAAGTTGATACTTACACAAAACAGTCAAACGCAAATGGGCAATGGCGTGGCACGTTTATGGAATGCGCAAACAGGCCGGCCCGTGGGGTCTGTCATGCGGCATGGATTCAGTGTAGATGAGAATATGCATGATGCCCGTTTTTCGCCAGACAGTAAGCTGGTAATCACTGCCAGCAAAGACAGTACAGCCCGTTTATGGGATGCCACAAATGGGTTACAACTTGGTAATTCACTCAAACACCTGGCCGCGGTAAACTCAGCCGTTTTCAGCCCTGATGGAAAACGTATACTTACCGCCAGTGACGACGGTACAGCCCGTATATGGGAGCTCGCCGGTGATTTTGATTTGCCCCCTGCCTTGTTTGCATCACAGGCAAAAGTGCTTACCGGTTGCGAAATGAATGCAGCTACCAATGAGGTAGAAGTTATCTCACCGGCTGCCTGGGATTCATTAAAAACTACGTATACCCAATTGGCGGGAGCCCACTACCTGCGTTGCGCTTATCCACGGCACAATACCTGGAGCCATTTCAACCCTGAAGCTGCTGCCATCATCAGGCCGGCTGCACCTGCACCAAATATTGCCGATGCGCCTATGAACGTGGCCAGTTTTTACCGGCTCAACGGACAAACCGATAAGGCAGAAAAGATGTATACCCACCTGCTAACCACTGGTGCTGCCAGTGAACCGTTGCAGGCGGCGGCTGCATCACAACTGGGCGCTTTATATACAGATCAGGGCCGGTTTGCTGAAGCAGGTAAATTATTGCTGCAAGCATTCAGCCTGTATAAAAAGCTCAGCCAGCTTAAGCCAGATGAATATGGATTCTCGTGTATTGAAACGGCTGGCTACCTGGTAAATTTGCACAATGCCATGGTAGATTCTTTAAAATTTGCTGCGTTTACCGCGCCAATGCCCACATCGTTTGCGCCTGTCCAAAAAGAGCTGGATAGCCTCGCGCAAACAAACGGAGATCTCCGTTACCAGCTGGCATCCTACTACGGCAATTGTTCCTGGTACATGTTATTTGCATCCAGGTTTGCAGAGGCAGAGCAGGCAGGCCGCAAAGGTTTGCTGTTAGATCCCAAACAAGATTTTATAAAAGGCAACCTGGCCCACAGCCTGCTCCTGCAGGGCAAATGGCAGGAGGCGCAGGAAATTTATACTGCGCTCAAACCCATTAAAAGAAGCGACGGTATTTCATATGCAACCATTAGCCTGGAAGATCTGGACGATTTGGAAAAACATGGCATCACGCACAAAGACATGGAGAAGGCCCGGACTATGCTGAAAGAATAATTGCAGCATTGCGCTCACCAAATGCCCGCGTTGTTCATTTTACCTATCCAGGTGTTTTCCAAACGCTTCTATGATGGCTTGTATCCAGATGCCTTCATTGGCACTGTTGGTGCCGGGCTTTCCATTTAAACGCGGCATTGTAATACTCCCGGCATGGTGCCCACCAATTAGTTCCCATGTAACGCGCAACCTGGCAAAGGTAAGGAACGCGTGCATTGCTCAGTTTTACAGAAAAGCCATCCTTTTACTCCACTATATTTACCAATTGACCGATGCCATCAATGTCAATTTTAATTTCGTCGCCGCTGTGTAAAGTGAAATTATTTTCAGGAACGATTCCTGTACCCGTCATAATAAAGCAGCCATGTGGAAATGAACATTCCCGAAATACAAATGAAACCAATTCTTCCAGCTTTCGTTTAATCTGGCTGATTTCTATTTTTCCTGAAAAAACATTTTTATTATTCCGGCCGATGTTAAGCTGTATCGTGGTAGTTAAAGGAAGGGGTTGATTGGTAACATATATACAGGGCCCGATTGCCGCAGCACCGTCGTAGGTTTTGGCCTGTGGTAAATACAAAGGGTTTTCGCCTTCAATGCTGCGGCTGCTCATATCATTTCCTATAGTATATCCAATAATTTTTCCTGATGAACAAGCCAGTAGTGTTAGTTCGGGTTCGGGCACATCCCATTTGGAATCTTTTCGTATTCTAACTTTTTGGTTGGGTCCTACCACTCTATGGGCTGTTGATTTAAAGAATACTTCTGGTCTGTCAGCTTCATAAACTTTTGCATAAAAATCGCCTCCACCGGCATCCTTACTTTCTTCCTGCCGTCCTATTTTGCTGCGAAGGTATGTAACCCCACAGGCCCATACTTCCTGGTTGCCAATCGGCGCAAGAGCAGTTGAAAGATCAAAAGTTGACCTTGCTTTCTGATTGCCTGTAATAGTGTTTAATTTTTCAAACAAATGCTCATCATTAACAAACTCATCCCAATTTTCATTTTGAACTGCAAACAATTGATTGTTTTTTTCAATGAGTATGTTTTCTGCGGTTTTATACAATTTCATGTGGTGAAGCGTTTTTCCTGATCTGTGTGTGAATTTATTTTATTGATATTATTGCCGGTGTTACTTTAACATTAAGCAGTAGTCCATTGACCGTCTACAAGACGCAGGGCATTCAAAGGGTTTTCATTTTTCAATAGATCAGGTAATAAATCATTCGGAAAATCCTGGAAAGTAACCGGGCGTAAAAAACGTTGTATTGCAGCCGTGCCGACAGAAGTAGAACGTGCATCCGTAGTGGAAGGAAACGGCCCGCCATGCTGCATGGAATGACAAACCTCTACGCCTGTTGGATATCCACCATAAATAATTCTGCCTGCCTTTTGCTTAATAATGTCAAGAATTTGAGACACTAAATGTTCGTCAGCAGGACCAGCGTGAATGGTCGTTGTTAGTTGTCCTTCAAGTGCGGAAAGCACTTGCAATAGCGCTGCTTCATCGTTGCATAGTACAACAAGGCTGGCAGGACCAAAAACTTCTTCTGCAAACTTTTTGTCCGCTAAAAAATCTTTTGCGCTGATTGAATGCAATACCGGCCTTGCCTCAAAACGTTCCGGCACCGGGGTAGCATCTGATTGACTTAACAAAGTAATTGCTGAAAAGGACTGCAATAATTCAACGCCAGTATTAAATGCTTTACAAATATTTTTGTTGAGCATACTGGCAGGCTTAATTCCATTAATTTGAATGGCCAGTTCTTTTAAAAATATTTTTGATGCATCATTTTCTATCACAATGATCAACCCCGGGTTTGTACAAAACTGCCCAACACCCATTGTAACAGACGCTGCGAGATCTTTTGCCATTTTCTCTTTATCAACCAGAACACTCTCTAATATTATCAATGGGTTTACGGAACTCATTTCTGCATAGACAGGTATGGGGTGGGGGCGTCTCACCGCTGCATTAAAAAATATCATTCCAACAGTACGTGATCCGGTAAAACCCACCGCTTTTATAGTTGGGTGTTCAACCAGTTTAACTGCCGCTTCATGCGAAAGATATACGGAAGAAAATACCCCTTCCGGCATGTTGGTTCTTTGTGCTGCTTTTATTATAGCGGTTGAAATCAGTTCATTCGTGCCAGGGTGTGAAGAATGTGCTTTTACTACTACAGAACAACCGGCAGCAAGCGCAGATGCCGTATCGCCACCAGCGGTTGAAAACGCCAGTGGAAAATTACTGGCACCAAATACTGCTACAGGCCCGATACCAATCAGCATTCTGCGGATGTCAGCTTTGGGTAATGGTTTTCGGTCAGGCTGGGCTTTGTCTATTCGCAGATCAGCATACCAGCCGTCACGCAGTAGTTGCGCAAACATTTTCAATTGTCCGCAGGTCCGGGCACGTTCACCGGAAATACGTGCAACGGGCAAAGCAGTCTCTAAGGTACATCTGTCAATAAGTGCGTCTCCCAAGGCCATAATCTCTTCCGCAATGGCGTCTAAGAAATCAGCTCTTGCATGCCCACTGATTTTCTGATATGATGTAAACCCCGCTTCGGCCAATCGCAGCACCTTGTCAATTTCTGCTCCGGTTGCATAATGAAAGTCGCCTGGCAGGGAGGTGTTTTGATTGGGTGCAAATGCATTAAATGATTCAGTGCCCTGTGCACTTAATTCAAAACCTACGAAGTTTGAACCTTTTGGTTTGTCGCTCATCTGTTTTTTTTATTTCCTTATTCAAAAAATGGGATTCCCGGGGTAGCATATTTTTTCATGGCATCTTCGTTGATGTCAACACCAATTCCGGGTTTTTCAGAAACGGTAATAAAACTGTTATTTACCCATTCCCCATCGTAATGAACAATTTCTTTAAACATAGGATCTGTATGGAAATAGGATTGCCATTCGAGAATTAAAAAATTAGGCACAGCTGCGCATACATGGCAGGAAGCCATGCACCCAAGAAAAGACGCTACCATATGTGGTGCAAAAGGCGTGTAATAGAGATTGGCAAGGTTGGCAATCCGCTGACCTTCACCTAAACCACCTGTTTTCTGCAGATCGGGCATTACGATATCTACTGCGCCAATCTCCAGCATACGGCGAAAGCCATAAGCCAAGTATTGATTTTCGCCAGCAGCAATCGGAGTGCTGGTTGAATCGGTGATGGATTTATAAGCTTCTATGTTTTCCGCTGGCACAGGTTCTTCCAGCCAAAGGAGATTCAACGGTTCGAGACGCTTAGCCACCGCATGACCTGTTGGCGCATCATAACGGCCATGCATGTCAACCAGTATATCTGTATTGGGTCCCACCGCATCACGGGCAGCAGCAATCTGGTCATACATACGTTGCAATTCGGCGGGGCTTGCCGTCCAGTTATAACGATCATATTTGTTGGGATCATTTGCCTGATCAAGATCAAACTTCATTGCGTTGAAGCCCATGCTTTTTGCTTTGGATGCGGCATCTGCAAAATCTTTTGGCTGTGGAAGACTCCGCTGGTACAATGCTGTATCGCAATACACACGTATCTTATCCCGAAACTTTCCACCCAGTAACTGGTATACAGGCAAGTTCAAAGCCTTGCCGGCAACATCCCACAATGCGGTTTCAATAGCAGATAAAACTGCAACATACATCCCTGCCTGCGCGCCCTGGAAGAAACCGCCTTTGCGGATATCTTCAAATAAGCGATTTACCTCAAGCGGGTTTCTGCCTTTTAACCTGGCAGCAAAGCTTTTCACAAGATGATATGTTCCATTGATGGCATCTACTCCTTCGCCACAGCCCCAGATATTTTGGTTGGTATAGATTTTTACAAAGAGGCTGCCTTTGACATACCCACACTTTATGTCTGTAATCTTTAGATCTGACGGCGCGGAGTATTTGGGGGTTTTATCAATTGCTTTTTCGTATCCATTGCCAAAAGCACTTAAAGCGGCAAAAGGAGTAACAGCTGCTGCAATAGCGGCTTTACTTAAAAAATTCCTGCGTGATGCTGAGCTGTTCATATTGATGACATTATTATATAATTAATTATAAAACTTTTACCAGGTACGTTGCTTTAAAAACTCCTGTATCTGTTCCTTGGGTACGGGCAATTCATTGATATGATCGTTGAGCCATTTAGAAAAGTCACGTTCTATTTCATCACTCCATTTTGCATCAATCTGGCCTGCAGTGTATTTGCCTTCACGCAACCGCTGGTGACCGAATAAATCACGCAGACGTACAATCTCAGAAATGGTCACTACTTTTTCAGCGAGGTGCGGAGGTATAAAAACAACTACTCCAAGTTTGCCCAAAACAATATCGCCCGGCATTACCGTTACTGTTCTTATACGCGTAGGCTGATTGATACCAACAATCATGGTATTGAGATCGCCGGGTGGATTATGATAGGAGGGATCGTAACTGGTATAAAAAGAAGTAAAGCCGCCAATTTGTTTCAAACCTTCAACATCCCGTAAGGCCCCATCGTATACAATTCCATTGCCTGATTTTGCATAGATGGCATTGCCTACATTGTCTCCAATGGTAGGTCCATTACGATGTGCGCCAAACTGGTCGGCCACATATACATCACCTTTCACCAGCAAGTCTACTGGCCAGGTATTCTGCCCACGCTTGCCTTGTTTTTTTCCGGCAGAATCAATGGCTTTCCAAACATCGGGGCGGGCAGGCATAAACGTAGCTGTTATAGCTCTGCCTACCAGCACACTGTCGGGATTTATCAATAGCCAGCCCTCCGCTACCTGGTAACCGTAGCCGGCATTTTTTAATGTCGCCCATGCTTCCTCAACACTTACTGATTTCATTCTTTTAATAATATTATCCGGCACTTTTGGGCGACCATCCGGAAAACGTTCACCTTTCCATTCAGGTGTTAATGCAGTTAATTGTTCCTTTGAAATTTGGACAAATTGACTATTTGATTGCATGCCCAGCAAGCAGGCGGTAATTATTAATGTAATTTTCAAACGCAACATAATTATTTTATTTACTGCAATGATTGAAATGGATGACAACTTTACACAATCTCGCAGGGCAGGAACCCTGTTGATTGTAATTTAGTCAGAATATATAAAACAAACCAGTTTAAAATGAAGCTGTGCTGTCTTGCAAGATGGCGGGGACTATTCAATAGCTTAAATAAAACTGGAAAGGGAATCGTGTCAGGTGACAAATATATTTCCCGTGGATCGCAATTACCAGGCAAAAATTGTTTCATGTGCAAGTCTGAAGAACCGGTTGTCAATCTTTATCCAATGACATTATAAAGAAAAGAAATTTAGAGCAACTGTATTTACAAAATACAACACAGTTGGTTTTTAGAAAATTTCCTGGCCGGGACTAACTCAGCATAGTTGATCCGAAAACTTAAGAGATGATGATGCTATGAAAAAAATCAACATTCAGGCGTCTTGCGTTTCATGCGGTCAACCGTCGGTTGAAAAATAACCGGTTAATTTAGTTATTGTTTTTTCTTGCAGGTTAAGGGCTTCTTTCTAAATGGATCAAAATTATTTTAATATTATTGAAACATAGTATGGCATTACTTTAATTGTCTGGGGCGAAGCAAAATAGGAGCGCAATGTTAATTCACAGATCAATGAAAAATGCACTGCTTACGCCGGGAGGATGATGAAAAAGTTACGCCTGGCCTTCTTTACCTTACGGATTGGTGCTGACTTACTTTACATTCACTCAACTGCAGGTGTATGATCCGAAATGTTAGTGCAGATCCCCTGCGTTTCGCAAAACAACTGCAGATTACGCTGCGTCCTGTATGTTATTTTCCCCATCCGGTGATCGGTCATGCCACCAGCTTGCCAGCGATGAGCCAGTAACATTCATCATTGTTCCAAAGATGACCGATGCAAGCCCCACTGTTGCCACTTTGCCCATACCTCTTGCCAAAGCTGATGCAAGGCCTGCATTCTGCATACCCACTTCAAGCGCAATGGTCCGGCAATCCTTCTCGGGAAACTTCATAAGACGGGAAGACCAATATCCCAGGAAATAACCGGCCATGTTATGAATGAATGTAGCAAGAACCAGCAGTCCGCCAATTTTCAACAGGTTATCACGCCCCGCCGAAATGATTATTACCAGGATCAAGGCGATACTTAACATGGAAAAATAGGGCAGTGCTTTATTCAGCCATTGCAACTTTTCGCGAAGGAAATAATGGAACATTAAACCTGCGGCTATGGGGAAAATTACAATTTTGGTTATATCCCAAACCATTGATCCGAAGTCTATTTTTATATAGTTACCACCCAAAAACTGCATCAGTAAAGGCGTTAAGAATGGCGCAAGCAATGTAGAAATAGTAGTAACAGAAACTGACAGTACCAGGTTGGCTTTTGCCAGGTAACACATAACGTTGGAGGCAAGTCCGCTTGGACAGCATCCAATAAGGATAATTCCTGCTGCTATTTCCGGCGGAAAATTAAAAAGATGCGCCAGCGAAAATCCAACAAGCGGCATTATGGTGTAATGGCAAACAATTCCTACAATCACCCCTTTGGGTCTTATCAGCACTTTAGCAAAATCTTTCAGGTTTAGTTCGGTGCCCATGCCAAACATTGTTATTTGCAGCAGGTAAGGAATTAAAACAGAACTTTCCATGCTACCGATTTTTTTAAAAGACATCGGAAAGTACATGGCAAGACTGGCGGCTGCAAGAATCATTACACTATACCAGAATCCTTTTAATTTCCTGTGATACCTGAATGCAATGGCAAGACTTGAAAAGAACAATGCCAGTAACCATCCACCCAAGGCATGCATGTGCTGAAAGGAAACAACAATATAAGCCAATAGAAACACACAGGCTGCAATCAAATAATTCAAACATGTTCTGGTTAATGAATGTTCCATATTAGGGATATTGAGTAATTATGCTTAGGAAGATCAGTTTGTTGGTCTTTCCTGTAAATATATTTCTCTAAAGAATACAAAGGCTCATTTTAGCTATTAAAATAATTCATGCATATAAAAACGGGATCCCGGGGATTTCTTTGGTTGAAATAATGCTAAAAAGGACCTTAAAAATTAGTATAAAGGGAGCCAATTTATCTCAACTCCAAAATGAATTATTGACGACCATTATCTATTAAAGTTTTATAATTATGCGCAATCGATTTTAGCAAACAGGTGTAGTGGCGAGCGGTTAATCCGTAAAGGAAAATTATATATTTATGCACAATTGATTAATGGAGATTTCTGTTAGATTCGCTGCCAGAGCCACCTCTCAAATGGTCAAGGTCGGCGCCAAGGTTTGCCTGTTGAACATGGTCAATATAAAGACGGACATAGCCCCTTTCAGTAACCGGGTCCGGTCGTTGCCAGGCATTTTTCCTTTGCTGGATTTCCGCTTCAGAAATATCAAGATGTAGTCGCCTGTTCTCTGTATCCAGTTCTATCATGTCTCCATTTTTAACAATCGCCAGCATGCCGCCAACAGCAGATTCCGGTGCCACATGAAGAATAACAGTACCTGCAGCCGTACCGCTCATTCGACCGTCGGATATCCGGATAACGTCTTTCACCCCTTTACGTAGTAATTTTAACGGAAGATCTACATTACCAACTTCTGGCATGCCGGGATAACCCACAGGTCCCACGCCTTTAAGTACGATGATAGAGTGTTCATCTATTTCCAGGCTCTCAGTATCAATTCTTGCGTGGTAATCTTCCATAGACTCGAATACGACCGCTTTACCGCGGTGTTTTAACAATGCTTTGGTTGCAGCTGATGGTTTGATAATGGCCCCCAGTTCACATAAATTGCCTTTTAAAACGACAATACCTGCGTTGGTTTGAAGAGGTGAATCAATCGTGCTGATCACTTCAGTATTGTAACACACGGCTGTGCGGTTATTTTCGCCAAGGCTTTTTCCATTTACTGTAATGGTGCCGGAATGGAGGTGTTTTTCAAGTTCTTTGATAACTACGGGCAATCCACCAGCATAATAGAAATCCTCCATTAAATATTTACCAGACGGTTTAAGGTTTACCAGTAAAGGTATTTTACTGCCCAGGGTATCAAAATCTTCCA
>JBDSLR010000032.1:0-158730 GCA_039916305.1 Chitinophagaceae bacterium | reverse complement strand
GGGCGTGCTGAGATCTTGGTGCCATCTGCAGTAATAAATTGCAACACATTGCTTTTGGGCAATTCGATCGTCCAGGTTTCACCGGTAACAAGGTTGGTACCTTTCTGTAACTGGTAATCCAGCAGCGTAGTGACCTGTGCACCTGAAATTGTTTTCGGAGGATCCTTCCTGTACCCTTCCATCATATCAGCGATCTCTTTCGATCCGTTCATTCCTTTCTTGGTAATGCTGATCAGATTCTCATAATAGAAACCATATTTAATATACAGTTCTATCATCTTATCAAACAAAGTTTTGCCACAGTCTTTTTCATAAGCAGCCATTTCGCACATCAATGCCACAGCACTCACGGCATCTTTATCGCGGATCTGGTTGCCTATCATTAAACCAAAACTTTCTTCTCCTCCTATCACATAATTTTTCTTACCGTCTAATTCTTTTATTTTTTCTGCGATCCATTTAAACCCTGTTAATACATTGTAACAGGCCACCCCATTTTGCTTGGCTACCTGGTTGATCATTTCAGTAGTAACAATCGTTGTGATCACCATATCATTTGGTTGCGCAATGCCTTTGGCTTTACGCGCTTCCATCATATAAGTAAAAGCAAGCACGGCTGTTTGATTTCCGTTCATCAATACCCATTCGCCCTTGTGATTTTTTACGCCAATACCAACACGGTCTGCATCAGGATCAGTACCCAATAAAATATCGGCATCTAATTCTTTTGCTTTTTTCAAACCAATACTCATGGTTTCACTCTCTTCCGGGTTGGGATAATTTACAGTTGGGAAATTTCCATCGGGCGTTGCCTGTTCTTCTACAATGGTTACATTGGTAAACCCAAAACGTTTCAAGGTTTCAGGCACTAATGTAATACCGGTTCCATGTATCGGTGTATACACGATTTTAAGATCATGCTGTTTGGCAATCACATCAGGATATACGCTTAATGCTTTTACCATATCCATGTAAGCATTGTCCATGTCTTTGCCAAGAAGCGTAATATTTGCTGCACCACCTTCCCATTTTACATCATTCACATTGGTGATCGCTTCTACTTCTTTGATCACGTTACTGTCATGTGGCGGCACCAGTTGCCCGCCATCATTCCAATAGGCTTTATAGCCATTGTATTCTTTGGGGTTGTGGGAAGCGGTACAAACAACGCCCCCCTGCAGGCCCAGGTGACGAATGGTAAAACTCAGTTCCGGTGTGGGACGCAGGCTTTCAAATAAAAGCACTTTAATGCCATTGGCAGCGAATACATTGGCCACTGTTTCAGCAAAAAAGCGGCTGTTATTACGGCTATCGTGTGCAATGGCTATTTTTATCTCACCTTTCAGTTGCGCCTTCATGTAATTGGCAAAGCCCTGCGTACTCATGCCCACGGTATATTTATTCATGCGGTTGGTGCCTACACCCATAATACCACGCAGACCGCCGGTGCCAAACTCAAGGTTGCGGTAAAATGATTCTTCCAGTTCTTTGGGGTTATCGTTCTGCAAACGCGTAATCTCGTCTTTGGTTGCCTGGTCAAAATTTCCCTTCAGCCAGGTGTTTACTTTGTCTTGAATGGCGGCGTCCATAATCAGTAATTTTATAGTTTGTAATTGGGGCCTAAGTTATTGATTTCTGGCAATTGACAATCTATTAAGCCCCTGAAACCGTAATTTTGTTTAATTCGGTTTGTCCAGTATTTTATGTAAAAAATGTATACTATCCGGTGCTGAAAAAAATATTGTTATCCTGGCTGCTGATTGGATTGCTGTCCGTTGTATACGGGCAGGATACGGCCATCGTGAAAGCAGGCGCTGATTCAATGACACATTCATCCCTTTTACGGGCATCGCCGGAATTACATACACCAGCACTAACAAAATTAAATCGCCCTGATAAAACCCGTTTGTGGCTGGTTGCTGGCGCACATGCCGCTTTCTGGACGGGCTCTTATATAGCGCTTGACAAAAGCTGGTACAGCAATTATCCCCGGTCTTCTTTTCATTTTTTTAACGACAACAGTGAGTGGTTGCAGATGGACAAGCTGGGTCATGTGTGGACAGCCTACAATGTAAGCAGGGCATCTGCAGCGTTGTGGCAATGGACGGGCTTGTCGCGCAGGAGAAGCGCCGTCTATGGCGGTCTCAGCGCCATTGCCTACCAGAGCATCATAGAAATACAGGATGGTTTTTCTGCAGAGTGGGGTTTTAGCTGGGGCGATATGACAGCCAATGTAGTGGGTGCTGCCGCATATGTATCGCAGGAACTGGGCTGGAAGGACCAGCGCATACAGATAAAAATGAGTTACTGGCCCTATGATTATCCGGATGAACTGATCAGCCGGCGCAACCAGCTTTTTGGCAAAAGCCTGGCAGAACGCACGCTGAAAGATTATAATTCGCAAACGTACTGGATAAGCGCCAACCTCAAATCATTCTTTCCGCAAAGCAAATTACCCGCATGGTTAAACGTTTCTTTAGGTTACAGCGCAGATGGGATGCTGGGGGGCAACGAAAACAAATGGACCGATAAACAGGGCGTCTACCACGACAGGACCGATATACCACGCATACGCCGTTTTTTCATTGCGCCGGATATTGATCTTACCAAAATAAAAACAAAAAGTAAGTTGCTGAAGACAATTTTCTTTACGTTAAATATTTTAAAAATTCCCGCCCCGGCCATTGAGCTGGATTCAAAAGGAAAGTTCAGGGCACATGCATTGTATTATTGATCACCGATGGGCTATGGTTGTGCGCCCGATCACTGCATAGCTTCAGTGAGCTATCGGGTAAGTGACTGCATTCATCAAACAAACTAAAAAGGACGAACTGTAAACCATGCATTATTTTTTACCTGAGGCAACCGGGCAAACGAACTACAGACTAAGAACTATTCCAGGTACGCTCCCTTTATTACATCTCCCTCCGCTTCCACATAAATATGTTCCTGCAAAGTGGTAGCAATGGATAAGCCAACATAATCTGGCTTTACCGGAAAAGCCTTGTGACTGCGCTCTACCAGCACAAGGGTCTGTATTTTTTTTGGGTGAAATGCAAGAAAGGGTTGCATGGCGTACAGGAGTGTTTTGCCGCTCATGGCCACATCATCAATTACAATTACCACTTTATCATCAAAATTTCCTTCTTTGCTGAGTGTAACAGTGGAAGGCTGGTGTTTATCCAGGCTCACGATGAATAAATCTGTTGGTATATCACTTATTTCCGCCAGCAAAAGCTGAATATTTTTGGCCATCACGGTACCGCTTTCGCGAATGGCAGCCAGCACCAGTTGCTGCTCTCCCGTATTATTCTCTATTATTTCATAGGCCATGCGGCGCAGCTTTTTTGCGGCCCTGGCTTCATCCAGAATATAGTTTTTATCCGTTGCCAATTTATTTGGTTTTATAAACAAAGTACAACAAAACATTACACTAAAAGCAAAACCTTTAATTTAGCTGGTATAAAATTGTACCATGCAATTTATACCCCAGGTGCTGTTTGTTTTACTGGCTGGTTTTGCCGGCTGGTTGTTTTTTAAAAAAGCGGTTGCTATACGGCGTAATATCCTGCTGGGCAAAGATGCCAACCAGGCGCCTAATACCGCTATGCGATGGAAGAATATGCTGCTGCTGGCCCTTGGTCAGAAAAAAATGTTCAAAAATCCGCTGGTGGCCATCATGCATTTTGTAATCTATGCGGGCTTCATTATCATCAATGCGGAAGTATTGGAAATAGTGCTGGATGGCATCTTTGGCACCCACCGCCTTTTCCTTGGCATGCTGGGCGCCCTGTACGGATTGCTAATCAACAGTTTTGAGTTTCTGGCCCTGGGTGTTATTACCGTCTGTGTCATATTTCTTATCCGCAGAAATATTCTTAAATTAAAAAGATTTGCCAGCAAAGATTTGAATGGCTGGCCCCGCAGCGATGCCAACTATATTCTTATTGCCGAAATAATATTGATGAGCCTTTTCTTAACGATGAACGCGGCAGATACACAATTGCAGGCAAGGGGTTATGGTCATTATGGTGAACAGCTGACCGGCAATTTTATGTTTTCTTTCTGGCTGCATCCCTTGTTCAGCGGCATGAACACTGCCGCGCTGGCAACATTGGAAAGAACCTGCTGGTGGCTCCATATTGCCGGCATTTTTGCTTTCTTGAATTACCTGCCCTATTCCAAACACCTCCACATCATGCTGGCGTTTGTGAATGCTTATTACGCAAGGCAGCAGGTGAATGGACAAATGAATAATATGCCTGCCATACAAAATGAAGTGCTGTATGCCATGCAACCGGAGACGGCGCCCACAGAAGCCGCACCACCTGCAAACTTCGGTGCTAAAGATGTAGTTGATTTAAGCTGGCGTAACCTGCTGGATGCGTATAGCTGTACAGAGTGCGGGCGATGCACCGCCGCCTGCCCCGCCAATATTACCGGCAAACTTTTATCGCCCCGCAAAATTATGATGGACACCCGCGACCGGCTGGAAGTGGTAGGCAAAAACATAGCTGCAAACGGGCAGTTTACCGCCGATGGTAAAACGCTTTTGCACGATTATATAACTGTTGAAGAATTGCGCGCCTGCACTACTTGTAATGCCTGCGTGGAAGAATGCCCCGTTAGCATTAACCCGCTGGAAATAATCCTGGAACTCCGTCGCAGCCTGGTCATGGAAGAAAGTAATGCCCCGCAGGAATGGAATGCTATGTTCAGCAATGTAGAAAACAATTTCGCTCCCTGGAAATTTGCACCCGACGATCGCGATAAATGGACAACAGAACGGTAGGTTATCATTCCATCTTGTAAGGGTGTGATAGCTGCATTCACGCTTGCCCAACAATCACACCAGCATGAAAAAAATTATCTTTTTTAATATCTTATTTTTCTTTGTACTGTTGTTTATTTTAATGATAGCAGCATTGGGTATGGGCTATGCCAGTAACAACAGGTTTGGTACCGATGCGGGCATACTATACGTTCTGATAATTGTAGTACATCTTTTCCTCAATTACTTTATTATGCACCGGCAGGCGCAGTTCAGCCTTAAAAAGATAGGGTATGCAAGCGCCATCATCTTGGCTGCTTACCTGCTGATTCTTTTTCACTAACCGTAAGAACCCGAAGAAATATTAATAGTTCCCGAACGTCCGTAGCAGGCGGGTAAAATTGTACAGTATTTTATTAATGCCATCATTGAGCGGGCGGCCGTAATTATCAAAAGAGGAGTAACGGGCGATTACCAGGAGATGGGAAAGGTCTAAAAAGAAAAAACAACCGATAATGGTTGTTTTTCACTGGAATTTGGAATTTCCGATGGTTTTTACTTGTAGGATTGGATAGTTTTCATTGAATACGGAATCTAAAATTGGACATTGGACGGTTGCAAATGGTTTGCATATCAAACATAAATTAAAATCTGGTTAATGCATAGTTATTAGTAAAAATTTTTATATTTTTTTTTGTATTCATGATCAAAATCAACCCGGGAATTAATAAATGTAGAAAAAACACTAATCTGTGTAGAGCCTGCACTACAAAATGGATGCTAAAACCACTGGTCCGGGTGGCTCTTTCGATTTGCCAAAAATATTGGTAGCTATGAAATTTTGATCAGCTAACCAGGCAGAGGGCGATCGTTTTATCCATTTTTCGATTTCATCCCCGGGAAACGAACATTCCCGGAAGCTGGCAATAAATACAAGCTTACTACTTTATTCATTGCCCTCAAAAGCTTGCAGGATGATCTTACGCGGGATCTACAAGATGCTTCGTTCCTCAGCATGACAAAAGAGAGGTGCATCTTCATTTAGTGACTGGTGGGCAAGTAAAAATGCTAGCTTGCTGTTTTTATGCATTGCGCGTGAAAGATAAACTGTTAGCCATACGCTCATGCGGAATCCTTAAGATGCTTCGTTCCTCAGCATGACAAAAGAGAGGTGCATCTTCATTTAGTGATGTTGCAGGGAAGAAATAATTTTACTAAGAATACCTTGTGTCAATAAGCTGACTGAGCCATTCTAAACGAACAAATCACTGTTTGTAAACCTACCCATTTTCTATTGTCATCCTGTGGAATGAAGGATCCCGGGGGCTGGCAATAAATACAATCTTACTACTTTATTCATTTACCTCAAAAGCTGGCAGGATGATCTTACGTGAGATCTACAAAATGCTTTATTCCTCAGCATGACAAAAGAGATGTGCATCTTCATTTAGTGATGTTGCTGATGCGCATTATTTATACAGCAGAAAAGTAATCAACGAATAACTGCGTTTATAACAAATCATCCTCTTTGTAATTATACCTTTCCTTTATCTTTCGCATTACTTCGTCCATAGATGCCCGGTGGTCTTTGGCATCCCACTCACCACGCTCCCATTTGTCCAGTTCTTCATCAATATGCTTTTGCTGCAAAGCTGTCATTTTTTCTACCAGCTGGTCAGAAACTTCTTTCTGTTTTTCGTAAAAAACTTTCTTTTTAGCGTAAGAAATTTCTTTGTCTTTACGAATCTCATTTTCAGAAGCCGCCATTTGCAGCAGTTCTTCTTTTGCCAGTGCAATATCATACGGACCCACCTGCATAATCAGCTTTGAGAGTATGGGACCAATTTCTATTAAAATAATCAGCAATGACAGCATCAGGCTGGTCCACTGGACACTACTCTCTTCTGCCGACAAATCAGACAATGCCTTGTTTCTTTCCAGGAAACCAACATTGCTTTTTACAGTTGTTTCATATTGCCTTCTCTTATCTTCCAACCCTGCCCTTGCAGCATTGATAATGCTGTCCTGCTCCAGTACGCCGGCTTCCAGTTGCTTTATTTCCGGTGCCGACTGTTGCTGCAGGCCAAGGAACGCATTCATTTTTAAACGGGTCAGGTTTTCTATACCACGCTGCCCGCTTCCGCCGGTACCATCGGCTTCCTGCACATAGGCCTGCTGCAACCGGTGCAGCGTATCTTCCATCGAAAGCTTCCTGCTGAGCAAACGGTTCCGCTCCACTTCTGCAGCCTGTATCTGCAATTGGTTTTCGCGCTGCAGCAAACTGTCATTTACCAATACTTTATGGTGCATGTTCTGCGCCACTTTTGTATCAATCTCCTTCTCAAAAATTTTCAATTCCAGCGGACGGGCAATGGTTATACCAATCAGTAACGCAAGTACGATGCGTGGCACCGCCATCCAAAACTGCTTTTTGCTGCTCACACCATACTTGCGCATGGTAGATACGAGGAAACGGTCGAAATTAAATATGATCAGGCCCCAGATAAGTGCAAAGGCAATTGTCCAGCCGATATTACCGAATACACTGTAAATAGCATAACCGGCGGAAAGGGCCGCCAATACAAATGTGGCCAATATTACACCACCCAAGCCGGAATACTTGGTATGCTCTGACGGAAACTGTTTTAACAACTGCTGGTGGGCACCAGCGCACCACCATAAAAAGCTTGAACCGGATTCTTTTTTGTTCCCCGAAAAACTGTCGTAGCTGTACAGGCTTTCCGCCTGGCCATCGTTGCTATTAGCCATAGTAATGTTTAATTTACAGTAGTGAAATGTAAAAGACGCGTAATTGAAGTTGAAGGAGGAACAAGCAAATAACGTTATAACAGCATGAAAAATTGTAAAAAGAAACGTTAAACCATAGCGCTTCGCCTCTTGTGCCCATAAAGTCGGGACTTAAGTCTGAGGAAATAAATGGTTGCCGGCTTTCTGTAGTATTACGCCAGGGAACAAGCCGGGATTTTGCGTGCAATTAAACATTCGTGGGTTGCATATGTACAACTGAATGTCACCAAACGCCTTATCTTGAAAAGACGATCCGTCACTATAATTTTCTTTTGTATGATTACCCCGGCAGAACATCGCATAAAAGAGAAGCTGATGGATCCAGATCTTCCCTTCAGGGGGACAGGGGGTGAAGTAAATCAACAATTGCGCTAAAACCCAGCCAGCCCATGGCTATCACCACCAGCCAACCGGCCACCTGCATCCATACCGGGTGTTTATAATCTTTCATAAGCCTTGTTTTTGTAGCCGCTATCAGTACAATGGTTAATGCAACAGGTAATATCAGCCCGTTAATGGCGCCGGCCGCTATCAGCAATTGCCGGGGCTTGCCTATCCATACAAAAATGCAGGTAGAAAAAACAATGAATATGGAAATGCTCCAGCGTTCATATTTTGCAATTAACGGATGCAATGTCTTTAAAAAAGAAACGGAGGTATACGCCGCGCCTGCTACTGAAGAAATAGCGGCGCTCCATAATACCACGCCAAAAATGCGGAAGCCAATTTCGCCCGCTGCATACTTAAAAACACTGGCAGGCGGGTTTGCACTGTCTAGCACTACGCCCTGCATTACTACACCCAGCGCGGCCAGGAAAAGTATATACCGCATGATGCTGGAGATAACAATACCGCTGATGGCACTCCGGTTTATTTTTTGTAAGTGATCACGGCCGGTAATACCGGCATCCAGCAAGCGGTGAGCGCCTGAAAAAGTGATATAGCCTCCTACGGTACCGCCAACAAGTGTTACAATGGCAATGCTGCTGATTTTTTCCGGTATAAATGTACGGTGCAATGCTTCTAACAGTGGCGGATGTGCGCTGAATGCAATAAACAATGTGAGTATAATTTTAACAACGCCCAGTATTTTTGTAAAACTGTCCAGCATCTTGCCAATCTCTTTTAACCAAAATAAAACAAGCGCCAGCACGCAACTAATCACTGCACCCGTTTCATAAGAGACGCCGGTAAGTACATTTAACCCGAGACCGCAACCCGCTATATTGCCGATATTAAACGCCAATCCCCCCATTACAATTAGCGCTGCCAAAAAACAACCCAGTCCGGGTAATAACCGGTTAGATAAATCCTGCGCCCGTAAGCCACTCATGGTTAGCACCCGCCAGGTATTCAGCTGTACGCCAATATCAAGCAGAATAGATACCAGTATTACAAAACCAAGACTGGCCAGCAGCTGCTGGGTAAACACCGTAGTCTGGGTAAGGAAGCCCGGCCCTATAGAAGAATTGGCCATTAAAAAAGCTGCCCCAATTACAGCGCCCCCTGCACCAAAGGAAAAAGTCTTTTTTTCTTTGCCGGCATCGTTGTTTTTAAACGGCTTTAATCTCAATACCTTGCTGGTTTAGTGTTTGATAAATGCGCTGCGCCAATGCAAGTGCCTGCTCACCATCGCTGTGTATGCAAATGGTTTCTGCTTTGATAGGTACTGCCTGGTTATTTACTGCGGTTACACTTCCCTGTTTCACCATTTCAGTTACCTGCTGTAAAGACTGATCGGTTGTTGTTATGAGCGCATTCGGCATCCACCTTGGCGTGAGGCTTCCGTCCGGCTGGTAGGTACGGTCTGCAAAAACTTCTGAACGGCTTGCCAGCTCCATGCCGGCAGCAACTTTTATCAGTTCGCTCCCGCTCAATCCATATAAAACCAGGCCGGCATCAAAATCTTTTACAGCTTTACAAATAGCAGTAGCCAGTACCGTGTCTTTAGCCGCCATATTATACAAAGCCCCGTGTGGCTTTACATGCTGTAGCCTGGTCCCGTTAATTTTCAGAAAGGCATCCAGCACCCCCAGTTGATAAATAATGATGTCATAAATTTTAACCGGCGGCATGTTGGTATTGGTGCGACCAAAATTGTCCTTGTCAGCAAAGCCCGGATGTGCGCCAACGGCAATGCCTGCCAGCAAAGCAGCATCCACCAGCTCGTGCATGGTATGCGCATCGCCCGCATGAAATCCGCAGGCAATATTGGCCGAACTGATATATGGAAACAACGCGATATCGTTATTAATATCATACTTCCACAAACGGGTGCTTTCGCCCATATCACAATTAATATCTATTGTCTGCATACCAGTTCATTGAGGTGACCAAAACAGGCGTTTTGTAAAATGGCCAGCTCCTGCTGCTGCTCAAAAAACAAAGATTCGGCTTTCGCAGTATTGGTTTCTATAAACTGGATGCAATCGCTGGGCCTTAATTGCGCCAGCTTGGGAAGATGGGCACTGATAACATGTCCCAGGCGCGGGTAACCACCCGTGGTCTGGTGATCAGCCATCAGGATAATAATTTCTCCATCGGGTAGTAACTGGATGGTGCCAAAGCTAACCCCGGTTGACACCAGCTCTGTTGCTTGCTTAAAATATAATTCGGGGCCTTTAAGGCGATAACCCATACGATCACTGAACGGATGTATGGTAAAATTATTCTGCAAAAAATCTTTGGCTGATGCCGGCGTAAGCGAGTGCTTTTCATGCCCTGCAATAAAATGGATTTCATTGGGCAGCTGATAAGCGGCGGATATATCTGCCCGCCAGTTCAGGCGGTGCGCATCTTTGCCCGCTTTCATCAATGCAGGAAAATAGATAGTGCTTTCTTTGCTTACGAGCTCATCTCCTTTTTCCAATTTTCTTCCCCGGTAACCACCAGCAGCAGCTTTGAGGTTGGTGCTGTAGCTATTCAGCCATTCATTTACACAGAAACCACCATGAATGGCAATATAGCACCTGGCACCCCAGTCCAGTTTTGGAAAATGGAGTATAGTATTTTTTCTTATTAAAAGCGGTTGCCACAAGGGAAGTAGTTCGTCATTTAAAGAAGGACTAAAGTTGGCACCCGTAATACTTATGAGGGCATTCTGTTCAAACAACAGTTGCGGACCAGGAAAATGTATTTCCATTACTGCTTCATGCACCTGGTTTCCCACCAGCATATTGGCCACTTGGGCGGCATACCTGTCCATGGCGCCGCCGCAGTTAATACCCAGGCTTCCATAACCGTAACGGCCAAGATCCTGCATGGTATCCAATAGTCCGGGTTTTATGATGGAGATCGACATTAATAAAAGAATTTGTGATTGTTGATTAGGCGACTTTTCGATTTCCTTTGTTCAACAAGAGAATAACTTTCCTATACCTGCCTGGTAAGTTATAAAAATGCAAGGATTTCATGATAACAACTTTTCCGGCAAAGAACCCCGGCATCACAATCGAACAATCAGCAATTTCTGTTTTCACACCTGTACAGGGTCAGCTATGCGCTACAACATTTCCAAATTTTCATGCGCTTTCATTTCTTCTTCACTGATGCTGTAAAACTGCACGCGGTCCCCCACTTTTAATTTTACCAGCTCTTTTGAATTGGCATCAAATTGTTTCACTGGCGTGCGGCCTATAATATGCCAGCCACCCGGACTGTTTAAAGGATATATACCAGTTTGCGCTCCGGCAATACCAACGCTGCCAGCGGCCACCGGTACGGGCCTTGTCTTCCTGGGTGTAATTAATTTTTCATGCACTGCCGCCATATAAGAAAAGCCGGGCAAAAAGCCAATGGTGTACACCCGGTAAGTTACCGCCGTATGCAAATCAATTATTTGCCGGGGATCCATATTTTTCTGATCAGCCATCTGGTGAAGATCCATGGCATAATCTTCTGCATAGCAAACAGGAATTTTAACTGCAGGCGATTCGCCCATGTGTTGGGTAACGGCCTGGTCAAAAGCCAATTGCAGTTTTTGCTGCACCCATTCAAAAATACTTGTGGCGGGATGAAAATGCTGCCGGATAACCAGCGGATCATATATTATAGTAAGGGAGCTGTAGGCAACAATAATATCTTTCTGGCCGGCAAAGGAATTGGCCAGCATCCATTGCCGGATGGCAATTATTTTATCATTTAAAAGCGCATCGATGGTATTACCCAAATCGATGGTAGCAGCGGCATCGCCCAGCGGAAATATGGTATAACCTGTAGTCAAGTATGCCTGATTTATTTTACGGTTGTATTTTAAGATAAATACCTATACTTAGCCAGGTGTCTGCTTCCACCTCATTGCCTTTTTTACTTCGGCAAAAAGAAAAAAAAAGTCAATACCAAAACAGTTTATGCAAATTTTTACCAGCATCTGCAATAGCTGCAGGAAAGCATAGCTGCCGCAACTGCTAACCGCAAAAACATCCACCGGTATAACACGTTGCAAGCGTGCAAATGCCTGTTACACAATAAATATAAATAAGTTATTTCAATATTAAACCGGCTGGTCATGCAGGTACCAATTTGCTGGTTTCGCCGTTATACACTAAACTTGCACGCCATTAGGCCTGTTTGAAACTGATTATATTTAACGTATGGCGAAGAATTTACTGATAGTGGAGTCCCCGGCGAAAGCCAAAACCATTGAGAAAATCCTGGGCGAAGATTTCGAAGTGAAGAGTTGTTACGGGCATATCCGTGACCTGGAGAAAAGCGAAATGGGCATTGACCTGAATAATAATTTTGAACCCAGATACATTGTTCCGGAAGAAAAAGTAAAGGTGGTTAAGGAGTTGAAAAGCATCGCTAAAAAAAGTGGCGAAGTATGGCTTGCATCGGATGAGGACCGTGAAGGTGAAAGCATTTCCTGGCACCTGGCCGAAGTATTAGGATTGGATCCTAAAACCACCAAGCGCATTGTTTTTCATGAGATTACTGCACCTGCCATCAAGAAAGCGGTTGCTAATCCGCGTACTATAAATATGGACCTGGTCAATGCACAGCAGGCCAGGCGTATACTGGATCGTATTGTTGGTTTTGAACTGAGCCCCGTTTTGTGGCGCAAGATTGGCATGCAGCGCAGTTTAAGTGCTGGACGCGTGCAGAGTGTAGCAGTTCGTTTAATTGTAGAACGGGAAAGGGAGATTAATAATTTTACATCTGTAAGTACTTATAAAATAGAAGCCTTTTTTATTGCCGATGACGTAAACGGCAAAAAAATTACTTTTAAAGCAGAGGGCCCTTCAAAGGTTAGCTCAAATGAAGACGCCGCCAAATTTTTGGAAAGCTGTAAGAAAGCAAATTATACCGTCAGCGATATTACCATCAAGCCTGCCAAGCGCACACCGGCAGCGCCTTTTACCACGTCTACCCTGCAGCAGGAAGCAAGCCGTAAGCTGGGCTACTCTGTGAGCAAGACAATGCTGCTGGCGCAGAAACTGTATGAAAGCGGTAAGATAACCTATATGCGTACAGACAGCGTAAGCCTTAGTGAGACCGCTGCAGATATGATTAAAACAGAAGTTAACAGCTCTTACGGTGAAGAATATTACCAGCCCCGTAAATTTAAAAATAAAAATGAAAGTGCGCAGGAAGCACATGAGGCCATCCGTCCAACCTATATGGATAGCCGCACAGTAGATGACAGTGATCTGCGCAGGCTGTATGAACTGATCTGGAAACGCACCATTGCCAGCCAGATGAGCGACGCGGAATTTGAAAAGACAATCGCTAAAATTGATATTTCTACCAATAAGGATCAACTGACTGCCAGCGGAGAAGTGATGAAGTTTGATGGCTTCTTAAAAGTTTACCTGGAAGGTAAAGATGATGAAGAAGATGAAGAAGATACAGAAGGCATGCTGCCACCACTTGCGGTAAAGCAAAAGCTCGATTTTAACGAGATGCTGGCAACCGAAAGGTTTAGCCGTCCTGCGCCGCGCTACACAGAGGCGTCGCTGGTAAAGAAACTGGAAGAACTGGGAATTGGCCGCCCGAGTACCTATGCCCCTACTATCTCCACGGTTCAGAAAAGAAATTATGTGGAGAAGCGTGACAAAGAAGGAACGCCCCGCATCTTTAACCTGTTGCGGCTGAGCCCCAAAAATGAAATTGCCAAAGAAACTGAAACCGAGAATACCGGTGCAGAAAGGGGAAAATTATTTCCAACAGATTTGGGCATGGTGGTAACGGATTTCCTGAAGCAGCATTTTCAGACGGTAATGGATTATAGTTTTACTGCGGAAATAGAAGAAGAGTTTGATAAAGTAGCTGAAGGGAAAATGGAGTGGCACAAAATGCTGGAAGATTTTTACAAACCTTTTCACAGCAATATAGAAGTAACCCTGGAAACAGCTGAAAGGGCCAAGGGTGAGAGGGCGCTTGGTATAGATGAAGTGAGTGGCAAACCGGTAATTGCCCGCATGGGCCGTTACGGCCCGATGGTGCAGATTGGTGCGCAGGCAGTAGAAGAAACGGATGAGAAGCCCCGTTTTGCGAAATTGAAAAATACGCAGAGCATTGAAACCATTACGCTGGAAGATGCTATGGAATTGTTTAAGCTGCCGCGTAACCTGGGCTTGTTTGAAGACATTGATGTGCTCATTAACATTGGCCGGTTTGGCCCATATGCAGCGCACGATAAGAAATTCTATTCGCTCAACAAGGAAATGGATCCTTATACGGTAACCCTGGATGAGGTGTCCCCGATGATTGCAGAGAAACGCAAAGCCAAGGACGAGCGGACCATCAAAGTTTTTGAAAAGGAAAAAATACAGTTGCTCCGCGGTCCCTATGGACCATATATAAAGCAAGGCCTGCGCAATTACAAACTGAGTAAGGAGCAGCAGGAAAAAGTGGCCGATTTAACCATTGAAGAGGTTAAAGCAACCATTGAAGAATTGAAAGCAAATCCGCCAAAGAAGAGCTTCAGAAAGAAAAAAGCGAGCTAACAGCTGCTCAAAAAACATTCATATAAATTTATTATTTTCCGAAAGTGTCTCCGAGGCTGGTGGTCTCACCACCGACAGCTACCTCTAAGGCAATATTTGCATGTTGCGGTTGCTGAGCACAGCAACCGCAACATGCACGGTGCATGCGGGTCGCGGTCTTCACTAACCACAACATCCAAGGCGAATATTTTGCATCCGGGTTTACTGTCCTAAACAACCACAACATGAAAGATGAATGTTTTGTGCCCGTGGTTGCTGTCTTCACCAGCTGCAATATAAAAGACAATTATTTTTTTGTTTAACAGCTTCTCAGGGGAAACACTGTAATTTAACATGCTAAATTTTGAATGCTGTTTACGGCGTGTTTGCAGATAAACAGCTTTGATATTGTAGCCCCTTTTCCTTTCATTCAAGTTTAAACTATTTATTTAAAATAAAGCATTTAACATCTGTGGATAATTTCCATTAGTTCATATCATTGAATGCTACGAAATTTAGGCAGTAAACAGCACAAGAATTACATGGATGATGCGTATTAATAATAAAATAATATTCATCTGTGTGCTGTAAATAATACCTGCATGGAAGAAACAAGAGAAATATCAGCGCTTTTTCACCTGATTGATGATCCGGACGAGGAAGTCTTTACCTCGGTAAGTGACCGTATTATATCTTTTGGCAAAGGCATTATACCAAACCTGGAAAACCTTTGGGAAAACACACCGGTTGACGTTATTCAGGAACGTATTGAGTTACTTATCCACCGCCTTCATTACCGCGATCTTACCGAAGAATTTAACCACTGGAAGGCACAGCCTGATCCGGATCTGCTGAGTGGTGCCATACTGGTGGCGCGCTATCAGTATCCTGAGCTGTTAACCACCACCGTATATGCCGAAATTGAAAAAATGCGGCGTAATATCTGGCTGGAGCTGAACAGCTATCTTACCCCGTTAGAGCAAACCAATGTTATTACTACTATTCTCTATAATTATTACAACCTGAAGGGAAATGAAATAAAGTACAACGAGCCAAATGAGTTCCTGATAAATAAAGTACTGGATGGCAAACGTGGCAATGCTATTTCTAATGGCATCATCTATCTTATCCTGGCCGAACTGCTGGATGTGCCCATCCGTGCCATCAATATTCCCCGCCAGTTTATTATGGCTTATTTTGATGTGGATTACGATTGGCAACTGCCATCTAATCCGTCTCATAAGATACAGTTTTACGTAGACCCAATGACGGGCAATGTTTTTACCCATAAAGATGTTGAGACGTATTTTAAAAGAATTTCGGTGACCTCAACAGCTTCTTATTTTAAGCCCATTAGCAAGAAGCGCATCATACAGTTTTTGCTGCAGGAGTTTGCAAAATGTTTCAACGATGATAAGAACGAATACAAAAAACAGGACTTGCTGATCCTGGCTGACAGTATAGATACATCAACCGATCCATCCCGCCCCCCGGAGTAAGACCATCTCCACTACTTTATAAAAGCTTCGTTTTTCTGTTATTGCGTACCAGCCTCTGCAGGTAGGTTAACTTTGTCTGCCATTATAGTTTACACTTTTTGTACAGGAGTTGTTATTTTCTTTTAACTTCCATGGTATAAAACAACTAACTATGAACCTTGCCATCCAAAAACTAATCGAAATTGCCAAAAAAGAAGTTGGTACCCGTGAAGGTGCCATCAACAATACAGGCGCACGTATTGTGGAGTACCAGGGTGCCACCTGGCTGGCACCTGGCGCCTGGCCATGGTGTGCTGCATTTATCAGCTGGCTCATCCGGGAACTACTGGAAGAAGAAGACGTGCGTGAATACCTCAAAACATATTTTAAAAAACCGGAACTCACTTTTGCACAGGCAGAGAAAGTGCGCTGCCGCGATGCAACTGCATTTGGATGGGAAAAATGGGCAAAAGGCAATGGGTTCCAGGTGCTCGGAGAAAACAATACGGCAAAAGCCGGTGACATCGTTGTCTTCGATTTTTCTCATATCGGGCTGGTGATTGAAGACCAGGCTTCGGTAAAAGATAAAATCCGTACCATTGAAGGCAACACAAACGGCAAGGGGGAGCGTGACAGCTCAACCGGTGATGGGGTATGGATAAAAGAACGCGCTCCTTCTCTCACGAAGTCGTATATCCGCATTTTTGCGAGTTAAATAAAAGTCTGCCTTTTACAATATATCTCTTGATAAAAACGGTTCGTCTGCAATGGCGAACTGTTTTCTTAGCCCCATATTATTGGGTTCGCGGCATTACTGTTTTTGTGTGAAAGAAAAATAAACCAGCTGACCAGCGTTTCAATTTTTCATTTTTTTAATTGATTATAAAGCGGACTGCTAAAATTATTTTTATACCGGCTGTATTTTGCAGCTGCCTGTTTTTTGTTTTGCTCCAAAAAAAGCAGGTAATTGATTTTTGCCTGTTCCGGGTAATTGGCAAGCTCCCACATATAGCCTTTTACCAGGTAACCAACATACTGATCTGGCAATGCTTTCAAGTGTATAGACGTGTAATTGATTACCGACAATAAAATACTCTTATTTAATTCCTTCCTGTTCAGTTGTTCAAGTTTTTCTATTGCCAGCGATCCTTCGTATAAACTATTCACCAACGCATATATTTCCAGCGTCTTCAGCTGGTAATCCCGCTTCATGAAAACAATATAGATCTCAGTGGCTTTGCTGATGTCTTCAGCCACAAAATCATCTGACCAGGTTTCATCTTCCGGCATTGTACGCAACAATTCCATCGCCTCATTTAATAATTTGCGGGATTCTCCATGCTTGCCCAGGTTAGAAAGCGCCAGGGCCTTATTCCATTTGAGTACCGGTATTAATTCTTCATATTTATTTATTAATAAAGCAGTGTCCGTATCAACAATTGCATTCTCCCAATTACCCAGGTAATAATTAACAACACTTCGTCCCAAAAAAGACAATGCACTGTCCGGATATTTACGGCATAAGGAATCAGCACATTTAAAAGCACTTTGAAAGTCGTGGTTATTTTGATAGTACTGTGATAACAAAAACAAAGAAAAAAATCTATAACTTTCATCCTCCGATGAATCACCGTATTTGCTCAACAACTGGGATTCCCTTTTTTTCAGGTCAAGCAGATCAGCCCGGTTCCTGGTAATCTCGTCAAACAATTGCCTGTTATTGTACTTCATGAAATCATTAAGCGTTTGCAGTTTGCTTTTCTCGTTTAAAACAATTTTTGTTTGCGAGGCCTGTGCCTGTTCTGCTTTTTCCGCCCGGTCTTTTTCTGTTAATGCCTGTATCCTGGCAGTTTCCGCTTCCCTGCGCAGCATTTCTACATTATCAAATACCCGGTTCACCCTTTCTTTAACCAGGCCTTTTTTTGATGGATCAAACGCTTCTGCGGCAAAATATTTATTAATGGCGGTTTTGAACTGGCCGTTACTGAATGCAGTATCGCCCTGCTGCATGGCTTCAGCAAAGTTTTTTTGCGCTGTTACTGGAAAGTAAATAGCGGCTACGCAAAAAAATACTAAAAGTTTTTTCATGGTTCTATTTCCGGCATTAATCAATGCCAAATTCTTTTTTTTGTTCCGGTGTCAGCATGTCCAATTGGCTGCTTTTTAAGAATGTTTCCAGGTCCTGGAGTTGTTTCCATATCCGAATTATTCCATTCGTAGAAATGGTGATAATCTTGCCGGCCTCTAATGAAAATGCAGCCCTGGCAATTTCACTCAATTCACCTTCCGGCAATTTATATTCTGACAGGATATCGCCGGCTGCATTTTGTATGATTACAGCATTATTCAGCAAATAAAGTATCCTGCTGCCGTCTGCAGAGAAAACAATATTGTGGCCGTTAATATTAATCTGAGCTCCGGTCTTAGTATTTACCAGTAAATTTCTATTAATATGTCCACGCGAAACAGGAACCGCAATTTCTACTAATATTGTTTTTTTATCGGGCGAAAATGTGGCAAGCTGCACAATCCCCGGCCCTTTCTTTAAAAAACCACCTATTGCACCACTGGAATCATTCACGTTAATAGTCTGGTCGTATCTGCTGTCTTTGTTCCACAATACAATACTGGCACTATTGGTGCCGGCCAGCATCTTTCCATCGTATGGAGAGATGGCTGTATATACAACTTTACTATTGTCGGCCGGCTTCAGTACGCTGATTAATTTTCCCCCGTTGTTCAAAAGACTGACCATACCATTTGCATCGCAGGTGATCATGTTTTTTCCGTCTGGTGAAAAACCAACACAGGCTCCGGTTGCTGCAGCCAGTTGTTGGCCCTGCAAGCTTAATAACATCGTAAGACTGTCTTTGAAATGCACGATGATGCCGTTGCCATCAGGTGAAAAATTAAGCGGACCATCGGTATAATTTACCAAGGTATCAAAGCGGTGGAGCATTGTCCCGTTGATATTCCATAATTGCGGAACCTGTTTGTCATTTACGGTCAGGATCTTTTTTTGATCGGGCGAAAAAATAGCAGCAACAATATTCCCTGAGTCGCCCTGCAGTGCAAATTCATTTTCTAACTCTTTTGACAGCGGCCAGTACCTGACTTTATTATCTTTTGACCAGGAAAAAAATCCGTCTGCTTTCTCGGAAATAACAATTGATGTTATGGAACTCCTTGTCTCCATTTTAAACTCTTTTTTGGGTTCGCCGTATTTATCCCACAAAATAATAGTGCCATCCTCTGCACCTGTAATACATTTTTTCTCACCCAATAAAAAAGCGCTACAGGTAATTTTACCCGGTTCCGCCCTGAATTGCATCAATTCATTTTCCTGCCAGTCGTACAAGCCTTTTTTTTCACCTTTTCGCCCGATAATAACCGGGTTGCCGCGGGCAGAAGCAAGTACTCCGGTTACTTTTATCCCCAGGTCTTTTTTCGTGCTGTCCGCTACATTCCATAAGGCGCTCTCCGCCTGCGTACCCAATAAAATGGTTGCTCCATCTTTGGAAAAAGCAATACTGTAAATTCCCGACGACATGGCAAATTCCTTCAACGGCACCTGCGAACCGGTAAATGTTTCCCATAACATGGCCTTACCATTATAAGCCCCTGTAACAAATTTTGTTCCGTCGGGCGAAAAAGCCACGGCTCCCACAACAGATCGGTTTGCTTTATAAATTTTCTTTACGCTATCATTCAATGTCCATAGCACAGTAGAATAATCGTATCCGCCTGCAAGTAATGATTTACCGTTCGGAGCAAAAGCAAGAGACATAACCGGCTGATGAAACAATGTAAATTCTTTGATAAGCCTGCAGCCGGCTGTCCAAAGCCGTACAATACCATCGTCACTTCCGGTGGCTATTGTTGTCCCGTCGGGCGAAATGGCAGCACACCTGAGTGGCCGGGTCAGTTTCCTGTCTAATACCTGGGTAGCATAAAACTCATTGTTTCTAAATATGTCAACGGCAGCATCCAATATAAGCTTATCGTGGTGTTTTTGCAAGGCAGCTTCCGCTATCCGCAACGCAACAGTAGGGTCTTCTTTCGCTTTTTCTTTGGCCATTAAAACAAGCCGGAAAGCATCGTTTGAATTACTCACCTCTTTCTTTGCAGCGATGGCATTGTTTTTTTCCGTGACTGCCTGCTTTTTAGCAATTTCGGCTTCTGTTCGTAATTTTTCAATCCTGGTAAAAACACGGCTTACTTTTTCTTTGATTTCCTTCTTTTTAGCGGGGTCAAATGCCTCTGCCGCAAAATATTTATTGATAGCCATTATGTACTGGCCGGTTTTAAATGCTTTATCTCCCTGCACAACCGCCTCTGCATAATTGTGTTGCCCGTTTGCGGTAGTAAGCATGAGCATACTAAATAAGAAAGCTAAAAAGCGGTTCATTAATCGTCGTGTTTTTTAACAGATTATCACTGCACGGCATTGTATATCACTTCGCAATTGGGCAACAGATCCCTGATTTTTTCAATTTCTTCAATTTTAAATGAATTAAAATTCAAATTAAGTGTTCTTAATTTCTTAAGCTTCCCAATTCCTTTTGGCATACTGGTTAACTTGTTAACACTCAGATCGAGGTAGGTTAAATTCTCCAGATCGCCGATTTCTTCTGGCAATTGATGCATCATATTATAGTTAACATCAAGGTGTGTTAAGTATTTTAATCCCCCAATTTCCTTCGGCAAACCAGTCAACGAAACATTTCTTAAAATTAGAACTTTCAATTTTGGAAGTATAAAAATTTTTGACGGAACCTCATTTAATTCCTCATCATAAAGTTCAACTGCATTTATAGTGGTATCAATGTCCTTAATTTCATACGCGGCTTTATAACTATTGCCAAAAGTATCAATAATGAAATTGACGTTTAATTTGAATATTTCCGAAGACAATTTCACTTTAGCAAAACCCGATGGCAAAAAATGTTCAGCTCCATTCCATCTATCTAACTTTTCCACTGCATCGCCATTCTTGTCAATAAAGTAGAAACTATCATTTTTAAATGCTAACGCAAACCTGTCTTTATAAAAATAAAAGGCATTGTTAAGTTTTTGAGCTGTTGCAATCTCCGCAGTAGCCTTTGCCGCTGACTGCACTGCGTCTTTTTCTGCTTTCTCCGCCCTTGCTTTATCACCATCAGCTTTTTTTCGCAACGCTTCAATGGCATCAAATGCTTTATTCACTTTTTCTTTTACATCTCCTTTATTTTCAGGCATGAATGCTGCTGCAGCAAAATAATAATTAATAGCTTTCTTATATTCCCCTTTCTTATATTCATCCTCACCTTTCTTCATCGCCTCATCATAATTGACCTGAGCATTTGCTGCCATCATGACTGAAAAGAAAATATAAATCAACATTAATTTTTTCATAATAATGCCATAGTTAAAACTGCCCATATTATTTTTTATTATTCTTCTCTATTATATTTTTTATAGAATCAATTGTTGTATTAAGCTCAGTTTTATTTGGAAACAGCGAAGCTATACTATCCAACTGCATTAAATAGGCTTGGGGAATACCTCCAACATCTGTAATTGGCTCGGTAAGTTTTACTATATTATAAAAATCCCTGTTGATAATATTTTTTAAAGCCCTATTGGCTACCATTTGCAATGAATCAGCCGTTTTGTAAGCAATTTTCGCATTGCTTTCAGAAGTCTTAGCTTTTTTTGTTGCTGCGTTTGCATTAAAATAAAAAACAACTGCCACAACAAGGGCCACTGCAGCAAACCCCAGCAAACCATATAGGGTACGCAGCCTTTTGTTTGTTTTTATTAAATCTTGTTCCTGTTGTTTTTTTAAGAAAACAATACTGTTTCCGATCCGCACCTGCAGTTCAGCCGGGTAAAGAAGACTTTGCTGAAAAGGCCGCATGTAGTCAATGTCGTCTTGTGTAAACAGGCCCTGCCGCTCCTGGTACACTTTATAAATATCAGCCGCCTTTTCACGCATTTTCATTTCTTCTGTAAGGTTTTGGCCAACTACCAGTGCCAGCACATCATGACTGATTTCGTACTGCGTTTCATCGCCCAATTTTACAGTGCGTATAATACGACGCAGCTCCAGGTCTTTCAGCAACCCGTTTATTGCTTTTTTGCTTATTACATTTTTATGTTCCAGATCTTTTTGCAGGGCGGCTTCACTCAACTGCAGCTTGGTAAACTTTTCCGTGATCATAGCTGCCAGTAATTCCAATGGCACTTTTTCGCCGTAATTGTTTTCCAGTTCCTTTATCTGCTTCTTCAAAAAACTTTCCAGAACAGCTTCCAGGTTATCATCACTGCGTATAAGTGCTGCCTGCAGAAGCGGTTGTTCATTATTCTTTTTTGCAAGCTGTGCCCTGTCCCAAAGCTCTCCCAAAAAAACCTGCACATGTGCCAGCTCTATTTCTTTTTTTTTATCGGGTAGTTTGGATAAAATGCTGGCGGTTAAGGCACGGCTGTCATCTGTACTAAAAGATGACTTGTAACCCGGCGCCTCCAGGATGCTGTAAATTACTTCTTCCACATTTTTTCTACCCATCTTTTCTACCCTGAACCGGTGCTGAAAAATGCTTGGGCAGAGCGGTTCAAATTCAGACAGGTGACCAATGAATTCCTCCCGCATGATAAGAAGAATACGGCAGGGTACTTTATTACGGATAAGCTTGTTAAGCAGGATAAAAAATGTTTTCTTTTCGTCGTCAGCCCCGGAAATCAGTAATTCTTCAAACTGGTCAAACAACAGGTACACGGGCTGGTAACGCTCCGCAAATAATTTTTCAATAGCCGGGCCAAATTCCATTTGCTGATCTGCAGGTATATTGCCTGTGGGATCGATTACTATTTTTTCCTGAAGCGCTTCGTTAATGCTGGCAAAAACGGATGCATTGATATCCGCACCTTTACGAATGGTAATGGCAAACCAATCTGCGTCTGAAAATTGGTTCCGCAGCCCGCATTCAATAAGGCTGGTTTTACCGGCACCAGACGGGCCGTACACCAGCAGGTGCTTAACTCCACTCAATGCATTGTATAAATCATGTGTTTCTTTTTCACGGCCAAAGAAAACACCCGCATCAGCCTGCTGGTACGCATCCAGGAACTTAAAGGGAGAGCGGTCCTGGCTCATAGATTCTTGTTTTTAAAAGGTTTAAAAACATCTTCCAGCTGTTCAAACAATTCATCCAGCCTGGGCTGGTTGTTATTTTGAGCCAGCACTCCCAGCCCTTTATTAGAAACGATTTCTACTTTACCGCCAAAAGGCAGTTCATTTTTAAATTGGGCAAAAGAATACCGCCTTTTTGCTTTGTCATAGCCTGTGTATAAAAATATCTCTGGTGTTTGTGTAGGCTTTCCGGCATACACGCTTTGATCTATTACCAACGGCGAAAGTGAAAGATAACTGCTTTGATCCCTGATATTGTCCATACAGGTATTTACATCATTTCCTTTTAACAATAATATACTCTTGTTATAGGTAAATGAATTTTCAACAGATTTGGAATTATAATCTTCATCAGAAGAACCACCTTCACTATAAATACCATGCAACTCTCCATATAGGTGAACAAAATTTTTGGCTGTACCCATTCGGTAGTTCAGGTTAATTTCTTTGATGGATACAAGGCGATATTTAGCCAGGAAAGAAAGTTTACGAAGCCAGTAAACCAGCGCGGTGAGGTATTCATCCAGCAAGCCGGTAAATGCATCATCTTCCGCAATACTGTTTGCCATTAAACGGCGGCGTTGCTCTTCCAGGTATAGTGCCGTTCCATATAAAGCTGAACTGGCATCTGTAAGCTCTTTCACAAATTTGCCAATCTCCTTCATAAACCCCCCTTCGCCCACTATATCTGTAGCAGTTAACAACAAGCTGGAATAATCGAATCCCGTAACATTGTTGTTTTCCATCTGGATAAATTCAGTAATGATACATGCGTTTGGCTTGTTTTCCATTTGCAGTATTTGCGCCACCTGTATATAACATAAGTAACGGAGGGAAGCCTGGTATGCTTCGGCCATAAAGGAAAGACGGCGCAGGTTTTTTTCCTGCCCGGCAGCAGTGCCCATTTTCTGCAAGAAAGTTTCTACCAGCCAGCCGTAATTCTGAAAAATACTCCATGGCTGGCTGCCCACTGCTATCCCTTGCTTTACCAGTTCCTGCCGTAAACTCTGGATCCAGTTGCTTGTTTCGCTCACCAGATTTTGCGCCAGTTCATCTGGTAATTTTTTGCTTTGCCCGGCCCTGTCCATCAAAAAACCAAAATTGGCATTGGTAATGTTGCCTATATTGTAAATATTGTTGGCAGATTGAAGAGAGGTAGTAGCCATCTTTTCCATTAAAGCCTGTAACACGTCCAGCTTTTTCTCTATCTTCTGCGACTGTCCATTTACATTTACAGTTATTGAACTGCCCGTTACATCCTGTATAATCACGTTATTATTGCCCGCAGTGCTGGCGTTATTGGAAATGGCATCTCCGACGTGTATATCTCCACCTGCAGAAATGGTAGAACCTGTTACGGTGTTCTTTATATTTAAATAGTTTGTTACGGCTTCCCTGGTTTCCTTTGCCACTTCTTCCTGTAAAACAATCAGCCCTTTATCTTCCAGCCTGTCCAGTTGTTTTCTAAACTGGTATTTCAAATCTTCTATGTTATCGTAATTTGTATAAAAATGTCCGATACCTGCCAACCGGTTCTTAAACATAACCAGGTTTGTGGCTTGTTCATTTGCCGGGTCTGGTAATGGTGCACCAGTTTTAAAATAAGTATAAATTAGCGGGCTTCCATTTTCTTTGAAATGCTGCAGGGCGGTGTCAAATTCCTGCCGGGTATATTTACCTGCTTTTGTAAAAAACAGGCAGATAACAATTGCCGATTTTTTCAGTTCCTGGTTATATTCATCCTGCAGGCTGGTGGCAGATACCGCATCAAGAAAATGTTCCCACTGTATTAATTCAAGATATACTTCTTTTTTATGCAGCCGGTCGTTTTCTATACTGAGGAATTCGCGGAACGCTTTTCTGTCCAGCTCAAGTTCGGAAGATGATGCTATGAAAATGCGGATAGTATTCATACTGCAATAGCGATGTTCTAAGTTAAAACTATTTCCGGTAGTTGCGGGCCAAAGAGTGATGCAGGCTGCCAACTAATTTTAGCCTTGCAAGATTCCAGTGCATCGATATTCATTAACCAGTAGTGAAACAAACAAATTCTTAATTTTGATACTGGTCAGACAAATGCCTCTTTGGTTGATCATCGGGTACAGGAAGCATTTGATCATTATTGCCTGGTAACATTAATTGTTAACGAATTTGCAATTGCGTAATCAGTTTTGGTCAATTCAAATTAACAATTTATCTTATCTATATTTAACCCCCCTAACAATGCAAAAAGCAATGCCCTGCGCCTTATTCCGCATGAAAATTATCATCCTGCTCCTTTCATTTTTTGCCGCCCTTTTTTCATCTTCAAGTGTAAGTGCACAGAACAACGAACAGCCCGACAGTATCAAACAAATATTGGATGCCCATAATACATACCGGTTTGAATTATCATTACCCGCCCTGATTTGGTCGCCGGAGCTGGCCAAATATGCGCAAAGCTGGGCCAATGAACTGTCCAATAACCGTGACTGCCAACTTGCACACCGGCCAAGAACAGACACAGGTTCATGGAATAATCCATACTTTGGAGAAAACATATTTGCCGGCGGCGGAACTGATTGGGTACCTTCTATACCAGAAGCTGTTGATACATGGGGCGAAGAAAAAAAACTCTTTGATACAGAAACCAAACTCTACAAACCTGATGGTAAAAGCGGTCACTATACACAGATAGTATGGAAATCCACGCGCATGGTTGGCTGCGCAACCGTTAAATGCGCCAACGGCCTGGTTATAGTAGTTTGCAACTACTACCCGATGGGCAACCTGATTGGAAAACCGGTTTATTAAGCATCAGTTTGTTGCCAGCCAATATAGCACTAATCAATATTATACCATTTTTTCTGCGCCGCCGGTAAGGGCTGCAGTTTATTGCCAGAAAGGAAAACATCCAGTGGCAGCAATTGCGCGTCCCACACACGTGCGGTATTATCGCGTGAACCGGTAACGATCATTTTTCCATCGCGTGAAAAAGCTACGGCCGAGACATCATCTGAATGGCCTTTGAATTCTTTCAGCATATTGCCTTCCAGGTCCCATATTCTTGCTGACTGATCGGTGTTGTAACCAGTCAATACATATTTTCCATCCGGTGAAAAGGCTACTGAAGAAACAGAACCGGCAGCTACTTTGTAAGTGTTGGTGACTGTTCCATCCAGTTTCCATAACCGGGCTGATTTATCGCTGCTACCGGTAAATACTGATTGCCCATCGGGCGAAAAAGCCACAGCCGTCACGGCCCCGGTATGCCCTTTAAATGCCATTATCATTTTTCCATCCGTCCCCCAAAGCCGGGCCGTTTTATCTCCACTACCCGTTAGCACTGTTTTGCCATCGGGAGCAAACGCTGCCGAAGTAAGATAAGTATCATGCCCCTTGAACACTGTTTTTATATTTCCTTCAAGATCCCATAGTATAGCGGTTTTATCCCTGGAAGCAGTCAGCACCGTTTTTCCATCCGGTGAAAATGCGACTGCGTAAATGAAATCGGCATGGCCTGCCAGTTCTTTTTTAAGACTGCCATCCAGGTTCCAGAGACGGGCAGTTTTATCGCCTGATCCCGTAAGTATTGTTTGCCCGTCTGGTGAGAAAGCACCGGAAGAAACATACGCGGTATGCCCAGCAAATTCTTTTATCATGGTTCCATCCATGCTCCAAAGCCGCGCTGTTTGATCTTCGTTGGCGGTGAGTATTGTTTTGCCATCGGGCGAAAAAGCCACGCCATACACATCGCTTTCATTTGATTTCAATTCTTTGACCAGACTGGCATCCATTGACCATAACCGTGCAGTACTGTCGTACGATGAAGTCATGACCGTTTTGCCATCTGCAGAAAATGAAAGTGATGTTACCAGGTCTGTATGCCCCTTGAGCTCCTGCAGCGTCTTTCCTGCGAGGTTCCATAAGCGGGCTGTCTGATCAAAAGATCCGGTTAGAACAGTTTTACCATCAGGCGAAAAAAGAACAGCAGATACCTGGTCCGTATGCCCCAGCAATTCAGTAATTGTTTTTCCGTCCAGGCTCCAGAGACGGGCCGTTTTGTCGCGCCCGCCCGTTGCGATTGTTTTTCCGTCTGGTGAAAAAGCTACTGCGTATACATAATCTGTATGCCCCGTAAATTCCTTTATCAGTTGTCCGTCAACACCCCATAAGCGGGCCGTACGGTCTACTGAACCTGTAAGCACCGATTGACCGTTGGGAGAAAAGGCGACTGAAGTAATATAACCGCTATGGCCAGCCAAAACTGTTTTTAACGTGCCCGCAACATCCCATACCCGCGCCGTATTATCACCAGCACCCGTTGCAATCATTTTTCCATCGGGGGAAAAAGCTACTGCACTTATTGCACCTGCATGGCCTTTGAACTCAGAGCGAAGGCTTCCGTCCAGGTTCCAGAGACGGGCAGTTTTGTCAAGGGCCCCGGTTAATACCGTTTTGCCATCGGGCGAAAAACAAACAGAACTAATGCTGCCACTATGCCCGCTGAAAGTGGTTGTAACAATGCCATCGCGGTTCCATAACCGTGCTGTATTGTCAGTAGACCCTGTAAGAATTGTTTTACCATCAGGCGACAGCGCAGCAGAAACAATTTTTGCCGGCGCTTTTGCATTGACGGTATAAAATAAATTTTCTGCGTAGATCTTTATTTTTTCTTTTGCAATGGCAGGCTCACCATGAATATTCATGGCCTGTATCGCCAGTTGTAAAGCCAGGGTGGGATCTGCAACTACTACGCTTTTCGCTTCAGAATTAAGGTAGTTGGCGCGGGCAATCCTGGTTTTCTCATTGGCATTGAACCAGAAATAGCCAGCCGTCAGCAATGCCAGCAAGGCCAGTCCCAATAAACTGTATACAACCCGGAGACGTTTTTTTGTTTTGCGCAATTCTAACTGCTGTGTCTTTTGACCAGCTTCCTTTTTAGCGTGAATATCATCGCGGCTTTTCAGCAGCCAGCCCTGTTCTTCTTCGGTGGTCGTAAACTTTTGTAAATAGGGTTCAATAAACAATAACTGCCGTTCCGTAAAAAACTCCCGTGCAGATGCTTTTACGCCCACCTGGCTTTTTATCAGGCGCTGCACTTCCAGCACGGCAATTTCTTCATCACTTCTTTTTGCGGCAATGGTAAGGGCCAGTGAGTCATGTGCCAGTTCATACAGGTTAGCATGCTCATTATAATTAATGATCCGGCTGTTAATAAATGCTTCCAGCGCCTGGTCAAGCAGCTGCGGGCTAAGGCCGGGCAATCTGCCGGCCAGTGCAGTTTTTGAAACAGGCTCTTTGGTAGCCTCCAGTGTGCAGAAAGGAGAAAGCATCTGCCATACCATGGCGGTATCCGTACCGGGATGAACAGCGCTTAACTGTTGGCTTATTTTTTTCACCTGTTCCTCCAGGAAATCGCGCAGTACGTCACCAATATCACCCATTGCGTTAAGCGCCTGCAAGGTTATAATGGCATCAGTTGTATGGTTTTCATCTTTGGTGGTCTCAACATACAGCTTGTCCAGGAAAACCTGCAGGTAAGGCAATTGAATGGACAGCGTCTTTTTCCGGCCCCTGATCCTTTCAAAAATTCCCTGTGTAATAGCCGCTGATTCGGGCTTATTAAAACTTGTGTTGGAAAGTTTGCTGTTGTTGATCCCTTCAATTATATCAGCTACCTTATTATAAGTCATGGGCTCAACCCGGAGCTTTTTCCGTAACAGCTGTGGCACGGCTTTTTCAAATTCATAGAGATGGCCCAGGTATTCTTCCCGGATAGAGAAGATAAGTTTCACCGGCTGCTCGGCCTGCAAAATGGTTTTGATAGATTCAAAGAAAATCTCCTGTTCTGCTTTTGTGCCCAGCACATATAATTCTTCAAACTGATCAAATATGAGATAAATGGGTTTGAAATTATTTACATATACGCCCTTGATAAGACGCAGCAACCCATTCAGTTTTGTAGAGGCATCTTTTGCAGTGTATTCATCTTCGTCAAGATCATTGCCGCCGGCAGCTATCAGTGCATTCTCCAGCGATGCATTGATATCCGCAGCTCTCCGGATGGTCAGTGGCAGCCAGTCGTACGACTTAAACTTACCACCCAGCCCGCATTGAATAAGGCTTGTTTTTCCAGTACCCGAAGCACCGTATACTACCAGCATACTATGCTGGAAAACCATTTCATAAAGTGTTGCAATCTCTTCGTTCCTGCCAAAAAAGAAATCTGTATCCTGCTGGCTGTACGCGTCTAAAAATTTGAACGGATACTTTTTCATGTGCCCTGTTTTTCCGGTAATGAAGGTTTTTGATGAATGGGTTGTGCTGCACTTATTCCATTACGCTAAAATTTCATTCCTGGCAGTCTGAAAAATGGTATAGACAATATTCAATTGCAGATCATTGTATTTTTTTGCATCTGTACGGATCCGGGTAATATCATTGTCGATATTTGCTTTCAGATCATTTTCCACTTCTTCGTTGTAAATGATATTTACATGCGATGGATCGCTGATATCAGTAGCAGATTCATTTCTGTCGGATGAAATCCGGTTGATGTCTGAGTAGGTGAGTTTCCGCCTGTTTTCTTCGGCGTAGGTAAAAAAACAAATTTTTACTTCCTGCTCATTGGTTATGGCGTGCACGTCAATTATAAACGGGAAGAGATTAAGACCATCGTAATACTGGTTCTTAAAAATCAATATGGCATCGCTGCTGATTGGCTTGGTATCGTATTTAAATTTCTGGGAGAATAGTTTATCATCATTGTCTACCCCTAAAAAAGTGTATGCATGCAGGTAATGTACGTCCTTGTTTCTTATTTCTTCATAAGTAATATTTTTTACAGACACCATTTTATAACTGGCCAGGAAACTCAGTGTGCACAGGAACTCCGTTAATTCAATTTCTGCTTCAAAAGCGGTTGACAGAGTTGCCTGACCAGCATCTACCTTGCTATGAATAATTTCCAGGTTGTTGCAGGCCTGTGTAAATACATTTCCCGGAGCAAGGCAATCCTTGTTAAATTCACTAAACGGGTACTCAATGGTATTTTCGTCGAAAATATTTACCAGTGTATTCAGCAAGTCCAGGTAGTCCTTTATGTTCAGTTCAATTTCAGCCGCAAAAAAATTATCCAGTGTATTGGCCTGGCTTCGGCTTAATTCACAGTTATTGTCTTTTTTATGATCCCATAGTTTTGAAATAAAAGCGAAGCACAATAGTTGCATTGAACGGGTACAGGTGGCGACACACACTTCCAGGTAATCTTTTGAACTATTACTGGTAAACGCGTCTTTACCGCTTGAAATCAGTTTTTGTATAAGAAGACCGATAACGCCAACAAAACTGGAAATAATATAACCATTGGCTTTACGGGTATACCGGCTTTGTGTTTCCCAGTCCGGCTTATCAGTTTCTCTCATATTATCGAGAAACATTTTTGCACTGGCGCTATAAGGACGCAGGGATTCCGTCAGCTTCCTGCACAGGTGCATATTAAAAGTCTTCTTACCTATTTCTGCGTTAAAAACGGCATTGCTGATACTACCGATATTGTAGATTTTGCTACCAGCACTAAAGTTTTCTGCGCTGATGTTTTTGAGAAGCAGCTTCAACTCATCAAGTCCGTTTTTTATTTCTTTTATCTCTCCGTTCACATTCACGCTCATTCTGTCGGCCGTGACATTGGAAATGATCACAGTGGGGCTTGCTTCTGCTGTTGGATTGTTCATTGGTAGGGGTTTAGGAGAACTGGGCGTTGTCTATTTTTTCTATATTGTAAATCTTATCTGCTGTTTGTGTAATAGTGGGGCTGCTGTTGATTTGGGGCTTTTTATTTTCTGTAAAACCATCGTGTTCCAACCGCTCCAGTTCTTTATTAAACTGATTCCACAGGTCATTGGCATCGTTGAAAACAGCATAGAAATGTTTCAACTCTATAAGTTTCATTTTAAAGTCATGCAGGCTGTCATGGACATTATCAGGCGGCGTTTTAAAGTAAGTAAAAATAAAAGGCTTTTGAGTAGATCTAAAATGACCAAAAGCTTCTTCAAACTCTTCCTTTGTATACATCCCCACCTTGCTGTAAGCCAGGAAAACAAACAGATCCGCAGATTGCACAAACTTATTGTATTCGCTTTGTGAACCTTCTAATGACAAACGTGCGGACACATCTTCCCATACGTCCAGGTGAAGAAACAGGCCTTTCTGGAACCAGGCCTTGCATTTACGGTATATTTCAATTTCAAATTGCTCCCGTTCGGGTTTCAGTTCATTGGAGGAAGCCAGAAAAATGGTAATTTTCTTCATACGTGCATAGTTACGCGCTAAAAACAAGCAGGAGGGGCGGGAACGGCAGCCAGGCTGTAAAATATCCTGACCGAAGATTAAAAGCTGTAGAAATAAAGTTACGGTATTTTGTACACCTGCTTGTATTTTTTACTGAATTACGGTTACTTGTTAACGCCCGGCAGAGGTGCGCACGTACCATTTGGTTAAACGCTTATATTTGATCGCCGCAAGCATAGCGGCAACATCTGATGTTACCAACAAAATTACACCTGTTTGATTATTCATTTTTATGAGCAAACAAATCCTTGTTTTTGGCGCAGGCAAATCCGCTACTTGCCTGATTGATTACCTGGTTAAAGAAGCAGGCGTTAACGGATGGTTGCTGGCGGTAGCTGATAGCGACCTTGCCCTGGCGCAATCGAAAGTTGGCCGGCAATCGCACGCAACCGCTGTTGCTATTAATGTAGAGGATATGGCTGCACGAAACGAACTGATTAAAACTGCAGACATTGTTATTTCACTGCTCCCCCCCGCTCTTCATTTTTTGGTGGCACAGGACTGTGTGTTGTTTCAAAAAAACCTTTTGACTGCTTCCTATACCGATGATAAAATACGCAGCCTGCAGGAGGCTGTTGAAAATAAAAAATTACTCTTTTTATGCGAGATGGGCCTTGACCCGGGCATCGACCATATGAGTGCCATGCAACTGATTCACCGGATAAACGAAGAAGGCGGTATTATAACATCCTTTACGTCTCATTGCGGCGGACTGGTTGCACCAGAAAGTAATGACAATCCCTGGCACTATAAAATAAGCTGGAACCCGCGTAATATAGTGATGGCTGGCAAAGCAGGTGCTGTTTACCGGCAGCATAATAAGACAAAACAAATGGCGTACGAAAAACTGTTTGATGAAAACCGTTTTACAGGCATACCCGGTATAGGGTCGCTGGCATGGTACCCCAACCGTGATTCACTGGATTATATTAACCTGTACCAGTTAGATGGCGTGGAAACCTTTATCCGCACTACCCTGCGCTACCCTCCATTCTGCTACGGTTGGAAACAACTGATAGCACTGCAATTAACGGATGAAACCAGTTTGTACGATACAGATGGCATGAGCTTGCAGGCCTTTTTTGAGCAGCATTTTGCACGATTTGGTTATAGTGCTGCCATCGCAAAAAAAGCCCTGCAGCCTGATTTATTTATTGAACAACTGGATTGGCTGGGCAGGCATGATGCTGCAACATTCATTAACAAAGGCAGGTGCAGCGCAATGGATGTATTACAATTTTCCATGGAGAAGAAGCTTGTTTTGCATGCCGGCGATAAAGACATGATTGTAATGCTGCATGAAATAGAATATCTCCTGCGGGAAGAAAAACAACTTGTAAAAAGTCATTTGATCGTAAAAGGCGATGACCATATAAGAACGGCAATGGCCAAAACGGTTGGTCTTCCACTGGGCATTGCAGCTAAACTTATACTGCAGGGAAAAATAACCCTTACCGGGCTGCACATCCCCGTTATACCTGCTATCTACCAGCCTGTTTTGCAGGAGCTGCAGCAGCATGGCATTACATTCCAGGAAAATACCGCTATACTATAGCGACCAGGTTAACATTCACTCGCCGGGGTATATGCTGCGCTGCATCCTGGTCAGCGTAAAACGAATCAGGCCATTCAGAAATACCTGTAAATGAAAGCTTAAGCAGACAATAACTAATTATAACAAGCCAATTTAAAGCAATGACTGATAGAAGCCTGTCGAATCAAAATATATTTAGCGCCGTAGGAAATACACCATTGGTAAAACTGCAACACATTGTACCGGCTGACTGCGCTGCGGTATACGTAAAACTTGAATACTTCAATCCTACCGGCTCTTACAAAGATCGCATGGCATTGGCCATTATTGAAGAAGCAGAAAAAAGAGGAACGTTAAAAAAAGGCATGACTGTAGTGGAATGTACCGGCGGCAGCACAGGCACCTCGCTGGCATTTGTATGCTCGGTTAAAGGATACCCCTTCCGGGTGGTTTCGTCCGATGCGTTTGCCAAAGAAAAATTGCAGAGCATGCAGTTATTTGGCGCCCGGCTTGAATTGGTGCCCAGCGAAGGAGGAATGATTACGCCTGACTTAATTCCCAGGATGATGAAACGGGCAGAAGATATAGGTGTTGAGGGGAATACCTATCTCACCAAACAGTTTCAGAATAAGGATGCACTGGAAGGATATCGTATAATGGCGCAAGAAATTGTTCATCAGCTGGGTGGACGGGTAGATGTTTTTTGCGGGGCGGTGGGAACCGCAGGTATGCTGATGGGTGTATCGTCAATACTAAAAAAAACCGATACGGCTACCAGGATTATTGTGCTGGAGCCTGCATCAGCTCCACTTATTGCTGAGGGTATAAAAGGCTTACATAAAGTGGAAGGCACTGCCGTTGGCTTTGTGCCACCGCTATTGGATAAAACAGCGTATGATGATGTTCGCACAGTGCCAGAAGAAGAAGCCCGCTGTATGGCTAAAAGACTGGCAGCAGAAGAAGGCATATTTGCAGGTACTTCCACAGGTTTAAATGTAACAGCGGCCATTAAAATAGCACAAGAACTGGGGCCAGGGCATACAGTAGTTACTGTAGCCTGCGATTCAGGCATGAAATATCTTGCCAGCGGCTTGTTTGATTACTGATTTGAATGGAGGCAATCATAACTTGTCAATAATAAATCCGCATACTTATGGGGCAACGTTTATTTAAATTCTTCCAGCGCAATTATCAACTGTTGTATACCGGTAGTGGCAGGCCGTTCTATACCCACAAGGTTTTTAATGTGAGCGGTCTCCGGTATTGTCTTATCAATAATAAATTTAGGTATTTCAGATTTCGCATAATTTAACAGTCCGGCTGCAGGATAAACCGCCAGCGATGTACCCACTACCACAAAAATAGCCGCCTCCATCACAATGGGTATGGCAGCCTGCATCAAGGGCACGGGTTCTTCAAACCATACAATATGCGGACGCAACTGGGCACCATCGCTCGCTGTATCGCCCAATAAAATATCCTTCCTGATGTCTGTAACCATGCGTACATTTTTCTCACTGCGCATTTTTACAATTTCACCATGCAGGTGCAACACTTTGGTAGAGCCGCCCCTTTCGTGGAGATCATCTATATTTTGTGTAATGATATGCACATCAAAATCCTTTTCCAGTGCTGCCAATCCGGTATGAGCCGCGTTGGGTACTGCAGCCAGTACATCTTTACGGCGCTGGTTATAAAAATCCAGCACCAGCTGCGGATTCTTTTTCCAGGCGCGGGGGGTAGCCACGTCTTCAATATTATATCCTTCCCACAAACCATCACTATCCCGGAAGGTTCTTAAACCGCTTTCAGCACTGATACCAGCCCCTGTAAGCACTACCAGTTTCTTCTTAGCCATGCGCAAAAATAAAGAAGAAATTTTTGATGGCTGATTCCTTAGGTACCGGATTGCGTTATTGTTTTAAACCTGTCTTTTACATATGGTACAATTATTTTTTTACCAGTAACCTCCGGATGTACGATGGGGAAATAGTAGGTTTTATTCAGTTGCGGCCGCAAAAGAAATCATTGGATCAAAAAGCACTGCACCGCAAATATCGAAATCATTAATCTTATTATTAAGAAACCTGCCTGGTACTTTTAGCAGGCACAGCTTTCCATTTTCTGATAAAAAACCATGCGATCAACATACCTGTCCATACTGGCCACAGCGATACCAGGATTATAAACAGTTCTGTAAACCAGTGCAAACCTGATTTGAATGACTCCATAACCCTGGAACTGTAAGAAGGATTGGGGTCATTTGCCGGGGCCGGGCTCAAGACCTGATAAAAACGAATATGCAGGGTGCTGAACGCAGATGCATGTGCCAGGTAACCTATTCTTCCCGCAGCAGCTTCAATATTTTCCTGTATACCATTTACTTCATTTTGCACCTGGAGTATTTCTTCCATATTTTTGGCCTGTTTCAGCAAATCAAGATAGCGGTCTCTAACTTTTTTCTTTGCTTCCATCCTTGATTTGGTATCCATTATTTGCCCGGTTACATCGTCTGAAGTAATTTTCCTTTCAATAACTTTTTCTGTACCCTGGGTGAACGTATTTACTGCATTATCGAACTGATCAACCGGCACCATAACGGTTACACTATTTTCTACTTTGTAGTCGGACTGAACCTGCTCTTCCTGCCCGATATAGCCGCCGGATTTTTTTACAGCAGTATGCATCAACTCATTAAACGCTTGATAGTTTTTTACTTCGAGTGTCAGGTTCCCGGTTTTTATGATTTTCTTATCCCAGTCGTCGCTGGCCTGAACTTTTGCAGGCAGCGTTGTAGGCATTCGCTGGTTATTACCTGGCGCAGCAGTGGAATCGCCAGTTATTAAATCACCTGCGGGGTACTCCATTTTTGTTTCATTTGCTGACGCAATATCTTTATTCAGCAAAGCAATTTGTTTCACTGATTCTTTATTGTTACAGGCAAAAAGGACCCACAGCAGCATGGCTGCCACTAACTGGCTGATACTTTTCATAACTTTTATTTATATTTTTTGTTTGCTATTTGTTAGATGCGGAGAAAAATATTTTAATAGACGTTTAGAAAAATTATTTGTGTGTGTGTGTGTGTGTAGTAAGCAAACGAGCCCGCAGTTTGTACTACGGGGTGTATAGTCGATCCACTGCCGGGACAATTGGTGTACAGGTAATAATAATAAATTGTGTGAAGGGATCGTCTATTGATACTTTTCGTTCAGAAAAAGTAACCTGCTGCAAAAGTTAAATTGAAAACTATTTTTTAGCAGCCTGCTTATTGGGAGATAACAAATAAGCCCATGCGCTTTTAAATGCGGGCTGCAACATCGATCCATGAGGATTGCCGGTATCGACGTTGGTAACCAGTATATGGCGTTTGGTTTTTACAGCAATGCCCGGTTTAACCAATACGGTATCCGTTGTCAGGCTTTGCATAAGGCGTACACATCCGGCCAGTTGCTTATTGAAATCAAACGGATCTTTTAAGTGAAGGAATGCATAATACTTCGAAGCTGGTGTTATACTCTTTTGAGACAGCCATTCAGCCGGTGTATTAAAATGCACCAGGAAATCCTGCGGCCCGGCAAAAATTAATACCTTATAGAGCGGAAATTTTTTGCCAAGGTAGGCAGCATGTCCTGCGCCCTGCGAATGACCTGCTACAATAATGTCACGCCATTGTATGGCGCCCTTACTAATGTATCGCTGCCAGCCCTGCATGGGATATTGTGCAGCGAGGTATTGCAACAATGCATACAGCCGGTAGTAAATACTGTTGCTGCTATCTACTTCCACCACCGGGCTACTAACAGGTTCACCAAAAACAATTTCCTGCCGGAAGCCATTGAAGCATGCGCTGTCATTGCTATTGCTGCACACTGTTGTAATGACCGTATTCTTATAATCAAGACTAATCACATCGTATCCCTTTGCTGCGGCAAAACTATCAAAGGGGAAGTTATCTTTTGCTGATGCACCGGTACCATTAATCATCACTACCAGTTTACGCAGCCGTTTTGCAGATATGTCAATGAGTACCTGGTGATCACCATGAATGGGTACGATGCCATTGCCGGTATGTGCCGGGCTAATTGACATTACCTGCACCTGCGACATGAGTAAAGCGCAGGAAATGATTAGCAGCCAACCGGTAAAAAGCAGGTATCGCATGGTATTATTTTTCACCTGCCATTTGCATTATAATCTTCCATTCTTCGCCCTTAACAGTCTGAACAGATAACCGGCCCAGGCGCACAAGGTCCATACCTGCGAGCCGCTGATCGTTTTTAACCTGTACCAGTGTAACCGGCTTTTTTAACCTCCGTACCGGTTTAAAATCTACCACTACCCAGTTAGGGTCTTCCGTTGTGGGGTCCTGATAAAACTCCCTGGCCACTTTGGCGATACCGACAATTTCTACCCCTTCATTACTATGGTAAAAAAGGACTTCCTCCCCTTTTTTCATCGCCTTTAAATTATTACGGGCAGCATAATTACGCACGCCATCCCAAAAGGTTTGCTTGTCTTTTTCGAGTTGTTCCCAGCTATATTTAGAAGGTTCAGATTTTATTAACCAGTAAGCCATGTGAAAATTTATTTTATGTTTAAAAATACAGCTTTTCCGATTCCAAATAGATATTGCCCTGTTAGGGGCGATATGACCTCTGTGTAATACTTTTTACCTGAATGCCGGGTTAATCCCTGCACAAAAATTGTTAAGCCGGATTAACAGTTGCCGGTCTATTCTTTTATTTAAAAAATTATTGCTTGCTAAATCCAGGTATCGCCTTGTCCCGTATCTGGTTTTGTTGATTACATGTAAGCAAGCCGCAATTATCAGTAATATCAGTAAACAGATATACAGCATTAAAAAAATAAAATAAAAATAGAACGTATGAAACTTGTAAAGACTTTTGGATTGTTCTTAGCAGCTGCACTGGCTATTGGTACTGCCAATGCCCAGGATAAAATGTCAGGCGATAAAACAGTTATGGTGGGTGGTGCAGCTATGTACCCTACCAAAAATATCGTTGAAAACGCGGTAAATTCTAAAGACCATACCACATTGGTTGCGGCAGTAAAAGCAGCCGGCCTGGTAGAAACATTGCAAAGCGCAGGACCTTTTACTGTGTTTGCTCCAACAAATGAAGCATTTGACAAACTGCCCAAAGGAACAGTTGACAACCTGGTAAAACCAGAAAACAAGGCAACATTAACCAAGGTACTTACGTACCATGTAGTAGCTGGTAAATTTGATGCAAAAGCAATAGCTGGCCTTATTAAAGCAGGTGGTGGTAGTGCAAGCATTAAAACAGTGAGTGGTGGTACTTTAACAGCTACTATGAACGGGCCTAAGCTTGTTTTAACAGATGAAAAAGGTGGTATGTCTACAGTGACTATCAAAAATGTATATCAGAGCAATGGTGTAATTCACGTAATTGACACCGTATTAATGCCAAACTGATTAAAAACGGTTGGTGTATAGTGGGATTTTTCACACACACAGGCCTACCCTTTCTAAGGTGGGCCTTTTTTTATGGCACCGGCTGCAGACCGATAAAATTGCTTACCAGCCCATTGGTGTTGCGACCCGGCAAGCCGCCTGAACAGCGGTACAAAAAAATAAACGTTTTTATCAACCACGTCCTCCTGCAAACTCCCAACTAATTCTTACATTCGCTTCAAATACGTGACAATGGATTTGACCGCCCTTTTTACCAAGGCTATCGCAGACAGTAAAGATTTAAAAGACCGCCCCAGTAATGATACCCTGCTGCAACTTTATTCCTTCTACAAACAGGCGACTGAAGGGGATGCCAATGGCGATGCACCTGGCATGTTTGATTTTGTGGCCAAAGCAAAATACGAAGCATGGTCTTCTTTAAAAGGCAAGACTAAGGAAGGCGCTATGCAGGAGTACATTAACCTGGTAGAGAAGTTGAAGGTTTAGCCTTTAATAGAAGATTGGTAGAATTCACTGAATTGTTTTCCAACTTTTTCATAGCCATATTTCTCACGGGCGGTTTGAGCGATGGACCCTGCTAAAATACTGTTTCTGCTTTTTACGAATTCCCGCAGGCCTTTTGCCAATACAGCCGCATTACCCCCCTCCACAAAATAACCATTTATTCCTTCTTCAATTATCTCATGAAAAACAGGAATGTCACTTACAATTGCCGGCACACCTGAGGCATTGGCTTCAATCAGCACACAGCCAAACGTTTCATAGCGTGAATAAAGTACCAGCGCATCTGACTGGCGTATAAATTCTGCCAGCTTGACCTGCGGTATTTCGCGATAAAATGTTACATGCCGGGTAAGACCAAACTTATCGCAAAGTGTTTCCAATTCCTTTTTATACGGACCAAAAATAACGGCAACAAAAGGCAGGTTTTCATTTTTTAAGACGGCAAATGCTTCTAATAGCATTTCCGGATTTTTCTGGTAACCCAATGTGGAAATATGAATGAAATGGACTGTCTTTCCGGCATTCTTTTCTAGAGCAGGAAAGAATACTGCACTGTCTACCACGTTTGGAATTACAGAAAAATTTGTCCCTGGCCTTATTTTCTGTATTGCCTCTCCCAAATATTTACTTACGACTGTAAATCCTGATGCAGCATTCATTACCCGGCGCCATATTGCTTTAAATAACCAACTGCTGCTGGCAAAATTGGGCACTGCTTCCGCCAGATAGAGGGTCCAGTGTTCCGACACAAAAAAAGGAACCGCGTATGTAGCTTTTAACCATAATGCCGCAAAGCCATTTTTATCTGCAACATGCACATGCGCAAATGCAGGTATACCCTCTTTTTCTACATAAGTACGCATTGCTTTTTTGTACAACTGCCGGTAACGGTAGTTTGAAACTATTTTATCGGCAAATGGCAATAGCAGAACCGGCGTATAATAATAAATAACCGTCTCTTTTAATTTGCCATTATGGTATTGCTCTTCGCTCACGTCTCTGGTAACCTTGCCATGCCTGTCTCTGACCACATGAATCACTTCAACAGTATGAAAAACAGATACGGCCCTTGCATGCCGCTGTATAAAGTCCCCGTCAAATGGCCCTGTTTTGTTAGGATACCAGGCAGGTAACCAAAGTAATTTCATCGATTCCTTTTTAAGTTGATTTTATACAATACTGCCCGGAAATCATTCCAATCTGCCCGTTGCAAATGAAATAATTCACTTAGAGGAGTCTTCGTCTGACGACTGTAAACACTGATAAAATAGATACTGGTAATAATATAACCAATGCTGCTCGCCACCGCGGCGCCATTCATCCCGTAAGATGGAATAAGCATAAGGTCAGACATTATTACAAAGAAAAAACAGATAGCAGAGCCGAATAAATTGACACGCAATTGCCCCTTACCAGCAAAATAGGCTGCAAGTATCGTGGTTGGGCAAAATAAAATAACGCCAGGTAATAAAATTTGAAACGGCAAAATGCTCTTTGAAAATGCTTCACCAAACATACCTGGTATAATCCATTGCGCAAGAAAAAATGACATCATCCCTCCCGCAAAATTCGCTACAAAAAGTATTCGTATAAAAGAGAGCATTTTATACTCTTTGTATTTTTCCTTCTCATTCGCAACCTGTGGAAAAATGATACCGGCAAATAATACCGGCAATATCCAGAAAATTTGTACAAGACGTGAGGCCAGCGAATACCAGCCCAACTCCTCTCCTCCCTTAAAATAATCCATAAACCAATAATCTGCACGGTAGGCAAGAAACTGGATAACATTTGATAAAAACACAATACCTGAAAAAGATAAAAATGCCTTTACCTCAGGCCTGTTCACCCTTTCAAAATAAAAAAATCCCTTTACCCTTGAATGAAAAATGGTCATCAGGACAAGTGACTGAAAAAAAGAAAGGGCAACATACACCCCGGCCAAAAAAATAACATTCTGTTCCCGAAAGAACTTAAACAGCAGAAAAAACACCAGTAAGATTAGCAAATTAGTAATCATGACGGCAGCGTTGCATACACTAAACATGTAATGTCCGCTGAACAGCGCAGTATATTTTTCTGTTAATGAAATACTGAGCAAAAACAAGCAACCAATCCACCAGTAAATGGCAAACCCTGTCTTAAACAATTGAAAATGCCCCATTATGTTATAAGACAACAATTCAGTAATGCTTATAATTACTATCTGAGCCAGCAAAATAATGAAAATGATAGTTGTGATTTTGCCCTTATGTATAGCTTCATTGGCAGTATGATATGTTATGCCTGAATCTGCGCCGAAAGATGACACCATATTAAAAAAGGTTGCATTTACAACCATCAATGATAATAATCCATAGCCAGCTACCCCAGCCATTTTTGAGAGCAAAATAATTGTAACATAGACTATAATAATATTTGCCAGCCTGTAAAAGGTATTGTACGTGACTGTGGCCGTTAAATTCATGTAATTGTTGTTATTCTGGATTAGTCTTATGTTTGCCCTGATTCAAATGTACACTTATTGAAAGGCTTATATACCATCATAAATTTTTACACACAACGTTTTAATTTCCCACACAGGGGATGGAAATATGTCAGGTATTGGCTGCAGGCATTGCAGCTCGATCATAGAATATACCGGAAACGAATTCAAAAAAATATTTACCTGCATGTAAATACGGTCGATCACGTTCAACAACAGCTTTTCTGGTATGGATACTATGAAAAAGCCGCAATTATACTATGGCAAGTGCTTATCAAAACTGATTCTACCATTATAGACATAGGCGCCAATATTGGTTACTACTCAGTAATGGCCGCTAACATTTCCAAAAATGGTCACGTATATTCTTTTGAACCTTCGCCACAAATATACGGGCAACTTTTACTGAATATTGAAGCCAACCATTTACTCAATGTAAAAACTTTTCGCTGTGCAGTGGGTCGCCGGGAAGGCAATTTACCCTTTTATCTCTCTGGTCCTGACAATACCGGCATGTCGGGTTTACGTGCAGCTGAAAATTATTCCGGGCAAACGGTCATTACAGAAGTTATTGTGCTGGACAGATGGGCAGCTGATAATAAAATGAAAAAAATTGACTTTATAAAAATGGACATTGAGGGTGCTGAACTGGAAGCGCTTTCCGGGATGACAATTATTTTAGAACAGCAACAGCCTGTTCTTTTTATAGAAATCAGACTTCCACTTTTACAACAATTTGACCAGACTCCTGACGCTATTTATCAACTACTTTACGGTTTTGGTTATTCTGCTTTCGAAATTGGAGAAAAATTGACCGTTAGAAAAATAAACTCGTTCCCCGAAGGTGATTCAATCCTTTTTATTCCCAAACATTTTCACTTCCCGGATGAAATTACAATTGTTGAGTAATTTTGCTGCCTATGAAATAATTAACCGGGTAAATCGAATGCGTTTTACCCGGTTAATAGTATACTCCTGGTTCTCTTTTTACTTCAGCGCTTCAATAATAGCTATAAACTCCGCCGCATTTAAAGAAGCACCGCCCACCAGGCCGCCGTCTACATCTTCAGAAGCAAATAATTCTTTTGCATTGGCCGCCTTTACACTGCCGCCGTATAAAATAGAAATATCATTGGCAACAGGCTTTCCAAATTGTTTTGCCAGCACACTGCGGAGATATGCATGTATCTCCTGGGCCTGTGCTGTAGTGGCAGTTTTACCCGTACCAATGGCCCAAATGGGTTCATAGGCAATCACAATCTGTGATACCTGTGCACCCGACAAATGAAACAATGATTCCCGCAACTGCGTCTCCACATAACTGTTCTGGGTGCCGGCTTCGCGTATGTTTAAAGGCTCACCGCAGCAAAAAACAGGCGTAATGCCAAACTCAAGCAAAATATTTAATTTTTCAGCCAGCATCTGGTTGCTCTCATTGAAATATTCCCTGCGTTCACTATGCCCAATGATGCAATATTTAATATTGATGGATTCTAAAATTTCTGCTGATACCTCACCGGTGTAAGCGCCTGATTTTTTTGTATAGCAATTTTGCGCGGCAATATCGTAATTCTCTTCGTCAGACACTTCACTATTGGCCATAATGAGATAAGGAAAAGGAACAGCAAACAAAACCTGCTGGTGGGGTTGCAGCTGAATACCAGGTTTTAAAATTTCATCCAGTAATTTTTCTGCCTGTTGGTAAGAACAATTCATTTTCCAGTTTGCCGCAGCAATTTGCTTTCTCATTGGTTAGTTTATTTTTTTTGTTTAGCCACAGCACTTCCGCTAATTACGCACTTATTGACCTTCAGCCTATAGAAACTGAGCTAAGTGTTTCTGTTTAGCAATGGCTGCTATAATTTAATTGCGTTCAAAAATATGTTGTAGCTGTTGAATTTCCTTTTCTGAAAGCAACTGATTTTTTAGTTTTTTCCAATTCGTAATATCTTCCAGCGCCTTCTCAAATACGTACTTTACCGGTTGCTGTGCACCCCAGCTAAAGCTTGGAATATATTTTGGCAATAACCCGCCGCCAAAAATATTGGCGCAGGCCCCTACTACCGTTCCCGTGTTAAAGGAGGTATTAATGGAGCAGCGGGAATAGTCGCCCATCAGCAGGCCGCATTTTAAACCGGCTGTAATAAATTTCTTTTCGCCCTCACTCCATATTTTTACATTACTGGCCGTATTCTTAATATTTGAATTGGTAGTACCTGCACCGAGGTTACACCACTCTCCTATCACTGCATCGCCCAGGTAGCCGTCATGGGCCTTATTGCTGTACCCAAAAATGACACTGTTTTTAATTTCGCCACCCACCAGGCTATAAGGCCCAATGGTTGTGGCGCCATAGATCCGGGCGCCCATTTTTACTGCAGCGCCTTCGCACAATGCAAAAGGCCCGCGTATAGATGCCCCTTCCATAATTTCTGCATTGCGGCCAATATAGATGGGGCCGGCAGCTGCATTCAGTATGCAATGCTGCAGTTTAGCGCCTTCTTCTATAAATATATTGGCAGGAGCAATGGTGCTTACAGAAGCGGGTATTGGCTGCGATTGCCGGCCGGCTGTTATCAACGCAAAATCTTCGCGCAACGCCCAGTCATTGTATTCAAAAATATGCCAGGGCTGTTGCAGTATTCGGATGGATGACTGCTGCAAAAAATCTTCCTGGGGATAGTGACCTTTCAATAAATCATCTACAAAAGCTTTACCCGGTATAATATTACCGGCAAAAACAACTGGCTGGGTATCTGAGTGAGGTGGCTCTAAATATTCGTCTCCATTCACCCTTACTTTAACACCAAGCAACAGCTCCCATTTTTGGCGGATGGTTAATATGCCCACCCGGATGTCTGCGCAGGATCTTGTTAACGTAAAAGGAAATAAATGCTTCTTAACATGCGTATCGTCCAGTACTAATTGAATCATGCTTTAAAAATACAATAAATTGATTTGAGATGATGCCGTGCGGTAACGGCGAGAACCTCCTCTGCCGGTATTGTCTTAAGTGTGTGGGCCGTCAAAAACCGGCTGCAAACAAAAATCCCTTCGCAAAAATTACGAAGGGATCTGTATACTCATAAAAACAAAACTTTCACACACCCTGGAGTGCCGATTATTTTATGCTTTCTTAGCGTATTTTTTCTTAAACTTGTCAATACGTCCGGCTGTATCTACCAGCATTTTCTGACCGGTAAAGAACGGGTGCGACATACTGGAAATTTCCAGTTTTACAAGGGGGTACTCATTGCCATCTTCCCACTTTACCATTTCTTTGGTATTGTACGTAGACCGGCTTAAAAATGAATGACCGTTACTCATGTCTTTGAAAACAACGAACCGGTAATTTTCCGGATGGATACCTTTTTTCATAATTGTTTATTTTAAGGCAGTACGGTTTTTGCCGTACTTTTTTAATTTACAAGGCTGCAAAAATACCAACTGAATGCCTAATTTCCAAACTGTTTTTACTTAGTTGCGCATGTTATCAAACTGCAGGGGCAAACCAAGGTCTGCCGTGCGGCATAATTGTATAACTGCCTGTAAATCATCCAGTTTCTTGCCGGTGACCCGCACCATATCATCCATAATCTGCGCTTGCACCTTTTGGCCGCTATCTTTAATAAGTTTTACTATCTTCTTGGCGTCTTCCTGTTTAAGACCATTTCTTACTCCAACCTCCTTCTTAACCGTTTTACCACTGGGGTAAGATTCTTTTGACATATCAAAAGCCTCAGGCGAGATTCCCTGCTTGTGCGCCCTGCTGACAAGCACATCCAGCAGCTGCCCCATCTTCATATCATCATCCGTTTCAATGTTCAGCTTAAATTCTTTTTTATCCAGGTTAATAACCACGTGTGCGTCTTTAAAATCAAAGCGGTTGGTGATTTCTTTCTTTACTACGTTTACAGCATTGTCCAGCGCCTGGCCGTCTACTTTGCTCATGATATCGAATGATGGCATATCAATGTGTATTTAGGTTTATTATCTGCTGTAGCAGCCCGGTGCTGTATTGCCCGGGATACTGCCTATTGTAAATTGCAGTTCAAATGTAAGACTAAGCATTTAAAGAGAAAAAGCTAAGGGGCAAAAAGAAAAAAGACATATTGGTGAAACAGCTATAAAAAGAGAAAGAAGGACAAATGTCCTCCTTTCATTGTTTCTTTCGCGTTTTAATCTCTTTCCTTAGTTCTGCTGTCCGCCACCTGCACGGTTCTGTTCATCACTGGCTCCGCTGTTTCGCTTGCGTGCCTGGGGCAGACCAGATTTACCAAAGCGGTAGCTAAAAGTGATGGTCGCACTGCGGTTATCCCATTTGTTAAACACTTTCAAATCAATATCGCTGTACATTGTTCTGCCCCGGTATACCTGCCAGTGAAAAGGATCCCGGATGTTTAACCGAACGGTGGCCTTTCCCTTTAATATCGTTTTTTGTCCGCCCAGGCTCATAAAATACATGGGATCGCTGATGCTGAGCTGGTCGATACCCTTGCCGCGGTAAAAGCCGCTGAGTTCCGCTGTCCAGCCTTTTTTGAAGGTGAAGGTGTTGGAAACATTTACCATGAATGAAGTATAGCTGATATCCAGCGGGTCGTTTTTACCGGTGTATGAATTATAATAAAAACCTGTGTACTGGTTGTGGTAAACATTTCCAAAGGCGTTTACATTCCACCATTTAGCAGGTTTAAATGGCGCATTTACAGAGAAACCAAGGTTTTTAAACCGGGCTACATTATCTGTAGTAACATAGGTAATCCGTTTTTCTGTATTTTGTTTTATGATTTGCGAAATCACATCATCGGTAACTGCATAACTCACAGCAGTGGTGAACCCTCCTTTATAGGAATGCCGCAATTCTATATTGTTTGAATATTGTGGCAGCAGGTAAGGGTTGCCCTGCCTGAAAGTAAGTGAATCCAGGAACCAAAGAAACGGATTCAAATCCTGGTAATTTGGCCGCTCAATTCTTCTGCCGTACGATAAGGTAAGGGTGTTGTTTTTATTGAGTTCATAGTTTAGGTAAAAAGTTGGAAACAGGCTTGTATATTTCCTGGTAAACGATGAATCTGTAAGTACCTGTTTTCCTTTAGCGGTTGTATTCTCCAGGCGAAGACCAGCCTGCGTACTCCATTTTTTCCATTTTTTATTGATGCTTACATAAGCCGCATTGATATTTTCCTCGTAGATAAAATGGTTCGACCTGTTATCCGGCACCCAGCCATTACCGTTATCCCGCTCATATTTTACTTCATTATCACTTTTTACATAGCTTACCTTAAAGCCCGCATCAAAGCGCATGTCTTTTTTCATGGGGTGGGTATAATCTGCCTTGCCGGAATAAATATTAATCTCACTGGGTATATCGCCCCGCAAAGTAAGGTTTCCTGTTTTACCCCCGCTTACACCGTCATACACATCGGTTATCAGTAAAGACTTTGATACATTGCTGTAACCAATATAATCCAGGTCAGCGGTTAATTCTGTTCCGGTTGTATCAAATACGTGCTTGTAATTAAAATTACCCGAGTAGTTGTAAAACGTAAGGTCATTGGCGGTAGAAGATTTTAATACCGACTGAACCCTTCCATCGGGCAGTGAAATGATCTGCGTGCTCAGGGGCGTGGGGCTGCCAAAAAACCCAAAACCATTTAATACCACACCAAATACATTTTTCTTATCTGCATAATAATCCATACCAACTTTCAACGTGTGATTATTATTGCGCATGTTAAATTGCGTTACTGAATTGGACACAGAATTGAGGTCACCGTTCTTTTCAAAAAATTTACGGCTCAGCTCCATATCACTTTTACCTTCGCGGTAGTTATAATTATAGTTACCAAACAGGTTCAGTTTACCCTTGCGGTAATTAATGTTCAGGCTGCTGGTTTGTTTGAAAGGAGTAAGATAACTATCGCCTCTTTTATACAGGCCGAGTGTTCCGCCTGCCGTAATACTTCCGTTCAAACCATCGCTCCTGCTCTTTTTTGTTTTAATATTGATAATACCCGAATTGCCCGATGCGTCATACTTGGCCGGCGGGTTGGTCATAATCTCTATCTGGTCCAGTGCTGATGCCGGCATGTTTTTTAAAACGTTTGCCAAATCCGCGGCAGAGAGGTAGGTCGGTTTTCCATCCATCATTACAATTACGCCCTGCTTACCTTTCAGGCTGATAACGCCATCATTGTTGACAGAAATACCAGGCGACTTTTCCAGCACTTCCATAGCAGTAGCGCCCGCATTGGTAGGCGCGGCATCAACATTGATGACGGTCCTGTCAATTTTTTGTTCAATCAATGGTTTGCGTGCGGTAACAGTTACACCGCCTAATTCTTTTGAGCCGGGCGCCAGTTGAATTGGAGGTACCTGCAATTGCATTTTATCTGCACTAAGCTCCAGCAGCGCTGTATTTTTTGCAGTAAAGGCAACGGCAGTAACGGAGAGTATGTATTTGCCTGCGGCGAGCTTCTCTATTTCAAACAAGCCCTGCTTACTGGTTACAGCTGCTTTCACCAGCGTTTTGCCATCTGCCTTCAGCAACTGTACGGTGGCTGCTTCCAGGGGCTTCTGTGCAGCATCAGTAACAGTGCCGCTTATCTTGCCGGTTTTATCCTGGGCAAATAATACAAAAGAAAATAAGGATAAGGTAATAATGGTTATAATTCTTTTCATAGCAGTTTATTTGGTTGTGTCAGCCCGTCTTAATTAGAAGTGGTGAAGTTGATGCGGACGGACTGGTTAAAAAATATAAATCTGGATGAAGGGGAATATAATGTTGCCAATACACGAACGGTTTATTTCAGGTACGAAAAGCGCCGTATAGTTATCAAGTATCGTAGTTAGTATGCAGTATGTAGTATAAAGTATTCAGACCTGCTGCCAACAGTCCCTGGTGTTTTAATCTTGAGAAGAAGTGAAATCAACTCCAATATTCACGTCCGAATACTAAATACTGTAAACTATTTCTTTTATCACCAACTCGTCTGAATAATGAATACTTCCATACTAAAAATCTAGTTATTGCCGCCTGCTTTCACACGGTTTTGTTCATCATCAGCACCACCTTTTTTACGGTTGTTTTGCGGCCCCTTAATCGGTTTTCCAAAACGATAGGTAAATGATATACCAGCCACCCTTGAATCCCTTGTATTCTGAAAATATGCTTCGGTCTGCTGGAAAATAATAGTTCCCCTGGCTTTATTGGTATAGAAGATATCCCTTATGTTTACGCGCACACTGCCCTTTCCTTTCAATATTTGTTTTGATACACCGGCTGATGCCTGGCCCATCGGGTTAATCATAATCTGTCCTTCAATACCTTTTGTCCGGTAGAAGCCACTCAGCTCTGCGCTCCAGCCTTTGCCAAAAGTGAACTGGTTGTTCACATTAAACAATACATTGGAACCGCTTACATTAACCACCTCTCCATACAGTACCCCCTTAAAGTAATTGTAATTATAGTTACCATATAAACTTGCGCTCCACCATTTGGCAGGCTTTACCTGTGCGCTTACACTAAGGCCTGCATTTTGTCTCTGCCCGATATTGCCCCTGCTTACAATGGTGGCGTAATCTTTTTGGCCAAATGTTTCTGTAAAGAAGTTCTTTGTTTTGCTGTAATTGGCAGTGGTGGTAAGAAAGCCTTTAAACGTATGGCTTAGCTCCACATTATTGCTGTACTGGGGTTGTAGAAAGGGGTTACCGGTTTCGTAGGTATAGTTATCAATAAAAAAAAGGAAGGGGTTCAAATCCTGGTAGGCTGGCCTGTCTATCCTTCTGCCAACTGATAAACCAAACTGGTTGTTTTTATCCGCTGCATAACTTATAAATATGGTTGGAAAAAAATTGTTGTAGGTCCTGGTAAAAGATGAATCAGACCCTGGCTTTTGCACATTGCCCAACTGGTGCCCTTTGTAATTAGTATTTTCAAAACGAAGGCCTGCCTGTACACCAAACTTCTTAAACTGCCTGTTATAATTAACATAGGCTGCATTGATATTTTCTTTGTACAGAAAACGGTTGGTTTTATCGTAATCTACCTGTTCACTACTACCGTTTACGTTGAAATAGTTGGCGGCATTATCTGTGTTTACGTAACTTGTTTTAAAACCTGCTTCCAGTTTGGCTTCTTTTTTAAGCGGATGCGTATAATCCAGTTTGGCTGAGTAAATATTAATGTCAACCGGCAATAAACTTTTCAGGTTGGTCTGGCCCTTGGGTACCCATTCCGGGGTGAAAGATGCATTACTGAAAGACTGGTTATCATTGGATGAATATTTGGAAAAATCCACATCTGCAGTCAGCTCACGGCCGGTAGAATCATACTGGTGACGGAAATTAAGATTGAGCGCTCCATTCTTCCAGCTATTATGCGATTTACTGGTAGAGTAAACAATTGAGTCAACTTCGCCAATAGCATCTTTGAGGTACGAGGTATTGAAATTTCGCTGGTTAGATGGGTTTAAAAAACCAGTAGCAACAAAGCCCAGAGTAGTTTTCTTGCTGGCGAAGAAATCCATTCCAAATTTCAGGTTATTGCTGTTATTACTCCTGGGCATAAACGCCAGCTGATCAAACATCGCTTTTACTGTTTTGCCATCGGTTTCCTTGTATACACGATGAATGGAGAGCTGGTTATAACTGTTATACTTGTTGTAGCTGTAATTGAGAAATGCGTTGAACTTGCCGGTACGGTAGTTAAGGTTCAGGCTTTCATTGGTACGGGCATAAAAACCCTGTGAATAACCTGCATTGATGCTTCCGTTGAAACCTTTTGCTTTGTTCTTTTTTGTTTTAATGTTGATAATGCCTGAATTGCCGGCCGCATCATATTTTGCTGGCGGATTAGTCATTATTTCAATTTGATCAAGCTGACTGGCAGTCATATTTTTCAACAGGTTCACCAGGTCGGCACCACTTAAGTAAGAGGGTTTGCCATCAATAAACACCTGTACGCCCTGTTTTCCTTTTAAACTGATGCTGCCGTCTTTATCAACTGTAACGCCCGGCGATTTTTCCAGCACTTCCAATGCAGTGGCACCTGCGTTGGAAACCGCTGCATCCACATTAACTACGGTCCTGTCAATATGCTGCTCAATTAATGCCTTACGTCCCACCACAGTAACACCTGTAAGGTCCTTAGAATTTGGAACCAATTGAATGGTTTTCAAAGCAATAGAGATATTTGCTTCATTTATTTCAAAGATTGGTGAAAATGTTTTTTTGTAGCCTACTGCAGAAACGGCTACCAGGTACTTGCCTGCGGCGATGCCTTCAAATAAAAAGTTGCCGTCCTTGCTGGCCGCGCCCATTTTCAGCACGGCAGAATCTTTTGCTTTTAAAAGCATTGTGGTAGCTGACTCAATAATCTTTTGGCTGCCATCTGTAACATGTCCGCTGATTTTGCCTTCCGTTTGCGCTGTTACACTAGCGGCGGCCATTAAAACCAGTAACAGACTCATTATTTTCTTCATAAAAGTAATTTTATATTGGTTGGTACTTTGTCTTTATTATTACATTCCAAAAGTAGGTACTATGCAATACTTAGAACAGTGTTTTGTGTTAGGTGGTCAATTTTATCGATAACTGGCGGTTATTTAACATCTCCTGTGACGCGTTCAGGCTTTAGCTTGTTACATGGGCCAAGGCCCTTTGGGGACGAACGGCAATAATCAATTGGTAGCCGGGAACTGGTAGTGATAGTAGCCAAGAGTAGTGAATTTTGAGTGGTGGGCTGTCACCACGTGAATGGCAGCGCTTGCAGGTTGATAAAAACACTATCTGCGCGTTATTACAGGATGGGCTAAGGAATGATTGCTGGGAAAACATACAATGCAGCTCCTGTAGGGGACAGGTTCAGCAGCCGGGTAAAACCAGGATACCGTGCTTTTCAACTTGCCTGGGATTGATTAGAATACTTTATTGGCATAGGTATATACCGGAAACTGACGCGTAACTGCGGAATGTATATAAATGAAACGCATAGCCCGTTTTGACCGTAGATCGACCGGGCCCGTCTGACGATTCACGACTCACGACTCACGACTTTCCTCCCCGCAGCACGTCTTGGCAGGTAGAGCATTAAAACAAGGCCGGTAATAATAAGAAGGAATGAAATAAGCTCGGCCTGGGTAGGCTGAAAAGGGAGGTCTTCGTATTTGGTGTTCACACGTATTTTTTCAACCAGGAAACGCTCAATACCATTTACAAACAGGTAAAAACCAAACAGGGTGCCCGCTACGGTAAATTTTTTACGCAGCATCCAGATAAGGCCAAACAAAATAGTGCAGGCGATAATTTCATACAATGGCGTAGGGAAAACCGGCAGCGGGAGCACGTTGCAATATTCGCCCCAGTCGCAATTGGGTAGCGGTATTCCTTCCTTATTTACATTATGCGGATAAGTATAAGCAAAAAACCAGTCGGGCAGCCATGACACACCTTTAAAATAAACATGCTTTACTTTATCAAGGCTATCAAACTGGCGGATAAAAAAATCTTTATTGTTTTGCAGCTGCTGTTGAAACTGTTCGTTTGTGGCAAGAGAAACCGCGCCATTTTTGTCAGATACATACGCGCTGTTTAATACGCCCCAGTCGCCATCACCACTTATCTGGCAACCCATACGGCCCACTGCGTACGCCAGCATCAGCGACGGCGCTGCCGCATCATTCAGGTGCCAAAAACCAATATTATGTTTTTTTGCATACCACCATATGGCCAGTGCCGCGCAAATTAATCCACCATAAAAAGTAAGCCCGCTGGGCGAAAAAAGATTACCGATGGGATCTTTGATAAAACGATTCCAGTTTTCCAGGTTATCAAAAATCTTAGCGCCTAAAAAACCAAATACTGCCCCCAGTAAAATAATATCCGATACCCTGTCGTGCGGCCATATCCGTATTGTTTTCTCTGTTGGCTTGTCCAGTTTCTGGTTATTTGCCTCGCGCCATTTGAGCCCGGCAAACAACAATCCCGCTACAATACCTGCTATCCAGTTTCCCTGGGTAGAAAGCATAAACTGCTGCATATCGCCATTGGGATCGCTAAAAAAAGCACCAATAACTTTATAGCCGAACAAAAAACCCAACAAAAAATTAATCAGCAATTCAACCAGGCTGGCAGGTTTGCCAATGGTAATTTTTTCTTCCTGGTAATGGAGTAAACCTTCCTTACTTTTTCTTTTCAGTTCACTACCAATTACAATAGCAGCTGTAATAAAAGCCAGCGCTACCATAAAGCCAAACATATTAGCAAAACGCAGTCCCTTCCAATCTACGCCAAACCAATCACGAACAAGAAAATAAAGGTTAGGATACATATGCTCTGAGCAATTGAAATGAATAATAATAATTAATTGACTGCAATGTTAGGGCAAAAATCTTGTAAATAACTATTGTGGGCGGCGCCCAGGCAGCAGCCCGGTTCCTTCTGTAAATATTTTACCCATTAGTAACTGCCTGCAGGGGAACAGGAAGATGAGCTGCGCTGTCCCTCCACCCTGCTGCATCCTGTAACAACTATCCTATTTATATGACAAGACCCTTCATTCATAAAAAAAACCCACCGGCGGGGTGGGTTTAAAGAGTCTGTACAAAACCTATTACTTAGCTTAACAATATTCCTCAAATGCACTGATAAGATTCTGTGCAATCATCTGCGCCGGACGACCTTCAATCATATGCCTTTCTATAAAATGCACCAGCTGCCCGTCTTTAAACAGAGCAATAGCAGGTGATGATGGCGGGTAAGGCAACAGGTGCTGACGCAATGTTTTTACTGCGTCTATATCAAACCCTGCAAACGAAGTGGCCAGGTGATCAGGCTTCTTAGCGGTATTGTGTACTGCCATCAGTACACCTGGACGGGCAGAGCCTGCAGAACAACCGCAAACTGAATTAATCATTACAAGCGTTGTTCCTTTTTGAGAAAGCTGATTGTCTACGGCTTCAGACGTTACCAGTTCGTCAAAACCATTGTCCGTCAATTCTTCCTTCATCGGTATTACAATTTCTGCTGGATACATATATATATTATTTAGTCTTTTATTTAGCAACGCAAAATTATAGAAAAAGTTCATTGTGTGCATATAATTATAAACAAAAACTGCTGTTATGTCATCAGGTTCGCGCCAAAACGGCCTTTTTGTCACTATAATCTCTAGAAAGCTGAAATCGCGTCATTAAAAGACCTTAAAAAAGGCAATGGTACGCTGTTTGAAAAAGACTATACGTCAATTGAAATTTTAAAAACTAAAAAATAGAATGGTTATGACACTCGTAAAAAACAACTTCAGACCCGTTAACTTCAACAACGTATTTAATGAACTGTTCAATGAATTTCCGGCAGCATTTGCAGATAAAGCAGGCCTTAATTTTCCCCCGGTAAATATTGCTGAGACAGCAGATGCTTACCATGTTGAACTGAATGCTCCGGGCAGAAACAAGGAGGATTTTAAACTTAACATAGACAATGGTTTACTTACCATTAGCTATGAAAAGAAAGAAGCAGCTAAAACAGATGCTGTTAAGTCTATCCGCAGTGAATTCAGCTTACACAGCTTTAAACGCAGTTTTACTTTAGACGATAAAGTAGATGCAGCGGGTATACAGGCTAAATATGATAACGGCCTGCTGAAGGTATTATTACCCAAAAAAGCAGAAGTGAAAGAAGCTGCCAAGCAAATAACCATACAATAAGATATCTGCAGCATAACACAAGATGCTGATGAATATTTCATAACCCCGCCCTGACCGGCTGGGCATGCAGTTGGTTTTGATTTATTAACCCCGTTGTTTCTGCAATGGGGTTATTTTTATGTGTAATATTCTGGTTAATTGAGCGACTAATGCAGCGATGCTTACATGACCTGGCTGGTTATTCTGCTGGTCAGACCAGCTTATTGCACTATTTAATACAATCATACGACCCTGCCGCAGACATGCATACCGAACAAGAATTTATACAATTAATCGGGCATCACCAGAAGATTATCCATAAGGTCTGCAACCTTTACATGAACAGCGAACAGGATAAAAAAGATCTTTTCCAGGAAGTACTGCTCAGTGCCTGGAAAGGTTACCGCAATTTTAAAGGCGATGCCAAATTTTCTACCTGGCTCTACCGGGTAGCATTGAATACTGCCATTACATTTTACAGGAAAGAACAGCGCCAGGTTGATACCGCGCAGATGAGCGATCACTTAACCATAGATTCGGAGTACAGCCATACAGAACAGGAACAGCTAACGGCCATGTATACGTCTATTAACGCGCTATCGGGAATCGATAAGGCGTTGGTCATGTTATATATGGAAGATTATAGCTATGCAGAAATAGGAGAAACCATGGGCATCACCGCCAATAATGTAGCGGTTAAAATGAACCGTATCAAAACAAAACTGAAAGAATCTACTAAGAAATATTTATAACCTTAAAGGTCATGTATGGAACTGGATGAACTGAAGACCCTGATAAAATCGAAGCTGGAAGAAGGCGCCGTACCGCATACTGCCATTGAGCTTGAAACGGCCGTGCGTAAAAAAGCCCTCTCCGTAACCGGTAAAATAAAAAGAAGCATTTGGTTTGAGCTGGCAGCTTGCGCCGTTTGCATGATCGTGGCGGTAATAATATGGATGATATATGCATCCGTTTATATTCATCTCTTCTGCACGGCTGCCTGGCTATTTTGTATTGTATTCAGTATTTACCTGTGCCTGCTGTACCGGAAAATCATTTTTTACGAAATGGCGCCACGCAGTATAAAAGAGCGCCTGCAGCAGATTATCAATATAATAACGCGTTTTACACGGCTTGACTTTCAACTTACCATGGGCCTGGTGCCGGTCATTTTTATCTTTGGATTAATTACCGGGTACATGGATGTGTCGCGGCAAGGCCTGCTTTACCAGTTTCACTGGTCAGCAGGAATGCTTTGGTACGTCATTGCTTTTATTATCAGCTGGCCTGCTATTATCTACATTTTTTCCAGGTGGCATATCAGGAAATTGTACGGCAATTACCTGTTACAGCTGCAGCAGCAATTAAAAGACATAGAAAATGGTTAAAAGGTGTTAACAGCGCTGGCAGTTTAAGCCAAAATGGACTAATATTGCACGCATAAACAATCTTTTAACAGTCAGCATGAGAATAGCAAACAAGCTTCTTTTAATGTTATGTTTAGCGGTTTCCATTTCATCCTATGCACAACAAGACACTTTGCCGCACCCGGTAGCGCCGGTAGATTCTGTTTATGTGCCCCTGCGTATCATCAATCTTAACCCCTATTTTACCATTCACTCAGATTCTACACTCAGCTATAACCTGGAAATCAATAAAGATGAAACCAAATATTACTGGTTCCTGCGTAACTCACCGGTAGGATTAAGAATCAATAAAGATGATGGTGTGCTGACTTTCAAGGCAGAAAAATCTTTTTTCCTTTCTGGCAAACTTAAATACGATGTTGAATATAAAGTTAACATCGGCGTGCAAAACCTTTCAGATGCAAAGGAACATGCAGACACTGTTTTTACAATTGTCTTTTACAATACAGATATTGTTGTATCAAAAGTAAAACCGTCGGTCACTTCTACCCTCACGGTTGACGAAGGCGATACAGTAAGCTTTAAAATACAATGTGAAAACGGCAGCTTTCCCATAGAAAATATAACGTTTTTCGCTAACCGCCCGCTGAAAAATTTTACGCTGGTAAAGAAATGTGATGATGATTTTACCTGGATGCCCCCTTTCGATTTTGTAAAAGAGTCCGATTCGGCCAGGATAAAAATCCTGATCCTCAGCTTTGTGGGTGTTAATAAATTCCAGGTTCGTGATACGGCTACCGTACGCATTATTGTAAGGGATGCGCTGAACTATCCCCTCGCGGAAGAAGATTACAAGATGGTGGTTAAGAATATCAATACCTATGTGTTGCAACTTAAATACACCTTTCTGCAGCTGGATAAACGTGTGAAAGGAACTAAAACAACCCGTACTACTTTTGATATAACGGGCTCTACTACTGCTTTAACCGGTAGCATCCTGGCGTCTTCCACCAATGAAAGTGCCAAAAAAACCGGCCAGGTATTGCCCAGCGTAGGCATTTCACTGGTACCCATCAAAGAAGCGGTAGCGCCTCAAAAAGTATTCGACCAAAACCAGGCTTCCATGATTCGGGGTTCTATTAAGCGCCTTGAGTACATGGTGCGTGATAACGGGCTGGTGGGAGAACGCGACCCGGACATTACCAAAAAAACATCCAAGCTTAAAGAAGAACTTAAGCAAACACAGATACAGTTAATAGATGTACCGCTGGAGCTTGCCAGTAATATGACAGAAGAAGAATTGAACCAGTATTTTAACAGCCCCAAGGTGACCAAGAAATACAGGCTTAAAAAGTAAATATCCCGTTATTATTATAATGCAACTATAATAGAAAAGGCCCTTTTGAGGGCCTTTTCTATTATTAAAAATTCGTCATATAGCATATACAATGTGCCTGTACCGGAAAGATGCTTTGTCAAGCGGCTATACTAACACAGCTTTATTTGGATCACCCATACATACTAAATAAATTACCATACCCGTTAGGATACCATAGGATATATTCTTTATACTTCAAACTGTCTGTACACATGCTGCAAAAATGCTTGCTGATGTATTCTCCGGTTGTTAGCTATACAATGCTAAAACAAAAGCCATCAACAATACCATTCTTAATCAGATCTTAATGCCAGGTATAAACGCAGGCATTCCTGAATAATAGTAAACACTTATCAGCTATACAGCACAACATTTCAGCGTCTTGTTTTATGGCGTATATGTATAAATCGTACATCTTAATTGCTTATATTGCAATACGCTATACCTCCAATAAGAGAATTGTCAGACAATGCTGCTTTTCTATAAAGCCGCCAGTTAATTCCATCCTATTAATACTATATGAAACCAGCGACAGGGAAATTTTTAAAAATTGGCATATTCCTCATTTTGACGGCGATACTGGCTGTAGTATTTATTGTGCTGCAGCAATCGAACCACCTGAAATACACGGCTGCAGATGTGGCACATACCAACGAAGTATTGTACAACACCCAGAAAGTATTATCGGCCACAACCGACAATAAGATTATTGTGCGTGATTTTATATTAACCGGCGACAGCAATTATTTGAAATCGCTGGATATAGCTGACTCTTCCATATTCAATTCTGTGAGAAAACTAAAGTCGCTCACTGCTGATAACCCAGCGCAGCAAGCGCGTATTGACAGTTTGCAGCAGTACATCAGCAGGAATATTGAATCCGCCGGAAGGATTATCAGCTTGCGCCAAAAACAAGGACTCTCCGCGGCAGCTGCTTCCATCGAAAAAGACAATGAAAATTATTACACTGAACATACCGCAAAAAGCATCCTGCAAATTGAAGAAGCAGAAAACATATTGCTTGCCAGCAGAAAAGAGGCCAACCAGCTGTCAGGTTTACGGCTCGACAATATGCTGCTCTGGTTGATTATAATTGTACTGATACTGGTGGTTATTCTTATTCAAACAGTGAGAACTGACTTTAAAACACTGAGAAAAGCAGAAAAAGATCGGAACGACAGCGAAGAACAGCTGCGCCTGGTATTAAGAAATGTAAGCGATTATGCCATCTTTACTATGGATACCCTTGGCAATATACTAAGCTGGAATGAAGGTGCGGCAAAAATTAAAGGTTATACTGCCGCAGAAGTAAATGGCAAAAACATTTCCATTTTTTATACACAGGAAAAAATAAGTAGTGAAGAACATATAGATAATTTAAACAAAGCCAGGGAAAACGGGCGCTATGAAACAGAAGGCTGGCGCGTAAAAAAAGATGGGTCATTATTTTGGGCCAATAATATTTTCACTCCACTCTATGATGAAAAAAACCAGTTAAAGGGATATGCTGAAATTAGTAAAGACATTACCGAAGAGCGGAAAAAACAGGCAGCAATTCATTATTTATCCAACCTGGTTGAGCAAACAAGCGATGCTATCTTTTCAACCGATACCAGCTATATTATAAAAAGCTGGAACAAGGCGGCTGAAAAAATGTATGGTTATACACGTAATGAAAGCATAGGTAAAAACCTGGGCATGCTGCTTAAAAGCCGTCTTACAGGAGAAGACAGAAACAGCGCCATTGCAGACATTGAAAAAAATGGCTTTTATAAAAATGAGACCACCTATACCAGTAAAAAAAATGAATATATTACCGTACTTGCCTCTGTTACTACAATACTTGATGAAACCGGTGAGATTACCGGCTATGTGGGTGTACACAAAGATATAACGGAAAGAAAAAAATTAGAGGACCAGTTGATACGTTTCAATGAAGAACTGGAGAAAAAAGTGAAATTAAAGACGGCTGAACTAACCAGTTTTTTTGAGCGGATCACCGATGCGTTTGTTGCTTTTGATAAAAACTGGTGCTATACCTACATCAACAAGAAAGCCGGCGAGTTAATAAAACACGATCCTTCTTCACTGATAGGTAAAAATGTATGGGAAGTATTTCCGGCTGCGGTTGGCTCTGCCACTTATAAGCTTTATACTACCGCTATGGAGACCCAGCAATACACTGTCAATACAGACTACTATGGCCCGCTGGATTTATGGCAGGAGAACCACGTTTATCCATCTCCCGAAGGTATTTCAGTATTTATAAAAGATATTACAGAGAAGAAAAAAGCGGAACAGGAAATCAATAGTTCCAACGAAAGGTTCCAGGTTGTGGCCACTGCCACCAATGATGTGGTGTGGGACTGGGATCTGATTAATCAATCCATGTGGTGGAATAAAAATTATTACACTCATTTTGGATACCCCAAAAAAGAGAATATTGACGTCAGTTCCTGGTATGACGGTATTCACCCGGAAGATAGAACACGGGTTACAGAAAGCATTAACCATGCAATTGAAACAGGAGCACCATCCTGGTCTGATGAATACCGTTTTCTGAAAGCAGATGGAACTCCGGTATTTGTGCTTGACCGCGGTTATATTATGTATAACCAGGAAAACAAGCCGTTCAGAATGGCAGGTGCCATGGTAGATGTGACCACTATGAGAAAAGCGGAAGAGAAAATTGTCAACAACGAAAAACGATTCAGGGCACTGCTTAGGAATAGTACAGATGGATTGATCCTGATGGATGCATCCGGTACTATGCTGGACATCAGCCCGTCAGGCATACGTATTCTTGGCTACAGCTATAAAGACATGGTTGGAAAAACCCTGGATGGTTTTATTCACGCAGCCGATCTGGAGGACGTAAAAGAAGCGTTTGCAATAATTGCAAGAACCCCCACAGCAGTTACATTATTGGAACACAGGCATAAAATGCCGGACGGCAGCTATAAATGGCTTGAATGCAGTTACAACAATTTATTACAGGAGCCTTTTGTAAACGCAGTTGTTTTAAACTACCGTGATATTACCGAACGCAGAAACGCCGAAGAAAAAGTCCGCACAAATGAGCAGATGCTGTCCCGCGCGCAGGAAATTGGGCAGTTTGGAAGTTGGGAATACGATGCGTTAACCCGCCAGATTGCCTGGTCTGATTCTATGTACCGCATACATGGGCTCAATAAAGAACAGCCTGTTTCACTGGAAACATTTTTTCAGCAGCTGCATCCGGATGACATTATAAAAGTGAAGACTGTCTTTAGAAATTTACAGGAAAAGGAAGAAAGATTCAGGGATGAATACCGGTTTATAAAAGGGGAGAATGACCTTCGCTATGCCCTTACAACCATCGACGCTGTTTTTGAAGATGGTAAATTGAGAAAAGCAATGGGGGTTATACAGGATATTACCGATGTTAAAAAAACAGAAGAAATATTGCGCCAGAGCGAAGCCCGCTACCGCAAGGCGCAGGCACAGGGCAAGCTGGGTCATTGGGAGTTCGATGTAATCAATAAACGGCTGTATTTATCCGATGAAATATACAGCATCTATGATCTGCAGCCCGATTGCCTGGCAGACGGATATGAAACTTTTTTCAACATCATTCACCCGGATGATAAAGGGCTGTTTGCACAGGAATTGGACGCTTCCCTGAACGGCAGTAAAACCATGGACATTGTACACCGGATTGTCCGTAAAAACGGCAGCATTCAGCATATACATGAAATAGCAGAACTGGAAAAGAGTGAGTCTGGCCAGCCGCTACGCCTTACCGGTATGGCGCAGGATGTAACCGAACAAAAAATGGCAGATGAAAGCCTGCGGCGTTCCGAACACAAATACCGGTTGCTATTTGAAAACAACCCAATGCCTATGTGGATGAGTTCTATACCGGAATTGAATATTATAGATGTAAACGAATCTGCGCTTAAGCAATATGGATATGACCGGGAAGAATTTTTACGCCTCAATTCCAGGGATTTGCGGCCATCTGACGAAACTGATGGTTTTCTAAAAATGGTGGACGAAACTGAACCGGGTTCAGGCACCACTATGCAATGGCGTCATAAAAAAAAGGACGGCAGTATTATTCATGTTGAAATTTTTAATTACAAAATTATTTATGAAGGTAAACCGGTTTGGCTGGGACTTAGTATTGACGTAACGGAAAAGACCATTGCAGAAGCTCTTGTAAAAAAATCCTATGAAGATATTCGTCAGCTGGCCTCCCACTTACAGGATATCCGTGAAGAAGAAAGAGCTAACATGGCCCGTGAAATACATGATGAACTTGGCCAGCAGCTGACAGGTCTTAAAATGGATATTTCATGGCTGTCAAGAAAAAAAGATCTTAACCCCGAACAACGGGATCAGAAAATAAAAGAAATACTGAGTTTCCTGGATGGAACCGTAAACACTGTAAGAAAATTATCTGCGGAATTGCGCCCCAGCATACTGGACGACCTGGGACTGGTGGAAGCATTGGAATGGTGGAGCAGTGAGTTTGAAAAAAGATCCGGTATACCCTGCAACTTTAAGCGGCCCGACCAGTCAATAGAAGTTTCTTCCGCTATCGCTATCGGCCTCTTCCGCATTTACCAGGAATCGCTTACCAACGTGGCCCGTCATGCCAATGCAACAAAAGTATTTTCGGCACTTGAATCAGACAATAACCAGTTGATTTTAAAAATTACAGATGATGGAAAAGGTTTCGACACCAGTAATGCAGCACAGAAAAAAACCCTGGGCTTGCTGGGCATGAAAGAAAGAACCCTTATGATGGGTGGCAGTTATGAAATAATCAGCCAGCCTGGCAAAGGCACTACGGTACTGGTGGCCGCACCTTTTGAAATGCAGCATACACAATTACCCACATAATTATATTTCTATGATTAGAATTTTGATTGCAGACGATCATACTGTTGTAAGAAAAGGACTTAAGCAAATACTGATGGAAGAATTTAAACCTGTCTATATTGACGAAGTAGGCGACGCGGAAAGCCTTATAAAACAGGTGATGAGCGCAACCTGGGATGTAATTATTACCGATTTGTCTATGCCGGGCAGAAGCGGGCTGGATGCCCTGCAGCAAATAAAACAATACTACCCCAAACTCCCTGTACTGATTTTAAGCATCCACCCCGAAGAGCAATATGCACTACGGGTTTTAAAAGCCGGCGCATCTGGTTATCTTAATAAAGATATGGCGTCAGAAGAATTGGTTACAGCGGTGCAGCGCGTGCTGTCGGGCAGAAAATACATCTCCCCTTCTGTTGCAGAAAAACTGGCTGTATCGCTTGATAAAGATGCGGACAAATTACCGCATGAATACTTGTCAGACAGGGAATTTGATGTGTTAAAATTGATAGCCTCCGGCAATTCAGTATCTAAAATTGCAGAGATGTTATCATTAAGCAGCACTACGGTTAGTACTTACCGTGCGCGTATTATGGCAAAAATGAACCTGAAAACCAATACCTCACTTACCCTCTACGCAATGGAAAATAAGATTATATAACACTTACCTGTTTATTACTTGTTTCCCAACTACACCCGTAGCGGTAACTCTACAAAATCATAAGTATTTCCACTACTTGTTTATTATTGCTACGCTACCTGATACCATCATTTGCTGCATTAGTTTTGCAGCAAATGAATGCAACAGAACCCGGCAAAAAAACCATATTGATTGTTGATGATTCTCCGTTAATAGTTGAAAGATTAATTGACATGCTGGAAGATCTGGATAATCTTGCGTGGATAAAAAACGCCGGTAATTATGCAGATGCCGTTATTGCCATCAGTGAAAATAACCCGGATATTTTTTTATTGGATATAAACCTGCCCGATAAAAGCGGTATTGAAATATTACCCATTATTAAAGAAAACAATCCCTCGGCCAAAGTAATTATGATAACCAACCAGGGTAATGAATATTACCAGAAACTTTGCATGAAGCTGGGTGCCGACTATTTTATTGACAAGTCAAAAGAATTTGACCAGATAGCTGCCATCATCGCGGCGATGCCTTAACAGGAAGGGATGGTTTTTGCGCGCCGGCTGCATCTTCCTGCACAAATAAACAATCCATATTCAACCGCCATTTTATAGCTGGGAGTAAGCTGCCGGCAACAGAAAAACAGCCGTAATGCGGGAGACTATTTTTCCATCGGCATATTCAGGTATAGCCTTAATTTGCTTCCATTGCGGATCACTTCCAAATAATTTCCAGTGCTGGTCATGCGCGGCCATGTCATCGTATGCAAGCAGGTAAGTTAAATTGGGACGCATAGCACCAATTATGGTCTCGCCAAACAATACAGGGCCGAGGCCTACCCTTTTAAAAATGGCTATTTCTCCTGCATCATTAAACATCTCTATTTTCTTTTTACCGGCTGCTTCGCTGGCGCTTTCATAACGGCGCAGTTCGAAAATCCGTGGTTTTTTATCCGGGACGGCTATCACAGGCATTTTTGCAAATGCATACAGCAGCGAACTTTCTATACGATCATAAGCCGGCTCCGTTGCCGGTGCATTGATATAAGCAGCGCCTGCTGCCGCATAAACAGGATCAGTAGATAATTTTTCTTCTGCCCGCAAAAAAGCTTCTATTGACTCATATGGAATAACAACATATAATTTGGTTTGAACATCTGTTTTAAGTTCCGTAAACACCCCAATATTTTTACTGCCCATCCGGTTCAGGGCTGGAATGGCGGCGTTTTCAAAATAAGCTTCTGTCAGTTTTTGCTGCGCTTCATTCTTAAAACTGTACACCCGCAGTTCATAATACTGGCGGCTGGATTTTTTGCCGGTTCCTGCTGCTGCAGACCTGGCACTTACCGGAATAATTACGCTTAAGGAACTACTGAGCAGGGATGCTTTTACAAACGAACGTCTTTTCATAACCTTATTTTATTAGATGCTTAAGCCCGTTGGATACACTTTTTATAAAAATTTCAGGCTGCTCCTAAGGTATAAATAAATACCAGTATTGCCCTTACAACTTGTAAGTGTAATACTGGTATACATAAAGTCCTGCAAACTTGTACTATTTTTTGATCAAATCCGGGCGTTTACAGCATCATGCCGCCAGATACTTCTAAACGCTGGCCATTTATCCATTTGGCGTCATCCGTACACAGAAAAGCCACCACCCCGCCTATATCATTGGGAAGGCCCGTACGGCCCAGGGCAGTAACTGAAGTAACAAAATTATTTACAGTTGCGTTGTCACGTACCGCACCTCCGCCAAAATCTGTTTCAATGGCACCGGGCGCTATTGTATTCACCCTTATACCTCTGCCACCGAGTTCTTTTGCCTGGTATCTGGTCAGTGTTTCAACCGCTCCTTTCATAGCAGCATAGGCTGCATAACCGGGTAAAGAGAACCGCGCCAGCCCGGTAGAAATATTTACAATCCCTCCGCCATCTGCTATTAGTGGCAAAGACTGCTGTGTCAAAAAGAACACGCCTTTGAACTGAATATTCAGTAACAAATCAAATTGTTCTTCGGTGGTTTCTGCAAATGCCGCATGCATTCCAATACCTGCATTGTTTATTAGAAAATTAAAGCGTTCCACACTAAAGTGATTATGCAGCAACGCCTTTACCTGGCCCCAAAAAATCGAAAAGCTTTTGATGTTACCGGTATTTAATTGCAGGGCCGCAGCTTTTTGTCCCATTTGTTCAATTAATGTCACTACTGCCAGCGCCTCCTCCTTTTTGTTATTGTAAGTAAGAATTACGTCAACACCTTTACTGGCAAGGTTAAGTGCCATTTCTTTTCCCAGTCCCCGGCTCCCACCGGTAACCAGGGCTATCCTGTTTGTTGTAGTGCTCATTGTTTTATCTTTTAAATTGATAAAACAAAGGTAGCTGGAGAGTAAACCGTGCTGTTTGCAAGCATCAATCCATTGTTTGCAAAATTCAAACAATTGTCTTCAAACCGCGGAAAGCGAGGGGTGCGAGCGAGGTTTGCTTTTTGAAAAAATTAGAGAAATGCGCTATTTCTTCAAAACCGAGGCTGTAGGCTATTTCGGAAATATTCCAGTCGGTCTGCTTTAATAGGATTTTCGCCTCTTGTATAATGCGGCTGCTGATAATGCCGGACGTGGTCTTGCCGGTATTTTCCTTCAATACTTTATTCAGGTGATTTACATGTACGGCCAACCGGTCTGCGTAATCTTTTGCAGTACGAAGCGCCAGCGTTTGCTGAGGTGATTCAATAGGAAACTGCCTTTCCAGCAATTCGATAAATAGAGAGGATACCCTGGCTGAAGCTGTATGTGCAGGGTATAGCAGGCTGGCCGGTTGCAATTTCTGTCCGTAATGGATCAGCTCCAGCACGTAATTGCGGAGGAGATCATATTTATAAGCGTAATCAGCGGCCAGTTCCTTATACATTTTCACAAAAATGGCGGTAATATCTGCAGCAGCATCATCTGACAGCTGGAAAATAGGATAACCGCCCGGCTTGAATATAGGCAGCTCATCCAGCACTACCCCACTATTACCGGCCGTTAAAAATTCACTTGTAAAAATGCAAAAATAACCAAACTGATTATCCTCCTGCGGCAGCCAGTGATACGGAATTTTAGGCGTCGCAAACAGTAAGGCATTCTTTTCAATATCTACTACCTTATCTGCATATTCTGCTTTGTTTTTACCGCTAATCAGGCTGATTTTATAATAAGCCCGCCGGTTATATGGCATCGCGGCCAGCTTCTTCCCTCTTGCAATGAGATCGGTTATGCTGAATATATTAAAATGACCAATCTCTTTATGAATGCCTTCCGGAATTAAACCAGCGGTTTCCTTATAAAATTCTTCGAGGGTGGTTATAGCCATAAGCTGTTTGCAAAATACAAATATACCAAAGAATTGACTGGCTGTTATTATGTCCATAGTGACCCAACAACATAGTTGCTTGCGTGGCCGCTGATTAACACTTGGTGCCCCTGTCTTCACAATCAATTTGCCCCTGCGTTCAGAAGCTGACGGCCGAGTGGGCTTTTCTTTCCCGGTCTTTCTGCCCGGTAAAGTGTGAGCGGACAATGTGCTGAACCGGTTACCGGATTTCCCGTTACCATCCCGACTTGTGAAAACAAAAGATAAAGCGGCCAAAAACAGTCAACAATCAGCGTAGAAAAGTCGCTGGCTTTCTCATCTATTTAACATTCGCCTTTAAACCTGCTATGCAAAAAACATATCTTACTGGTATGAAAAAGATTATTTCCATCATGCTTACGGTTGTTGTTATTGCATGGTTGCCGCTGGCCGTTTCTGGGCAGGACAGTACAAAACAAAGCGCCATAAAAAAAATTAATGCGGACAATGAGCACGCCGATAATTTGCAAGGCAAGAAAATACAGCAGCAGGCGCTGGCTGGTAAGACGTTTGAAAAATTAGATACGGTTGCTGCGAACAGCCCTAAAAAGAAAAAGCACGCTGTAACCAGGCGCAAACACTCCTGATGCGGTAAAGAACTGTTGCGCATTCAGCAACCACTTATTATAATTTCCTTTAGTGTGCCTAACGTAAAGTTGAAATTTTAATTCAGCGTGTTTTACTCAAGTAGTATGAGTACGTGAAGCCATCAAACGGAATTTTAACGCAAAGAATACCATAAACAAGAAATGGGGCCAATGCCCCATTTCTTGTTATTTAAAAACTTATTGTCAACGTGTATTGCTCAAAAACATACCGGTAAACTTATTGTCATACAGCCGGCTGTTAAGTGGCTGATATTGTTTTTGTACTGAAAGCTGTTTCCTGCTTTGCTCTTCTTCTGCATTCATAACCCTGTTAAAAGAGCCGGTGCTGATATAACGCAATGCCGCAGAAAGCGAAGGTTCGTTCACATCACCCCAATTCCTGTTAACACCGTCCGCTGTTAATTTGTCTGGTGCAAAGCCATCATAATACTCTGCACTGCCAGCGCTGTTCACTGTTTTAAAAGAGATAGGATAGATCGCATAGTTAAAAATAGAAATAGGGAAAAAACCCACCGGTTTGCCATAGGTTGTATCACCAACCAGTTTAACATCCATATAAGGGCGCAGGTTATTGATAAGCAATTCACTGGCAGAAGCCGTCTCACTACTGACAATAAAAAATACCCGGCTCAGGGCTATGCTACCTGCTTTCTGATAATTAACGGTATTAATAGCCGGCTGAAAAGAAACGCTCGCATAACCTGGCTTTCTTTTTAAAAGAGGAAATTTACCAGCTGTTAGTGAATCATTAAAAATATAAGTGTACATGGTTTTGCCGGTGGCCGATGCGGGCACAATAAGGTTGGCCAGTACATCCTGTGTCTGCGTTGATCCGCCATGGTTATACCGCAGATCAACCACCAGTTCATTAATACCTTTTGCAGCAAAATCAGTAAAGGCAGTAGTCAACTCCGTTTGGGATGTAGTGCCAAAGAATTGGTTGAAAACCAGGTACCCGGTTTTCTTCGCTCCGTTTGTGATAACATCCGCGTATAAAACTGAATTAGCGGTAAAACTTCCCTTGGCCAGGTCGATGGCTACCGTACTGCCATCCCCTTTTGTAAAGGTGAAATTGGCAGCGTTACTGCTGGTACCAAAGAAAATATCATTTAAAATAGCCACACTGGCGTTATCTACCCCAATTGCCGTATTGTTTATTTTGCTGATGTACCAACCACGTTGTATACCAGCGGTTCCGGCAGGTGAACTTTTATAAACATATTCTACATACCAGTAAATAGAATCATTGGGTAATGCTTTATCTATTGAAGCCGATTTTATAAAAAACCCATAGTCTTTTGCTGCGCCTGTTTGGATGGCGCTGGAGCCTTCCTGCGTGGTTACAAAACTGTAACTGTGTTTTTTATCCTGAGGCTGTAATGCCCTTATAGCAGCCATTTCATTTTGCGCGGCGGCAAGTTCTGAAGCGCCGGTGTACTGGCGCGGATTAAAAACAGCATAAGATGGTATCACTTCGTGCCAGAGGTACACTTCTTTGCTGTATAAATAAACGGAGTCAAGCAAAAGACCCAGTTTTGCGGCAGCGGTAAGCGTATCGGTGCCCGTAGGAGGCCCTGTGGCGCCTGTGTCATTTTTTTTACAGGAGGCGGCCAGTAATAGCACCAGCAACGCTGTAAACAGATACAGATTTTTTTTTATACTATGCATATATAAAGATACGCCGGATTGCAAAAATTGGTTTGCATTTGAAGGGCAAATTGCCGCTTTAATGTTGTTTTAACAGTTTTATAAAGAATGTCGGGCCGGTAAATAATCCAGGTAAATCACCGCGGACTGTCGTTTACAAAACAGCAGTATTGTCGAGGCTGCTGCTCAAAAACAAATACTCCTTTTTTATTCGCAACTATAATATCCACCCGTTTATCCTGGTTGATATCCTGCACCAGCACCTGCAAACCGACGCCAGAATTATCATCTATCAGATGAGGTATCCATACGGGCTTTTTTCCCGGCTTATATTCAAACCAATACAGTACAGCGGGTTCCAATGCACCAGGATCTTTTCCATTGTGCGCAAAATAACGTTTACCCGTAATCAAATCAGGCTCTCCGTCTCCGTTTACATCTGCCAGCGCCAGTCCATGGCTCTGCGAAAATTTATTGAAAATAGAATGATGTAACCAGGCAGGATTACCCTTTTCGCCCGCTGTTTTTTCATGCCACCAGATTCCATAATGATGCGCCGATGCAGTAATCAGTTCATTTGTACCATTACCCTGCAAATCAAGGGCGTAAATTTGCGAACACTCCTCCCCCAGCGCTGCCGCATGGAAAACCCAGTTGGATTGCGTTGGATTTACCGGACATTCCCACCAACCACTGATGACAACCACATCTTTTCTTCCGTCTGCATTCATGTCAATTAAACCAAGCCCATGTGCATACCTGTTAGTAGCCGGCATGTCGCCACTGGCTATAACGCAGCGCTTCCACAACGTATCGCCTTTTGCCGAGGGTGACTTCATCCAGATCATTTCTTTTGCAATAGGGTCGTTGCAAACAAGATCTGCGCGGCCGTTTCCATCCACATCAACAAAAGCGGGAGACTCGTTACCGGCGTTACTGAGAATGGTGCGCATAATCCAATAACCAGGCTTATTTCCGGGATTCTCATACCAAACCGCCTCTTCGCCGGGCAAACTAATCCGAATTTGATCCACCCACCCGTCCTGGTTCACATCAAGGCTGAAATTTAAAAAGGAATTGCTGAATTCAGTTGCCGGTGCATATACCTGTGGTTGTGCAATTGAATGTTTTACCCATCGGGGGCTTTCGAACCAATATGCACCCGCTATAATATCTGCTTTTCCATCATTGTTTACGTCGGCAACCGCAACTCCTTCTGAAATAAAATCAGTGGTAATGGTATTTTTTTTGAAGCGCTGATCCATGGATGCTGTACCGGCTTCCTGTGCATGCACCGAACAACACAATATTGTGCAGGTCAGCAATCCTGTCAGGAGACGGTAAATTGTTTTTATAATTGTCACCGGACTGCATTTCATAATCATCGCTTTGTATGAGTTAAACAATTTATTGTTGTCATCGGAAATCATTTTGAACAAGTAAAGAATACAAATCATGGCTGCTACTGATACTGAATATGACTAGCAGCAGGTCTTTGTAATGCTGTCTCCGCTTAGATAATTATTTTATCACCCTTCCTACTCCAAATTGGTCGCCCCGTGCGACTGCTTTGTCATTTTTGAAATGTATCTCTACCATTTTTTCACTCTGAACAATGCCGCCGTTTTCATCTGCCAGGCTTTTAATGATTTCTTTAGACCCTGCATCAATTATTTCTCCGGTACTCGGAAAAACATATTTTCCATCCATGCTAAAAACAATCCAGCCTGGCTGATCGCGAACAGTAATACTGGCCGTCTGCACCGGGGGCGATACCGTAGCATCAAAAACATGGAGGAGCTGGTTGGCTCCGTCGGCTAACCACAACTCTTTTTCATTTGGGCTGAGTGCTATGCCATGGCTGGGGCAACCATGACGCTTTACAGGTCCTTTTTGAACGCCTTTTACTTCAACGCGATATAACATTTTACCAGTTTTCAAATCAGCTGCTTCAAACCCCAGCAATTCATTTACATTGGCGAAAACAAGTGATTGTTTCCCATTAACTGTAAAAGGCCTTATCATATCGGTAAATGGCCCGATCTCTCTTTTTTCAGCCACCTTTGCCGGATTAATTACCGTAAGCATTTTAGATGCAAGCCCCTCCATATATACTTCTTTTCCATTGATGCCGAAAATGGTATTGTGTGACCTGGAGTTTAGTATGACCTCGTTCTTTAACGCACCTGTACGGGCATCTATAACATACCAGCGGTCATTTTCAAAAGACGGTTGAAATATAGTTAAGCCGTCACTTGAAATAGCCATCCGGTCGCAACCTTTTGTATAATTTTTCTCCCATACTAATTTATCCGTTTGCAGGCTGATGCATATAAGCGACTGAATGGTACTTATATATATGCATTGCGTGCTGAGGCTTACACAAACGCCCTTTACGTTAGAAGGATGACCGGTACTATCAAAGCCGGTAGACGGAATCCGTTTTACAAACGAAAAATCTCTGTCAATATCATATACCAAAATTCCATGACCACCGTATTCAAGATAATTGCGGATCCCTGGTTCGGCGACATACAAAAATCGTTTTACCTGCTGGCTATGTGATAGTAAGGTAGTAAGTACTAAAAATAAAGTGAAGATGAGATGAAAAGATCTGCGTAAACAAATATGAATGGCTGGCATATGATACAGTAGCATTTTAATGTGAATTGGGCAACCGTCACACTAAATGTACTCTATTTTCCCGGACAGGCCAGCGCTGCCGCTCAATACAAACCTGCAAATGAATTTTAATGCAATGTGTGCATAATCAAAAGGTATATACAGGCAAGGAAGACTAGTTAACCAAACAGCAGCTATCAGGTTTACCTGTTCTTGATAGTTTCCTTTATGCGATCGGCTGTTCCTATATTATGCGTGCGGGTAGTAAAGGCTGCTGTCTGCTGGGTATGATTCAAATGATACAACTTGATATACTTAAGAAAGGTTCCATGAGCTGTATTGATGGATATAAGAAAACCACGATAGCCATCAAGAAAACCCAGCCTGATGATAAATCCATGAATGAATGCCCAAAACGGATTTACCAAAATTTTAAACCAATTGCTTTTCCTGCCTTTCCCATGCATTTGCTTTGCGGCCATGGTACTGTAGCTATTGTTTTTTTCCTGGTGCTTTTCGATGGTAGGGAAAGAAAAATGCAATATATCCCCACGCAGATGCACAACCTTTCTACTTTTATCGGCCAGCTCTATTTTATCATGAGGGTTTACACCTCCCCATTTTGCAATACGTTTGTCAAAAAGCCTGATTTTTTTGTCAGGATACCAGGTACCCCTACGAATAAATTTTCCGCAATAATTTATACACCTGTTCATTGAATAAGCGCTGGCAGTAAAATCATCATTTTTTATTGAAAGAATGGATTTTGCTAATTGCTCATCTACTGCTTCATCTGCATCAAGACTCAATATATAATTATTGGACGCAAGAGAGATGGCCGAATTTTTCTGTTGAATGTGGCCCAGGAAATATCCTTGTTTAACAATCGCCCCATGACGCCTGGCAATCTCCACCGTTTTATCTGTAGAATATGCATCAAGAACAATAATTTCGTCTGCCAAAACCTTTAAAGAGTTAATGCATCTTGCTATATTTTGTTCCTCGTTGTAACTGATAATAACTGCGGAAAGTAAATTCATACAAATCGTCTAAAAAGTTTCCAAAATCCCAAAAATCATTTCTTTACCAATTATTCTGCAATTCTCATTCTCCTTTTCAATAATTGGCACATTTTTTTCCCTATTCACTTCATCCCCCTTAAAGATTAGTTTTCTTCCGGTCTTGCCAATATGATAAAACACCCTGTTGCGTATTTGGTTACACGCCCTGATGTTGATTTGTTTACACGATTGTTTTTTATTACCCAAAAACTGTTCCAGATACGTTATGGCAAATAACATTAACCTGACAGCTGAAATATGTATACTGATTCCCTGTTATAATAATATAGACGGGCTGATAAAATCTATCCTGAGTATTGTATATCATGAGAATAGGTATTTGATAGTGGTTGTAGACGACGGGAGCCATCAAGCTGTTACAAAAACTGAACTGGATAAACACTTACCCCTTACCGTTAATATTCATATTATACGGTTCGATGAGAATCAAGGTATTATAAAAGCCTTAAACACTGGTCTTGATTTTATCTATACTAACTATTCACCAGAATATATCGCAAGACTGGATTGTGGTGATACCTGCCACCCAGACCGCTTTTTCAAGCAGGTAACATATTTTCAAAATTGCCCCTCCATTGATTTGTTGGGCTCCTGGTGCTATTTTATAAATGGAAAAACTGGTGAAGCATATAAATATGTAACACCTACCCAACATAAATTCATAAAATATAGTATGTATTTCAGGAATGTCTTTATCCATCCTACGGTAATGTGGCGGGTGTCATCCATGAAGACCTTCCGATACCCTGAAAACTATCCTCATGCGGAAGATTATGGCCTGTTTTATGATATGGTATCAAAAAAACACGCAACGATCATAGATGAATTTCTTGTCAACTGCGAAATAAACCCGCAGGGTATTTCATTTCAGAACAGGTTTGAACAGCTGCAAAGCCGGCTGAAGGTGGTCCAGGATTACGGAAAAAATAAACTGTGGGTTACTATCGGAGCCTGTAAACTAATCCTGTTAATGATTATGCCTTATGGATTTGTTTATCAAATAAAAAAGCAGCTGTTTAAAGTAAACTCTGTGAATTAAAAAAACATTAAAATTAATCCTTTGAAAATAATACATGTAATAGAGCCATTGGCTGGCGGAATGGTGACTTTTCTGAGATCGTTGGTGGAAAATTTGTCCGGGGACAGTCATTTGATTGTACATGGAGGTAGGGAGCATATAACACCTCTGGCAGAAGTAAAAAAAGAGATTACAAGGCCCAATGTGCGCTTTGTCCGTTGGCCTTCAGCACAGAGAAGTCTTGGTCTGAAGGATATTCGTGCATTTATTGAACTCTATTCAATACTAAAACGGTTAAAGAGTAAACGTTTGCTGGATGTGGTACACCTTCATTGCTCAAAAGGCGGCTTTTTGGGAAGGGTGGCATGTCGCGCACTCGGCCTTCAGCACGTTGTTATTTACACACCAAACGGCGCTCCTTTCCTGGCAGGGGGCAACCCGGTTTCTAATTTAATTTATAAAAAATTGGAGCAGTTTGCTGCTCTTTTTGGCGGCAAGGTAGTTTGTTGCTCCCCATCTGAGCAGCATGCATATCAAAAAGCCGGTATTGATGCAATGACTATTAATAATGGTATTGAATACAAAAAAATATTCCCCCGTAAAACAACGCCAAAACCAGATGGTATTTTTAGAATAGTGACCAGCGGACGCATAGTTGATCAAAAAGACCCTGCGTTGTTTAATAAAATTGCACTCTTCTTTGAAGAGTTTAAAAATTTTGAATTTTTATGGGTAGGTGATGGTGAGAACAGGAATATGCTGACTGCGAAAAACATCCATTTCACCGGCTGGCTGACCTCAGAACAGGCAAATGAATTGGTATCATCTGCGGATGTATATATTTCAACCGCCAGATACGAAGGTCTTCCATTCGCTGTTCTGGAAGCACTGGCATTAAATATGCCTGTTTTGCTAACTGACTGTGTCGGCAATAAAGATCTTATCAATAATTTAAATGGTGCTGTTTTTTCTGATGGGCATGATGCCATTTACAAATTGCTGCAATTCTATAATAATAGCAGCATGCTCAAACTAATGGGACAGCATTCCGGATCTTATTGTAAAAAGAATTTTAATCTTAAAGACACCTTCCGACGTTATGGAAAACTCTACCAACAGGCATGTTTTATGCCTGGAATTACTTTATCCAGTTAAATGAACCAGGCCATGACAGAGAATGGAAATGCGGTAATCAATCCTAATAAGGAATTGGAAAATAGTTTGAACCAAATCAAACATTACCTTGAAAAAAGTATCCGGGAACTAACAGCACAGGTCCGGGAAAAAGACGGAGAAATAAAGCTTTTGAAAGAAGCCCTGGAAAAAGCGCAGCAGCAGTCAGAAGGGAACAGCCAGCTGATTAATAAATTACTGGGAGAACTGAGTAAATTGCAAAACGATGTTGAGTGGTATAAACTTACGTATGAAAAACGAAGTTTTCTGGGGACCATCAGAGAAAAATTGTTCCGCAGGCATTAATCATAAAATTAAAAAATCCAGGTGCGAAAACGACCAGGTAATGGCTTCAGATATTTATATAACAACCCGCTGGAAATATGGAAGCAATTTATTTCTACTTCAATATTTAACATTCCGGGCAACTTACCTGTATCTGCCTGGACAGAACATATACCCTTTGCATTCTGGCTGACTGAAGCATCAAAACCAGCCATTTTTGTTGAATTGGGGACTCATTATGGACTTTCTTATTTTTCATTCTGTAAGGCCGTTGAGAGCGCAGGTTTAGCAACAAAATGTTTTGCCATAGATAGCTGGGCGGGCGACGAACATGCTGGCTTTTATGATAACAGTGTTTTTGATGCTGTAAAAGAAATGAATAAACCTTATAATCACTTTTCTACATTATGCCGGCAACCTTTTGACCTTGCTAATAGTTGTTTTGAAAACAAATCAATTGATCTTCTGCATATTGACGGACTGCATACTTATGAAGCTGTAAAACATGATTTTTACAAGTGGTTACCAAAAATGTCAGAAAAAGGAATTGTATTGTTGCATGATACCTTTGTAGTGGACCGTGGCTTTGGCGTTTATAAATTGTGGGAAGAACTCAGGCAACAGTATCCGTCATTTGAATTTGTACACGGTTATGGATTAGGTTTAGTTGGCACAGGCGGGAATATTCCGAAAAAAATAGCTGCTCTTTTCAATATTCCGCCAGCACACAATGCCAGGTTAGAAATCCGGAAAGTATATGAACGGATGGGAATGTTATGTCGCATAGAACAGCAGCACCTAGGTATTGAAAATAATAACAGTCATGCTGCAGAAGCAAATATTGCCCCGCCGGAGCCTGCAGTAATAACCTTAAAAGAAAATAATGTATTAGTTTCCGGAGAAATTACCATGCAGGTATTTTGGAAAAATGAACACAATTCGTTTAGTGAACAAGACTCTGCCAGACAAACTGTAAAGCTGTCCACCGGGCTTGCTCAATACACATTTGAATTAAAAACTGAACTTCAAGGTATACATGCAATAAGAATTGATCCTTCCGAACAACCAGGCGTATTTTACCTTCACTCAGTTAATATCACATCCGGCAAAGGAGATGAATTAGTCAATTGGGATACAATCAGGCAAGGCAGCTCTTTTCAAAACCTTGTTGTTGCAAAAAGCAATATTGATCCAAATGCCTGCATACTTATTTCACTATCTGGCGACCCTATTATTGAAATTACTTTACCCGAAACAGCCTTTGCTGTAAGCCCTTATTCCGCCTGCGTTAACATTAGCATTTCAAAGATGGATGAGGCATTTGTACAACAGGAGTTGTCGTCTGTTTCCGTTGCAGCTTTGAAAATTGTCAACTAACATGAAAGAACCCAAATGTGTAACACATGGAGTCAAACTTGTACGGCAGGCATGATGCTGGAAATTTAAATATTACCATAAAATATCAGCGTCCGGATCCTGGCATTGCAGATGTATGCCTGTTCTCGTCCTATAGCTTTTCCGGAATAGTAGAGGAATACGTTTATTATTATTTACAGGAATTAAAAAATGCAGGATTTTCTATTGTATTTATCAGTACAAGCTTACTAAAGAACACTTGTATTGAACGTTTGTCAGAATATGCTTTTCTCATACTGGAGAGGGAAAACAAATGCCCTGATTTTGGCTCATGGAAAGCCGGCCTGTCATTGCTTGACTGGGCGAAAAACATGCAGTCTGTCCTTTTGGTTAATGACAGCGTGTTTGGCCCCTTCTTTAATATAGGTGACATTATCTCTTCAATGAAAGGAAAATATGATGTATGGGGAATGACCGAAAGCAATGAAATTAACTATCATATCCAGAGTTATTTTATTCATTTTAACAAGGCGGCAATTGAACACCGGATTTTCAGTAATTTTTGGCAACAGGTTGACTTGTCGGCTTCAAAAGACGAAGTAATAAACAGGTACGAAGTAGGGTTGTCAACGCTGTTCAGCAGGAATAATTTTACGTTGGGTGCCTATGCGGGTATCGGCCAACTAACGCAGGATTTTTTTCCGGGTCATAAAATAAGTAACCCTACGCTGGTATTCTGGAAAACGCTTATTCAACAATATAAATTTCCTTTTTTAAAAAGAGAGTTACTGATAAAAATGAATATCAGCAAAACATACTGGGCAATCAACTTATATATTAACGTAAGTGGCTGGCGAAGAACAATTTTAGCAGCCACAAGTTATCCGGTAAATTATATTGAACAATTTCTGCATAATTATCATAACAGCCTGCACGCCGGCGGCAATATTATTCTGCAAAAAAGAAAAATACTTTTTATAACAGACAACGCAGCCGATACTGATGAACAACATTTACTGCTTAATTTTTTGCGGTGGCTAAACAAGGAGACAGCTATAAAGGCCGAGGTAGTTATTTGTAATAAAAGCCAAAATAATCTGGAAAGCCAGTTTGCCGGATTAGGCACAGTTACCAATTTCTATGAATTAACGAACGCCGCAAAAAGAAATTTAAAAGACCGGTTGATAGATGAAATTGGATTAATCTTTTCTAATACGCTGGAAAACATTTCGCTACAAAAGTTTTTCTCGTTTCTATATATCCCGCGCATTGTATTTGTGCATGAAAGCGTGGCTGTCCTGGCAAACTGTCTTTCAGCAAATAATGTTAACTGGTTAAAGAAAAATGTGTCCCAATTTATTGCAACAACAGAAGCCACCCGGCAAATCCTTACTGATGAACTGGATATTCCCATCGAAAAGACAGCACTGCTTCACAAATTTGTTACCGTGGAAAACAAAGATCTAAGTGTTGAACGGGTAATAAACGTAAGGTCATTGTGTGGAATACCATCAGATGCGTTCGTGGTTGGTATGACCGGAGACTGGGTTTCAGAGAAAAACGCTGACTTCCTGCCGGTTATTGCAGCAGAACTCTGCCGGGGTAACAATGATATTCATGTTATCTGGTATGGCGTGGAGGATGAGGCAACTTATGAACAGACTTACTTCGATTTAGTCAGGTCGGGGCTTACTACGCAGGTCCACCTGGTAAAAAAGGATGCCGACCCGGAACGGTTTATTGCTGCTATTGATATCTTTGTTGAATACAGCAGAAAAAACAGTTTTCCCCTGATCAACCTGGAGGCTGCACTTGCGGGCAGGCCGGTTGTCTGTTTTGAAAACCCGGAAAGCACAGATGAATATGCGGCTGCTGCTGTTGTACAGACTGTTCCTTATTTAAACCTGCATGCGCTGGTAGCAACAATACTCAGCTACTACAATAACAGACTGTTATTAACAACCGAAAAGGAAAGACTATCCAAAATCATTGCATCTAATTTTACAACTGCAGTGCAGGCCCCGCGCATATTACAGCTGATTGAAAACTATTATGACATAAATGAACTCACACTTAAAGAGGATCCATCCCTTACTTTTTTAACGCATATCTATTATGAAAACTCCTGGGATGAAATAAGAAATAAGCTTAAAAATTTCGACACCGGTAAAAACCATTTCCTTTTCAGTATCAGTGAAGCTTGTCTAATTAAAGAGCAAATAGTAGCAGATATAAAAAAAACCTTTACAAACACATACGTTCTAATTACTTCCAACATTGGAAAAGACATAGGTGGCAAAATGGCCCTGATTGATATTTATCTTTTACTGCAACTTAAATCTGACTACATTGTTTTTTTGCACGATAAACAAAGCCCCCACTCTATTTTAGGCGAGTCCTGGAAAAATGGTTTATTCAAAATAATCGATCCCAACTACCAAAAAATGATAACATATGCATTCAGGGATTCTTCCGTGGGTATTGTTGGCGACAAAGACCATATCATCAATGAACATGATAGCATTACCGGCAAATTCAGAAACAATAGCCAGTTATCTAAAAAGCTGTTGTTCCAGTTTGATATGTCAATAGACAACTATAATTTTTTGGGAGGATCAATGTACTGGATAAGATCGTCGATTATTGAAAAGTTTTTTCGAAAAAATAACCCTATCCTGATGAGGGAAGATCTTGAACACGGCAATGTACTGGATCTTCATGGTGAAAAGCTGGCACACACCTGGGAGCGGATGTTTAGCTGGATTGCAACAAACGAAGGATATACGGTAAAAGGGGTTTAAATATTTACATTATGCTTTTTGAGTACGCATATTATTTCAACAATTTTGATGCTGATGCTTTCAGCAATGAAAATATGCTACCCGGCAATTTTATTTTTCCGCTAAATGAAAAAACAGGCGGATCGCAGCCAGGGCTTTTCCGGACATTGCTTAAGTCAAATAACAAGTTCAGCTTTTGTCTTGCAGATAACCTGGTGCAATATGGCAGGCAATACTTTAAAGAAGAAATTATTCAAAATCTTATCAGGCTGCTTTTTCTACCCAATTATATGAAGCAGGGAGATAAACACGTTTTTTTTGTGAAGCAGCCAGATGGTCAGCAGTACTCGCTGGACGCCATTAAAACCCAGCTGCACAGTGAATTAAAAAAACAGGGCATCCGGGTACAGCTAATTGAAATAGCAAGCGTTGAGGAGGCCCTTTCAAATAACGCTGGCCTGGGGGAGGCAGCCATTATTCACCCTTTACCTGTTAACAGTTCTGGCAATAATGCAGATGATGCCTGTTTGAAAAATATTACCACCATACTCACAAACCCTGACCTGTTTAGTAGAAAATGGATAATACCGGTATCCAGCCGGGATGAGTTAATTAAAAAGAATAACGAGCTTGAATACATTGAAAAACAATTACGCGTAACTGACCCGCTTAAAGTGCGGCTTATTGAGTTATACAATACAGCAATACATAAAAGTATGTCCATGACATCTGAAAATGAATTGCTTAAATTTAAACTTGAGAACAGTGCAAATTATCTGCAACTGATAAGAAAAGAATCCCATGGACTTATTCAGGAAATAGGCCTGTTGAGGCTGGAAATTCATCGACTTACACAGCAAATTATAAGTCCCGGTTCTTCATTCCAGGGCCAGCCAACGGATGATCCTGATTTTATTATGCAGTTACAGGCGCAGATAATGGCAGAACAAAATCGCGCCAATGAAACGTTAACCTGGTACAAAAAAGAATATGAGATATTGCCAGGCTGGTATAAAAAAGGTGGGCAACTTCTAAAAGTAATAACAGGGAGGCGGACATTTAAATCGCTGTTTAATAAATATAAAAATGACCAGGGAAGAAAAAGTGCTGGAAAAGATTGAAAAAGAAATGCCAGGCCTTGAAATAGGGCCCAGTCATGCCCCATTGGCACCAAAAAAGAAAGGCTATAATGTTCATATCATTGACCATATGAACCAAACTGACCTTATAAAAAAATATACCGGCCACGGTGTAAATCTTCAAAATATAGAGGAGGTTGATTTTATCTGGAATGGCCAGTCATATGCAGCTTTAACCGGAAAGCCCGGTTATTATAACTGGATAATCGCTTCACACGTTATTGAACATACACCCGACTTAATCAGGTTCTTACAGCAATGCGGAGAAGTGCTTACAGAAGATGGGGTGATTTCGCTGGTTGTTCCTGATATAAGGTATCACTTCGATTATTTCAGACCCATTACGGGCATTTCAAAAGTAATAGATGCCTATTATAATAACCACGTTATTCACTCTGCGGGAACCGCAGCGGAATATTTGTTAAATGTGACTACGCGCAACGGGCAGATTGCCTGGCATGAGGGTGCTCCGGGAGAATTTGCGTTATTGCACTCCCTGGATGATACCCGAGATAACATCCAGCGTATCGTTGAAAAAAAAGAATATATCGATTTTCATTCCTGGTCTTTTACGCCTACTTCTTTTCGGTTGCTGATCCGCGACCTAAACGACCTTGGCTTTATATCATTGAAAGAAGTATTATTTTATCCAACCGATGGATGCGAATTTTATATAACCCTGGGTAATAAAGGGCAGGGTTTTTTGGAAAATCGGCTGGATGCATTGAAAACAATTAAATCAGAGTTATCAGTTCAACCGTAATTCGTGTGGTGTCATCGGTATAATATACAATATTTTGATTAAGAACCCCCTTATAGCCATTTTATATCATATTTTTTACGAGGACAGTTATGATCTGGCCTGCCGGGAATTACAGCCGCTTTTAATATATCAACCGGTCATTTTATTTAATATATGTGTAGACACACCGGGCAAAAGAGAAATGGCAAACTATCTTAAACAGGCCTTTCCAACATGCCTTATTATTTTCACTTCCAACAGGGGTAAAGATATTGGTGCAAAGCTGGCGCTGTTTCAACTTTTGTTACAACTGGAGATAGTTCCCAATTACATCTTATTGTTGCACGATAAAAAAAGCCTGCAGGCACTGAAAAGTGCCACCTGGAAAAATGATCTGTTAAAAATAATTACCCCCGGCGCTATTGAATCCAGTTTGCAATCTTTTCAACAGGACAAATCCTGCGGACTGATAGCGACAAAAGAATATATTATTCAGGAGCCCTTTGAACACAGTGCTTTCACAGGTATGAACGGAGTTTTGCTAACCGGGCTGTTGCAATCTTATAATATCAACCCGGTGTCGTATGCATTTGTTGCAGGAACCATGTTTTGGGCAAGAGCTGCACCACTGCTCTTGTTTTTCAAGCAATTTAACCCGCTTGAAGTGAGGAAGCACCTGGAGAATGACAATGTGATTGACAATTTTGCCGGAACTGTCACCCACTCATGGGAACGATTACTAAGCTGGATAATAACATCAGAAAAATTATATATAAAGGGCATATAGATGGAGATAGCTTTTGCACCATATTATACTATTAATGGGTCTGTGCTGCTCGACCACGATATACAAAGCAATACCCTCCCGGATAAATCGGTAAAATTGAATGTTGTGCTGGATATACCAAAGGAAAGAGCAGCTTCCTTAACAGCCACGCTTGGCAGCCTGGAGAACGCTTACATTGTCAGTTTACCGGCAGCTATTTTCAGTGACGAAACAGTGCTGCAGGAATATTTGCCGGTGCTTTATATTCTTGCTTCGTTCGACGCTTTTTCTTTTGCTGGAGAAATAGTAATACCAGTACTCTGCGCACAAACGTCAGAGCAACAGGCGGTCAATACAGAAGAAATAAAAAAATACTTTCTGGGGCAGGGTGTTAAAATAGTCTATATGCCACTTTTCAATCAGCATGAAATGAGGTTGCAGCAGGTGGGGTCATTCACATACTACGTGCAGGATGATAACAGTAGCCGTCCTAAGACTGCCGGGTTTACCATAATTACACCTGTTTTGCCAGGCATGAATTTGTCCACTTTCAATAACCATATTAGCCGTGCACAGACTACCATTGCTACTACAGCCAGTTTCCACGAGAACTATATAGAACGAATAATATTTGACGAAGAAATAAAAAACTGGGAAAAGAGATCGCTTTTGTACAGGGATTTTCTGGCACTGAGCAAATCTGTGCAGGAAAAAGAATACTATGAAGTACTCAATTGGTATCACAAAGAATATGAAGCACTTCCTCTCTGGTATAAACGATTTGGTCATATTATAAAAGTGATGATGGGCAAACGCAGTTTCAAATCGCTGTTTACTAACAAATTTAAAAAGCCCACACGGTGAAATACTGGCTGCTTACAACCGAATATCCGCCGCAGCATGGTGGGGGCATCAGCACATATTGCTTTTTCACAGCACAGATGCTGGCAGAAGCAGGACATGCCGTGACAATCTTTGTTAACGATGACAGCCAGGCCGATTATAAAATTTCTAACGAAGCCGGCCTTCAAAGGGTCATACATTTTAACATCAACTGCTACGGATTGGCGCAATCACTTGGCTATACGGCAAGGTTGAGCTATGCTTTTGCCGGGATAGTAAAAGAAATAATTGAAAGTGAAGGAAAACCAGATTTTATTGAGTCGCAGGACTATCTGGGCATTGCCTATTATCTCACACAGTACAAGCATACCGGCTATTCTTTTTTATCAGGCGTGCCCATTATTCTTACTATTCATTCACCGGCATTTATTTATCTTTTATATAACCGCGTGCCGGTTTATCGCTTTCCTGATTACTGGACAGGTGAGATGGAAAAACAAAGTATCGCCGCTGCGGATGCACTCATCGCTCCTACATATTTTATACTGGAAGAATTGAAAAAACACATCTGCCTGCCGGCAGTGCCAACAGAAGTAATCGCCAATCCTTACAAAATTCAACGCCAGCCAACCCCCTCTTATAAAAAAGGAAAGTTAATTTATTATGGAAAATTATCACCGCAGAAGGGCAGTTTTGAATTACTTGCCTATTTTAAAGAATTATGGGACGATGGCTTTCCACTGCCGCTGCATATTATTGGGGGCACGGATATTGTATTCTATCCGGAAATGAAAACCATGGGGCAAATGGTAAAGGAAAGATATGGCGCTTATATCGATAGGGGTCTGTTGCAACTGCAGGGCAAGATAGAACCTTCACAAATAGACCAGTACCTGCAGGAAGCACATGTTGTCATCGTGCCAAGCATCGTTGACAACCTCCCTTATGTAGTGATGGAATCGATGAGCCGTGGCAAGGTTGTACTGGCTTCTACGGCAGGGGGCCAACGCGAAATGATGCAGGAAGGGATTTCTGGTTTTTTATTCACGCATGACCAGATAGGTTCTTTCAGCGAACAACTTAACAAAATACTTTTGTTGCCTGAAGAGCAAGTGTATGAAATCAGCAGGAACGCCCATGATAGTGTTGCAAGGCAATATTCTTTTAATACCATCCACCATCAGAAAGCAGCATTCCTTCAGCAGGTAAAACAAACTTCTGTAAACCATTTCCCCTTTTTATACCAGGAGAAAATTCTGCAGCAAAGTGAGAAGGCATTTGTGCCGGGGCTTCTATCGATTGTTATACCCTACTACAATATGGGCGGGTACCTGGACGAATGCATCCAATCAATTAACGCATCAACTTATAAAAATATAGAACTGCTGGTTATTAACGATGGAAGTACAGATCGGGCAAGCATTGAAAAGCTCAACCAAAAGGCCGCACAAAAAAACATGAGCATCATCACCAGGGCCAATCATGGCCTTGCTGAAACGCGTAACCATGGGGCAGCAGTAGCGCGGGGGGAATTTTTAGCTTTCCTGGATGCCGATGATAAAATCCATGCCGAATATTTTGAAAAAGCAATACGGGCGCTAAAAAAAAATGACAATGTTTTTTTTGCCGGTGCATGGGTGCAGTATTTCGGAAATAGCCAGCGTATATGGCCAACTTTCACACCCCAGCCTCCATATGCTTTATTGCACAACCCTGTTAACAGCAGCGGTCTCATTTACAAAAGGAATGCCTTTCTGACGGCAGGATTAAATGACAAAGCAGTGGGTTACGGCCTTGAAGATTACGAAAGTGTAATCCACCTCTTGCGGATGGGTTTCAATGGTATAGTACTACCAGAAATACTTTTTTTTTACCGGGTAAGAAATGGGTCTATGTTCCGCGGAATCACCCGTGAAAAACTATTGTTTTCAAATAGATACATTTCGGAAAAACACAAGGATTTTTATACAAATTACGCATTACCGCTTATCAATCTGCTGAATGCCAACGGGCCAGGTTACCTTTATGACAATCCGACTTTTGCAACAAATATTTCTGTAAATGGCAAGCGGCCCAACATTTTATATGAAAAGCTGAAATCATTTATAAAAAAGAATGAACCGCTGAAAAGACTGGCTTTACAACTTTTAAAGAATAAAAATACACGATGATCCTTGGAAACATGCTGAAAGACTGGACTATCAGAACCAATAAACTGGAGAGGCTCTGGCTGCTGGCTAAAATTGAATTTAAACTCCGCTACTATGAAAATAAACTCGGGTTATTCTGGGCGTTGCTAAAGCCTTTAATGGACATGCTTATTTATTATGTAGCGTTTAAAGTCATTTTAAAAAGTGATGTACCATCTTTTGCTTCATATCTTTTTATTGGACTGGTTATGTGGAATTTTTTTTTAGAATCTACCAGTGGAACCATACAGCTGTTGAATACAAAGAAATACCTGTATGAATACAGCAATATGAACAAATTAGAAATTTATGTTTCCACACTTTTTGCCAATAGTATCGGTTTCCTGTTTAACCTGGTTATGTTTATATTGTTTTATAATATTTTTGAAGCAGGCGCCGGCGGATTTTCATTTTATAACTTGTGGATTTTTGTGTTATTTATCAACCTGTTTATTTTATCGCTGGGTATTTCGCTGATTCTTTCAAACATATATATTATTGCAAAAGATATTAACCAGATATGGATGGTATTTACTTCATTCCTTTTCTTCCTCTCTCCTATATTTTATAAGCTGTCAACATTCAAAAATGCTTTACCCGGGTTTCACTATGGAAACCCGCTGGCCGGTATCATTATCAACGCAAGGCGGGTAATGATGGAAGGAAGTCCGCCAACCTATAAACTGCTCGCGTTTGATTTTGGATATGCCATTGTAATTTTATTTACCGGCTTATTATTACTAAACAAACTAGGTGCTAAAGCCGCAGAAAAACTGTAACCATGGAAGCCAGTATCGCATTAAAAGCAACAAACATCAGTAAAACCTTTCATATAAGTGAGGACAGCCACAATACGGTAAAGCATCGCCTGTTCAACCTTTTCAGCCCCTCCAGGCAAAAAAAAGTGTTGGCAATAAAACCAATGAATTTTGAAATTGGGAGAGGTGAATGTGTGGGTTTGATAGGCCGCAATGGCTGTGGAAAATCAACCCTTATCCGTTTACTGGCGGGTGTTTACCCGGTGGATACCGGGACAGTAGAGATTAATGGTACTACTTTAATTATGAACCTGGGCGTGGGCATGAGCCAGGAACTTACTGCCCGCGAAAATATCTACGTGTCATCTTCTGTTCTGGGGCTTAAGATAAAAGAAACCGATGCCATCTTTGACAAAATTGTAGACTTTGCCGAAATCAGGGAATTTATTGACACCAAGGTTAAGTTCTTTTCTTCCGGAATGATGGCGCGGCTGGGGTTTTCTATTGCCGTAAATGCCGGCGCCGGCATTATGTTTCTTGACGAAATTTTTGCTGTAGGGGATATGAAATTCCAGGAGAAAGCGATCAGGGTTTTTGAATCATCCTGGATAGATGGTAAGACTGTAATTCTTGTAAGTCACAGCATGGATGTAATAAAAAAATATTGCACCCGCACTGCGTATATGAGAAAAGGTGAACTGGTATATTTTGGTGCAACGGCAAAGGCTGTTGAACTATACATAGAAGACAATCAATAGCCGGCTACTGTTTCAGCAGGCTTTTTATAGGATGCAATAAATGACAGAAAAAAAGAGAGGATTGTATTTCCAACAGTTCTGTCGAGATAGGTCTCTGTGAAGATGGAGATTAAAAAGCATGTCAATATCAGCATGCCATACCAGTCGGCAGCGCGGATAGAAGCGATTGCCGGCAACACACAGAAGCCGGTTATGAAAACTGCAAGGCCAATCAAGCCCAGGCTCATCCACACATCGAGGTATGTGTTGTGTACATTCCGGTTGGTCTGTATTCCAAAAATAAATCCTTTTGCCGCATATTGTTTTTTTAATACGTCCATCTTGTCACCCAGTCCTGTGCCGGTTAAGAGGTGCTCTTTGGTTACCGTCCATGCGCAATTCCATACGGCTATTCTGAGGTTTGCGCCATTCCATTGACTGGATGTAAGCGCCACATTAAAATGACTTTCCTTTGCTGTGCTGCCATAGTCAAAACGGGTATAACCTAATTCTTTAAACCGATTCAGCGTTTTAGGAAAAAACGAAAACAATACAATACCAATGACCAGAAGGCCTGCGACCAACGATAACCCTGCGGCAATCTTTTTCCGTAGAATTATTATGTACATCGCATACACGAAAATCATGCTGTATAAAATGATAATAGCAATTCTGCTGGCAAGTAAAAAATGAACGGGCAGCAAAAGAAGCAGGACAGGCCACCAGGCATATGTTGTAAACAGCCTGGTTTGTCTTGTCTGCAGGTATGCAAAGGCCAGCAGGGCTGTATTTATCAGCATCGCAAAATAAATAGACTGCAGGTTAATCACCCCGCTCAGGTTATCATTGTACAGAAGTGATGCGTCTTGTTGTACAAAAGCACCTGCCATGGCATGGATAAGGCAAAAGGCGGCAGCACAACAGGTAGCAATAACTAAACCATAGAGTGCCCTTTCTTTTACCAGTTGTTTCAAATAGATGCTGCCAAGCGCAACAGGAAAAACAAACAGGCTGACACGGATACCTACCCATGAAATACCTTCTTTAACATTTTCCGATAAAAGCGCACCCGCGCAGTTTAGGAAAAAGAATAGTATCATAAAAAGAATTTCCTTTCGCTTCCGTAGCATCGCCCATTTTTCAGCCATCATGTTAAAGAAAAAACTATACACAAATATCATCCACATGGCTGCATTGTAAAGCCAGGATATGCCGGGCATATACATTGCGAAGAAGAAAAACAGCAGGAGGAAATAAAGATTTTTTTCTCTACGGGTAAAAGTTCCGGCAGCGCTATCATACAACAATAACTTTTTCATAATCTTTCCGATTAAAGCAAAATTAAGGCCACATGAAAGACTACGAAGATTAATTTACCAGGCATCCAATGGCTTCATGCCTTCTGCAGCCGTTTTTTCTGCACGCCTGGAAATACCAAATACCTTATTACCCGGCCTAACCCAACGGTGCAAATGATTGCTGCTAAATTGAAAATGACAATGCAAATCCGGACCAGTTGAAAAAAATGAACAATTATTGGCTGTATAAACAAAAAGTAAAATTTAATAATTCTGCAGTAAGGAAATAATTTAAATTTGTTATAATCAAAACCAGTTTTATGAGAAATTAAACGCTTACCAGCGTCATCACAGCTTTGTGTTTCCTCTTCTCCTGTTTATACACAGATGCCCAGGTTACTACGGCCACCATGAGTGGCACCATCCTCCACCCGGAAGGAAAACCGCTTGCAGGCGCCACCGTGACAATTGTTTATGCAGAAGCAGGCATTAGTAAGACCACCCTATCCCAAAGTAACGGATCTTTCCTGGTACCCAATCTTAGGGTGTGCGGTCCTTACAAAGTAACCGCCTCGTTTGTTGGGTACGGGAAAAAAACAGAAGACGATATAATACTTGAACTGGGCCGCAATACGGCCGTTGATTTTACCCTGGAAACCCGTTACTGGCAACCTCACGGCTGTAACGGTAACGGCTAAGTCAAAAATTTTTGACCACCAGCGCACCGGTGCTTCTACAAATATCAGTTTCCGCCAGCTAAGACAATTACCCCAGCATTTCCATGTCGGCCGATGATTTTACACGGCTGACCCCCTCCGCTTCTTCTACCATTAACGGAACTTCATTTGCCGGCCGCAACGGAAAATATAATAATTACTCACTCGATGGCGCAGTATTCAATAATCCATTTGGACTGGATGCGCCTTGCAACAGATCCCAGTTCCATCTCTGCCGAAATAAGCAGCGATGCTTTTGACCGCAATCCTATTCTGAATAACGCCAATGAAGCCCGCAGCACTCCTCCTTGTATGGAAATACCCACCGCTTTATACTGGCTGGTATTAAGAAGTTTGACTACGGCAAAGGTAAATACGCCACTACCATTTCAATTTTTGGCAACTGGACCAATGGCAACCGTTTTGCGTATGTGTATGGTGGTGATATCAACAATGATGGCACTGCAAGTAATGATTTACTCTATGTACCTGAAAACAGTGAGGTGGATGCGATGCTATTTACCAGTCCTACTGATGTAAACGGCGTAGTACAAAATGCTGCTGCCCAAAAAGCAGCCTACAAAAGCTTTATTGCACAGGACGAATACCTGAGCAATCACCGCGGTATGCATACAGAAAAGTATGCCGGGGTTAGTCCCTGGTTTAGCCAGGTAGACATGCGCCTGCTGCAGGATTTCTATTTTAAAAGCGGCAAAAAAACCAAAACAATACAGGTTAGCCTTGATATTGTTGACGCAGGCAACCTGATTAGCAGTAAATGGGGTGTTAGAAAATACGCTACCAATACGGGGTATTTTCAGCCCATTTCGGTAACGGGTGTAAGCAATGGCGTTCCCACATACCAATTTGACCCTTCTTTGCAAAAAACCTTTATTGCCAGCCCGGATTTGGCCAGCCGCTGGCAGACCCAGCTGGGGCTGCGATTCATATTGTAGCGATGATTGTACAAAATCGTCTTGTAGTCAGCAACAGATAATCCAGCGCCCGCAAGAGCAATGATGCGGGTTTTTTGATGTTTAATATATATCCTACCACTCAAGTACAAACGTAGTAATTGACCTGGGTTGCAGTTGGATATTGTTGGTGGAAGCAAGCGCATAGGGTTTCATATTATCACCCGCATTGGCAGTAGTAATATATTGCTGCATTTTTTTTATTTTTTTGCTGCCTGGTAGGGACAGGCTTATTGCTTTGCCGGCTTTTGTGTAATTTATGCAAACCACCACCATGTGTTTATCATCGGTAAAAGCGGATAACATAATATCCTGTGCCGCCTGTACATCACTTAAATTATCACTCCGGTCAATAACAATGCGCTGCATACCCGGCCGTATAAATCGGCTGTACTGTCCAAGTGCCCATAAGTTTTTAGTAATGGTAAAATCACCGTCTGTATTGGCAGCATTTCCTTTTAAAGCCAGCAAATAATAGCGTGTATCAAAGTCCGCGTTTCCCGGCTCCCAGGAGTTCCATAGTTGCCAGGCGCAGGCATTGGCAACCGTAAAATCATGGTGGATCATCTTTGCCAGGAACAGCGCACAATCAATAGCAGGTATTTTTCCTTTAACGCCTTCTTTATAACCATCGCCCAGCAAGCAGTATTCTGATTGCCAGAAAGGCGTCTTGTATTTTGCAGCACTGTCACGCAGGCGGCTGCGCACTTTTATCATATTGCTGTCGCCCAGGTCAGTAAAATAGCTGTGACCCGCCACTACCGGCAACAGGTTGTTAACACGGCCGAGGTATTGCGGACTTTGCGGATCATAAAAATGTTGCAGTTGTGTAGCTGCATGTCCTTTCCCTTCATATAAAGCGCTAAGCGTAGCAGCTTCGGGTAATAATATTTTTGAGTTAATTTTTTGCGCAGTTAAAACGCTGTCAAGTGTTCGCGTAATATTGTAAATAGCGGCATTGTGCCAGGGTGTTCCTTCCTGGTTCATTTTTCCAAAAGCAGCGCTCCAGTCCCACTGCGGTTCATTTACCGGGCTGATATAATTAAAATGCAAGCCCGCTTTATCAAAATGGTTCAGCACGTTTGCCAAAAAATCAGCATACGCTATATACTTATCTGTTTTTAAATTGGTTTCGTAATCTTTTACTGTTTTAAAGCCGAGGCCATTTTGGGTAAATTGTACAGGCGGCGTATTATTGAAGGCTATTAAGTTTTCTACTCCATATGCAGCGGCCTGTTTCACAAACCAAACATAACCGGCTTGCTTATCCCAATTATACGTTCCATCGGGCGCAAGAAAGCATTCAACCCTTTTCACCGGATTACTGATACCACTGCTGTCGCCCTGTTCTGCGGTACCGCCACCAATATTAAACCGCCAGGCAGAAAGCCCGATACCCAGTGGATTGCCAGCGGCATCAAAAGATTTACTGAAAAGCAGCTCTGCAATCCTTTCTTTTTTTGATGCAGGCCAGAACTTACCAATGCCTTCAGAAAACCAGGCGCCGGAAGCACCAATATTATCAATGGACTGTGCCTTTATCTTTTTGTCTATGGTAAAAGTAACGGGCTGCGCACCGGCAAGGCAGGTAGTAACCAGGCAAATGATCGTCAGGAATGGCTGTTTCATACTGCAAAATAAGTAAGATATTACAAGAACCTGCCTGTATGCCATTACACAAATGAAAATGACTCAAAATGCAGGGTAGTACAACAACTTAATTTATTGCTGCTTTACCTCAACCAATCCACATACATCCTGACCGTGGGGTCTTTTACTGCATTAAAAGCAGGTGCAAACAAACCATAGAAGGGAACTTTCATTGCATTTATTTTTACCGGGCAGGCGCCGTATTGTCTGTACTTTTGCCGCAGACAATAACATTCATATCCAACAAAAAAAACATAGCACAACTTGCTCATATTATGTAGCTTTCAACAATTTGGTACCATGGGTTACCATCTGCCCTATGTTACGAAATGAAACCTGCGTAACAGATATAGCTAATATTCATAGATGACACCAACCTATTCCAGTTCCTTTTTGATTTTAAAAACGCTAATCAAGCAAATAAATAATAAGGCATTGGTATACTACTAAAAAATTGGTATACTACTAAAAATTTATATGCCTGCCGGCAGATCAAAATCATTGAGTATATTCATGTGTCTGAAAAAATAAGGCAACCCACTTTAATGATCAATACATATACCAGCACCGGCAATACATATATACAAACGGCCACTGCGCTGTTAACATTGTTGTTATTCCTTGCCGTAAATGCACTGCATGCGCAGTATGTACCGGCTGACAAAGTAAGCCGTGATTTTAACGCCTTGCTGCAGCGGCCGGCCGCCGATCCAAGGCCTTCATTCACTTCTTTTGCTACAGATACTGCACTGGTAGAAAAAGGCTTCTTTTATTCGGAAGCTACTGAAAAAGTACCGGTTCTTATTTACAAACCGCTGCCTGGCACCACAAAAAAATTACCGGTTGTCATTTGCCTGCATGGAACCGGTGGCAGCAAGGACAATCCGGAGATGAGGAACCTGCTTGCACGTTTTTCAAAAGCAGGATTTATGGCGGTGGCTATTGATGGCCGGTATCATGGAGAAAGGGCCAATGCAGCGGCTGGAAGTAATAGTTACGTTGAAGCAATTACCAAAGCCTGGCAAAATAAAGACAGCACAAAACAAGCGCACCCATTTTTCTTTGACACGGTATATGACCTCTGGAAACTGGTGGATTATTTAGTAACAAGAACAGATGTTGACAGTAGCCGCATTGGTATGATGGGAATTTCTAAAGGGGGGATTGAAACATGGATGGCGGCATCCGTTGACACCCGGATCAAAGTAGCTGTACCAGTTATTGCTGCGCAAAGCTTTCAGTGGTCACTGCAAAACAACCGTTGGCAGGGCCGTGCAAGAACTATACTGGGCGCACATATACAGGCCGCAAAAGATTTGGGTGACACCGGTGTAAACAAACACAATGTGCAATTGCTATGGGATAAATTACTGCCCGGCATAACGGGTGAATTTGATTGCCCTTCTATGATCAGGCTTTTTGCACCGCGTCCATTATTATTGCTCAGTACAGAAAATGATCAGAACTGTCCCCTGCCGGGTGCAAAGATTGCGTTTGCTGCAGCGGCGGATGCTTATCAACTGGCAAATGCGCCAGATAAGTTGATGACAGATGTAGAGCCAGATGAACCGCACCGTTTTACAGCCAAACATATGGAAATGGCCATTGCATGGTTTAAGCGATGGCTCTAAATGCGCCCATGAACATGTTGTTATTAATCTTACAGCAGCCGCTGTAAAGGACGCCGATTATTTTTTTCCCAATACGTTTTTCCCAGACAACAATTGGTTGTAACGTGTGAGTGCTTCAATAAAATAATAATCTGCATAAGCCAGCGGCACATCTACTTCTACACCATGTGCAATACTGCCTACACTATGCATCAGCAAAAAATTTCCATTGGTACCCAGCGGTGCACGGTATGCCGGGCTGGCCAGTGAATGCAACATTTTTATAGCGGCCGCGCGGTATTTTTCTCCTTTGCTACCAGCATAAGTACTCAATTCCAGCAGCGCCGACGCTGTAATAGCTGCGGCAGATGCATCGCGTGACTTTAAATCAAATTCTTTGGCATGTGATTTTACACCAGGCGCATAGCCTGCCTGTCCCGCATTGAAATCCCAATAGGGAATATAATCTGCCGGAAGATTTTTATTATTGATATACCAGTCAGCCATTCCCTGCGCTGCACGGAGGTAGCGCTTATCGTTTGTTTCACGGTAAGTCATGGTAAATCCGTAGATGGCCCATGCCTGCCCCCTTGACCAGGTAGAATTATCAGCATAACCCTGCGCTGTTTCGCGGCCGGCAATTTTTCCGGTAATGGTATCATAACATACCACATGATAAGAGCTGTAATCTCTTCTGAATTGATTTTTCAGTGTATTATTTGCATGTGTTATTGCTATATGACGAAAAGAAGTGTCACCGGTTTCGCGGAATGCAAAAAACAACAGCTCCAGGTTCATCATATTATCAATGATCACCGGGAAATTGTAGGACTTGTTGCCATGCCAGGAATTAAAAACATTCCATGATTTAATACAGCCGGTAACAGGGCTAAATCTTGTGCACAATGATTTGGCCGATTGTATCAGAACATCTTTATACGCCTGGTTGCCGGTAATGCGGTAAGCATTGCCAAAACTGCAATACATCATAAACCCAAGGTCATGGTGCTGCGTAAAATCTTTCAGCGGTTCCAGTTTCTCGGTCCATCCGGTAGCGGCTTTTTCAAGTACACTGTCCCCGGTATATTCGTAGGTATACCATAAATTACCTGGAAAAAAACCAGGCGTCCAATCATACATATTGGTAGTCACCAATTTGCCCTGCTTATCTGTGGTCTTGGGAAAACGCAGTGCATTTTTATCGGCTTCCTTCAGCATATTTTTCAGCTGCCTGTCAGCATACCTGAAATTATCGCTTATAAACGCTGAATCATTTACCGGCTGGTTAAAGGCAAAAAGCAGCACGCAGGAAAGTGTGATAAAAAGAAGGCTAAGTTTCATGAGATGGAATTGAAGTGTATGGAATGCATTTTTGAATTATAATTTCGTTGGTTCAGACCAGGCAGCGCTTACTATCCGCCGGTACCCTGCCCTGCTACTGTAAAAACCAATTTATTTTGCCCCGTATTTTTTAAACCTTTAATGGTAAACACAATGCGGTATACATATGGCGGCCATGATTGCAACAGGCGTTTATCTTTTATTTCAATGGTTTCAACAGCGGCTGTTAATGCAGCAGCATTGTATTTTAATTCAAGTGTTGTTCCATTACCGTTCAGCCGCAGCAATCCATCTTTTATTTTTTCCACCTGGTTGCTGGTCATAAAATGGAGTGCTGTCTTTCCATTGTTTGCATTGAGCTTATACTTGTCGGTAATAGTAAATGATTTTCCACGGTTTAACCGGTAACTACGTATCCATTCCTGTGCATTTGCTGAGTCAGGGTAAGCGCCCACTATATCCAGTGAAAAATCCACTGCAGCTGCTGCCGATGTAAATTTTGGATTGATGGACCTGTATTTTGCTCCTTCTTTTTGCTGAACGCCATTAATAAGCGGAAGATTATGATACGCCGATTGCATGGTCCAGATAGAATAACGCTCAGCCCCAAAAGTTTGCCGCGTATAGGTGCCGCTGCCAATGTCTATTAACACGGGCTGACCGTTATAAAATAAAATACAGGAGCCCACATCGTTGTGATTATGACTTTCTCCGTTGTGGCCACCCAAACCGGAAAAATAAAATCCGTCTGCAGTCCCTGCTTTATCCCTGGCACCCATTATCTGTGTACCAGGCAGCCAGAATTCTTTCAGAAATGGTTTTTCTGTGCTGCCCAACAGTATTTCTTTTGCCTGGAAAACATTCCCAAGGGCAGATTCTACCGTTTCTCCGGGCACCTGGGTTGCCCAGTTTTGCTGCGTGGCCAGGTAGCTTCCAAAGCTTTTCATCAATGTATCACCGGTGGCTTTTCCAAAATCATAGACCAGTCCTGCATCCGGGCTTAACTTCGCGGACGCATCGGCATAATTAATATAATAACGTTCAGTAATAAACGCCTTACAGATATAGTTACCGATATTCCTGACAAGCGGATTGCCAAAGATATTTACCTTGCCACCGGTAGCCTGTAACAGCAGATCAAGATAATTAAAGAGCATACCGCCGGCATGTGACCAGTAAGAAGGCCCCTCTTCACATCCGCCGTCTGCTTTATAATAATTTATAAATTTATCGGCAGAGCGCATGGTCTTATAAACGCCGGCAAGTCTTTTTTGCTGATCAGTTTCCATCAGCAGCATACAGGTGAGTGCATTGTAATTCACCCAGATATTCCAGTTGTTTACCATGGCATCTTCTTTCTGCAATGCCATCCACCAGAAGTCATCCCTCGCATAAAAAGGTTGCAGTACCCGCTTGTCTATTTCGTATTCAATACGCTTTGCTACCAGCGGATTTATTTTATCAAATGCTGCACTGAAAAAATAATGGGTCCAGGCCAGCATGGCGGAGGTCATGCCTGCACCTAAATCAATAACCGGCTCCTGTACATCAGGCAAACCCGCGCCGGGCTTTTGCATATAAAGGTGTGCCGACAATACCCAGCTGCTCATCTCACATAACGCCCATACGCCATCCATCATTTGCGGAATAAAACGCCCTTTACCTTCCACCAGTTCTGCCAGTACCAGTTTACGCAATGCAGCCGTGTTCTGGTTATATGGCACCTGCATGATATCACGGTTGCCAGATATTACAAATTCCTGGTAAGCAGAAGCTGGTACCACCTGCCATTTATAAGTCAGCAATTTTTCGCCTTCCGCTATCCAATTCTTTATATAAATAGCTGGTATACGCTCCCATTCCTGCCGGTTGCCGTATGGAGGAAATTGCACCCATTTTGTTCCACTGAGCAGTTGCTGTTGCAGCTGACTTATGGAAACAGCACCGGCAAGCAGGTTTCTTTTTTCCTGCGCACGGCCTATACCAGTACAACAAGCAAGCAGGATAATAAGAATGAAATAATTATTTTTCATACATTTCTTTTAAACACTACAGTAGCGTAAAGTGGCAGCAGTGATAAATCATTGGTACACCCGCACGTAATCTACATAATAACGGATGGGTAATATATTGTCGTCTGTTGGGCCCGGCCATGCACCCTGGTGCCCCAATGCCATATTCAGGAGCAGGTAATTTTTTTTCTGAAAAGGATTAAAAGATGTATGCTGCGATTTTTTTATGTCAAAAGCAAAATACCGCTGCGCATCAAAATAAAAAACAATGCTGTCTTTGTTCCACTCTATAGCATACACATGAAAATCACTGGAAGCATCTGTAGTAACGGTTTTACCACCCATTGATTTATATTTAGCGGCATTTGTATCCGGGTAATGTATGGTAGCATAAACCGTGCTGGGGTCTTTACCCAAAAACTCCATGATATCAATTTCACCACAGTCTGGCCAACCCACCTGCGGCCGGTTCTCACCCATCATCCAGATAGCAGGCCAGGTGCCTTTGCCCGCAGGCACCTTAGCCCTTACTTCGATTCTTCCGTACTGCCAGGTTTGTTTATTAAGGGTATTAATACTGGCCGATGTATAGGCAGCCAGTGAGTCTTTTTGCGAGGCCACGGTGGAACCAGGTTTGTAAGCGGCATTCGGAAAGTTTTCCTTGCGGGCTTCAATTACCAGCATACCATTTTCTACGCGGGCGTTGTCCAGGCGTTTGCTGGTGTAATACTGCGGTTCCTGGTTGCGGACAAATCCCAGCTCATAACCCCATTTCGTACTGTCTGGCAAGCCACTATAATTAAACTCTTCAGCCCAAACCAGCTTCTTTTCAACAGAGGGACTTACCGGTATGATATCTGCTTTACGCTGCGCATTACAGGCAACTGTCAGTAACAATATGCACAGCAGGTAAATATTGGTCCGTTTCATATATGCCACTTTTAAAAAACATAACAATGCAAAATGCACTTGCATTTTTTTTCTCTTGCCACCAAATATTCAGCACTTAAAACATGCACCCGTTAAAATATGAAACAAAGTGCATGAACCGACTGCAAATGAAAAAGAAATGTTTAGCAACAACCAGTTATTGATAATTAATTTACCCAACCGGTATTTTGTGTCAGTTTATTGTTGGTTTGAATTTCTGTTGCGGGAATAGCCCAGTTATAGATGTAATCTCCCTGCCAGATATAAGTATTGATATTAGCGCCCCAGATTTGTTTTACGCCGTTGCCGGGGTAAAACACTTTATCCTTCCACGTTTTCCAGCGCAGCTCATCAAAAAAGCTGATACCTTCATTCATGAATTCCATCCGGCGTTCATTGCGGATCCGCTCTCTCAAATCAGCCTGACCAGTAACCGTTGTTGCTGCAGAAGAATTCAACAACGCCACACCTGCCCTTGCCCTTACCAGGTTTACAAGGTTTACAGCTTCCACACTAAAACCCTGTTCATTGATGGCTTCGGCCCACATTAAAGCTACATCAGCATAACGAATAACAGGAAGATCAATTGGCCCCGTTACCCTGCTGATTAATTGTGTAGAACCTTCATAAACAAATTTCCGGTACAGGTAATAAAACTGGTTTCTTGTATCGGTGAAAAGATCTGCAGTAGGCGGATTTTCATCCCGTGCAGGCCAACGGGAAGTAAATGTCTGGTCAACGCCATTAATAGGTCTTCCAAGATAAGTTGAATAGGGCGTTATAACGTTTGCCTTTAAACGCGGATCACGGTTTTCATACGCCGCTTTTACACGGGCTTCATTGCCAGCCGGCAGGTAGAGAGACATATCCAGGCCCCTGGCATTTGCAGCAGTAATTTCTGCAGCGGAAAGGCCGTCCCTAAAAAAGTACACTTCGCGTTTTGCCGGTGCCATAGCGCTATAGCCCGGAATAATATCGTCCCAGTTAAATTTGGTGCCGTTTACATTTTCAAACATATCTACGCCATTTGGAGAAACCAGGTAGCTGTTCCAGCAGGATCCAAAGGAAGACCGCGTACCGCAGTAAAATTGGGTAGTGGAACCAAATCCGTCCAGGTTAATATTCTGGATAGAGAAAATCATTTCATCTGATTTTTCATTGGCCAGTGTAAAGCAATCTTTATAAGACCCGCCAAATAATTTGTAGCCCGCATCTTTTACTTTTTGAAAATCTGCCGCGGCTTCTGCCCATTTTTGTTTGTACATATAGGCTTTACCGCGAAGCGCATAGGCTGCGCCTTTGGTAATATGGCCATTGCCGGCATCTGTTGCTATGTATTTTAATGGCAGGTTTGCTTCACTGATAGCGTCGGTTAAATCAGTTATTACGGCATCCCATATCTTGTCTTCTGTTTCACGCGGTTTGACAGCATCACTGATACCAACATTTTCCAGATACAGTGGTACTCCTTTAAACAGCTGGTTAAGCCTTGAATAATAGTAAGCCCTCAAAAATTTACATTCAGCAATGTATTTAGCCTTTTTGGCTGCAGCCGAAGGTGATTTAAGCGGAATGTTTACAATAGCATCATTCGCCCTTTTTACCCCTTCATACAATTGCTGCCAGTTTACACTGAACAAGCCGCTGGAAGAAGTAATGGTTGAACCCAGCAATGCATCCAGGTCCCGCCCCTGCCCGGTAAATGCATACCGGTCAAATTGGTACAATTCGTTGCCGGTAGCGCCACCCGTAGCAATGCTTAAGCGCATGGCCTGGTAAACGCCTGTTACACCCTGGTCGGTGAGGGCATCTGTTGTCCACATGGATTCAGAACTGGCAGCATCGTAGGGTTTGGTGTCCAGCAATTTTTTCTGGCAACCCGCAACCACTATAACAGAAAATATAATTAATAGCTTTTTCATCAGCGTAATGTTTGATTGTTTAAAATGTCAATGAAATACCTGCTGCAAATTGTTTCAGCGTTGGGTACTGAATGCTGGCACCTACTTCAGGATCCATACCCGGATAGTTTGTAATGGTCAGCAAATTTTCGCCCGATAAATAAACCCTCGCACGGGTGATTAATGCTTTGGAGGCATAACGGCCCGGAATGGTATAACCAATTTGCAGGTTCTTCAGCTTAACATAGCTGGCATTGTAGAGCCAGAAATCACTCGCAATAGAATTCTGCGCATCTGAATTGTATTTCAGTCTTGGAAATTTAGCATTGATATTATTCAGCGGATCTGTGGTATTGGCATCATTAAAATAATAATGGTCGTTTGCTATTGCATTGGTAACGCCAAAACCATTCCTGGTAACATTGGTATTGTAAGAATCATTCCAGTAATACTGCATACCTGTACTGCCCGCCCACAACATTGAGAAATCAATTCCTTTCCACGCAAGGTTGGCGCTGAATCCAAAATTATATTTCGGCGTAGTGGAGGTCCCTGTAAACTTACGGTCTGTTGCGGCGCTGCCATAGGTGCCATCGCTATTGTTATCTGCATAAATCAAATCGCCGTAATACAACTGTGTTTTGGAAGTAGAAGTTCCTGCAGTGGCAACGGGTGCAAATTTGTAACCGGCAGCAATCATGGCTTTTACCCAATTAAGATCTTCAGCCGTCCTTATCATACCCGTTGAAGGGCCACCATTAATATTTACACTTCCATCGGTATTGGTATAAGAACCATTGCCTTTATAAACACTCTGCACATAAAACTCATACGCCATATGATCTTCAACTATCAGTGAAGGGTTGCCATTATTGGATACAGCGCCTAGATTTGTGCTATAAACTTTAATGCCGTTTGCGTCCGTAGTAAATCCTTCTACCAGTTTACCTTTGTAGCTGCTTACTTTACTTGTATTGTAAGCAAAGTTTCCTGATAATCCTATATCCAGCTGTCCAACTTTCTTGCTCCAGCCCAGTGACAATTCCACGCCACGGTTGTAAATAGAAGCAGTATTCTGGAAGGGGGGTGTAGCTGTACCCAGCACCAGTGGTATGGGCGGGTTTGTGATAATACCATTGGTGAGCCTGTTATAATAATCCAGTTCAATATTTAAGGAACGGAAAATGGTGGCTTCAAGACCAATATTAGTCTGCGTGGTAATTTCCCACTGCAGATCAGCGTTAGAGATGGTACCCTGGCGTAAACCCGCAGCTGCTATTCCATTGTAAGAATAGTTAACAGCACTATAGAAAGCCTGGTATGGATAATCTATCGTGTTGCCACCACCTGATGTTTGTCCGATATTTCCAAGTTTACCCCAGGAAGCCCGGAGTTTTAAATTTCTAATCTTATCCTTCATATTTGCAAAGAAATTTTCTTCAGAAATTCTCCATCCTGCAGAAACAGAAGGATAATAGCCCCAGCGATTTTCTTTGGCAAATCTTGAAGACCCATCATACCGGAGATTTCCTTCCAGCAGATATTTGCTTTTATAGGCGTAGTTAATACGACCAAACCAGCTTCTTACAGAGCGGTCGTATTGTGTTCCACCGGCATTATTAGCTGTACCACCCGCTGAACCAAGGGTAGAAATAGAATAATCAATCAACCCCAGTTTGCTGGCATTGAAATCATAATAATTAAAATAAAACTCATTGTAACCGGCCAGCGCACCTATTTCATGATCACTGCCTATTTTGGTATTGTAGCGCAACACCCCGTCAAGCGTAATCCGGTAATCTTTGTTAAATGAATAGCCGGTTGATACAAGATCAGGCGTGGTGGCTGCTACACGCAGGATATTGGTATTGAAATCCCATTTGTTAATGGGCAATGCATGCGTATTTCTTTCGCCAAACCTTGTCTGGTAATTTACCTTTCCTTCAAAGCTCAATCCTTTATACAAATTCAAAACGGTATACAAGGTTGAATTGATTCTTGTTTGTTCGTCACGGCCGCCTGTTCCATCTAAATAAGATTGAATATTATTGGCCAGCTGGTTTTCTTCTGTTGCAGTAGGATACCCGTACTTTCCGTCGTAATAAGGGTATAAACCGGGTGTTGTCTGGCTAAGATAAGTATACACATTGTCCAGGTTAGCAAGACCAAATGTTTGCAGTGAAGCAAAAGTTTGTGTACCCACGGTAATTACTTTATTAATCTTTGCCTCAATATTTGCCCTGAACTGGTACCTTTCTGTTGTGGTTTGATCTACTACGCCAGGATTTTTCTGGTAATTGCCGGATAGCAAATAAGTTACTTTTTCATTGCCACCACTTACAGAAAGATTGTGGTTCTGCGCTGTTTTATTTTTAAATATCCAGTCAGACCAGTTGGTATTGGGATAAGCCAGCCAGTTAGGAACCCCGATGGCATTTAGTCCGTTGGGGTTGGCAGCTGCTGTTTTCCATTCTTCAATTCTTGCCTGCGGGAAATAAATGGTTTGACCAAGATTAGTAGAGCTTTCATTTATAAGGCCCATATGCCTTGCATAATTATCTACAAAATCAATCCTGTTACCCGGTGCAGTTGAAGAGAGAAATCCATTGTAGGAAACAGTATTCTTATTTTTTGAACCTTTTTTGGTAGTAATCAATATAACACCATTCGCCGCCTGTGAACCGTAGATGGAAGCGGACGCTGCGTCTTTCAACACAGACATGGATTGAATATCATCCGGGTTAACGGCATCCATTGAGCCTATGATACCATCTATTACTACCAGCGGATCTGAATTATTTAAGGTGCCTACGCCCCTGATTCTTATAGTGGCACCATCGGCACCGGGCCTGCCGGAACCCTGGCGAACAAATACACCCGAGGATAGACCCGCAAGTGCAGAAGATACGTTTGTAACCGGGCGGCTATCCAAGTCAGCAGCCGATATAGAAGATACAGAACCGGTAAGATTTGCTTTTTTCTGCGTGGCATAACCCACCACTACCACATCATTTAAACTGCCTGCTTTGGATTTTAAATTCACCGCAACAATAGACTCTTTGCCCACGGTTACTTCGGTAGTTTCAAAATTCACCGAAGAAATAACCAGCACGGCGCCGGTAGCGGCGGAGACAGAGAATTTGCCGTTGGCGTCGGTAGCAGTACCTGCAGCGCTGCCTTTTACGCTGACAGAAACCGAGGCCACCGGATTACCAGTTTCATCCAGCACGGTGCCCGTTACTGTTTTTGACTGGGCAAAAAGCAGTGCAGGAAAAGCCAGTAATAATAAGAAGGCGGTTAAACTTTTTACAGGGCGAATCCGCCTGAGCGAAAGACTTACTAATTTCATACGCAGTAGTTTTAAGAAATGATTGGTTTAAACGCTACCGGCAAAGAGTAAGCATACAAAAAGAATATTTTCTCTGCTGGCAAGCCCTGGTACAAATGTGGAGTTTTGTATATACTGCAGGGGGGAGTATTATAAAAGAATGGGGGGATTTTTATAAGCAATTTATAAACTACTGATTGTCAATTTTAAATAACTGGAACAAATAGAAAACTCTACCTGCTTTGTATAGATTATCCACCTAAAGCAAGTTGGGTTTGAAGGAACTCGAAGAAGTTTATCAATCCGGGCACTATAATAAAATGAAGGCGGTACAGGGATGGCTCAATTGATACGGCTGAGGGATTTTTTCCCGCACCGGTGCATGCCCGAAAACGAAACGGGCGCCCCTGGCGACTGCGATGTTTCGGATTTGTATTGGTCTGCTTTTTAAGGATCCAGTTATAACAAGTTACTGCATACAGGCAAGAATGCCGTTCAGCTCTTCCTCATCCGGCAGGTATACATTTCCAAAATCTGTTACCTGCGGATTAAAAAAACTCATGGGATTTACTGTGGCCTTTCTTACTGACCCATGAAATTCTTTTGCGCCCGATTCCTCCATCAGTTGTTTGATATTGGAAGCGCGGATGCCCGCGCCGGGCATAATTACAATCCGCTCCCCCGCTTGCTTCACCAGCTTTCCCAGTATTTGGCCTGCGGCCGGTGCGCCAGTTTTTTGGCCGGAGGTAAGAATGCGTTCACAGCCTGCAGCAATAATATCTTCCAATGCCTGGAAGGGATCAGGCGTAGCATCAAAAGCCCGGTTGCAGGTAACACCCATTGGGTATGCCCACTCCACAAACTGCTCCATGGTATCAATATCAATTTCGCCGTTTATTTTTTGTGCGCCGATGGAAATACCATCACAACCCAGCTCTTTACATACCCGGATGTCTTCTTTCAGGATAGCCAGCTCATCTGCATCATAATAATAATTGCCACAGCGCGGCCGGAGAATCGGATATAATTTAATTGAAATTCTTTCGCGGGTTCTTTTAATGCTGCCGTAGGATGCTGTTGTACCGCCTTCTACCGGGTTATCGCATAGTTCTACCCGGTAGGCACCTGCTTTTTCAGCAATGATGCAGGATTGAATATTAAATGCACAAACTTCTAAAATTGCTTTTGCCATATTTTTTGCTTGTTAAATATTATAATATTTGTGATGTATCTTATGCTCCGTTATAAATATTTTGTGGGTATAATAATTTTGAACGGCATTGCTTTACCCAGGACCGCTGTATGCAAATACTGCATTGCTTAATGTGATGCCATAAATACCGTCTCCATCTCTTCCAATGTTTTGCCTTTCGTTTCCTTTACCACTTTCCAGCTAAAGAAAAAATTGACCAGGCTAAACAGGGCAAAGATCCAGAACATCATGGCCGGTCCTGCTTTCTCCAATAACCAGGGCACGAACTGTCCCACCACCCACACCGCCACCCATAGCATCAGCGTGCAAACAGCCACGCCTTTTACCCTGACTTCAGTAGGAAATATTTCATTGATGATGATCCACGTAACGGGCCCCAGTGAAAATGCGAAACAGGTGATGTACAGCAGCATCAATACCAATAGCAGGGGCCCCTGGGTATGACCGGTATAAAACAATATACCACAGCAAATGAGGGACAGCACAATACCACTCAGCCCAATGATCAGTAATTTTTTCCTTCCATACTGATCTACCCATTTGATGGCAATCAGTGTAGCCAGCAGGTTAACTGTACCAATTATAACCTGGAACAACAACGCATTACTACTGTCTATGCCCGCTGCCTGGAAAATACTGGGCCCATAATATATAATAGCATTGATACCCGAGAATTGCTGAAATACCGCCAGCAATATACCTATCAGCAATGGCAAACGAAATGCCGGTGAAAGCAATGACCGGTTTTTACCAACCGCTTTTGCGGACGCTGCCACGATATCCTGCAATTCTTTGCCGGCATCTGCCGGTGTACGCACGGTTGATAATATGGCGGCTGCTTTCACTGCCTGCCCGGTACTAACCAGCCAACGGGGACTCTCCGGCACTTTTAATAATAATAACAGAAACAGGATGCTGGGAACTGCCATTACCAGGAACATGGGCCGCCAAATCTCCAGGGGTAAAGCCCGGCCGGAGAAATAATGAACCAGCAATGCATTGGAGAAGTAGGCCAGTAAGATACCAACGGTAATGGCCAGTTGATAATAAGCTACCATGCGGCCGCGCTTTTCCGCCGCTGCAAATTCTGTAATGTACATGGGCGATATAACGGAAGCCATCCCAACTCCTATGCCGCCAATCATCCTGCTGATGATGAGCAAGGAAACCGAATCCGCTGAGGCACAGCCAATGGCCGACAATAAAAACATAGCGCCTGCCAGCAGGATGGTTTTCCTGCGCCCAACCCGATCGCTCAGTAAACCACTAACCAGTACACCTGCAATACAGCCTGCCAGTCCACTGCTTACCAGCCAGCCTTCCATGTTTAAGTTCAGTGAGAATTGCGTTTTAACAGGTTGAATAGCTCCTGAGATGACTGCCGTATCAAATCCAAAAAGCAGGCCACCAGTAGCTACTGTTGCACAGATGTACTGCTGCCTTGCTGATGTTGTTGTCATGTTTTGTATTTGTTATTTTTTTTCGGGTCCGGCTGCGTATAACATATCTTCAGTTTCCAGTTCTTACATACGCTTTTACAGTAGCGCACTCCATTCCTTCACTTTCTCCGTGGGGTCGTATGGTATATGATTTCACCTGTGCCGGTACCACGAATGTTTCTGCGTAATGCACAATGAAGGGGTCAAAACTGCCGTCAGGACTTTCCACTATCACTTCCCTTCCTTCCACCAGGTTCAGCACGTGTACACTGCCGCTTGTTTCATGCAGCACGGTTTTGGTAAACCAATGCCGCCTGGTCTCTATAAATTCACGCTCATGCAGCCCGGTGCGTTCTTCTTTCCAGCCATCTCCTGCTGCCACCAGGGTTATGGCATTTATCAATTCACTTTTGGTAAATGCAGTGCGCCTGTTCCAGTCAAGTACATTTTTACCATGTTCAATATTAATTGGCCGGGGTTTACCATCCGATCCCATGCGGCCCCAATCCCATAATTTAAAAGTGAAAATATAAGGTGTAGCGCTGATCTCCAGCACCATGGTATTTTTGCCCGAGCAATGAATGGTGCCAGCTGGTATCAAAACATGATCATGCTTTTTAACGGGCCATTTGGCGGCAAATACATCTGCATCAAAATTGCCCGCACCTTTATTTGCATGGTGCAATGCAGCTATCATTTTTTCGGGGTCTATATCGTCACGAAAGCCAAGGTACACACTTGCATCTTCAGCTGCATCCAGCATGTAATAACTTTCATCCTGCGTGTATGGCATACCAAAATGTTGCTGTATATATTCTGTAGTTGGATGCACCTGCAGGCTAAGGTTACCGCCATCCATGGTATCAAGAAAATCAAAACGGATAGGAAACTCATCGCCAAAACGCGCCTGTACGGGCTCGCCCAATAATTTTCTGCCGGCTGCAAAAACCAGGTTGATGGCAGGCGTTTCAAAGATGATACCATTGAATGCAAACAGCAGGCTGTTTTCTTCCGGCACACAATCAAAACCCCAGGCATAGTTTTTTTCACTGCGATCCATATCACAATATTCTTTTATCCACTGGCCACCCCAGGGGCCGGGATCAAAAAAAGGCACTAACCTGAAAGGGCGCGTTACCGCGTATTGCAATGCACCGCTGTAGGCTGCACCACTTACCATCACCGGTTGCTGCCGTACCGTTGTATCTATTATAAAATCCCAGTTTTGCATCAGTGTTTTTTTGTGCCTGTCGCATACCCGCCAGTCAACAAAAAAAGCCTGCTTGTATTGTAAGGATGTTTTCTGCGTATGGTTAGCAAGGCCAAGGTTTCCAATTTCGTTGGCACGAAAACGCAGTTGTATTTCCCAGCGTGGCATATCAAAATAAATCAGCAGATCGCTGCGGGGTGCCAGCAATGAAGCGCCGGGGCCGTAGATATAAACGGTTTTTTCTTCATTAGCAATTTTTCTCCTGGCCTGCTGCAATTTATCCGTATCAAAAAAATTGATCATTTCCAGTCTTGTCAAATAACCAAAGACTTCGTCGTCCGTAACATCCGGGTAAACCAGCGAGCGGATAGCCGCTTCCGCCAGCATACATTCTTTTGAATAATAAAAAACGCCGGGCAATTGCGCTGTTAATTGCTGTACCAATTCTTCGTCCAGCACACCATGATAACAGTCAAGGACAACTATTTGTTTTTGCTGGCTCTTAACATCCAGTTTTTCAAGAAGCGTGGTACAGATATCTTCCCAGCCTTCCTGCACATGCGCTTCACTGGTAGTTATTTTTATGTAAGGCGACTTATCGTAGTTTGAAATCACTTGGTTCATATGCTTGCCTGCCGGTCATTGGTTATTTTAGAAATATCATAATAAAAAGAGCTAAGGTCGGTCAGCCGTTTACGCACGACAACTAAATGCATCCAGGGCGGGGCGGGCTACCCGATGCATCAAAACAGGGTATCAACTACCATGCGCATACTCACTGGGCGTTTTACCATATTGCTTTTTGAACTCCTGGCTAAAATATTTGCGGTCGTTATAGCCAATGGCATAAGCTATTTCGTATACCGTTAGTTGCTTTTCGCTCAACAGCTGCGCTGCTTTTTTCAGCCGGAGTGATTTTACAAAATCATTGACAGACATCTTGCTGACCGCTTTTATCTTCTTGTACAGCACAGGCGTACTCATGGCTACTTTCCTGGACAGCATATCTACACCAAACTCCGGGTTGTCCATATTCTCTTCAACAATCTTGATTACCCGCTGCAGAAACTCCTGTTCAATGGAATTTAAGCCATCAATTTTACCGGGTGTTTCTGCAATTTTCTCCGGGTAAATACTGAGCTGCTGCAAAAAGATCTGGCGCAAACGTTCCCTGCCAGCCAAAAGATTTCTCACATTCAGTTCCAGAATTTTACTACTAAATGGTTTGGTCAGATACATATCGGCACCGGTTTCCAGCCCGCTCACCTGATCGCTTTGTGTACTTTTGGCCGTTAGCAGTATGACTGGTATATGACTGGTACGTTCATCGGTTTTCAATTGCGCGCAAAGCGCCAGTCCATCCATTACCGGCATCATAATATCACTGATAATTATATCCGGAATCTGGCTGGTGGCCAGCGCAAGTCCCGTTGAACCATCGGCCGCTTCATGCATGTGGTAATGACCCTGGAAAGTCTCCCGCATCAGGCTGCGCAGTTCCGCATTATCTTCTATTATAAGCATAGAAGGAATGGTTTTTAAAGAAGGAGAATCAATGCCATTCAATTGATAGATTGGCTTGGCCGGGTGCCGGTGATTGACTTCTTCTGTGGTTATTTCCTTTAAGCCTTTTAGCTGTCCGGCACTGAAGTGCTTGTGGCCTTTCAGCAGGGTTACCAGGAACGTGGTTTTGTCTTCGTCAGTTGCAGCACCACTTTCTACCACAATACTTCCTTTGTGCAGCAATACAATATTTTTTGCCAGTGCCAGCCCTATTCCATACCCGGTATTCTGTACACCATGATCATCTACCTGGAAAAAATTGGTAAACACCTTGTCTATATATTCGGGCGCTATGCCCCGGCCATTGTCAATTATTTTTATGATTACATCCTGTTCATTTTCTATAACCTGTATCCAGATACTCCCGTGCTGGGGTGTAAATTTGATGGCATTGGTTACCAGGTTAAAAAAAACTTTTTCCAACTGCTCCTTATCAAAATAAAGGGGCAGCGCTTCGCCGTCATATATTAATGATGTGGCAATACCTTTTTTTACAGAGATATCGCGGAAGCTGTTATACACTTCTTCCAGGAAAGGGTAAAAATCATGCTCCTGTATGGAGAGCTTGAGGTTGCCGGTTTCTGCTTTGCGGAAGTCCATCAGTTCACTCACCAGCTTCAATAAACGGTTGGCATTTTGCTTTACAGAACCCAGTTGCTGTAAAGTAAACTGGCTGGTTTCTTTGGCATCCGTCATGCGCTCTACCGGTGCCATTATCAGCGTGAGATGCGTTCTGATTTCATGGGAAATATTCGTGAAAAAATTCAATTTTACCTGGTGCATTTCTTCCTCTTTTTTTAGCAGCGCACCCAGGAAAAAATACCTTAACACCAGGAATATAATGCCGCCTATAGCGAGCGCGTATACACTATATGCCCACCAGGTAAGCCAGAAAGGTGGTAATAATTCTATGCTAAGCGATGCCGTATCACTCCAAACCCCATCGTTGTTGGCGCCCTTTACCTGGAAAGTGAAGTTGCCCGCGGGCAGATTGGTATAACTGGCGATGGGTGTATTGCTATAGATCCAGTCTTTATCATAACCATCGAGTTTATAGGCATAACTGTTCTTACTGCTTTTGATATAATTAAGCAGCGCAAATTCAATGGTAATGACGTCCTGGTTATGTGCAAGTGTAAGCCCGGGAATGGCAGAGATACTTTGTGTAAGCAAACCGGTAGAGTCGCCCGATTCAACTGGTGCATTGAATAATTTTAAACCGGTGAGTACCATCTTGCCGGCTTTCTGGTTTGACTGTATTTTGTCCGGAAAAAAATGCGTGATGCCATTGAAGCCACCAAAAAAGAATTCGCCTTTACTGTCTTTAAAAAAAGAATTATAGTTGAACGCATTGCCGGACAGTCCATCACTCACAGAATATACCTGCAGCATTTCCTGTTTGGGATTAAATTTTAGTAAGCCCTTATCACTGCTGAGCCACAGGTTCTGCTGATCATCTTCCAGTATGCCCAATATATTAATGTTGCCGGTTTGCCCGGGTTCATTATAATACTGAAGCGCCTGCTTTTTTTCATCAAACCGGGCCAGTCCGCCCTGTTGTATGCCCACCCATATTTCTGACCTTTTGTTTTGCAGGATGCAGTTTACAATTACACCTGAAATTTTCCGGAACTGCTCTGCTTCCAGCACATACAGCCCGTCGGTAGTACTCATCCAAAGACGGTTTTTATCATCTTCCAGGAAATGGCTGGCGGTAAATGCCAGGGGCGAATTGCCGGTAAAGGCCGGCGTAACAGGTTCCAGCCCCTGCGGAATTTTATTAAATAATTTGGTACCAAAGGTAGTGCCTACCCAAAGCCTGGCTTTGCTATCTTCATAGATGCCCAAAATTTCTTCGTTTAATGATACCGCATCGTTTTCCCTGAACAGGAATTTTGTAAACTCTTTTTTTACCGGATCAAAAAGGTTTAATCCGCCACCATGGGTACCGCTCCATATCTGTCCCTGCCAATCGCGGTAAACAATTTTAACCAGGTTAGACCCTATGCTGGCGGCATCGGTGGGTGAGTGTTTATAGGATTGAAAAGATCCGGTTCGCCTGTTATAATAGTTAAGTCCGCCGCCTTCAGTCCCTATCCATAGATTACTTTTTTCATCTTCAACAATACTGCTGATAACATTATTGTTGAGGTAATTGGGTTGATCTTTTTTACGGAGCACAAAAAACTGCGTGTTGAGTGCATACGTATAATTAACGCCGCCAAAATAAGTACCCGCCCATATATTTCCGGTGCCATCCTGGTAAAGGCTGTGTACACTATTCTGGCTCAGGCTTTCGGGGCTTTCATCATTTTGCTGAAAAGAAAACAGGCTGTTGCCTTCATCATCCAGCACGCTGATGCCTTCCTGCGTCCCTATCCAGATGCGCCCTTCCTTATCCACCAGTATTTTACGGATATTGTTATTGATGATTGAATTGGGAGAAGATTGGTGCTGAAACCGTTTGAAACGCCCGGTGCGGGTATCATATTGGTTCAACCCGTTAATATGGGTACCAATCCAGATGCGGCCCTGGCGGTCTTCTTCTATGCTGGTTACAAAATCGCCGCTGATGGTCTGCGGGTCCAGCGGATCGTTTTTAAAATAAGTATAGTCGCTGCTATTGCCAGATTTTTCAAACCTTATCAAACCGTTGGTGGTGCCTACCCAGAGATGGCCGCTCCTGTCCTCCAGCACCGTCCGCACCACCCAGCCGGCAGCAGCATCTTTTTGAGCGGGCAAGGGTATCAGTTCGGGCAGATCGTTTTTGGCAGTGTTAATCTGGAATAAACCTGCGCTGGTGCCGGCCCAGATCCTGCCTTTCTTATCCTCATATAAACACTGGTAATTCAGGTTGTTTCTGCCGGGCAGTGTGATTCTTTTAAACCGATCCAGTGCTGGGAGGTATTTGTTTAACCCGTTGGATGTGCCTATCCAGCAGTTCTTTTTTGAATCATTCAATATAGATAAAATGCTGTTGCTGGTTAAGGTAGTAGTATCGTTTGCCCTTGATTGGTAAATTTTAAAGCGGTAGCCATCATAACGGTTTAACCCATTGGACGTACCTATCCATATAAAATCGCGGCTGTCTTGTCCAATGGCCAATACGGCGTTCTGCGACAAACCATTTTCTACCGTGAGGTGGTGAAAAGCAGGTTGTTGTGAATAGCCAGGATGGGCCATCACTAAAACAATACACAGCAGCCGTATGATATGGAATGGGTTCACTGCAATCATCGTTCGTTCGCCCGCCAGGCAGGTTTTCATAAATGTATAGATGAAAATCAATATCCTGTGCATATTTTATAATACTCCCCCTAATCTTTTAAGATAGCCCCCCACCGCTTCAGCAATTGACCATCATATTTGTATGTGCAAGTTAATGACATGCTTTTTGATATACAATCTGATAGGTTGCGGGCAGGATGACCCCATACATGGCAGGTTTTGTACACGACTAATTAATAAGGCATTAAAAATAAAGCCGTGATGCAGGTTTTGTATAGAAGGGAACAGGCAAGGCACTAAATAACATGGCCATTCAACCAATAAAGCGGCCTGAGTAATTAACTTTATATCCGGTAAGGGTTAAAATAACAATAACGATGAGCATGCGGCGGAATAAAACCATTATTGCAGGCGCTATTTTGTTCCTGGTTGCTTTTGCATTGGGCAAGTTTGCCATAACAGACAGCTTGGTCATTCCGCCCGATGTAAAACTTGCCATGGCCGGCCTGCCCGATAAGCTGGATTATAATATTCATGTAAAGAAAATTTTGTCAGACAAATGCTTCAGTTGCCATGGCCCCGATGCTAAAAAACAAAAAGGCGAACTGCGGCTGGACATTGCGGAAGCAGCTTATAGCAAAAAAGCAGAAAGCGGACTAAAAGCCATCAGCGCCGGTAGTATGGCCAGCAGTGAAGTGGCGCACCGGATACTAAGTTCCGATAAAGAATACTACATGCCCACGCCGGCATCGCACTTATCACTGAGCGCTGAAGAAAAGGCCATCCTCCTCAAATGGATAGACCAGGGTGCTACATACAAACCACACTGGGCTTTTGTAGTGCCCGAAAAAGAAGATCCGCCAACCGTTAAGCAGGAAAACTGGGTGAAGAATGACATTGATCGGTTTGTACTGAACCGGCTGGAAAAAGAAGGAGTAAGGCCTTCGGCCGAAGCAGACAAGGAAACATTGATACGAAGGGTAAGTTTTGATCTTACCGGCCTGCCGCCAGGCATAGCTGAAATTGATGCGTTTATAAAAAATGACAACCCGGCTGCTTATGGGCAAATGGTAGATCATTTTCTGCAATCGCCGCGTTATGGCGAACGCATGGCCGCCTATTGGCTGGATGTGGCCCGGTTTGCTGACAGCCATGGCTACCTGGATGATAAACACCGCGATGCCTCCCCTTGGCGCGACTGGGTAGTAAACGCCTACAATAAAAACCTGTCGTACGATAAGTTTATTACCTGGCAACTGGCAGGTGACCTGCTACCCAACCCTACACAGGAGCAAATTCTGGCAACGGGCTTTAACCGTAACCAGAAACAAAATTCTGAAGCGGGCATTATTCCGGAAGAGTTTAGGGTAGAATATAATATAGACAGAACCAATACGCTGGGTGCCGGCATCATGGGGCTTACCGTAGGCTGTGCAAAATGCCACGATCATAAATACGATCCCATCAGCCAGAAAGATTATTATTCCCTCTTTGCATTTTTTAACAGCACGTTTGAACTGGGCAGTTCTAATTACGGTGATAATAATCTCGTGCCAGGTCCCACCCTGCTGCTAACTAACAAAGGCGATGAACAGCAAATTGCAGCGCTTTCAAAACTTATTACTTACCTGCAACAGGAAAAAACGACTACCGTGCACATGCAGCCGGAAAAATCACTGGCGGAAAAAATTATTGCAAATTTGTCATTTGATAAAGTTGAGCGCATTAAAACCAATACCGGTAAGGCGATAGAGATAGTCCCGGCTATCCGCAATCATATAGATCCCTCCTTCTCTGCAAAAACCAGTTACGAGAAATTTGGCAAAGGCATTGCAGGAAACGCCCTGCAGCTGGAGGAAGAAACCCTGGTCAATTTCCCGCCGTTTAAAATTGGTTTCTTTGAAAGGTATGAACCTTTTTCCTTTAGTCTCTGGTTAAAAGCGCCCAGAAACTATGAGGAGTCAGCCATCTTGCACCAGAGTGATCCGAGGCGTTATGGTTTCCAGGGGTACGATCTGCTGCTGAAAAATAACCAGGTAAACTTCAGGCTCATGCATGCTTTTCCGCATGATGCTATCAGCGTAGTTGCAAATGAAAAGCTGGATTCCAATAAGTGGTACCACATTGCCGTTAGCTACGACGGCAGCAGCCAGGCCAGTGGCGTACAGATATTCATTGATGGAAAGCCCGCGCAGACCGTTACAGAATACAATAACCTGAAGAAAAATATTCAACCGCATCCGAACATTCATAAGGTTGCTGGTTTTAGTGGGCTCTCCTTTGGCGCCCGGGTGCTGGAGCGCACCATGAAGGGCGGCCAGATAGATGAGTTCTGTTTATTTAACAACGTGTTGAATGCTGGTGAAGCAGCCTACCTGTATAATAAAGTAGCTGTTCATTTTCCACCCAAACAAGTGGCTACGCAGAAGAAAATTACAGACAGCTTAATGGCGGCACGTATGCAGCTGGATAACCTGTATGATTCCACCAAAGAAGTAATGGTAATGGCTGACCTGCCCAAACCACGTACCACGCATGTTTTATTGCGCGGCGTGTATGATAGTTACGGTGATGTGGTAAATCCATCGACTCCAAAATCAATCCTGCCCTTTCCAAAAGATTTACCGCAGAACCGCCTGGGATTGGCTGAATGGTTATTTATGCCCAACCAGCCCCTTACAGCCAGGATAGCGGTTAACCGTGTATGGGAGATGTATTTTGGCAGGGGGTTGGTTAAAACCTCCGATGATTTTGGCAACCAGGGCGAAATGCCCTCGCATCCTGCCCTGCTGGATTATCTTGCTGTCATGTACCGGCAAAACGGTTGGAATACCAAACAGCTGCAAAAATTTATTTTGATGAGTGCCACCTACCGGCAGGAATCTGTGGTAACTCCGGAACTACTGGAAAAAGATCCGGCCAATATCTTGCTGGCGCGCAGTTCCAGGTATAAGATGCCTGCAGAGATGATACGTGACCAGGCATTGGCCATCAGCGGCCTGCTATCTGCAAGAATTGGCGGACCAAGCGTGTACCCTTACCAGCCAGCAGGTTTATGGGAAGCGTTGAGCGATAAATCATGGCGTTATATATACAATCAGTCGCACGGCGAAGATTTGTTCAGGCGCAGTATTTATACCATCGTAAAAAGATCTAGTCCGCCGCCGTTCATGCTCATTTTTGATGCCCCCGACAGAAATTTTTGCACGGTGAAAAGATCTGTATCCAGCTCTCCCCTGCAGGCATTGGCGTTGATGAACGACCCAACTTTTATTGAAGCCTCCAAATTTATTGCAGGCAGAATGATGCAGGAAGGCGGCGCCACAACAGCGGATCAATTAGAATATGGGTTCCGGCTGGTGACCGGCAGAAGACCTGGCAGCAAAGAAAATGAATTGCTGAACAGGATGTATGCTACCGAACAGGCATTGTATAAAAAGAACCCGGGCAAAGCCAGGAAAATTTTAGCGGTAGGAGAAGCCACTATGAAAAGTACACTTACCGAAGCGGGCATGCCTGTGGCAGCAGCTTATGTAGACGTGGTAATGGCGCTATTGAATACGGATGAATTTGTAACGCGTAAATAAATTGGGTTGTTGAAATGATTACTAGCGGCGGGACTTGCGGCCTGCTGTTTTAGCAACAGCAACAGCAAGTTATTAAATGGCTGGTGGAGATACCAGGCCACGGTAATTCAAAAAATAAATAGAGTAACCATGGACGAAGAAATACGCAAAGCATTATACGACCAGGGCCGGCGTGATTTTTTGCGCGGCTCCGCTTTGGGCCTGGGCAGCATTGCGCTCGGTAGCTTACTGGGATGCAACAGCGCAGTTGACAGGCTGGTGAAAAATGCGGCCGTTGCAGGCGGCGAGGAAAACCAGCCATTGGTAAACCCGCATTTTGTACCAAGGGCCAAACGTGTTATTTATCTTTTCCAGAGTGGCGGCCCCTCGCAAATGGAATTGTTTGATTACAAGCCGAAATTGTACCAGATGCATGGCCAGGAAATCCCGGCCAGTGTGCTGGGTGGCAGCCGTGTTTCCGGCATGGTATCCAATCAAAATGGTTTTCCACTTGCAGCGCCTGCCACTGACTTTAAACAGTATGGTGCCAACGGAACTTATCTCAGTGATCTTATTCCGCACACGGCCGGTATTGTAGATGATATCTGTATTGTGCGCAGCATGTTTACAGAACAAATCAATCATGAACCCGCTGTCATATTTACACAAACCGGCAACCAGCTCAGCGGCCGCCCGAGTATTGGTTCCTGGATCAGTTATGGACTGGGTAGTTTAAATAATAACCTTCCTTCTTTTGTTGTGATGGTTTCAAAGGGCGGCGGCGATCAGCCCATTAGTAACCTGGCATGGAGCAATGGCTTTCTTCCCTCGCATCACCAGGGAGTACAGTTTATGAGTGGAAAAGATCCGGTACTCTATCTTTCCTCTCCTGATGGCGTTGATAAAATGGACAGGCGGCGTGCACTCAACTTCATAAAAGAATTTAACCTGCTGCAAAAAGACAAATGGAAAGATCCGGAAATTGACAGCCGGCTTAACCAATACGAAATGGCCTACCGCATGCAGATGGCAGTGCCGGAAATTGCAGATCTTAGCAATGAACCACAGCATATACTTGATATGTACGGGCCCGATGTAAAAACGCCCGGCAGTTATGCCTATAATTGTTTAATGGCACGCAGGCTGGCAGAAAAAGATGTACGCTTTATTCAGTTGTACCACCTCGGATGGGATCATCACGGCAGGCTGGCACCTGGTATCAGGAAAGCAACACAGCAAACGGACCAGGCTTCCGCTGCACTGGTAAAAGATTTGAAACAGCGTGGTTTGCTGGATGATACCTTGGTGGTTTGGGGCGGCGAATTTGGAAGAACCAGTTTCTGCCAGGGCAAACTCACAAAAGAAGAATTTGGACGCGATCACCTGCCCGGCGCTTACAGCATCTGGATGGCGGGAGGTGGTATAAAGAGCGGCATACAATATGGCGAAACCGACGATTTTGCTTACAACGTGGTAAATAACAAAGTGCATGTGCACGATTTCCAGGCAACCCTGCTCTACCTGATGGGCATTGACCATGAAAAATTTATTTACAAAAGCCAGGGCCGCCGTTATCGCCTAACCGATGTATCAGGAGAAATTGTAAAAGGAATTATTGCCTGATATGAAAAGAAGAATGTTTTTAAAAACCTCGGTTGCCGCAGGAGCCGCTTCCGTCTTTGTGCCTTCGTTGAATAACGTTAAAGCACAGTCGCCAAAAGAAGATATCATTGGCCACGGCGATTTTACCTATCGCGTGAATAACAAATGGGGTTTGCTGGATCCCGCTGTTTACCCGGTTAAAGATTGCCATGAAATGGTGATGGACAGCAGGAAGCGCCTGATCATGATCACCAATGAAACAAAAAACAATATTCTTATTTACGATAAATCCGGCAAATTGCTGGAAACATGGGGCCACCAGTTTCCGGGCGGGCACGGGCTAACCCTGCACAATGAAAACGGTCCCGAATACCTCTATATAACGGATACGGAGCTGGGAGAAGTATACAAAACCACACTGGATGGTAAAATATTGCTGACCATAAAACATCCTAAACTAATCAGTGAATACGGCCAGTGTGATAAATTTCATCCAACAGAAACCTGTATTGCACCAAATGGCGATATCTATGTGGCGGATGGGTACGGGTCGCAATTCATTATTCAGTATAGTGCAAAAGGAGAATTCATCCGCAAATTTGGCGGCGATGCTTTTACAAAAGATGATAAATTTAAACAGGTGCATGGCATAGCGCTGGACAAAAGAGATCCGGCCAACCCGGTTCTAATGTGCAGCGAACGGATTAAGAATTGTTTCAAGCGGTTTACACTGGATGGAAAATACATTGATTCAATCTATATGCCAGGCGCATATATAAGCCGGCCAGTATTTGATGGCGATATGATGTATTCAGGCGTTTGCTACTCTGCTTTGAAGCACCATATGCTTACCATGAATGCCGGCTTTGTTACCATCCTTGATAAAAATAATAGAGTGGTTTCCAATCCCGGCGGCACAAAACCAACCTACCGCGATGGTGAACTTGATTTAATGGTGCAGGACAAACCTGTGTTTAAGCATTGTCATGATGTGTGCGTAGACGATGACAAAAATTTATATATCTGCCAGTGGAATGCTGGTGGTAGTTACCCGGTTAAACTGGAGCGGGTATGATTTACAGCAGCGTATATCGGGTTGGAATGAATTCCAGGTGAGCACTGCAATGAAAAATAATAAACTAAACCAAACAGATTAATGCTGCTTGATATTGCAAATGAATGGATGAACTATTTGGGACATTTTCACCCGGTGATAGTCCACCTGCCCATCGGAATACTGTTTGTTGCTTTTATATTGGAACTGGTTGCCTGGAAATCGGGGCAGGCAGCACTGCTTAACCAGGGCATTGCAATCTGCCTGGCGGCTGGCTGCACCAGTGCAGTAGTGGCTTGTATATTTGGATGGTTCCTTAGCCTGGATGGCGGGTACGAAGAAAAACTTCTTAACCTGCATTTGTGGATGGGTATTCTGGTGGCAGTAATAGCAGGCGGCTGCTGGATAATTAAAAAAAAATATGGCCGGCTGCTCAGCTGCAGAAAGTTGTATACATCATTATTATTAATATTATTTCTTGTGCTTACCCTCACCGGTCATTTAGGCGGCAGCATGACCCACGGTGAAGATTACCTGACGGCGGGCCTCCCCCGGCCTTTTGCAAACTGGTTTGGCATACAGGAAAAAATGGATACTGTCCGTCATGTAAAAAAGATCATTGCCAATCTACAGGAAGCGGTGGTTTATACAGATTTGGTGCAACCGGTGCTGGATGAAAAATGTTACAGTTGCCACAGCTCAAAAAAGATCAAAGGAGCGCTGCGGATGGATGCAACAGATTTACTTTTTAAAGGCGGTAAGCACGGCGTTGTAATTAAACCCGGCAATGCAGCTGAAAGCGAAATAATGATACGCGTACTGCTGCCCAAAGATGATGACAAGCGGATGCCACCAAAAGACAAGAAGGCTATTACAAAAGACGAAATAGGCCTGCTGCAATGGTGGATTAAAAATGGCGCAGATACAAAAAAGAAAGTAAGGGAGTTGCCACCCGATGCTGCAATGCTTCCGGCACTGGCTGTCCTGGGCGGTCCCGCGCCCGATACCATTAAAATAACACCACTTTCCAGGGTATTTGATAAAACCCAGGCGGCAGCAAAGCAGGCAGATATTGATGCGCTGGTAAAGCTGGGCATACTGGTTTCGCCGGTTGCAAAAGGCAAACAACTGCTGGAAATAAGTTGTATTAACTATACCGGATTTAACAATAGTAAGATGCCGTTGCTGCTGAAGTTGGCTGATAATATTGCATGGCTCAGACTGGATAATACAGCCATAACAGATGAAGCACTAACGCAGATGGCACAATTGAAAAACCTGGTGCGGCTTAATTTGGGAGAAACAAATATCAGCAGTCCAGGGATTGCTAAACTAAAATCTTTGCCCAATCTTGAATACATTAACATTATCAACACAAAAGTAAATGATGATGGTTTGCTTGCTTTGTCAGGCATTGCATCACTGAAGCATATTTATTGCTGGGGGTCGCAGGTTACACAAAAAGGGATAGCAATTTTCAAACAAAAAAATCCGGGCGTACAACTGGAAGCTGGCAACCTGCTGCCATAGGACATTCATCATACTTAGTAATGTCCGGGTAGGTTACACGCTGCCCTCCATGCTGCCAGGGACTGCACCAATCATATAAAACGCTAACATGAGATTTTGTATACAAGTCCTGTTCACGCTCAGTATTGCATTGACAGCATTTGTGCCCGATGCTATTGCGCAAACCATCAGCAAACTTAAAGTACCCGGACTTTTGTACGCCGTAGAAGTTTTGCGCGATGCATGGGGTGTAAATCATATTTATGCCGCTAACCAGCATGATCTTTTTTTTGCACAGGGTTATTGCGCGGCCAAAGACCGGCTGTTCCAGTTTGAACTATGGCGCAGGCAGGCAAACGGTACGATGGCCGAAATATGGGGTCCACGTGAATTGCAAAGAGATTTGGGTGCAAGGCTTTTCAGCTTCCGGGGTAATATGGATAAAGAACTACATCACTATCATCCGCAGGGCAAAGCAATTATACTTGCATTTACTGCAGGTGTGAACGCCTATATTGACCAGGCCAATAAACATCCGGAACAACTGCCGGCTGAATTTCTTTTACTGCATATTTTGCCGGGCAGGTGGACGCCGGCAATTGTAATCTCACGGCACCAGGGCATTTTAGGAAACGTAACAGCAGAACTCAGTATTGGCCGCTCGGTGAGCGCGGTAGGTGAAAAAAAAGTAAAGGAACTTTTGTGGTTGCATCCAGGCAACCCCGTGCTGCAAATGGACAGTGTTGTAAATGGTCAGCTGCTCAGCAAAGATATACTGGCGCTATACAATGCATGGCGAAAAGACCCTGCGTTTACACAGGAAGATATAGACAAAGCGGCGCTGGCAGCTAATGCCGGCGATAATACAAACCATCCAAATGGTTGTGATCAAAACAATACCGCCGGCGCAGCTGAGGAAGGCAGTAATAACTGGGCCGTCAGTGGTAGCAGAACAGCCAGCGGCCATGCGCTGTTAGCGAGTGACCCGCACCGTAAGATAGCACTGCCATCCCTCCGGTACATTGTTCATTTGTCGGCCCCCGGCTGGAACGTGAGTGGTGGCGGCGAGCCTGAAATACCCGGCGTTGCTATTGGCCATAATGAAGACGGCGCCTGGGGCATTACGGTCCACCAGACCGATGCAGAGGATTTGTATGTATACGATCTGAACCCTGTGCACTTAAACCAATACTGGTACAGGGACAATTGGGTAAACATGCGGGAAATAAAAGAAACCATCGTCGTAAAAAATACGGGCATTGTCAGCATCATACTGCGGTATACACAGCACGGCCCGGTTTGTTTTATAGATTCCGCTAACCACAAAGCCTATGCGCTCCGCGCAGCCTGGTTAGAAACCGGTGCTGCACCCTATCTCGCTTCGCTCAGGATGGACCAGGCAAAAGACTGGGCATCCTTCCGTGAGGCCTGTAGCTATGCTTACCTGCCGGCGCTGAATATGGTATGGGCGGACAAGAACGACCATATAGGCTGGCAGGTAACTGGCCGGATTCCGGTAAGGAAAAATTTCAGCGGCCTGGTGCCTGTTCCCGGAGATGGCAGGTATGAATGGGCCGGGTTTCTGCCCATCAAAGAAAGGCCGCATACCAGCAATCCCTCAAAAGGTTTTATTGCCACTGCCAATGAAGATCTAATACCCGCCGATTTTAAATACCCGGAAGCAATGGGCTTTACGTGGCCCGATGCCTATCGTGCAAACCGTTTAAAAGAAATACTGCAGGCAGACAATGCCTTGAGTATTGAAAAGATGAAGGTCCTGCAAACAGATTACTTTTCTCTCCCCGCCAGAGAAACAATTCCACTGCTGCAAAATATCCGCGTAGCAAATCCGCTTGCGCAGCAAGCCAAAGAAATATTACTAAAATGGAATTTTGTAATGGATACGGCGTCTGTTGGCGCCGCCATCTATAATAAATGGGAAAGGGAGATGAAATTGCAGGGCGACAGCCAGTTTATTCCAGCTGCTATTAAAGGACTGATAACCCTGCAAACCACCCGCCTGAATGAATGGTTAATGAACCCCGGCGCACTCTTTGGTGAAGATCCCGTAAGAAGCCGTAATCAGTTCCTACAGCAAACTTTTGAAATGGCTGTGTATAAACTGCAAATACAGTTGGGCAACAATGCTGGCTTATGGCAGTTTGGGCAGGACAAGTATAAGCATATCAGTTTTACTCATCCTTTGGGCGACCTGGTAAGTGATAAATGGAAACAGCAGCTGAATACCGGCTCGCTGCCGAGGGGTGGCTATGGACATACCGTGGGTGCCACCGGCAACCAGGATAACCAGGGCAATGGCGCCAGTTTCAGGTATATAACGGATACCAGTAACTGGGATGCTACGGTGATGACCAATACCCCGGGCCAATCGGGCAACCCGGAAAGCCCATGGTACAAAAACCTGTTTGCATCCTGGGCAAAGGATCAATACTTCCCGGCCTATTTTTCTAAAGAAAAGATTAACCGCGTAACAGCAGAAAGCGTATGGCTGATACCATGAACTGACAACAGCATTAAATGCACAAACTGGCGGCACCCAGTAAAGCAGACTCCTCCCCCAATAATGATTTCAGCAATACGGTTTTTACAGACTGACTTTGCAGCAGGGTTTTCGTTTCAGGAATAAATAAATCCCAGGCATTCGCGATATTTCCACCAATCACTACTGCTCCTGCTTTGTTTGTTTCTATATAACCAATCAAAACTTCCGCCAGGTGCCTTCCAAAGGCTGCAAACAAAGAAGCAGCAATGGCATCATGGGGAACCTGTTCGCAAATTTCTTTTACATTATTGCACTGGATGCCTGTGCGGATTTTGTATTGCTGCACAAACCACCTGGCGGATAAATAATCTTCAGCAAATCCTTCTTTGAATGGTGTACAGTAAAGATCACCCTCATGAAGAACGCCGTCAGTAAAACTGGCAGACCCAAGGCCGGTGCCCAATGTAATGCCCGTTACATTTACACTACGCATGTCCCTGGCTGCGCCTCCAAAGAGCTCCCCTTTTAGAAAACAACTGGCGTCGTTCATCATAAAAATATCCTCTTCCACAATGCCCAGTGCATTTGCCAGCAACTCCTTTACGTTGAGTTGAAACAATTGCTCATATTTATCAACTCCTTTAATCAAACTGATACCATTTTCATAATCGAATGGGCCGGGCATGGCCATCCCTACACGATTTGAAGTAACGGGGTAAAATGTTTTACATTTTAAAATAACAGTTGCCCATTCATGTATAACCTTATTGGCATCTGCTTTGGCATTCACTGAGCGGCGGGTTAGCGAACCGGGAAGAATAGCATGGGTTTGCAAATCAATCAGCGCAGCGGTAATATGTGACCCGCCAATGTCAGCGCCCACTACAATGTTACTGTTCATAACTTTTACAATGATGGCGCCGACATATACAAGCACCGATACTTTATAATAAGGTGGTATTAATTTATTTCTTTGGAAACATTGTTACGCCGGCCCATCCAGCCCAGCACGGTAGCCTTGCAGGATGGATATATTTCTTCCAGCTTTTTCTTAATCCACTTGGAGAGTATTTCAAAAACAATAAAACCAATTACAACAGAAATCAGCAACTCCAGGTTGCTGAATGTTTTTTTATCGATGACGGTTCTCTTTGCAGCCAGCCCCCACAAATTTTTAATATTCCGGGTAACAAAAAAATGAGAAACCAGCCGGGTAGCTGCCATGCCAATAGCAAATCCAACAAAGTTGGCGATAAAATTTTCGTAGAGATATTTTATAAAAGTTTGGGAACCGTTATATTTCATAAAAGATTGATTTTACAAACAAAATAGCCAATAATCTGCAATAATACTAGTGGCGCCATTCATCAAAAAAAATACTGTACATTCATAGCTGTTTACTATAATACAAATTGCCGGTATGAAACAACTAATAACGATCGCTTTTGCCTTACTGGTTTTACAGGGGCATGCACAATTACCTGACGTACTCATCACCAATGCCGCACGGCTGGCCGACATTAAGCAAAAATTACAGCAAAAAGACAAATCCGCGATGGTCATTATCAGCACGCTGCAGAAGCAGGCCGATTCATTGCTTGCTGTGCAACCAGTTTCGGTAATGGAAAAGGCTTTTACGCCTGTTAGCGGCAACAAACACGACTATATGAGCCAGGCGCCTTATTTCTGGTACGATAGTTCCAAACCCAAAGGCCTGCCCTACCTGCGGCGGGATGGTGAACGGAATCCGGAAATATATAAAATTACTGACCGCACTTACCTGGGTAAAATTGACAATGCATGCCGTGTATTGTCGCTGGCCTGGTATTTTACCGGTGAAGAAAAATATGCAGCCAAATCGGCTGTTGTACTGCGTACATGGTTTTTGAATGAAGCTACGAAAATGAACCCGCACCTTGATTATGGACAGGCCATACCAGGCATTAATAGTGGCAGGGGCATTGGTATTATTGAAACAATTGCGCTGACGGGTATTGCAGATGCTGCGGGTTTGCTGAAGGGCTCCCGGTCATGGACAAGTGCAGATAATGCGGGATTGAAAAATTGGTATACAGCCTATTTGCAATGGATGCTGAGCAGTAAAAACGGCACAGAAGAGCATGCGGCTAAAAATAACCATGGCACCTGGTACTATGCACAAGCCATCGATTTTGCATTGTTTACAGGCGATAAACAAAAAGCCATTGAACTTATTAACGAAAGCAAAAAAAGACTGGACAGTCAATTAACGGCTGAAGGACGGCAGCCCCTGGAAATTGAAAGAACCAATGGACTTGGCTACAGCACTATGAACCTGCGCGGATGGTTTACAGTGGCAACGCTGGCTGGTAAAGCGGGCATTGATCTATGGAAATATAAGACACCCAATGGCGCCAGCCTTCGCACGGCGTTCGATTGGCTGCTGCCGTATGCAACAGCAGAAAAAACCTGGGACTGGCAGCAGATATCAAGCTACAATGGCAAGACTGAATTTTATCCGCTCCTACTACAAGCAGCAGCAGGTTTCAATAATCCAGCATACCTGTCTACTGCAGCGGCGCTGAATAAACAGCCGGGCAATACGCTTACAGAAATATTATTTAGCAACTGATCAAACAAGATTATTTTAATGCCGCTCTAATGATTATTTAACAGCTGCATAAAACTATTATCTGTAAATTGCCGCTGCGATCACCTGGTGGATATTATTTTTTGACCAATCATAAAAAATAACAGATGGAGACAACATTAGACAAATTCCGCGCAAAATTGGTTATTAAAATTCTATGTGCACGTTCAGCAGCAGAACCCGCACGATTTATAAAGGCGGCAGTGAGATCGATGGAAAAAAACAAAGTCACCCACGAGACCATCACTCATTTTGTTGACAGGGTGTTAAACCAGCTTAATATTTTTAAATTATCAGACACCTCTCCATTAAAATGGAATAATATACAGGCAGCTACATCATCTTTACTACAGGCAAGGCAAATGATTTTGCAATGAACAGGCTATTTGATTTTTCTTGGAGTTAACAGGGAGGGGGCTTGCCCCGTCGCACTACTTTCTATTGATGAGCTTAACGATCCCAGGGCATGGAGCCAAAGCACGATCAGTTGATGCTGGGGTGTATGCCGAAGCAGTAAACGCCATGTTATTATTCCGTCAGGCTGTTCGCCTGCTTACTTTTTCTTCTGCCCGGAACGTCAGTTATTCCATGGACTAAGTATTGCCAGGATAAACCAGCAATACCTTATGCTTCAATTCCATCCCCACAGTATGCACCGCCAGCCCGTTGCATTGGCACTATATTGGTCAATTCATCCTACTACTTCACCAAATCAAAAATGATGAGACCACTTGTTTCAATCCTCCTGCTTACTATTGTCAGCTTTTCCTGTGTAAACAATAATAAATCTGCAGCTACCGGTGACGCCCCGGTAAAAAACAACACAGATTCAAATGCTGTTTCGGCTGACACGCTGCCAGCACCGTTTGCAACCAAATCAGTCACTAACTATAGCCGGGTGCTTGGATGGCCCGCAGGAAAAACGCCTGTTGCACCGGCCGGCTTTACGGTTACGAAATTTGCTGGCGGACTGGATAACCCCCGTTGGATATACCAGGGTAACAATGGAGATATTTTTATTGTAGAATCCAATACCGTTCTAAAAGGTATTAAAAAACTTGGGGCGAAAATTTCCCGCAAAATCAGCACACAGGGTTATGGTACAAGTGCAAATCGTATAATATTATTCAGGGATGAAAATAAAGACGGTCTTTTTGAAAAGCGTTTTGTGTTTGCAGTCAATCTAAACCAGCCATTTGGCATGCTGGCCATCAATCATCATTTTTACATAGCAAATACCGATGCACTGCTGCAATATGATTATACTCCTGGTGATACGGTATTAAAAGGGCCGGGAAACGTCATTTTATCCCTGCCTGGTGGCGGGTATAATAATCACTGGACAAGAAATATCCTTGCTGGTCCGCAGGGTGATAAACTGTATATCTCTGTAGGTTCAGGTTCCAACGCCGCAGAAAACGGAATAGAAAATGAAACCCGCCGGGCTAATATCCTGCAAATAAATACGGACGGCAGCGGAGAAAAAATATATGCCGGCGGACTGCGCAACCCGGTGGGCATGGACTGGGAAAAAACAAGCGGGCGTTTATGGGTAGCCGTTAATGAAAGAGATAACCTGGGCGATGAACTGGTTCCTGATTATATAACCAGTGTTAAGGAAGGTGCTTTTTACGGATGGCCTTACTCTTATTTTGGTAAACATGCTGATCCCAGGCTGAAAGACAACCCGCGAACTGACCTGGTTAACCAGGCCATTATTCCTGACCTGGCGCTGGGGCCTCATACCGCTTCATTAGGTTTTACTTTTTACAACAAACAATCTTTTCCACCTATGTATGCGCAGGGGGCGTTTGTTGGGCAGCATGGATCATGGAACAAGTCTGCCCTGGCAGGCTATAAAGTAATTTTTATTCCGTTTGCGGATGGAAAACCTTCCGGTAAGCCGCAAGACTTTCTAACCGGGTTTATTGCAGCTGCTGACGGCACGGATGTATATGGACGGCCAGTGGGTGTAACGGTGATAAATGATGGGGCGTTACTGGTGGCAGATGATGCTGGAGGTACGGTGTGGCAGGTAAGTTATAAGAAGTAAAAACATGCACAGGCTCAAACATTGATATGTTTAAGCTCTACTCCACTCTTCATATACTATACTGCTTTTTTAATCAGCAATTGCTTGCTATTTGCTATCAGCACCGGTATATCTCCACTTTAATGTAATTACTTACTGTAAAGAATGTACGAAAACCCGTTTGTACATTTTAATTTGTTCCGTTAAAACAGAAACCCAGTTGCAGTAAACAAGCCAATACGGAAGCCACTTCAATCAACATATCCAGCATATATAATTCCACGCCTGCATACAAATATCCAGATACACCTGCATTATTTTTGCTGTCATAGCAAGGATGCGGAACTATAAGCAGGAAAATTAAATGTCCATTGTTAACCAGGCAAGGTGTTTCCCTTCCATTACCGGCAAAGCACTGCCTTAAACCCAGTTTAGTTAAAATGACTATCACTGCCTGCTGGGTTGACAGGATCGTCATCCTCAATTCGCATATACACTATTTTTCGGTTTGGCGAAATTGCCTCCCACTAAACTATAACCTGATTATTTATTCAAATTTGCATTGTATATGCATCTTCTATATATAAACATTTAGTCACATGATCGAAATGTATTTACGCAGGTTTTTGTTATTCTATATTCCCATAACTTTTCAAAATAAAAAGCTGCATGCCACGTTAGCAGCGCATATAAAGAAACCGATGCATCTGAAATCCGGTATTGGTATCTCCCATTATGCAAAATCACCCATATAACACTGCCTGTAAATTATCCATAATTTTTGAGCACGCCAGTACAGGTTTCGCTGAAATAGATGGCCAGGGTAAGATTATTTCAATTAATCATACCGGAGAAATATTATTGATGCCGCTGCGGACTGCGCAAAATTTCAGCGACGAAAACCTGTTTCCATTACTTGAATATATAGCGCCGGAACTGGTAACAAGTATAAACTCGTTTAGAGATCAAACCGGTACTATTAGCACCAATGCGCAGCATAATTTTACATATGTCTTAGACGGCGAAAAAGTAAAAAAACATTTCGTTTTTTCTTTACACAAAATGTTTACTGATTGCATCATTATCAGTTTTGCCGACATTACGTTAAAATGCGAACAGGAATTAATTATTCGTGAACTGTTGTCGGATAAAGCGGTAGCAGACGGCAAATATGAAATCGCTTCCAACATTCTTCATGATATAGGCAATGCAGTTGTAGGCTTTGGATCTTATATTACCCGCATCAAAAGATCCCTCGAACAGGCCAACCCGGACAAGCTGCAAAAAATGACTGAATTTTTTACCGCTCAGCAACCGGCCCTGACAACTGCATTTGGTACAGACAAGGCCGGGGCAGTCATTAAGATGATGACTGGTATTACCGAAAGCCAGCGCAATAATGCGGAAGAGATACAGAAGTCGGTAGAAGACCAATTGAATATTATTACCCACATACAGGAAATACTGCATATTCAACGCCAGTATACCAACGGTCATAATTCTTCGGAAAGGCTGCCGGTAAACTTCCGGAGTATTATAAATGACTGCATGTCTATGCTTTTTGCAGCGCTTGAAAAGAGACATATCTGTGTATCTGTACATGTTCCTGATTCATTACCGGCCTTCAACGCAGACCGTACTGGTTTGATGCAGGTAATTCTTAACCTCCTTAAAAATAGTATGGAAGCAATTGATATCAATGCCGCTGAAAAAAAAATCTCCATCAATGTATCTGCATCACCTGCCTCCTTTATCCTGCAAATTGGTGACAATGGTCATGGATTTGATAGGCTACACGGAGACCGGCTTTTTGAACGGGGCTTTTCCACCAAGGCATCAGGCTCAGGAATTGGTTTGAGTAGTTGCCGTTCCATTCTTGAAAGCCACAATGGCACCATTGACATAATAAGTGAAGGACAGGGTAAAGGTTCCCTTGCTACAATAAAATTTAAACTATAAACATGCCGTACATGAGAGAGACCGCTAATACCGCCGTGCTGGTAATTGATGATGAAGAAATTGTGAGGGACAATATAGAAGAGATACTGGTACCGAGAAAAGCAAGCGCTGAAAATGTAAGTATGGATCTCGCTGCCAGCATACTATTTGATTCTCCTGGTGATTCTATCCTGGCTCCCCGCAGCAGCAATATTCCAACCTTTACGGTGCACAAAGCTTCTAACGGAATGGAAGGCCTTGAGCTGGTAAAAAAATCAATATCCGATGGCCGTCCGTATGCCGTTATTTTTTTAGATATGCGTATGCCGGGATGGGATGGCATGGAAACAGCTGAACAGATCAGAAAATATGATAGTAAAGCCGAAATTATTTTCGTGACTGCCTTCAGCGACCGGTCCATTGATGATATCATTGCACGGGCAGGTCAGAATGTAGGCTATCATTGCAAGCCCTATGCCTCAGAAGAGATTACGCAACTTGCCACCAAGGCTGTTTCTGATTATAATAAACTGCGCAACCTGGAAAAACTGATTGAAGCCATTTCTTCCATCAGCGTGGATGAACAACAACTTACATCTTTATTACGCAATATACTGGACCAGTTGGCTACGTATGTGGATACCGATATGGCTTTACTTGGAAAATTCCAGGATGACTATGTTTATGAAAAAATATTCTCCATTGGCCCGGTTGATGAAAGGGTTAATCTGAATGAATTAATTGTACGCCTGAAAAGCATTCCCCCGAATAACGAAGAAGTGATGCAATTGGATGATGTTGTATTTGTCAGGCTCGACAATTATACTGTGTTTGCATTACTCAAAAAAGAAGAGAAACTTAAAACAGAAAAATTATACCTGCTTCGTTTGTTTGTGCTTAATGCCGCAAAGGCCATTCACAATGCAGAATTGCGTCAAAAGCTGATGCAAAAAGAGAAATTATCCGCTGTAGGCAGCGCCATCAGTATGATGATGCATGATCTCAGATCGCCCATTAAAAACATTAATGTTATTACTGAAATGATGCGGGCTGATTTTCCTGGTAATCAAATGCTGGGAATGATCGATGAATGCGGTGCGCAGGCTTCCGCCATTTTTGAAGACTTTATGGATTTTATCAATGAAACCCCGGTTAAAAAGCTACCGGTGAGCGTAGATAACATGATACAGGATGGTATTAAACTCACTGATGCAAAAAACAGCCTGGGAAAAGTATCAGTTTGTACAGAAGGCCAGGCAGGACTTATGGTAGAGGGCGATGAAAGCAAATTAAAGAGATCAGTCATGAACCTGGTGAACAATGCAATTGACGTGCTGATTGACCGCAAGGTCAGCAACCCGGCCGTCCGCATACATGTTCAGGATGATAAGCCTTCAAAAACGGTCGTCATTACAATACATGATAATGGTCCGGGTATTCCGGCCGAAATTATTAAAACATTGTTTGAACCATTTGTGACCAGTCAAAAAACAAATGGAACGGGGCTTGGCCTGGCGATTGTAAAACAATATATCGTAGCACACGGAGGAAAAATTACTGTTCACAATGAAAATGGGGCAGTTTTTACCATCACCCTGCCAGCGAAACAGTAACCAACTGTTCCTGGCAATTTTTCTTAACAATCCAATATGAAACGAAAAGCCGCTGTAGCAATCTGGCTGGTATTTATATTTACCGGTATTGGTTGTACATTCTGGTATAAGGAATGGGTCTATAGTTTACCAACGTCTTTACCTGCAAATTATAAATCAGTAGGTACCGGCGCCTATATCGATTTCCGGACAACAATTCACACCGATAGTACTAAACCCGTTTTCCTTCATTTTTTCAACCCGGACTGCCCATGTTCTAAATTTAATATGGCGCATTTCAAATCTATTGTAAAGCTATACAACGATAATGTAAATTTCGCCATTGTTGTATTGAGCAGCAAGCACTACGGCGAAAAAGATATCCAGGAGAAATTCGGCATCACGCTTCCTGTATTTTTTGACAGTTCCATTGCTGCCAGGTGCGGTGTCTATTCAACACCCCAGGCGGTGATTATCGATACGGCCCATCAAATGTTTTACCGGGGCAATTATAACAGAACCCGTTATTGTACCGACAAGAAAACTGAATATGCAAAAACGGCCCTTACCGCGCTGCTACACCGAAATACTATTCAATTTGACCAGTACGCCTTAAAGGCATATGGTTGCCAGCTTCCAAAGTGCACTAATTAATGAACAACAACTTATTATCAACCGCGGTTATCAGCGACAAAGAATTGAAGGCTGTCTTCAGGCTGGAGGTTAAAAACAGGGCCGACAAGATGATTAATTTTTTCCTGTTGGGCTATTTTTTGCTCGGTCTTGTATTCGCCGCGTTTTATGATACCTGGACAATCGCCTTTGTGACCGGGGCTTTATCGCTTTTGGCTTATTATTCAGCCAAGATCGCGCTGCCGGATTCAGGGCTTTACCAATATATTTTAAGTATCATATTTGCCATTTTTATGGCCCAGTATATTTACCAGATGCATGGCATGTTCGAAATGCACTTCTTCGCTTTTATTGGCAGTGCTATATTGATTGTCTACCAGAACTGGAAGCTGCAGATTCCCATGCTGGTAGTAGTAATTATTCATCATGTAACTTTTGGCTATCTTCAAAATACCGGTGTAGAGAATATTTATTTTACCCAACTGGACTCATTTGAACTAAGGGCATTTATTATTCATTTTGTGCTGGCAGCCATCATATTTTTTGTGTGCGGCTTGTGGGGATGGCAGTTAAAAAAATACCGGGAGAAACAAATCGATCAAACGATCGAGACAGGACGGCTGCAAAAAGAAACACTGGAACAACTGAATGCCCAAAAGCAGCAGGAAGAACAGCTAAGGGCAGAACAGGTATTGGCAGAAAATAATAAGAAGTTTGAACAGGAAAGACACGCAGCAATGATTGATAAAGCCGTGGCACAGGGAAAATTTGAGATCGCGTCTGACGTAATGCATGATATTGGAAATGCAGTGGTAGGTTTTGGCTCTTATCTTACCCGTATTCAGCGATTACAGTCCGACAGCAGCCAGGAAAACCTTCGGAACCTCGCCGGCTATTTTGAAAAACAAAAACAGGTTATCAGTACTGTTATTGGTGAAGCAAAAGCATCGGCCGTAGTGCAAATGCTGGACGCAATGTCGCAAACGCAAAAGTCCAACCGCGAAGAAATCAGTCAGTCCGTTGCGGAACAACTTAATATCATTACTAATATCCAGGAAATACTGGCTATCCAACGGCAATACATAACCGGACACGAATCGCAGGAGCGGAAAGCGGTTAACCTGCCAGCAGTTATTCACGACGCTATTTCGATGGTTACATCTTCGCTGGAAGATATAGAAGTTGCTATAGACATTCCTGCAGATCTGCCCGTTATTAAGGGCGACCGCACCAAACTCATGCAGGTTTTTCTTAACCTGATTAAAAACAGTATCGAAGCCATTGGTAAAGAGGCCGTGCAAAAAACTATCTCTATTACTGCCAGCACCTGCAACGGCAGTTTATTGCTGATGGTGAAGGATAGCGGCCATGGCTTTGACAAGTCTGCATCAGCAAACCTGTTTAGCCGGGGATTTACAACCAAACCTTCCCGTGGAGGCCTTGGTTTATACAACTGCAAAGCAATCATTGAGAGTCATGATGGCAGCATTCACCTTACCAGCGATGGATATGGCAAAGGGGCCCTTGCAACGATCAGGATATAATTGCTGCATGAGACAAGCAGGTAACGTAGTGTTTATTAACAGATTTTCCTGTTTTGGTTTAAAAGAGCGGGTTCCTTATTATAAAATTTAAGAACAGGGCACAAATTTATCCGATTACCAGCACAGATATACAAGATCCATGTGGTTACCTTAATGAATAACCTTCCCAAACCGGTAGCAATGAAATAGTAGAACGGTTTGCGATCTACGTCTCAGACAAAGACGCTTTCACTATTTGTATTCTTCAATTCTTAACACGACCCCATATTTCGTAGAGCTTATCTCCTTTTGAACTCAGGCCGCTGTGGTGCCATTCTCCATTTTCCAGCTTTCCATCAAAGTTGAGTGATGCACCAACACGACTACTGTCGCGTGAAAAAAATTCAATGTGCTCCGTATACTTACCATTTACAAATTCATAAATACCCCCACCCGTTCCTGAAAATTGCTTTACGCCCGGATCAATTGCCGCCCATTGAAACCTGGTACCCGATAGTATCTTAATGGTTTTGCGTGTTCCTGTGCGGTGTATGGCAACTACTTTACCTTCCGCCATACGACCAGTAATGGACCATACGCCCGCTAATAACGCATCACCACTGTCTATTCTTTTATAGCTGGTTGTTTTACCATTCATTGTTATAGCCATCTCATTATTGACAATGGCAAATGCGTGGCTTGCAGATGTGCCTGTTTGTTCGCTGCCGCCGGTATTAAATTCATACGCAATGTTCAATTTTTTTCCATCAACCGTATAAGTTCCGCCACTGGTTTCGATGAATTTTTTTCCGGACTGGCTATAGCTTGTATGCGTATAATAGCCATCTATAAACAAAACAACCTGTTCTTCCTGACCGCTTTGATGCATCCAGGAACCCTTTAATTGATCTGTCGCCACATCAATTTTTTTGAAGCTACGGGCAGATAACAGCATCAATACTATAGCGATAAAACACAAACAGCTAAAGAATATTTTCATGGCTGGGAATTTAATATAACAAAAATAGCATGTTTAATAATAAACAACCAGTTTTATACCAGGGAAGCAATGCCGCAAAATCAGGCGCTGTAACGGTGGAAAATTCAGTACATTTATTCTTGTTGAATATCCTTCATTGCTTTATCAATCCCTAATCAGTATGGAAAGCAAAACGTCCATTTTTGTCACAGGTCAGCAAAGATTATTGCGGGAAGGATTTTCACATATGTTGAGCTGGATGGGCTATGAAGTGTCAGGGTTAAGTAGCACAAATTTTTCTGTATCGGATCAACCGCCTTCCGGCCTGCCGCAACTTATACTGATTGCAACATCAGCAGAGAACCGCAATGAACCGGAAACTATTTTTGTGGTTACAAAAAACATATCCATCTGTGCCAGTGGTCATCATTACGCTCAATGAAGAAATCAACGACATAATTGCTGGCATTAAATTGGGTGTCCATGGCTACCTGCAGGCAACCATATTCCCCGAGGAATTGAAAGAAGCCATTACAGCGCTAACTACCGGAAACGTTTATTATTTTGATCTCGCCGGTGAAAGGGTTATTTATTCCGAAGAAAATGATATTCGCGATCCCCGAAGGTTATCAGCTGCAAAAAATCTACCTGAACCGCAGCAAAATGTTTTCAAATTGTTGTGTTCATCACTCAGCTATGAAGAGATAGCAGCTGAATTACAAATCTCACCACGCACTTTATCTGGCTACCGCAAGGATATCTATTCCGCCATCCGTTTTAAAAGCCGTGTAGGCCTCGTCTTATTTGCGATAAGAAACAATCTTTTTGATCAGGATGATAAATTACGCAGCAACCAGATGATCCTTAAGAATGTATAGGTAACGCTTTTGAGCAGACTTCTCAATACTGCCAGCATTTTTCCGCTATTTATAAGTTCAACTATTCTGGTCAAACCTGTATTGACGAAGTTCACTCAGTTGCTGACAACAATTTCCCAACGTCTTTTAAAAGAGCGAAACCTTTATTCGATAAGGGTTTCGTTCAGTATGAGCTCCAATACTTTTTTTATGCTTGTCTTTTCCTGTCAGTTTATTTTCAGGTGCCACTACAAAGCATCGATTATCGTTTTTCAGGGATAAACAAAAACGCATCGGCAAGAACAATTCCATTGGCGTTCTTATTGGTAATTTCTACAAAACCTTTTTTTCCTGCCGGAAAGTTATATGTCCCAAGGGAAACCCATTCGCCGGAGGTCTGCCCCTCTACTACCACCTTAGCGTGGTCAAGTATACCTTCTTTATTTACACGGCCATCATACACATTAAAAGCAACCGTTGCTGAAGCGCCCGTTATTTTAGGGACGTATGTATACACGCCATACTTACCGGCGCTGCGGATTTCTGGAACAAACCTGGCAGTTTTAAAACCGCCACCCGTATCAGCCTGCAACCATGAAGGGCCGTAACTGTTTCGTGCATCTTTGATTGTCTTCCAATTACCCGTTAAAATAACGCTGCCCTTTTTTTCATTGTCAATAAAAATATCGCCGCTGCTGCCATCAGCCAGCGGGTTAGCAGCAAGCGTATGCTGCAATTTTGCCATATCAACATTAAGCAAACTGTTTTTTTGATCGATGGACATGGAAGCAGCAACAGCGGCGGATTGCCCCAGTACCATAAATACCGGCTCCATCCGGATAGAGCCGTATGCAATATGCGATGCTGACAGGCAAACCGGCACCAGCAGGTTATTACATTCATTTTCCTTCGGAACAATGCACCGGTAGGAAATTGGATAGGGCGGAAAACCACCTTCCTGCACATCACCTTCATTTTTCACCATTGCCACGCCGTTCTCAGTAATAACCACCCGGTCACAATTATGAGAATCCATGGTGTACGCTGCCATTCCTACTCCATCGGTAATTACTTCTTTTCCCTGGCAATTCGCCTGTGTCATCACGTATGCGCCTGTCATTCGTCTTGCTTCACGTACATACATTTGTGGAGACCAGTTACCATTGTCAGCGTATTCATCTTTCGGATAACCCCATCTCATCATTTCCGTACGCAGATGCACCGGTACCCGCTCATCATGCCCTATAAAATAAAGAAGGCCTTTAATATATAACTCATGTGATTTTTGTATTGCTTCGCGTTTAGCATAATCACCCTCCGCATACTCATAATTCATTCCGATCATATCGGTAGACAATGGCCCGTTGTTATTTATATCCGTTTTTTGGTTCGGCATAAGATCAGGCTTCAGCACCAGGTTAAACGGTCTTTTTGGATCTTTTTCCAACACCCTGATCAGCAATTCATATTTCGCAGGATCATATTCCTCCGGCCGCGTAATGGCAATCTGGTTTGCGGGATCGCTTGACAGGCATATCCTGAAATTATAGGCCTGCAGCTTTTTATCACCGGAACCACGGGGTTGCGGAGGTACTGCACTGATACCCCATAATAAGCCACTTGCAGCATCACCCTTTGTTTTATAAGGATCGATGCCATCAGGAAATTGGTGCTTGCCCTTTATTTGTACGCCATTGAAGGTTTCATTGTAAACTGCATTGGATTCACGGCCTGTTGTATAAGATACGCCAGCTTTGGCCATCAGGTCACCCTCATAGCTGCAGTCAATAAACATCTTTGCCCTGATTACCCGGTTAGTAATATCTTCAGGTTTTTTTGAATTTTCAACAGTGACAGATACGATACCAGGCCCCTGCTTTTCTACAGACTTTAAACGTGCTGTGTACAGCACATCCACAGCACCGCGCTGAATATATCCTTTAAATGTTTGCTCCGCAACGTGCGGTTCAAAAATCCACTGTTCAAACTTACCATAGTGTTGTCCTATTCTCCGGTAGAAATCCAGCGCCAATCCTGAAATGGCATACTTGTTCCCTATATCAGTGTAGCCAAGGCCGCCGGAAGACAGACCGCCCAAATGCTGGCCCGGTTCAACCAGTATTACCGACTTACCCATTTTCCTGGCGGTATAGGCGGCAATTACGCCAGCAGAGCTGCCTCCGTAAACGCAAATATCCACGGTTGTGACCTGCTGCGCAAATGAGCTATTCAATAAACAGCTTACACAGATAAACAAAACCATTATTTTTCTAATAAAATACATTGCGGTTAATTTAAAAGTTTTCGCAAATAAGACGGGTAGTTTCCTCCACCATCAATACCATCGCCCTTTGTAATACTGTCTCCGAAACAAACTATTTTCCTTTTCGCCGCCAGGTGATTGCAGGCAAGCTTTGCGTGCACGGCTGTTGCTATCAGCCTGTATCCATCTGCAGTGGGATGCAAGCCATCCGTTGTTCCGCTGTTCGCTTCATTTTTTATCAGGCTGGATACTTCTGTGCCTATGTTTCCAATACTGTTGAAAATATGATACAGGTCAACGAACGCCGTATTATTGCGCACTGCAAGTTTACTTATTAATTCATTCACTTGTTTCAGTCGTCCGCTATGGCCACCGGGTTCGTAAAAGCTTCGTTCATGCCGGGTAAATAAATATGGTTCATACACGGGCAGCAGGTTCATCAGCATTACTTCGCTCCCGCCTTTTTTCATCATACTTATCATTTGTTGCATGTTCTTTTCATACGCTGGCAGCGCTACAAATTTTTTGCTGTTCATATCGTTGGTACCAGCCATAAAAATAACCAGTTCTGGTTTATGCAGCAGGCAATCCTGCGGTATCCGCTCCAGCAAGTCAATTGTATTATTGCCGCCAACACCTGCATTAATAACCTGTATAATACCAGTTGGCTGTGCCGTTGCAGCTTCTGTCATTAACGGTGCGGCAAACAGTGAACTACCTACCAGGCTTGTTACAATAAACTTTCTTCTTTTCAATATCCGCTGTTTTGAGTGAGCAGCGGATTTACATCCCGCTCGGTTTGAGGAATGGGAAACAAGGTCTGGTATGGTTTTATTGCAATAGAAGGATTCTGCGCATTCATCGCCGTAATCAACCGCTTTGTTCGTAGCAGGTCATAGCGGCGGTGCCCTTCAAAAGCGAGTTCTAACCTTCTTTCCAATAACACGCTATCCCTGAATGCTGATTGGCCAAGCGCGGCTAAATCTGTAAGCCCTGCTCTTTTTCTAACCCGGTTTACCGCGGCATATGCTTCTGTATTGCCGGCACCCTGTTCATTAAGCGCTTCCGCATACATCAACAGCACGTCTGTATACCTTATGATAGGGAAATTATTACTTCCATCGCCGTTGCCTGTTGCACCTGGATCAAGATATTTAGAAACATAACAGGGGAATACGATTGCCGCGGGAGCGGCTGGTGTTCCTGTTGCAGAGTAAAGCCTTAGTGTTGCATTTCTGCGGGTATCTGCTGCCTGGTAGGCGTTGTAAATATTTTGCGTTGGCGGATCGTCACCAAATCCGTTGATATTATTTACACGATCAAATGGTGGCCGCATGTACCCCTGCATCAGGCTTCCTTCACTCACAAGCCCGTTGGCCTGGATATCAAATACACTTTCTTTACCATTTTTATTGGCTATCAGGAACGCATCAGCGAAATTTGTCCATAGATCATAGCCGGCACCCAGATCCATTACTTCCTTTGCTTTTGTGGATGCTTTCGCCCACTCTTCTCTTGTAAGATAGACTTTTGAAAGAAAAGCTTTTGCAGCCCCTTTTGTAGCTTTCCCTTTATCGCCGGCTCCGTAGGTAACAGGCAGGATGGTTTCCGCATCGCTGAAATCCTGGATGATTTGCTTATATACATCTTCAGAAGCCGTTCGCGCCACCTGCAGGTTATTCAGGGATGTTGTTTCTTTTAACACCAGGGGTACGTCTCCAAACAAACGAACCAATGTAAAATAATAAAACCCCCGCATGAATTTTGCTTCGCCCAGGAGCCTTGCCTTCAGCGGTTCATCCATAACGATGGGTGGAATTCTTTCCAACGCTGCATTACACCTGTTGATGGAACGATAACATATTGACCAGATAGATTGAAAAGTTGTTGTAGCCGGCGTAAAAGTATATTTGTCAAGGTCGTTTTTAGGCTGGTTGGCAGTAGACCTGCCGTTGCCCCATTCTGAGTCATCAGTAGACTGATCCTGGATAATCCACATTACCTGGTTATACATTTCATTGCTGTTCATCAGATCATATACCGCATTTATTGCCGCCTTTGCGTCTTCGGCATTTCTGTAAAAATTATCGGGTGTAAAGTTGGATTCGGGCGATTTATCAAGAATCTTTGAGCAGGCTGCCAGCAGCAATGCAGCCATTAAAAAAAGTGTAAAATATTGTTTTTTCATATACGAGTTATTTGTTGCCTCAGCAGCTTGTGAGCATTTTTGTTTTAAGAATTAAAAGGTCACGTTTACGCCTGCAAGAAATACTTTGGCCGCAGGGTAGCCACCATAGTCAAACCCCTGGCTGCGACTGTCTTGTCCGAAACGGTTTACTTCAGGATCGAAACCGGAATAGTTGGTCCATGTAACCAGGTTTTGCGCCGTTACATAAAAACGTACACTTTGTACTTTTAAAAATTTAAGCGTTGAAGCAGGCAGGCTATATGCCAGCTGCATGGTTTTTAAACGCAGGTAGGATCCATCTTCAATCTGCCGGGTAGATATCCTGTTGGCGGGCCTGGTAGAGGTTGCCCTGGGAATATCGGTATTGGTATTGGTAGGCGTCCACCTGGCCAGCACATCTTTGCTCTGGTTATTGGTTCCATTAAGGTATTCCAGTTCAAAACGGTTGGCGTTAAGAATATTATTACCGGAAACGCCCTGCAGAAAAACAGATAAATCAAAACCATGGTATGCAAAAGAGTTGGTTATGCCGCCAATGTATTTTGGCTGCGCCGAACCAATTATCCGCCGGTCATTATCGTTTATCTGCTTGTCTCCGTTGATGTCAAGGTATTTCCTGTCACCTGGTTTTTTTGCCTGCGGATCCAGCAGATCATTAATCTCTGTGGCAGACTGGTAAAGACCATTGGTAACATAACCATAAAAACTACCCAGCGGCATGCCTACCCTGATAATACCTGAATTAAGGTTCTGCCCTATATTGGCTACTTCTCCTGCAAAGATTTGCGAGGCCCCGCCAAGATCAAGCACGGTATTTTTATTGGTAGAAATATTCAGTTCCGTGGTCCATTGAAATGCCCCGGTGAGATTGCGCGAAACAATATTTAATTCTACCCCCTTATTTTCTACTTTGCCAAGGTTTTTAATTGCAGTAGAAAACCCGGAAGTACTGGGAATAGTCAGGTTAAGCAGCAAGTCCCGCGTTCTTTTTATATAAGCATCTGCAGTAATTGCAATGCGACCGTTGAACAGTCCAAGATCAATACCAATATCAGCCTGCGAAGTGGTTTCCCATGAAAGATCCGGATTGGCAATCTGGTTAGGACCGATACCGGTAGCAGTGGCATTATTGAGGATATAGTTTTGTGTGGCCAGTAAAGAGTAGGCAGGATAGTTGCCGATGCCGTCCTGGTTGCCGGTAAGGCCGTACGTAACCCTTAGTTTAAGATCGCTGATACGCTTATTCTCTTTTAGAAAAGGCTCTTCATTTATTTTCCACGCAAATGCACCGGAGGGGAACACGGCATACCGTTTATTTTTTCCAAACCTCGACGAGCCGTCTGAACGAACGGAGCCGGTTAACAGGTACTTGTTTTTAAAACTGTAGTTAACCCGTCCGAGATAAGATTGCAGCCCCCATGTACCTACAGACGAGCCAGGTATAAGCGCTACTGCACCCAGGCCCAGGTTGTTGTAACCAAGATTGTCTGCAACGAAACTGCGAGATGAAGCCGAACTGTTTTCTGTGCGGTTAGCCTGTTGTGTAAAACCGGCCAATAAACTGATATTGTGGTTTGCCCCAAGGGCTTTATTATATGTAAGCAGGTTTTCGTTGATCCAGGTTACCGACTGGCCATTAAAAATGGAAGCAAGGCCACCCTGGGACAGGCCACTGGACACCGACCTCGGCACATAGCTGTCCTGCTTTTGCAATATTCCATCCACACCAACAACTACGCGGAAATTTAAACCCTGGATAATTTTATATTCTGCGAAAACATTGCCGAAGATGCGGAAGGCCGTGTTTTTGTTTTTTCCATCCCGGGCCAGTGCCACCGGGTTATCAGCGGTAAAGGCCAGGTAGGGGCTGGTGATTACGTAGCTGCCATCGGGATTCGTAATGGGAACAATGGGCGGAAATTGTAATGCTGCAATGGTAACCAATCCGGACGAACCAAGTGCCCCATCTGTGCGCGACTGATTTGTAACCGTTCTGTTAATGGAGAGACTGTTTCCTACTTTCAAACGGTCATTGATTTTTCTGTCGAGGTTTATCCTGAAAGAATAACGCTGAAAATCAGAATTCACAATAACGCCATCCTGTTTGAAATAACCGCCTGACATGGCGTATTGCGTTTTCTCGTCACCACCCGATAGCGACAACTGATAATTGGACATGGGGGCCGATCGGAATATTTCGTCCTGCCAGTCTACTCCTTTACCAAATGCATCTACCTGCGCCTGCGTAAAGACTGCCGGGCGGCCGTCGTTGATGTTTACATCATTAAGGAAAGTTGCATATTCAGATCCGTTAAGAACAGGATATTTGCGTCTCACTTTTTGCGAACCGTAGTAAGATTCAAATGCGAGAACGGGTGCGCCGGACTTGCCCCTTTTTGTAGTAATGATAACTACACCATTGGCGCCCCTGGAGCCATAAATAGCTGTAGAAGAAGCGTCTTTTAAAACAGATATTGATTCAATATCGCTGGGGTTTAGTGTACTTAATACATTGAAGCTGGCGCCACTTGACACACCATCATTTTTGAAAGGCACCCCATCAATTACATACAGTGGTTCATTATCCCCCTGGATAGAATTACCTCCGCGTATGCGGATTGTAGTAGTGCCGCCGGGTGCACCTGAATTTTGGGTTATCTGTACCCCTGCTGCCCTACCCTGCATAGCCTGGTCAAGTGATGTAACAGCCACTTTCTTCATTTCTTTTAATGAGATGGTTGATACCGACCCGGTAAGATCATTTTTCTTTACCTGGCCATACCCCACCACCACAATATCCCCCAGGCTCTTCGCATCGGGCTGCATAATAACGCTGATAATTTCCCGGCCTGCGAGCGCAAATTCAACTGGCTGGTACCCTACATATGTAAATACCAGGGTATTGGTGCTTTCGCTGACTGTTAGTGTAAAATTTCCCCTGGCATCTGTGGCAGTTCCGGTCTGGGTGCCTTTGGCCGTAACGCTTACGCCGCTCAAAGGGTCGCCGGAAGCTGTACTAACATTACCCCTGATTACTTTTGGCGGGGAGTTGTACTGGCTTATTTGCAGGCCGGACAACAAAACCCCGTTAATGTCTTTTTCCCGGTTGAGAATAATGTAATTGTTCATCACTTCGTACCTGATGGCAAGCGGCTGCAGCAACCGGGTAAGAATGTCGGAAATTTTTTCATTTTTTGCGCTCAAACTTACTTTGCGCGTAGAGCGGATGATCTCCGGGCTGTACATAAACTTACCGCCTGAAAGTTTTTCAATTTCGGCAAGCACTGCCTGTACTTCCTCCGATCTTACCCGGATGGTTATTTTCTTGTTTAGCAGATCCTGGCTATTGACAGGACTGGCAAAGGAACAGAAAGCAAAAAAAAGCAGCAATGCAGGAATAATTGAAAATTTCATAATAGCAATTACTACTGACCGGGTCAGGTTTTTTTTCATACTTTGCAATTGTTTTGATTTTTTAACTGAATGTCAGAACAGCCCGCAGTCAAGATTCCCCAATCCACTTGCGGGTTTTTTATTTTAATATTTATTTGCAACCATGCGATGTAATATATATGCTTCCGTCTATCACCTCATAACTGGCGTTAATGGTCCTGCAGATCAAGTCCAGTTTTTCATAAAAAGATTCATTGCCCATGTTTACTGACAGGGAGCATGAACTGATCATCGTCTCATCATACATCAATTGTATTCCGTATGCACGTTCCAGTGTTAAAAAAACTTCTTTTAATGGTGTGGAATGAAATGCAAATATTTCATCCGCGGTGTTTGATAGTAATACTGGTTTATCAATAATATTTTTAGTGAGTTGCCTGCTGTCTACATCGTAGGTTACCTGTTGGTTCGGAATAATGATTATACCGTCCAGCTGTTTGGAAGCCGCATCGCTGGCTGAAAATTCCTTTTGTTTATACACCGATACCTTACCGGTTTTTACCCATACAATTGCTTTTTTATCGCCTGGAAATTCCTTTACCCTGAAACTGGTGCCCAATACTTTTGTAACCATACTGTTTGTATAAACGAGGAATGGGGCAGCGGGCATTTTCTTTACATCAAAAAAAGCTTCCCCGGTCAGTTGTACTGTTCTTTGGTGCCTGAAAGAATCTGCGCTGTAGGTAACACCTGACCTGGCAGCCAGTTCAACCCGGCTGCTATCTGGCAACATTACAATAAGTATAGTATCGGACGGATTGAACCTTGCAATGGTGCCAGCGGCATCACTATCACTGGCTGAATATTGTGACGCCTCCTGGCCCGGGCTTTTATAGCCATTATCATTGAAATATAAAAATGAAACAACCACCAGGGCAGCAGCTGCTGCCGCCCCCGCTAGCCATTTAAACCGGGCGGGTTGCTTTGCATTGATTAATTGATTTTGATTAATAGATGATCTTAAATCATCGGGAAGATTATTTTGAATACTGGATTTTGCGTTCAGGATATCCCTTATGGCGTGGTCTATCTCCTGTTCAGAAAGCTGGCTATGATCTGCAGAAAGTGCATACACGATTGATTTTGCGTGTTGCATTACCGCTATTTTATGCGGATTGGCTGCCATCCATTTTTCCCATGTGGCCTGGTGGGCAGCATCATTGTGCAATACCCAGTCGCGGAATGATGGGTTGAATACAAAATCTTCAATATTAATGAATGCCGGTTCTGCCATACGGGTCCTTTACAACTAATAAGGCAGGACCAGCTAACTTCTACTGTGTTTTTTACATGTTTTTTAAAATTTCTTCCAGCAGCGCCAAACCCGGAAGAAAAGCAAAGCAAAATGAAACAGTAAAATAGTCGGCATCGGAAAGACTTTTGAAGCGCTTCAGCGCCTCATGCAACAGGTTATATACAGACTGGTGGCTGATATCCATGATTTCAGCAATCTGGTCTATTCCTGCATCCATATAGAAGCGCAGGTAAATAATCTCCTGCTGGCGGTTGGAAAGTTTCTCCAGCACAGACCGGACTTTAAAGGACAGTTCGGTAAGTTTTTCCTGCAGCACCAGGTTGGCTTCCACAGGCAGCACCATATTAAAACCAGCGTCAAAATAATTTTCATCAAGGGAGGAAAAGTTTTTTGATTTCACCAGCCCGCGGAATAGCCTTCTGCGAAGTGCTTTAAGGAGGTAGTGTTTTACGGCAGCGGTTCCATGAATGCCTGCCCGGTTTTTCCAAAGGACGAGAAACAACTCCTGGATATGGTCTTTAACCAATTCATGATCTTTGGTAAAACGCGACCCATAATTGTATAATAACTGGTAATGTCTTTTCATCAGCTGTTCAAAAGCAAATGAATCGCCTGAAAGGAAAAGATCCCAGATTTTTACATCTGTGTAGAGTTGGCAATCGTTGTAGGACATAGCAGCTAGTATGATAAATAATACTAAGTAAAACTGAAAATCAATTCTAAAGTAGTAATTATTTTGGAATACTGCCTGTTGGTTTTTGGAATTAAAGATATTGGGTGGCTGGCCGGTTCAATTCGCAGGTTTATTGTAACAGGCAAAGTACTGTTCTTAACTCCCCTTAAATACCAATAACCTTCAACGCATTAGCCATAACAGAAAAAACGGCAGCAGAACCGGCAATTATGCCCACTGATACTATACTGGCTGATTTGATGGTGAATGATAAAAGGCATTCCAAAATTGTACGGATGCCTGGAATGGCATGACTATTCAATACGTAAAACGCTTTTTACTTTTTTGGCCGTTTTTGACATCAGCCTGTCCGGTGTGCCACTGTTGCCTGTATCAACTTTGTGCTATGAAAAAAACATTATTATTTATCGCCCTTATTGTTTCAGTGATAACTGAAGCCCAGGTCAGCACAGTTTCTTTACAGGCCAGCGGATTAACCTGCAGTATGTGCAGCAACGCCATTTACAAATCATTGAAAACACTGGACTTTGTTTTGTCAGTTGATGCTGACATTAAAACGTATACGTTCGGGATAACTTTTAAGGAAGGCAGTACAATTGATTTTGGCAAAATAAAGACGAAGGTGGAAAGCGCTGGCTTTACTGTTTGTGCATTTGTTGCTACCATCCATTTTGACAATGTGCGGGTTAGCGACAACCAGCCTGTCGTCATACAAAACCAGGCGCTTTTATTTCAGCCATCCGGTGAGCACCTTTTAAATGGCCAAACGAAAGTCAGGTTCATGGATAAGGGATTTGTCTCCGCAAAGGAATTTAAAACCACCAATCTGTTGGTTTCGGCTCCGCAAACCTACCATGTTAGCCTGTAACTACCAGCCGCATCAATTCCTTAAAAATAACGCCATGTATAAACTGTTTCTAATCGTTCTATTTTTTGTTTCGCTACCCGGCCATGCACAGGAATTGTTTTCTATGACAGAGCCCGCCAGCAATATGGCATACCGGAGTATTGCTGTGAGGGTTGACAATTTTATCATGGATGAAATCAATTCCGCAAAAATAAATTACCACCTTATCCCGGGCATCAGGATGGGTGTATCAAAGAAATTAATGATTAGCAGCAGTGCATTTTTCAGCAACCGGTTCAAACAGCTTAAAGCCGAAGGTGCGGGCGTTTATGCCAAATACCGTTTCCTGAGTAAAGACGCTGTTCAAAAACATTTCCGGATGGCGGCATTTGGGATGCTGAGTTTCAACAACAGCGATATTCACCAGGAAGAAATCAACCTGTACGGCCACAACACCGGTTTTGAAGCCGGCATAGTGGCCACCCAATTATTACATAAGGTCGCGCTGTCTTCCACCGTTTCATACCTCAAGGCAGTCGATAATGGCAATAATAATAAGTATATATATGGAACTCAAAACAGCCGGGCCATTAGCTATAGTTTTTCTGCAGGTAAACTAATACTGCCGGTACAATACAAAGATTACCATCAGACAAACGTAAACCTGATGGTGGAACTGCTGGGGCAGGTAAATACCGGTTCGGGTAAATATTACACCGATGTTGCGCCATCCGTACAACTGATTTTTAACAGCGTTAGCAGGGTTGATATTGGTTATAAAAAACAAGTCAGCGGCAATTTATTGCGCACCGCACCAAACGGTTTCTTTATCCGGATGGAAATTAATTTATTTAACGCCTGGTAAGATTGCAGGACCGCTTTGCTTTCAATTTTCCATTCGCTGTACAACCACTTCATTGCAGTAGGCTTTGTATATAGCGTACATGGTGATTGTGTGAAATGTGCAGCCAGCATATAAGTTAAATACAGCTTTACTGTATCGGGAGTACGCTGCCCTGCTGGATATTCCTTTAATTTATAAAGACAATTTTCCATTATCCATTGTTGTCCGTTTCTGACACAAGGCTGTCATTCCCCGCTCTGAAAGCAAAAATACCTTTGCATTATACATTAACCATCTAAATAAAATAAAATGAAAAAAACAGTATTTGCAGCACAGGTTTTTGGCCTGATTGCCATGTTACCGTTGCTGGTAATTCTTGAAATGAATCATGTTCCAAAACAATTAAACACGCCTTCGGCGCATGGCATTACAACAGAAAATACCGCTGTCACTTTACCTGGTAAAGTCACGGGTCAATTCCCCGGTGAATCATTGAGCGTATCACTGGTAACCCTTCTATTCAAAACAGCCTGGTAAAAACCAAACAAATCATGACAAAGAAAATAGTACTGCTAAACATGGTGTTATTATTTGCCATGGCTGCAGGTGCACAGGCGGATACTTGCAAAGTTGAGCAGTATTGCCAGCTGATTGCTACGCAGCGTATACTTAGCAATAAAGTGACCATCGATATTGACTTTGGTGAAGAAAAAAGTTTCTTCCGGGATACAAGGCTTACAAACTATGATGGTAAAATAAAAAAGTTCAATACCATTATTGATGCCATGAATTATATGGGCAAGGAAGGATGGTTGTTTGTAAATGCATACCCTGTACACCTTGCGGGAACAGAAATATTTCATTTTGCTTTTAAGAAGCAGTTCACCACAACCGGCATTCAACACTAACAACGGCAGCCTTCTTTTCCATCAACATTTAAAATAACAATCATGAAAATAATAAAAATATCAGGCTCATTGGCCGGTATGCTTTTCCTGGCAACAATATGTTTTAATGCCTGCAAGCCCATCCGCAACCTGAGCAGTCCGCCGGCAGCCTGGCAGGGCAATAGTAATTTTCAATCGGCAACGCCCGCTTACGATATTAATAAGAAGAACGTATTCATCATTGCAGATGCTGCAACAACGGTTTTGTTTGATATGCTGGCACCCTTCTCCCTTTTCAATGCAACAGGTAATGCCAACGTATATATTATCGCTAAAAACAATACCCCCATTCTGATTAAACGGGATTTATTTGTACGGCCCCAACTCACTTTTGCGCAAGCAGACTCCATGAAATTAGAGGCAGATGTAATTGTTGTCCCCGCATTATCCAAAAGGGATGAGCACCAGGATACCGTAGTGATCAATTGGATAAAAACGCATTTTTCCAGTCAGACCAGGCTGCTGGCAATATGCGATGGCGCCGCAACTGCAGCGGCTACCGGTTTGTATGACGGACTTCCACTGACCTGCCATGCTTCAGATTATGCTGGCTTAAAAATACATTTTAGTAAACCTGACTGGGTACAGAACATAGCTGTTACAAAAAGTGGTCATTTGTACAGTACTGCCGGGGTTTCCAATGCTGTTGAAGGTAGCCTGACAGTTATCAATGATTTATTTGGCAGGGCAATCATGCAAAAAGTATTGACTGGTATTGGCTATCCATCTGCCGAAATTAAAACATCGCATAACAGCATTGCGATTAATGGCAGTAATAAATTTACCGTTGCCCGGAAAATATTCTTTAGAAAAAACAGGAAGGTCGCGCTTTTGATAGTCAATGGTGTTGATGAATTTAACCTGGCCAGTATTACTGAAACCTACGGCCGCAGCTTTCCCGCCTCCTTCAGCGTATTCAATTTAAACACTCCGGCCATCGTTACAAAATATGGATTGACGCTCCTGAGTACAGCTGACGTGAGCAGCGCCGGGTTCGATGAAATGCACATGCTGGCACCCGGCCCTTTGTCTCCAAAAGAGACAGCTTATTTTAAAAAGGCTGTAATCATATCGTACAATGCACAGGAAAAGCAATACCTGATTGACGTCTGTCTGAAGCGAATAGCAGCGCAATACGGCCAGCGATTTGAGGACGTTATAAAAATATCATTGGATTACAACTAATCCGCCTGCTCACCCCCAGGGTCATAACCTGGTTGCTATTTGTCCCCAGTTAAAACATATAAAGATGAAGAAGCAAATACAGGTAACAAGCTTGGTGCTGATATTGACAATATTTTGTCTGGGCTTTAGTGCGGCAACAACCGACTCACCAGATCAGATAATTGGTTTTTATTGGTCCCCTGACAAGGATGCGAAAATTGAAATCTATATGCGGGGCCAGCTGTATTTTGGAAGATTTATGTGGTTGGCCAATCCCCGGAAGGATGTCAACAATCCTGAAAAAGCTTTGCAGGCCAGAAATGTATTGGGCCTGGAATTGTTAACCAGGTTTGTATGGAATAACGGTATTTACAGTGGCGGAGAAATCTATGACCCACAAACCGGGAAAACATATGCATGCAAATTGTCAATAGAAGGCAATAAGCTTAAAGTCAGGGGGTATGTTGGTATTTCATTGTTTGGCCGTACAGCATATTTTGAACGAATTAAATAGTCATTATGGAAAAAAATGTAGCCATCCTGGTGGCTGATCTCTCGGGATACAGTGCGCTGACCGAAACCCATGGGGCCTTGTCAGCTGCCAATCTGATTGACAAGTATATTGCTATTGCAGAAAATTGCCTGGCAGGCGACTGCAGGCTGCATCAGCAAACTGGGGATGAATTATTGTTTGTGTCAGATGCCGCCGATCAGCTGCTGGCCACTGCACGGCGTTTAGCGGCTGAAACGGCCAGTGAAGAACACTTTCTCCAGGTACATGGTGGGTTGCATTATGGAAAACTGTTGAAACGGGGAGGAAATTATTTTGGAACTGCCATCAATGTTGCGGCCAGGATTGCAAGTAAAGCCATAGCCGGAACCTTTTATTGCTCCGCTGAATTTGTTGAGGCCGTTACAGACAAGTCAGCTGCTGCATTTCAATCTAAAGGAAACTATCTCTTAAAAAACATCAGTGCAGAAAAGGCGCTGTTTGAATTAAACGTGGACAAAATAAAAGCCAGCTATATTGACCCGGTTTGCCGAATGGTGATCCTTGACCCCAATAATGCCTTCCGGGATCCGGGCAAGGAACAACTGTATTTTTGCTCTCCGCAATGCCTCGGCGTGTACCAGGAAAACCAACAGTATATCCAGCCAAACTGATTGCGTATCAAATATAATTTTTACCGCTTCATTTTAAATTCAAAGGTTATGATTCCATTAATTATAGGGATAGTATCAGGTCTGTTAACCATATTACTTATTGTTATTTTAAGACTTCGTGACGCAAAACTGATTTACGGACTGGTATTGTCGGGAATTGGATTTCTGTATGTTGGCTTTGTTTGGACAGACGGGAAAGCGCTTGTTATAACCGCTGTGCAGGCCATCGCATTTGTGCTGCTTGCATATTATGGCGTTAAAAGAAATTACCATTTATTGGCTGCAGGCTATTTCCTGCATGGGTGCTGGGACATTGTGTACAATTTCCTGGCGACACCAGGATTAGTCCCACCACACTACGACTGGTTTTGTTCATCGCTTGATTTTACAATTGGTATATATTTAGTATTCTATAGCAGGAAGCTCCAGCTACATTCAATCATTGCATAAATTATTTCGATGTCTTCATCTAGATCTATAATACTGGCTGTTTTTATAATTACAAAGTTTGTGTTGCAATACTTTTTGGTTGATCAGGGATATGAGCTGAACAGGGACGAATTTTTACATCTTGACCAGGCGCATCATTTAGCATGGGGCTATATATCGGTGCCGCCTGTTACTTCCTGGATTTCAACAATTATCCTGCTGCTGGGCAATTCTTTATTTTGGATCAGATTTTTTCCTGCTTTATTTGGCGCATTAACAATTGCAGTAGTCTGGAAAGCAATTGAGGTGTTAGAAGGAAATTTGTTTGCACTCATAACAGGGTCGGCCTGCGTATTATTTTCTGCTCTTTTGAGATTAAACTTATTATATCAGCCTAATTCGTTAGACGTTCTTTGCTGGACAAGCTTTTGTTTTATTTTAATTAAATATATAAATACAGAAAACCCAAAATGGCTGTATACAGGAATGCTTGTATTTGCTATCGGTTTTTTAAATAAGTACAATATTGTTTTTTTATTAGCCGGACTTCTGCCCGCTCTTTTATTAAAAAAACGATCTGTTTTTCCAGGCAAACATCTTTATTTTTCCATCTCATTGGCTTTGTTGCTTGTGTTACCAAACCTTTTATGGCAATTCAATAATAATTTTCCTGTTGTTCATCATTTAAAACTGCTGGCAAAAACCCAGTTAGTCAATGTAAACAGGTGGGATTTTATAAAAGATCAGTTGCTCTTCTTTATTGGGTCATTGCCGGTAATTTTCGCAGGCCTTTATGCGCTGCTGTTTTATCCGCCATTTAAAAAATATGGTATTTTCTTTTGGTCATTATGTTTTACGTTATTGCTCTTTATTTACTTACAGGCAAAAAGCTATTATGCCATAGGATTGTGGCCGGTTTATATTGCATTTGGGTCTGTCTATCTTGGAAATATTCTAAACACAGATTGGAAAAAATATGTAAAGCCATTGCTAATAGCCCTTCCTGTTTTGTCTTTCATTCCTATGTACAATACAATATTCCCTAATGAAACCCCGGAATATATTGTCCATAATTCTAAAGCCCGTAAAGATTTTGGCTTACTACGTTGGGAAGATGGCAAAGACCATCCCTTACCACAGGATTTTGCAGATATGCTTGGTTGGAAAGAGTTGGCATATAAGGTTGACGCGATTTATGCAGCGCTTCCCGTTCAGCAACAAACACTTATTCTCTGTGATAATTACGGCCAGGCAGGTGCGATAAATTATTATTCAAAAAATAAGCATATTACAGCTGTAACTTTCAATGCAGATTATATTAACTGGTTTAACCTGGATAAAAAGATTGATAACCTGATACGCGTGAAAACGCTGGACAGCGAAGGCGATGAATTAAAAGAAACAAGCCCTTTTTTTGAAACTGCTTATGCGGCAGGGTCACTAACAAATTCTTTTGCCAGGGAATATGGCACAACAATATTTGTTTTCATCAAGGCCAAGATTGACGTGAATGAAAGATTAAAAAAAGAAATTGAAGATGAAAAGAAATTTTACTGACCATTGATTGCCGATATAGCATCTTTAAATTTTAACTGCGGCTGCAGCAGAGCCTGGTTGTCTGTAACTGACATCTTCCTGTCTGTATCTGCCACTACAGTTCTCTTACCTTTAATTAAACAATGTAATAACCACAGCTATGCAGAAGTTCGCCTTTATCATCCCTCCCACTGTTGAATTACTGGACCTGGCCGGACCCGTGCAGGTTTTTACGGAAGCAAAATTCTATGGCTTTGAGATTTCTATTGAGTTTTATAAATATGATGACGCACCCGTAAGTACAGCCGGGTTGGGTTTTGGAAATGTGGCGGATTTTAAACTGGCAAATTTAAAGGAAGGTGATTTTGTTTTTGTTCCCGGCATGGATATGGACTATGTGGAGAGTATTCATTTTGGCGCCGAAAGGGCGTTTTTCAATTGGTTGAAACAGTGTTCAGACAATAAAGTCACCGTGTGCTCAATATGCAATGGGGCTTTTGCGCTGGGCCACGCAGGCTTGCTGAAAGATACTGAATGTACAACGCACTGGCGGCGGGTAAAGGCCCTGCAAACCCAGTTCCCACAGGCCAGAGTAGTGGCTGATATTTTATACATCAAGAGCAATAATGTTTACACAAGTGCAGGTATCAGTGCCGGTATTGACCTGGCTTTGGCCATCCTGGAAGATTTAAAAGGCCCCCTGTTTACCCATAAGGTTGCAAGAGGTTTGGTGGTGTACCACCGGCGCAGCGGCAAACACAACCAGCAAAGTATTTACCTGGATTACAGAAACCATATTAACCCGCAAGTACATGAAGTGCAGGATTACCTGATTGATAATCTTTCCCGTGAAAATGATATTGATACACTTGCATCGCTGGTGGGTATGAGTACGCGAAACCTCAGCCGGGTATTCAAGGAAAAAACCGGCTCCACCATACTGGAATATCTTACCCTTTTGCGCATTGAATATGCCAACACCATGCTGAACAATCCAGAATATACGGTTGAATATATTGCTTCGCGCTGCGGATTTAAAACAGCCAGGCAATTGCAAAGGATTTTAAAAAGGTAATAGAGGTAGGTAGTAGTAATGCAAAAAAATAAAGTAGCTGATAAGAAAATCCCGCAAAGGAAATTACATCATTTACGAGGGCAAATGTTTACTAAGCAGCCTGACAGCGGGTAGGGTTGAAAACAAAAAACCTGCAAATTAATGATAAAAGAAAAGCTTTATTGCTTAGCTCAGGAAAGCAAGTCAAATTATTTGGTAACAGCATTGCTATTGGCAAATCGCTGGAAATTGGGAGGATTTTTTCTTATCCTTTGCCTGATATGTACCGGCTGGTACAATACTGCCGACAAACTGGATAATTATATCGCTAACGATACCAAATGGCGCTACCTGAAACTAGATACGGTGAGGAAATCATTCCTAATCTATTTGTTGAGTATTGATAGCTTTTATAATTCCAATGCGGATTTACGCAAGACGGTGTTGGCACAGGAGGAACAAAACGGTTGAATTCTGAAAGGTTGCAAGAAGCGGCTGTATTGAAATCGCAGGCAAAAGAATTGGAGGAAAAAGTAAAGAAGAAAAAAAAGATATGCGTAATAAATAATTGTCTTTTCAAAAAATACCTAAAAAAAATCTGGTAAATTCAGTAGTTTTTCAGATGGCCGCATGCTAATTAGCCTAAGGTTGCTCTATTGATCTTTTCCAGGTAGCTGTTAACAGATTTTGCGGCATCCGTTTTTCCGGATACCTGGTCGGCCCGGGAGTCCCACATATGCGGCGCACAATTTGGTTTTGTATTCATCTCTGATACCTCACTATTTACTGTTATTTTTAAATAGATATAATGTAAGCCAGCCCGCTTACGTGACATAGCCTTCCTGATTAAAAATAGAAACCAAAAGTCTTTTCCATCAGAATGTCTTGAGTAAGCATTTATTTTTTGCTTGTGAAAAAGGTATATACGAAACTGATACCTGGTGATTTTTCTACGTTCTATCAAGAATGAAATCTTCACTAAGCAAATACTATTCAAAATCCCGTCCGGCCCGCAATTTTCTTCTCAAACACCCGAACCGCGCGGGTTTCTTTTCCTGGTTGAATTTCTATTCAAACAATACCAGCGTTTGTGACAATTTTCCCGCCTTGTTCAACCAATTGTCAAAAAACAAGTTGTAAAATTTGTTTAAGAATCAGCATTGCCTTTATTTTGGGTGGAAAATATTGGTGTTACTGGCATTTTCCATCGAGAACTTATGAAAAATGAAATACTGCAAACATCTTTACAGCAATTTTTGAAACACGGCATCCGCAAAATGTCGGTTCAGAAACTCGTTGCTCCGCTGGGTATTTCAACAAAAACCGTCTATAAATATTTCAAGAATAAGGAAGATTTGCTTGAACAGGGTTTGCAACTTTTTCACGCCCAGCAGTACGAGATGCTGCAAAACCAATTGGCAAACCAGCATGCAGCCACTCTTTTCTTTGACATTTGGTACAAGTCTTTTGAATTGGAATATAAAGTGAACCAGGTGTTTTTTCATGATCTTCGTTATTACTATCCAGAACTCGAAAACAAAATAGAAGCAACCGTTGCTAAAAAATTCAAACTCCATTTTGCACGCATCGTTCAGAAAGGAATTGATGAAGGCTCCTTTCAAAAAACAATTCACCCTGAAATTATCCTGGAAGTTGTGTATGTTTTATATGCCTCCATTATAAGGGAAGGAAGATTTAAACGTTTTCGGATGTCGGCCTTTGACATTTTGTTTAATACCATTGGGAAATATATCAGGGGAATTTGTACTGATAGTGGTATCTCAGAACTGGATGCGCATATGAAGAAAGTAAAACAGTCCGGCTTGGTTATGCTGTCAACCAAAGCCCAATAGCGGCACAATAACTACATCTCCCCGGTGGTCAATCTCATGCATTAAGAATAACTGTTGTTCCCCTGTAACCGGATTCAAGAAGTTAGAGGAAGGGCAAAGCTTTGCTCAATCAAGCTACATATCAAAAATCAGCCAAAAAATAAATGGAAAACTTGTTTATGTAAATATTTTCGCATTACTTTGGGTGGAAAATATAAATTATTTGATATTTTCCATATGCTGCTGTAGTGAAACACGCTCCAACTATTTACTTTTTGCCGCTACCCCTTTTTCTTTCAGCGTTATTTCATCCCTGCATCAAGAACAATTTTTTTTAACCTTGTACACTTCCATTAATAACTAAACTTTCAGATATGAAATACAGGCTTTCATTGACCTTTACAACATGCCTGGCGATGCTGGCTTTTCCTTTTTTAATATGTGGACAAATGAAGCCTTTAGCAACTGGCCCGGCAGGGGAAAGGATGATAAATTATGCCCTTATACCTAAACTCCCATCCGCACCAAAACCTGAGCAATTCACTGTTTCAACCATACCGCTACCCGATAATGTAGTTCTGGCAATATTGGTCAACTATCTTCCGGACGGCAAACACCTGATAGCTGAGGTTGAACTTACCGGAAGTAAAAAGCATGAGATTGTCACTATCAGGGAGGATGGAAGTGAATTTAAATGCCTTACCTGCGGGCTTGAAAAAGAAATTGGTGACGAAATGCCTGTGCCATTGCCAGATGGCAAACGCATATACACACCCAAAGGTATATTGGAATGCAGTCCCTCCATCCTGGATTGTAAAGAAGCTAAAATATTGCCTCTAATATATCCTTCTATACCTGGTGATACGATTCTCATGCGAATTGCTTCCAATATGTCTCCCGATGGCATTCACGTAGCGGGAACGCTGGTAACTAGGCATGGTGGTCTTGTCCTGATAAGTGAATTAACCAGGGTCTCAGATGAGAAGGGTGGTCACTATGAACTTACTAATTCTAAAGTAATAGCTGGTGATAGAATTCACAGTGATTCATCTGGTTTACGGCTTACAGTTGCAGGCTCAGGCGAAGTAAAAAGCTTTGCCGGTATGGGCCGGTATCTTATCACAAGCTCTGTTTTTGAAAGCAATAATTTTGACCTTGCGAGAATAGATTTGGCAACGGGTGAGGTTTACCGGTTGACCAGACAATTCAGCTATGATGAAGGTACCTACCCTTCTCCCGATGGCGAATGGGTAGTCTTCCAGACGCACCGGCAAACGACAAGAATGGATGCATTTGGATTAATACCGCGACCGCTGATTGCGGGACTTCCACAGGCAGGCGGAGTTGCATATCAGCGTAATGCGGAATTTGAAGGATATCAACCCGTTCGCCGGTTTTATGGTCTTTCAATGGTTGATAAATATGGAGATCGCGCAAGGTTACCCGAAGATGGTTACACCGGTCAGAACCTGACGACTGCAGATGACAATTTTAAACTGTATAATCATTTTGGAAATTTTAGTTGGGATCCAACGAGCACACATGGTATATTTTGGGAGCAAAAGGATCCCAAATTTGTAAAAAAAGATGAACGCCAGGGCCGTCTCAGGATGATCTGGTTTACTGCCAGAAAACCAACAAAACCCCTCACTGCATTTAACCCGGATATGAACTGGGCAATTAACCTGAAGGACATTCAGTGGACGAATAAAACCATTCCTGAACACGGAAAGCTTATTGGTGAAGTCTCAGGCTCTGCAGAAATTAGTACCCAAAAGCCAGCCCCGGGTTCAGGTGAACAACCGCGGCGTGTTATTAAATATTTTAATTTTTCAGATGATGGCATTTATATTCTGAATGGCAGCGAATCATCTACTACCGGAGGAACGTATTCACGCGAGACATCCTGGGATGCTGATATCGTGGTGACCGGAAAAAGAAAGGGATTTCTCAAAGCAAAGGATGTCAAATTTCGCATCAGGAGTATGTCATCTGGTACAATACAGGCGGAATTAGGTACGCATAAAATTGAAGTTGACCTTGCAAAAGGATTGCCGACAGGAGTAGCCGGTGAGCTCAGGTAGTTTCAGGACCAGTTTTAGAACTTTCATGAACATTGTAAAATTAATTTGAAAAAGCTTGTTTCATTACTTATCATTTTCCTGGTCCTGCTGATGCTGTCAGTGACCCACACAACGGTCAGGGATACTAAATTTCTCCCAAACTTGCCTGTATGAAGGAAGAAATTCTCCAAACATCTCTCAAGCAGTTCCTGAAGTATGGCGTTCGTGAAATGGCCATTCAGAAGCTTGTTGAACCATTAGGCATTTCTACCAAAACATTTTACAAGTATTTTAAAAACAAAGAAGAGCTGTTAGAAGAAGCGCTAAGCCTTTTTCACGCCCAACACAGGCAAACATGGAAATCCAAAGCTGCTATTCAAAGTTCAGTTATTTTATTTTTCGGTATCTGGCACACAGGCATAGAGCTTGAATACAATGTAAACAAGGCTTTTTTCAAAGATCTTCATTATTACTATCCTGATCTATTGAGGAGAAAGGAAGCGGAATTAGACAAGGAATACACAAAACAATTTATTCGAATTATCTACAAGGGAATTGAACAAGGTGTCTTCCAAAAGGATATCAATCCCGAAATTATTTTCATGGGTATTACGATTTTGTACCAGGCGATTGTAAGGGATGGCCAGTTTAAAAGGTATCGGACTTCGTCAAATGAAATATTGTTAAATACATCGCACTTTATATCAGGGGTTTTTGTACAGGAAATGGAATGAAGAGTTAGACAGCCATATGCGGACCTTGAATGTGAATTCGAAAATGAATTTGCCGGGAAGAAAAGTGGTTTCCAACCCGTGCTGAAAACGATGAGCGTTCTGGGCAAATTGTGGTATCCCGTAATGACCAGGTCAATGTCACGACGAAGTAATTGATGCAACTATGGAGAAATTGCTGCAACTGGTAAGGCCAATCCTTCCGATGGTGCAAGCATGCAACGGCCTCAACACAAACTTTCCGGGGAAAATGTTTGGTGATTGTTCGGTGAAGGGGTGAGCGTGGAAGTATTGCATTAAAACTAGCAGCAACCGGGGTAGCACCGGCACAGATAGTGATTTCAACAAAATAATAAACCAATACAAGCTATCAAAAAATAAAAGCAATATTCATGCAAGTACGAATTATTCAAAAATTGGTTTTTTGCCTGGCCATTATTTCCTCTTCCCAGCTCAGGGCACAAGACACCCGACCATTGACCGGTAAAGACTTCGGAACATTTACAACAAAAGACACGCTGTTCAAAGAGCCTTTTGTAGATGTTGACGAGTGGCGGGATAAGCCGCTTCGTCATCGCTATGTACACGGAGGCTTCCAGGGAACTGAGACTCGTTTCTCCTTTTACTTCCCTCCTAAACAAAAATACCTTGGCCGCTTTTTTCAGTACTTTACTCCCTTCCCTGACAATGAAAACCTGGCACAAAATGCAAAGGGAGACGAGGACATGATAAGTTTTTCCGGTAACAGCGGTGCGTATTTTATCGAGACGAATGGTGGCGGAAAAACAGATTTTTCAAAGCCTGGAACTAATGCAGACCCTACCATAGGTGCTTACCGTGCCAATGCAGCCTCCGCCCAATTTTCACGGGTAGTTGCGGCCAAGGTCTATGACAATAAGAAGCGGCCTTACGGCTACGGCTATGGTGGCAGTGGGGGTGCTTATCGCACCGTTGGCAGCGCTGAAAACACCGAAGGCATATGGGACGGAGTTGTTCCTTTTGTATTGGGTTCACCGGTCGCTATTCCCAATATGTTCACGGTACGTATGAACGCGATGCGGATACTCCACGACAAATTTCCAGCCGTTGCAGACGCATTGGAACCTGGAAGCACTGTCGCTGTGGATGCAGGGCTGAACGCTGAAGAAAAGCAGGCACTGCAAGAAGCAACCAAAATGGGCTTTCCGCCAAAAGCCTGGTTTGCCTATAAAACAATGGGCATTCATGGTTTTTTAGTGCTTTACCAAAGCATAGTCGGAATGGACCAGAAGTATTTCAAGGAGGATTTTTGGAATATTCCTGGTTATCTTGGCGCTAATCCACCTGCATCACTTTTAAAAGCACGAATCCAAAAACTTAGTAGAATAAAAGCAGGGATAACGATTGACGATGCTGTTAAATTGGGATTGACAGAACCCCTTTCAGACCAGGAAAAAGGGACTGCTGATGCTGCCTGGAAGAGCATGGGTGAGAAAGAAGGAACAATGCCTGTTGCACTTCAATTGCAGGACACGCTGCCAGATGTTAATTTTATAGGCGGCGACTTAATTATAAAAAGTGGAACTGCCGCCGGCCAGGTTTTGCAATTAACCAAAACCGCTAATGATAAAGTTGTTCTTAGCCCTACCAACAGCCGTACCTTGCTTGCACAGCTAAAGCCCGGGGACACTGTTCAGGTTGATAATTCGAATTTTCTTGCTGTACAAACTTACCATCGTCACCAGGTGCCGGGTAAAGAATATTATGTGTGGGATCAGTTTCGTGACGCTGCCGGCAAGCCCATATATCCGCAACGTCCCATGCAGCTTGGACCAATGTTTACCCGCGGTGCTTCCGGCGTGTTACCAAAGGGCAAGTTCAGCGGCAAGATGATTTTGGTGGAATCGTTGTGGGACAGTGAAGCTTTCCCATGGCAGGCGGACTGGTACCGGTCCAAGCTTAAGGAAAACATGGGTGCAAACGTCGATGAAAATTTTCGGCTTTGGTTTAATGATCATGCCAATCACGGCGACTTATCAAATCCCGACGCCGCAACACATGTGGTTAGCTACATGGGTGTGCTGCATCAAGCCCTGCTTGATGTAAGTTTGTGGGTGGAGAAAGGTATTGCTCCTGCACCTACCACTGATTACAAAATAGTTGATGGCCAGGTTATCGTGCCGCCAACAGCAAAAGAGCGCAAAGGTATACAGCCGGTAATAAAATTGCAGGCCAACGGCGCTGAGCGGGCAGAAGTGAAGCCTGGTCAGCCGGTAACTTTTAATGCAATCATTGAAGTGCCTCCGCACGCTGGCAAAGTGGTAGCGGCAGAATGGGACTTTGAGGGAAACGGGACCTTCCCGATTAAAGAAAAGCTGAAGCCAACCGATAAATGGGGAGAGCGGTTGACATTGAAAACTGCCCACAGGTTTTTCAAGTCCGGAACCTATTTCGTCACGTTAAAGGGTGTGTCACAGCGGCAAGGCGATACCGCGGATCCTTTTACCCGTATACAAAACCTTGCGCGTGTGCGGGTAGTAGTGCAGTAATGTTGCCGCTGCTTATAATTTACAAGACGATAATAAAATGCTCTCATCTGTTGCTGCTTTCTTTTACTAATAGCATTTGAGCAGAAAAAAGCTCATACTATTTGACTGGATAGCTGGTTAATCCAATGGGCATTTAAACTACACAACGAAGGCCTAGTTGGCGGGGTATCACAAAAACAATAGAATGAAATATAGAAATCTTTACCAGGTTAAACCTTTATTTGCCTTCTTATTCCTTTTGGGTTGATGCCTTTTGTATTGACAGCAAAAGGTTGTTAGCTTGTTTCAGGGTTCGCAAAACTAGACCTGGCGTGAGTAGAAAAGCGACAAATGCCTGGAATACAAAAAGAACTTTTTTCTTGCACAAAGTACCTGACACTCCTTTTGTTGTTAGCACTTATCCTCAAAAAACATTCATTATGCAGGAGTGCGAATGTTTTGGTAAAAAAAGAATGGTAAAAAAGTATAAGTAATAGATCGAAAAAGGGTAATATAGGCCGGATCGTTCATGTAATTTTAGTTGCTCATTTATAACTACATACTGATTGCATATGCTAAGAGAGTCGCGCAGCCTCAATGGCCTTATTTCCAGTTCACTGTTTTTATTTATACAATAACCTATTTTAAAAAAATCTAATTAACATGAAAACTTCAAATGAAATGCATAAGGCGCAGGTTCCAGCAGTTTGCTTCCGAATCTTTGCGTTACTAATGTTGCTGCCAACAATGATTATAAATGCGCAAACCATGAAGTTCCCTGATCAATGGACGGATGCGTACGCTTATGTAAACGGCATTCGCATTCATTATTATCACGCCAAACCAGCACCAGGCAAACCTGTGATGGTAATGGTACATGGCTATACCGATATCGGCCTTAGCTGGACTACTTTAACATTGAAGCTGCAGGACGCTTATGATATTTATATGCCTGACGACCGCGGACATGGCCTGTCCGATCCATTCACTCCATCCGATAACGGAGAAACATTAATAAAAGATGTAGTGGACTTTGTACATGTAATGAAATTTGAAAAACCGATTCTCATGGGCCACTCAATGGGAGCTGCTACTGTAATGAGGGTGGGTGCGGAATATCCCGACCTGGCAAAAGCAATCATCATGCTCGACCCTTTTGTTGGTAACCGCCCACCCAGGCCTGCTCCGCAAGTAAGCGATACTGCCCGCAACCAATCTACGCCAGCGCCCAGCCGTCCAAGAATGTTCAAAAGCCCTGATAGTTTGGTTGCCGGGAACAATTTCCGGTTCGAGGACATGGTAGCAAAGGGCCATCATGATAATCCAAAATGGGATAGTGTAGATTTATATTATTGGGCTTTCTCAAAAAAGCAGTACCACGGACCTTAT
>JBDSLR010000031.1:0-65551 GCA_039916305.1 Chitinophagaceae bacterium | reverse complement strand
AACTTGCATTTATGGCAACTACAACGGTACTTACCGTCATTAAAACTGCACCTGCTGCAGGGCTTAATAAAATTCCCTGTTTGTATAAAACACCTGCTGCCAATGGTAAGGCTATCACATTATAACCTGTTGCCCAAATTAAATTCTGTATCATTTTCCTGTAAGTGGCTTTGCCAAATAAAATCAGACTTACTATGTCTTTTGGATTGCTGTTTACTAAAACAATACCTGCGGTTTCTGCGGCAATATCGCTGCCGCTACCTACAGCAATTCCAACATCTGCAATAGCCAAAGCTGGTGCATCATTTACGCCATCGCCTGTCATGGCAACAAACTCTCCTTTGCTTTGCAGTTCTTTTATTTTCTCTAATTTTTGATGTGGTAATACCTCCGCAATAAAGCTATCCATGCCTAATGTTTTGCTTACGCTTTTTGCTACCTTATTATTATCTCCTGTTAACAGCATTGATTTGATATTATTTTCTTTCAGGGTCTTTATTGCTTCGGCTGCTTCGGGTCGTATCTCGTCTGATAAAGCAATGTAACCAGCTAACTGATTATTGATAATTACAAATACAACAGTTTCTGTGTCGTTTGCAGTAAAGCCTTCTGGAATTGCTAAATTATTTACTTTTAAATAGCCCGGACTAACTACCAATATTTTTTTGCCTTCTACTGTAGCCTCAACTCCTTCGCCTGTAATGGCATTAAAGTTTTCTGTTGATGGAATTGTAATTGATAAATCCTTAACTTTTTGCAAGATGCCTGTTGCTATGGGATGTTCTGATTTTTGTTCTAATGCAGACGCCAAACGAATGATTTCATTTTCGTTTAGTTCTTTTTGCAACGAAACAATTTTAGATACTTCAAAATTTCCTACTGTTAGTGTGCCTGTTTTGTCAAAAACAATGGTGGTTATTTTTCTTGCGTTTTCAAATGCGGTTCTGTTCTTAATGAGCAAGCCATTTTTTGCTGATAATGCTGTTGATTTTGCTACTACCAATGGAACTGCTAAACCTAAAGCATGAGGACAACAAATAACAATTACCGTAACCATTCTTTCCATTGCAAAAGCTAATGATTGTCCTGTGAGATACCAATACAAAAATGTAGCAATGCCTGAAACCAATGCAATAATGGTTAACCACTTTGCTGCTTTGTCTGCCAATAATTGTGTGTTGGATTTTGATTTTTGTGCATTATCCACCAACTTTATAACCTGCGATAAATAAGAATCTTTTGCAGCATGCGAAACCGTTATTTTTATTGAGCCGTTGGCATTGATAGCACCTGCAATAACTTTATCGCCTTTTGCTTTTTTTACTGGTTTACTTTCACCTGTCAGCATACTTTCATTCAGGTAACTTTCGCCCTCCAAAATTATTCCGTCTGCTGCCACCTTTTCGCCTGGCTTTACCAAAATAATATCGTTCTTTTTTAATGTATCTGTCTTTACATCATGTACCATGTTGGGCATTACCATGTGTGCATCGGCTGGCATTAACTGCACCAATAGTTCTAATTCTTTTGATGCACCCGCAACTGATTTCATTTCTATCCAATGCCCCAGCAACATAATAAGAATTAGTGTTGCTAATTCCCAAAAGAAGTCCATGCCTTGTAAACCAAATACTATTGCAACGCTGTAGATGTATGCAACGGTTATGGCGAAGCCAATTAAAAACATCATGCCGGGGTTCTTTGCTTTTACTTCATCAATCAATCCTTTTAAGAAAGGCAAACCTCCATAAAAAAAGACAATGGTTGATATTACAAACAGGATATATTGCGAACCTGTGAACTGCCAATTTACACCCATAAACTGTTGTATCATGGTTGATAGCAACATAATCGGAATGGTAAGCACAAGCACTACATAGAATCGTTTTCTAAAATCAGCAATCATCATGGAATGATGGTTATGCCCTGCCGTACCCATTGACGGGTTAGCAACATGTTGCATATTACTCATATCATCTCCTGTATGGCTTTCTTTATCAGGTTTGTGTTGATGTTTCATTTCTTATTTTATAGTGAGAAGAAGGGTTCACCTCTAAAGGTGCAACCTTTAATCCGCAAAGTGTTATACAATTAAGGGAAATGGCTTATAAACAAATTATGCTTTACTATATTGAATATTATTAGATTTGGAAGGATATGTCGGTTGGGTTACCGCCAGCGTTCGGGCTTTGTGCAGGCATTGAAAATTCATTAATCAGTCCCAAAACTCGTTCTTAGTACCCTTGACCACATAAAATCTCCTGAAATATTTTGTGTTTGATTTGTCCTTTGTCACAGTCTCAATTAACTCCTTAATTTCTTCAATAGTGTTTTGAGTGATGTAGCATTTCGCTGCTTCCAGACTTTTTTGCTCGTCTTCGTCTGAATAATTAAGCTTTAAATTAAGGTACTGTTTGTCCACAAAGCCATTAATAACCCCACCGTCAGCTACATTTTCCTCAATATCTGCGGGAAAATAAAGAGGATACTTGTCTACCCATCCTTCCCTTAATAACAATTCTGTTAGTAATGCCCCTGTAACAATATGTTCAGAATGTCCATATTCTCCATCGGGCCCAAATGTTATTAGTATGTCTGGATTAAGTTTTTGAATATATATCTTAAGTTCCTCCATCATCTTCTTTCGTCCATTCAGATAAGGACGAACACCAAATTTAGTGTCGAGTCTGTCAATGTGTAAGTAGATTGGCGGATTGATTCCTAACTTCTCACAAGCACATATTGTCTCTTTTTGGCGAAGTCCACCTAATGAATCTCCCGGTGGAATTTTTGTCACTCTTGTTCCATCCTTTCCATCTGTAGCTATAATTACATAAACTTTGTGTCCTAGTCTTGCGTATTTGGCAAGCACTGAGCCAATCATATTTTCATCATCTGGGTGAGGAAAAACACTAAGAATAGTTCTGCTTTTTGTCTGACCGTTGACGCTATTAACTGAAGTCAAACAGCACATCGCAAATACGATAATCAATTTTATAATTCTCATTTGATTTAATTATTAAATTCATAGTCAGTCATTTGGTAGTCACCCAGCATGACGCACAACTATTGAATATACGCCAGTCCCCCTGCTAAACGTTTACAAGTATTCGTACCTGTCTTTGTGCTACTAAAAAATGTCGGTCACCGTATCGGTTCTTTGGTAGCATAAAGTAGCTTGTATAAACAGTTTTAATGATTATGAGGTCTGTTCAATAATTTGTGTCAGGTTAAAAAACCTTTGCCGGGGCGGGCGCAAGAATGAGACGCAGGCTTTTGCAGGCCACCCTTCTTGTGCCAGCCTTTGAGCGTTGTTTCTATTTCTTTGTGAGTTTGTATCTCAAATGCGTAGTCAGGTCTGAGGGTATTACTTCTGCAATTTCAATATCATATTTGTCTTTGTCAATGCCGTCAAACAGCCGGATACCAGTTCCTAAAAAAACAGGTGCGATATGAATGAAAAATTCATCCACCAGTCCTGCGTTCAGAAATTGCTGGATAGTATTGGCACCACCTTGTATTCTTATGTCCTTTCCTTTGGCTGATTGTCTTGCTTTTTCTAATGCACTTTGTATTCCGTCATTGACAAAATAAAAAGTTGTTGTCCCTTTTTGAACCCAGGGTTCCCGCTGTTCGTGTGTCAATACATACACCTCTGCTTTGTATAAGTCTTCCGGCCAACTGACTTCGCCTTCCTCAAACATTCGTTTCCCCATAATGAATGCACCTGTTCTTGCAATGGTCTCCCTGATAAACTTACCATCAGGGCCGTCTTTGCCTTCTTCCATTCCTAAGTATTCCCAGAATGCTTTTTGAGAAAACATCCACCCGTGAATTTTTCCTGAAACGCCACCCATTGGATTGGCTGGACTTCTATTGTCGCCTGCAAAAAAGCCGTCAAGTGATATTCCGCTGTCAAAGATTATTTTACTCATAATTGTTTTTTTATTATTTGTCAAAGGCCGTGTGTTTGATTGTTAAAACTGTCGCATAATAATTAACGATAATGAGCAGGGCCTGCTGCCGTGCTAAATTTTATTTGTATCAGCACGTAACTGAAGCTCAGTTAAAAATATGAACTTTAAGTCCATAAAATGTTGATTATTAGTCAACCTATTTCAGGACGAGACAATAAAAAAGCTGAGGATTTATGCGTCTGCCGGCATAGCAGCAGACCCAATGTTGCCTGCTGGCTTTTTTTCGAGTCTGTCGTTTATAATGTTTTTTATTTGTCCTGTTCCAATAATTGTGACACCTTCTCTAAACTCAAACTTCATTCCCTCTTCTAAATTGTCAGCGAAGAAGTGTGGTGATAAAACTTTTATTTTAGCTAAAACCTTGTCGCCTGGGTAAACAATTTGTTTGTCAATAAATGTCTGCTGTCCTGCGGTTTGCTTTTCACTGAAGCCAAATTTAACTTGTGGTCTGTAACCTGATATTGCCGGCGTTTTTCGTCCACTTTGTCCAGTTGCAAAGTAGGTTAGTTCAGCAAGAAAGTCAATTTCTCTAAACTCCTGATTGTAGAAGTCCAAACAGGTTTCAACGATTTTTGTCAAAGTTTAACTGGTTATAAAATTCTGAAGAAATGCCAATCAGGTTTGAGATTAAGGTTCCTGATTCGATCTTACACGCGTTTTGTCCATCAAATTTCTTTTTAGTGATATTGTCAATGGTTAATGGTATGCCAAAGTAATTTTTCAGTTCAGTAATAAACTCGGCAATTTCAGTTTGATTAGATGTATCCCAATCATTCATTGCATTTAAAAACAAAGTTGCAATGTCTTTTTGCTTGTGGTCATTTACATGAATGTCAACTAAGTTCCAAAGTGTCGAATAAGTTGTGATTGTGCTGTCCATTGTCCAAAACGTATTTGTCAAACGGAATGCTGCAATAAGCTTGCAGGCAACTCAATAATCGATACATTACGCCACCCAAAAATCTCCCCCTTAAAGTTATCCCCTTCACCCATCATTCCAAAAAAAAAGCAGCCAACCCATTCAAGGTTGGCTGCTGTAAAATTGCTGGTTATATGATCGAATCATCGATATCAGTATTTTACTTTCAACTCCACCCGCCGGTTTTTTGCTTTGCCTTTCGCGGTTTTATTATCTGCCAGCGGCATTTCCTGTCCGTGCCCAACGGCGGTAATACGGCTTTCTGCAATGCCCTTGCCGGTGAAATAAGCTTTCACCGCGTCGGCACGGCCCTGGCTAAGCACCAGGTTTTTATCGGCCTTGCCGGTATTATCTGTATGGCCATCAATATCCAGTTTTAATTCCGGGTATTGGTTCAATACATCTACTACGCCGCTCAAAGAATTGAACGATTGTTTTAGTAAAGTAGTTTTGCCTGTGGCAAACAAAATATTGGAAGCCGCCACCGTTACTTTTTTAATAATTTCTTCCCTGATGACTGGGCAACCTGCATTGGAAGCAGGACCTGCTACTGCCGGGCATTTGTCTTCGTCATCTGCCACACCGTCTTTATCCATATCAGGCATAGGACAGCCGCGGTATTTTTCTGTGCCTGCTACTGTTGGGCATTTGTCCAGTAAATCAGTAATGCCATCACCGTCGGTATCAGGACAGCCACTGAAGATTTTAGGACCAGCTACTGAGGGGCAGGCATCTTCTTTGTCCGGTACGCCATCACCATCTGTATCAGGACAGCCTTTAAACATGGCCAGTCCGGCAACAGCCGGGCAGGCATCTTCTGCGTCCAATACGCCATCGCCATCGCTATCTTTTGGTTTCTCTATCATGGCAGGCGGGGGCGGCGGTACTACTTTTGGTTTGGCCGGTGCTTTACAAGCTTTCAATTGGCCAAATTCTATGTTCAGGCGGGTGTAGAGGTAACGGCCATTATAACCAAACTGGTTGGCACCAAACAGGAACCGGCCACGGTTAGAATTATCGCGCCCTGCCACATATCCACCGGTTGTTTTATTAACAGCAGACGTTACGGGATTGGCATACACAGCCTGTGGATCATTACGCGCATCAATAAATACCCTGTCAGGATATACATCAAAGATATTATTACCACCTGCAGACAAACTAATGCCTGGGCAGAACCGGTACGTAAACACCAAATCAGTAGTTACTTTGGCGTTGAAGACCTGGTCGGTGCCAAAACCTACATCGTTCCAGTACGTTTTATCTGTTTTGGTTGAATAAGGGTCTGTGGTATTTAAGAATTCACTTTTGCCCCATCTTACCGCCCGGGCCATGATGCTAAGGTTTTTCAGGGTATAGGTAAAAGTTGCATTGATCTTACTGGCAGGCTGCGCAGATTCTATACGGCCACGCTGCTGACGATCAAATAAAGCTGTTTTTAAATCATTGGCCGGGTTAGAATTGGCATCGCCATTGAGATAGGGATTGTTTTCCGGCTTGTCAATAATTGAATTTGTTTTGATGCCGCCTACCACGCTGTTTTTATTAAAATTAGCAGATAAGGAAATAGTAGCATTGGCGCTTCCCATGCGGAAGCGATCGGTTATCACTGCATCAATACCTTTTGTCTCTGTATTAACGGCATTAGACCAGAAAGTAACCGAAGAAACAGAAGGATCAATGCCATAAGCCGGGTTGTTAAATACAGCAGTGGTCAATAATGGATTCGTCCTGCTGAAAGCGGAAGAAAGGACTATCCTGTCTTTGATGTAGATATAATAAGCATCTACGGTATAGGTAACCGACCTGCCTATTTTACCTGCCACCCCTACGGTAGCACTGGTAGATTTTTCTGGTTTTAAATCCTGTACGCCAAAGGCATTGCGCACAATGGGGTTATAGTTATTAATGGTAAAAGTATTCTGCGGAAGGCCACCAACAAACTGGGTTGAGGTATTCTGGAAGTACCGCTGGTGAAGTGATGGCGCCCGGAAACCATTGCTTACAGAACCGCGGATTGACAAGGCTGGCGTAATTTCATAACGGGCCGTCAGCTTACCGCTGAGGTTGCTATAGGTTTTGTCTTTTTCTGCATAGGCTTCATAACGGCCAGCCAGGCCCAACAGCAATTTGCCCACGCTCAGTTCTAGATCTGCATAGCCTGCATATACTTTACGGGTGGCATTAAGCGCATCCCTGGTTTGGAAACCGGGAAACACCTGTGAGCCCGAACCAGCTACTGCGGTATTGGTGATAGGATTGTAATTAACGGTGCCCGGGTAAGGCGGAATGGGGTCGATGCTGTAGACACGCCCACCATTTACATACGAGTTCAGTTCACCGGAATCAATTTTATAGCGTTCAAAACGGTATTCACCACCAAAGGCTACGTTGAAATAATCCCGGTTCTGCAAATCAAATTTGCGGCTGATATCAAGGTTGGTGATATTCTGGAAGAAAGTCAGCTTACCGGCATTAAATTCCGTTTGTGGGTTATCGTTAGCAGGCAGGGAAGCGTTACCGGTATTTTTAATAGTATATTGGATGGTATTCTGACCGCTGGTGTTACTAAGATCTGCGGTCCAGTTGCCCCATTTACCTGTAATGCCAGCCAGTACAGAATAGTCTTTGATAGTGGGTGCAATTACCGGTAGAAAACCATCATAATAATAGCGCTGCCCATTGGCAATGACCGGCTGCTGGTTCATTGAGTTGGGGTTGCGGCTGAAACCAGAAGCTTCTCCTTTGCGCTGGCCAAGGCCGGCAGTCAGGTATACATCCAGGTTTTTTGAAAGGGGGGCTCCGGTATTCAGGAAGCCGGAAAAATTTTCTGAAGACGAGTTGCCTGCCACTATATTGTGCCGGTCGTACCCCCTTTGTTTGGCAATAACAGCGTCCTGGTCAATCAGCCATCTCCTGTAATCTACCGTATTGGCAACACCGGGTTGTGTTGCCGGAAAAGCGCCGCCATTGCCCAGGTAGAGTAATGGAATATTGTCATTGCCGCTGCGGTTGGTAGCATCCCTTGCCAGCCATTGGCCGCTTACATTCAGGTAGCTGCCATTCTTCTTTGCAAAGCCGCCGCTGAAATCAATCTGTTTGTTCAGCCCGTCATTGATTTTAGTGCCGCCATTGTAAGGCATGCTGGTAAAATTCTGCCCGGCCGTTGCAGAGATATTAAAACCGTTGTAATTTTTCTTCAGTACAATATTGATAACCCCTGCAATCGCATCGGAACCATACTGCGCCGCGGCACCATCGCGTAATACCTCTATGCGGTCAATGGCCGCTACGGGGATAGCGTTTAAATCGGTTCCTACAGAACCCCTGCCCACAGAACCATTAATATTTACAAGCGCTGTGTTGTGGCGGCGTTTGCCATTCAATAAAACAAGCGTCTGATCGGGGCCCAGGCCGCGCAGTCCTGCAGGGTCAATATGGTCCGTACCATCTGAAATGGTTTGCCTTGCACTCTGGAAAGAAGGCGCTGTATACGTAAGCATTTGCGAGAGGTCTGCCTGTGCAAATGGTTTGATGTCTTTGGTGCTGATTACGTCTACCGGAACGGGTGTGGAGATCTTGCTCCGCGCATCGCGCGTGCGTGAGCCAATCACTACTACACTGCTCAGATCAGCCATTTCAGTAGTAGCAAAATTTTGTTCTGTGGTGCCGCCATCTGTTACGGTTACATGCATGCTTTGGGGCGACTGACCTACAAAGCTGACCAGTATTTCATATTTACCCGGTGGAAGTTTGAGGGAGTAATTACCATTGGCATCGGTAGTAGTGCCTGTTTTTTTGCCCGGAACAGTTACCGAGGCACCGGCCAGGGGATTTCCGTTGGCGTCTTTTACTGTTCCCTTCACGGTTCCTGTTTGCGCAGACAGCCATTGGAACGACAGTAACAGCACCATCAGCATACATGCCGGCCGTAGTTTGAGGAGGTTCTTTCTCATGCGTAGTCTCAGTTTTAGTTTTGTAATAAGCACCGGGTAATCCCAAAAAAAATATGGCAAAAAATATAGAAATTTTTTACCATGCCTGTTTCCAAAAATAGCGCATTTAAGGATAACAAAAAAACCATCGCCACCATTAAGTTCTGTAATTTCCACAACAGTCAACTACATTAAATTATGAACGTTTTCAGAACTTATCTTGTTTGTTTTCTTATTACGATTTTATATAACGCCAACGCACAAAAAACAGTTACCAAACCGGTTGCCAATGCTTATGCTTATTCTATACAGAAAACCATTACCTGCAGCAATGGCGCGGTAGTATCTGCACACCCGCTGGCCAGCAGGGCAGGTGTGACAATCCTGAAACAGGGCGGTAATGCCATAGACGCTGCAATTGCCACACAGCTTGCATTGGCAGTGGTGTATCCTGGTGCAGGTAATATTGGTGGTGGTGGTTTTATGATTGCGCAACTGGCCAATGGAAAAAAAATTGCCATGGATTACCGCGAAAAAGCACCGGCGGCAGCGGACCGCGATATGTACCTGGACACAGCAGGCAACCCGCAGATGAACCTTAGCCAGAATGGTCACCTGGCTTCCGGTGTTCCGGGTACTATTGCAGGCATATTTGCTTCGTTAAAATATGCAAAGCTGCCTTTTAAAACATTAATTGGGCCGGCTATTGCGCTGGCAGAAAAAGGATTTGCCATTACAGCAAGCGAAGCAAGATCATTAAACGGATACAAAGATGAGTTTGTAAAATATAATACCATGCAGCCGGCATTTGTGCAGGACGGAATATGGAAAGCGGGCGATATACTTGTGCAGAAAGACCTGGCGGGTACATTAAAGCGGGTAAGGGATATGGGACAAAAAGGCTTTTACGAGGGCGAAACTGCCAGGCTGATTGTAGAAGAAATACAAAGGGGCAAAGGGTTGATTTCCTATGAAGACTTAAAAAATTACCAGGCAAAAGAAAGGGTGGCGCTTACATTTCTATATAAAGGATATACCATTGTTACGATGCCACTGCCCAGCAGCGGCGGTATTATTATTAACCAGACCATGAAAATGATTGAAGATAAAAATATTGCTGCCATGGGGTTTCAGTCGGCAGCGGCCGTGCACCTGATGGTAGAAGCTGAGAGAAGGGCGTATGCAGACAGGGCCGCATTTATGGGCGATGCTGATTTTGTAAAAGTACCGGTGAAAAAATTAACCAGCGATGCATACATACAGCAACGCATCAGCAATTTTGACCCTGCCAAAGCCGGCAGCAGTGAAACCATTGCAGCCGGTACTATTAACCCGGAGAGTGAGGAGACCACGCACCTGAGCATTATAGATAAATACGGCAATGCTGTTTCCATTACCACCACATTAAACGGGGGTTATGGCAGTAAAACAGTAGTAGGCGGAGCAGGGTTCTTGCTCAATAATGAAATGGATGATTTCAGTGTAAAACCGGGCGTACCCAATATGTATGGCGCGGTAGGCGCCGAAGCCAATGCCATTGAGCCGGGCAAGCGCATGCTGAGCAGCATGACGCCTGCCATTGTTTTAAAAAATAATAAACCATTCATTGTATTGGGTACACCGGGCGGTACTACTATACCTACGTCTGTTTTCCAAACCCTGGTAAATATGCTGGAGTTTAATTTAAGCACTGCCGATGCAGTGTATAAACCAAAATTTCATCACCAGTGGAAGCCTGACGAAGTTTATGTGGAAAAAGGTTTTCCGGAAGCCGTGATGGCAAGGCTGAAAGCCATGGGCTATACAATAACGTTGCGTGAGCATATTGGCAGAACAGAAGTGATAAAAGTATTACCCAATAAAAAATTTGAAGCGGTTGCGGATAACCGTGGCGATGATACAGCAGAAGGGTTTTGAACCAGCGTACGCCGTCCAAAAAAAAATGCCATGGAAAATATAGCTTCCCTTTTTCTTCAAACTGCTGTAAAGCGGTTTGCAGTATACAAAGATTTGGGTGATAAAACCTTCGCACAGCTGCCGGAGACGGATTTTTATTTTCAACCTAATAATGCCAGCAATAGTATTGCACTTATTATTCAGCATATGAATGGCAATATGCGCAGCCGCTGGACAAACTTTCTCACAGAAGACGGGGAAAAAGAATGGCGCCACCGCGACACTGAATTTGAAAATAATAAGTACAGCAAAGAGGAACTGCTTGCCATGTGGGAGCAGGGATGGCGCTGCCTGTTTGATGCGCTGGCAGCATTAAAAGAAGAAGACCTGTTAAAAACAATTTATATACGTACGGAACCATTGTCCGTTATGGACGCCATCCACCGGCAATTGGCGCACTATCCCTACCATGTTGGGCAACTCGTCTACCTGGGGCGCCTGATTGCAAATGAGCAATGGAAAAGCCTGTCAATAGCAAAAGGCAAATCATCCGAATACAACCGGCAAATGGAGAATAAATAAGGTTTTACTGTTCGTGTTTGCAAACACCACAGTAAACCGGTATCTTGTCCGCGTTTTCATCCCATCCAACCTCCTGTACAGAACAGCCTTTTTTGTTGCACCCCCCTAAATATTACGTATGAAATTTTTTCTTGTCGCTGCACTGCTGTGCTTTTCAATGTGTACCAGTGCGCAAATACAGTGGGCGTTAAAGGCTGGCGGACAAATCAATGATGCAAGTTATAAACGGGACGGTGCAAAGATTGCTACCGGCAGTGTGGCAGGATTTAATGCCGCTGTGCTGGCCAGGATTTATTTTGACGATAAAGTTGCATTTGTAACCGGTATTCAGTACAGTGCCAAAGGCTTTACAGTAAAAACGCTGCCGGGTGATACCCAGCGAACCTACCGGTTAAATTATGTGGAGATACCCATCCTGTTGCAGATTGATCTGTCCGCAAAAAGGGGCGAAGGTTTGTATTGTAAGCTGGGGCCGACTATTGGTATTGGTTTACATGGTAAAGAAACACATACCGGCATGAATGGAATGGAAGTGCGCAACAAAGCAAAATTAAGTTTAACCGGTAATTATTTTGGTTTGTTTGATGCATCACTGAATGCAGCGCTGGGTTATAGTTTTACGCAAAAGTTTTTTGCAGAAGCCATGTATGCCTATGGCGTTGGTAATATCAACAATGACCAGGCCGGCCCCAATATAAAAAACAGGGTGTTATCTTTAAGTGTGGGCTATTTTCTGCGCTAAATCAGATCCGCTGATACAATTAAATACATAGAGAAATCAATCGTCTTTTTCAACTACTTCTCAATAGTTATTTTAACAACTGTAAAACGGGTAAACGCAAAGGTTACCAGTGAACAAATGACCAGTCCCGCAATAATCCAAATAGTATAAGCCGGCATTTTTGTTAGCATGTTGCTGATGCTGTCTGCGTTCATCGTAACCCGCTCAGTTATCCAGGCAAAATTTTGCGGGGCCATGCTCAGTTTCTCAACCCCTCTTTTACTTCTTCACACAGTTCTTTTATGCGGTTGTACGATGCCGGGCTGTTACCACTCCTGTTTATTTTAATACGAATTCTTCCCGGTGATGATTTTACGTAGAAAGTTGTTTTATCCTGCAGGATAGTGGTTATATCCGTACGATCATTAGCAGATTTAAAAAGACTACCGGGCGAAATACTCTTATTGATAACACGTTGAATCTTCCTTGTTTTGTCTTCAGGAAAGGAAGCGGTAAACGTATATATTCCGCCGGATTCATTTACGGAAATACTGGTGTTATGATTGTGGCGGTTGCAGGAAGAAAGACAACCCACGCAAATGATGCAAATGGCGAGAAACTGTAATCCTTTACGCATATGATTTGGTTTAGTTGCAAGATATTTCAATATAAGGTACTATGCAATACAAAGTAGATGGGCGGTAAAATGAAGGGATGGAAGTAAGAAATTGCAATGTTTGTCTTCCAAATGGCTTCTTGCACTGGTATATAAACTTCTTCTCCATTGCTAAGCTATTCCAGCATGTTCTGTCAATCGAAAATATTTTTGTCAATTGATACTGCATAAAATACAATACATGACCGTTGCCATATTTTATATTTCTCCCGGGTAGCATATTCGTACAAAATCTTATCACTATGAAAGTTTTGTACACGGCATGTAAGAAAGTCAGTTTGTGCCTGCTGGTGTATCTTTAAATTGGGCAAACATTTCAATTTTTGCAGTGTCTGCTATTTCCAATGCATTGTAGATGGCCGATGTTTTTTCGCGCTTGCTATTATCGTCATACTACAAACCGTGGCCATTGTTTACAAAAGTTTCGTAACGATTAACACCCAGCGTTGTCAACTGCGCCTGCTTTTCATTTTCAAACATCGTTGTAAAATATTCCTGGACGATTCCGTATATTAAGATTGCTGGTAATTAGTGATGGTTTGTTTTCTTGTGTGACCACTGGATTTTCTTGTGTGACCGCCTGATTGATAGTTGCGTTGATTGCCTCGTTAAATTTTTATAATAGCCAGGGTTTTATCGTTGCTGCTGAAGGGGTACAATCTGTGGTTAAGGCAAAAATATGTGATAAAATGTGGAGGCGTGTTGCGCTAATACTGACCGGTTGTTTACACGACATTATTTTACAGGAAGGCCCAATTTCCTCGCGCCATCGCGGATATAGAGATCAGCTTTTTTACTGCCTTCATCGCAAATTTCCTGTATGGGCCGGTTTAATTTCCTTGTAAGAAAAGCGCGGTTGTCCACTTCAACAGTGCCACCGTAATGATTAGGCACTTTTTTAGCATCGGGACGGATCAGGCAGGCCGTGTCGCTGCCGAAGCTGGCTTGTTTTGGGTCTGACACATAATCGCCTCCAACGCCACCATGAGAGGTTCTGAACTTTTGCTGGTAATATTCAACCGGCTGGCTGTATTGCGTGGAGGTATTGCCGAAAGAAGGCCGGCTGCCCACTTCGGGGTCACGCAGGGCATGGTATACATGCTGCACATTTTCAATGGTTGTGCCATCGAGGCAGGGTTGGCGGCTTGCGGAATCATACAAGCCAAGAAAATATACGCGTACAACCGGAGCAAGCATTTTTGCCAGTACGGTGGCTGCCAGTCCGCCGCGGCTATGGCCCAGCAGTACAATTTTTACATCTTCCGTACTTAATGCCTGGTGCTGCAGCATGCTGGCGCTGATTTTTACGGGTATCTGTATATGCTGCGCGCCATAAGAACCAAAATCATTTTGCTTGCTGGCGTAGTAGCTGCCCTGCTGGCAAATGTTTACATCAAACATGGTAAGCGGCAGTATATTTTGCAGACCTGCCGGACTAAACAACTGGTAGAGACGATTCTTTATAAAGTCGAGGGCTTCCTGTAAAATGGGCTCGGTTTCCCGGCCCATGAGGTTATCTGAAGGACCATGAAAATATTTGCGGTCTATGTTGAGGGTGCCCGATTGAAAATCCTGTACAAAACGATATACATGACTATTACTTCCATCGGGTTTCATCCAACTGCGGCTACCCGTACCGTCTATGCCCACCACAATAAACCTTGCAGGAGATTTTACGCCCACTGTTACCTGACCCATAACCAGTGAAATGTTTTGTTGAGATGATTGTGCGCCACTAAACTAAGTTATTATCACCTTTTGCCGATCCGTATTTATACGCTTAAAAATCCCGTGTTTTATGCTTTGGATATGCGGCAAGTTTATTGTACTTTTATTTTCCTTTCCAAATCCCTTGAGAATCATTGCCTTTTGTTGTACAAGCTGGTCAAGACAACTCCTTTTGAACCTTGTATACCATCCCCGGACATCCCTTAAACAGCAGCATTTTTACGGTAGACTTAATTATTTAGCTTTTAATGATATGCAGTTAGAGTATTTTTCATTGCCACTGGCACTTGATAAAATAATGCACCAGCAGGAGCAGCAGCGCAGCAGCCTGCAGCAGTCAGTAATACAGCATCTCCATTTACTGCTGACTACCGCTTTTGGTGAGTTTCCGGGCGATGAAAGTTTTGGTTGCGGCATATGGGATCATGATTTTGACAATGTAACCAGCGCCCATAAACTAAAGGAATTGATCCGCCAGTCATTATTGAAATCCATCCAGGAGCAGGAAAAGCGGCTGGGCAATGTGCGGGTTGAGTTGATGATAGTGCAGGAAGAGTTGCCAGAACTGGGCGGGTCCCGGCGGGTAAAGAAAAGGATTAGTATTTCGGTGGCAGGCATTTTACACGCTACCAATGAGCAACTGGTTTTTAAGGACAGTTTTTTTGTAGGCCCTTTATCTTATTAATACCACTTACGCAAGAAACTGTTTGTCCCGGAAACGGTAAAGAAAAGTAACATTATACAGAATTTATTGAAAGCATGCAGGAATCAAGAGAACATATAAAAACACGCATGTTAAAAAATGCGGCCCGGGCATGGGGATATTCAGAAACGGAGTCGGAAAGCAATTTTGATCCGCTGGTATCCATGCTGCTGTCTGCATGCTCTATAGAACTTGAAAAAATTTCAGGAGAGATACAGGGCTCGCGTGCGAGGGTGTTGGAAAGATTAGTGCAGCTATTATCGCCCGATGCATTTACCGGCGCACTCCCTGCCCATTCAGTAGCTTGTGCCACACCGGTAGAAACTACCCTGGAAATAGCAGAGGATGCGCAGTATTATATTACGCGTAAAATTCCGGCAGTTTCTGAAAGCGAAGACCCGGTGAGTAAAGATGTTTTTTTCTCGCCCACGGGCAACTTCCGGTTGAATAAAGCAGCCGTGCGTTTTATGGCCACTGGCCGGAATCTTTACCGGGTAAGCGGTAATATTACCAAGGAGCTGATAGCCCAGAGCGACAGCGGCAAAGACCTGCCGGCAAACACCCTTTGGCTGGGTATTGACGAACCCGGTACCAGCCTTAAAAACAGCCTTTTTCATTTTGATTTGCGCAATGAAGCGCAGAAGCAATTGTTTTATCATCAGCTGCCAAGGGCTGGTTGGTACTGGAACGATCAACTCATACCGCATGCGCCGGGTTATGGCAACCACGGCGTCAGCGGTGAGCAGCTGGATCTTGAAACCGTGCTCAACCGGGAAGACGATGTAAGTGGTAAAATAAAGAAACAGGTCAACGCTTTTTATAAACCTTATTTTATAACGCTGCTTGACCAGGATGATATCGCCGCAGGCAAAGACAACAGCGTATTGAGCGCCATTGTAGCAGAAACATTTACCGGTAAAGGTGCGACGCCTCTGCAGCAGCAGCCACTGCGATGGATTTGTATTGATTTTCCGCAGACCATTTCCAGCCAGTTGTTACAGGATGTAGTATGCGTGATGAATTGCTTCCCGGTAGTCAACCGTCGTCTGCACGATATTACGTACCGCCTGCAGGAGCTTGTTAATATTATTCCCCTGCAAACAGATGATCTTTTTCTTGATCTTGAAACGGTCAGCAATGACGAAGATAAAATTTTGAACACCCGTAATTTCCGGGAGAAAGAAGATGAGGCTTTCGGCGTTTTAATGCGCAATGGCGGCGTAGGTCGTTTTGATGAAAGGGATGCGGCGTCTATTGTTAACTACCTGGTTCAACTGCTGCGCGATGAAAGTGCTGCTTTTTCAACGCTTGGCAATGATTTTATGAACAGCGAAATGAAGCAGATACAGCAACTTATCAATAAACTGGAGCAACGGCTGTTTTCGCGCCAGCAGCCACGTGAGCAGGTACCCTATCTTATGGTGCGCAATCACGCAAAGACACCATGGCAAAATATATTTTTGCGCTATTGGAGTACATGCGGTGCAGAAGGCAACCATATTAAGGCAGGTACGCAGCTGCGTCTTTACAAAGGAAGCAGCATTGAAGGCAACCAGGTATTACTGGTTACGACCAGCATGGGCGGCCGTAATAAACTGGGTACAACAGATAGCGTACTGGCATATAAAAGTGCCCTGCTTTCTAAAGACCGGTTAATAACTACCGAAGATATAAAGGCGTTTTGCCATTACCAGCTGGGGGGACGGGTAAAAAAAATAGAGATTCAGAAAGGGATGATGATACATCCTGATCAGCAGCAGGGATTTTTAAAAACCATTGACGTAAAAATAAGTATGGGGCGCAAGGAGTATGATGATATGCGCGAGAAGGGAGAAATTGGTTTCTGGGTAGACAATTTACAGTTATTACTGGAAGAAAAATCAGTAGCACTGCTGCCTTACCGTGTATTTATTGACCAGGCCGCCTGAAGAAGCCTGTAGTTGTTAGTCTTTAATTCTTATCGGCGGAAACAGGAATAAGCTTACGTTGTTTACTGGTATAAACGCCGCGAAGCTGAGATTGGATGGAGAGATACAATACAGATGCAGTGTTGAAGTATGTTGCCAGACAGGATGGAGTAAGAAAATATATTAGAATGAAAAATTTTTGCCATAAAGGTTTGTAATCTCATTGTCATGAACAGCAATTATTCACTCATAGAACAATTGCAGCTGGAAATGCAAAAAGCCGGCTACGATGTAAAAGCGGAGCCGCAATTGCTGCAGGCGCTTGAGCAGGGTTTGCTCTATGATGATTTCCTGGTAAGCTGCGATGGTTTGTTCAGAAGGGAGTACAGCCGGGATATTGTTAAGTCAGATGTAAAGGAGGATGGGAGAAGGCAAAGTATACTTGAACTTCATCTTTCGCGCAGTGGTTTGTATGATCAGTTACCGGAAGGTCTGTTCTTTCAATCTTCGCAACGGGCTTCCAAAGTAATGAACGCCATTGACATGGCTTCTGATTACAAATACAACAAGAAAAAAGAAGAAGAAATACGCCGGTTTTTCCTTCCGTTTGAGAATGATTTTTTTTTGCAGCGTATGCATGTTGAAGCAGAAGAGGCCATGTTGCTGGAAGGTTTGCAATCCGGTATCCTCAATGATTATTTTATTAAGTTCTGGGATTTGCCGGCTGCTATTCCAAAAGCTTTTGTAATACCCCTCATTTTATTACTCCCGTATGCACATCGTATTGCGGGCAATACAGCGCTGACGGCTGAATGCCTGCGGCAGTTACTGCAGGAGGATGTTCAAATAAATAAAAAGCAGCCAAAACCAGCCCGTGCAACATCCCTAGGATCACCCTCGCTGGGTGATGGTGTACTGGGGTTGGACCTTATGTGCGGCCTGCAGTTTTGGGAAGGCACCCCATATTTTGATATTGCAATTGGTCCCTTGAACGCGTCTCAGATTACGGATTACCTGGAAGGGGGCAGCCGTTTTGTGCTGCTGGAAACATTTAACCGGTTTTTTATACCTGCCGGTATAGATACCGTTCTATCAGTAAAGCCGGCGCCAGCTGCATTGCATATGGTGCTTGGTGAAAAAGAAAGTCCCGTTTTAGGGTATTCGAGTATTTTGGGGTAAGTTGTAGATTGCACTGAATCAGCTAAAACAAGGGTATATACAGGCGGGAAGTAATTGCAGTACTACAATTACATACATAAGACATCGCAGTGGCGTAATACGTGTAGAGGGATTAATTAATTACATTCAGGAAACAGACAAAATGGAAAGGGTGATATCTAGCGAAATTACAAAATACTTAATCGTGCTGGGCGCGGGGGTAATTGGCTTGTCCGTTGTGCTTGCCAGGCTGATAACCGGCGTACGGGGTGCTTTTAAGCCCTATCAAAAAGCTACCATGTGGTATGCGCTTGTTGCTGTCTTATTTTTTGCACTGATTGCCTTAGCAGCTTATCCTGGTTTTATCAGCAAGCCGATGACTGCATTCATGTGTTTCCAGGCTTATTTTTTGCTGCTGGGCAGTGCCCATTTATTTTATATGCGCCAGAACCTGCGCTGGACCGGAGATGACAAAGCATTTTATGCTGAATTGGTCTTTACACTGCTGCTGGCTGTTTTTGGAAGTATCTGCTTTTTGCTGCTTTATCATACACTTAATGGCAACGGGCTGGAGTATATGATGGCGGCAAGCATCCTGTTTTTTATTATTCCCTTTTTCTTTTACTATACTTTTCAGAAGGCAACAGGTATACCACCCAAAGTTTTGAAAGAATGGTTTTACCCGTACCAGCAGGAGATGGCGGAGCCTGAAGAAAGCAAGCTGAAAAACCTGCTGGTGATAAGTTTTGAATTTCAGAAACAAGTTACTGATCAGCGCATCACCAACTTCAGGGCCAAGGCGCCGGTAGACATGGAAATGGGAGAGCTTTTTTATTATTTTATCAATGATTATAATGAGCGCCATCCCAACGGGAAAATACAGTTTACAAATACAAAGGGCGAGCCCAATGGCTGGATATTTTACAAGAAACCAAAATGGTATTCGCTGATGACCAGTTATGTGGATGCAGAAAAAACAATTTTTAATAATAATATTAAAGAGAACGATGTTATCATTTGTTCACGTTCCCTGATATAAACCAGGCAATATGCAAGACAATCATTATTTACATGTTAACTGGGTAGATGGAATGAAGATCAACAAATCTCATTTCATTGCGCAGGACAATGCGCAGATTTATCAGTTGGCCCAGAATACCAGTTGCCTGCTCAATGAATTAAATTACGGACTGCTTCCGGTTGGGCAGGGTAGCGTGGGGTTGAAAATATTCCTGAGTACCGATAATCAGAAGAAACTACAGGTACGTGTGCAGCAATGCCGCGCCATTACTGCGGGCGGTTACTATATAGAGTTTAATGAAGACACGGCGCTGCATGGCAATAACCTGCAAACGCCACCGGTGAGCATACCGGTTACGCTGCGCGAACTGAAAAATAAATCCTCCCAATTTTATATTGTTCTTACAGTTGATCCGTACAAGCGGGTGCCATACGGGGCTGTGGAGGGTGGTGAAGTACCATCCCGTATACCCTATACACTGCCGTTGCTGTCCGTAGACCTGATGCCGGCTGAACAGGTTACTAAAAATGTAATAGGCCCTATGCAGATACCACTGGGCAAAATAACTGTGGAAGACCAGCGCGTAATGCTTGAAGAAGACTACATACCTCCGTGCAGCTCCATAAGCAGTCATCCTGAACTACTGGAAATACAGGCAGGCCTGGAACAATTTTACAGCAAAATGGAATTGTATTCGCTGCAGATAGTACAAAAAATACTGCAGAAAAAACAGACCAATGATATGGCTGTTATTGTACAGAAGATATGTGAAAACGTTTCTTTCTTCACGGCCTCACAATTAGCAGAATTGAAGGCAGTAGGCATTGTGCAGCCACCAGTTTATATGATCAGCAAAATATCTTCATTGGCAAGGCTGATAAAAAACACCCTTGATTTTTACCTGGGTAGCGGCAAAGAAGAACTGGTAAATTATATTACCGAGTGGTGCAGCATCAGCCAGGGAGAACTGGAAGGGGCCATCGTTACGCTTTCCAGCCACCAGTACGATCATATGGACATTAATAACTCCATTGAAAGCGTATCTGATTTTACAAAAATTATCTCACGCCTTTTTTACCAGCTTTCCAGGCTTGAATATATTGGTAAGAGAAAAGAAGCGGGCATATTTGTAAAAGAAGAAGTAGTAAAGCAGGCACAGGATGCACCGGTACAAAAGCGAAGAAGTTTCCTTGCAGATTAGAACAGTTCAAACCTGCTTTTTAAGTATCTAATATAACTTTTTACAGCATTCTTAAATTACGTAACATATGCAACAGGTATTAAACAGCCAGGAAAGAAACCAGGCGTTTCTTAAATTCCTTCTTTTCTTCCTGGTAACCATTGCGCTGGTTATACTAGCCATCTTCTTTAATTACAAAATGCCCGCCCGCGAAAACGCTATGCTGCAGGAAGAGGTGGAAGACCAGCGCGCAGAAGAGGCCAACCAGCAAAAATTTGTAACCCGCATGGAAGCTGCCGTTTCTTTGCTTGACTCGCTGGAGAAAAAGAATGTCAATTTTGACCAGATAAACATGCAGCTAAACAGCAAAATCACCGATATGCTGGCATACCAGCAAAAAGACAACAGCCTATACGGTAAATTTAATAAAGTAGTATTAGATAAGCTGGGCGAGCTGCAGCAGAATAAAAAACTCATACACGAGTTGAGTGGCAATGACGCAAAAATTACAACTTTACAAGCGGAAGTTGACAAGTGTAAAAATGAAAACATGCAATTAAATGTAAGAATCGATAATCTTTCTAAACAGCCAGGTGGTTTTTAATGAAACCTGCGGCAGGCACCAACGGGAGCCTCGTGTGCAGCTGACGCGTCCCTGTAAGCACCTGTTCACATGGCTTAGCTGCTGCACACTGGCCTGCAGCTTTTTTCTTGCATCTGATGCCCAAACGACAAGAAGGAAAGTCCCGGATCCTATTACCATTTTCAGCGATTTGCCCATTGACGACCCCGCCTCCAACTCCGTGCTGCAAGCGGGTGAAGATGCTGCACAAAAGATAAAGCAAAATATTTTCGTAACGGCCGCCATCAGCAAGCGCCGCTGTTTTCTTGGGGAACCTATCCTGCTTACCTACACCCTGTATTCAGCTTTGCAAAGCAACAGTAAGATTGCTGTATTTCCTGCGCTGGCTGGTTTTGGTACGGAACCAGTAAAATTGAATAATGAAGATGTAAAACGTACAAAACGGGAAGGAAAAAATTACCGCGTTTTTACGGTACACCAGATCCAGCTAACCGCATTACAGGAAGGAACGCTTACCATAGAACCAGTACCAGTATACAATGAAGTTAGTTATAAGAATCGTGTGGGTAAAGAAATGCGTTATTCCGGGACGGTGGAAACTGCCCCGATTACCATTAACGTTGATGCATTTCCGGTAGCTGACAGGCCAGCTTGTTTCTCAGGCGCCGTGGGCAATTTTGCCATTCATACAGCCGCAGATACCACGGTCAACGCGGGTGATAATAATATATTGCACATTGAAATAGCAGGCAAGGGGAATTTTACCGGTGTGTTTATACCTGAAATAGCCTGGCCGCCGGGCTGTGATTTTTTTTTGGGGAAGAGTCATACTGAACTAAATAAAAATGTTTTTCCGCCTGCTGGAAAAAAAATATTTGATATACCTTTTGTTGCTACAGGACCTGGCTTAGTAATTATACCTTCGTTGCAGTTTTGTTTTTTTAATGCAGAAATAAAACGATATGTCACCGTTTATTCAAAACCATTGCAGCTGTCTGTTCGTCCTGCAGTTAAAAATGCTATAATCGATCAGGCCCCCGTAAAATCTGTACAAAAAAAGCTGCCCACTTTTTATTGGGTTTTGGCGGTCTTACTGCTGGTAGCTATGCTGGGCATTTTTATGTACCGGGCACGAAACACAAACAGAAAATAATTTGTTAATAGCAGCAGCATAGCAAAGGCGTCAGCAATTGAATACGGTTAAATTTATATGTATGACAAAGGAAGAATCACTGGTATTTCTGGAACTTGCTGATACAGCTACCACAGGAGAAATAAAAAAAAGACTGGCAGAAAAACTGGCACATTTTGAAGCGTTGAGTGAAAAAGCGCCCAGTGATTTTTTGCGCCGGCTGCACCTGAGAAATCTTACCAAAATAAAAATCATCCTGCAGGAGTCAATGCAATGGCCTTCGTTCAAAGTAACGGCGGAAACTGAACCAGCAACACCAACGGTTGATAAAGCGGTTGAAGAACCCGCACTTACCATGCACATTGTTGCCTCGTTGAAGGAAGGGGTAAAAAACCGGTCTGCTGCTGAACCTGTTGCCTGGCTAATCAGTCATACGGAAAATCAGGATACTGCTGCCTACCCGTTAAAAACTGGTAAAAATTTCGTGGGCAGAAAACTACATCCTTCACTGAACCCGTTTATTGTTATAGAAGGTGACGATTTTATCAGCCGCCTGCAATGTGTTATTGATATTGAAGAAGCTAACCCGCTTGTATTTTATATCAGCGATGCGGCAGCTTTTAATAACGGAAAAACAAGTAGCAACGGTAGTTTTATAAATGGCAACAGCGAAGCCGTAACACTTAAACAACGGCTGGTTGATGGGGATACTATTCAGCTGGGTATGACTAAATTGGTGTTGAAAGCGCATAGCACCGCTTTACAGTCCCTGGTTAATGAAGTAGCCGGTCAGGCATATATAAATACGGTTGTAATTGAAAGCTAAGTAGAAAAAAGCGTGCTTTATACGTGCTGACGGAAATAAAATATTGCCTGCCCGGTAATACTTGCATTTTTTTACAAAGGTATCCTGTACTGACCCACCTGATTTAAGTACGATGGCGTTACCTCTATATTGGCAGTAAAGGTTGAAGCCGTATTGGTGCTATTGGTAAAGGTAAGTGTGTACTTACCGGGTATCAGATAGACCTTCATTGTCTGGCCTTTCTTTAATTCTCCAAAATCAGCAGAGTTAATTTTAATCGTGCAGGTTTTTGCCGTGGTTAATTTCAGTACGTATTTCTGGTTAGCGGTGCTTTTTGTATCCGCTGCTACTGGTTCTGTTACGTTTTTTTCTTCAACCGACTTATCCTTCTTTTTTTCACTGGTACTTCCAGCCTTTGCACTAGTGGCGGTTTTTGCAATGGTATCCTCTTTTTTACCAGCGGATAGCGTGTCGGTGATTAAACTATCTTTTTTAAAAATTGGTGGTAACACGGCTTTACGGGCTGTATCTTTTTTTTGCGTGGTTATGGTAGAAATTCCGGGCGGGGGAGGGCTTGTTTTTAAGTAGATGAAAAATAGGATGAATAATACCACGGCAGTGCCAATGGTAAGTTTCAGGTAATTAATTTTCTTTTTATCCGGCTCAGGAACAAAGCTTTCTTCCTGGTCTGCAATAGAAAATTTTGTCCTTGATGGTATTGCTTCTATTGCGGCAACAGCTGGAATAATCACGGGTTCTGCGCTAATGGTCTTTTTAGCAGGTACTGTATTTTTTGCGATGATGGCACTGGTTTCGGGGCCGGCGATGGTGTTAGCAGCCTGTGCTGCCAGCAGTTCAGTGGTATTGCTGATAGCAGCGGTACTGTTCAGTATTACCATTAGTTCTTCGGCTTTGGAGGCACGCTCCCGCGCATTTTTTATAACGCAGTGCGATACTATATTTCTGAAAGGCTCGGGAAGATCGTTAAGCTTCTCCGGTAATTCAGGCGCCATAATATTGGCCATTATCTGTTCAGAATTATCCTGCTCACTATTTTTGAACAATACTTTTCCTGTAATTACCTCATAGATGGTTACACCCAGCGACCATAGATCCAGGTTAAAGCTGATGCCTTCGTTAATCCCGTATCGTTTTGCATTCAGCTGCTCAGGCGCCATGTAAGGTATTGAAACAATCAGGGCAGAAGAGCTGTTACTGTTGGTTGAATCTGATTTTTTACTGATGCCAAAATCAGTAATCTTGGCTACAGGGCCCTCAATAGTTTGTTTAATGAGAATGTTGCCAGGTTTTATATCCCGGTGAATGATACCATTTTTATGCAGGTAAGAAAGTCCGTTTAAAATATCCTGCAATAGTTTTTTAAGAACTTCCGGGTTTTTGTTTGTCTTGTAATACTCTGCAAAATTGCCACTGTCCAGCAACTCCATTACACAAACCTGTATCTTTTCATTCTCGCCAAAAGGATTCTCGTTTTCTATTTCTTCTATATCCAGGTAACGGCAAATATTCGGATGGTCGAGATTGACCACTCTTGTTATTTCTGCAATGGGACTATATCGATCAGAAAATTCGCCCGTTTTATAAATCTTCAACGCCACCCAGCGGCTTAGTTTTTTATCGTATGCCTTATAAACCCTCGAAAATCCGCCTTTGCCAATCAGGTGTGCAGCAGGCAGATATTCATAACGGTTAAATAAAACAATGGGCTTTTCTCTTCTCTGTATAATAATATCAGCTTGTTTTTCTGTATCGCCAGGCAAACCTGTTTTTCCCGTGTTTTCATTTCCGGTTGTTTTACTGGTTGTTGCAAGGGATTTTCCGGTGGCTGTATTTGCCTTGTTTACGGGCACAATGACCATGGTTTGATCTATGCTCCCGGTTATGTCATCCTTAACCTCTCCCGTCATTGCATTGCCCGGCGCGGCGATATTTTTTGCATCATCTGTATTTGCTGATGTACCTGCTGGGTTTGCCGGTTTTGCAATAATTTGTGTATCGTCTGTAGTGGTCACTACAATGGAGGCATTAGCTGCATGTTTCTGATCGGCTGTCCCGGTTATAACTTTTGTGTCATCCGTATTTTTTGATTCGGTTCCTGAAGTGGTTGATTTGGCAATAATCCGTGTATCGTTATCAACTACCATGGGGGTAGTTGCTGCATGTTTGTGATCTTCTGTTCTTGCAATAATTTTTGTGTCATCTGTATTTTGTGATTCGCCTCCTGTATTTGCTGGTTTAAATATAATTTGTGGGTTACCGGTATTGCTAACTGTGTTGGCCGTTGCAGCTGTCTTTTTCTGATCGGCCGGCCTGGAGATAACGCGGGTTTCATCATCTGCGTTGTTATTTTCTTTTGCAGGGGGTGGCTGTTTAATTTCTTTTTTGGGTAATGGAATGATCCTGGTGGCATCTATGTTTTCTTCTTCCGTGATTGCCAGGATAGCCAGCGTTTCTGCAGGCATAACAGCCGCCGGATTCTCTTCTAAGTCAGGTATATCATATATTAACTTATCTGCAGTAAGTAAGTCCATTATATCATCAGCGCTTTTTGCACGCTGGCTGGCATCCTGTACCAGGCAGGTGTTTAATATGGCTGCAAACGGTGCAGGCAGGCTGTTTATTTTTTCCGGCAGTTTAAATCCTGGCGTTGCGGCGGTGATAAAGTCAGCAGATTCTGCACCTGAATTGATAAAAAGGGCTTCACCCATAAGTGCCTCGTAAAGTACTGCGCCCAGCGACCATATATCCGTATTTGCGCTAACTTTTCCGTTGATCCCGTATTTATATGCATTCAACTGTTCCGGGGACATATAAGGAACCGCAGATAATAATGGATATTGACTATAACTGCTATGCATACCTCCCGATGAGTGCCCCATTGCAAAATCGGCCAGCCTGGCGCCGCTGCCATCAATGGCCGGTGTAACCAGTATATTGGACGGTTTGATATGGTGGTGAATAATGCCGTTTTTATGCAGGTAAGACAGCCCTTTTAAAATATCAGGTAATAATTTTTTAAGGAGTTCAGGATCTTTGTGCCTGTGGTAATATTCCACCAGGTTGCCGCTTTTCATAAATTCGGTAATGCAAACTCCAAGGCGTTCTTTTTCACCAAATGAATCTTCTTTTTCCATTACTTCTATGGCCAGGTAAGGACAAATACCGGGATGACTCAGCGCTTTGATACTGTCGCTGTTTTCTATGGTACGGTAGTGGTTGGTCAGTTCATTGATCTTGTAAATCTTTATGGCCACGGTATTGCCTGTATCGATCTCCATGCCTTTGTACACCCTGGAAAATTCTCCCTTACCTGCTAAATCAGTCTGTGGGTTGTATTCGTAACGGTTAAAGATTTGCATAGTATTTAGTTTAATGGCTTCTGTGGCCGTGACCCCGCCTCTTTTTTCTCAGCCTGTTTTTTGTTTTTTTGAAGGGTAGAAAGATTGAGCTGAATAGTATCTTTTCCCTTGTTCGCAACTGTTGAAACTGTGCCCTTAACCAATACTGTTGTTTCCGGAAGCGGAGCCGGAATGATGGTTTTTTCAATTCCCTCTTTTACATTCTCCAGTTCCACATATGGAAGTGAATCGCTGTGTGCCAGGGTATCTTTGGTAACAATAACGGTAATGGGAGCGGCCATGGCAGAATCGCTTTTTAGTACAGCAGCCGGTATCGGGAGAGGCTTGTCTTTTTTAATAAACAAATAGAGGCCACCCGCAAGCAGCATACCAATGATAATAGTCAGCCACAATACCGGTGAAGAGCTGGCTGTTTTTTTTTGCGCAAAAATTTTTTGCGCAACACCTGTCTGCAGGAGGTACAGGGAATAGTTATCCCTTGTTTTACCAAAACAATATTCCTGTATTGCCGGAATAATTGCTGCATTTAATGATGAATCGGAAGCAAGCAGTGCCTTTATATCGGCATCAGTAATGTTTTCAAGCAAACCATCTGTACATAATAAAAAATAATCGCCCGCTGAAATATCTTCTATCCATTGTCCTTCTGCTTCTGCCGGACTATCATCTGCATTGACAGCTTTCAAAATAATATGCCTTTGCGGGTGCGCCAGTGCTTCTTCTTCTGTAATCTCGCCGCTTTTTACAAGGGAATTTACCAGTGAGTGATCAGCAGTTCTGTAAAGAATATCTCCTTTTCGTACCTGGTATATCCTGCTGTCCCCGCACCATGCTACAAGGGCGCGGTTGCTAAATAATACCAACAGGCAGAAAGTAGTAGCCATATCTTTATTAAGTCCGGCTGCTGCGGCATAATCAAACAATTCCTGTTTGGCCCCATGCAGGAAATGATTAACCGTGTCAATGGTTATATTTTCTTGCGGCGTCGCCGAAAGATTTTTTCCAACATATTCTGCAATTATACGGCTGGCAATTTCGCCGTTTTCAGAACCGCCCACACCATCGCAGACGATAAATATTTTATCCGTGGATTTGGCGGTGCCGGCAGAAGGCCATATATAGTCTTCCTGGTTTTTTTTGCCGCCAATTTCGTGTAAATAATATATACTGCTAAGGTTCATGCAATGGCTGGTGTCTGATTTCTTGATGGTAGATGTATGCTTTGATGTAATGCTTTTTAAAGCCTGGCATTCATTCATACCAAATTTTCACGTTTACATCTTTCCACATTTTCCTAATAGTACTTTTTCAACAAAGCTTTAAACCGTTTATCATCCTTTATGGCCGCAATCAGTTTGTCTTTCTTAACATCGTTATAATTTACTTTTTTGGTTTGAAAAGACTTCTCAAACCAGGTCAGTGCATCATCTGGTTTTCCTTTCTGCAGAAGGGCACTGCCCATGCCATACATAGCTGCCCCGTTGCCGGAATCTTTTACAAATGCCCTGTTATAAAATTCATATGCAGAGTCATACTTGCTTAGGTTCAGGTAAATATTACCCATTTCGTAATTCACTGAATTGCCAGCGGCATTGGTGTAAAGGGGGTAAATTTTCTCATAATCCCTGAGCGCAACCGTATAATTTTGCATCAGGTAATTATTGTAACCTCGGTAGTATACAGCATCGGGCAAGGCAGTAGCAGTATCAAGCCGGATGCAGTTATTAAAGCAAACAGCAGCATTCTGAAAATCTTTTTTATCCTGGTATGCTTTACCCAGGTAGTAATGCCATTGATAGTGACTGTTATCAAATGAAACGGCTTTTGTCATGTCTGCAATGCCGTCAGCAAGTTCACCGTTTTTACAAAAACTAAGGCCCCTGTTAAACAATGCTTCAGGCATAGAAGGATTCTTTTTTACGGCATTCTTAAATGCAGCCAATGCCTTTTCATTGTTCTGCACCGCGGCGTAAGATGTGCCCATGGAGTTATATACTTCTGCCAGCAGATTGGGCGGCACCGGTGTTTTTGAAGAGCCGGTCAACTGGAAAAAGTTTTCATAACAATTGGCCGCTTTATCGTATGCCGCAAGTGCCAGGTAAGCATCGCCCATGCCTTTTTGTGCTGCATATAGTTGTGGGCTTAGCTGTAATGCGCCGGTATAATTTTCAATGGCTGTTTTATGATTGCCCAGATTTTGCCAGGCCAATCCGCGTTTATAGAAGGCCTCAGTATACGTTTTGTCAAGCAGCAGCGCCTGGTCGTAATTATTAATTGCTTCTTTGTAATTGCTGGCAGCAAAATAATATTCGCCCCTGCTAAACCGGTAGTTGCTGTTTAGCGGATTGATGGCAATGGCATACCCAGCCAATTTAATAGCGGAATCTTTAACGGGGTCATTAAACTTTACAACGGAACGCTGAAAATAAGCAGCTGCATAAGCGTCAATATTTTTTATGTTTTCTGCGTCCAGTCCTTTTTGGCGGGCAGCCTCAAAATCAACCCCCGCAGTTTCTGCATGGTTCATCAACACCTGGCTTTTGCCACGGTAATAATAAGCAGTGGCATGGTTGCTGTCTAATTTTATGACGGAAGAAAAATTATTGTCGGCACCCCGTAAATCATTTTTCCGCAGCAGCAACAAACCTTTTTTGAGATACAGGTTGGTTGCTTTGGGATCAACAGCCAGTCCGTCGTTTAAGTCTTTGATAGCGTCGTCTGTATTTGTATTGATGAGCATCCGCAGTTCAGACATGGCTTCATAAATAGCGGTATTTTCTTTGCTGATGGTAAGGTAGGTTTTGTAATCGGTCAATGATTTAAAATTGTCACCGTTTTTTTTGTATAGGGCAGCCCTTTTTTCAATGGCTTCAAGGTTGTTATTATCCAGCTCATAAGACTGGGTATAATCTTTCATGGCTTTTGAGAATTCATTCATCTTCTCATAACACTTGGCCCGGCCAAGGTACAGGTCAGCATTGGTTTTATTTTTTTTAATGGCCGCATCATATTCTTTAATTGCTTCTTTATAGAGTCCGGCTTTGTATTTTTCATCCAGTTCTGAAGTGATCCGGAATTTTTCTGTCAGCTCCCGTTTTTTATTTTGGTACCGGGCTGCTTCATCAGGTTTTTGGACAATAGCATCATTATAAAAACCAATAGCGGCCTGGTATTCACGTTTATTTTCCGCAAGGGTGGCTTTGTGTATATACTGTTCATATAACTGGCCGGAAGTAATGGTGGCCCGCTCTTTTACTTTATTAGCATTGTTGATCCGGCTCTGTGGCAGTGGATCATAAGGGCGCAGGTCTTTGGCTTCCTTGTAAAATTTCAGTGATCCTGTAAAATCGTTAATATCAAGCGCTTTATCACCCTTGCTTACCAGGTCATTAAAAGATTGCGTTTCTTTCCTGTCTTCTTCGATGGCTTCCCTCCGGGCAGTCTCTTTTTGGGCCTGCTCAAAATTCTGTTGTGCCAGAGCAATGGCCGCACTGTCGGTGCTGGTGGTTGCCCGGGTGCCTGCATTACCTGCTTCGCGCAGCAATACAATATCATTACCAAGGTCATTGGCAGTATCTGCAGGGTTAAAAAAACCAACCCTCGCAATATAGGGTGCCCATTTACCTTTTTCTTTTTCTACCCTTATTTCGGCTACCCGGTTATTAATCGTATAAGCTGTATCGTTTGTCTTATTGGCGTTCCTGAAAAAAGATGAAAAGAAAACTTTTACATATAAATTTTTTCCTTTTTTAATATTTGATGCTTTTACATCGTTAAATGAAACAGAAGGCGCGTCACTTTTTTTATAGAGCAAGTCAAAATCATTCAGGTACTTTTCTACTTCAATATCCCTTGAAGTATTTGAACTATGAAAATTTGGGTTGATATCATCTTCCAGCAACACCCGGGGCGAATAAAATATTTTGTTACGCGTGCCGGAATGCGCATTGGATATAATGAGTTTTGTTTCTGCAAGTTCTATATCAGCATTGGCAATATTGTTCAGCAGATCACGGAACTCCCTTTTGATGAGCGATTCTGATTTGTACCTTATTTCTTCTGCATCTTTGATGGTAATGGAATCCTGTGCAACGGTAAATTTCGTAAACAGCAGCGTTATCAACAACAATATGGCAGGCACTTTTAAAAACATATAGTTCAGTTTTAGCTGCAAGGTTAGGGCCTTGCCAAAAATGGGTACTAGGTGCATTTTTGGCAAGACGCTATTGTGGCGGGTTTGTATCATCAGTTAGTTGTTATTATTATTTTTTGACATTGCAGTTGTTTATTCTTCCAGTAAGTTTTTCAGGTAAGCTGCTTTTTCATCCGGCGTCGCTTTTTTCAGGCTGTTAATCAGCCAGCCTGCATTCAGGGCTTCCCGCTGAAAATACTCAACGGTAAATATCCAGTTGCCGGCTTGTAAAAAATGATAAGTAATATCCTTTACATATAAAAATTTAAGGCGGTTGTTTAAAATGCTGTTGTAAAATCCGCTTGCATTATTTCTCGAAAAAAAAGCCGGTTCAAAATAATCATCCAGGTTTTCTTTATCGGCCAAAGCTTTATCCAGTTCAATAAAATTATTGGCATGACTGGCCGGGTTAATAAATTTTTTAGGGCGATTGTTTTCCGCTCCGGGTGCCCGCTGTGCATCCATTTTCAAAAAGCCTGCTTTTACGGCCGCAATGACCCATTTGGAACGGTTTTCACTATCCGTGTGAATGCGCAGTATGATTGGTATATCCGTTACTGCGCCATTGTAATCAAATTTGCAATTGGCCCTTGCATACCAGCCTGGCGCCCTGAAATTGAGCCTGCTGGGATTTCGCTGGGTAACCTCTTTAATAAAATTATCAATCAGCACCGTTTCCCAGGAGTTGGTTTCATAATTAAAAAGACTTCTTACCAGTTTAGGACGGTCTATACTGTATTTAACCCGGTATGTTTTATAAGCTTTTCTAATAAAGGAACCTGTATCATTATTGAACCGCTCAAAGAACTCGTCTATTTGTTTTACTTCATAAATGAAATGTTTTTCCCTTGCCCCGGCGTCATTGGTGAAAACCTGTGCGCGGATACCCGGCAAAAAACATGATATTATAAGTACGCAAACAATTTTACGGCAAACTGCTTTCCTGAATATCATTTGAATTTATTAAAGTGATTTGGTAGAGATAACACCGATATCAGACAATAATACATCCCAGATATTTTGCGTATTTCCGTCAATGTTTTTTTCATAGGTTTTTAATATCACCGTTGCGTTTTTTCGGGTTACGTCCTGGTAAATCAGTTTGCCATCGCGGTAACCCCTGAATACCTGTTCAAAACTCACTACTCCATAATAATTACCATCAGGCGCCTGTTTTACGTCACTCACATATTGCACATTGGTCCATTCTATTTCTATTTTATCGTAGTTAACCAGCTTTATATGAGAAAGGTAATTGCGTATTTTATATCGTTTTATATCATTGCGGCTTACAGACGACGTTTCTATCATGGCGTTTTCATCCACAAATAAGCCCACCGACTGATCAATGGCCTTGTTAATTTCTTCATAGTTGGCAGCCTTATCACAAATCACCTTAAGGTATATATTCAGCTGGTTTGTTTTCTGAAGGGCTTTTTTCTCAAATGATTCTTTTGATATATTGCCTGCTACCTGCTCAAAGCTGAGGGCTTTTGGAGTGTCTGCAACAGGCTTTTGCAGGCTTGCTGCCGCGGCGGATGGAGGGGGAGTGGTGATAGTTTCATTTAGTGTCTGTGCCGGTAGTGCGGTAACAGGTTTATTGCTCCATAAAATGACGGCCACTTTTGCAGCCGGAGCTAACAGGATATGATGGCCGTCTCTGTATACGATGGCGGCAATCGTTTTTTTTGCTAATCTGCCAGCAGGGCCGGTTATGTAGATATATTTATTGTCTTCAGAAATAATGATGTCGTCTATGCGGCCATTGGAAAGCATGTATAATTCATCTTTGTCGCGGGATATAACGGGAGTCTGTATAAACTGGCTGATCATTTGCTGTGTTGCCGTTTTGCCAAAATCCATTTTTGCAGGTACCAGGAAGCTGCCATTTTTATTGAACAGCAATATTGTTTTTGGGGTGGTAGTAATAACAGGCAGAGCATCTTTCTTTGAAGGCCGGTATGTAGTAGTACTGGCAGTAACAGCTTCTGTTTTCCCGTCACGGACGCCTGTGGTAAGATAAATTTTATCCTGTGTGTTTGCTGTTATGTTTAAAAACAAAAAAAGGCTGCCAGACAAAACAGGTTTAATTAATTGCATATGCAGGAGCAAATTTTGTGTGTTTATTGTAGCATGGGTACAGCCTGACTGGGGTGGTTTTCAGGATTTGGCAGATAAAATAAAGATATGTTTTTTTAAGCTGGTGCTCAAAGATTTATGTCCTGATGCGTTTTAAATCAGGCAGGCGGCTGTACTTAATATCTTATTGATTTATAACTAGTCACCCGGTGAACGAACGCAAAAATAACCAGCTAAGGGGCTACAGTTAAACGTGAAAACACTGTTTTTTTCCAGGTAGTAATACGGATATTGCGGGGCGCTGGGTTATGCTTATTAAATCAGGGTACAATCACCGGCCAAATCGGGTTTTTATTATAACTCCTCAGCTGCTTCATCAGACAGTACCATTAGATTTTTATGCTACATTCACAGCTATGAATTTCGGTATGCGCATATTTTTCATCCTGTCCGCTTTTCCTTTGTTTCTCACTGCACAAACCAAGCAAAAAAAGTTATTGCGCGTAAATGCTGGTGCAGATACAACCATTCCCATTGCCTGCCGTACAGGTATAACCGTAAACTGTACAGTTTACGGCGGGGACGGTGTTGTTACAGCTTACCGGTGGACAAAAATCAGTGGGCCGGGTGTTCAGCTTATTGAAGGGAAAACACGAGCGCTGGCAACCATTACTGGCTTGCAAAAAGGTGTCTATTATTTTAGTATTACTATTACGGATGGCCAGGCAAACACCGCGGCCGATACCATTATGATCACCGCCCGGCTGCCGCTCAACCATACCTATAACCAGCATTCGGGTGCGCCTGTTATAACGGCTGGCAGCACGCAGCCAGCTTTGCAGGGAAAGGATACCATCACCGTTACCGGTATTTTCGAGGAGCTCTCGTTGCAGGGACTAGATGGCCAGGGTTGCGAGATAGTGATAGATGCCAGGGGGGCGGTTCAGACCAGCCCCAGCCGTTTTCACCAGCCGGAATGGTTTGATCTTCACTTTGTAAAACTGCTGGGATTGAAAAGCTACAACTGGTTTGGCACCATTAAGGCCAGTTATTATATCAATGATTTTATCATTGAATCCTGTCGTTTTATAAACCCGCCGGGTCAGTATAAAAATCAGCCACTGCTACAGTTTGACAATGCCAGTTACCGGCAAATGATATTCAAAGACAACAAACAACAAACTTTTTACAACAACAAAATTATCAGGTCCCGCATAGAGGGTTTCCAGGATATAGCGCCTGTTATTTTTGGATCTTACTGGTCGCGCGGCACGCCGGAAATAAACCGGTCTATTTTTTTAGATGGTGAAATGTACCTGGATACGATCAGGAATATTACCAATACAAATTCCGCCATCAATGTAGTTTCCGGAACTGGCTTTAATATGAAAATACATGATTGCGTGCTGGACAGTACAGAGGCCAACCCCGGCGCCCGGCGCAATAACCATGCGGCAGAAGTGCTGTGGTACGGCAGTATAGACTTTTACAATAACCGTATGTCTAACAACTATGCAGCGGCACTGCGATCCATTGCATTGGGTTGGACAGGTTTGCCAGGTTACCGGGATGCAAGCGTGAAGATGTACAATAATATTATTCACAAACAGCTTTCTTACAGTGCATTTGAAGTAGGCAGGAATGGTGCCGGTGGCCGCGACAGCGCTCATGGTTTTTTGCCCATTCCCTGTTACTGTATTAATAATACGGTAGACAGCACCGTCAGAAATTCTTATAACGGCGATTATTACGGGTATGTGCTTGATATTGTTAATACGGGTCTTGACAATATAACGCATACCGATTCTGTTTTTTGTTTTAATAACGTGGTGGCCGATCCTGAATATGACCGTGCCTACGACAGCGCCGGCCGGAGATATGTGGTAGCCATAGTGAGCAAAGCCCCTACCGAACTGGCAATGGGTGACAACAAGGTGTTCAGAACATTTAGTAAAACAGTATTCACCAGCGCCCGGCATTTTGCGCCTGCGAGCGGCAGTCCATTGATTGATAAAGCTCCGAGGGAATTCAACTTCAGAAAGACAGATATTAACGGCCATGGTAAAACCGGCAAGACCTTTGATTTAGGCGCGGTGGAATATTCCAGGTTGATCATGGAGGATAAGAAGCCACCGGGCAGGAAAAAGAAATGAGGGGAAAGAAGGAATGGTACGACTCAATTAATCATTTGCCTCATCACTGAATGCAATCCATGGGCTTTCTGTACAGACGACAGATAAATAACAGCGTATTTATTCTAATCTTTATAATAGGCCAGGACATGACAGACAGGTCCTTTTAAGCATACGGCAGACCCAGCAATAAAAGTAAATCTATTAACAGTACTTGCACGTTAGAATAGTAAGCCTTTTACGCATTTTCTCCGCAGCTATTACTAAGGCGTGTGCTTCAATTTATCATGGAATTTGATGACGATAGGTGTAGAAACCTGCAGTTTTATAAAGTAGTGTTTGGGGAAAATTAAATATGTTGCTTCTGCTACGTACCGCACCTGGTTATACTGCCTGTTGAAATGATAACAGCTACCACATTACCGCTCTCAGTTTAAACCTGTAACAATTAGGAAAGCTTATCAATACTGGGTACCTTCATACTGTCAATCATTTGAGTCCGTCAGCATCCTGTAAGTGAATCCTCTTAACCAGCTTTTCTTTACGTACTGCTTTTCTCCTCAGATAGTTTTAAGTTCCTGCTAAACGGTGAAAATATATTGCTGAAAAAAGCGTTCAGCAGGGTGGTATCCTTTAAAAATGTATTATGGCAGTAACTGTTAACAGGAAAGATATTTTATTTGAAGCGGATCAAACCCGGGTAATTGCCCGGTTTATGTATACATCGGATGAACGCGGTATGGAACTGATTAACCGCCTTTTGTTGCTGACGGAAAAGGAGCAACAAGCATTTCTCACCCAGGTATTAAGAGATTATTCCAAACGTCACCGGAGCATCTCCCGGATATTTGAGCAGCATTTTAATAAGCTCGCCCATTTATTTACCCGGCTCTCCATTGACCCGCATACCCTTACACATACTCAGCGCATATTAATCGGTTCATATTTTACTATGGAGTATTCTATAGAGGCAGCGGCTTTTTTTAATCCTTCCATTGTGGAAGATCCGGACCAGTCGGAACTGGCACCAGGTGAAAAACGCGTTATCATCAGTTTTCGCGCTACCGGTGAGGGACATATATCGTCGGTTGTTTTCAGATCGGGTGTTATTGATACCAATAATAATATTGTTATAGAGCCGCCGGGTAAAATGCTGGAATCACCTGCGCACATAAAAAATCATACCTATCACAAAGCTTCTTTCCAGCGCAAACTGAAGGAAATGCAGGACTGCAACAGTATTGCCTACCCGGTAATGATGGATAAGCTGACAGAGTCGTTTACATATGAAGAGCTGAAACGGTATGTAGAAGAGACGCGGGTGCTGGTAAATGCAGATGCCAACAGCATGGTGCTGCTAAATGAAATTATGTGGTTGGCCTCTTCACATTATGAAATAGATTTTTCTGTAGATACAGCTATTTCAGAACGTGTCATCTTTCCGATTGCAGACACAGAAATGAAAGGAATCGAAGATGCACGGTTTGTTAAATTTACAGATGATGACGGGGAAGTGACTTATTATGCCACCTACACGGCGTACGACGGTATTACAATATTGCCGAAACTATTGCGTACAAAAGATTTTTATCATTTTAAAGTAATGCCGGTGCATGGTGAAGTAGCACAGAATAAAGGCATGGCCCTTTTTCCGCGCAAAATCAATGGAAAGTTTGCCATGCTGTGCAGAATTGACGGCGTTAATAATTACATTTCCTTTTCAGAAAATATCAATGTATGGCGTAAAGCTGCACTACTCCAAACGCCCAGGTTTCCATGGGAATTTGTACAGATGGGCAACTGCGGATCACCGGTTGAAACGCCGGACGGCTGGCTGGTAATTACACATGGGGTAGGGCCGGTGCGGGAGTATGTGCTGGGTGTGTCTTTACTTGATCTGCAAAACCCGGAGAAGGAAATCGGCAGGTTGTCAACGCCGCTGCTGGTGCCCAATGCAAAAGAACGCGAAGGTTATGTACCCAATGTAGTGTACTCATGCGGTTCAATGATACATGGTGGAAACCTGGTCATCCCGTATGCCATGTCAGATTATGCATCTACTTATGCCACCATAAACCTGATGGAATTAATTACTGAGTTGAAAAAATCAAGCAGTGCCGGATAAGTGCCGGTAATCAGAAGAAATCCGATAAACTGGCTCAGGCTGCATACATACTCAAGTGCCGGCCTCTGCAGCAAACCGATCATATATTCCGGCAGTCTTTTCAGGAACACTGATTTGGTAATAAGAATTACAACCGCCTGGTAAATTGATACGGGCGCAAGCCGTTTATTTCGTTTTGTTACGTTGTGCAGAAAGATGATTAAACGCAGGCGCGCAATTTTAATGCCTGATTCCCAAATCCAGGATCTCCTTATATACCCTGATATAATCTGCTGTCATTCTTTCTGTTGAAAACATGTTTACGGCCCAGTCCCTGCAGTCTTTTCGGTTTATAGATTCCAGCTTATGAACGGCTGCATGTGCTTCGTCCATCGAATCAATAAGAAAACCTGTTTTACCTTGCTGTATCAGTTCGGGCATAGCGCCCCTGTTCCATGCTATAACCGGTGTGCCGCAACACATAGCTTCTGCAACGCTTAACCCAAAAGGTTCATCAAACTGTATCAGGTGTAATAATGCCAGCGCATTTCCGAGCAATTGATCGCGCTGCTGCGGATCGGCATTGCCGGCATAAACCACCGTGTAATCATCAATGGAGGGCTGTACATGTTCCTTGAAATAGTCATGATCCTGTATCAGCCCGGCAATAATTAATTTTTTACCGCAACGTTTTGCCAGCTCAATAGCTTCCCGCGTGCCCTTTTCAGGATGAATGCGGCCAAAGAAAAGCAGGTAATCCAGCGGATGTTCACAAAAAGTAAAATTGTTTACCGGGATGCCATTGTACACCGTAGCAATATAGTTTAGATCAGGATGCCTGTTAGCATGGCTGATAGAAGCATAATACGTACTGTGATTGTATTTTTTATACACCGGTACTATCAGCGGTGAAGAGAATCCATGAATAGTGGTGAGCATGGGGGTTTTGACAAGCCTTGAATACGTAAGAGGTAAAAAATCATAATGGTTGTGAATGATGTCATATTCAGCGGCTCTCTCAAAAACCTGGCTGATATGCAGGCATTCGTTTACTTTAACATCCGCTGCCGGGTTTTCTGCATACGGGTATTCAATGCACCATGCCAGCTTGCCGGCAGTGATAGAATCGCCGCTTGCAAAAAGAGTTACGTCAATTCCTTTTTTTACCAGACCCTCAGCGATACCGGAAGCAACCTGCTCCCACGGGCCATATTGCTTCGGCGGTGTACGCCAGGCAATGGGTGAGAGAATAGCCACTTTCATATGTGTATTACTGTTATATTCAACTTTTTCCGGTAAAAATTACTGTTCCGTTTTATAAAAATCTTCAAAGGCCTGCAGTACTGTTAAGTGTGAGATTAAATAGGCGAGCGTACTTTCTGCGCCCTGGTTCCGGTTAACCCCATAATTTTCCAGGCCATCACAGCAACCTTTTGTTTCAAAGTCATACAGGCTCATACGCAGATCATTTTCACCCAAAAACCACATAAAGGAAGTGTAGAGTTTTGTGAGGTAGGTTTTATCTTTTGTAAAATGGAAAGCCTGGTGAAACATCAGCACCATGGCCAGCGCATCCAGTGGCTGCTGGGCGAAAGTGGAAAGTGTGCCGTTTTTTGTATACCATTTTTCATTGCCTACCACAGACAGATAACCATCTTTAAGGGTAAGATCAGAAAGAAACTGCATGCTTTCCAAAGCTATTTTACTGATGTTGTCATCATTCAGTATGCCGGCCGCATGCAATAACGAGAGTGGCAGCATCGCATTATCGTATGCCAGGATGGATTCAAACCAGTGCCAGTTGTCGCTGCGGTGTTGCCTGTATTCATGTACCAGTTTAAATGCCATGGCCCTTAAGCGCTCGGTCATGCCTTCATCTGTTGGATTGCTCTTCAGGTAGTAGCTCATACCAATAATGGTAGTGGCAATGGCACGGATGGATTGCAGTTTTTCAAAGTTGGGTGCTGCTTCAAAAAATATCTCTTTGCCGGATTGATAATATGCATCGTTGGGTGCATTGCCCAACAGGTAGCCAAGCGACCAGACAGCACGGCCAAAAGAATCTTCTGAACCAACTTCATCAAGGAATTGCCTGCTAAAGCTCAGAAAATTGCGGAACATGCCGTCCTCGTTCTGCATGTAATGAATATAACTGAGATATACCGGCGATAATTCCAGCGCCAACGGATGCTTTTTTTGTTTGTACGCCATCAGCACCATCAGCAGTGCCCGGGCATTATCATCCAGGCAATATCCTTCCTTCAAATTGGGAATACCAAATTTTGCATGCTGTATAATGCCTGTATCATCTGTCATTCGCCGTATATGATCCAACAAAAAAGGGGGTAATATCAGGGGATCCAGGATAGTTTCTTTTTTGGGAGGTTGCTGGGCCTGTTGTTCGAGAATAGTTGTAGCAAGACTGTTATACCTGGCTCCAATTTTAGGCCAGGTAATTTCTTTAGCGTAGGCAGCGGCATTATCGCGCAGGCTTTTTAATTTATCGGGGTTATCCAACACATCCAGCAGGATGGTTGTTAACCCATCTGAGTCAGTAAAGTTGAATAATCTGCCCCTTCCATCTGCCAGTAATTCTTCTGCATGCCAGTAAGGGGTAGAAATAACCGCAGCGCCGGCGCCAATAGCATAGGACAAAGTACCGCTGGTAATCTGTGCTTCATTAAGATAAGGGGTAATATAAATATCTGACGCATACAGGTACTTAAATAATTCTTTCTGGTTAATGAACTCATTCAGGAAAAGCACATGCTTTTCCATTTCTAATTTTTTGACAAGGCGCAGGAGAAATATCCGGTATTCTTCTCCCGAATGTCTTAATACAGCAGGATGCGTCTTCCCTAAAATGATATAGATGGTTTGGGGATACCTGGCTACCACAGCCGGCAGTGCCCGAATTACCGTTTCAATGCCTTTGTTGCGGCTGATAAATCCAAATGTAAGCAGTACTTTTTTAGCTTCCAGCTTAAATTCTTTTTTTGCTAACTGGTGACTGAACTTATGATCCGGTACGCCGTGTTCAATCAGTTCTATGCAGGCATGCGGTACATTGTAAATGTCTGTTAAAAACGCCACGGCTTTATGCGTCATCACCACTATCCGGGATGCCATTTTACAAATTTCAAGCAGTATGGCTTTTTCATTGTAAGAAGGCGTTTTTAGTACAGTATGCAGTGTTACAATCAGCGGTATCTCCAGCCTGTGTAACAACGGTAAAATATAGACACCGTTTTGCCCGCCAAATATGCCAAACTCATGTTCCAGGATGCAGACATCGGCGCCGCTGAGGTTAATGAACCTGGCTGCTTCAATATAATCTCCCTGCTGTTCTTGTTGTATGGTAAATTGAACTACTTCAGGGTAATCATATGATTCGTCCTGGTCGTCCATGGCAATCACTACTGCATCATGCACTTCATCGGAGCCTTCTATGGGCTTGGTCATAGCGGCAAAAAGATTCTGTGTAAACGTTCCTATTCCGCACTCCCTCGGCGGGTAGGACCCGATATAAGCAATTTTCATAATAAATTATTGTAGCTGCGGTAATACACCGTGGCCCTGTGGCTTACTGACCCTTGTTTGCAAATGATGAAACCCGATGAATTTTTAAATAGCCGCTCAAGTTGAGGATCCTCAAGGTAAGCTTTATAAAGTTGTGGTGAAAATGATTTAATTTATGGCAGGTGTTGGCTTTGTTTATATGTTCAGATACCTGGTATAATTCCGTATGATGACACTGGATTACCATGAGGAAGTATTTAGAACTGGCGTAAATAAGATTTGTTTTTTATAGATTGATAATTTTGTTCAATTAAATAAATCATGTGCTGGTCATGCTTACCCTTAACTTAATTCCTATATTTTTGGGGCAGTAATTATGGTTCCATACAGAATAGTTAAACACCGGTCATGATTCATTTACACGCGATAGAAAAAAACAGCATTGGATATTTCTTTGCCGGCTTACTGGTTGCTGCTATCTGTAATGCACCTTTTACGACAGCAGCGCAGGGCAATGTTCACCAGCAATCAACACAATATGAATGGCCAACGGATCCCCTCGTAAAAAATAAGCTGGAACAATGGCGCGACCAGAAATTGGTATGATCATACACTATGGGTTATATGCTGTGCCCGGCATGATAGAGTCATGGGCACTGTGTTCGGAAGAATGGATTAGCCGGGATACCAGCAGTGACTATGGTGATTTTAAGAAATGGTACTGGGGACTGAAAAAGGATTTCAATCCTATTAAATTCAATCCGGAACAATGGGCCAGTACGGCTAAACAGGCTGGTATGAAATATGTAGTTTTTACCACCAAGCACCACGATGGCTTTTGCATGTTTGATACCAAACAAACAGATTTTAAAATAACGAACGGTCCTTTCGCCTCCAATTCAAAAGCCAATATAGCAAAGTATGTTTTTGAGGCCTTCAGAAAAGAAGGATTTATGATTGGCGCGTATTTCTCCAAACCCGACTGGCATACCGAGAATTACTGGTGGCCCATGTATGCTACGCCAGACAGGAACAACAACTATGATATACGTAAATTTCCCTGGAGATGGGATAAATTCAAGCAGTACACGTATAACCAGATAGAGGAGCTGATGACGGATTATGGCAAGATGGATATTTTATGGCTGGATGGCGGCTGGGTAAGGCCGTTAGAAACGGTGAACGAAGAAGTGCGTGCATGGGGTGCGGCTATCCCCGCCTGGAGCCAGGATATTGAGATGTCAAAAATTGCCGGCATGGCACGTAAAGCGCAACCCGGTTTGCTGATTGTAGACCGAACGGTCCATGGACCGTATGAAAATTACCAGACGCCCGAGCAAACCATACCTAAAGAAAAGCAGGATCACCCCTGGGAGAGTTGTATTACACTGGGTGGCGCATGGGGCTATGTACCCAATGAACATTTTAAATCAGCCACCACGGTAATAAAACAGTTGATAGAAGTGGTGGCCAAAGGAGGTAGTTTGCTGTTGGGTATCGGGCCCAAACCAGACGGCACTTTACAGGAACCGGCCATTGAACGTTTGAAAGAAATAGGGGCGTGGCTGGCGCTCAACGGTGAGGCTATTTACAATACCAGGACAACCGATAAATATGTTGATGGCAGTGTGTACTTTACTCAATCCAAAGATGCGGCAACTATCTATGCGCTGGCGCCTGTGCCGGAAAATACCGGGATGCCTGCAAGCATTGAATGGACAGGCAATATACCGGTTAAAGGAAGTAAAATGAGACTGCTGCAAACTGGTAAAAATGTGAAATGGATAGTTGCAGGTGATAAGGTGAAAGTATTTGTGCCCGAAGCATTGTTAAAAACGGTTGGAACGATACCAGCGCTGGCTTTTGGTTTTAGTATTAAATAAAACCGCAGGTTGATCTGACTGCTGATGGAAAGCAACCGGTGCTGGTTTACCTTTGAACGGCGTGCAGCAACGATTTCCTGTTATAGTTCTACAGCCGGTTTAAAAAAAATCCTGATCATTCAACATAGCTATATTTATGAAATACAAATTGCAGTTATTGGCCGTTGTTCTGTTTGTTTTTTCAGCCAGCGCTTTCCCGCAGGAAAAAAATGTTACCGCGCCAAAAGCATTGTTGCCGGTACCGACGGCTGCACAGCTGGCCTGGCATAAAATGGAAACCAATGCTTTTGTGCATTTTACCACCAATACGTTTACGGGACTTGAATGGGGTAACGGTGATGAAAAGGAATCAATATTTAACCCCACGGCAGTAGATGCAGGCCAATGGGCGAAGACATTAAAAGAGACTGGTTTCAAAACCATGATCCTGACCTGTAAACACCATGATGGTTTTTGTTTGTGGCCCAGCAAATACACAGAGCATTCAATAAAAAATAGCCCCTATAAAAATGGCAAGGGCGATATTGTACGCGAAGCCAGTGACGCCTGCAAAAAGTATGGTTTGAAATTCGGCGTCTACCTGTCGCCGTGGGACAGGAACCAGGCGAGTTACGGAAAACCCGAATACCTCACGTACTACCGTAACCAGTTAAAAGAATTATTTACCAGCTATGGCCCGGTTGTAGAAATGTGGTTTGATGGCGCCAATGGCGGCAGCGGTTATTACGGTGGCGCCAATGAAACGAGAAAAATAAATGGTGCCACCTATTACGACTGGCCTGCCACCCTTGATTTGGTAAGAAAAATGCAACCAAATGTTATTTTCTTTAGTGATGCGGGGCCGGGTGTACGCTGGGTTGGTAATGAACGAGGTTTGGCAGGCGAAACCAACTGGAATACTATTACCGCCGATACACTGTTTGCGGGTAAAGCCGGTATTGAAAAATTATTGAATACCGGTTCTCCTGATGGTAAGCACTGGATACCTGCTGAAACAGATGTCTCCATCCGGCCGGGCTGGTTTTATCATGTAGCTGAAGATGCCAGGGTAAAAACACCCCAGCAATTGTTTGATATTTACCTGACTTCAGTTGGCCGCGGCTCTACATTGTTGCTGAATATACCGCCTGATCAGCGTGGCTTGTTTAATGAAATTGATGTGCAGAGCCTGAAAGGGTTTAAAGAATTGCTGGATAAAACATTTGCCGACAACCTGGCAAAAGCAGCTTCCGTTACTGCCAGCAACTACAGGGGCAGGACAAAAGAATATGCAGCCAGCAATATTACAGATGGCAAAGAAAATACCTATTGGGCTACGAATGACGGCATAACCACGGGTAGTGTAGAAATCAGCCTTGCCAAACCCGGCATAGTACAATATGTAGTGCTGCAGGAATACATTGCACTCGGTCAGCGGGTTGCTGCTTTTTCTGTTGACATATGGAAAGACAATGCCTGGCAGCCTGTGGCCAGCGCTACCACCATTGGGTACAAAAGAATTTTAAAACTAGCACCCGTAGAAACCAGTAAAATAAGAATAAATATTACCGCGTCAAAAGCATGCCCGGTTATTTCCAATGTGGAAGTCTACTGAGGCATGGCATTCAAACCATATTTAAACCCAGCTGCCATAATAAAGCCTAACCCGGGCATACGGATGTTTTCTTCCGGCGATAAATATTTAAAATGTAGCTATGATCAGATTGTTTTTATTGCTGATATTTCCTTTTCTTATAGTAGGCGCATTTGCACAAAATAATTCACCCGCTTTCCGCAATGCGCAGCTGCCATTGCAGGCAAGGGTAAATGATTTACTGCAACAACTTACCGTAGAAGAAAAAATTTCACTGCTGGGTTACAACAGTAAAGCGGTAGAGCGGCTTGGTATACCTGCTTACAATTGGTGGAATGAGGCGCTGCATGGGGTAGCCAGGGCTGGGCGGGCAACCGTTTTTCCGCAGGCTATTGGCATGGCGGCTACTTTCAATGATGCGCTGTTGCTGGAAGAAGCGGCTGTGATTTCTACTGAGGCCAGGGCAAAATACAATCTTGCAGTGGCGCAGGACAGGCGCTTGCAATATATGGGTCTAACTTTCTGGAGCCCAAATATTAATATTTTTCGTGACCCGCGCTGGGGCCGCGGACAAGAAACCTACGGCGAAGATCCTTTTCTTACCGCATCCATGGGCATGGCCTTTACAAAAGGATTACAGGGTACAGATAACCGTTACCTTAAAACAGCAGCCTGTGCCAAACATTTTGCGGTACACAGTGGCCCGGAGGCTGGAAGGCACACGTTTAATGCTGTAGCAGATGAAAAAGATTTGCGTGAGACCTATTTATATGCGTTTAAAAAATTAGTGGATGGCGGTGCTGAATCGGTGATGTGTGCTTACAACCGCGTAAACGGAGAGCCATGCTGCACCGGGCAAACACTGCTGCAATCCATCCTGCGCAATGAATGGAAATTTAAAGGCCATGTGGTAACGGACTGCGGGGCGCTGGATGATATATTCATGCGCCATAAAGTGATACCTACCAGTGTGGAAACGGCTGCTGCTGCAATAAAAGCAGGTGTTAACCTGGACTGCAGCAGCCTGTTGCAGCGGGATGTGATGAAAGCCATCGATCAAAAATTATTGACAAAGCAGGAAGTAGACAGTGCGTTGGCAGGTATTTTAAGAACGCAGTTTAAACTGGGTTTTTATGATCCGGCAACGGAAAATCCATACAGCCAGTACGGTGCAGACAGTATCGCTTCTGCCGCGCATATTAGCCTGGCAAGAAAAGCAGCGCAGCAAAGCATGGTACTGCTAAAAAACGGTCGCCTGCCGGGGCAGGATAAAAATGTTTTGCCAATCGGTAAAAAAGAATACGGTGCTTTTATGGTAGTTGGTTCCAATGCAGCTTCGCTGGATGCGCTGATGGGCAATTACCATGGCGTTAGTAATAATGCGGTTGATTTTGTAGAAGGTATTACGAATGCAGCAGGTGTTGGCACAAGGGTAGAGTATGACCTGGGCTGTGATTATACGGACACCGTCCATTTTGGTGGAATTTGGGCGGCTGGCAATGCAGACATCACAGTGGCTGTGCTGGGGCTTAATGCAGTATATGAAGGAGAAGAAGGTGATGCATTCCTGGCCGCAGGCGGCGGCGACAGAAAAAGCCTAAGCCTGCCCGTTAGTCATATTGCCTATCTGAAAGCCCTTCGCAAAGCAAATAAAAAACCCATCATAGCGGTTATCACTGCTGGCAGCGCAGTTGATATTGCCGCCATTGAACCTTATGCCGATGCTATTATCCTGACCTGGTATCCTGGCGAGCAGGGTGGTAATGCACTGGCAGATATTATTTTTGGCGAGGTGTCACCTGCAGGCAGGCTGCCGGTAACTTTTTATAATTCGCTGGCGGATTTGCCTCCTTACGAAAACTATGCTTCAAAAGGCCATGGTTACCGCTATTTTGAGGGCAAGGTGCAGTATCCTTTCGGGTATGGACTTAGCTATACGTCATTTAGCTACGCCTGGGCTAAAATGCCGTTACCGGTGACGGCGTTGAAGGACAGTATTTCCTTTTCAGTAACCATTAATAATACAGGGAATTATAATGGAGATGAGGTAGTGCAGGTCTACATAAAATATCCACCGGAAGAGCGCATGCCGCTAAAAGAATTAAAAGCATTTAAGCGGGTGTATGTTACAAAAGCGGGTGCGGGCGTGGCAACATTCAGCATTCCCGCTACAGAATTGCAGAAATGGGATATAGAGAAGCACCAGTGGAAATTATACAGTGGCAAGTATACCGTAGCAGTGGGCGGCAGTTCAGCAGAGGAAAAGCTGACGGCTGCATTTACGGTAAAGCCAGTTGGTGGAAAGTAGTTTTAAGTTTCCAGTTCTTAGTTCTTAGTTCATCGCCTGGCACAAGTGCAATAATTTTGTATGACATGGCATTGAGTCTGTAACAATATATGCCTGTGATTCCTATGTTCCTGTCGCCTGTTTAATAAATATGGAGATGCGCATACAATAAAAGAGACAAATGAGTAAGGCTAAACAAATACTTTTCTTTCTGCTGGCAGCAATTCTTCCATCATTGCATGCATCAGCGATACCCCAACCTGATTCTGTTCCGTCCTTTACAAAATATGTAGACCCATACATCGGTACTGGCTTTCACGGTCATGTATTTCTGGGTGCCAATATTCCATTTGGCGCCGTACAACTGGGGCCTGTAAATTTATCAGAAGGCTGGGACTGGTGCTCCGGTTATCATTATTCAGATTCCACCATCATTGGTTTTTCGCATACACATTTAAGTGGTACCGGTATTGGTGACCTGGGTGATATATTGTTGATGCCTGCAACCGGCACCGTTATCACTGGTAAAGGCTCCATTAAAAACATCGCCGCAGGCAACACCTCATTGTTTTCTCACAACGAAGAAATAGCCCGTCCCGGTTATTATAGCGTACGCCTGCAGCGTTATAATATTAAAGCGGAACTCACTGCATCTGCACGGGTTGGTTTTCACCAGTATACTTTTCCCGCATCATCGACCAGCCATATTGTAGTAGACCTTGCACAGGGCATTGGCTGGGACAGGCCCACTGATACCTATATCAGACAAATAAATGATTCTACCATTGCCGGTTATCGATTTTCAAAAGGCTGGGCTGCGGATCAGCGGATTTATTTTACTGCTGTTTTTTCAAAGCCATTCAAAGCATTTGATCTCTATAAAAATAAAACCGTGCAGGCTGGTCCCGTATCAATGGGAGACAGTGTAAAAGCGGTTGCCCATTTCTCAACTGCTGCAGGCGAAATAATTAAAGTTAAAGTGGGTATCTCGCCGGTAAGCGCAGAAAATGCGCTGCAAAATATTGTTACTGAAATACCCGGTTGGAATTTTAATCAAGTAAGCGCAGCTGCAGATGCCGCCTGGAACAATGAACTCAGCAAAGTGGCCATACAAACGAAAGACGCGGCACCCATGCGCATTTTTTATACGGCATTGTATCATACCATGATAGCGCCATCTGTTTTCAATGATCACAATGGCGATTATTACGGCACAGATAAACAGGTGCACCGGCAAGCAGCATTTACCAACCTTACCACTTTTTCTTTATGGGATATTTACCGCGCCGCCGCACCCTTGTATACGGTGTTGCACAACGATAAGGTAAGCGACGTGGTGAACAGCATGCTGGCCATTTACCAGCAACAGGGCCGCTTGCCGGTTTGGCATTTAATGGGCAATGAAACCAATACCATGCCCGGCAACAGTGCCATTGAAGTAATAGCAGATGCTTACCTCAAAGGCGCACAGGGGTTTGATAAGAAATTGGCATACGAAGCTGTAAAGCAAACAGCCATGCTGGATTTGCGTGGACTGAACCATGTAAAAAAATACGGCTATATACCTGCGGACAGCATGGTAGAATCAGTGGCGATGGGGCTTGAGTATGCCATTGCTGACGCCTGCATTGCGCAAATGGCAAAGAAAGCCGGGTTTGAAGATGATTATTTGTACTTCAGCAAGAGGGGGAAATATTATAAAAATTATTTTGACAGCTCCACCGGATTTGTACGGGGACGGATAGCCGAAAATAAATGGCGCGAACCTTTCAGTCCATTCGCGGCCGTGCACATGAAAGATGATTTTTGTGAAGGCAATGCATGGCAGTATACCTGGCTGGTCCCACAGGATGTGGAGGGCTTAATGCAGTTGATGGGTGGAGAACAAAAATTCATAGCCAAACTCGATTCGCTCTTTACGCAAAAAGGGGAAATGGGCAGGGAGGCATCTGCAGATATTACCGGACTGATTGGCCAGTATGCGCATGGTAATGAACCTGGTCATCACATCCCTTACCTCTATATGTTTGCTGGTCAGCCCTGGAAGACGGCCAGCAAAATCCGCTACATAACAGACAGCCTCTATACAGACAAACCGGATGGTATATGTGGTAATGAGGATGTAGGCCAGATGTCGGCCTGGTATATATGGAGCGCAATGGGACTCTATCCCGTAAACCCGGCCAATGGAATGTATGTTTTCGGCAGCCCATTAATAAATGATGCGGTGCTTACATTGCCCGGCGGAAAGACTTTTCATACCACGGTTAAAAATAATAGCCCGTTAAATAAATACATACAGCGAATCACGCTTAACGGACGGCCGTATACAAAATCTTTTATCCTGCACCAGGATATTATGAATGGGGGAGAACTGGGTATAGAAATGGGGCGCCGGCCTTCTAAAACATTTGGCGTTGCCTTAGCAGACCGGCCATATTCAGTGGCTAAATAATAAGTAGCGTGCAAAAGTCAGCCGGCTATTTTTACATTTGTTGCGGGCAAACCAAACCCGACTAATCAACGTTGCAACTTTGTGTATTGGATAATTAATGTCATCGCCCCAGCTCGATGCGTACTTTTTTTGCCTATGCAGATACTATTATGGCAAAAAGTTAATAAAATCTTAACTAAATATTTTTTTGAGTTGTAATATTTAAGTAAGTTCGTCAAACTTTATAAACAACCAATCCTCTTTTAATAAAATTGACAGGAAGCTTATGTTGATTGAAAGCTATTTGAAACGGCAGATTATAAGCACTCTGTATTTTGATAAGACACTGTCGATTGTGGACATTAGTGCGATTGTGGGCAAAAGCGTGCCGCATGTTACCAAAGCGCTGAATGAACTGGTGCAGGAAGGATTTATAACAGAGAACGGATTTGCTTCTTCCAGCGGGGGAAGAAAGCCGCAGGTATTTTCTTTAAAAGCAGGTACACTGTATGTTATTGCCGTAGCCATGGATCAGTTGTACATGAAAATTACCATTACAGATTTATTGGATAATCCTGCTTTGCCCCCTGAAACGCATGAGTTAAAACTGTTGAATAATGATGCTGCCTTAACGGAGCTAGTGGAGATTATTACTGGTTGTATTGAGAAGGCAGGCATTAACCGCAACAATATTCTTGGTGCAGGCATTGGTATACCGGGTTTTACCAATACGCGGCTGGGCATTAATTATTCGTACCTGCGCCCGCCCGGGGAGGAAACTTTTTGTGACTACATGGGCCGGGCGCTTGACATACCGGTTAGCATAGATAACGACGCCAGTTTAATAGCCCTGTCGGAATTGAAATACGGGCTGGCAAAAGGAAAAGAGGAAGTGATGGTTATTAACATAGGTTGGGGCATTGGCTTGGGGATGATTGTAAATGGAATTTTATTCAGGGGTTTTACAGGCCATGCAGGTGAGTTGAGTCATATACCCATTTCTGAAAATGATACCCTTTGCGAATGTGGCAAAAAAGGATGCCTGGAGACCGAAGCAACCTTGCGGGTGATTACCGCAAAAGCCATGAAGGATATCCAGGAAGGCAAGGTAACCGGGTTGAAATATGATCCCAGCATGGAGCACATGAGTGAAATAATTATGGTAGCGGCTAATAAAGGAGATCAGTACTCTATTGAATTATTGTCTGATATGGGCTATAAAATTGGAAAGGCCATCGCCATTCTTATTCATATTGTAAATCCGGAATTGATAGTATTGAGCGGCAGGGGCGCCATGGTAGGTAAAATTTTACAGGCACCCATACAGCAGGCATTGAATAAATACTGTATCCCGAGACTGTCGGAGCACACAGATGTTAAAGTATCCACGATGGGCAGAAAAGCAGAACTGATTGGCGCAGCAGCCCTGGTAATGGACAACTTTTCAAAACAGGTACCGGCAAAGACAGAAAAGAGTAAAGCAGAACTAACGTAAATGAAGGTTGCTGAACGATGAAGCCTGCCCTACAGAATACATAGACCTTAACCGCTTGCCATAACGCATCATCCTGTAATAAGCGGGGAGAGAGAGTTTTGAGTGTTGTTACCCGTATAGCCGTTCAGGCAACAAAATCAGAAAGTATCAAAACTAAAATTATATAAACGCTGTCTCTCAACAATCTGTTTTAATCTTTAACTAAACTGCTTATGTCAAAACTCAAACAAATGTTGTCTGTATTTTTTGTGCTGTGCGGAACACTCGCCATGGCACAGGAAAGAACCATCACCGGCACGGTGATGAGCGTAAACAAGGCACCGGTGGTGAGTGCTACCGTTTCGCAAAAAGGCACTAAGAACGCCACCGTTACTTCCGATAACGGAAGTTTTTCACTCAAAGTTTCAGGCAGTAATGTTGTACTGATCATCAGTTCTGTGGGCTTTACTACACAGCAGGTTAATGTACCAGCAGGTAGCACTACCGCATCAGTTAGTCTTGAAGACGACAGCAAGCAGCTGGGCGAAGTAGTAGTAACAGCGCTGGGTATCAGCCGCCAGAAAAAAACGCTGGTATACGCTACGCAAACTGTTAAGCCTTCAGAACTTATTGAAGCGAGGGATGCGAATAACCTGCTGAACTCACTCTCAGGTAAAGTGGCCAATGCGGTCATCACGCAGGGGTCTGGTGGACCTGGCAGCGGTGCCCGCATTGTATTACGCGGTAACAAATCTATCCAGGGTTCCAACAACGCATTGATTGTAGTGGATGGTGTACCCATCAGTAATAACACCGATGTAACAGCCGGAAGTGATTTTGGATTTGTACAGGGTTCCGACGGTGCATCCAGCATCAATCCCGATGACATTGAATCAGTAACTGTATTACGCGGTGCATCAGCCGCTGCATTATATGGCAGCCAGGCGGGTAACGGCGTCATTATCATTACTACCAAAAAAGGTAAAAAAGATAAAATATCAGTGACGGTTAATGCCGGGGTGGCTGTTGAAAGTGCATTTTCTTTACCGGCATTTCAAAATTCATACGGACAAGGTAATGGGGGCGTGTTTTCAGCTACATCCGGCGAAAGCTGGGGACCTAAATTAGATAGCCGTGCTTATACAAACTACCTGGGCAAGGCATCTGTTTTTTCTCCGCAAAAAGACAATGTAAAAGATTTTTTCAGAAGCGGCACAAGTTTCAATAACTCTATCGGCGTATCAGGTGGTACTGATAAAATGCAGACTTACCTGTCTTACACTAATAATAAAATAGAAGGTATCATCAGGGGCAACGATTTGCTCCGTCATACCGTGAACCTGCGTATTACCAACCAGATCAGCAGCCGTTTTTCGACGGATGCCAAAGTTACTTACCTGAACCAGGATATAAAAAACAGGCCCCGTTCAGGTGAAGAAAATGCACCGGTAATAAATGCCTATAACATGGCCAGGAATATTTCCAATGCTGATGCCCAAAATTCTGAATTGATAAACAACCTGGGTATTCCTGCACCTACGCCTTTTCCTTCTGCACTTAGCTCAATTTATCAAAATCCATACTGGTTAATCAACCGCACATCCATTAACGAGTCGCGTGACAGGATTGTTGGATTTTTAACAGCGAAATTTAAAATCACTGAGTGGCTGGCACTTTCCGGAAAAGCAAATATTGACAAAACATTTGACCGTGGCGATAATTCAGTATCAGAAGGAACCATCCTCTGGTCAAAAACGGGGGGGGATTTTTCAAAAACAAACCTGAACCTTTCGCAAAAATGGTTTGATGTAATGCTGGAAGGAAACAATACCATTGTACGTGATTTAAAAATAAATTATCGCATAGGCGGTATTTTTCAGGACAGCAAGTATGATCGTACCATTGAGTCATCAGGCGGTCTGAATGTAACCAACAAGTTTAGTATGAATTATGGAATAAGTCCTTCTATAACTTCTGCATATACCCAAACCCAGCAACAATCTGTTTTCGGGCAGGCTAATATTTCTTATAAGGATGTGATTTTTGTTGACGCGAGTTACCGCAATGAGTGGGATTCCCGTATCAGAAGCCCTTATACGTTCAGCTATCCTTCTGTAGGTGTCTCTGCCATTCTTTCTGATTTATTACAGCTGCCTGCACCTGTTTCTTTCCTGAAAGCGAACGCAAACTATGCCCAGGTTGGTAATGGCGGAAAATTCGGCCTCTTGAATCCGGTGTATACTTATTCACAGGGAGCAGGTTCGGGCTTTTTACAGCAGGGCTCTACTTACCCGCTGCCTGATTTGAAACCCGAGATTACAAAAAGTCTTGAGTTAGGGCTGGAAGCAAGGTTCTTCAACAACCGGATTGGTTTTACGGCCGCTTTTTATAATAGTCATTCAAAAAATCAGTTGCTTAACATCAGCCTGCCAGTTGCCACTACGTATTCAAGCAAATACATTAATGCCGGTGATATTAAGAATACCGGGTTTGAGCTGGTAATTGACGGATCGCCCATTCAGAAAAAAGATTTCAAATGGAATGTTACACTGAACTTTGCTACCAATAAAAGCACAGTTGTAAGTCTTGACCCGGATATTAAAATTGTTTACCTCGGTGGTGGCTTCGGCCGTTCGGCTACACCTGTTGTAGAGGAAGGCAAAGCATTCGGTGATCTGCTGGCCTTCAAATGGGCTACAGATGCCAAAGGAAATCATATTGTTAATGCCACTAACGGAAAACCTGTTTTAACGGCGGCACAGGAATACATCGGTAATTTTAACCCTAAAGCAACTGTTGGCTTCACCAATACGTTTGAATATAAATCATTATACCTGCGCGTACTGGTTGACGGACGTTTCGGCGGCACAGTAGTGTCAGGTACAGAAATGAACCTGGCATTCAGCGGAATCACAAAAGGCACAGAACAATTCCGTGAAGGTGGTTTGAACCTGGGTGGTGTAGATGCAAATGGTGCTGTAGTTTCCAAAACAATTACTGCACAGGATTTCTGGCAGATTGCTTCCGGTAAACGTTATGGTGCCGGTGAGTTTTTTGCTTACGATGCAACCAACATAAGAGTAAGGGAATTATCTGTTGGTTACAGCCTGCCCATGAAGAACACCCATCTTGTAAAAGCTGCAAAGCTTTCTTTGGTAGCCCGCAACCTGTTGTTCATCTACAGGGGTAGTTCAAAATTGGATATACCAGGTATTGGTACAAGAAAAATGTGGTTTGATCCGGATATGAGTCTTGGTAACAGCAATTACCAGGGTGTTGAGTACGGAACGCTGCCTGCAACACGTAGCCTTGGGCTTAATTTACAGGTAACTTTTTAATAACAACTAATACTTATTATATGATGAATCGGATAACCAGTTTTAAATACACATCTATTGCTTTTCTCTGTTGCAATATGCTGATGTGGTCTTGTACAAAAAAATATGATGCAATCAACACCGACAGGAATACGATTGCCACTGTGGGAACGGCGGAACTTCCATTTCTTTTTTCAAAAGCGGAATCTTCTGCATTGCCCAATGTCTGGAACTACCAGGTAGCACAAAATCTTTTTGCTGACCAGTACGCGCAGTATTTTGCCTGTACTGCTACTTACTTCCCTTCTGACCGTCTTAATATCAGGATGGATTGGGTGGGTGCTGCCTTTAACCCTATCTACACAGACATGGCACCGCAGTTGAAGGCTATTACTACTGCTGCTCCGGGTACTGCCGAAGCTGCACTTGCAGACATCGTTTGGGTACTGGGCTTTCACAGGGTTACCGATTACTGGGGACCTATACCTTACTTCAAAGTAGGCGTGCCCGGTACATCCGTTCCTTATGATGCGCAGGATAAAATCTATGATGATTTCTTTAAAAAGTTAACTGCGGCCGTTGCCGTGTTAAAAGCAAAACCAACTGAAACTCCTTACGGAAGTTTCGATATTATCTATGGCGGCAGTGTAGCAAAATGGATCAAGTTTGCCAATTCATTGCGCCTGCGCCTTGCATTGCGTATTTCAAAAGTGGATCCCGCACGTGCAAAAACAGAAGCTGAAGCAGCTGTTGCGTCCGGTGTTTTCACACTTAGCCCCGATGATGATGCCACCTTGCAGAAAAGCCTGAAAGGAGATGACAACAATGGCCTTTCCAAAATGTCTGACTGGAATGAGTTCCGCATGAGCGCTACCATGGAGTCAGTGTTGAAAGGTTACCAGGATCCCCGCCTTCCGGTATATTTTTTACCGGATGGTGCAACAAAAGCCAACCCTGCCGGAAATGGTCAGTACGATGGTTTGAGGAATGGCCTTACCGCAACACAATTAACAGATACTAAAAATGCTGCAACGGCAAATGCTAAACCAGGTAAACTCTGGTCTTCGCCTGATTTTGCGGGCAGCGATGGTTACCTGGTTACGCCGCAGAAAGTAATGTGTACGGCAGAAGTTTATTTCCTGCGTGCAGAAGGTGCCTTACTGGGCTGGTCTATGGGCGGAACAGCGCAGACGCTGTATGAAGCAGGTGTTACCAATTCAATGAAACAATGGGGTGTTACGGATGCCGCTGCTATCACAGCATATATCGGCAGCAGCAATACACCAATTGCGCCGGGTGATTTCCTTAATTCCCCTGCGGTGTCTACGGCGCCTATTAAATGGGCTGCAGATGCAGCAACGCAGAAATTGCAGGTAGCTATTCAGAAATGGCTGGCTATATTTCCTGATGGTAATGAAGCCTGGGCCGATTACCGCAGGGCACGTACGTTTATCCTGTATCCTGTTGCCAATTCTGAAAATGCCGATATTCCGGATCCAACCACAAAATGGATCAGAAGGATTCCGTTCCTGTTGTCAGAAACACAGAATAACAAAGCCGGCGTAGACGCAGCCATTCCTTTGCTGGGCGCTGGTGGTGATAAATTAACAACGCCTTTATGGTGGGATAAGAACTAATCTATTTGTATTTTTTATAGAAAGATTCCATCGAAGCGTATATATTCGATGGAATCTTTTTTTTGGAATTTCTCCCGGTCAATTAAATATCAGGTTTATGCTCCGTCTTTCGTTTATTACCAGTGCGCTATTTGCATGCACGGTGTTCGCAGGTTGCAGCAATAGTGATAGTGAAAAACTTTTTTCACCGGTAAGCGAAAAAAATACGGGCATCAATTTTCGCAACACATTGTTTGAAGATGGGATTATAAATATTTCCAATTATAATTATTTCTACAATGGTGGCGGAGTTGCCATTGGCGATATTAATAATGATGGCCTGCAGGACATTCTTTTTACCGGTAATATGGTACGCAACCGGCTCTTCCTTAACAAAGGCAATTTTACTTTTGAAGATATTACCGCAAAAAGTGGTGTTGATAAGCTGCAGGGTTGGTGTACGGGTGCTACCATGGCAGATGTAAATGCTGATGGAAAACTGGATATTTATGTTTGTCGCAGTGCAGACGTTAATCCAGAACTCCGCAAGAATCTGCTTTTCATCAATAACGGCGATCTTAGTTTTACAGAAAAAGGAACCGAATTCGGGTTGGCAGACAACGGCTATTCTACCCAGGCTGCTTTTTTTGATTACGATAAAGATGGCGACCTCGATTGCTTTATCATTAACCACTCGGTACAAAAATACTCTGCCGGTGTACAGGATACACCCGAACTGCGCAATGAACACAACCCGGATTACGCCAGTAAATTATACCGGAATGATAATAACCTCTTTACCAATGTGAGTGACCAGGCGGGTATTACTTCCAATGTATTAACCTTCGGTTTGGGCGTAGCAGTTGCTGATTTCAACAATGACGGCTGGCCCGACCTGTCGGTGTCAAATGATTTTAACGAACCTGATTATCTTTTTATCAATAACCGAAATGGAACGTTTACAGAACAGTTGGCGAAAGCCATGGATAATATTTCTTTGTATTCCATGGGTTCCGATGCAGCCGATTATAACAATGATGGCCTGACTGATCTTGTTACCCTGGATATGATGCCTGAAGATAACCGTACAATTAAGATGCACAGTGGTGCCGAGAACTTTGATAAATTTCAATTCCTTTTTAAGCAGGGATTTTATTTCCAGTACAGCCGCAATATGCTGCAACAAAACAATGGCGATGGTACCTTCAGCGAGGTTGGACAACTGGCCGGCATCTCCAATACAGACTGGAGCTGGGCGGCACTGTTCAGTGATTTTGATAATGACGGCAATAAAGATCTGTTTGTTACCAATGGGTATGTAAAAGATTATACGGAAATGGATTTTCTAAAGTATTCCGTAGACCGTGCCATAAAAGCCATGCGCAAGGATTCAATTGATCCCATTCCTGAATACATCCGGAAAATGCCGTCTATTGAAATTCCGAATTATATTTTCCAGAACCAGGGCAATGGATTTTTTCAGAAAAAGACTGCCGACTGGGGTCTGGATCAAAAAGGTGTTTCTGCCGGCGCCGCTTATGCAGATCTGGATAATGACGGTGATCTTGATTTGGTAGTAAACAATTCAAATGCTTTTGCAGGCATTTATAAAAATAACGCGGAAACACTTGTTAAAAATAATTACCTGCGGGTACAATTAGACGGTGGCCTTACCAACCAACGGGGCATAGGTGCAAAGGTAAAACTGTTCTGTAAAGGCCAGCAATTTTACCAGGAGCAATCGCCTGTGCGCGGTTTTCAGTCATCCAGCGATCCGGTACTAAATTTTGGTGTCGGAAAAAATTCAGTAATTGATTCGGTGCTGATTATATGGCCGAATGATAATTTTCAAAAACTGGTAGCTGTTAAACCCAATCAAACGCTCCTCGTAAAAATGGCCGCAGCCAGTGAAAAATGGACCTACGATACAGTTGTAAATAAAACGAGGACTATTTTAACGCAGGCTCCTTTAACAGGTGCGCGCCACCAGGAAAATGCATTCAATGATTTTACCATTCAATCATTACTGCCTAATTATTTGAGTCGCCAGGGTCCGTGTATCGCAGTGGCCGATGTGAACAATGATGGGCTGGAAGATTTTTTTATGGGTGGCGCAAAAGACCAGGCCGGGCAATTGTTCCTGCAAAATAAAAATAACAGCTTTACGCTGCTGTCAACACCGGCGCTTGTACAGGATGCGTTAAGCGAAGACGCTGCTGCTGTATTTTTCGATGCAGACAATGACGGGCATACAGACCTTTATGTAGCCGGTGGTGGTTATGAATTTGATGAAAGCAGCCCAGCCTTCCAGGACCGGCTCTATCTCAACGATGGCAAAGGTAATTTCACCAAAAAACAAAATGCTTTGCCAGTATTGCTTGCCAGCAAAGCTTGTGTGAAAGCGGCTGATATAGATGGAGATGGCGATCAGGATTTGTTTGTTGGGGGACGATTGGTGCCGGGGAAATATCCGGCTGCGCCCCGCAGTTATATATTGCTTAATGACGGCCGGGGTAATTTTACAGATGCTACGCAGCAGGTCTGCGCCAAATTGCTGCAACCTGGTATGGTTACCGATGCATTGTGGACGGATCTGAATAATGATAAACTGCCTGACCTGGTAGTGGTGGGTGAATGGATGCCCATTAAAGTGTTTATAAATGCAAAGGGAATACTGTCTGATGCATCAGCGGCCTATATCCATTTTCCCAATACCGGGTGGTGGAACCGTATCAATGCAGCCGATATGGATGGGGATGGGGACATGGACCTGGTGATTGGTAACTGTGGCGCCAATACGCAGTTTCATGTAAATGATGGGGCGCCCATGCAGGTGTATTTCAAAGACTTCGACGGCAATGGTTCGGTTGATCCTGTACTTTGTTATTTTATTGACGGCGTTTCTTATCCCGCTGCTTCCAGGGATGATCTGACAGACCAGTTGCCCGGGCTGAAGAAAAAATTTCTTGAATATAAACAGTATGCCAATGCCACCATCAATGACGTTTTTACTGAGGAGCAGTTGAAGGATGCCGGTGTATTGAAAGCCGAAACCATGCAGACAGTCTACCTCGAGAACCAGGGAGCAAAAGGCTTTGTGCAGCACGCACTTCCTTTGCCCGCGCAGTATGCACCGGTATATGGAATAGTGATGGAAGACCTGGACAATGATGGAAAAAAAGACATCCTGCTGGCCGGCAACAATACCTGGACACGGATAAAGTTTGGCCGCTATGCTGCCAATCATGGTATATTGTTATTGGGAGATGGTAAAAACGAATTTACCTACGCGCCCCAGTTTAAGAGCGGATTATCACTGCGTGGCAATGTTAAGAGCCTGCAGCCGATTAAGGTGGGTAGCACCAAAAAAATAATAGCAGGCGTAAACGATGATAACGCCATTTTAATTTCTGTTAAATGAGCAACAATTTTACAGGACAAACAGCCATCGTTACTGGCGCAGCTTCCGGGCTGGGCTTTGTGGTGGCAAAGAAATTAAATGAACTGGGAGCCGCGGTAGTGATGGTAGATCATAACGCCGTTGAACTGCAGCAGGCCGCGCTGCAATTGCCGGTAAGCCCTGCTTTGTTTGCGGCAGACGTTAGTGATGAGGATGGGGTAAAAGCGTTGGTAGAAACGGTGGCAGCAACTTTTAATAGAATAGATATCCTTGTTAACTGCGCCGGTATTACAGGCATTTCAGGTATAAAAAGCCATGAAGTAGACACTGACAATGTGCGGAAAGTATTCGATGTCAATTTTTTCGGATCATGGTACACATCAAAATATGTTTTGCCATTTATGCTCAGGGCAAATTATGGCCGTATTCTCCATTTTGCTTCAATAGCAGGTAAAGAAGGCAATGCAGGTATGCTGGCCTATTCATCGTCCAAAGCAGCAGTAATAGGCATGACCAAAGTACAGGGAAAGGAATATGCAGAAACGGGTATTACTATTAACGCACTGGCCCCCGCTGTTATACAGACTGCCCTGGTTGAAGCCATGCCACCGGAGCAGGTAAAATATATGACCGATAAAATCCCAATGAATCGTTGCGGCACACTGGAAGAAGTGGCTGATATTGTTATGTACATTGTGTCTCCGCAAAATAGTTTCACTACCGGTTTTGTTTTTGACCTCAGTGGCGGGCGTGCAACCTATTGAGGATTTTTCTCAACTGCTAAAAACATAGCCATGAACAATGCTTCAGATACAGCCGCTATTGCTGTGGGGGTGGTGGGACTCGGATTAATGGGCTGCAGTATCACTACCTGCCTTATCATGGCAGGACACCCGGTAGTGGCAGTTGCGCCTGTTTCCATCGATCTGCAGTACGCGGAGAAAAGGATCCGCACGCATTTAATGCATTCAAAAGAACAGGAGTTGGTGAGCCAGCCACCTGAACATTACCTGGCGCAGCTGCGTATTACTGAAGACTATGCTTTGCTAAAAGACTGTGACGTAGTAATTGAATGCACGCTGGAAGATATTGTTATCAAGAAATCAGTGTATGAAAAGATTGAAGCCAATATCAGGGCCGATGCTATATTGGCCAGTAATACATCTGCTATCCCCATCAGTATTTTACAGCAACTAACGCTTTGGCCAAACCGTTTTTTTGGATTGCATTGGGCTGAGCCATCGCATACCACCCGTTTCCTGGAGATCATTTGCGGGGAACTGAGCGACCCTGTAAAAGCTGATTATTTGTACCAGCTATCGCACCAATGGGGAAAAGAACCTACGCTGGTAAAAAAAGACATCCGGGGTTTTATTGCCAACCGGCTTATGTACGCCATGTACCGTGAAGCTATACACCTGGTGGAAAATGGTTACGCAACAGTGGAAGATGTAGACCGTGCCTGCCGCAACAATACCGGCTACTGGATGACGCTGGTAGGTGTTTTTCGCTGGATGGATCTAACCGGCGTGCCCGCTTATCATACGGTCATGAAAGATCTTTTTCCCACTTTACACAACGGCAAAGCAGTGCCCGAGCTTATTGATAAAATTGTGCGGGAGGGCGGCAAGGGTGTAGCCAACGCACATGGTTTTTACAGCTATACACCAGAAGAAGCAAAAGCCTGGGAAGAAACTTTTACAGCCTTCAGCTACGACATCCGTAAACTGGCATTAAAATACCCGGCAGATGTTGTAGAACAAAAACTGCGGGCTGGCGAAAAAAAAGAAGCGTTTTAGGGTTGCCATACACAACATCATGCTAAGGGAGAGCCGGTCGCCCTGCTGGATTTCGACTGCTCACCCTAGCAAAGCAGTGGCCTTTGCATAAAGAAATTAATTACTTTGCTTTTAACCATGCTTCCAGCACACGGCTATTCTCATCAGCTGTGCTGCCGGTCATTTTATCCAGCGCGGCGGTATTGCCATCCGCCCATGCTGTTATCGTATTATTTGTTTTGTAAACTGTTGCTGTATTGCTTTTAACGAGGTTGAGCGCAGTAGCCGATTTTCTTTTATCATTCAGTTGCAGATAACAGTTATACAGGAGGAAGTTCTCCAGTCTTTCATCTATATCTTCTGTGTATGGCTTACCAACGCCCAGCCTTTCGGGCCATTGCCTGGCAATGTTTATTTCAGCAACTGCTTTTTTGAATTGCTTGTTTTTCATAGCCGCCACTGCCAGCATCAGGTGGGCTTCCTTGTACAGGCGGCGGCCATCTGTTGCACCTTCATATGGTATAACAACAATTTTATCCAGGATGATTGCTGCTTCATTGTATTTTTTATTCAGCAATAAAGTTTTCGCCAGCAGCATGCCCATGATATAATGCGTTGGATGCTGCTGATAATAGTTTTGTACTAAGGGTAGCGCTTCGGCATAACGGCCTTGCTTATTGTACAGTTCTGCCAGTTGTTTGTAAAAGCGCCACTCGTTTACATTCAATGTCAGCGCTTTTTTTATATCTGTTTCTGTAGCTACCGTATCAGCTGCGTTCAATTTGGCCCGGGCTGCATAAAAGTTGGCATCATCCGGTTGCTGGGCGCAGCTTTTCAGCAAGCTGGCGGCCACGGCCAGATTACCACAGGCACCTTCTATCAGGCCCAACGTATAAACAGGTTGCCATGCATGTGTTTGATTGGCATACCAACGTAATGGAAGGGTAGACTCGGGCCTGAAAGCAAATGCCGTGGGTAATGATGCAGCAACGGCTTTTTCGTAATAGTTTTTTTCCGCAGTTGTGTTTTTGTGGAGGTAGGCCAACCAGTAATTGATTTCAGCAGAAGCAGGTGCCAGCTGTAATGCCTGTATACAAGCAGTATCGCATCCGATACCATAGTACCAAAGCGCCATTTCCAGATAAGACTGATCAGGCATTTCATTTTGCAGTGAACTGCTCAATGCATTTTTAGCAACAGTTGTTTTATCCCATAACCATGTTTCAAACTTAACAAAACAACTTAGTGGATCAAATTTATCAATGCGCTGCAAAACCGCTGTTGCCGCGGCTTTATTATGTTGTAGACGATAGGCGGTAGCCAGCACCTGCAATGCATCAGCGTTTTCCTGGTTGTACAGCAATGCTTTTTCCGCATAGTGTATTGCTTTTTCGTTGGCGGTGTCTGTTGCAGAGAAATATATTTTGGCCAGTTCAGTAAATGCCGGCGTCCTGTATTCTTCCGACTGGGTAGCAATATCAAACCCGTCAATAGCATCTGTTTTTTTGCCCAGTCTTTTATTAATAAGTCCGTAATAATAATTGGCAGCCGGTTCATAGGTATTTATGCTCAATGCTTTTTTTGTGTAGTCAAGCGCTTCAGTATAACTCATTTTCCGGTAGAGCAGCATGCCCATATCTGTAAGCGCGGGCACAAAACCATTGTCTTTTGCCAGGCAGGCCCTGAGCTTTTCTTCTGCAACTGCATACTGCCTGAAGTAAATACTGTTTTTACCCTGCAGATACAGGCCATACATAGAATTTTGGTTAAAATTGGAGGGTATGGTAACGGGGCGGCCCAGGTCTGCCGTGCTGTCTGCTGATTCCCATACCAATTTACCGGCGCCCAGTTGTACCTGTATTTTTTCCGCTGCGCCAGCGAGGCGGATAGAATCTGCAAAAACGGTTAATGGCGTTAAGGAAACGGGTTTGTTGTAAATAGATTTACCGTTTTGCATCACCGTTAGTGGCCCTTGCAGGAATTGAACAGGCGAGATATACAGCTTCAGCCAGCCATTCTCCTGCATTACATTTATTGCGGCATATTGATTGGCAAAAACATAGCCCCGCGTATTCATTACCGGGTACCAGTATTCTGTCCAGCTATCTGTGGCATATGGTGCAAAGCCACGGTGTTTAAAAGGCGTCAGGGCGCTGCCTTCAGACGACTGGTTGAACAGGCGGCCGCTCTGAATTTCTGTGTACTGGCCATCGTTGTCTGTCATCAGGTCTTCCCAGATCATGCCCTGGCGTGATAGACCCCAGATCCATAACTTTTTTCCAGGCTTATCATCATGATCAGAATAACGCACCATGCCATAGTGATCATCGTGCCAGTAACCGCCAAAAAAATTACTGTACTTGCCAAACACATGATAAGACTTATAGCCGCCAAAATCATTGCTCTTATACCATGAAATAGCTTTGCCGTTTTTTTTGTTGATGGGCCAGTCGCCCACTTCACCTTCATGACCCAGGAACCTGTTGCCCGGATAAATATATTCCAGGTTGCCGCCAGTTTTAATTCCGGCATTCATCCAGTGGTAATATGGCTGTTCAAGCCCTGATGCATTAAACCAGAAAGAACGGGTAGTGAAATAAGCTTTGTCTGCCGGCAGGTTAATCTCTATACGCCACGGTGTACGTGTGAGCAGATCCAATGCGCCCACCACACAGCTCACACTGCCATCCGGTTTTTTAATAGTGGTATAGTCAACCGGTGTGGAGCAATTGGGCGTATGACCAATAGTGCCATAATTGGATTCAATGCCGCCGCTGGTCCAGGCGCCGCGCATGGCCACATCACGGAATTTGACTACATGGTTATAGTAGATAAATTCCTTGCCCGATTTCTTTTCAATAGCCGCCCATATCTTTCCGCCAATCTCGGGCAGCACCATTACTTTGATAAAATCATTTTCCAGTTCCACCACCTTCCATTCTTTTTGTACCGGATGATTGGTATAGCCGTCAAAATGATTGTAGGGATAAATATGCGCGGCAGGGTCCGGAACAGGGTCGGGATCACTGAACGGATACGTGCTGAATATTTTGTTGTATACCGAGATGCGCGATGTTTGCTGGGCAAAAGATTCGATATAAAACATTAAGAATAACAGGCAGGTAGCTGACTTCATAAGATATAAATGTGGGACGTTTAAAAATAAGGTATTTCTGTTAGTGGTGGCGGGTAAATCTTAAATAGAATTTCAATCTTTTACGCTGCAAAGTCCGGTGTAAAATGGCTGGCAATTCTTTAGGGTGTGCTATACATTTTTTACTTAGTTTTATTTGATAAACACCGCCATTATAAAACATAATTAATATATCATGAAACAACTGGCTTTTGCAACAATTTGTTTGCTGTTATCTGTTGGTATGATTGCACAGGATTATACCCCATCGCCTGAAAACATAAAAGCCCGTGCATCATTCAACGATGCCAGGTTTGGTTTATTTATTCACTGGGGTCCATTCAGCATCCCCGGTTCGGGAGAATGGGTGATGAATGAAAGAAAGATTACGGTAAAAAATTATAACCGGCTGATGGATTTTTTTAATCCGATAGATTTTAATGCGGAACAGTGGGTAAGCATGGCCAAGAATGCCGGCATGAAATACATTACCTTAATAACCCGCCACCATGATGGTTTCAGTATGTGGGATACAAAGTACAGCGATTTCAACATCATGCACACACCCTATAAAAAGGATATTGTAAAAATGATGGCTGATGAGTGTCACCGGCAGGGGATAAAGCTTTTTTTATATTATTCATTGCTCGACTGGCGCCGGGAAGACTACCCGCATGAATCAGGCCGTACCGGCCAGGCATCGGGCAGAACCGGCAAGGGTGATTATGCCAGTTACCTGCAGTTTATGAAAAATCAATTGACAGAGTTGTTAAGTAATTACGGTGAAATAGCAGGTGTCTGGTTTGATGGACACTGGGATCAGACAGCTCCTGAAGGTGAAAAAGATCGCTCTTCCAGGATTGACTGGCGCTACAATGAGATATATAGCCTGATACATAAACTACAGCCACAATGTATGATTGGTAACAATCATCATCTTTCGCCTATAGCAGGAGAAGATTTTCAGATGTTTGAAAGGGATTTGCCTGGCGAAAACAAATCCGGCCTCAGCTTCCAGGAAGCTTCTGATAAATTGCCGGTGGAAACCTGCGAAACGATGAATGGATCATGGGGATATAATATTACGGATACCAACTATAAATCTGCCAAACAGGTGATTCATTATGTAATCAATGCGGCCGCCCGCAATGCCAACCTCCTGCTGAATGTAGGACCGATGCCCAATGGTAAAATACAACCTGAATTTACAGATACCCTGCAGGCTGCCGGTAAATGGCTCAGCCAATATGGATCCACTATCTATGGCACCAGGGGCAATCTTATTGCACCGCAAAAATGGGGCGTTATAACCGGAAAAGATAAATTACTGTATGCGCATATCATCAATAAGCCAGCTGCAGCATCCATTTTTATTCCGGTGGTAAAAGAAAAAGTTACAGCGGTTACTGCGCTTGCCGGAAAGGAGAAAATCAAGTTTAAACAGGATGCTGCCGGTGTAACCATATTTTTAGATGCGGTAAAGCTGGATGATATTGATACGATTCTCCAGGTAGATATTAAATAGCAGCGTACTTACAAATACTGAATTTTGTTGCCGTATTGACGGATGTATTTATCTTTTCCGTGTTGCCCATTAATAACTTATTTTTGCGCAATTAAAGAGCATTGTATGGCTGAAAAAATAGTTGAATTAAGTAACGTAAACATATACCAGGGAAGCAACCTGATATTGCAGGACGTAAATATCCATATAGAAAAGGGAGAATTTGTTTACCTCGTTGGTAAAACGGGTACCGGTAAATCAAGTTTATTAAAAACTTTATACGGCGATCTGGCGCTCACGCAGGGCGAGGGAATGGTGGCGGGGTTTAACCTGAAAGAGATGGACTGGAAGAAAGTCCCTTTTCTCAGGAGAAACCTGGGCGTAGTTTTCCAGGATTTTCAGTTGCTGACTGACAGGACTGTAAACAATAACCTGAAATTCGTTTTAAAAGCCACCGGCTGGAAAGATGAGAAATTGATGGATGAAAAAATTGCTGATGTGCTGGATAAAGTAGGCCTTAAATCAAAAGGTTTTAAAATGCCTTTTGAAATGAGTGGCGGTGAGCAGCAAAGGGTAGACATTGCCAGGTCCTTATTAAACTCTCCTAAACTTGTGCTTGCTGATGAGCCAACCGGTAATCTTGATCCTGAAACAAGCGAGGAAATCATGCAGCTATTATTCCAGATATCAAAAGATTTTAATACTGCGGTTATAATGGCAACTCATGATTATATTGTTATAAACCGTTATCCTGCACGCATGCTCAAGACAGAAAGAGGACAGGTATTTGATAGCGCCGCTGTCACTTCATTTGAATAGCGCT